>CAVYDP010000010.1:0-246213 GCA_963767405.1 uncultured Solirubrobacteraceae bacterium | reverse complement strand
GGGCCGGACGTCGCGCGCCCGCCGCACTGGCTGCTGGTAACCTGCGGCCCCACCTCCGCCGCAGCGAAGTCCTCCATGCGCGCCAGCAAACCGAGACGGGCCTCTGCGGCCAAGACGCCCCCCGGTCAGCGGGAGGACGGGCCCGGACCGCGCGTCCTGATGCTGGGGATGGGCTGGTTCCCAGGGACCGTCGGGGGCCTCGATCGCTACTACCGGTCGCTCTTCGAGCAGCTTCCGGAGGCCCGCGGGGTGGTCGTGGGACCGGCCCCGGGGGCCCCCGCGACGATCACGGCGGTCTCCCGGCAGGACCGTCCCCTGCCGGCGCGCCTGCTGGCCTTCTGGCGCGCCGCCCGGACCGCCATCCGCGGGGCGCAGATCGTCGACTCCCACTTCGCCCTCTATGCCGCTCTTCCCCTGCTGCTCTCTCGGCGGCGGGGCACCGCGCGGGTCTTCCACTTCCAGGGGCCATGGACGGACGAGAGCATGGCGGCCGGGGACCGCTCACGTCTGCGGACGCTGGCGAGGCGGACGCTCGAGCGGCGGGTGCTGCGCTCGGTGGACGCCCACGTCGTCCTCTCCTCGGCCTTCCGCCGGATCCTGGTCGAGCGCTACCGGGTGCTCCCCTGGGAGGTCTGCCTGATCCCCCCGGGGGTGGACCTGGAGGCCTTCTCCCCGGGGAACAGGGCCGCGGCAAGGTCCGGGGTGGGAGCCGGGGAGGAGGCGTTCGTGGCCGTCTGCGTGCGGCGCCTGGTCCCCCGCATGGGCCTCGACGTCCTCCTCGACGCCTGGGTGCGCGCCCTGCCCGGGCTTCCCTCGGGGTCGCTGCTGCTGGTCGTGGGCGACGGACCTATGCGGGATGAGCTGACATCCATGGCCGGCTCCCCGGCGCTGGGCAACAGCGTGCGCGTGCTCGGCCCCATCTCCGACGCAGAGCTCCTGGATGCATACCGGGCCGCCGACGCGGCCGTCGTGCCCAGCCTCTCCTTCGAGGGTTACGGACTGGTCGTGCTCGAGGCGGCCGCCTGCGGGACGCCCAGCATCGTGACCGACGTCGGCGGCCTGCCGGAGGCCGCGGGGGCGATGGACCCGAGCCTCGTGGTACCCCACGGGGACGCGGAGGCTCTCGCGGCCCGGATGCGAGAGGCCGCCGCGGGCCGCCTGCCCACACGCGAGGACGCCCGCCGTCACGCCGAGAGCCACTCCTGGGCGCAGACGGCGGAGAGCCACAGGCGCCTCTACCGGCGCCTGCACGCCCGCGAGCCGGATGGAAGACCGCGAGTGGTCTACCTCGACCACGTGGCGCGCCTCTCCGGTGGAGAGATCGCGCTGCTGCGCCTGCTGCCGCATCTGAAGGACGTCAACGCGCACGTGATCCTGGGCGAGGAGGGGCCGCTCGCGGAGCGTCTCGCGCAGGCGGGCATCTCCGTGGAGGTCCTTGCGATCTCACCCTCCACGCGCGACCTGCGACGGGACTCGGCCAGCCCCCTCGGGGCCTCCCCCGCGGCGCTGATCGGGACCCTTCGGCACATCATCCGGCTCACGGTCAGGCTGCGGCGGCTTAGACCCGACCTGGTGCACACCAACTCACTTAAGTCCGGCGTCTACGGCAGCATCGCCGCCACGGCCGCCCGGGTGCCCGTCGTCTGGCACGTTCGCGACCGGATCGCCGACGACTACCTCCCGCGCTCGGCCGTGCGGCTCGTGCGGGCCCTCGTCAGGCGGCTGCCGCAGGGCGTCGTGGCCAACTCGGAGGCGACCCTGGAGACCTTGGGCGTGTCGACGCGGGGGCCCCGGCGCTGGGTGATCCCGGACTCGGTCGAGGGTCCCGCCCACGAGTCCTCCCCGCGCTCCGGGGACACCGTCTTCGGAATGCTCGGAAGGATCGCCCCGTGGAAGGGGCAGGACCTGTTCCTGCGCGCCTTCGCCTCCGCGTTCCCCGATGGGCGGGAGCGGGCCGTGCTGGTCGGTACCCCGATGTTCGGCGAGGAGGGCTACGAGCAGGAGCTGCACGCGCTCGCCGCGAGCCTCGGCCTGGCCGACCGGGTCGAGTTCCGCGGCTTCCGGGAGGACATCTGGAGCGAGCTGGCCTCCTTCGACGTGCTCGTCCACGCGTCGGTCATCCCGGAGCCCTTCGGCCAGGTGGTGCTGGAGGGGATGGCCGCGGGGCTGCCGGTCCTCGCCGCCGACGAGGGCGGTCCCGCCTCGATCATCGAGGACGGGGAGACCGGGCGGCTCTTCCCAAGCCGGGATGCCGGAGCGCTGGCCGCCGCGATGCGCGCCCTGCGCGACGATCGCGGCGAGCGAGAGCGACTCGGAGCGCGTGCCCGCGCGGCGGTCGCCGACTACCGTCCCGAGGTGCTGGCCGGCAGGCTGCAGGCCGTCTATGAGACCCTCCTCGACCGGCGGCCAGGCTAGGTGCGGGCCGGCTCAAGCCGCCGGGTGTCCCTGCCGATCTAGAACATGACCGACCTTCCCCCTCGCCTCGGAGGCGTGATGACAAGGCTTTCCCTTTTCGGCCCGGGACGCATGCGGCCGGTATCGATGCTCCCGGCCCTGGCGCTCGCCGCCGCTCTCTTCCCGGCTTCCGCCCTCGCACGCCGGGCGGCCGTGACGTCGCAAGGCTGCACCGTCACCCTGCAGGCCGCATCGAGCACGATCGCCGCCGGCGAAGCGGCAAGCCTGACGGGGAGCCTCAGCTGCCCAGACGCGGCCTCGGCCGCCGAACAGACGGTGACCCTCTACCAGCGCACCGCGGGAACGCACGGCTTCGCGGTCGCTGCGACCACCACCACCGAAGCCGACGGCTCCTACCGCTTCGGCGACCAGGCGATGACGGCCAGCAGCGTCTTCTACGTCGGCTCGGACGGGGCGACCAGCGCGAGGCTGCCCATCGCGGTGCTGCCGGCGGTAACCCTCAGCGGCCCGGCCGAAGGGACCCAGCTGCTCGCCCTCCATGTCCGCCGGGGAGCCGACGCGGCCCTGCTCGCGCAGGCCAGCGTGACCTTCACGGGCACGGTCGGCCCCGACGACGCGGGGGCGGTCGTCGTCCTCCAGCGCACGGGGAGCGCTCCTCGCGAAGCATGGCGGCGGATCGGAGCGGGCGTGGTCGACGCCGAAGGCAACTACTCGATCTCCCACACCTTCCTCGGCGCCGGCCAGGCCACCGTCAGAGTGGTCGTGCACCGCCACGCCCACCACCCGGCCAGCGCCTCGGCCCCGCTCACCTACGTGATCGTGCGGGCGCCCAGGGCGCCCAGGGCGCCCCGGCACGCGGCCTCCGCGGGCTCCTAGAGCAGCTCCGCCAGCCACTCCTCGTCGCCGCGGGCGATCCTTGCGAAGAACTCCTCGGACTGACGCAGCTGGCGCTCCTGGGTGCTCTTTTCCCAGCGGCGCCAGCGCCGCCGGTTGAGCAGGTTCCGCAGCGGGCGCAGCGGCGCCAGGCGCGGCACGGGCAGCGGCGAGGGAGCATGGCGGCGATGCGCCGGGCTGAGCTCGCCGAGGCGGAAGCCGGCCCCGTGGTGATAGATCGCCTCGCCGTAGACGGCGAAGTAGAGAGGGTCGATGTCGCGGCGGTTCGAGCGCAGGACCTCGACCCAGGGCGTTCCCGACAGCTCGAGCCTGCGCAGCAGGTTGCCCCCGACGTCGCTCGTCGGTTTGCCGTGGGCCCCGGTCCAGGTGGGGCCGGCGCTCCAGTCGCCCGGCAGGCTGCGCCAGGTCCCCACGGTGGTGACGCAGAAGCAGGGGTGGGGCTGTGGCTCGTCCGCGTTCTCCGCCCGCCTCACGGCCACGAGCGGAGCCCGCTCCAGGCCCTGCTCGATGAGGGGCATCGGGTCCGCGATCGGAAAGGCGTCGCCGTCGAGGAACATGAGCAGATCGTCCGCCGAGGCGACCTGGGAGATCTCCATCGCCAGGTGATTGAGCTTGCCCGCGTGTGAGCCGCGCTGCTCGAGCACACGGTCGAAATGGACTCCGAAGGAGGGGTCTATGCGCTCAAGAGAGGTCCACGTCTGATACGGGACCGACAGATGCTCGCGCAGATGTCTGGCCTGTATCTCCACCCAGCGGGGAGACCGGTAGTGCACGGTGGCGATGTAGAGCAATGACCGATTCCCTGAACCCCGCGAGGAGCATGTGAAACCCATGCTACAGCGCCCGCGCCCGCCTCAGAGGTCCCAACCGCCCGCGTTACACTTCCCGGGCCATGACAGCAGCGGCAAGCCCGTCGCCCGCCTCGCCGGCGGCGGGGAGGATCCCCGACTTCTTCATCGTAGGTCACGCGAAGTGCGGAACCACGGCGCTCTACGAGATGCTTAGGCGCCACCCTCAGCTCTACATGCCCGAGTACAGAGCCGGGGCGGGCAAGGAGCCCTGGTACTTCTCCCGGGACAATCCGCGCGAGCAGACGCCGGACACGCCCCGCTCGATCGACTTCACCGGTCGCAACGTCAGCGAAACCTTCGAGGATTACCTCTCGCTGTTCGAGCAGGCCGCCCCCGACCAGCGGATCGGCGAGGCCTCCACCTCCTACCTGTGGTCGCCCACGGCAGCGGCGAGGATCGCGCAGGTGCAGCCGGCGGCCCGGATCATCGCCATCTTCCGGGAGCCGGCGAGCTTCCTGCGTTCGCTGCACCTGCAGCTGCTGCAGAACCGCCACGAGACGGTGACCGACTTCCGTACCGCGGTGGGCCTCGACGATGCCCGCCGCGAAAACCGGCACATCCCCCGCACCTCCTACTGGCCGGCCGCCCTCATCTACTCCGACCGGGTCCGCTACGTCGAGCAGCTGGAGCGCTACTACGCCGTCTTCCCGCGCGAGCAGGTGCTGCCGCTGATCTACGACGACTTCCGCACCGACAACGAGGGAACGGTCCGCCGCGTGCTGCGCTTCCTCGAGGTCGACGAGCGGGCCCCGGTCGTCGCGATGGATGCTAACCCGACCGTGATCCGCCGCTCCGCTCGGACCGACAACCTCAGACGCGCGCTCAAACGGAGTCGCGGGCCGGTCCTCAGCCCCCTGAGGGCGGCCGGCAAGGCGCTCACCACACAGCGCATCCGCGAGGCGGTCTTCTACCCACTGCAGGCCCGCCTCCTCTACGCCAAGCCTCCAACCCCCGACGAGGAGTTCATGCACGAGCTGCGGGTGCGCTTCAAGCCCGAGGTGGTCGCCCTGGGTGACCACCTCGGCCGCGACCTCGTGTCGCTGTGGGGCTATGACGAGCTGGGCTGACCCGGCCCAGCAGCTCAGCAAGGACAGGAGCGCGCAGGGCCCCGCCGCGCGTCCGGTGCGGGCCGCGGTGGTGGGCATGTCCGCGACGGTCACCTGTGGCGCACGAGACCACGCGGGGCTGCTCGCAGGGGCCCTCGAGGAGACAGGGGTGAGCTGCTCGTCACTGTGGCTGGAGCGGACCGACAGCACGCTCAGGGGATCGCGCGCGCAGGTTCGCGCCTGGGCCCGGGGGCTCCCGGGCGAGATCGAGAGCGCGCGGGCGGATGTCGTGCTGTTTCACTACTCGACCTTCGCCTACGCCCACCGCGGGGTCCCGTTGTTCGCCCATCCCGCCCTGAACGCGATCGCCGCGAGCGGCAGACCGCTGCTCAGCGTCCTGCATGAGTTCGCATACCCCTGGGGCCGCGGAGGATTGCGAGGGCGTGTCTGGGCCGCCAGCCAGCGAGCGGCGCTGATCGAGGTCGTGCGGCGCTCAGGGGCCCTGCTCGTGACCACCGAGCCGCGCGGGCACTGGCTCGCATCCAGGAGCTGGCTGCCCCGGCGGCCGATCGGGTTCGCTCCGGTCTTCTCCAACCTGCCGGCGCCCGCATCCACGCCGGACCCGGGCCGCGAGCGTCCGCTCGTGGGGATCTTCGGCTACTCATACGACGGTTCGGCCGCCGCCCTCGTGATGGAGGCCGTTCGCCTTCTCCGCGAGGACGGACGGGATCTGGAGCTGAGGCTCTTGGGGGCGCCGGGTGAGTCGTCCCCCGTGGGCCGGACATGGCGGGAGGCGGCCCGCGCCCGCGGGGTCTCCGACGCGCTCACCTTCAGCGGCATCCTCGCGGCTCAGGAGCTCTCGGACGCGCTCGGCGCAAGCGACGTGCTCCTGTTCGCAGACCCTCCCGGGCCGACCTCCCGGAAGGGGACCCTCGCCGGCTCGCTCGCCTCCGGCCGCCCGCTCGTCGCGGTGGACGGTCCATCGAGCTGGCCGGAGCTGGCGGACTCGCAGGCCGTGCTGATGGCCCAGCCCACCCCCGAGAGCCTCGCCTCAGCGCTGGGAAGCCTGCTCGACGATGCCGCCCTGCGTGAGAGCCTCGGCGCCCGCGGGCGCTCGTTCGCCAATGAGAGCATGGGCCTCGGGCGGACAGCGGACCTCGCCGGGGAGCTGCTGCGGGCCCTCCTCGGCAGGAGCCCCGTCCCCGACTCGCCCCTCTAGCGGGCGGAGGCCGCGGCGACGGGCAGCCCGCCCTCGGGCGGCCCAGAGGCGGCGGCGTCCCCGTGCGCCCACCGTGAGCGAGCCGCGGCGTAGGCCCGCTCCAGCGCGTCAAGGTGGTGCTCGACGGAGAAGCGCTCGGCCACCGTCGCCCTACCGGCCTCTCCCATCTCGCGCTGGCGCTCGGGATCCGCGAGCAGACGCTCGAGGGCCTCTGCCAGGCCATGCACGTCCCCGGGGGGGACGAGCAGCCCCGAGACACCGTCGTCGAGCCACTCCGGGATCCCGCCCGTGGCGGTGGCCACCACGGGCCGTCCGGCGGCGAACGCCTCGATGCCCACGATTCCGAACGGCTCCGGCCACAGCGAGGGCACCGCGACCACGGACGCCTCCGCCAGCTCGCGGGCCAGCTGGACGGGCTCCAGCCAGCCGCTGAACCGCACCCGGTCCTCGACCTTGAGCCGCCGGGCCAGCCTGCGCAGCGACGGCAGCTGCCAGCCATCCCCGCAGATGACGAACTCCGCCTGCACCCTGCGGGCGGCCCGGATCAGGGTCGCCGCACCCTTCGAGGTGACGAGGCGCCCGGCGAAGGCGACCCGCCTGCGCGAGGCGTGCCCGGAGGTCGCCTGCGCCTGCAACGTCGGGAAGTAGGGCACGATCGCACGGCGGCCGACAGCGTTGGTCTCGAGGTGACGGTCCATCGCGCGCGAATAGGAGATCGCCAGGTCAGCGCGCCGGAGGGCCTCGAGGGCACGCCCCGCCTGCCGGTAGGAGCGCGGCAGCGTCCTCGGGTCACGCGTGTGCGCGCAGCCGCGCAGGAGCAGGTTGGGGACGCAGCCCGGCCCGTGTGCCCGCCGGCATTCCTGACCGGGCCTGAAGTAATGGACGCCGGACGTGCATGCGAGATAGCCGTGAGCGCTCACGACGACCGGGGCGCTCTTTCGCAGGTGATCGACCACGTCCGGATCATCAAGCTGATTGAGGTGAATCACATCCGGCGCCGAGGAGAGCGCCTCGTCGAAGCGAGCATCCATCTCGTCGGTCTTGAACAGATCTGGACTGCGGTGGATCGTCACACCCTCCGGGCGCTCATCGGATTCGATCCGCGCGGCGAGGACTGCCACCCTCGCACCGCTGCCGGCGAGGGCCGCCACGCTCGTCATCAGATGAGCGCCCACGCCACCGTCTCTGACCCAGCGCGGTGTGACAATCAGCACTGAGCGCGGCGCAGGCATGCCGTCCAACGATATCGGAGCCCCTTGGGGCCGGCGCCGCCGGGCGGGACCGGCTCTCGCCCAGGTCACTGCGAGCACGCTCTCTGGGGCCCGCCAGAGCCCGTTTTCGGGGCCTCATTTGGCCCGCTATAGTCCATCCGATGGACGTGAGGAGGGAGGGTCGGCCCGGCGCAGGGAAGCAACCGGATGCCCTGACGGGCCCGCCGCTCGCCACGCGCTCGCCCGGCCCCGCGCCGCCCGACTTCTTCATCGTGGGCCACTCGAAGTGCGGGACGAGCGCCGCTCTATCTGATGCTGCGCGCCACCCCGCAGATCTTCATGCCCGACATCAAGGAGCCGCGTTATTTCTCGCCCGAGCTCGCTCCCGCTTCCGCCGGCCGGGGATCGGAAAGGTGCCGCGGACGTCTCGAGGGCTACCTGTCACTGTTCAGCCCGCGCCGAGCCGGGACAGCGCAGTGGCGAGGCCTCCGCCACCGTATCTGTGGTCGCGCAGAGGCCGCTGAGCGCATCGCCGCTGTTCGCACCCGAGGCGCGGATCGTCGCCATCCTGCGCGAGCCGGCGAGCTTCCTGCGCTCGTTTCACCTCCAGAGCGTTCGACAACCACATCGAGGACGAGAGACGACTTCGCAAGGCGATGATGCTCGAGCCGGCCAGCCGCGAAGGTCAGCGAATCCCCCGCTACTCGCACTCGCCGCCGCGCTGCTGTACTCCGACCACGTCCGCTACGTCCAGCAGCTGCGGCGCTTCCATTCCCACTTTCCCCCCGAGCAGGTGCTGGTGCTCATCTACGACGATTTCCGTGCCGACAACGAGGAGACCGTGCGACGGGTTCTGCGATTCCTCTACGTCGACGACTCCTACCGGTCGCCCAGGTCGAGACCAACACGCTGGCCTCCGTGCGCTCCAAGCACCTGCACAGGCTCGCCCGCAGTGTCGCGATCGGGAGCCGCAACCCCTCCGCCGCCGGCCCGCTCGCGCGAGCCCCGGTGCCGTCGCACCGAGCCGCCTGCCGAGCGAGGGCGCCAGGTCGCTGGCGCGCCGCGTCCTCTACGGAGAGCCGCCGCGCCCGGACGAGCGGCTTCATGCGCGAGCTGCGGCCGCGCTTAAGCCCGAGGTCGTGGCCCTGAGCGAGTACCTCGACCGCGACCTCGTCTCGCTCTGGGGCTATGACGCATCGACTGAACACCTGCCCTGCGCCGCCGGCGAGCCGCACGAGGCGCGCGGACTGGCTCCGTTGTCAGACACTCGGCGAGAACGGCCGACAGCCCGCGACGCCCGGTGCCGAGCCCGGCGACGCCCGAAGGTCTACATGCCATCGGGCGCCGCTTCTTCCGCCGGAGCTCGATCCCGGCATCACGCTCGGCCTGCGGAGGCTTCCCGACACCCTGGACAGCTACCTGTGGCTGTCGCCGCCGCCCCCGACGGGCCGCCGCTGCGCGGCGAGCCGCCCGAGCCGTTCTGGGATCGGCCATGCCGCCGAGCGAGATCGCCGTGCCCCCGACGCCCGGCATAATCGCCGCGCTGCCGGAGCCGGCGCGCTTCTACCTCGAGCACCTGCAGGCGGCAACAACTACGCCGGCCCAAGGACCTCCGCAAGCCGATCATGCTCGCGCGCGCCCGCGCCGGGGCAGGAAGTCACGCTCTCTCGACACCCCGCACTTCCTGATGTACTCGCGACCGAGCTGCGCTACGTCGAGCAGCTGCGCCGCTACGAGGCCCGCTTCCCCCTCGAGCACATGCTGTTCCTCGTCTATGCGGACTCCGCGACGACATCGTGGCCTCGTGGGACCGCGACGACGCTTCCTCGAGCCGCGCTTCAGCGTGCCGCGGACGAACGCGTACCTGTGGATCACGTACCTGCTGTCGCTGCACGTCTTCCTGCGCCACCCGCGCGAGCGGCGGCTGCTCGTGCGCCACGAGACGTTCCTCGACGATCCCGAGGGCGTGCTGCGCGACATCTTCGACTGCATCGGCTCCGCCGCCGCGATGCCCGACTTCTCCGCGCTGCAGACGGGCGTGCCGTTCCAGGGCAACCGCGTCGCGCGCTCGGAGGTCGTCTCGCTGAAGGGACGCCCGTCGCCGCCGAAGCGCCGCTCGCTGCTGACCGCCGTGCTGCGAGCTGCCCGTGGCGAGCTCGTCTTCTCGCTGCTGCGCCCGTCTGCCGGCTCCGCCTCGCGCGGCTGATGGCGCCGAGCGCGACCACGCGGCCGGCAGCGCTCGAGTCGAGCAAGGATCGCTCGCCCGCGCCGAGGGTGATCTACGTGATGGGCGCCGGCCACAGCGGCAGCACCATCCTCGGCGTCGTCGCTCGGGAACTGCGCCTGTGTCTTCTACGCCGGCGAGGTCGAGGAGTGGCTCGTGAAGTCCGGGCGCCGCGCGCTGGGGCGGCAGCGAGCGCACCGACTTCTGGAGCGCGCGTGCGCGAGCGGATGGACGGCTGGCGACGACGCTGTTCGGCGACCGCGCCAACCGCGCGCTGGAGCGTTCCTCGGCGATCCTGCGCGTCGACCTGTGGCCGGCGCGGCGGCGGCTCGCGCCGGGCTACCGGCGCACGGTCGGCGCGGGCTGCTTCGCGCGATCGCGCAGGAGGCCGGCGCGAGCTTCGTCGTCGACACCTCGCACTTCCCGCTGCGCGCGCGCCAGCTCCAGACGGCCGGCGAGATCGAGCTCCACCTCGTGCTGCCTCGTGCGCGACCCGCAGGCCGTGATCGAGCTCCAACGTGCGCGCGATCAGCCGCCACGAAGTCGCCGAGCGCAGGGTTCGGATCGCTCGGCACGAACTTCGCCCTGTGGCTGACGCATCTGCTGTCGCTGTACGTCTTCCTGCGCCAGCCGCGCGCGCGGCGGATCTTCGTACGCCACGAGGACTTCCTCGCCGACCCGGCGGGCGTGCTGCGCCAGATCCTCGATCGCGCCGGCTGCGAGGACGCCGTGCCCGACCTGCGCGCGCTGCGCGTCGGCGTGCCGATCGAGGGCAACAGGATGATCAGCAACGAGACGATCGCGCTGCGACCCGGCGCCGCCGGCGCCGATGCTCGCGCTGACCGCGTCTGACCGCCCTGGCGGCAGTCTTCGCCGTGGCTGCTTCCGCGATGGCGCCCGTCTGCGGACCGGACGCCCGAGCGTTCGCGGATGTCGAGCGCGGCTAGTCCCGCGACGGGCGCGCTGCGCCGGCTCGTCGCGATCGCCGCGCGGCGCCTGGAGCGCCCGGAGCTGCTCGCCGCCGTGTACCCGCCAGCGCGCCAGGCCCAGCACGAGGAGATCGGGATCAACGCCGCGCTCGCGGCGGCCTGCGCGCCGACTCGACCTACGTCGACGTCGGCGCCAACCGCGGCCAGGTGCTGCGCGAGGCGGTGCGCATCGCGCCGCGCGGCCGCCACGTCGCGTTCGAGCCGATCCCGGCGCCTCGCGGCCGAGCTGTCGCGCGAGCTTTCCCGGCGGCGACTGCCGCCGCCTCGCCATCGGCGCGCGGCGCGAGGTGACCGAGTTCTGCCACTTCCGCGCCTCGACGGCTGGAGCGGCCTGCGGCGCAGCCCCGAGATCAGCGACGAGCGCGGCGCCCCGGAGTTCATCGACGGTGCAGGTCTCGACGCTCGACGCGGAGCTCGCCGAGGTCACGCCGACGGTCGTCAAGATCGACGTCGAGGGCGCCGAGCTGGCCGTCCTCGCAGGCGGCCGCGCGCTGCTCGCCCGCGCGCGCCCGCTGGTGATCTTCGAGCACGTCGGCCAGGCGGCCGCGACTCTACGAGGCGCCGCTCGGGGGACGTCGTGGGATCTGCTCGACGAGCTCGGCTATGCCGTCTTCTCGGTCACCGGCGACGGTCCCTGCGCCCGCTCGGGACTTCGCCGGCCGGCGCGGTCGTCAACTGGCTGGCCGCTCCGCTCGGAGCGCCCGCGGGCGCCGCGGGGGCCTCCGGCGAGACCGGGTCGCCTCAGCCGAGCCGATCGTAGCCCCAGAGGGCAACCAGGTCCCGGCCGAGGTACTCGCTCAGCGCCTGCACCTCGGGCTTGAAGCGCCGGCGCAGCTCGAGCATCAGCGCCTCGTCGGGCTCCGGCGGATCGCCGAAGACCAGCCGCCTCTGCACGAGCGTCAGCGCACGCCGGCGGGCCCCTGCCGGGGTCACGGCCGTGACGGCGCGCTTGACCATGCCGGCCAGGCGACCCTGGCCGGTGGAGAGTGTGTAGAGGAGGTCGTCCATCCGCTGCGAGCGCATCGAGACGGTCGGATTGGCCTCCGTGCCGGCCACCGGCACAGCGCCGTCCACATCGAGGAAGCGCAGGACCCGACGTACCGTCGCCTCGTTGTCGGCGCGGAAGTCGTCGTAGATGAGCACCAGCATCTGCTCGGGCGGGAAATGCTCGCCAAAGCGGCGCAGCTGCTCCACGTAGCGCACGTGATCGGAGTAGAGCAGCTCCTGCGGCCAGAGCGACCGGCGCGGCAGGCGCCTGCCCTTCCGGCGCTCGGGCTCGAGGGCGAGCGCCCGGCCGAGGTCCCGCTCGGTCTCGTAGTGGGCCTGGACGCACTGCAGGTGGAAGGAGCGCAGGAAGCTGGCCGGCTCGCGCAGGATGGCGACGATCCGCGCATCGGGCCGGGCCATCGCGATCCTCGCTGCCGCCTCGGGCGAGCGCAGATAGGAAGCCGAGGCCTCGCCCACGCGCTGCTCGGGCCCCGCGGCGGCGAACAGCGCCAGGTATTCCTCGATCGTCTCCGGGGCCCGGTAGCGGTGGGCCTCCCGCGGCAGCTCGGGGGCGAAGAAGATCGGCTCCTTCATCTCCGGCAGGTAGATCTGCGGATGGGCCCGGAGCATCTCGTACAGTGCGGTGGTCCCGCTCTTTGAGTGCCCGACGATGAAGAAGTCCGGCATCCGTCCGCGGGTGACCGGGGCCGCCTGCGCCTGCTCAGTCGATCGCGTCATAGCCCCACAGCGCGATCAGGTCCCGTCCGAGGTACTCGCTCAGCGCCTGCACCTCGGGCTTGAAGCGCCGGCGCAGGTCGAGCATCAGCTCCTCGTCGGGGGGGTGGGGGGCCGCGTAGACCAGGCGACGCCGGGCCGTCCCGAGGACCGCTTCTCGCACCCGGGCCGGGAGCACCGTCCGGGTCGCCGCTTTGACCGTGCGGGCGAGCGGGTTGCTTCCCGCGTAGAGCGCCCGCACGGCGTCGTCCAGCCGCAGCGAACGCACGCGCACGGTCGGGTTGGCCTGCACCGCTCGCACCGGGCGGCTCTCGTCGACACCCAGGAAGCGCAGCACCCTGTGCACGGTCGCCTCGTTGTCGGCGCGGAAGTCGTCGTAGATGAGCACCAGCATCTGCTCGGGCGGGAAATGCTCGCCAAAGCGGCGCAGCTGTTCCACGTAGCGGACCCGGTCGGTGTAGCGGACCATCGGAGCGGCGGCGCCACCGGCATCGGGCAGGGCCTCGGCGGCGATGGCCCGCCGCAGGTCCTGCTCGTCCTCGACCCTGTTCTGCACCAGTTCCAGGTGCAGCGAGCGCAGAAAGCCGGCCGGCTCCCTGATGATGGCGATGATCCTCGCATCGGGCCGGGCCTGCGCGATCGCCCCCGCGGCCACCCGGGAGCGCAGATATGACGGGGAGGCGTCCCCCACGCGCTGATCGGGTTGGGCGGCCCGGAAGAGGTCGAAGTACTGATCGAGCGTCTCCGGGAAGCGCTCGGACCCGATCGGCTGAAAGCGGGCGCGCAGGTCGCTGGCGAAGTAGCGGGGCTCCTTGAGCTCGGACATGTAGATCTGCGGGTGGCTTCGCAGCATCTCGTACAGCGCCGTGGTCCCGCTCTTGGGGTGTCCGACGATGTAGAAGTCGGGTATCCGGCCCGCCCGCCCGGAGCCCTCAGTCGATCCGGTCATAGCCCCAGAGCGCAACCAGGTCGCGTCCGAGGTACTCGCTCAGCGCCTGCACCTCGGGCTTGAAACGCCGGCGCAGAGCGAGCATCAGCTCCTCATCGGGTGGCTCCGGCACAGCGTGCACGAAACGCCTCTGCGCCGCCCGCAGCGCCCTGCCGCGCAGCTCGCCGGGCACCACCGCCTTGATGCTCTGCTTGACCGCTCGGGAGACCGGGCCCTGGCCGACGGAGACCGAGTTGACCAGGTCATCGAGCTGATGGGACCTCAGCCGCACGGTGGGGTTCGCCTCGGTCGTCTCGATTGGCAGCGTGTCGTCGATCTCCAGGAACCGCTGCACCTGGCGAACCGTCCCCTCGTTGTCGCGCCGGAACTCCTCGTAGACGAGCACCAGCACCTGCTCGGGAGGGAAGGCCTCGCGGTAGCGGCGAACCTGGTCGGTGTAGCGGACCCGCTCGGAGTAGAGCAGAGCCTGAGGCCGGACCGAGCGTCGCGGGATGCGTTTGCCCTGGCGTCTGGCCGGCTCGAGGGCGATTGCCCTGCCGAGGCGCTTCTCGGTCTCGATGTGGTTCTGCACGAGCTGCAGGTGCAGCGAGCGCAGGAAGCTCGCGGGCTCTCTCAGGACCGCGATGATGCGCGCGTCCGGACGAACCCCGGCGATCCCCGCGGCGGCCTCCCGCGACCACAGGTACAGGGAGGAGGCCTCCCCCACCCGCTGGCCCTCTCCAGCTCCGGAGAACAGGCCCAGGTAGTCCTCGAGGGTCTGCGGCAGCGGTCCGGCAGCCCGGCGCTGGAAGCGCGTCCGCAGGTCGGTGGCGAAGTAGGCGGGCTCCTTGAGCTCCGGCATGTAGACCTGAGGATGGGTCCGCAGCATCTCGTACATGGCCGTCGTCCCGCACTTGGCGTGCCCGACGATGAAGAAGTCGGGAATCACGGTGCGCTGCCCCTCGAGGCTCGCGATCGGCTCAGATGCCGTCATAGCCCCACAGGGTGACGCAATCGCGGTCGAGGTACTCGCTGAGGGCCTCGACCTCGGGCTTGAAACGCCGGCGCAGCGCCAGCATCAGCTCCTCGTCCGCGGGAGCGGGCTCGGCGAAGACGAGGCTCTGCTTGGTCTTGCGCAGCAGCGGCCGCCTGATCCTCGTCGGTATGGCGGCCTTCAGCACCGTCTTGACCGCGAGGGAGGCTGTTCCGCGCCCCACCGAGACGGCGTGGACGGCATGGTGCAGCCGCGGCGAGCGCACCCGCACAGTCGGGTTGGCCGTGGTGGTGTGGATCGGGAGCGTGTCGTCGACGCCGAGGAAACGCTGCACCGCGCGGACCGTCCCCTCGTTGTCGGAGAGGAAGTCGTCGTAGATCAGGACCAGCACCCGCTCTCGGCCGAAGCGGTCGTGATACCGGCGCAGCAGGTCGACGTAATGCACGTGCTCGGAGTAGAGGAGGGCCTTCGGCCAGTAGGTGTGGCGGGGGATCTCCCTGCCCTGCCTGCGCACGTCCTCGAGGGCGAGCGCCCGGCCCAGGTCGGCCTCGACCTCGACGTAGGTCTCGACGAACTGCATGTGCAGTGAGCGCAGGAAGCTCGCGGGCTCTCTGAGGATGGCGATGATCTGCGCCTCCGGCTGGACCTCGGCGATCCGCTCGGCGGCCGTGCGCGACCACAGGTACAGGGCCGATGCCTCCCCCACGCGCTGGCCCGGAGCGGCTCCGGCGAACCAGCGCCTGTACTGCTCGAGGGTGGCGGGGGTGCCTTCCGGCCGCGGCGGGGTGCGTTCGCGCAGCTCATCGGCCAGGAACCAGGGCTCCTTGCTGTTGGGCAGGAAGATCTGCGGGTGGGGCTTGAGCATGGAGTAGAGGGCCGTGGTCCCGCTCTTGGCGTGGCCGACGATGAAGAAGTCGGGCACCCGCCCCTCCTGGGCGCGCGAGGCCACGACAGGTGCTGTCCCCGATCTCATCAGCCCTTCCTCGGATCAGCCCGTCGGCCGTGCGAGCCGGCCGGTCATGGCAGCTCATGGCCGGGCGCCCCGGCGGCGATCATCGAGGCCGAACGGTAGTACGAGTTCTCCTGCTGCAGGAGGGCCCGCGTGTCAAATGCGGCCAGACGGCCGTCGAGGATCACCATGACGCGATCGCACATGTCCAGCGTTGACATCCGGTGGGCGATGATGAACATCGTCAGATTGCTCTTGAGCGCGGTCAGGGAGTCCTGGATGAGGGTCTCCGAGTGCGGGTCCAGCGCGCTCGTGGGCTCGTCGAGCACCAGCACCTCGGGCCTCGCGGCCAGCGCCCGCGCGAGGCAGATGCGCTGCTGCTGCCCGCCGGAGACGGCGTCGGCGCGGGGGCCGACGATCGTCTCGTAGCCGTCCGACCAGCCCATGACGTCGTCGTGGATGCGGGCGAGCCTGCCGGCCCGCTCGACATCCTCGTCGGGGATGTCGCGGAAATAGCGGATGTTGTTCGCCACCGAGGAGTGGATCAGGCGGGGTTCCTGGGGAACGTACGCCACGAGCCTGTGCCAGTCGGCGATCTCGAAGTCCTGGACGGGCTCTCCGTTGGCGAGGTAGCGGCCGGCCCCAGGCGTCCTGAGCTGCAGCAGGATCTGGATCAGGGTGGACTTGCCCGCCCCCGAAGGCCCGATGATCCCGATCGCCTCGGTGTGATCGACCTCGAAGCTGATGTCGGATAGGACCGGCCGCCCGGGCCGGTACGCGAAGGACACGTGCTCGAAGGCCAGGGAGCGGATCTTGGGAAGAGGCCGGTCGCCGTGGACGGGGGTGCTCTCGGTGTAGCGGCGAGCGGCCTCCTGGGCGCGTTCGATGAAGGGCATCGACTGCGACAGGCCCTGGTAGGCGGCTTGGATCTGCTGGCCGTTCGAGCCCGCTCGCACGAGGATCAGCACGACCGCGCCGAGGGACGCGGCGTGGCTCGTGCCCGCCGCCTGCAGCGCCCCGAGGGCGCCCACGAGCAGGAGGTAGATGATGCTCTGGTAGAGGCTCGGAACGAGTTTGCTGATCACCTGCGCCTTGTAGAAGAGGTTGCGGGCTTCCCGGATGTAGCCGTCCATTCGCGTCCGCTGGGCGTAGCCGACGCCGAACACCTGCGTCTCTTCGGCCAGCCGGCTGGCCTCGGCGATCCCGCCCGCGTAGGCCATCTGCGCCTGCGAGAGGGCACGCGAGCGGCGCACCGCGACCGCTCGAAGCGGCCGCAGGACGACGAACATCGCCACCGCCGCCACGAACACGGCCACCGCCGCGATCGCGTTCAGGGCGAACGCGAAGGCCATCAGGACCAGGAAGGTGAGGGTGGAGTTGATGAGCGAGGTTGCCTGCAGGGCGCCGACGGACGCCTGCATGACCTGCCCGGACATGGTCTCCTGCAGCTGCCCCTCCCGCTCGGCCGACTGCACCGACCAGGAGGCCCGGGTGTAGGCATGGAACAGCATTGTCCGCAGGCGGCCCTGCACCTCCGAGACGATCCGTGCGGGCAGGATCGCGAGTGGGAACTGCAGCACCAAACGGATGAGGGCCAGGCCGAAGGCGATCAGGATCAGGTGCCCGGTGGAGGCGTGGATGTGGATGCCGCGGAGCTGGGCGCCGTGGCGGCCGGCGAGGGTCACCGCGACCTGTGCCACGACGGCCAGCGTGGCGGCTTCGGCGAGGCCTGAGAGAACCGACGTCAATGACAGGGCGAACACCGTCCGGCGCCGCTCCCCGATCAGGACGCTCAGCCGCGAGCTGATCTGCCCGAAGGAGGCTTTCTCCTGCGCCGGCTGCGCCAGCGCTCGGGCACTCATACCGCCACCTCGGAGCGGGGCACGCCCACCGTCCGCCGGGCCATCGCCCGGCCCGGCCCGGCGAGCCAGTATGCGAGCACCCCCGCAGCGAACCAGAAGTACGTGCCGGCGGCGGTGCTGGCGGAGAGGGGGCCGTCGAAGGCCATGAACACGAAGGCGACCAGGGGGGCACAGACGCCGACCAGGAAGATCTGCACGTCGGGATCCCAGACGTGGCGCAGCCTACTGGCTGCCAGGACCACCAGCCGGATCAGGAACGCCGTCCATATCAACAGCCCCGGAAGCCCGAGTTCCTTGACCAGGAAGTTGAACTGCGTCTCGGCATTGATGTTGTGACCTTCCAGTAGTTCGGTCGCCTTCCCACCGAAGCCCGACACCGCCCCCGCCGTCGCCAGACCATATCCGAAGGGGTTGGCCGAGACGATGTGCGGGATCTCTTTGAGGTCGTTCTGCTTGTAGCCGGTGGCGGTGCTCGTGGCCTTTTCGGGCGAGATGCTCGAGTAGCGCGAGAAGATCCCTTCCCCTACCGCCGAGACGAAGACCGCTCCGAGCGGCAGCGCCACGGCACCCACCAGCAGGAGGGCCGCGATCGAGCGCGAGATGCGTCTTCCGGCCAGCATGGCCAGCCCCGCGAAGGCGAAGACCCCCAGCACGGCCCCTCCGACCTGCAGCCGCCCCAGCCCGGTGGCCACGGCCATGGCCGAGCCCAGGCACAGGGCCAGCGCCAGCCACCGTTCGCGGCGGGACCTCGCCACGGCCAGCAGCGCCAACGTGCCGGGCAGCGTGATCACGCCCAGGCCGCCCCCGAAGCCGCTGTCGGAGCCCAGGCCGAGGGGTCGGACGTGGGCTTCCCCTTCGCTGACGTACTTCCTCGCCGACTTGCCGTAGACCCGCTCGTTGTAGCCGGAGCCGAGGCTCGCCACCTGCGAGGGGCTCATCTGCGTCTGCATCGTCGCGACGACGCCGTTCATCGTCGTGATGATCCCGAGGATGATGAAGAGCCGGCGGAAGCGCTGCGGCGTGCGGATCAGCAGGTAGCCGAAGATGAAGAAGGGAACCCATTGCAGCTCCTGGCGGTAGCCGGCGAGGATCTTCAAGAAGCCATGGGTACTCGGGTTGAACGCCTCGACCAGCACCCACAGCACGAAGGCGATCACCCACCCCGACAACGGCGGCATCCGCGCGGGCCGTCTTCGCACCAGCACCCGCACGAACAGCCCGAGGGTGACGGCCAGCATCACCACGTCCTGCAACGCCGAGGAGACCGCACCGGCGTTCGCGATCAGCTTGATCGGACCGTCGACGCAGCCGAGGAAGACCGCCAGCGCGGTGACGGTCACCTCCAGGCGAGGGTTCACCATCAGCCAGACGACCCCCAACAGCAGGGCGATCCCGCCCAGGAAGAGGGCGATGTTCGGCTTCTGTATCGAGACGGCGATCCCCAGGGCCATCACGAGCGCCATGGACCAGACCAGACCGGCGACGAGGCCGTCATGGACGCGACGGTTGAGCACGGCTGGATGCGCCCCGCTCGCGGAACCGATCGAGCGCGTGTAAGGGGTGCTCATCGCGCGATGAGCGCAGCCGGCCACCTACGGGCCGGCTGCCCCCCCGGCATGCCGTAGCGGACCATGTCCGCCCGTGCGATCACGTTGGCCACGGCGCCGACCACTGGCGCCGTCGGCGTCCGCATCAGTATCTGCTGAAGGCGCTGAGCGGACCGCTCGCGGGTGTGCCCGGCACGCGCCACGAGCGCGATCGCGTCGACCGACCCGAGGAGAGGCATCACATCGCTCACCTCCAGCGGCGACGGAGCGTCGATCAGGACCCGGTCGAACTCTTCGCTTGCCGTGCGCAGAAGGTCGATCATCTCCTGCCTCGCGAGCAATGCAGGCGGGTTCTGCACCGACGGGCCGCTGGCCAGCACCGCGATCGAGCCGACGCCGTGCGACTGGATCGTCGTCGTGGCCATGGTGGCGCCGGCGCCGCCTCCGTTCGCGACCGCTTCCGCGTGCACCGAGGGCACCACCTGCAGGGCTTCCCGGAAGCCGAGACGCCCGGTGAGGACGTCGCCGAGGCCGCGGTCGGTGCCCACGCCGAGCAGGGCCGACTGGACCGGGCGACGGAAGTCGGCCTCGATGACCGCCACGTGCTCGCCTCCTTCCCGGGCGACCAGGGCCAGGTCGGCCACGACGGTCGACTTGCCGTCGCCGGAGTCGGCGCTGACGAACAGGACCGAGCGCGGCGAGACCTGCTGCTCCTGTTCGCGCATGTGCCCGAGCAGGAGCGTGGTGTGCAGTCGCCGGATCGGCTCGACCAGCGGGCGCGCGGGCGCCGGCTCGCCTTCCCGTCGGATGACCGGGCGTCGAACCTTCGGGAGCGCTGTGAGAATCGGGACCTGCAGGACGGCTTCCACGTCGCCGAGGGTGCGCAGGCGGCGGTTGAACCTGCTCAGGGCAAAGGCCGCGATCGCCGCCAGGACGATACCGATCACGAACCCGAAGATCGCGTTCTTTTTCGGGTGGGGCGAGAGCAGGACCGCGGTCCCGGGGCGGGCCGGCTTGACCTGCCGGACCCCGACGACGGAGAGCTGGGATTCGAGCTGGTTGATCTTGCTGTTGAGGGTGGCGGCCTGGAGCACCGAGCTGGTGCTCGAGCCGCTCTTGCCCCCCTTGCTCCCGGTGCTCGGGCGAGGCGCTTCCAGCCTTCGCAGCTGACGCTTCGCGATCGCGATCGCCCCGCGCACGTTGCGCTGGCGGTTTTCGGACTGGCGCTTGATGTAGGCCACCGCGACCGTGTTCGCGAGCAGCGCCGCGCCGCGCGCGGTGTGCGCTTCGACGGTGATGTCGATGAACTCGCTTTTTTCGGAGGCCTTCGCCTTGACCTTGCCCTTCGCGGCCTTTTTCGCCAGCGCAGAGTGCTCCTTGTGCAGCGTCCGGCGGACGTTTTCGACGACGATCGGAGTTGATCAGCGCCGACTGGTTGCCCGCGTTCGTGAGAGCGGCTCTTGCCGGAGCTTTTTTCGCTGAGCTGTTCTTCGGAGCCCGCCCCGAGGTACACCTGGGTGACCGACTGGAAGGGCTGGGCTGACGCTTGTAGTAGGCGTAGGTACCGGCGGCGACGATGCAGTCCCGCAGCAGGATCAGCCACTTTCGCCTCCATATCGGAGCAAGGATCGCTGTGGCGTCGGTCGTCTCGTTCATGGGTAGGATCCGTCCGGAGGTGGCCAGACTGGCCATCTTATGGAAGCAACGTAATCGGTCGCTAAAGAGTAGCGTCCGCCTCGGCGATGCCCGACCGCCTTGCAGACGAGGTGCAAGGATACCCGCGGGCACCGGAACGCCCCTCCGTCGCGGCCCGTAGCCAGGATTTCCCGAAGCTCGCATGAGCCGCCGGCTGCTGGTTGTCAGCCACCCGGCCGTCGTGAGCGTCAACCAGGAGGTCTACCGCGAGCTGCAGGGCCGCGGCTGGGACGTCGAGATCGTCGTCCCCGCGCGCTGGCGGCATGAGTTCTCGCGGGGCCCGATGGCGCCGCAGGCGCTGGAGGGGATGGAGGGCTCCTTGCTGCACCCTACGCCCGTTCGTGCTCGCCGGATCGCGCCGCAGCGGCACGTCTACCTGACCCGCTGCGGAGGGTCTGCGCCCGCGATGGCCCGGACGTCGCCTTCCTCGAGGCCGAGCCCTTCTCGCTTCGTCGCCGCCCAGTGGAGCAGCGCGCTGAGCGGCTGGGAATCCCCTTCGGGGTCCAGTGCGCCGAGAACATCGACCGCCACCTGCCCCTGCCCGGTGCGCTGGATGCGCTCGCGGGTCCTGCGGGACGCCGCCTTCGTCGCCGCCCGGTCCGAGACCGCCGGCCGGCTGGCGCGCAGCTGGGGTGCCCGCGGGGAGGTGGCGTTCGCGCCCACGCGGTTCCCGCGCTGGGAGAGTCCCGCCGCGCCCACGGGAGATCGCCCCTTCACCGTGGGCTACGCCGGCAGGCTGGTCGAGAGCAAGGGCCTGTTGGACCTGCTGGCTGCGGTGCGCGAGATGCCGGCACCGCTGGAGCTGCTGCTGATCGGCGACGGGCGACTGCGCCCGCAGCCTCGAGGGCCAACCGATCCCGGGCTCGCGGGTGCGCGTGCTCGACGACCTCACCCACGAGCAGATGGCAAGGGGTTCGCCCAGCTCGACGTGCTCGCGCTGCCCTCCCGCACGACGCCGACCTGGAAGGAGCAGTTCGGGCGGGTGATCGTCGAGGCCCTGTGGTGCGGAGTCCCAGTGATCGGCTCGGACTCCGGCGAGATCCCCTGGCTGATCGACCTCACCGGCGGCGGGCTCGCCTTCCCCGAGGGCGACGCCGAGCGCTCGCCGAGCGGCTCGACGAGCTGCGCGAGAACCCCGAGCTGCGGCCGTTCCCTGGCCGTCGCCGGGCGTGGCGCCGTCGAGCGGCTGTTCTCGGTGCCGGCGGCGACCGATCCATTCGAGCGCATGCTGCTGCCAGCGCGGCGGCGCTCCGCGACGACGCGGGGCTAGGCGGCCCCTCGCTCCGCGCGGGCCGCCAGCTGCAGAAGAGCTCGTGGTGCTTGGCCACCATCTCCTCCAGCTAAGCGAGGCCGGCTCGCGGGCGGCCGCGCCCAGTCGCGCTGCGCAGCGCCGGGTCGGCGGCCAGCTGGCGCAGGCGCCGGCCGATATCCTCGCCGCTCGCGGGCGATCAGAAACCCGTTCTGACCATCTTCGATCAGCTCGCGAACGCCGTTCACGTCTGTGGCGAGGATCGGCAGCCCGCTCGAGGCAGCCTCGAATGTGACAAGTGAGAAGGTCTCATATGTCGACGGAGTACGAATGCGTCGGCGAGCCCGTAGACGAGCTGCACGTCCTCCACGACCCCCATCCAGTGCACCCTTCGCTGCACGCCGAGCGACCGGGCCAGCTCCCGGTAGGCGGCCGCGATGACCGCGGCCGGCCACGACGAGATGCCAGCCGGGCGCCTGCGGCAGCGCCTCGATGACCGACCGCAGCCCCTTGTGCTCCCAGTCCCCGCCGACGAACGCCAGCACGAGCTCCTCGCGGGTATGCCCAGACGGCTCGGCTGGCCGTTGCCTCCTGCTCGCGCACGCCGGGGGCGAACGCCCGCGTATCGACTCCGTTGTGGATCGTGAGGACACGGTCAGCCGCGCGCGGGAAGTGTCGCGCATCTCCCCGGCCACGCCCTCCGACACGCACACGAACGTCGCCCTCGGGTTCGCGCGACACACCACCGTTCGGAGACGCGCTTGGCGACTCCGACCAGCTCCCGTAGATGCGGAACGGCAGGTGGGTCGCCCGGGCATCGCCGTGTAGGCCTGGTGGCAGCAGTGCACGGCGATGCTGTCAACGCGGTTGAGGACGATCGCCCCCGTCGCCTGCACGACCCCGCGGCGCCACCTGCGCACGGCCAGCGAACCGGCGAGGACGAACCACGGATAGGCGATGAGAACGGCCGGCTCGGACCGCGCACGCGATGAAAGGTCACGCCCGGGTCGGGGGGCAGTCGCACGTCCGCGCGATCACGGTGACGGCATGGCCCGAGGCCGCGCGAGCCCGAGCGACCAGCTCGGCGAGCTGGCGCTCCATGCCCCCGACGGCGCCGATGTCGTGGGCGACGATCGTCACCGGAACCGGCCCCTGGCTCAACGTGAGCTCGTGGGTGAGGTCACACCCATCAGCGGGGCCAGGGCGCTCGCGATCAGCTGGGCGTAGGGCTCGTCGGCGAGATGGTGATCGTGGTGGGTCTCCCGCATGTAACGCCTGTCTATCAGGCCGGTGAGCGGGTCGAGAAGGTCGCTGGTGACGTCCACGAACTCCACCTCCAGCGCCTCGCACCGCCGGCGAAGCTCGGAGTTGAACTGCAGGGTCAGCTCCGTTCGCTGTGCCTGCGAGGCGGTCACCCCGCGGCGGAAGCGGGCGACGTGGCCCCGCAGCGTGGGGTCGTCGCCGATCGTCGGCAGGGGCACGCTCAACACCAGCACGCGGGCGAACCCCATGTCGAGCACCCTCCTCAGAAAGACCTCATACGAGTCGAGGGTCAGCGTGAGCTGTTCGGCCGCGCTCAGCCCCCGCCGGCTCGCCCGATCCCAGATCACGAAGCCGCAGTCGACCTCGCCGAGCTGCAGGATCACCTGCTGCCATGGCTTGGCCCGCGCCAGCCGGGCGCCGAAGATCACATGCGATTTCGTCCTGCTGTCCGGGTTGAGCACCCCGGTCGCCGTCGCCCCGTTCAGCGGCCGGGCTCGAAACCAGACCCCCGGGATCCTCACGTTGCTCAGCGCTCCGATGTGGCTGTCTCCGATACCGAGCACATGGCGGCGGCGCAGCAGCAGGGCCGAGATCCGCCGGTTGAAGCTCCAGTCGATGATCGGCGCGAGGACGTGGCGGCGGGCGAGGCGCATCCACCGCATCGGGTTCACCCAGCGCCTGCGCGAGCGGACCCGCCTCGGGCGGTGCGCCCCTCCCCTCGTCCGGGGCTCCTGCGCGGGCCGGGACTCAACCTCTGGCATCGGCGGCCTCATCCGGCGCCAGCGACGCGAGCGCCGCGTAGAACCGCTCACACATCGCGTCGTCGGTGAACCGCTCCCGAAAGCGCTCCCGGCCCGCCGCCGCGATCCGGCCTGCAAGCTCCGGCGATCGCAGGAGCCGCTCGAGTGCGTCCGCGATCGCCTCGGGCTCGCCCGAGCGGGCCAGCAGCCCGGTCGCCCCGTCCTCGATGAACTCGGCCGGGCCGCCCCCATCGACGGCGACGACCGCGACCCCCCTGCGCCATGCCCTCGAGCAGGACGATCCCGAAGGGCTCGGGGTCGGATGCGTTGACCAGGACGTCCATGCGCTCCAGATAGGGGCCGGCGTCGGGGACCTGGCCTGTGAGCGTGACGGTCCCCGAAAGCCCCAGCTCGCCGATCAGCGCGGGGAGCGACTGGGCATATGCGCTTGAGATCTCGTAGGCGTCACCCCCCACGATCAGCGTGTGGACCTCCAGGCCGCGCTCGCGCAGCAGGGCCTGGGCGCGCAGCAGCCGATCCTGGCCCTTCCACGGCTCCAGCCGTCCCACGAGCCCGACGACGGGCACCCCCGGGGGGAGGGACAGGGCCGCACGCACGCCCGAGGCGGCTTGCGGGTCGGGGACCGGGGCGCCGGGAACGACGACGAACGTCCTGCGGGAGGGCCGCAGACGCGACTGGGCCTCGGCGGCGATCTCCGAGCAGCAGCCGACGGCTCGCGCCGGCAGGCGCGTGGCGAGGGAGTCGAGCCAGCCTCCGGAGGTGATCGCGTGCTGCCACCACACGACGCGGTCGGACATCCCGGCGAGGATCGCCGCGGGTGCGCCGTAGAGCTGCGTCTTGGCCGACCAGTTCAGGATCAGGTCGGGCCGGCGCCGGCGCAGGATGCGGGCCAGCCGGACGACGGTGGCGGCGAAGCGGTGAAGCTGATGAAGGCGCCCGGCGTCGAGCACGTCCACCCGGTGCCCGGCCAGGCTCAGCGCCCGCGGCCACGGCCCATCGCCGAGGAAGACGAGATCCACGTCCCACCCGCTGTCTCGGGCTCCGTCCAGGAGCGTCTGGAGCATCGTCTCCGCGCCACCCAGGCAATCCCCCCACGGGACCGTCACCAGCATTCGCAGGCGGCTCGGGCGGGGGCCCTGCGGCGCCCGGCGCCCGTGCACCTCTCCCGATGCTCCAACCCCCTGGATCACCGCTAGATGGTAGCCTGCCACCGGCCGACGGCCCCCCAGCTTCGATGCGCACCTATTCGGATCAGATGGCCTCGGCGGGCGCATCGATGGACGAAATCGTCCAGGCGGCGCTCGACCTCGCCGACCCTCAGCCGCACCTCCGCTGGCTTGACATCGGATGCGGTACCGGAGATCTGCTCAGGCGGATCAGGGACTCCTGGCAGCCGGCCGCCCTCGCGGGCATCGATCCGATCGACTGGCTCGACGACGACCTCCGCCAGGACGTGGACTTCCACACCCTCGCCGCCGAGGACACCGCCAGCCTCGCCCCCGCCGACCGCGTTCTGCTCGTCGAGGTGATCGAGCACCTGGAGGCGCCGTGGACCGCTCTGCGCGCGGCCGCCCGACTGGTGGCCCCCGGCGGCAGGATCGTGGTGTCGACCCCGAACCTCACCACCTTTCGCCACCGCCTCGAGCTCGCCCTGCGCGGTCGCCTGACGAGCTTTCGCCCTGACAACGAACCTCACCTCACCCCCGCTCTCCCCCACATAACCAGCCGCATCCTGGCCGACGAGGGGTTGCGTCCGGAGGAGCCCCGCTATGCGGGCGCGGACGTGATCCCGCTCAGCGGGGGCCGCGTCTGGCCGGCAAGCGTGCGGTCGCGCTATCCGAGCCTCACCTCCGTCTCGGTCCTCGTCGCTGCCGGCCGGCCGGGGGAGAACGGCGCCGGCCCGCGGTGAGCCCTCCCGCCGCCGGGGCGGACTCGCGTCCGCGGGTGACCCTGGCACACGACTACCTGCTGGTGATGCGCGGTGCCGAGCGGACGTTCGCGGCGATCGCGGCGATTTACCCGCAGGCCCCGATCCTCACCCTGCTGTACGACCCCGATGGCACGCGAGGGCAGTTCGCCGGCCGGGAGATCCAGACGTCCGCGCTGCAGCGGCTCGGAGTCGGCCAGGACGGCTTCAGGCGCCTGCTGCCCCTCTACCCGTGGGCGATCGGGCGCCTGCGGGCGCCCGACTGCGATGTCCTGCTGAGCAGCAGCAGCGCCTTCGCCCACGGCGTCCACGCCCCTCCCGGGGCGATCCACGTCTGCTACTGCCACGCCCCGTTCCGTTACGCCTGGTATGAGCAGGACCGGGCGCTGTCGGAGGCTCCATCGCCCGCTGCGCCCGCTGCTGCGTGCTCAGCTCTCGCGCATGCGCAGATGGGACCGGCGGGCGAGCGCAGGCGTGGACAGGTACATAGCCAACTCCCTGCTGACGCGCGAGCGGATCGCCCGCTTCTATGGACGCGAGGCGGAGGTGGTGCATCCACCCGTGGAAACCCATCGCTTCGCGCCCGGCCAACCCGGCGAGAAGCTGCTCATCGTCTCGGAGATCGTCCGCCACAAGCGCCTGCAGATCGCCCTGGAGGCAGCCCGCCGTGCCCGCGCGCCCATACAGGTGGTGGGGTCGGGGCCCGACCACGCCGCCCTCAGCGCGGCCTATCCGGAGGCGGAGTTCCTCGGCCGCGTGGAGGACGAGGAGCTGGCAGGGCTGTATGCGAGCGCCCGGGCTGTGATCGTTCCGGCGATGGAGGAGTTCGGCATCACCGCGGTGGAGGCCCAGGCGGCGGGAAGGCCGGTCATCGCCGCGGCGGCCGGTGGGGCGCTGGAGACGGTGCTCGACGGCCAGACCGGACGTCTCGTGCCCCTCGACGACGTGCCCGCCTTCGCCGCTGCGATCGAGACGATCGACGAGCTCGGGATGGAGCCGCAGGCGGCCGTGCGCGAACGCGGCTCGCTTCTCTGTGGAGGTGTTCCAGCGGCGAATCGCCGAGCAGGTGGCGAGAGCGCTCGCGGACGCGCCGGCTCGATGACGTCCATATAGGGTGAGCGCCGCGCATGCCGTCCTCATCGCTTCACATCGCCTGGCTGGGGGCCGGGCCCAGCGCGCGCGAAAGCGGCGGGGTCCCGGGCGTGGCGACCGAGTTGCTGGCGGGACTGGCCGAGCCTGGGCCATCGGATCGACTGCTTCCTGCCGGCGGTGGATCCGGCGCTGCCGGCGAGGCTGACCGAGCAGGAGAACCTGCGCTTCATAGGGGGCACCAGCGAGTGGCGCTGGAACCGCTGGTACAACCGGACCCGGATCGGCAGGTTCATGACCAGCCTCGCCTCCCGAGGCCTGGCCTCGCTGCGGATGCGCCGGGAGGTGCTGCGAAACCATCGCGAGAATCCCTATGACGTCATCTACCAGTTCTCTAACATCGAGTCGCTGGGGATGCCGGCTCGGTTGCGCGGCGAGGTTCCCCTGGTGATCCATCCCGAGACCCACATCGCGGGTGAGCTGCGATTCCTGGTCAAGGAGCGCCGTCTCGCGCTGCGCTGCCAGCCGCTGCACACGCTCCTGATCGCAGCCGCCACGATGGCCGTCAGATCGGTCGTGCAGCGCCGGCGGATCCGCCGCGCGCGACTGTTGATCTGCATCAGCAGCGTGTTCCGCGATCACATGCTCCACGACTACGGCTTCCCCCGAGAGCGCACGATCGTCATCCCCAACCCGATACGCATGCAGCGCTTCGCCGGGGCCGACCTGGCCAGGGGCCTCGGCCATCCGCCGACGGTCCTCGTGCTGGGGCGCGTATCGGCGCGCAAGGGCGTCGAGGACGTCGTTGCGGTCGCGCACAGGCTGCTCGAGCGCGGGATTCCCGCCCGGGTACGGGTGATGGGCGGGGCGAGCCTGTGGTCCGACTACCGCAAGCTGCTGGAGGACCTGCCGTCCGAGAACTCCGAGTTCGTCGGCCGCTTCCCACCGACGGAGGTACCGGCCGAGCTCGCGAGCGCCGACATCCTCCTGCAGGCGAGCAGGTACGAGCCGTTCGGGCTGACCGTCGCCGAGGCGCTCGCCTCCGGGGTGCCGATCGTGGGGACGAGCGAGGTGGGGGCGATCGAGGGGGTCGACCGCGGCGTGGTCGTCGAGGTCGCCCCCGGCGACGTCGAGGGGATGGTGGCCGGGATCGAGACGATGATCGGGCGGCTCGGGGCCGAGCCCGCGCCGGTGCGCGCACAGGCCCACGCCGAGGCCGCCCGCCTGTTCGCCGCCGACCGAGTCTGCGAGCAGATCTCCGCCGCGCTTGAGACATTCCTCGGGGCGGCACCCGCGATCGGCCGCAGGGCCGATTCTTAACCGCCGTTCGTCCACCGCTTAGCGGCCGTTCAAGATGCGGGCATAGCCTGCCGATACTGATCCCGCCCTCGCGACCAGCCGTTCTCGCGGTCCGGGTAATCAATACGAACCATGCTTCTCATCCTCATCCCCACCCTCTGGATCGCCCTCCTCGGATTCGTCGTAGTGCTGTGCCAGAGCGCGGCGGCGGGCGACGCGGGACCCGGGCCCGTGAACGACGCGCCCGTCGCCCTGCCCGGCGGAATCCGCGTGTGGCGGACGGCGGGTGAGAGTTCGCGTCCCGCAAGCGCGCAGCGGCACACGCGCCCCCGCGTCTCGGGCCGTCTCGGCTCGCGGGCCCACCTCGTTCGCTGAGCCTGCCACAGGCTCGAAGTCGGCGGATACGGCCCGGGCACTGGCTAGGCTGTCATCAATGCCGCCGCAAGAGCATCCCCCCCTCTCCGAAGGCTCCGTCGCGGGCCGCTTGAGGGCCATGAGACCGCCCGTCAGCGCGGTCGCGCTCGCCCTGTGCCTGGCCAGCGCCCTGTCCGTCTCCGCCTGCGCCGTGGGTGGGTCGCATCCCGCCAAGAACGGGGGCGTCAAGGCCGGCGAAGCCGCCGGGTCTGAAGAAGACGCCGCCCGCAAAGAAGAAGCGGCCGAACTCGCCCAGGACCGCGAAAACCTCGCCCTGATCGAAGGCAAAAGCCGCGAACAGGAAGCGGAAACGAAGGCCAAGAAGCGCGAAGAGGCCTCCAAGAAGGCTGCCAAGAAGCGCGAAAAGGAAGCGGAAGCCAACGCGAAGAAGCGCGAAGAAGCCTCCAAGAAGGCCGCCAAGAAGAAGGAACAAGAAGCGGCAGCGAAGATCAAACAGCAGGAACAGGCATCGACCAAGAAGACCACGACCACCACGACCAACCCGCCCGGCAAGACCCACGCGAGGACCCCCAAGGCCACGACGCCCTCCTCGGGCCTGCCGGCGACCGAACCCGTTCCCTAGAGGACGCGGCGGCTGTGCTCAGAGCCCGCGACGCCCGAGGACGTGCGGGACGGTGCGAAGCAGGATCTTGATGTCGCTCCAGGGCGACCAGTTGGCCACGTAGAGGTAGTCGATCGCCACCATCTCCCGGAGGGGCACGCGCGCCGGCCCGAGGATCTGCCAGGGCCCCGTCATGCCGGGCATCAGCTCCAGCCGCCGGCGGTGCCAGCCCTCGATGCGCTGGTCCTCCTCGATCACCAGCGGCCGCGGACCGACCAGGCTCATCTCTCCCCTGACGATGTTCAGCAGCTGGGGCAGCTCGTCCAGGGCGCTGCGCCGCAGCCACCTGCCGACGCGGGTCACGCGCGGGTCGTCCGCGATCTTGAAGAGCCCGTCCTTGGCCTCGTTGCGGTGGCGCAGGGCGTCCTTCATCTCCTCCGCCCCCGGCACCATCGTGCGGAACTTCAGCATGTAGAAGCGCTTGCCGTGGCGGCCGACCCGCAGCTGGCGGAAGAAGACCGGTCCGCGGCTGTCCAGCTTGACCGCGATCGCGATCGCGAGCATCAGGGGAGCGACGGCGAGCAGGCCCAGCGCGGCGCCGACCAGGTCGAAGTAGCGCTTGAAGGCCGCCGAGGAGCGGGTGAGGTCGAAGCGGCGAACCCCCATCACGGTGACCCCATGCAGGTCGTCGAACTCGACCGAGGACCCGACCACCTCGAGCAGTCGCGGCACTACGCTGACCCGCACCCCGACCGCCTTGAGCGTGCGAACGAGGTTCAGCATCTCGCCGGCGTCGGCGCTTCGGGGGGCGATGATCGCGCGGTGCACGTCCAGCGTGCGGGCCAGGTCGCGGATCTCGGCCAGGCGGGGTTCGGAGAAGCTGTCGGTCGACCAGGGCGCGACCTTGTCGAGGTCGAGGTGGGCGACGACCTTGGCCTTCACGCCACCGTTGCAGTCAAGCTTCGAGCGGATCGTCTCGGCGGAGAGCTCGTCGCCGATGAACAGGCATCGCTCGACGGGGGCGACGGCCAGCGCGAGAGCCCGCGCGACCGAGCGGAAGAGAATCAGCAGGCAGGCGAGGGCCAGCCAGAGAAAGAGGGCCTCGTGGCGATCGAGGTAGCCCTTTACGATCAACCCGCCCGTGAGCCATGCGAGGACCGTCCCGAGCGTCGCCAGCTGGAACAGTTTCGGCGCCTCGTCGAGGGTCGTCTTGCGCAGGAGGGTCTCATCGCGGTCGTAGAGGCCGGTCATCTTCGCCGCGACGAGCAGGATCGGAAGCTCCATCGCGGCGGCCCAGGTCAGGTGGACCGCACGGGGCGAGACGGCGATCGTGATCAGGAAGGCGGCGACGACCGCCGCCAGGTCGGCGACCGCGAGGCTGCGCCGAAAGAGGGCGTCCCGCCGCATGCTCGGCGGCGGGCCCGCGGACCTCCGAGATACCGGGAGCCAGCACCCGCCGTCGTCCGGCCAGCCCGCGAAATCCCTTCGCACCAGCAGCAACACTCACGGAGTTCCACGGGACGCCCGCTTCCCCCCTACTCCCTGTCTCCACACTCACGGCCCCTCGGCCTCCTTGCGTACGACACCCATTTCCCCGGAATAGTCGCGGTAGCGAACCCAACAGATGTCGAGATCCGGTGACCGCGGCTAAGGGTGAGGATCATAAACATCGCCCACACCTAAAGCAAGACCCGGCGGGGAGGCTGCGGAAAAGCCGGTATCGAGGCCCGCCGCCCGCCGCCCGGCGACGGTCGCGAGCGCCTCTGCAGGCCGTCGGCGGCCGGCCGCCGTCGCGGCTCAGGGGAGTGGCGCCTCCTCGAGCTCCGGCTGCGGGGTCACGTCGGTGTGGCCCGATTCGATCGCGGGAGCCTGGCTCTCCCAGGGACGCTTTCGAACCACCCAAACCGTGGCGCCGCTGGCAAGGACCACGCATAGGATCCAGCCGAGCGCCGTCGTCCCGACGCCGACGTACTTCAGGCCCGAGGCCATCACCACGAATGTGATCACGGGCCTCACGTAGCGATCGGGAGCGGTGGAGGAGAACAGCGAGCCGATCAGCACAGCCGGCACGCTGCCGATGATCAGCGAGACGGTCACGCCGAATTCGACGTGGCCGAAGGCGAGCGCTCCGAGCGCCGCCGCCACCGTCAGCGGCACCGCCTGCGTCAGATCGGTCCCGACCAGCTGGTTGGCCCCCAGCATCGGGTAGAGGAACAGCAGCAGGATGATCATCAGCGAGCCCGACCCCACCGAGGTCATGCCCACGACGATCCCTCCGATCATCCCGATCGCGATCGTGCGCAGGGGATGGGGCACGACCTCGTGCACCACGCCCCTGCGGTCGTGCCCGCCGCGGCGGTCCAGGACGTAGCGGAGCACCATCGCCGCGGCCCCCACCAGCAGCGCCACCCCGAGGGCGGTCTCGATGTTGCTCTGCGCCGCCTTGGCGTGGCCCATGACGTGCAGGAGGTAGGCCCCGAGGAAGGCCATCGGCACCGAGCCGAGCACCATCCAGCGCACGAGGCTGCAGGTTGACGGTGCCTTTGCGCAGGTGCACCGCGGCGCCGAAGGGGCGCATCATCACGGCCGCGACGAGGTCGCTGGAGATCGCCGCCGACGGCTTGACCCCGAACAGCAGGATCAGCATCGGCGTCATCAGCGCGCCGCCGCCGGCTCCGGTCATGCCGACGAGGAAGCCGATGATCGCGCTGCCGAGAACGATGAATGGATCGATGTGCATGTCGCTTGCCTGCCGGGGTGTGACGGCTCCCCCGAGCCTGTGCGCGGGCACCATAGCCAGCATTCCTCACGTTGTATAGCCAGCATTCCTCACGTTGTCAACTGCCTTTGGGGGGGGCGTCGGGGAGGAAGAGCGGCGACCCGTCCCGCGGAGGGCGGCTGCCATGCACGGCCGCCCGCCACGCGAGGCCGGCACCGCGAGCCGAAAAGGCTCGGCCGGCCCGCCCAATCCTTGGGCGAGCCGGCCGATCCAACCACGCCTGCCGTCTATGGCCGGCGTGCAGGCATCAGGCATGCCTTAGTCTTCGATCTTCTGGACCCCTTCCAGAGCCTCGCCGTTGAGGCCCTTCGGCAGTTCGAAGTAGTCGTTGTTCTTGATTTCCTTGCCGCCGCCTTTCTTGCTCAGGGCGTATTCCATGAAGTCCCTGACCGTCTGGGCCTCGGTGGCCGTGCCGCCTGTGTACGCCTCGTAGTTCGTCAGCACGAGGGCGTACGTCAGCCCGCACAGCGGGTAGGTCTTCGACGTGCTCGTGGAGGTCACTTCGTTCCACGGTTGCGTCGACCGGTCGGCGGCGGGAACGTCGCCGCGCCGTTGGCGTACTCGGTCTTCTTGCAGTTGGAGTTCGCCGATTCCAGCAGTGTCACCGTTGGTCGACGGGTCCTGGTACTTGCGCGACGTGATGCACGCCTTTCTTTTCCTTGTGGCTGCTTTCCAGAACTCGCCCAGAAGCGCGATGTGCTCTGGCCCGTGAAGCCGCCGTTGGCCACGTTGCGAGCCTGCGCGAGGTCCGCGTAGCCGACGGCGCCCGGGGTTTCGGCAACCGTTTTCAGGACGCCCGTGTTGCGTTTCGGTCGTGGCGATGTTGACTTTCGCCGCGGTCGGCCATTTCTTGTTGATGGCGCCACCTTCAGCTGCTTCAGCCCAGGTGTGTTCGGTGCCACCTTCGAATGCCATTTTGCCAGCGTTGATCTGGCCCAGGAACTTCTTGAAGATGTGCGTCGTGCCCGAGCCGTCCTTGCGGACGACCGGGGTGATCGGCCGTTCCCGTGTTGCATCCCAGCGCCGGTCAGTTTGTTGCCGGTGCCTTCGGCTTCTTCGATCTGTCTCCAGTTCGTGATCGCGCCTTTGTAGATCCCCTCGAGCGTCGAGCTGGTCAAGCCCGAGCCGGCCGCTCGCGACGGTCGACGTTGGCCGTGCAGTTTTCCGGCAGGTTCATGACGATCGCCTCGGCGCCCTGGAGCACCGGGATCGTCAGCACCTTGCTCGACTTCTTTGTTCGACCTCTGCTTCGACGGCTTCTTTTTCGGCCGGGTTGACGGTGTTGTCAGTGCCGACGAAGCCGACCGTGCCGTAAAGTTGTGGAGTTCGTGCCACTGTTTGTAGCCGGCGCCACTCCCGATCGATTTGTAGGTCACCGTCGGGCCGCCGGGGCAGCCGGCTTTGTTCACGTTCGAAGCCCTTGTCCCAGACGACCTCGGCTTCGGCCTGGAACGAGGAGCCGGCACCTTCGGTGCTGGCCCCTTTGCAGTGGCCCGGCAGCACTGCGCTCGCGGTGCCGGGGGCCGCGAGCGCGGCGACCGACGCCGCCGCGACGATGCCCGCCGAGATCGCTCGGCGCGCAGAGAGGAATCTCATTACTCCACTACCTCCTGGTTAGCATGTTCCGTTGCCGACCGCGGGAGAGGCTCGCCCCTCCTGGACCGACCTGTTCGGAGAGCCGACCCGCGCCCCCCGCCATCAGTCTGCGGTTCGTAGTCTGTCTATCCGACGGGGACTTGACAGTGTTGCCAGCGAGTAACGCCGCGACCGTCTTCACATCTCGTGACAAGCGGCCGCTGCGTTATCACATGGGCAGCAATGGCTTTACCGCTCGTTCACATCGGCCCACATAGGGCTCAGACGCGGCCTCGCCGCATTCTCTCGACGAGACGTTCACTGCGATTCCGTCGGGCGCGCGCGCCTGCCGAGCGCCGAGCATCACGTCGTGAGATCACCGGACGTCGACGGGCCGTGACCGGCCAGAGCGGCGCACGCGCCCGGGCCGATCCCGCGTGCCTCAGTGGTGCTTCTTCTTGGCCGCCTTCAGCGTGATGACCGCGGTCGTCGTGTGCGAGCGACCCGTGCGGATCGTGCGCGACGATCGTCACGCGCGCCCTCAGCGTGTGCGATCTTGGCGAGCAGCGCCTTGGCCTTGGCGTGACAGGTGCAGCGTCACCGCCTTGAGCTGCCCGCCGCGATCGTGAAGGAGCCGCTGGCGAGCGTCAGGATCGCCTTCTTCTTCGCGGTGCGCCGCGGGCGAGCGCCCGCGCACCGCCGTCAGGGTCTTGAGCGTCACCGCTCCCGGCGCAGCTCGTCTCTTCGCCCGGGCAGCTCAGCTTGAGGGGGAAGGCCCCGCGGGGCTGACCGCTGATCGACGTGCCGGCGATCGTGACGTTCGGGACCGGCTTTGATTTCGCTGTGCGTGCAGCACCCACTTGCCCGGCGGCGGGGCGGGGCGTCGGCCCAGGCGTCGTCGGCGGGGGCGGCGGCGGTTTTTCTGGTCGCCGTCGTGAATTTTTTGTCCGCGCCCGACGCCGGTTTCTTTGGCGGCGTTTTCGGCGACGAGCCTGTAGTGGTAGATCGGTGCCCGCCGACAGCCCGCCCACGCGACGGCGCTCACCGGCACGCCGCTCGCTGCCGCTGCCCGGCGAGCTCGCGCAGGGGAGTGCGCCGCCGTAGGCGGTCGCGGTGCCGTATTCGAACTTGCACGTCGTCGTTTCGCCCGTTCGGGTTGACGGTGCCGTTCAGGGTCGCCGTCGTCTGGCCATCCCGGATGCCGCCTGCGTTTCGGCGGACGGCGCGGCCTTTGACCGCGTCGTGAGTGCCTTTTCCGCCCCTTCGCCTTCCCCGAGCGCGTTTTCGGCGACCAGCTTGAAGTGGTAGAGGGTGCCGGGAGTCAGGCCTTCCAGCTGGCGCCGAGACCGGCCACGGTCGCTTTGCCGCTGCCCGGCGCGCTGGAGCACGGCGCGCATGTTTGCCGGACGGCAGGCTCGTGCCGTATTCGAATTCGCAGGTCGTCGGTTCGCCTCCGGGGTTGACTTCCCGTCCAGCTTCGCGCGCCGTCTGGCGCACTTCGCGTCGCCGCGTGGTTTCCGCCGTGGCGCGGCGCCGGCTTCGCCGCGTTTTGAATTCGCTGTCGACGCCCATGGCCTTCTTTTTCGCCGCGTTTTCCGCCACGAGCCGGAAGTGGTAGGTCGTGCTGGCCGTCAGCCCCGCCGACCGCCGCGCTCACCGCCACGAGCGCGAGCCGCTGCCGGGCTCGCGTCGCGCACGGCGCTTCTTTGCCGTAGGCCGATCGTCGTCCCGTATTCGAACTTGCACGTCGTCGCGTTGCCGTTCCGGGTTGACCGCGCCCGTTCAGCGTCGCCGTTTCGCTGCCCACGCTCGAGGCGGCCTGCGTTTCGGCCTTCGGGACCACCCGTCGACGGGGATCAGGAATTTCGTGCCTTCCTTGCAGCGTTTCCCCGCTCGGGCTCTTGGCCCAGAGCCGGAAGTGGTATTCGGCCCCTTCTTCGAGGCCGCGTGACCTTCACTGACTCGGCGACGGGTTCGTCGCCTTCGCCGGGGCTTCGGGGCAGGGGACCTTCTTGCTGGTCGGGAACGCTTCGCCGACCGGACCGTATTCGAAGCGGCATTCGCGTGTGCTGGAGGTTCGGGTTGACTTCGCCTTTGAGTGTGACCGAGGTGCGCTTCGACGATCGCTTCTTCGTGGCTGACCGTCGGCGGCCCGAGGATCGTGATCGACCTGCGTCTTGGTGATCAGCGGCGTCGCGAGGTTGTCGGTGTGGATCTTCTCGGTGACCGTGAATTTGCCTTCTTTGAGGAATTTGTGTTCGACCGAGGGTGCGTTTCCTGCTGGCGTTCGTTGACCGTCTGGGTCCGCGATGCCGTCGCCGTATTCCCATTCGACGCTGACGGCGTTGGCCTGGGTCATCGTCGAGGAGAGCGTCACCTTGTCGGCGATCGGGAACGAGTTCCAGTTCGAACGCCGCCGGCCTTCGCGGTGGGTGTCGTCGCCGATGCCCTTCGGGCAGTTGCCGCCGCCGGGGCCCGAGCTCGAGGACCTTCGGCGTCTTCGCGCACGGCCTGGACTAGGCATGAACGACCGTTTCTTCCTTGCCCGCCGCCGACCTTGCGGCTTGTTGGCGGTGAGTTCGTTGACCGCGCAGGCTTTCGTTTCGCTGGCCGAGCTGCCGCCGCCCGATCCATCCGAGCTCTTCGAGGCTGGGCTTGAGCACCATCACCGCCGCCGAACGAGAAGTTGCCTTCGCCGGCGAGCCGATGCGGACGCGCACGTAGATCCGCCCTTCGGCGCCGATCGACATCTCGTGCGCCGTCTTCGCCGAGTTCGCCCGGGAATCGCGTCAGTTTTTCCTGACACGTGCATTCGTTGGTTTCGGCTGCAGAATTCCACGCCCGGGCAGCCGGAAGACCTTCTTGGGCGCCGTCGCCGAGGTCAGGTCGACGGGATTTCGTCGATTTCCTCTTCTGCCGCCGAGCACGTAGATCTGGCCGGTCGAGGTCACGACGGGCGAGGTGAGGCATGCGCATTTTTCGAAGAATTCTTTTTGTCCACCCAGCCGGACTTGATTTCGCCGGTCTTCGACCGCCTCACGACCGCCGTCTGTTCTTCGATGTTTTTCGAGTTTGCCGCGATCCCTAGCCGGTGATCAGGACCTGGTGGTTGACCGGGTTGACGGCGAGCCCGCCGGGGTACGAGCAGCGCTTCAGCCGAATTCGTTTCCGACAGGCGGTTGAGCTCTTTCGGGCCGGGCGAGCACGCCTTCTTCGGTCCCGACGGCGAATTCGATTTTGGCGCCGCTTTGGGGTCGATGTTGAACGCGTAGCAGTTCGCCCGCGGCGACTGTCTCCCTGGTCGATCTTGCTTCCCCGTGGGCCTTTCCTCGAGCGCGAGCACGTACGCGCGCTCCTTTTCGGGGTCGAATGCGACGCCCTCGACTTCGCTGGATTCTTCGCTGCCCGGGTCCTTGGGCTCGAACGAGCGCCGAGGCGACCGGTTTGTACGCGCCGCGAGATCTTTTCGAACTTCTGGATGCGGAAGTTCTCGCCTTCTTTCTCCTGGTCGACGCACGAACACGCTGTCGTCGGCCGGGTTGACGCCGAACGCCGCTTCCGGTGTCGGCAGTTCCCTTTGTTCGCCGAAGTGCGCCGAGTTCCCCGTACGGGTCGGCCTGGCGGCGCGCGCCGTCGCCAGCGCCGCCGTCAGCAGCAGCGCAGACAGCGCCAGCAGCCGGAGAACTGCACGGCGGCGGTGGGACATCACGCTCCGATCCTTCGTTGCGCTGGGCCTCGTGGCGAGGGCGCCTGCGGGCGCCGGCCCACAGGGCTGCGGCCGCCCCCCGCGGCCTCTCGCGCCGACGCCGCGCCGTCCTCGCGAGCGATGGTCGCGGCTGCGAGGGGCGATCGCGTAATCAAACCGTGAACGGAGGTTAGCGTGCGCCACAGGCCGCGTTCAGTCCAGCGGGCCCTTCGCGCCCCGCATCCGCCGCTGCGCGCGGCTCGCGCTGACCGTCGCCGGCGCCACCTCGATCTTCCGCCCCCGCCGTCCGCGGCGGCCGCGCAGCGAAGCCCCGGCGAACGCTGCCAGCACGACCAGCCCGAGCAGGTAGACCGGCGGGATCTCGTGTTCGCTCGGGCGGTAGGCGACGGCCGCGTTGCTCGACCGACTCGGGCGCCGCCTCCTCCTCTTCTTCCTTCTGGGCCGCCTCGACGGGCGAGGTGACCGCCGAGGTGCCGCTCGGCGGGGTCGGCCGCGCCGGGGTCGGCAGCGGCACCGGCACGAACGCCGGCAGGAACGCGACCGGCGCCGCCTGCGGCGAGGAACTGTGACGGCGGCGCGGTGCGGTGCGCCGCGCGGCGCCGGGGCCGGGTCCGGCGCGCGGCGGGCACGCGGCACGTGACCCCGTCGGCGCGGCGCGTGGCCGGCGGGCCGCCGCCTTCGACCGGCGGCGGCGGCGAGCCGCGCCGGCTCTGGTTCGGCCACGGCTGGTTTGGTTGCCAGCGCGCGTCGTACCGCACGGCTGGCGCACGCTGCCGGCCTGGATCGTCACCGGCAGCGAGTAGCGTCAGGTTGCCGGTTTTGAGGATCACTTGATCGGTGGTCTGCGGCGTCGCGTTGAAGGCGCAGAACAGGCCGTCGTTGCCCCCTTCGGCTTCTGGAGATCGGTTGCCGCTTGCGAGTCGTGTAGGACGGCGTTCGGTTCTGGCGAGTTCGATGTTGCGCTTCACGAACTCGCCGAGTGCGCGGCTTCGGAGGAGCTGAATTCTGTATTCCGGTTCGATCCCCTGTTTCGCAGCCCGCGCCGATGCAGTTGGAGGGGATCTGCATGTATGGGCGCGATTTCGTGTTCGGTGCCGTTGTTGTGGGAGCGGTTGCCGGACCGCGGCCGCCGCGCGAGGCCCGCGAACGAGGCCGCCTGGCTGCGCCGCAGCAGCGTCCCCTGCTGGGCTTCCATGCGCCAGTTCTCCGACGTTCGGGATCAGCCTGACGTTCGCGGGTAGCGGCTCTGTTCGTCCTTCTCGGTGCTCGGAGCCCACTTCGGCGAGCAGGAAGCCGCTCTGGCCGATGAAGCCGCCCGTCTTCTTCGCTCGAGCACGTTGACGTAGCCGAGCGTCCCCGAGCCGAAGGCTTTGGTGCTGCTTCTTCGCGCCCGTCGGCGTCTCCTTGACGTTCTGTTCGGGTGAGTCGAAGAAGTACGCCGCTGCTTTGCCCGCGTTCCATCGCGGCAACCGCGCCCGCGCGCCCGGGCGGCCTTCGGTGTATTCGCGCTGGCAGGTCGGCGTTGCCGACGACGATCGCGCTGACCGGCGCCGCGCCGCGAGCTGGCGAGTTCAGGATTCCAGCCACTGCCGCTCTTCGTCGCCCGACCTCGCTGCTGGGTCGAGCATGATCAGGTGCACGCCGTCGAGACCAGCGAGTAAAGGCGGCCCCGCAGCCCGGGCGTGGCTGTGCACGCGGCGCGTTCGCCAGCAGCGCCCCGAGCGTCGGCGAAGGCCGGCGAAGGCGCTCGCGAAGGCGCCCTCGCTTCGCGCGCCTTCGCGGTCGGTCGGCGAGGGCGCGGCGTACGACGGGAGCTTCTGGCGCCGGACCACGCTGCGGCAGTAGCGCTCCTCCTCCTGCCATGGGCACCGGGAATCAGCCGGCGGGCCGGCCGTCTGGCCGCTGGTCACGCCCGGGCCCGTGTAGACGAACGCGCCGCACCCGGTTCCCGGTGAGTCTTGACCGCTTCCCGGGCCTCGGCTGATCGCGCGACGCCAGCCACACGGTCGGGCCCGATGCCGGTGTCGGCGCGCGCCGCGCAGGGGGCGGCGCACGCTGCCCCGCCGCCGATCGCGAACGTCGCGTGGCCGCCGCTCGTGGTCTTTCGGGTGCGGAGGCGACGCTCGGAGGCGAGCTGCGCCGTCGGCTGGGATACCGGAAGATGTCCGCGGTGTCGAGCAGGGCGTGTTTGTTGTCGACCACCCCGCCGACGGCCCAACCCTGGGTGCCCGTCGGGTCCACGAGCACCGCGTTGACCGGGTCGGGACCTTCGGGGTGTCCCAGAAGACGTAGCCGCCCGGGGGTTCCCGGGCGTCGTTGAGTTCGTGCTCCTCGTCGCTCCAGCCGGTCGCCGTCTGGCGCAGCACGCCCCGGTTCGAGGTCGTTCGGCAGCGGATAGGGGTCGACCAGGATCGGCGGGAACCCCGGAGGGGGCGGCGACTTCTTCTTCGGCCGTGAAGGTCGCCGGTTCGCTGCTCGTGCCGATCGCCCGCAGCGCGCCTCCTTCCCGGAACACCGCCAGCGCGCCGGGAGCGAAGCCGCCGGGGTAGGTCACGCCCTGCCAGGGCGCGCCCGGGACTGCCGCGCTCGATAGATCGTCGCACCCTGGGTGGAGCTCTGCGCGGTGAACGCCGCGCCGCCGTCGGGCAGCGCCGCGACCGCCCACGGCACTGCGTTCGTACCGAGCGGCCGCGTCGGCGGCCTCGTCTTCGCGCCAGCCCGAGCCGTCGTTGACGATCACGCCGCCGGCGTAGCCGTTCTGGCCCTGCTGCATGAGCTTGCGCCAGGCCACGATCGCTTCCGAGCCGGCGAAGGCGATCGAGGTGAAGTTGGCCCCGCGGGCGGCGGGCGGGATGCTCTGCTTCTTCTTCCTGGGTCCAGCTCTTGCCGTAGCTGAGCAGCACGCCCCGCTGCCCGACGGCGTAGCCGCGCGCGCTGTTGTTGGGGTCGAAGGCGATGCCGAGCAGGTTGCCGCGGAAGTTCAGCGGCATCGCCGGGTCTTTTTCCCACAGTCCCGTTTCGCCGCGCCACAGCCACATCTGCCCGGCCCCTTTTTCGCTGTCCCCCACCGCGTAGGCGCGGTTCGGGCGTCGGCCACGCCACCGCGCGCAGGCGCGGCGTCTCGCGCTTGCCGCCCGGGCCCGGCAGCGTTTCGGGGAACCAGCCCTCGCCCGGGTGATAGCGAGCGACCTCGCCGCGGTCTCCGACGGCCAGCACTTCGCTGCTTTAGCGCCCGACGGCGCCCCGGGCTGCGGTGCGAGTGCGGTCAGGGCGAAGCGGAACGGCACCGGCCACGGCGTGCAGGCGTGCTCGGCGCGGCGTTCGACGCGGTCGTGAGGTGCACCGGGCAGCAGCTTCTTTGCCGAGCCACCCGTCATGCTGCGCTGGCGAAGGCGGCGCCGAAGGTCGCTCCGGCGTCGCCGCTCGAGCGAGCGAGCACCGTCGTCGAAGCGCGCTCCCGATCAGGCGCAGGATACGGCCGTCGCGACAGCCCGGTGACGACCCGTTCGCCGAAGCCGCCGGAGCCCGGCCAGGCGAAGCTGCGCGAGTAGTCGGTCGGGCAGCGCTTCGGGGCAGTTCGCCGCCGCACGCCTTTCGTCCCCGCGGGCGCGCTCGCGGGGACCCTGCACCAGATGCCGGTGACGCTCCCGGAGTTCGCTTCGCCTTCGGGGTTGAAGTAGAGCGTCGTCGAGGCCTGCACTTCGCGGCGCAGCCCGTCGAGCCAGACGCCGCCGGCGGTGACGGTGAGGATCTGCGCCTGGTCGCCGTCGGGCATCGATGAACGTTTCGCCTTCGGCTTCGAGCGGTTCCCCGGCTTCGCCCCCGGGCTTCGGGTGCCACGGGCTGCCAACTGGGCGTGCCCCCGCCGAGGTGGCGGCGGAACAGCGCCACGCGAGCCGGCCTTGTATTCGGGGGAGAGCCTCGCGAGCAGCCAGGCGTTCGCCGGGCGAGCTCGCCCCGATCGCGAGCACTTCGAACTGTTCGCTGCTCTTCGCCGGCATTTCGATCGGCTCGCGGGTCCAGCTCGTGCCGTCCCAGTGCAGCACGCCCGGTCGACCCCGCTCGCCGGCACGGGCACGACCAGCGCGCCGGCGCCGCCGCCCGCCTTCTTCGAGCGCCGCGATCATCGGCGGGCGGTTGACGCCGAACAGCGTTTCCCCTTCGCCGAGCCCTTCTTCTCCGCTCGGGCACCGGCGCGTTTCCTGGAATGCGCCGCCGGGATCGCGCACGAGCACCACCTGCCGCGCGGAGCCGCCGGAGCCGACGGTGCCGAGCGAGGGCGCCGGCGCCGTCGGGCGTCATCTGGCCCGCGAGCGGGCTGGGCGTCTGCACGGCGGAACGCTTCCGGCGTGTCGAGCGCGAAGCCCGACAGCGGCGCGCCGGCGGAGTCGAGGAAGCCGGGCCCCAGCGTCCATCCCGAGCCCTGCGTGTAGCGGAGCAGGCACGGAGCGCGCTCGGCGTTCTGGCCCGATCCCCCACGCCTCGCCGGGCGCCTCGCCGGGCGAGGCGCCGAACAGCGTGACGCGCTCGCCGGGAACGAGTCAGTCGGTCTGCGCGACGAGTTCGCCGGCGCCGGACGACGCCCGGCGGCGGAGCCGGACGGCCCCACCGTCAGCAGCAGCGCCAGCACCACGCCGCGGCCGCGAGCGACGCCCGCGCCGAGCCGCCGCGAGCGGGCGGCTCGGCGTCGCCTGCGCTCGGCGGTTCATAGGGACCAGTCCCGTCAGGAGGGTGCCGCGCCGGGGCGACGAAGCGACGTCGAGACGCTGTTGACGTTGGGCGCGGCGGTCGTCTGGGTCGGCAGCGGGGCGAGCGCGTGCGTCTGCAGGTTGAGCTTCGTCGGCCAGCGCTTCGGGTCGAGCTTCAGCCGCAGGCTGCGGTTGCCGGCGCCTGCAGCGTGCGCATCGCCGTCCGGGCGACGACGTTCCGGCGCCGTTCGGCCAGCAGCCGCACGCGGGCCTTCACCGCGAGGTGGAAGCTGAGCTCGCAGCGTCGTGCGGTGGAGCACGCGCGTGCGCACGTGGGTGAGCAGCGGCACCGGGCACCTTGGCCGGTTCCCGCGTCGGCGGTTTGATCACTTCTTCGAGGCGCTTGTTCTTCTTCGATCCCGGAGTTGTCGGCGGGCAGTTCGTCGGAGGGTTCCTGCGGCACGCCTTCGTCGGGCGGGCGGAACGTGATCGGTTCCCCGTTCTCGACGTTCGCGAACACGGGTCGGACTCGGGGTTCGGGGTGGGCGCGTTCTTCGGCCGTGGCGAGATGCAGCAGCCAGCCCTTCGCGGTCGTCAGCCCAGCAGTCGTGCGGGCCGGGGCAGACGATCCGGCTGAGCGGCGCCGAGCGGGCCGTGCGGGTCTTCGGGCGGCGGGCAGTTCGGCTTCGTCGGAGATGCTGCCGTCGGCGTTCACGCGGGCGACGTGCGCCCGCGTGAGCGCGCCGGGCGCGACGACGTCCGCCTGCGAGTCCAGCGCGATCCAGGCGCTCGCCGTGCCCGGGCTCGGCGCCGGACGCCACGAGCATCTGCGAGACCGTCTGCGGGCCGCCCGAGCCTTCGACCTGTTCGTGGAAGTCCGTGATGCCGGCCTGCGGGCCGAGCACCTGGCTCCAGGCGCCGCCTGACGGCTTTGCGGATCACCGTCACGCCGGCTTCCGTTGACCCGGCCGGCTTTGCCGAGCTGCGGCCCGGCCGCCGCCCACAGCGTTTCGTCGGCGGAGCTCAGGCGCAGGTAGTCGAGCGCGGTCGAGAACTCGCCTTCCTGATAGAGCGGGAGCGCCGACACGCGTTCGAACAGCGTGCGTCGAGCCTTCGGGGTTGATCTTGTGCAGCGGCGGCGGGCGCGGCACGGCTTTTTCGACGCGGTCGCCGGGCCGCAGGCGCAGGCTCTCGAACAGGCGCGCCTTCGAACGGGCGCATGTCCCACGCCGCGTGCCCTTCGGGCAGGAACGGCTCGGGTTCCAGCCGGTGCCCGTTCCAGTGCAGCTGGAACGCCCCGATCTGGGGTTCGGGCAGCGGGTCGCCGCCGAACCAGCAGTCGCGTAGGCGCTGATGCAGGCCGCGGCGTGCATCGCCAGGTAGGAGCTCGCCGAGGAACGGCGGCGAGGCGTAGGAGGCGACGATTTCGATGCCGGCCGCTCGGGCCGGGCGCGAAGTGGCAGAGCGTGTTGTCTTCCAGCGGCGGACGTTCGGTGCCCGTGACGACGCGCCTGGCCCGGCGCGCCCGTCGGAGACCGTCCAGAATTCGTCCGGTCCGGCCCACGCGATGCGCCCGTCGGTGGCGCCGCACTGGTTCGAGAGCTCGCGCCAGCTCGCCCCGTCGTAGAACCACACGCCGGGCTTGACCGTGCTGCCGTTGCCCGAGGTGATCAGCGCGCCGCGGTTCGGTTCCCAGAACTCGATGTCGCCGATCCTGGCCGAGCGACGACGGGCGCGCTCGGACGGTTCGACCCCCGGTTCGCGGCGGCAGGCGGCAGCGGCTGCTCGACCTGCCATTCCGCGCCCGCCGTCGTCGGCGAGCGGCGGCCGCGGCGGCGGCGCCCGGGCGGCAGCAGCAGCGCCAGCAGCAGCGCCAGCAGCACCAGCCGCGAGCGTGCGTCGCTCCGTGGCTGCCGCCGCATCAGCGTCCGCCCCTCCGCGCGCCGTGGCTGCCTGGGCGCTTGCGCCTGAACGTGACCGCGATCGTCTTGCGCAGCGTCGGGTGGCCGGTCGCGGCGAACGTCACGGTCGCCCTGCCGGCGAGCCCGCCGGCGCGAGGCCGAGCGCGCGATAGCGCCGCGCCGAGCGGGAGCGTCAGCGTCGACGGTCGCCGTGGCTGTCCGGCGCGACGCTCTTCGACGGCGTGCGCGACGGTGCGCGCGACCGTCCTGCGCCTGCGCGCCCGGCGCCGTGTCCGCGCGTGGCACGCGAGTGCGCTGACCGCGCCGCACGCCCGAGCGTGCCCGCGCCGGGCAGCCGCAGCACGCAGCCGCACCGACGCCGTTGGCGCAGCGAGACGGCCGCTGACGCGCAGCGTCCACGGCGGCTCGGCGCCGGGTTGGCCGGCGGCGGGCGAGATGCTCTGCGGCGTCGGTTCGGATGCGAAGACGATCCGCGGTGACGACGAACGACGTCGGCCGCCGTCGGCGAAGTCGCTCGATGGACGTTCAGCGGCGGGGTGTTGCCGTCGCCGTAGACGAGGTTCGACGCGGTCGAGGAGAACGCCAGCAGCTCGCCGTCGTGCGAGAAGGACGGCGACAGCGCGCCGTCGATCGGGTGCTTGTAAGGGTCTTCGCCGGCGCGTTTCGTCTTCGGGATGCGCCGCGGCGCCCCCTTCGTAGCCGTGCGTGACCCGGGTCAGCGTCTGGTTGTCGAGGTCGACGTCGTAGAGTTCGACGAGCCCGGGCACGGCCGCCGGGCACGCTCACGTACGCCGGGCTCCCGAGCGGGAACACCGTGCGCCGCGTCGCGAAGCGCGACCTGCCGCCGTCGGAGGAGATCGCCGAGGTCGTCGATCTGGCCGTTTGTCGCGGTCGCGGTCCTGTTCGCCGCTCGCGAACTCGGTCAGCGGGCGCAGCGCCGGCTGTGCGCGTCGGGTGCGCGCATGTCCACCCAGTAGACGTCGCTGTTGAATTCGCTGCCGCCGAGCCCGAACCCGCCCGCGCTGCGCCACGAGCGGCGCGCTCGCGATGAACGCGACCGTCGTAGCCGTCGGCGCTGAGCTGCGGGACGATGTCGGCGGCTTCGCGGTCGTTCCAGGTGCCGAGCCGCCGGTGTCCTGGGTGGCGAACGGCCCCTGGCAGGGGTCCGAGGCCGAGGCCGTCAGCGGGCAGCTGCGCTCTCGGGATGGCTCAGGCAGCCCGGGCTTTCGGGATCGGAGCCGCCGGTCACGCGCCGTGTCGGTTCCTGCGGGCCGCCGCGCGATCCGCCTCCACAGCGGCTCGGCGTAGCTGGCTCCGAGGCGTTTCGCCGCTCAGCGTGCGCGCCTGTTCGGAGATCTGCTGCGCCGCAGCCAGGCGACCGTGCTGCCGTCGGCGCTGATCGAGGCGCCGGCGAGCTGGGGGACGCCGTAGGCCTCCGTGCACCGGCCCCCTTCGGCGACCGGTGAACGGCGGCGGCGAGCCGGTGCTGTAGACGGCGCCGTAGCGTGCCCCTTCGCTTCGCTCGGGCACCGGCTCGGGCCGCCCGTTTCGGGGTCGATCGGCGGGCCTGCCGGTGGCCGGGTCGAAGCGCACGCTGACGAGCTGCGTTTCGTCGGTGTCGAGATGGCGCACGGCGACCTGCATCGGCGGCGTGCCGGGCCCCGCGAGGTCCGAGGGCGCCGTCGTGACGAAGGCGACCGTGCGCCCGTCGGCGCGTGATCGCGCTGCGCCCCGCGGCCGTCGCGCCGAGCCTATCGTCTTCGATCCTCTCGCTTCTGCTTCGGCGGCATTCTTCGGCGCCGGTGCCGGTCGGTTCCCGGTATTCGTAGTGCAGGCTCTGCGGTCGAGTCCGTCTTTGGCCGAGGCGAGCGTGAAGGCGCCCGGTTCCCCGGGCGCGATCGCCATGTCGCGGACGTAGACCCCGGGCGATTCCCGTTTCGGCGTGGCGGTCGTGGATCTGCCCGTCGGTGATCGCCGGCAGGCTCGCCCCTTCGTTGGTCGTGAAGCTCACGTAGCGGCCGTCGGCGCTGACCGACGGCAGCACCGCGTCGCCGCCCGCGACCTGTTCGAGGCGCGCGCCGCGGCCGGGTTTCGCGCCGCCAGACCCCGCTGCACGCCCGCCGATCGACCCGTCGAAGACGACGTAGCGGCCGTCCTCGGAGATGGCCGGGTCGTGCGCGTATTCGGCCTGGCCGAAGGGGCTCGCGGAGAGCAGCGAGAGCGTCCCGAACACGTCGGCGCGCGCCGGCGCGGCGCGCCCGCAGCGACGCCAGCGTCGCGAGCGCCGCGAGGAGGAGCCTCACTGGCGCCGGCTCTCACGCTGACCCTCACCCTCCGCCTGAGCGGTGACGGCTGTTGCCGGCTTGTCACGGGCGGTGACGTAGACCGGATAGGTCCCCGGCGTGCGCGTAGCGGTGGCGAGGCACGCGCGCGGCGCGAGCCGGTGCGCGCCGTCGCCGAAGGGACCCGCACCGAGCCGCGCGACGAGGCCCGAGCCGCGGTCGCGCACGCGCACGATCACGACGCGCCCGCCGGCGCGGCTGATCCGCACCGCGGGCGGCTGGCCGTCCACTTGCACCTTGCCGATCGCGCGTCAGCATCGCCTGGCCGAAGATGTCGGTGGCCAGCACCTGCACGTCGTGGGTGCCGGTGGAGAGCTGACGCGCGGGGAAGCGTGTAGCCGAGCCCTGCGACCGGGCCGCGTGACGAGCGTGCCCGTCGAGCACGACGCGGTAGGTCGAGCGGCCCGTTCGCGCTTTCCGCGGGCGCCCACGCGACGTGCACCTGCGACGGCCTGATCCAGCCTTTCGGGCAGCGTCACCACGAACGGCGGCCGGCGGCGCGGTCACCTGCGCGCCGACGATCGCGGCGTCGCCGACCGGGCCCTGCTGGAAGGCCACGAGGCCGTCGCCCAGCCCCGAGCGGCCGACCGCCAGTTCGCCGATCGGCCCGCCGGCGCCGCCGCTGACCAGCGCCGTCTGCACGGCCCCGCTGGGGAAGTCCTCGCGCACGCCGACCGCCGGGCCGCCCGTGCGGGTCGCTGCTCGGCCAGGCCGAGACGCCGCCTCCTTCGGGGTTCATCACGCTGCCCGAGGCGAGTTCGGCTCGCCGCGCCCGAGCAGCGAGCCGGTGAACGGCGGAGCCGAGGCTCGATCGCGGTTTCGACGCCCTTTGTCGTTGCACTGCGACGACCCGCGGGCTGGCCGTTGCTGTCGTAGAGCAGCCGCGTTTCGCGGCGTTCGTCGACGTCGATGCTCGGGCGCCCGAGCGAGCGCGGCCTTGCCGCCGGCGACGGCGGGGTCGGCGATCGCTCGCGCCGAGGAACTCGGCGCCGCTTTCCGATTCGCCGTCGGAGAGGGTGTTGAGGAAGATCCGCGGGCCGGGCAGCGGCGAGCCGGCGCGCGTAGGCCTGGCGGTAGGCGACCTCGGCCTGCCCGAGCCGGGAGATCGCGACGCTGGGCGCGTCCGCGTCGCTGGTGATCGTGCGCGCCGTTGTAGCTCGGTGGCCGTCACCGGCATCACGTAGTTGAGCGACTGCCCGAAGATGCGCCGCGCCCAGATCCGCGCGACCCCGTCCGCTTCGGGCTCCTGCCAGACGACGATCCCGTTGCCGGTCGGCCCGATCGCGATCTGCGGGCGCGTTCGCTGCGGTCGGCGGGCGCATCGAGAGGCCGGGGTCGCGGTTGACCGTGCCCAGCGAGGACCAGCGTTCGCCGTCGAAGGACGGCGACGCGCACGCTCTCGACGACGTCCCCCGGGTGCAGCAGCGGGATCGGTGCTCTGGAAGTTGACGACGCGGTAGACGACGTCGGCCTGCCCGGTCGAGCTGACGGCGAGGTCGGGGCTCGTGCCGGTCGCTTCGCGGATGTCCGGGTCGACGATCGCGGCCTGGCCGAAGGTCTGCGAGCCGGCGCCGAGCTCGGCGCCGAGCAGCTCGTAGACCGGGCGACCGTGTTCGGTCGCGAACGGGCGTCGCCCAGACGACGATCAGCTCCCCGTCTTCGGCCGCGCCGATCCGCGGCCAGCTCGCCGCGAACGGCTCTTCGGTGTCGACGCGGATCGGCGCCTGCCAGCCGCCGCCGGCGTAGCGGGAGACGAACACGTGGGCGACGCCGTCCACGCGCTTGAGGTAGACGAGCCCGCCGGTGCCGTCTTCGGCCATCGCCGCGCCGCCGAAGCCGACGATGTCCTCGCTCGGGCCCGTCGATCGTCTTCGCGGGCAGGATCACGGCCCGCGCCGTGCGCGGCCCCGGCGAGCGAGGGTCGAGCGCCACGAGCAGGCCGAGCAGCGAGAGCCGAGGCCGCGACTCGCGCCGGGCCCGGTCGCGGAGTGATCCCGCGGAGACCCGCACGGCGTTCACGAGTTCGAGTTGTTCTGCGCGCCCGGCGACTTGTTGAACGCGCAGCGGAAGTTCTGGGGTTCCTTGACCGGCTCGGAGCCGGCGAAGCCGCCCGTGGTTGCCGTTGTCGTAGACGGTCACGTACTGCAGCGATTCGGGCAGCGGGTTGGCCGGGCAGCGGGATCGGGTCGGGCTGGCCCTGGCGCGGGTTGCCGGTCGCGCCTTCGCTGACCCCCTCCGAGCCCGCGGCCGCCGAGCCGGCCTCGGTCGTGACGAGCGTCGAGCTCATCTCGCGCTCGTCTTTGAGGCCGCGGCGTCGGGTCGAGGTCGACCGTGGCCGTCAGCGAGGAGTCGTGGATCGTCGACTCGAGCTTGACGCGGTCGGCGGCGCCGACCAGCTCGCGAGGCGGAGGGCAGCCAGCCGCCTTCGGCCTCGCAGGCTTTGCTCGCCCAGATGTAGTTGTTCTTGCCGGCGTCCGCGTTCGTCAGCGGGTAGGGCGCGGAGTCCAGGCACCAGGTGCCGAGGTCGACCGTCGCCGGCGGGCAGGTGCCCGGCGAGCTGTTCGGCGGTCTTGCCGTCCGACCCGCTTGGCGTTGCGCGACGGTCGGGATCGCCGCGGCCGGGAACTTGCGGTTCTTGCCGAGCAGCAGCACGCGCGCCGGCGCGCGGCTTGGTCGTGAGCGGATGACCGGCGATCGCGCTCGTGATCGCGTGGCGTGCGGCGTCGGCGAGCCCGGTCGTCGAGAACACGAGCGCGATCAGCGCGACGACGAGCGCCGGCGAGGGCAGCCGGATGCCCGACCGCGTCTTGCGAACCTCGGCGCCACCGATACAGGCCGGGGCCCTGCCGGCCGGGCGCGGGCGCTGGTGACGGCGCGGCGCCGGTCACAGTCCTTGCTTGCCCTCCGGCGACGCCCGGCGCACGTCGCGCAGATCGTCGAGCTTCATCTCGATGACGGTCGAGAGCACCGCGTCCAGCGCCACGCCCGGACAGGGTCTCCTGCTCGAGCAGCGCCGTCGCGGTCTCCTCGACCGAGCTCCAGTTGCGGTCGAGGATCGCTGCCGGCGCGTGCCTCGGCGTCGCCGACCAGCCGCTCGACCTCGTTGTCGATCAGGTTCAGCGTCTCCGGCCCGACCGAGCCGAGGTCCTGCAGCGAGGCGCCGAGGAACACCTCGCCGCCCTTCTCGCCGATCGTGACGAGGCCGAGCGCCTCGGACATGCCGAACGAGGTGACCATGCTGCGTGCGAGGTTGGTCGCCGCGTGCAGGTCGTCGTTGACGCTCGTGGAGGTGTGCCCGAAGGCGATCCGCTCTCCGGCCATGCCGGCGGCGATCACGATCAGCTGCGTCTCGAGGTCGGGCTTGGTCATGATCATCTGGTCGCGGTCGGAGAGCATGTGCGCGGCGGTGCCGAGCTGGCGGCCGCGGGCGACGATCGAGAGCTTGCGCGTCGAGGTGGCGTGCCCGAGCGACTCGGTCACGACCGCGTGGGAGGCCTCGTGGATCGAGATCAGCCAGCGCTCCTGCTCGGTGAGGATGTGGTGTCTTGGCCGGTCCCGCCACGACGCGGTCGATCGCCTCCTCCAGCGTCGCCTGGTCGATCTGCGCGCGCCCGTCGCGCACGCTGAGCAGGGCCGCCTCGTTGATCACGTTGGCCAGCTCGGCGCCGCTGAAGCCGGGGGTCTCGCGCGCGACCTCCTCCAGCGAGGCGTCCGGGGCGAGCGGGCGCTTGCTGCCGTGCAGGCGCAGGATCTCCAGGCGCCCGTGGACGTCGGGCGTGTCGATGACGACCTGCCGGTCGAAGCGACCGGGGCGCAGCAGCGCCGGGTCGAGGATGTCGGGGCGGTTGGTGGCGCCCATCACGACCAGGCCGCCGTCGCCGGCGAAGCCGTCCATCTCGACGAGGATCTGGTTCAGCGTCTGCTCGCGCTCGTCGTTGCCCTGGCCGATGCCGGCGCCGCGCTTGCGCCCGGCGGCGTCGAGCTCGTCGATGAAGATGATCGCCGGGCGCGGCCTTGCGCGCCTTGCGCGAACAGGTCGCGCACGCGCGCCGCGCCGACGCCGACGAGCGACTCGACGAAGTCCGATCCCGAGACCGAGAAGAACGAGGCGTCCGCTTCGCCGGCGACCGCCTTGGCGAGCAGCGTCTTGCCGGTGCCGGGAGGGCCGACCAGCAGCACGCCCTTCGGCGCCGCCGCGCCCACGGTCAGGTACTTGCTCGGTTCGGCGAGATAGTCCCGGATCTCGCGGAGCTCGGCCACCGCCTCGCCCGCGCCCGCGACGTCGGCGAAGGTGATCTTGTCTCTCGTGCCCTTGCCCTTGCTTCCGGCCCTTGCCGGTGAACTCCGAGAACGCCGCGATACCGCCCGCGGCGCCGTCGCCGCCGACCCGCATGAACAGCGAGAACAGGCACACCAGCAGCAGGATCGGGATCAGGAACTGGACGACGATCGCCTTGGTCGGCTTGCCCGCCTGCTGGTCGACGCGTGACGGTCGCGCCGCTGGCCGCCAGTTCGGCGGCGAGCTGCTGGGTCTGCGCACCGGAGGCCGGGTAGGCCGCCCACAGCTGCCGCGGGCCCCCGCCGCCGGCAGGCGCCGCCGCGGTCTTCACCGGCGGCGCCCTCCTGTCGCCGTTTCGGCGACCGTCCCGCTCGCCGTGAGCGGTGGCGAGTTCGGGGTCGTCGTCGACCTCGACGCGGCTGTCGTGGTCGAGCAGCACGGCGGTCGCGATGTAGTGCCGCTTGGCGAGCTTCTGCGACCGTGCTGATCGGGACCTGCGTCCCGGCGCTGCTCGGCTTGATCGCCCCGAGCAGCGAGAAGAAGGCGACGGCGAGGCCGATCGAGACGAGCAGCAGGAACAGCGCCAGCGGGTCGCGAAAGGCGATCCGGCGCGCCGTCGTGGCGAGCTCGCCGAGGCGCACCAGGGCGGGATTGCGGCGGTGGGCCAGCCCTGAGCGCACGGCCGCGCGCCGCGCCTCCGGCGTACCGGAGCCGTTGGTCGTGCCCGAGCCGTTGGTCGGCGGCTCCGTCGCCCGGGGCGCCTTTTGATGGATTGGTCGAATCGGTCATGTGGCAGCGATCGAGGGGCGACATCGGCGTCGCGGCACCGCGATCAGGACTCGCCGACCGCGGGCTTGACGCCCGCTCGGTCCGCACGGCCATCACGCACGCCGCAGCATCGAGGGGTGCCGGTCGGTTGGCGCCAGCGTCACACGGGCTGCCCCGAATTGCAATGCGCGTTCACAAAAACAACACATCGCTCATCGACAGTCGGCGGGTCGATTTACAAAGTGTTCACACCGAGTCGCAGAGACAGACGCGAGACAGCTGGCGTTCACAAAAACGAAACACCAGCCATTTTGCGGAGCGACAGTGTTCCCAGGCGGGGTGACGCCGATCGCGCATACCGCATCGACACGCAGGCTCTGCTGTTTCCCCAGTTCGAGCGCCACGACGCTCCCGTCCACACCGTCCCCACGAAAAGGAGCAATCACCGTGCGCGCGCATCGCACCCTCGTAATCTCCGCGTCCTCACCCTCACCCTGATCGTCCCCGCCGCCGCCTCGGGCGGCCCCTGATCATCGGCGGCTCCACCTCGGTCCTTCCGCTCGCACAGAAACTCGCGGCGGCCTACCACAAGGCGTACCCGAAGATCCCGCAGCCGAAAGTCACCGGCGGCCAGTCCGACATCGGCATCAGCGGGGTGCACGAAGGCCGCTTCGACATCGGCGACTCCTCCCGCGATCCGATCAAGGACGTCGACCCGACCGGGCTGTTCTTCAACAAGATCGCCCGCGACGGCGTCTGCATCATCACCAACCCAAACAACCCGATCGGATCGCTCTCGCAGGAAACGCGTCGAAGCGATCTTCACGGGGCGGGTCCGCGACTGGAGCCAGGTGCCGGGGGCGAAGATCTCCGGCCCGATCGACCTGTTCGACCGCGACGGCGCCTCCGGTACGCAGGACGCCTTCCAGCACATCTTCCTGGAAGAAAGCCAGCGGATCTCGCCGAGCGCGACGGCAAAGACATCGAACGGCCTGGAGCAGAACTCGGTCGCGACCGACAAAAACGCGATCGGCTTCGTGTCCTTCGCCTACACGGCGGGGTGAACGCCGTCGGCTACAACGGCGTGGCCTGCAACCTGCGCAACGCCCGCTCCGGCCAGTACCTCGGCGTGCGTAACTTCTGGATGGTCACCAAGGGCGCACCCAAAGGCGCCGCTGCGAAGTTCCTGGCCTGGGTGACGAGCGGGAAACGCGCAGTCGAACGCCATCATCAACTCAAGCTGGATCTCGATTCACTGAGAGGTGCTCAGGCGGCGCTCGACAGCAGCTGCTGGCTCGCACGGGCGCCGCCGCCGACAGGCGCGCCGAGCTGATGCTCGGCGCGCTTGGCGTGATCGTCCTCGTCCTGATCGGGGCGATGGTGGTCACGGTGATCGCGAAAGCGTGGCCGTCCTTCCGCTACAACGGCCTGAGCTGGTTCGGCTCGGGCGGGGAAGTCGACGCCGAGCTGCGGAGCGATGCGCGAAAACGCGCCCCTGCCCGGCCACGGCCTGCTGTACTTCCGCGCCTGGCCGCTTGATCTGGGGGACGCTCGTGACGACCGTCGCCGCGGTCGTGCTGGCGCTCGTGATCTCGACGCTGGCCGCGGTCTTCCTGACGGAGTTCGCCCCGCCTGCGGTGCGGCGCGCGCTGGACCCGGTGATCCGGCTGCTCGCCGGCGTGCCCTCGGTGATCTACGGGCTGATCGGGATCCTGGCGATCGCCCCGTGGATCAACGAACACCTGCTCAGCAACTCGCCGCAAGCAGTCCGTGATCTACGTCGTGCAGCTCAACGGCGCGAACCTGACGACGGGCACGCTGATCCTGACCGTGATGATCCTGCCGATCATGGTCGCGATCACGCGCCAACGCGCTGAGCGCCGTGCCGGCCTCGTGGCGCGAGGGCTCGGTCGCGCTCGGCGTCAACCGCTGGCGCACGATCCGGCGCGTCTCCCTGCGCACGGCCTGGCCGGCGATCGCCGCCGGCACGGTGCTCGCGACCGCCCGCGCCCTCGGCGAGGCGGTGATGCTCGCGATGGTCTCCGGCGGCAGCGCCTTCGCGGCCAACCCGCTCGACGGGCTGACGTTCCTGTTCGAGCCCGTGCGGCCGCTGGCGGCGACGATCTTCCAGGAATCGGAGGGCCTGACGATCGGACCGCTCGCGCACACGATCTACGCGATGGGCGCCGTGCTGCTGGTCTCCGCGGCGATGCTGTCGCTGGCGGGCTGGGCGGTCAAGCAGCCGCTCAAGCGCTACGGGATCCACGCCTGATGGCCGGCGTCGCCGCGTCCGTGCCCTCCGGCCCGCCGACGGCCGTCGTGCGCCCGCCGCGCGAGCGCATCTCCGCCTGGCCGCTGATCGACCGCATCTTCTACTGCGCTGTGCTGGGCCAGCGGCATCGGGCTGTGCCTGATCGCGCTCGCGATCGTCGCTGTTCATGCTCGTCAAGGGGATCGCCTACCTGAAGCCCGAGCCTGCTCGTCGACCTCGCCCGCCGCCTCGCTGCACCAGACCCAGAACGGCGGCTTCCTGGACCCGCTCGAGTGGCACCTTCCTCGTGACCGCGATCGGAACCGCTGATCGCCGCGCCGCTCGGGGTCGGCATCGCGACCTGGCTGACGGAGTACGCGCGGCCCGCCTGGCTGGCACGGGCGGTCGACTCGGCGATCGAGATGCTCGCCGGCGTGCCGAGCATCGTGCTCGCGATCTTCGGCCTGCTGATCTTCTCGCAGGGCTTCCTCGGCTTCCTCTCCCAGGGCGCCGCCAGCGGCTCGCTCGCGCAGTCCTTCCTGATCGCCGGCATCGTCATGTCGCTGATCGCGCTGCCGCTGGTCGTCGGCGCGACCCGCGAGGGGCTCGCCCAGCTCCCGCCCGCGCATGCGCGAGGCCTCCTTCGCGCTCGGCAAGACCAGGGCGACGACCAGCCGCTACGTGCTGCTGCCGGCGATCAAACCCAGCATCGCCGGCGGCATCGTGCTCGGCATGGGCCGGATCATCGGCGACACGGCGATCATCACGATCCTGCTCGGCGGCGCGGCGCAGCTGACCGAACCGGTCGGGCACACGCCGGTGCTGGGGCTTGCTGCGCGGCACGGGCTCCACGCTGACGAGCTACGTCTACTACAACTCGCCCGCCGGCGAGGGCAACGCCCACGAGAAGGCATATGCCGCCGCCTTCGTCCTGCTGATCATCGTCCTGGTCCTGAACTCGATCGTCACCCGCCTCACCGACGGCGGGGAGCGCGGCAACGTCGCCGGCGCTTCGCACGGCTGCTCCGCTCCGGGACGGCGAGGGGCTGAGATGGACCCCCTGATGCCACCCCCGATCCGGCGCATCGCGCTCGACCGCGAGCCGACCGTCGCGCCCCGCCGCGCGACACCCGCGGCGAACGGCAATCGGCAGCGGGCGCAGCGACCGCGTCGCTGCGCGCCGCCACGGCCGCCCGTCGGCGAGGTCCGCGAGCGCATGCGCCTGGAGGGCGTCTGGCTGGCCTACGGCGAGAACTGGGTCGTGCGGGATGTCAGCCTGCCGGTGCGCCAGGGCGAGGTGCTGGCGCTGATCGGCGCCTCGGGCTCGGGCAAGACGACGCTGCTGCGCTCGCTGAACCGCCTCACCGAGATCACCGCGGGCGCCGCGCGCGCCGGGCGCATCACGCCTCGACGGCACCGACATCCACGAGCTCGAGGTCAACGACCTGCGCCGGCAGCGTCTCGATGGTCTTCCAGCAGCCCAACCCTTTCCCGATGAGCATCTACGACAACGTCGCCTACTCGCTGGCCGAGCAGCGCCCCGAGCGCGGCCGGCGCCGGCGCCGGCGCAGCCCCGAGCTGTCGCCGCGCCGTCGAGGACGCGCTGCGCAGGGCCGGCCTACTACGAGGAGGTCGCCGACGATCTCGACCGCTCCGCGCTGCGCCTGTCGGGCGGCCAGCAGCAGCGGCTGTGCATCGCCCGCGCGCTGGCCGTCGATCCGGAGGTGCTGCTGCTGGACGAGCCCTGCTCGGCGCTGGATCCGATCTCGACGGCGACGATCGAGGAGCTGATCATCGGCCTGCGCGAGAGCGTCGCGGTCGTGATCGTCACCCACAACCTCCAGCAGGCCTTCCGGGTCGCCGACCATGTCGCCTTCATGCACCTCGGCGAGCTGGTCGAGTACGGCCCCAGCGAGCAGGTCTTCGACAGCCCCCGCGAGCAGCGCACGCGCGACTACATCAGCGGGGCCTTCGGGTGAGGTGCGGCCGTGCTCGCGCTCGCGGGCCTGGCGCTCGCCGGGATGCGAGACCACCCAGGAAAAGAGCGCCCGGCTGGAAAAGGCCGCTCTGCACCGATCGGGCGCCTCGCCGATCGGCGCCAACGGCCTGGAGATCCCCCGCGCGAGCACCAGCGTGAAGGTCGCCTCCGCGAGCGTGGTGCGCACCTCGGAAGGCGCCGCCGTCGTGGTCACCCTGCGCAACACCAGCGCGACGGCGCAGCGCGAAGTGCCCCTGCTCGTCACGGTGCACGGCGCGGGAAGCACCCCCCTCTACTCCAACTCCCAGCCCGGCCTTGCCCGCTCGCTGGTCTCGGCGCCGCCTCGTACCCGCCCACGGTCAGGCGACCTGGGTCGACGACCAGGTCCAGCTCGCGGGCAGCCCGACGCTCGGTCACGGCCGAGGCCGGCGAAGGCAAGACCGCGGCGGGGGCCGCCCCGGTCATCGCCATCGGCGCCCACCATCTCGGCGAGGAACCGGGCGGCATCGCAGTCATCCAGGGCAGCGTCAGCAACCGCTCGCCGGTCGGGCAACGAGAACTCGTGGTCTACGCGGTGGCCGTCAAGGGCGGGCGGACCGCCGCCGCCGGCCGGGCGGTGCTCGACGACGCTGGCCGCCGGTGCATCCAGCCCGTTTCAGATCTTCCTGGTCGGCTCGGCCAGGGGCGCCAAGCTGGCTCTGAGCGCGCCAGCGACGACCTTCGGCTGATAGCGCGCTCAGCGGCGGCGCTGCTTCAGCGTGATGCCCTCGAGCACGTGGGCCACGGTCTCGCAGGCGTCCACCGCCGCCTCCAGAGACTCGAAGATGTCCTTCCAGCGGATCACCACCATCGGGTCGATCCCCCCCGCGAACAGCGAGGCGACGCCATCGCGCTGCAGGCGGTCGCCCTCGTTCTCCAGGCGGTGGATCTCCACCAGGTGGGGGCCGAGCTCGGTGCCCGTTCGCATGCAGCGCAGCGCCTGGGCGATCTGCTCCCCGGCCCCGACCAGCACCTCGGTGAACTCGACCGCCTGCTCCATCGGGGCCTCCACGCCGTAGAGGCCGAGCTGGGCGGCGACCTGCTCGGAGTGGTCGACGATGTCATCGAGGGCGGTTGCGAGGGCATAGCCGTCGCCGGCGTCAAAGGGCGCGCGGACGCGGCCCCGGCCGGCGAGGCGGTGGATGATGTCGTGGGTGATGCGGTCCCCTTCCTGCTCGCATACCTTCAGGTCGCTGGCGAGGGTGGCGTGCTCGGGATAGTCGATCAGGAGGTCACGCAGCAGCAGGCCCGAGCGCTGGACGTTGCGCCCGGACTCCTCCACGAGCTGCCATCAGCTCGGTGTCCAGGGGCCGGCGCAGCAGGGACATCCGCCGAGCATATTGATCCGCCGCACGGACGCACAGGGCATTTACGCTTTTTTCACCGATAGATCACGACTTTGCAACTCGCCGACCGGCGCCTGTTGCGACGCTCTCCTGTCGTGGCGGCCTTTCCGGAGAGTTCCGAGATCCTCTATGCCGGCGAGCTCGAGATCAGGCTGGAGGAGGGCCTGGTGCTCGCGACCGGCCAGGCCCTCACGCTCTCGGTGCGGGAGTTCGAGCTGCTGGCCGCCATGGCCCGCAGGCTCGGCGCGATCATAACCCGCGAGGATCTCTACAGGACGGTCTGGGGCGGCGATCTGCGCCCCGGCGACCGCTCGGTGGACGTCTACGTGAGCAAGCTTCGGAGCAAGCTCGAGGCTGCCCTGCCGGACCGGCGCTTCATCCACACCCACCCGGGATTCGGCTACCGGTTCCAGCCTCAGCCTTCACGAAATGTTCACATGGAGACCGCCGGCGGGTGAAGAGACTGTTGCCGAGGTTGAGAACGCCCGTTTGCCGGAGCGCCTGGCGGATAAGAGACCCCGTCAGAGCATCCCGGTGGGGCCGTCGCGCCCGGTGACGGCAGAACCTGATCCTGGCGCGTCGGGCGAACCATTCATTCGAGCCAAGGAGACGCAGTGTTCAAGAACAAGATGGGCGCGCTCGCAGGTTGCGTGCTGCTCGCCGTGGGCCTCGCAGCATGCGGGAGCTCGAAACCACAGCAGCCTCGAGCACCTCGGTCGAAGACCGCGACGCTCCTCGGGCGGAGGCACCATCTCCGGGCGCCGGCTCGACGTTCGCGGCGCCGGTCTACCAGCAGTGGGCCTCATCGCTCGTCGCCCCTGACGGTCAACTACCAGGCCGTCGGCTCGGGCGCGGGCATCACGGCGCTCGAGGGCAAGATCGTCGACTTCGGCGCCAGCGACCCGCCGCTCAAGCCCGCCGACGAAGAAGCGATCGCCAAGAACGGCAGCCCGGCGGTGCAGATCCCGATGTTCCTCGGGGCGATCACGGTCTCCTACAACCTCCCCGGCGTCAAGAGCGGGGCTGAAGCTCGACGGCAAGACGCATCGCCGACATCTACATCGGCAAGGTCAAGACCTGGAACGACGCCGAGATCAAGGCCCTGAACCCGGGCGTGACGCTGCCGAGCACGGCGATCACGGTCGTGCACCGCTCCGACTCCTCCGGCACGACGGCCGGCTTCACCGGCTTCCTCGCCGCCGTCGGACCCCGAATTCAAGAGCAAGGTCGGGGAAGGCAAGGATGTGCAGTGGCCGACGGGCACCGGGGCCAAGGGCAACGCCGGCGTCGCCGGCGCCGTCCAGCAGACGGTCGGGGCGGTGGGCTACGTCGAGCAGGCATACGCCCTGGCCCACAACTTCACCTACGCCGCGGTCAAGAACAAGGCGGGCAAGTTCGTCTCGCCGACGCTCGCCTCGACGAGCGCCGCGGCGGCCACCGTGACGGTTCCGGCCAACCTCGGCATCAAGATCAGCAACCCGTCGGGCGCCGACAGCTACCCGATCACCTCGCAGACGTTCATCGTCGTGAACAAGGACCTCTGCAAGGCCGGGATCCCCGGCGGCGAAACGGCCGCCAAGGGCGTGGTCAAGTTCCTCGACTACGGGCTCGGCGTCAGGCCAGGCGATCCTCTCGCAGGCCGACTACGCCACCCTGCCCGCGGCAATCCTCGCAAAGTCCAAGGAAGCGCGTGTCCGGGCTGCAGTGCAACGGGGCCTCGCTCGGGGGCTGATGACGACCATCTGCCTCCCGATCCGGTAGACAACGGCCCGTGGAGGCAGCATCGATTCCTCGCGGCGGCCGCTCCGTTCTGGAGCGGTCGCCGCTGGGGCGTCTACCGGACAGGGCGCTCAAGTACGGGCTGACCGCCCTCGCGGCGCTGATCCTGGCGCTGATCGTCTACTTCTTCATCCGCCTGGTCGGGGAGGCGAAACCCGCCTTCGCCAAGGCGGGGGTGTTCGGCTTCACGTTCAACAACGACTGGAACGTGAACGCCGAACGGTTCGGTGCCCTGCCCCTGCTGGTGGGCACGCTGATCACCTCCGCCCTGGCCCTGCTGATCGGCGTCCCCGTCGCCGTCGCCAGCGCCATCTACGCCACCGAGCTGTGCCCGCGGCGGCTGCGGGCGCCGCTCACGGTGCTGGTGGAACTGCTCGCGGCCGTCCCCTCGGTCGTCTACGGGCTGTGGGGGATCTTCTTCCTGGCCCCCAAGCTGCAGCCGGCCGAGCAGTGGGTCGCCGAGCGCCTGTCCTTCATCCCCTTCATCGGCGGGGGGGTCGTCACGATCCCCAACTACTTCATCACCGGGCTGGTCCTGGCGATCATGATCCTCCCGATCGTGAGCGCCATCAGCCGTGAGGTGATGAGCACCGTCCCCGCCGATCAGAAGGAGGCCGCTCTAGGCCTCGGGGCGACGCGCTGGGAGATGATCCGCATTGCGGTTCTCCCGTACTGCCGCTCGGGCATCGTGGGCGGCGCCATGCTCGGGCTGGGGCGCGCGATCGGCGAGACGATCGCCGTGACGATCCTGATCGGGAATGCACCCCAGCTCGGCAGCCACCTCTTCGGGCAGGGGTACAGCCTCGCCGCCGTGATCGCGAACGAGTTCGGGGAGGCCCAGGGGCTGCATCGCTCGGCCCTCTTCGCGGCTGGGCTGGTGCTCTTCGTCCTGACGCTGCTCGTCAACGCCCTCGCCAGGTTCCTGGTCATCAGGGCCGGCCGGTCCGGGACGACGCTTCGCGCCGGCGGCGAGCAGGGCGGTGGAGGCACCGCGATGATGGCGGCGGACGCGGTGGTGGGAGCGTGAGCGCGCCGGCGGCCTCGAACCACGTGCTCGCCCGCTTCGCGGTCAGCCCCGCCCGGCGACGCCGCGACCGCCTGGCGCGGGGAACGGTGCTCGCGGGCATGATCGCCGCGCTGATCCCGCTCGCTCTGATCGTCTTCTACCTGCTGCGCAAGGGCCTGGGCTCCTGGAGCCTGGACTTCTTCACGACCGACCCGACGGGGAACACCTTCTTCAAGAACTCGAGCATCGGGGGCATCAAGAGCGCGATCCTGGGCACCGTGGAGATCGTCGCCCTGGCATCGGCGATCTCGATCCCGATCGGCATCGGCGTGGCCGTGTGGCTCGTGGAGTACGGCCGGGACAGCTGGTTCGCCCACAGCGTGCGCTTCTTCGTCGACGTCCTCACGGGCGTGCCCTCGATCGTGTTCGGCCTGTTCGTCTACATCGTGCTCGTCGTCGGCACGGGCAGCTCCTATGCCGGATACAAGGGCTCCTTCGCCCTGGCGCTGCTGATGCTGCCCGTCGTGATCCGCTCCGCTGAGGTGATCCTGCTGCTGGTCCCCGCAGGCCTGCGGGAATCGGCCCTCGCCCTCGGGGCCCCGCGCTGGCGGGTGATCTTCCGGATCGTGCTGCCCACCGCCCTGCCGGGCCTCGCGACGGGCATCCTGCTCGCGATCGCCCGCGCCGCCGGGGAGACGGCGCCGCTGCTCTTCACGGCCGCGGCGACGCTGAAGACCAACTTCAACCTCGGCCAGTTCATGAACTCGCTGCCTGTGCAAATCTACAATGACGTGACCTCCCCCACCACGTCCGTGGTGAACCGGGCCTGGGGAGCCGCCCTGACGCTGGTCGTCCTGATCCTTGCACTCAACCTGATCGCCCGTGCTATCTCGCGAAGGAGCCGCCTCGCATGACCCCCGACCGCTCCGCCCCACAGGTGGCTGACGTGGACCCCGACAGCTCCCCGGAGCTCGGGCGCGAGGAGCGAGCCGGATCGGAGCCCTCCTCGCCGGGCCCGCGGATCGTGTCCGAGCGTGCGCGCTCGGGGCCGGATGCGGCAGCGGACGCCGGGCGGGCCGTCAGCGTGCGGCTCGAGCAGCTGCGGGCCTTCTACGGGACGGCCGAACAGGTCAAGGGCATCGACCTCGAGTTCTCGGCCAACCAGGTGACCGCCATCATCGGGCCCTCCGGTTGCGGCAAGTCGACGATGATCCGCTGCATCAACCGCATGCACGAGGAGATCCCGGGCGCGCGGGCCGAGGGTCGCGTACTGCTCGACGAGGCGAACATATACGACCCGTCCGTGGACGTCGTGGCGGTGCGGCGGGCGATCGGCATGGTCTTCCAGAAGCCGAACCCCTTCCCGACGATGTCCGTGTACGACAACGTCGCGGCGGGGTTGCGGCTCAGTCGAGGGCGTGTAGGGGACGTGCGAGAGCAGGTCGAGGGCGCGCTTCGGGGGGCCGGGCTGTGGGATGAGGTCTCCGACCGGCTCGGGGAGCCCGGGGCGGGACTGTCGGGAGGCCAGCAGCAGCGCCTGTGCATAGCCCGGTCCCTGGCCGTGGATCCCGAGGTGATCCTGATGGACGAGCCCTGCTCCGCGCTCGATCCGATCGCCACCCTCAAGATCGAGGAGCTGATCGACCAGCTCAAGAAGCGGGTCACGATCGTCATCGTCACCCACAACATGCAGCAGGCCGCGCGCATCGCCGATCGAACGGCGTTCATGCTCGACGGCAGGCTCGTCGAGGTCGGCCCGACGGAGGAGATCTTCACGAGACCGTCGGACCCCCGGACAGAGGAATATGTCACCGGAAAGTTCGGCTAGCGCCGGCGGCCCGGGCGAGGCCGGCTCGGGCACGGAGTACGCCGACGTCCAGCGGGAGGGGACGGCGACCCCGCACGGCCGCGCCCACTTCCAGGAGCAGCTGAGGTCTCTCGAGACGCACGCCCTGGGCGGGCTCGATCTGATCATCGAGCAGCTCGACCGCGTCCTGGAGGCCCTCGAGCACCAGGACGTCGAGCTGGCGGAAATGGTCATCGCCGACGACGACCGCGTCGACGGGCGCTACCTGGAGGTCCACCAGGGAATCCTCTCGCTGCTGGCGCTGCAGGCTCCCGTCGCGGGGGATCTGCGCCTCGTGGCCGCCCTGCTGCACATGATCAAGCACATCGAGAGGATGGGCGACCAATGCGTGAACATCGCCAAGCTGATCCCCCTCTCCGGGCACGAGCCCCCCGTGCGCAGGGAGGTCCTCGACTCGCTCGCGAAGATGGGGGCGTTCGCCCGCTCGGAGGTCGTGCAGGCCAAGGCGGCCTTCGCCGCGAGGGACGTCGCCCTCGCCGAAGACCTGGTTCGCCAGGACCGGGACATCAACCGCCTCAACAGGGAGATATTCCGTCTCGCCATCGAGATCGGCGACGACCCCGACACCCGGGAGTGGGCCATGTGCATGATCCTCGTCGCCAGGGCGCTCGAGCGGATCGGGGACAACGCCGTGGACATCGGCGAGCAGGTGGCCTTCGTCGTGACCGGTCTGTTCAAGGAGTTCTCCGACTCCTCTCGCGCCGCCCCGCCGCCGCTTCCCTGAACCCCGCGAACGGGGCCGCCCCGCGGTATGCCGCCTAGGCGGGAGTGAACAGCATCATCCGCATCTTCATCTCACGATCGCGGCTGATGTCACCTATGTACTCACACCGCCATCCATTGCGTTCACCCATTTCGGTGAGTTCCTCGCCCGTGTAATAGAAGGCGGCGTGGGCATGGGAGTCGGACGCGTTCTGATCACGCGAGCCGGGGAGGAACGTCGCGTAGAACTGGTGGCCGGGACCGACGTTCGCGCGGAGGTTGCGAAGACAGATTTCGAGGTCCTCGCCGGTGAGATGAGTGAACAGTGACCACGCCAGCGAATAGTCGGCCTGCTTGGAGAACTTGTCGAACTCGAAGTCACCGGACACGACCAGCTCCGGCTGCTTCTCCTCTCTCACCTCGGGCGGCAGCTCTTTGGCGAGCCCCTGCTTGATGAGCGTAGCCTCCTTCTCGATACCCAGGTAGTTGCCCGGGTCGAGGTAGGGAATGAAGTGAACGCCCGCCCTCAGCGAGCCGCAGGCGACGTCGAGGAGGACGTGCTCGGGACGCAGTCCGCGAGAGACCAGGAAGTCGAACTCGAGCTGCCCATACTCCTCCCAGCGGCCGCCGATGTAGGCACGGTGACCCACCATGCCGACACCGAGATTCCCCTCAAGCTTCCACCTCTGCCCGCCCATCAGGCGGGGAAGCACCTGGCCACGCAGCACACGCCCGATCATCGGCGGGAGAGTACCAGACCCCCGGCTGCCGTCTGTCCACGGCGTGACAGAGTGTGATCGTCGGAGCGCCGGGAAGCTTTGTGAGGTTGCGGGTTAAGACAGCCCCACGGTAAGGTCAGGATATGGGAGACCTCCTGCGCAAGACTGGGCGTTGGCTGCTGGCCAGCCCCACGCGCCGGAGAGGATATGACGCCGTCGGAGACCTCATACAGAGCCATGTCCACACTGTCGTCATCGGCCCCGGGCGGGGCCTGGCCTTCTCGGGAGGCAGCAACCCCGGCTATGTGCTCGGCCTCGGGGAGAGGGCGGTCCAGAAGGCCCTGGTCGCACACCTGCGGCCGGGAGGCGTCTTCTGGGACGTGGGCGCCAACGCCGGTTTCATGTCCGTGCTCGCCAACCGCCTCGTCGGACCGACCGGCAGCGTTCACTGCTTCGAGCCCGTCGCCGAGAACGTGAAGGTCCTCGAACGCAACCTGGAGGCGAACAACGCCAACAAGCACATTCACCAGATCGCGCTCGCCGACGAAGACGGCGTCGCCCAGATGACGGTCCGTCGCGGAATCACCGCCCGGCTCGCCGACGACGGCGTCCCTGTCACCATCGCCCGTGGCGATTCGCTCGACGCGCCGACCCCGACCGTGGTCACGATCGACGTGGCGGGCGCGGAGTGCCGCGTCCTCGAGGGGATGTCCGGACTGCTGGACAGCCACAAACCCGTGGTGATCGTCGAGATTCACAACGGAACCGGTCCTCAGGTCCGCGCGCAGCTCAACGCGCGCGGATACGCTGTGCAGACCCTGTCGCGTTGCGGCGGAATGTCGCACCTCGTTGCAGTCCCCGCGAAGCCGTGATCGCGGCTTGACCCTCACGCTAGACTTCCGACGTGGCCGAGAACTCACTGCAGGAGCGCTCCGAACGGATATCCCAAGAGACGTTTCTCGGCGGGCCCCGCTGGAGCTTCGAACGGGTCGGCCGCCTCGGGTTCGAAGTCCTTCTCAAAGAGGGACTTAAGCCATCGTCAAATGTTCTCGACGTAGGCTGCGGAGCTCTCCGGCTCGGTTACTGGCTGATGCGCTTCCTCGACCCGGGTCACTATTTCGGAATCGAGGTCCAGCAGGAGATGCTCAAGCTCGGGCTCGAGGAGATCGTGGAGCCTGAGGTGGTCGAGCGCGCCAACGCGCACTTCTCCGACAATGACGCCTTTGACTTCTCCGTCTTCGGGGAGAAATTCGACTTCGCCCTCGCCCGCTCGATCTGGACCCACGCCTCCAAGCCTCAGATCAGCGCCATGCTCAGGTCCTTCGCCGAGACCGGCTCGCCGGGAAGCGTGTTCATGGCCTCCTACTATCCGGCCGGCACGTGGTTCAGGATCGGTCATCGCTGGCCGCGTCTGGAGCGTCACGTCGCGACGAGGCTGCCGCTGATCGAGATGTCCCCGCTGCTGGCACGGCTGCCCTCTCCCGGCGCCCGCGAGCACGAGGGCGACAGCTGGCTGGGCCGCAGCCACGAGTCCGCCGAGCGGGGGGTGGCGAACCACAGCCTGCGCTGGATATCCGCCGAGTCCTCGAAGTTCGGGCTGACCGCGCAGCTGACGCCCTACCCGATCATCAACCACCAGTACTGGGTTCGGATCAAGCACGCCTAGCCGGCCGGCGCCGGACCTGCGGCGCCCGCAAAGACGTAAGAACCGGCTGTGAAGATCGTGTTATCTCGGGTTGCAAACCCCCCTGCGGTCTCCGACATGGCTTACACTCCGCCTCGATGACGGCAAGCGTTGGCGCCGAGGACCGGGGGGCACCGTCAGTGGTCCCCGAGAGCCCGGCGTCGTCCTCCGGATCACTGCGGGTCGCGGTGATCGATCGGGACAGCGGCTTCATCCAGGTCCTCAGCAAGCGCATGGACCGCCTCAGCTGGGAGCACCGCGTGCTGGCCAGCCCGGTGCCCCCGGAAGCGATCGTCTCGATGCGCCTGAGCGCCCTTGTGGTGGACCTCGCGGTGCTCGGCCCTCAGGCCTGGGGCTGGCTGGAGCGCCTGTGCGAGGCGCTGCCCGAGCTCGGCATCGTGGTCTGCACGGGACCCTCGACGGTGGCCCAGCGGGTGCGCGGGCTGCGCCTCGGGGCCGACGACTGGATCACCAAGCCGTGTCATCCGGAGGAGGTCATCGCCCGCGTGCAGAGCGTCGTGCGCCGGCGCCGCCGGTCCACCAGCCGGACCGAGACGTCCCCGATAGCCGCCGGAGAGGTCGAAATCCGCTCCGACCGCTTCCAGGCCTTCGTCGGAGAGCAGAGCATCGACCTCACCCGCCGCGAGTTCGAGCTGATCGAGCTGCTGGCCTCGGCCGACGGCCGCGTGCTCGAGCGCGAGGAGATCTACTCACGCCTGTGGGGATACACGATGGTGCGAGGGGACCGCTCGGTCGACGTGTTCGTGCGCAAGCTCCGCCAGAAGCTCGAGAAGGCCTCGCCCTCGTGGCGCTACATCCACACCCACTTCGGCATCGGCTACCGCTTCGCCGCCGAATCCCTGGAGGTCGTCGACCCCGACGACGTCCCCTCCTCAGTGCCCGCCGACTGGGACGCCCGCGATCAGGGCGAGGTCTCGGGGTCGCATGAGGGCGAGGAGCTCGGCGCCGGCTCCCTCTAGGCGAAGGACGGCCAGCCCGCCCTTCTTCAGGTCGATGCGCCCGCCGGTCAGCCCCGCGACCACGCTGGACAGGTCGGGCTCGTGACCGACGAGCAGCAGCCGCCCCTCGGGCCCGAGGCCGGCCATCGCCTCCAGCGCCTGGGATGCGTCGAATCCCCCGGCCAGCGGCGGATGGACGGCGAGCCGTTCGCGCTGCTCCGGATCCCAGCTCTCGGCGGCCAGCTCCGCCGTCTGGCGGGCCCGCATCTTCGGGCTGAACAGCACCGCATCGAACTCCGCGAGCATGCCCAGGGCGATCCCGGCGACGCGGGACTGTTCTTCGCCGCGCTCGGTCAGCCGCCGCTGCGAGTCCTCGCGGGTGCCGTGGGGCTCGGCGTCTGCGTGACGGAGTAGCCAGAGCTGACGAGCCATGCCGATCGCCCCCACCCTATCGTCAAGGCCACATCGCCGCAGGCGCAGGCCCTCCCGATATCGGCCCTGAGCGTGTAGCTTGAGAGGACGATGGATGCCGAGCAAGACCACAACGACAACGGCCGGCCGGTCACCGGCGGGGACCTCGCGGATCCCTCCCTCTACCTGAACCGCGAGCTCTCCTGGCTCGACTTCAACGATCGCGTCCTGCAGCTGGCCGAGGACGAGAAGGTGCCGCTGCTGGAGCGGGTCAAGTTCTGCGCCATCTACACGACCAACCTTGACGAGTACTACATGGTCCGGGTCGCCGGCCTGCGCGATCAGATCGACGCCGGCGTCGAGACCCCCGGCCAGGATGGCCGCACCCCGTCAGAGACCATCGCCCTGATACGCGAGCGGGTCCTCGAGCTCGGCCGCCGGCTCACCGACTGCTTCGAAGGCCGCCTGCGCCCGGCCCTCGCCGACAACGACATCCCCATCGTCAGCGTCGAGGAGCTAGACGACGAGCGGCGCTCGGACCTGGCCCGTCACTTCCAGAAAGCGATCTTCCCCGCGCTGACGCCGCTCGCGGTGGCCCCCGGGCGTCCCTTCCCCTACATCTCCAACCTGTCGCTGAGCCTCGCCGTCCTGGTCCGCGACCCGGTCACCGACCAGACGGTCTTCGCCCGCGTGAAGGTGCCGACCGAGATCCTGCCCCGCTTCGTGACGCTCAGGCAGCCGGCCGCTCCGCCCCTGCTCGTCCCCCTCGAGGACGTGATAGCCCATCATCTCGATGCCCTCTTCCCGGGCATGGAGATCGCCGGCTTCGACTTCTTCAGGGTCACCAGGGACGCCGACCTCGAGGTCTCCGACGACGCGGCGGACCTGCTGCAGGCGGTCGAGGACGAGCTCCGGCGCCGCCGCTTCGGAGAGGTGGTCCGGGTGGAGGTCGGGGCGAGCTGCTCGGAGGAGCTGCGCGCGGCCCTCGCCGGGCTGCTGGCGGTGGAGCCCGACGAGGTCTACCCGGTGCACGGCCTGCTGGACATGGGAGCCCTGTGGCAGATAGTCAAGCTGCCCGGGCACGCAGAGCTGCGCGAGGAGCCCCTGGCGTCGATCACCCATCCCCGCCTGCTGCGCCACGAGGGCGACCGGCCCGACGTGCTGGGGGCGATGCGCGAAGGCGACCTGCTCGTGCACCACCCCTACGTCTCCTTCGCCACCTCCGTCGAGCGGTTCGTCGAGCAGGCGGTGGCCGACCCCAACGTGCTGGCGATCAAGCAGACCGTCTACCGCACCAGCGACGACTCCCCGCTCGTGCCCGCCCTGATCGACGCGACCGAACGCGGAAAGCAGGCCGTGGCCCTCGTCGAGCTGCAGGCCCGCTTCGACGAGCGCATGAACATCCACTGGGCGAAGGCCCTCGAGGAGGCCGGCGTGCACGTCGTCTACGGGCAGCCGGCCCTGAAGACCCACGCCAAGTGCGTGCTCGTGGTGCGCAGGGAGGGCGAGGGGGTGCGCAACTACGTGCACATCGGCACGGGCAACTACCACTCGGCCACGGCCCGGCTCTACACGGACTTCGGCCTCTTCACCACCGACGAGCAGATCGGTGCGGACGTGGCCGACATGTTCAACTACCTGACCGGCTACGGGCGCCCGCTGCACTACCGCAAGGTGCTGATGGCGCCGAACCACCTCCGCGAGGGGATCATCGCCGAGATCGAGCGCACCGTGGAGGCCCATTCCCAGGGGACCCCCGCGCGCATCGCCATGAAGATGAACGCCCTCGTCGACGGGCGCTGCATCCGCGCCCTCTACGCCGCCTCCCAGGCCGGGGTGCAGGTGGATCTGAACGTGCGGGGCATCTGCTGCCTGCGACCCGGGCTGCCGGGGATCTCGGAGAACATCCGCGTGGTCTCGATCGTCGGGCGCCTGCTGGAGCATTCCCGCGTGTACACCTTCGAGCGCGGCGGTGAGCACACCGTCTACATCGCATCGGCCGACCTGATGCCGCGCAACCTCGATCACCGCGTCGAGCTGGCGGTGCCGATCGAGCAGGAGGAGCTGCGCGCGGAGCTGCTCGACACGATCGACCGCGCCTTCGCCGACAACCAGAACTCGTGGGAGCTCGACGGGGAGGGCGTGTGGCATCGCCGCTCGCCCGGGCCGGGAGAACGCCCCCGCAGCCTTCAGCTCGAGCTGGCAGAGCTATATGCCGCTCGCGCGGCCAGCGAGCGGCCCCGGGAGCCCGAGCCGGCGCAGCTGGGCATGGCGGCTCACTGAGCCGCCGGTGCGGGCAGGGCGTCGAGAACCGACCTTCGGATTGCGAATTCGACCAGGCGGGCTTGCTCCTGGCGGGAGTCGTTCATGGCGTCGTGACAACCTGCCCTCTGCGATCCGCGCTCGGTCGCTCGTCGTGGTGTGGCACCACGACCTCTGCCGCCTCAGCGGGCGTCACGTCGGGGTAGAGCACCCTCACGGCAAGGATCGCGCAAGCGCCGCCGACGATCTGGGCCACGATGAAGCCGGGCACGGACGCGGGCGCGATGCCGGCGAACGTGTTGGAGAACATGCGCCCGACGCTGATCGCGGGGTTTGCGAAGCTGGCCGAGCTGGTGAAGAAGTAGGCGGCGCCGATGTACGCGCCGACGGCGGCGGGGGCGGAGTTTGCACGCTTCGTGCGCGCGAGCGAGAAGATGACGAGCAACAGGCCGGCGGTGGCGATCGCCTCGGAGAACAGGTGTGCGCTCGAGGCGCGGTGATGAGTGGAGATGCTGATGGCGGCAAGGGCGAACATGCCGTTCGCCACCACGGCGCCGAGAACGCAGCCGGCAACCTGCGCGGGGAGGTAGGCGAGCGCGTCCCGCCAGCGGATGCCGCCGAAGGTCGCGTCGGCGAGCGACACGACCGGGTTGAAGTGCCCACCGGACACCGGGCCGAACATGAGGATGATCGTGAACAGCCCTGCTGCCGTGGCGGCGGCGTTCTCGAACAGCTGCAGGCCGACGTCGTTCGGGGAGAGCGTCTGCGCTGCGATGCCTGAGCCGATGACCAGAGCGGCGAGGAAGGCGGACCCCAACAGCTCGGCGAGTAGACGACGGGCAAGGGGAGCCTGGTTCGTCATGCCGCGATGAGGAGCTTGTCGGCCTCGATCCCAAGCTCCTCGATCCGTGCGAGAGCTGCTTCAAGGGCAGGGAGGTTGCCGTGGATATCGGTTACGACGGCAACCGTTGCCGGGTCGGTGCTCACGACCCCTCCCGACCGGCAACAAGGTCGCAGGTGTCTCGACGTAGGCACTCGCGTGTTTGGCGGTGCGCGAGGGTCATTATGTGCGAGCGCACGCGCGCCCCGTCGAATTTGTCGAGGACGGCGTCGGCGCACGCCCTGATCTCCTCGGCTGGCTTGACGTCGGCGAACTCGTCGGTGAGCATCGGAAGCAGCCGCGTGAGGCGTAGCTGGTGGGCGGTGCGGTCGCTACGGATCGCGTCGAGCCGGACGGCGATCAGCTCGCGGATTCGCGCCTGGATCCCGTCGCGGATCGCCCGCACGTCCCCAATCGGTCTGCCGGCCGGGTCGGGTATGTCCCACTCCTCCACGATCGTCGGCACGAAGGGGCAGGCGTCGCCGCAGCCCATCGTGATGGCCCAGTCCGCGTGAAGCTGCATCTCGAGCGTGAGCTTCTTGGGCTTGCGCCCGCCGAGATCGAGGCCGACCTCGCGCATCGCCTCGACCACGGGCGGCCAGATCTCCGAGGCGGGTTCGGTTCCGGCGGACTCGGCGCGCACGTCCTTCGGGCCATAGCGCTCAAGGAACGCCTGCGCCATCTGTGAGCGTCCTGCGTTGTGGTTGCAGACGAACAGCACGTAGCGGATCGGCTGCTCGCCTCCCCGCTCCTCGGTGGTCATATCGCTGGTGGTGATGGCCGCGGATCGTATTACATCGACAGACATCAGTGTTATTGATATAAGTAGATTGATGTCCGTCGATCTGGAGCTATCCCCCAAGCAGAAGCGAGCGGCCGGTGAGCGCTGTTGCGAGCCCGTCGTCTACCCCGACGTTCAGCGCGATCACGCGCGACGGATGGCCGAGGTCGCAAAGGCGCTCGGCGACCCGATCCGCTTGCAGCTGGTGGACGTGCTGCGCAATCACGCCGGAAAGGTCTGCGTCTGCGAGCTGGTGCCCCTGTTCGACATCTCTCAGCCAACGCTCTCCCACCACCTGAAGAAGCTCCGCGACGCCGGAATCGTGGACTCAGAGCGTCAGGGCTTGTGGGCCTACTACTACGTGATCCCCGACGCACTGAAGGAGTTATCCGCATGGCTGACGTGACCGCCGATCCCTGCTGCGCCTCCGAGCGACAAGCCACCTGCTGCGAGCCGAGCGCCAAGGCCGAGTGCTGCGGCCACGAGGAGGGCTGCGGCTGCGCCGCCGGCACCACCGCCAAGCAGGCGAGCGACGTGCGCGAGCAGGTACGCCAGCGTTATGCCGCCGCCGCCAGACAGGTCACGACGACCGACCGCGGCGCCGGCTGCTGCGCCCCGAGCGAGACATTCGACGGGGGCAGCGAGGCATTCGGCGCCGCGCTCTACGCGCTCGGCGACCATGAACAGCTACCCGATACCGCGACTCTCGCGTCCCTCGGCTGCGGCAACCCCACCGCTGTCGCCGAGCTGCACGAGGGCGAGACGGTGCTCGACCTCGGTTCCGGCGGCGGGATCGACGTTCTGCTCTCCGCCAAGCGCGTCGGCCCGACCGGCAAGGCCCACGGCCTCGACATGACCGATGAGATGCTTGCTCTCGCCCGCGAGAACGCCCGGAAGGCCGGCGTCAAGAACGTCGAGTTCCACAGGGGCTACATCGAGGAGATTCCGCTCCCGGACTCCAGCGTCGACGTGGTGATCTCAAACTGCGTGTTGAACCTCTCCGCCGACAAGCCACGGGTGCTGCGCGAGGTCGCCCGGGTACTGCGGCCGGGCGGACGCTTCGCCATCTCCGACGTGATCGCCGACGAGGACATGGACGACGCCACGCGCGCCGACATGCAGGCATACACAGGCTGCATCGCCGGGGCGCTCACTCACCGAGAGTTCAGCCAGGCGCTTTCAGACGCAGGCCTGGCCGACGTCGAGATACGCGAGACTCATCGCGTGCATCCGCAGGCGGGGTCGGCGATCATCCGCGCCCGTAAGCCCAACTAGCATCCGGGCATGACCCTGAGGCGACGTTCGGCGTCAGGCGGGAAGAGCTTCCAAAGCCGCCTTGAGCTCGTCAACGGACTGGTAGTCGAGCCCGAGCAGATGATCGTGACGGTGGCGGACGATGCCCTGCTCGTCGATCACGATCACCGCGCGCTTGGTCCCGAGCCGCGATGAGTGTGCGCTGTAGGCGCCTGCAACCTTCCCGTCCACATCGGCCAGCAGGGGGACGTTGAGGGAGTGCTTGGCCGAGAAGGCCTCGTGGGAGTCCAGGTCCTGGGAGGAGATCCCCACGACCGTGGCATCCAGCGCGGCGAAGTCCTCCGCGCGGTCCCGATATGAGCAGAACTGCCTCGTGCAGACAAGCGTGTTGTCTCCCGGGTAGAAGAGCAGCACGACCCTCTCCCCGCGGTGCTCGGAGAGCTTGAAGGGACCCTCTGTCCCCGGCAGCTCGAAGTCCGGCGCCTGCTCGCCTACCTGCGGGGTCTTCGCCATGCTCTCGCCCTCCTCGCCGTTTTACGCGGATCCGCCGGCCAGCATAGCCCGCACGCTGCAGACCCGGCAGACCGCGACTCCCCAGGGGGCGATGCGCTAGAACCACCGGATGCGTAGCCGCCAGCCGACGATCCTCCTCGCAGCGGTGTGCGCCTGCCTGGCGGTCGCCGCCTGCGGAAGCAGCGCTCCCGCCGACGTCTCCACGCCAACCGCCGCAGCGGCCGCGATCCCCTCCCCGTCACCCGCATCCTCTCGCCTTGCCGACTGGCCCGAGTTCGGACTGAACCCGCAGCGCAGCGACACCAGCGAACATGCCACGGGCATCACCGCGGCCAACCTAGCCCGCCTTCGCCATGTCTCCGTGCAGCTGCCGGGAACGGTCGACTCCTCGCCGATCTACCTGCACGGGGCGAGCGTCCGGGGAGCCTCACACGACGTGATCGTCGTGACCACCACCTACGGCCGCACGATCGCCATCGACGCCGCGAGCGCAGCGGTGCTGTGGATCTTCACCCCGCCCGGCTACGCAGGCTGGGCCGGCAGCAGCCAGATCACGACCGCCAGCCCGCTGGCGGACCCCTCACGCCGCTTCGTCTACACGGCTTCCCCCAACGGGCTGATCCACAAGCTCTCGCTGGCCGACGGGCGCGAGGACTCGACGGGCTCCTGGCCGGTGTCGATCACCCGCGACCCGCGCCACGAGAAGATCGCGGCGGCGCTGAACATCGACGGCCCGGACGTCCTCGCCGCGACCGGCGGCTACTTCGGCGACGCGCCCCCCTACCAGGGCCATCTGACCCTCATCGACCGCTCCAGCGGCCGCCTGCGGGGGACCTTCAACACGCTCTGCTCCGACCGCCGCGGACTGATCGTGCCGAGCACCTGCCGGGCGAGCGACTCGGCGATCCTCTCCAGGGCGGGCGCGGTGGTGGAGCCCGGCGGGCAGCGCATCATCCTTGACACCGGGAACGGGCCCTTCAACGGCACGAGCAACTTCGGCGACAGCGTGCTCGAGCTGACCTTCCCCGCCCTGCGCCTGCGCCAGACCTTCACCCCCTCCAACCAGGCGCAGCTGAACAGCACCGACACGGATCTGGGGTCCAGCGGCCCCGCCCTGCTCGGGGGGGACCGCGTCCTCGTGGCCGGCAAGGACGGGATCATGCGGGTGCTGACCCTCTCTCGCCTTGACGGCCATCCCCCCTCCGGCGCCAGGCCCCGCCCGGTCGGGGGGGAACTGCAGCGGCTGCAGGTCCCCGGCGGCGGTGAGCTGTTCACGGCCCCCGCCGTATGGCGCCGCGGCGGGCACACAACGGTCTTCGTGGCCGACGGCAACGGCACCGCCGCCTACATCATGCGGTCGGGACGCCTCTACAGGACCTGGCAGAACGGGACGCCCGGGACGAGCCCCGTCATGGCTGGAGGGCTGCTCTACGTCTACGACCCCTCCGGCGGGGGGATCGACGTGTACCGTCCCGGGTCGGGCCGCCCGCTGGCCAGGCTGGCGGGTCAGCCGGGCCACTGGAACAGCCCCATCGTCGTCGACGGGCACGTCATCGAGCCGGAGGGCGACGCCAACGACCACCGCCAGACCGGAACGCTGGAGATCTTCTCGGCGCGGTGAGCGGCGCCCCCCAGCCGCTCGCAGGTCAGGGACGCGCCCTCTCGAGCAGCGCGCGCGGGTCGAGCTCGCCGAGCCACCTGGGCAACGGCCCGGGTGGCTTGGCCTCCGTGAGGCCCTCCGGCCTGGCTCCCCTGGAGGCGATGAAGGCAACCCGCCGTCCCCGGCGGTAGTCGTCGAGCCCCGCATAGTCGGTGATGCTCTGAGCCAGGGGGACGGCGGTGAAGCCGAACTCCTGGGCGAGCTCCACCACCGCCTGCCAGGTCGGCAGCAGGGCGATCTCGTGGCCGACGGCGTTGGCCCGCTCGGCGATGCGGGTCAGCTCGAAGTAGGCCGAGGACCGTCGCGAGATGCCCGTGTCGAGGACGATCAGCTCCGCCCCCACGGCGGCCATGATCTCGAACAGCTCCACCGGCTTGGCCGTCACTTCCATCAGCCCGAGGCACAGGACGACCTCGAACTGCTCCTGGAACCGATGCTCGAAGATGTCGCCGCACTCGAAGCGGTAGCGGTCGGAGGCGACCCCCTTGGCCTCGAACACCAGGTTCGCCTGGTCGATCAGCCGCTGGTGCCCGTCGATCCCGACCACGAGGTCCGCCCCCGCCTCGATCGCGCGCAGGGACCAGTAGCCGGCGTTGCAGCCGAGATCGAGCACCCGCCGGCCCTGCAGAGATCCGCCGGCCACCCGGACGAGGGGATCGAAGAAGTAGCGCGCCCGCTGCTCGTGCCGGTTGATCTGCCCCCTGTGCGAGACCGGAGTGGCGATGCCGCCCTCGAACTCGAACCGGTAGTGCCAGCGCGGAAAGGACGCGATCCGGTCCTGAAGCTCCTGGGCCTCCACGCGCCGAAGCCTACCGGCGCCGGCGCGGGCGCAGACGGGCGGCGCCGCGGCCGATCAGCCGTCCGCGAGGGCGAGCCACACCTCGCTGCGGGTCGGGAAGCAGGGCACCGCGTGGGCGATCGCCGACAGCCCCACCTCGCCGATCACGGCGATCGTCGCTGCATGCAGCCACTCCGCCACATCGACTCCCACGAAGGTCGCCCCGAGCAGGATCTCGCGCTCGTCGTCGACCACGAACCGCGCCCGGCCGGGCGCTCCGTGACCGACGAAGCTGTCCCCGGCGGTCCGGCCGAGGGGGCGGTCGATCGCCCGCGCCGGCAGCGAGGCCTCCAGGGCGCTCTCGAGGGTGTGGCCCACGGCGGCCACCTGAGGTTCGGTGAAGATGACCCGGGGGGCGAGCCTGCCGTCCGAGCGCAGCGGAGTGGGCCGGTCCATGATGTGATCGGCGGCGACCCTCGCCTGGTACTTGCCCATATGGGTCAGCAGAACGCGGCCGTTGGCATCTCCGATGGCATACAGCCACTCGCGCCCCGGCACGCGCAGCCGCTCGTCGACCTCGATGAACCCCCCGGGCTCGAGCCCGACCGAGTCCAGTCCCAGCTCCCGCGTGAGGGGAGCGCGACCGACGGCGACGAGCAGCTCGTCCCCCTGCGCCGAGCGACCGTCCTCGAGCTGGATCGAGAACGCCCGGTCCCGCGTCTCCCTGCGCACCGACGTGGCGTTGGCCCCGAGCATCAGCTCCACCCCCAGCCTGCGCAGCGACTCGCCCAGGAGCTGTGCTGCGAGCTCCTCCTCGTCGGCGATCAGCCGCCCCATCGCCTCCACGACCGTCACGCGGGCACCGAGGCTCGCATAGGCGTGGGCCATCTCGACGCCCACCACCCCTCCTCCCAGGATCAGCAGCGAGGCGGGGATCGCGTGCGCCGTGGTGGCCCGCCGGTTGGTCCATGGCTCGGACTCGCGTAGCCCCGGGATCGGGGGGATGGAGGCGGTCGAGCCGGGAGCCAGGACGACCGCCCGGCGGGCCCGGAGCAGGGTCTCCCCGACCCGCACCTCCCGCTCCCCCGCCAGCTCCCCCGTGCCCCGCACCAGGACTATCGAGCGGTCCTCCAGCCACGGCAGCTGGGACTCGTCGTCGAGGTGATGGATGACCTCGTCTCGGCGGCGCAGGACGGCATCCACGTCCAGGCTGCGCCGGGCGGCCTCGGCGGCGCCGGGCACGCGTCGCGCCTCGGCCAGGGCCTGGGCCGGGCGCAGGAGCGCCTTCGAGGGCATGCACGCGTAGTAGGAGCATTCGCCGCCGACCAGATCGCGCTCGACGAGGGCCACCGACAGGCCGCCCTCGGCCAACCGTCCCGCGCACACCTCTCCGGCCGGCCCGGCACCGATCACGACCGCGTCGAACTCCCTGGTCTCGGCCATCGCGCACTCTCCTCTCGACGCGGGGATCGCGAGCGCCGGGCGTGCCTGCCGCGGAGGCCTCCGGGCGCTAGCCTCGTGGGCATGATGGCGGAATCGCTGGCGGGCCAGCTCCTGCTCGCCTCCCCCTCCCTGCTGGACCCGAACTTCCAGCGCACGGTCGTGCTGATCGGCACCCACAGCGAGGAGGGGGCGATGGGAATCGTCCTCAACCGGCCCTCGAACGTCACCGTCGCCGAGGCCGTTCCCCCGCTCGAGGATGCGCTCGGGCCGGTCGAGCCGGTGTTCGTGGGCGGCCCGGTCCAGCCCACCGCGATAGTGCTGCTGGCGGAGTTCACGGATCCGTCGGCGGCGGGCCTGCTGATCCTGGGGCGCATCGGCCTTCCCTCGGCGGAGGCTGGGATCGACGAGCTCGCGGAGGCGACGACGCGGCGCCGGGCCTTCGCGGGCTATGCCGGCTGGGGCGAGGGCCAGCTCGACGCCGAGGTCGAGAACGGCGACTGGATCTCCCACGAGGCCCGACCACAGGACATCTTCACCGAGGATCCCGAGTCGCTGTGGAGCGGCGTCCTGACCCGCAAGGGCGGCAGCTACGCCCTTGTCGCCCGGATGCCCCTCGATCCGAGCGTAAACTGAGGGGCAGTCCGCGGCGGGGGCCCCACCGCGGGCCACACCCCCCCTCGCTCCCGGGAATCCCCGGGAGCCCCCGCCCTAGCGTCTGGAGTTGCCTTGCTGAAGATCGCCCGCTGGTCGACCGTCCATCGCAGATATGTCCTGCTCGGCTGGCTGGTCGTGCTCATCGCCGTCAACGTCCTCGCCCAGTCGGCCGGCACCAGCTACTCCAACAACTTCACCCTCCCCAACTCCGACGCGCAGAGGGCCTCCGACCTGCTCGCACGCAGCTTCCCGACGCAGGCCGGCGACCGGGACACGATCGTCTTCAAGGTCGCCTCCGGGAGCGTCATGGATCCCGGGGTCAGGGCGCGCATGACCGCGACCTTCGCGGCCGTGGCGCGACTGCCGCACGTGACCGCCGTCATCAGCCCCTACGCGGGCGCCGCGGCGGGACGAACGATCTCCTCCAACGGAAGGATCGCCTTCGCGACGGTGGTCTTCGACAAGAAGGCCAACCTGCTGCCCAAGAGCGCCGGCGAAGGGGTGATCCGCACCGCCCGGGCCGCCGGGCACCCTGGCCTCCAGGTCGAGCTGGGGGGACAGGCGATCGAGGCCACCGAGCAGTCCGGGATCGGCCTCTCCACGGTCGTGGGCCTGGGCGCCGCGATCGCGGTGCTGCTGATCACCTTCGGCTCGCTCATCGCGATGGGCCTGCCCGTGATCACGGCCCTCTTCGGGCTGGGCACCGGCCTCGGCGTGATCGCCCTCTTCACCCACGTCGTCGCCACGCCCAACTTCTCCTCCGAGCTGGCGGCCATGATCGGGCTGGGGGTCGGCATCGACTACGCCCTGTTCATCCTCACCCGCTTCCGGGAGGCCTACCGCACCCCCGGACCCACCTACCACGACGTCCACGAGTCGGTGGTGAGATCGATCGACACCGCCGGGCGCGCCGTCCTCTTCGCCGGCACGACGGTGGTGATCGCACTGCTCGGAATGATGCTCCTGGGCGTCGACTTCCTCTACGGCGTGGCGATATCGGCCTCGATCGGGGTGCTGCTGGTGATGCTCGCCTCCCTCACCCTGCTGCCGGCGCTGCTGACGATCGCCGGCAGGCGCGTGGCCGGGCGCAACAGGGACTCCGACAGCGAGGGAGCGGCGGACGCCGCAGGCGGCACATGGCTTCGCTGGAGCGCCTTCGTCCAGCGCCGCCCCCGCCTGATCGCGACCACATCCGCGGCGGCTCTGCTGCTGATCGCCGCGCCGGCCATCGCCCTGCGCCTCGGCTCCAGCGACGCCGCCAACGACCCTGCCGGCCAGACCACCCACCGGGCCTACGAGCTGCTCGCCGAGGGCTTCGGGGAAGGGTTCAACGGCCCCCTCCAGGTCGTCGCCCGCGTTCCCAACCCCCAGCGCACGGCCGCCGAACAGGGCGTGGTGAGACCAACCGTGCCCGGGTCCGGGGCGGCCGCGGTCTCCCGGCTCGACGCCGCCATCGCACGCACGCCTGGAGTCGCTGAGAGCACCCCGGCGAGGCTGAGCCCCGACGGCACCGTGGCGACCATCACGGTGTACCCCCGCTCCTCGCCGCAGGCCTATGCGACCAGCCAGCTCGTCACGCACCTGCGCTCGCAGGTGATCCCCCCGATCGCGGCCGGCACCGGGATGAAGGTCTACGTCGGGGGCGTCACCGCCGGGGCGGTGGATTTCGCGATTGTGCTGGGCCACAAGCTCCCGCTCTTCATCGGCGTGGTGGTGGCGCTCTCTGCGCTGCTGCTGATGATCGTCTTCCGGTCGCTGGTGATCCCCCTGCAGGCGGCGGCGATGAACCTGCTGAGCATCGGGGCCTCCCTCGGGGTGGTCGTGGCGGTCTTCCAGTGGGGCTGGTTGAGCGGCCTGTTCGGCGTGCAGAAGGGTCCGATCGAGTCCTTCATCCCCGTCATGCTCTTCGCGATCGTGTTCGGCCTCTCGATGGACTACGAGGTGTTCCTGGTGTCCCGCATCCATGAGCGCTGGACGCATACCCGCGACAGCTCGCGAGCGGTCGCCGAGGGCCTCGCCCTGACGGGGCGCGTGGTCACGGCCGCGGCGGCGATCATGGTGCTCGTGTTCCTCTCCTTCATGCTGGGAGAAGACCGCGTGATCAAGGAGTTCGGGCTCAGCCTCTCGAGTGCCGTCTTCCTCGACGCCCTGGTGGTGAGATGCCTGCTGCTCCCCGCCACGCTGCACCTGCTCGGCGCCCGTACCTGGGCACTGCCGGCCTGGCTCGACCGCCGGCTGCCGCGCCTGAACATCGAGGGCGTCGGCACGGCCCCCGACGAGAGCCCCTCGGGCCAGAGGCCCGACGCGCGCGCCCCCGGGGCCAAGCCCTCCGTGGCGACCCAGGGAGCGGACGGCTGAGGACGATCCGCCCCCGGGCGGCGGCCGTCCTGCTGGTCGGCCTGGCCTGGCTTGGCATCCTGCCCGCCGGAGCGTCGGCCGGGCCGGCCCCCGGCCGCGGCGCCCTGGTGGTGTTCCTCCCCGCAGGAGAGGGTGCGCTCGCGCGCGTGGGCGGCCTCTCGGTGGGCATCATGTCGGCCAGCCAGGGCCGCTATTCGCCCGCCCAGCTCGCCCTCGACATCACCCAGGGTGCGCGGGTGGCCTCCTCGGCCTATCGCGAAGGGTCGCCACCGCCCCTGAGCCTGGCAGCGTCCGGGACGGGCGCCGAGGTCCTCGGTTGGAGCGCGGCGCTCAGACGGGCCCGCGACGCTCCCCAGATCCTCCAGCCGGGGCTGCTCGCCTCACAGATACCCGGGGGAGCCGCCTACGCCGGGATCGCCGGGAAGGCGAACGTGGACGGGGTGGTTGCGGCGGACTCGAGCGGGCACGTGGCGGCCCTCTCGCTCGGCCCGGCCTCCACGCTGCTCGCGCGGATAGCCCTCCTTCAGTCGACCAGCCGCCTGGTCGTCGCCGATCTGCCCGGCGGGCGGTCCGGGCGCCGGCTCCTTGCGACCCTGACCCGCCGCAGGAGCCCCGGCGAGGTGCTCATCGCCATCCAGCGGGTGCCGGAGGGGGGCCACGGGGAGCTGCTGTGGACGGCTGCGGCGGGGCTGACGGGCGGAGGTGGGCGGGAGCTGACCTCCTCCACCACCAACCAGGCTGGCCTGATCGCCTCCATGGACGTCGCTCCCACGATCCTGAGGCATCTCGGCCGCGCCTCGCTGCCGGCCGAGATCCGCGGCAGGGACATCGAAGGCGACGGACAGCTGCATTCGGCGGACCTGCGCAGCCTGATGGGCCGCCTGCGTGTCGTCGGGCCGCGCCGGCTGCCGGCCCTGGGCATCCTGCTGTGCGCCTGGGTCCTGCTCCTGCTCGCGAGCGCCCCCCGGGCGCCCGCGCGGGCGTGGGCGATGAGAGTCGGGGCGCTCGCCGTGCTGTGGGCACCGGTGGCGGTGATGATCCCGGCGGCGATCGAGCCCTCGGCGGCGGGGGAGTACGCCATCATCACCCTGGCCTGCCTGCTGCTCGGCGCCCTGACCGACCGGCTGGTGCCATGGCCGAGAGCTCCCCTGGCCCCCGCCGCCGCCGCGATCGCGGCGATCACGGCCGACGCCCTTGCCCACGGACAGCTGCTGGTGCGCTCGGTGCTCGGGCCCAACCCCCTGCTCGGGGCCCGCTTCTACGGGATCGGCAACGAGGTGAAGTCGGGGCTGGCCGTGCTCGTCCTCGCGGCCCTCGCCGGGGCCCTCTATCCGACGGTGAGGGGAAGGAGGGCGGCCCTATGGACGGCCGGGGTCGGGATCCTGCTCGCCGCCGTCGAGGGCTCCGCGCGCATCGGGGCGGGCGTGGGCGGGGTGATCCTCGTCAGCGCGGCCTTCGCCCTCGCCGCGGTGATGCTGCTGCCCGGCCAGGTGAGCCGCCGCCGGGCCCTGACCGTGCTGATCACCCCCGTGGCCGGACTCGTGGGGCTGGCCCTGATCGACCTGCTGACCGCCCACGGCGGCGGCCACTACACGGGCAGCGTGCTGCACGCCAGCTCGCCCGGGGAGGTGCGCGACATCATCGTCCGGCGCTACAAAGCCGCCTGGGGCGAGCTGCGCAACCACGCTATGCCGGTCGCCACGGCTCTGGCGCTGGCCTGCGCGGTGGCCGGCCTGCGCGAGCGCGAGCGCCTGCTGGCCCCCGTCGGCGGCGACCCGGGCTGGCTGGCCGCCCTCGCCGGCGGCCTCACGGCCGGGGTGGTCGGAGCGCTGAGCGAGGACTCCGGCCCGGTGCTCCTGGTCGTGGCGGTGTTCACCCTGGGCTGCGTCCTCACCTACCTGTGGGGGCGACCGCTGCCCGTGATGCGCCCAGGGACTCTGGAGGCCCGCTCTCAGCGGATGGAGTCCAGCCCCAGCGCGACGCGCAGCTGAGCGGCCTCGACCCCCTCCACCCGCAGCACCTTCTCGCGGGCCGTCTCGCCCCGGACGATCGAGACGCTGCGGACGCCCACATGCGCCTTCTTGGCGATCAGCCTGCACAGCGCCCTGTTGGCCCTCCCCTCCAGCGGCGGATCGGTCACCCGCACGATCAGGACGCCATCGCGCTCGCCCGCGATCCGGGTCTCGGCGGCCCGCGGCTGCAGCCGCACCGCTATCTCGCACGATGCCATCGGGCCGCCAGCCTAGCCGCGGCAGGCGGCGGCGCCCCGGGGAGCCGGCGCCGAAGGGATCCGGTCGAGGCCTATTCTTCCCGGCGGCGGCGGTGGATCACGAGCACGATCGCGACCACGACGATGATCGCCAGCACGATGCCACCGACGATGTAGCGCAGTTTGTGGTGAACCGGTACGGCTTTTTTTTCCTTGATCGCTTCGGCGGGCTTGAGGACCGTGACCGGGATGTGCTTGGCCGACAGGGCCGCGATCAGCTTCGCCGAGTCGTGCTTGGGATAGATCACCTTCACGTGACGTCCGTCCGCGAGGGTGAGGTGCATCGAGCGCAGGCGCTTGTTGAACGTGGCCGCCTTGATCTGGCCGGCGCTGAGCTGCTGTTCGTAGGCCTGCACGCTCTCGACCGTGAAATGCACGGTCGTTTCAGCCCTCGCCACGGCGCTGCAGGCGAGGAGCAGGCAGGCGCTCAGCAGCAGCGATCTAACGGCGCGGGGAGCGGTTGTCCGGCGAAACATCGGCGGTACCCTACCGTCACCAACCTCACGGTGCGTTAAAGATTCTCGGCGACCCCAAGAGCGGCGGTCACTTGCGCGCCAGTTTGATGGCCTTCTGCCGTTCGAGCTTGGAGAGCACGACCTTGCGGGGGCGCACCGCTACCGGGGTCACCTCGACGCACTCGTCATCGCGCACGAACTCCAGAGCCTCATCGAGGGTGAGCCTGCGGTGGGCGTCCAGGCGCACCAGCACGTCCGCGGTGGAGGAGCGGATGTTCGTGAGGTGCTTCTCCTTGGTTGGGTTCACGTCGAGATCCTCCGAGCGGGCGTTCTCGCCGATGACCATGCCCTCGTACACCTCCTCGCCGGGCCCCACGAACAGCGTGCCGCGGTCCTGGAGGGTCATCAGGGAGTAGGTGGCGGTCTCCCCGCGCCGGTCGGCCACCAGCGCGCCCGTCGTCCTGGTCAGCAGCTCGCCCGCCCAGGGCTCCCAGCGCTCGAAGACGTGGTGCATGATCCCGGTGCCCCGCGTTTCGGTGATGAACTCCGTGCGGAAGCCGATCAGGCCGCGGGCGGGCACCAGGTAGTCCATCCGCACCCAGCCGGTGCCGTGGTTGGTCATGTGCTCCATCCGCCCCTTGCGCGCGGCGAGAAGCTGGGTGACCGTGCCGACGTGCTCCTCCGGGACGTCCACCGAGAGCCGCTCCACGGGCTCGTGCACCTGGCCTTCGATCTCCCGCTCGAGCACGTGGGGCTGCCCGACGGTCAGCTCGAACCCCTCCCGGCGCATCATCTCGACCAGCACCGCCAGCTGCAGCTCTCCGCGTCCCTGCACCTCGTAGGTGTCGCGCCGGTCGGTGTCCTGCACCCGCAGGGAGACGTTGCCGACCAGCTCCTGGTCCAGGCGCCCCCTGATCTGACGCGCCGTCAGCTTGTCCCCGCCCTTGCCCGCCAGGGGCGAGGTGTTGACCCCGACCGTGATCGACATCGCCGGCTCGTCGACGGTGATGACGGGCAGGGGGCGCGGATCGGCAGGGTCGGCGAGGGTCTCGCCGATCGTCACCTCGGCGATCCCGGCGACGGCGATGATTTCCCCCGGGCCGGCCTGGGCCGCATCGACCCGGTCCAGGGCGTCGGTCACATACAGCTCGGCGACCTGGGCCCGCTGAATCGAGCCATCGGCACGGCACCAGGCGATCTGCTGCCCCTTGGAGATCTTCCCGTTGCGCACGCGGCAGATGGCGAGCCGACCGACGTAGGGGGAGGCGTCGAGGTTGGTCACGAGCGCCTGCAGGGGATGGTCGGGGTCGTGAACCGGCGCCGGTATGCGTTCGAGCAGGAGGTCCAGCAACGGCGCCAGGTCCCCCTCCTGGAGGGACTGGCCGGGCTCGTACTCCAGCGAGGCGACCCCGGCCTTGGCGTTGCAGTAGACGATCGGGAACTCGATCTGCTGCTCGTCGGCATCCAGGTCGAGGAACAGCTCGTAGACCTCGTCCACGACCTCGGCCACCCGGGCGTCGCTGCGGTCGACCTTGTTCACGACCAGGATCACGGGCAGGCCGGCCTCGAGGGCCTTGCGCAGCACGAACCTGGTCTGCGGGAGCGGCCCCTCCGAGGCGTCCACGAGCAGCAGCACGCCGTCGACCATGGTCAGGCCCCGCTCGACCTCCCCCCCGAAGTCCGCGTGGCCGGGGGTGTCGATGATGTTCAGCTTGACCCCCCGGTAGCGAAGGGAGGTGTTCTTGGCCAGGATCGTGATGCCCTTCTCCCGCTCGAGATCCATCGAGTCAAGGACACGGGTCGCGACGTCCTGTCCGACGCGAAACGCGCCGGACTGCCACAGCATCGCGTCGACCAGCGTGGTCTTGCCGTGATCCACGTGGGCGACGATCGCCACGTTGCGTATGTCATCTCTGGCTGTGAGCAAGGCTCCGACAGGCTAGCGACGCGGAGACCCCGGCCTAAGGGGGCCCCGCCCCGCCGGCCCTCCTGCTCGGGCTGCCGCGTCTCGCGGATGCCGCCTCGGTGCCGGCGATCTTCGGGACGGACGTCTTCAACGCCGGGCGAGGCTCAGCGGCGCACGCGTGCCGCCCGCAGCCCTGTCCGCACGCCGAAGCGTGCGAGCGCGGCGGGATAGCGCTCGGAGGCGGCGATGGTGTCGGCGAGAGCCGACGCGAAGCGCCTGATCTCGTCCTCCTCGATGACGAGTGCGGGAAGGGCCTTGATGACGTTCATGTGGTGGCCGGCCACCTGGCAGAGGATGCGGTGCTCGTGGAAGAGGGGAACGGTCACCAGCTGCGAGAAGAGCCCCGGCTGGCGGCGCTCGACCGCATCCCAGAGCCTGCGGGCGGCCGGCCCGGCGGGGGGGCCGAACTCGATCGCCCACATCAGCCCGAGCCCGCGCACCTCGCGCACCACCTCGAAGCGGTCGACGAGCGGCCGTGTCAGCTCGAGCAGAAGGCCGCCCATGTCGGCCGAGCGCCCCACCAGGTCCTCCTTGTCGATGACCCCCAGGGTCGCAATGGCGGCGGCCGCGGCGAGATCGTTGCCGCCGAAGGTCGACCCGTGACGGACCGCCCTCTCCATGCCGTCGAAGACGGTGTCGAAGGCCGCCCGCGACACGAGCACGGCCCCGATCGGGACCAGCCCCCCGGAGAGGGCCTTCGCCACGCAGATGATGTCGGGCTCGAGCCCCCAGTGCTCCAGGGCCAGGAAGCGACCGGTGCGGCCGAGGCCGGTCTGGACCTCGTCGCACACGAACAGGGATCCGTACCGCCGGCACAGGCGCTGCGCCGACGGCAGGTAGTCCGCGTCGGGAAGGTTCACCCCCTTGCCCTGGACGGGCTCGACGACGAAGGCGGCGACGTCCTCGCGGGCGAGCTCGGCCTCGAGGCCCGCGAGGTCGCCGAAGGGCACCGGGGCGCAGTCGGCCAGCAGCGGCCCGAAGCCCTCTCGGAACTCGGCGTTGCCGTTGATGGAGAGCGAGCCGAGGGTGAGGCCGTGGAAGGCGTGGTCGGCATAGACCACGCGGGGACGGCCGGTCGCGGCGCGGGCGATCTTGATCGCGGCCTCGACGGCCTCGGTCCCGCTGTTGGAGGGGACCATCGCCCCGACGCTGCCGGGAGCGCGGGCGAGCAGCTGCTCGGCGAGGACGCCGCTGAGGAGGGTCACGCCGAGCTGCGGCAGGTTCCCTGTCCCCGCGGCCATCACCTCCTGCACGGCCGCCACGGCCTCGGGGTGGTTGCGCCCGATGGCGAACACCCCGTAGCCCCCGAACAGGTCCAGGTACCTGTTCCCCTCGGCATCGATCAGGTGCGCCCCCTCGCCGCCGGTCCAGACCTTGTCGAAGCCGAGGGTCCGCAGGATCCTGCCCATCTGGGGGTTCAGGTAGCGCTGGTTGAGCGCCATCTCCTCACCGGTCCGGCCCGAGAGGATCTCGGCCACGGTGGGGGATGCCCCGCTGTACATGGCTTTGAGCCTAGCTCCCTGGCCGCCCGGACAGGGATCTGACAGCCTCCCCGCGAATGGCGGGTCGGGGAAGGGGGTACAATGCGGGCAGCCGGCTCCAGCAGCCGGTGGGGATTTGCCGCCAGTAGACCGAGGAAGGGAGTCGAGATGCCACCCGTGGCAACAGCCTCGCCGACAAGGTCATACACAGTTCCCAGCGACGACCCGCGACAGCTGTTCGTGCGCTGGCAGCGCCATGGTGACCGCGCCGCCCGCGACCAGCTCGTGGAGCGCTTCTCTCCCCTCGCCCGCAGTCTGGCAAGGCGTTACGGGCGCTCCTCGGAGCCCTTCGAGGACCTGCTCCAGGTCGCGCTGCTCGGACTAGTCAAGGCGGTCGACCGCTACGACACCGAGCGCGGGAATCCGTTCCAGTCCTTCGCGGTGCCGACGATCCTCGGGGAGATGCGCCGTTACTTCCGCGACTCGGGGTGGGCCATACACGTCCCGAGGGGCGCCCAGGAGCGGGCCCTGAAGGTGCGCGACGCCCAGGAGCGGATGGCCAACTCGACCGGGCGCTCCCCCACGGTCAACCAGCTCGCCGAGTACCTGGAGCTGGACATCGAGGACGTGATCGACGCGCTGCAGGCGATAAGGGCCTACGAGACCGTGTCCCTGGACGCCCCCCGCAGCGGCGCCGACGACGACGTGACTTCCTACGGCGAATCGATCGGGAAGGACGACGATCGCTACGAGCTGGTCGAGCTCGACGCCACCGTCAGCTCGGCGCTCGGCAAGCTGCCGGAGCGGGACCGCCTGGTCCTGCGGCTGCGGTTCGTCGACGACCTCACCCAGACCGAGATCGCCGACCGTGTCGGGATCTCCCAGATGCAGGTCTCGCGCCTGCTGCGGCGCTCGCTCGAGCAGCTGCGAACCCTTACCGACGCCCCAGCAGGGGCGCGCTAGGCGAACACACATGCGGCGTGGCCCGCTTCAGGGAGCCGGCCTGAGGCGGTGCGGGCGGGGCTGCCCGAGCCGGTTGGCGCATAGATGGCCGGTACTCCCAACGTCCTGCTGAAGCTCTCGAACCGGGCGGAGAACGTCCTGCTCGTTCGCCAGGCCCTCAGCGGCCTGGCGGAGGCCGTCGAACTCGACCCGGTGGAGCTCAACGACATCAGCACAGCCGTCACCGAGGCGTGCAACAACGTAGTGCTGCACGCCTACGACGGCGACGAAGGACCCCTGGAGGTCGAGTTCTGCGTCTCGGAGTCCGGGCTGGAGGTGGCCGTGCGAGATCACGGGGGCGGCCTGCGTCCGGGAGCCAAGAGCGAGGAGGAGATCTCGGGGGGCATCGGCCTGCCCGTCATCCAGGCGCTGGCCGACAGCGTCGACTTCGCGGAGGTCGCAGGAGGGGGGACCCTCGTCGGGATGCACTTCTCCACCTCCCGGCCGAACGCCCTCGAGCAGCCCTCCCAGGAGGACGTGGCCGGGCATCCGGTGGAGGAGATCGGCGGTTCCAGCGACAGGACCGTGATGACCGTCGCCCCCGCCTCCCTGGCGGGGTCCGTCCTCCCCCGCGTCCTCGCGACCCTCGCCGCGCGGGCCTACTTCTCGACGGACCGCATCTCCGACGCCCAGAGCCTCGCCGACCGCCTGATCGCCCATCTCGACGCCTCGGCCAGCTGCGACGGCCTCACCTTCACGATCGCGGTGATGGGGCGCACCCTGGAGCTCGCCTTCGGTCCGCTGCGCAGCGGCCGCGCCGACCGGCTCTTCACGGAGTCCGCCCAGGACGGGCTCACCCCCGTGCTGGAACGGCTCGCGGTGGAGCACAATGTGGCCCCCTCGGGCTCGGCGGAGATGCTGGCCCTGCAGATCGCGCAGCCCGGCTAGCACCGGCGAGACCACCCCCGGAAGCCAAGCATGACCGTGGCTCCCCCGCGGGGAACCAGTTGCGGCATGCCGGCAGATCTGCATCGGGCTGATCTGCCGACATGCCGCGCAATACCGCCCCCGGAGGGACAAGGGCCGCAGGGGGCGCGCGGCCGCTCGTCGACAGGACGGCACTGGGTAACAGTGATGTTGCCCACTTGGCGGTGCTCTAAACAGCGCGAATGAAAAAAGTCCGCCCGGTTCGTGGGGACGGCAGCCGGGCGGCACCGCGTTTGGCGGCGCGCCGATTCGGGCAACTTCCGGCCAGGTCCGGTGCTCATCCTGCGCGCTCGACGAGAGACGAAAACGAGATTCAATGGTTGCCCTTGTGGCCCTCATCCTCATCCTTGCCCTGTTCGGAGGCCTTGGCTTCGCCGCCCACGTCCTGTGGTACGTGCTCATCTTCGCGGTGCTGCTATGGCTGATCGGGTTCTTCGTCGGAGGTGTCGCCGAAGGCGGCAGGCGGCGGTGGTATGGCCGCTGGTAGTTCCGCCGCCGTCCGGTCTGCGACGTCGGCCGGACACCGAGCGCAGGCCTCCGAGGCGCACGATTGCGCCTTTCGCCATGAGGTCCTCTTCCACGGCGACGGGGCCGACGGCTTCGTCCGGGAGGTCGGGCCCCTGGTCGCCGATGCTGTCGCGGACGATGCCCACGTGCTGGTGGCGGTGAGGGCGGATCGCATCGAGCTGCTCAGGGAGGCCCTCGTAGATGGTGCCGGCCGGGTGATGTTCGCCGACATGCGAGAGCTCGGGACCAACCCGGCCCGCATCATCCCGGCATGGCGGACGTTCCTGGACCGCAACGCGGATGCCGAGACCCCCCTCCTGGGCGTGGGCGAACCGATCTGGCCCGGACGCAGCGACGCCGAGTTGGCCGAGTGCGAGCGGCACGAGTCGCTCCTGAACCTCGCCTTCGGCGGTGAGCGGGCGTGGCGCCTGGTGTGCCCCTATGACCTGGACGGCCTGCAGGACGAGGTCATCGCCGCCGCCAGGCACAACCATCCATATCTCGCCGCATCGGCCGGGAGCGTCGGCAACTCCGACTACTGGCGCGACCACCGTCCGGTGGATCCCTTCCGCGGCGAGCTGCCGCCGCCCCCGAGCGCAGCCCGCAGGGTCGACTTCGGCGAGGGTGACCTTGCCCGCATTCGCCACCTGCTCACGGCCTGGGCCGAGGAGCACCTGCCCGACCCGGAGTCCACCGAGGAGCTGGTCCTGGCCGTCGACGAGATCGCCTCCAACAGCGTCTCCTACGGGGGCGGGCGCGGCACTCTGCGGGTATGGCGCGAGCCCGAGGCCGTGCTGTGCGAGATTCGGGACGGGGGCCGCATCGAGGCTCCCCTCGCAGGGCGGATCGAGCCGCATCCCGACGCGGGCAGTGGCCGCGGCCTTTGGATCGCCAACAGCCTCTGCGACCTGGTCCAGATTCGCTCCTCGGCACAGGGGAGCGTTGTGCGGGTGCACAAGCGCCTGGCCTGAAAGTCGTCGCCTGGCCCACGCGCCCTTCCTTGCGGTTGTCTCATACGTCACGAGCCCGACGGGCTAGAATCTAGCCATGGGGGCACAGGATCAGCTCCAGATCGATCTGCGCCGTGACGGCGACCGAGTCGTGCTCTCACTCGCCGGGGAACTCGACATGGCCAACGCCCCGGCGCTGCAGAAGGAGATTGAGGGCCCGCAGCTCGTCGACGCGAAGACGGTCGTGCTGGACCTGCAGCCGCTCACCTTCCTGGACTCCACCGGCCTGCGCATCATCCTCGCGGCCCGCGACCTGTGCTGGAGGCGAGGCCAGGAGTTCGCCGTGACCCCGGGCTCCCAGCAGGTTCAGCGCCTGCTCAGCGTCACGGGCGTGGGCGAGCACCTGCGCACGATCTCCACACCCGACGAACTTCTCGTCTAGGAGTCAAGCTCCCCGAGGCGACGGCTGAGGAAGTGCCGCTCGGCGGGGGAGCGCACGAGCTCCAGCGCGCGCCCGTAGGAGGCCCGGGCCGCCGGCAGCCGGCCGAGGCGTCGCTGCAGCTCCGCACGGGTGGCGTGGAGGTAGTGGTAGCCGTCGAGGTCCTGCGAGGCGATCTCGGCCTGGACGAGGTAGGGCCCGAGGCGACGAGGGCGGTGATCGACCGGGAGATCCCCGGCATCGGGGAGGCGATCCGCTCCGTCTCGCGCCCCCACACACCCAACTGGATGCTCTCGCGGGGCCTCGGCGGCGTGAGGGGCTCCACGCTGATCGTCAACTTCCCCGGCAGCCCGGCGAGCATCGAGCAGATCGGCGCCGAGCTGCTGCCGGCGATCGAGCACGCTTTGGCGCTGATCGCAGGCCGCCAGCGCCAGCACTGAAAGGCGGTCCTAGACGCTGCGCAGCGCGACCGCCGGCCAGGCTCGCCCGCCCGAGGCGAGGGGAGCCTTAACGCAATGGAGGAACCTGCTGAAGGGCCCCGCGCAGAGCGGATCCCCTGAGCTCCCCGATCCTCGCCAGGATCGTCGAGCGCCTGATGCTCGCCCGCTCGTGCCTCTCGACGAGCGCCAGTTCGGCGTCGGACAGCCCGCCCAGGCGCGCGACGACCTCGGGGGCGGTCAGCGTGCCGTAGGCCGAGATCGGCAGGGGAGCGCAGGAGCTCGCACCGTCGCGGTTGCGGCGGGCGGGCGAGCAGCGGCGGGCTCGCGCGTACCACCGCGCGCCACGCACAGGGTCGTCCTCCGCAGGAGTCGAGCCCGCGGGGTCCCGGGATCGTTCGCTGTGCTGCTGCTCTGAGTCCATATGCGGATCTCCGATCGGCGTGTCCGTCCCCTGAGAGGATCCTGGGGTCGTCGGATGGACCTTCTCCGCTATCGAACGTCCCCAAACATCATATCCCGAGGGTCGGTCTAGACTGCCGTCATGGCGCTACCGCCCGGACCGCGGACCCCGGCCGCGCTGAACATGGTGCGCTTCGCCCGCAGGCCCCTGGAGGCGCTCGAGCGATGGCGGGGACGCTACGGGGACGTCTTCACGGTGAGGCTCGCGGGCTTCGGAACGGGCGTCTACGTCGCCGATCCCGATGCGATCCGGGAGCTGTTCACCGGGGACCAGTCGGATCTGCGCGCCGGGGAGGCGAACTCATTCATGGAGCCGGTGCTCGGGGCGCACTCCGTGCTGGTCCTCGACGGCAGCGAGCATCTGCGCCAGCGCAGGCTGCTGCTGCCTCCGTTCCAGGGCTCCCGGGTCGCGGCCTTCCGGGAGGTGATCGGCGAGGTCGCCGAGAGCGAGATCGCCGGGTGGCGCCCCGGGACCCGACTGGTGCTTCGGGAGCGCATGCGCTCGCTGACCTTCGAGGTGATCTGCCGGGCGGTGTTCGGGGTCACCCGGCGTGAGCGTGTCGAGCGCCTCCGGGAGAGGCTCGTCGCGGTGATCGACAGCAGCCCGGTCTTCATGATCTCCTCCGCGGCACGGGTCGACCTCGGGCCGCTCAGCCCGGGAGGGCGGTTCGCCCGACGGCTGCGCGCCGCCGACGCCGTGCTCCTCGAGGAGATCGATCAACGCCGGCACGAGCCCGACCTCGACGAGCGCTCCGACGTCCTCTCACTGCTCCTGTGTGCGCGCGACGAGCAGGGAGAGGGGATGACAGACCGGGAGCTGCGCGACGAGCTCTTCACGATGCTGGCTGCGGGACACGAGACGACGGCCACCGGGCTCTCCTTCGCCTTCGAGCTGCTGCTACGCAACCCGCCCGTGCTCGCCCGTCTGCGCAAGGAGCTGGCAGCCGGGGACGACTCCTACCTCGAGGCGGTCGTCAAGGAGACGCTGCGTCTGCGGCCCGTGATCGACGCGGCCGAGCGCACCCTGACCGTGCCCCGCACGGTCGCAGGCTGGGAGCTGCCCGCCGGAGTCAAGGTCTACCCCGGGATCGCCCTGGTGCACATGCGCGAGGACCTGTACCCGCGGGCGCGCGAGTTCCGTCCCGAGCGGTTCCTGCACGACGGTGCCGAGTCCTACTCGTGGCTGCCGTTCGGGGGAGGGATCCGGCGCTGCATCGGGGCGGCCCTGGCACATGCCGAGATGGCCGAGGTGCTGCGCGTGGCCGTGCCACGGGTCGAGCTGCGCCCCCTGCGCGACCGTCCCGACCCCGTCGTCCTTCGCGGGATCACCCTCGCCCCCAAGAGGGGCGTGCAGGTGGCGGTGGAGGGCTACCGGTCCGATCCCTTGCCAAACCACGGCGGGTCGTACTTAGATGCCAGCCTGGCCAGCGTGAGTGCGGCGAGCAGCAGTCCGAAGTCGCGCAGGGCGATGTCGTAGTAGCCGGAGTAGCTGAGGAGGTTCACGATGATCCCCGCCAGCCAGCCGGCCACGATGTAGGCCGCATAGCGGGGCTTGACCGCCACCGCCACACCGGCGACGATCTCGATCACACCGACGACGTACATCGTGTGGGTGGCGCTGAGCGGGCTCGCGTCCCGTATCCACGGAGCGAGGTACTGCTCCCAGTTGACCATCACGTTGGCGAACTTGTCGACTCCGAAGAGAATCGGGGCGACCGTGAAGCCGATCCGAAGCAGCCAGAACGCCTGAAGGGCGGGGTCCTCCCTGATCTGCTCGAGGCTCGACGATCGCATTTCGCCATGGGTTGCCGGAAACGTGGTGCTGGACATCTGTCCTCCTTCTCGTGCGTTGGTGATCGGTCGCCCCGTTTGCGTCGTCGGCCGCCGCGGTCTTACCTCGAACATCCGAAGGTAAGACGGCGCCTTCCGCCGACGCGAACAAGACGTGAGGACCGTCGAATTGGCAACGGCCCCGGCGAGGGTGGAGATCTTCAGCGACATCGAGGTCCCCGATGGACCCGGCCCTCGTTTCGATACGGTCGAGGCCCTCCCGATGCCCCGCCCGCAGACCGTCCCCATCACAGTGCCCCGGCTCGACCCGGAGTCACAGGCATGGATCGCCCGACTGCAGGGCCGCGGCCCGGACTACGAGGCAGCCGTCAGGGAGTTGCACACGCTGCTGCTGAAGGCGGCGCGGTTTGAGATCCATCGCCGCCGAGCGGCCCTCGGAGATCACGACCGGGCCCACGGCGACGACCTCGCCCAGCAGGCCGCCGACGACGCGCTCATGGCCGTGCTCGGAAAGCTCGGGCAGTTCCGCGGCGAAAGCCGTTTCACCACGTGGGCCTACAAGTTCGCTCTGTATGAGGCAGCGGTGCATGTTCGCCGCCGCAGTTGGGGCGACCGGGAGGTCCGTCTCGAGCCAGAGGCCTGGCCCCTGATGGCCGACCCGGCTCAGACCGCCCACCAGGGAGCCGAGATGCGAGAGATGCTCGCGGTGCTCACAAGGGCGATCGAGAGCGACCTGACGGCCCACCAGCGACGGGTGCTCGTCGCCGTGACCATCAACGACGTTCCGATCGACGTTCTCGCCGAGCGCTGGGAGACGACCAGAGGGGCGCTGTACAAGACCCTCCACGACGCCCGGCGCAAGCTGCGGGGGATCCTCGCTGCCCGTGGCCTGCACCCCGATCCCGATATCCAGGAGACGATCTCGTGAGTGGCCCCCTGGATCCCGACCGCCTGCTGGCGGGCCTGCTCGGGCCGGACGGACCGGAGCTCACCTGCGATGGGTGCTTCGATCAACTCGACCACTACGTGGAGCTCGAGCTTGGCCCCGGAGATCAAGACGAGCAGATCCCGGGCATGCGTGAGCATCTTCGTGGCTGCCCGGCCTGTCGCGAGGACCACGAGAGCCTGCGGGCTTACGTCGCACAGCAGGACCGCGCGTGATTCGCCCAGTCAGGTGACCAGCGCAGCGATCGCCCGCTCGAGTACGGGTGAGATCGTGCTCCAGTCCCGCGGCGGGGCGGCGCCCACGATCACAGAGCTGGCCGCAGAGCCCCTCACCAGGCAGGCGAGCTCGATGTAGCGAGCCCCCGTGACCGTCGTGTAGCTGTCCCTGACGCATGTCCCGCGCCCGTTGAGGAACCGCAGATCCACGCGGGCCCCTTCCCGCGTGACATTGCGCTCGCCCTCTTGGATGTTGTGCCTGATCCGAAAGCTCGTCCAGTCGGAGAGGGTCTCCCGGCTCTGGCGCGGTGTGAGGTTGAGGTAGCCCGCGATACGCCCCTCGGGATCGCTGGCAACCGCCGTGGCCGTTCCCCTGTCACCCCGCGACAGCCGCCAACCGGGCGGATATGAGAGAAGGGCGCCGGTGGAGATGCGTGCGGCACCCCATGACCCGGGCGCCCTCTGGGCACGCAGGGCGGGGAGCCCCTCAGCCCCCCGCCCAGCGGCGACCTCGACCTTGGCGGTCGCCATGCTCGAGGCCTTGCCGGAGGCGCCGCACCCGGTGGCAACCGCGGCGGTGCATGCCAGCACCGCCGCGAGGGACCTAGAGGTTGCCATCCCCATCGCTGGGGCCACCGTTGTTGTCCGAGTCCTGGTCTCCCCCGTTGTTCTGCGGTATCCCGGAGGAGGAAGCTTCAGAGCCGGATCCCGAGGAGCCCGATTCAGAGGAGCCGGATCCCGAGGAGCCCGATTCAGATGATGTGGAGGCGGGCTTTGAGGACGAGCCCGAGGAGCTCGAGCTGCCGCATCCTGCCGCGGCCAGTGCGACCAGCACCGTCCCCAGCAGGGCGAACCGCCGGAATCGGATGCGTCTGAGTGTCGCCGTCATGTCATCTCCGTTTCTCTGCTTGAGGTCCGTTCAGATAACCGACGAGCGACGCCGCTTACCTTCGATCTTCAGCTGTGAAGACGCCTCGACCGGCCGATCATTCCCCGCGGGTCTCGAGACGGCTCAGTCGAGCGCCGCGCCGGTCGGCCTTCAAGGGCCGGTCGCCATTTCGCCTCGATCGGGTGACGCCAAGAGGTCGCCGGCAAGGTGAACTGCAGGAATGGCGACAGGACGACCGCCTGCCAGGGGCCGTGGCCGGGTACTGACACGTGAGCGATGGATGGCGCTGTTCTTCGCGCTGGGATCGACGTGCTTCCTCGTCGGCCCGCTGCGCGGCTACGTGGACCTGGTGGGGCCCGAGCCGGACGCCATCACGTTCTTCGTCGGATCCCTCCTGTTCACGACCGGCGGAGCGCTGCAGACGTCGCTCGCGGCCCCCGAGCGCGCGTCCGGACGGACCGGACGGGCGGCGTGGTGGACCGCGACGATCCAGTCGGCGGGGACGCTCTTCTTCAACGTCACGACATTCCGGGCGCTCGAAACCACCCTGGAGAGTCCCGATTACAACCGGCTCGTGTGGCGACCGGACGCCCTTGGATCGATCTGCTTCCTCATCTCCGGGGCAATTGCCTACAGGGCGTCGTCACGGCGCGGGTGGCTGCCGGCGAGGGGTGAGAAGGCCTGGTGGGAGCCGGGAGTCAACCTGCTCGGCTGCATCCTGTTCGGCATCTCGGCCGTTGCCGGCCATGTGGTTCCCTCGACCGGCTCCGCCATCGACCTCGCCGCCGCGAACTGGACCACGGCGGGTGGAGCGCTGTGCTTTTTGACATGCGCTCTCGCCACCCTCCTCTCGGGGCACACGTCGAAGTCGCCACGGCTGCGCCGGTTGCACGAGCTCGAGCACGACCTGCAGCACCGGGGCGGACGATGACAGGGCCGATCGTCGCTAATCGCGCCCGCGCGGGTCGACGCCCTCCAGCGCCCAGTGGCGGACGACTCCGGGGCGCCAGCGGCCGTCCTCCTCGCGCGTCACGATGAAGCGGCTGATCGTGAGCTGGCCGCCCTCATGGTCCCCATAGAGCAGATCGACGGTCAGGGGCTCACCGGCGAGGAACGTCTCGCGCAGACCCTCACGGAAGGGATCGTCTGGCTCGCGAATCGCCCCCTTCCAGAAGCCCGAGCACGCGGGCGCTTTTCGCCGCGTTGCGCTCTCCGCCGGACGCTTCTAGACGCTGCTCGGGCGCGACGGGTAGGCGATCAGCGACGCCAGCAGCCGGCCGGCGGAGGCAAGGCTCCGCACGGTCTGCGGTCGGCGTGCGTCGAGGTGCGTCGCGAGCGCGACGAACAACTGGGCCGTCGTCAGCGCGTCGCCGAGGGCATCGTGGGGGTGGTGCGACGGCAGGCCGAGCGCGACGGCAAGATCGCTGAGCGACGCCTGACCCGAGGCGTGGCCGTCGCGCTCGTGCAGCCAGACGAGCCCGAGCACGCTGGTGTCGATCATCGGTCCGCGCAAGCGCAGACCCTGACGGCGCAGCGCCGGGCGCAGGAACCGCCGCTCGACCGAGGCCACGTGGACGACGGGAATCCTGCCCGCCATCGCGGCGAGTAGCGGGTCGATGGCGACGTCGAGCGACGGTGAGTCGGCCAGGTCGGCCACCCGCATGCCATGCACGCGAATCGAGGACTCGCTCATCGAGCGCACCGGACGGACCCGCCCTTGCACGGCGGCGCCCAGCTGGACCCGTCCGTCCTCGATGGGGACTGCGCCGAACGAGACGATCTCGTGCTGCTTGGGATCGAGGCCGCTCAGCTCGAGGTCGACCGCGCAGTAGCTGGCAGCGCGCCACGGCGTCCGTCCCGCAGGCAGGTGCGCGCGTCGGTAGGCGGTGGCGCCCGGGCCGCGCGCGCAGGCCACGGATTCTCATCGAACGCCGAGGTTCAGTTCGGCGGCGATGCGCTTCTGAACCGAGGCCACTGCCCGAAATGCCTCCTTCAGATGGCTTCGCGTCAGCGCGCTGAGGTCGCGCGGGTTCAGATGGTCGTCGAGCTCGAGCCCCGCACGGAGTTGCTCGACCTGATGGTCCATGCGCAACTCGGTGAAGAGCTCGAAGGCGTCCTGGAGCGTATGCACGTCGGCTGCCGGCAGGGTGCCGGCGTCGCTGGCCGCCCGCAGCCGCTCGAGCGTCGAGGCACTCGTCACGCCCGCCGCCATCCCAGCCCACCTTGCGAGATCGACGACCGGGAGCAGGCCGCCGTTCTTGAGGTCGAGTCGCCCGCGATGCTCGCCATCGTGCTCGACGACGAGTCCCCGCAGGAAGCCCGTCGGCGGGCGGTGCGAGAGGGCGAACCGCGCGAGCAGGTGCAGCAGCTCCGGTCGCGCCCGTGCGGAGCGGAATGTGTCCGACACCGGGTTGCCGCTGTGGATGCCCCATACCGGCCGGCTGTCGACGAGCACCGAGACGAGGATCAGGGCCTGCTCGCGAGTGGGGTGCTCGATCCAGCTGCGCGCGACCCGCTGCCAGGCCTCGATCGAGCGCACGAAGAGCACATTTGAGGCGGTGGCGCCGTGCTTGTCGACATGGATCCCACACTCCCCCAGTCCCCCGGCGACCTTGGTGGCAAGCGCGTGCAGGTAGGGCCGGACGGTCTCCTCGGCGACGTCGCCGTACCAGACGATCGCACTGTCGGCATCCGACGCCGGAGTCGCCTCGCGTCGCGATTGACTGCCGAGAGCGAGCCAGGCGAACTCAGCCGGCGGCTCGCCGGCCTCTCCGAGCATGAGCTCGATCAGCCGGCGGGTGAGCGCGTCGAGGACGACCGAGTAGATCGCGCTGATGCTCGATGCCGCGATGCGCGCTTCGTGAAGGGCGACAACGGCTGGGCGCAGGCCCTGCGCCGCGCGGGCGAGCTCGCCAACGCTCTCGGCGAGCGTGATCGCCCGGCGCAGATAGAAGGAGGACAGTGTCTCGACAGCGAGGAGGTCGGTGGCTTCCACGATGCCCATGACCTCGCGGCTCGCGGTGAGGACCGGGAAGTGACGGACCCCGCGGTCGAGCATCTCGAGCAGGACATCGCCTCCGAGCCGGTCCGCTTCGACCGTGTAGGCGGGGGCGCTCATCACCGATGACACCGGGGCGTCGTAGGGGACACCGTCCGCGATCACCCGCGAGCGCAGATCGCGGTCGGTGAGGATGCCGAGAGAGTCGCCGAGCTCGATCACGATCGAGGTCGAGGAGGCAGCGGCCATCTTCGCGGCCGCCTCACGGATCGTCGTCTCGGGTGAGCACAGCAGTGGCGGGTCGCGAATCAGCGCCGCAACCGGCTGGTTCGCGGGGTCGGGCGCCGGCTTTCGCGGAGCGAGCGATGCGGGGAGGTACGCGTGCATCTTCAACAGCGAGCGCGCGACGAAGCCGACACTCTCCGGTCGCGCCAGGGCGGCCCGCGCGACCTGCTCGGGAATCCGGTAGCAGAGGGTGTCCTCCTGCGCTCGCGCGCCGAAGCCCGGCGGCAGTCCAGAGAGCATCGATGCATGGCCGAACAACTCGCCGGCGCCGAGCAGGTCGAGCACGCGGTCGTTGAGCACGATCTCCACGGCGCCGCTGCGGACGACGCGCAGGTGGTCGATCGTTTGCGCGCCCTGCGAGAAGATCATCGAGCCGGCGAGGAAGAACTCCACCTCGGCGGAGGCTGCGAGGCGCTCGACATCCTCCATGTCAAGCGCGTCGAACGGCGGGTGCATGCGCAGGAAGTCGACCACGTCGCCGGGTGCCGCCGGAGGGCTCGACGTGTGGGCCGCCGGGTCGCTTCGTTCGATGGCCACCGCTGTGATCGTACGTTGCCGCTCCAGGTGTCGGAGCTTTCGCCGCGGTTGCGGGACTCCGACCCTAATCCTCCTCTTGGCAGTGATCACGACCTCCCGGGCCCGCCGATCCCTGGGATGGGGCCGGCGCTTGGCCAGGCCGGCGGCTTCGAGCTCGTCGAAGTCGACCAGCCGGTGACAGAGGCGAGCCAGGCGCAAGCCGACGCCACGCCGCTGCGCTCGCACGATCGCGCAATGGAGGATGCGGCGTGATCCAGCGAGACGATCGAGGAGCGCTGCCCGTGGTTGCTGCTACCGTTGATGGATCAGGTTGGGCGTTTGCCCAACATCGCAGTGCCAGCGCTCGTAGCTTTTGCTCAGCAATCTCCGCGTTCGCAGCACTTCAACGCAGGAGGAAAGACAAATGGCTACTGGAACCGTCAAGTGGTTCAGCGACGACAAGGGCTTCGGGTTCATCACGCCCGACGACCAGTCGAAGGACCTGTTCGTGCATCACAGCGCAATCGTGGGTGAGGGCTATCGCTCCCTCGCCGAAGGCGCAAAGGTCTCCTACGACGCCGAGGCCGGCGACAAGGGACCCAAGGCCGCGAACGTCCAGGTGGTGTAGCGCTGTCGGGCTGCCGGCCGTTCCCGGTTGGCAGCCCCCAGTGAACGTGAAGTGGGTTCAACGGCGACCACGGGTACCGGGCGACCCCGGCGTGGACGCGCTCGAACTCCACACAAAGGACTGACAGACATGGCCTCAGGCGGCAAGAAGAAGACCACGATGGCGAAGCTAGCCCGTGAAAGCCGGCTCCGCGAGCGTCGGCTGGACAAGCAGGCCAGGAAGGACGCGCGCAAGCACGCCCCAGCACCTGATCCTGACTGGCTCGATGACACCCTGAATGCAACGAGCGGTGAGTCAGCCCCGATCGGTGCGGTGGACCCTGCTCTCGAGGCTGCCATTCAGGCGCTCGCGGACGCCTGACCCCACCTCGCGCACTCGACGAACGTAGGTGAGCTGGGCCGCTACGGTTGAACCGTGGCCCCCCGGGTCCGCACAGTCGCGTTTGGAGCAGCCGCCGTGATGGTCGCTGCGGGTGGTGTGTGCGCCGCCCTGGTCGGGGGCGTGTTGGGCGAAGTCCTGACGATCATCCTGATCTCGGGCGGACTCTCCGGCGCCCTCCTGCTGGTCTTCCTGGAAGTCGGTCTCAGCGAAGAGAGCCAGCTCGCACGCGACGAAGAGCGCCGACGCAAGCAACAGGCGCGCACACTTGATGCAGGCAGGCGGTCGCGGCCACCACGATGGCCGCGACGCCCCGGCTGAACGCTGCGACCGGCCGAGCGCCCGGATGCTTACGGGTGAGACTCCGAAAGCCCAGCTCCAGAGCCAATCCCCGAAGTTTCCAGCCGCTCCTCGGCCATTCCCTGCGGCGGCCGGGAACCTAATCAGGGCGAATGGTGGGGGTTGGCTCTATGGAGCGGTTTCAGCGGAGGCGTGTGCGGTTTCGTAAGCGGCGCGCGGTGCTTACCGCACTCGACGGAAGCCGCCTACCGGCAACGCTGCATCGCAGACACGTTCACGGTCGGCCTCGCTCGCACGCCGTCAAACCGCATGTACAGGCAGCCGAGGCGCCGCCCCAATGGCTGCTCGACGGCGTAGCCGGTGATGCCTTCGTTCGACACGTTCACGATCGTGGAGTGGCCTGCGGCGACGGGCGTCCTGTCGTGGAGGGTGTCGCAAGAGGTGTCGCATCGGACGATCACGACCGGCGACGGTCTGTCGTTCCTGATCAGTACGTCGGTGAAGTGGCTCGGGTCAGTCGGATCCACCGAGGCACATCCGAACGGCAACCATCGCGAGACCTATGGAGCTAGCGAGAAGAAGCCTCCGCATCTACGCTCAGTATCGGGCTCGCGTAACGCTGCGTGAGTTGGAGGGCTCCCTTAGGGGCATGCTACCATGCCACCATGGCTAAGAACCTCACCGTGCGCCTCGACGACGATCTCGCCTCCGACACCGAGGCGCTTGCTCGAGCCGAAGGCAAGAGCCTCAACGAGACGGTCAAGCAGGCACTCGCCGAAGCGGTGCAGCGTCGACGAGAAGATCCGAAGTTCAAGGCGCGCGTGAAGCGCATCATCGAAGAGGACCGCGAGCTGCTAGAGCGCCTCGCGAAGTGAGCGTCCTCTACGTCGAGCTAGCCGACTACCTCGCCATCGCCGCAGAGCTGACGGGCCTCGACATCGGCACGCTCCTGCGTGTCACCAAGATCGAGCTGGCCGAGTCGGCGCTGCACGCGCCCGCGGCCGGCTTCGGCGAGACCGAGTTCTACCCCGACTTCATCGACAAGGCCGCCGTCCTCCTCGTACGCCTGGCCAAGAACCATCCGCTGCCGGACGGCAACAAGCGAGCGGCATGGGTGTCGCTCCGCCTGTTCGTAGAGATCAACGGCTGGATGTGGCGCACCACGCCCGCAGTCGATGAGGCGGAGCAGGCCGTGCTCGCCGTCGCGGCGGGCACGTGGAGCGAGAGCGATGCGGCAGCCTGGCTGCGACGCCACCTGGCGCCCGCCGCTCCGTGACACATGCCCGACGCTGCGCGCTGCTTGGGCGCTTGCCGAGCACGGATCTGGTGAGGGAGCTTGAGCGGACGCGTGGTGGTGTGTCGCCTTGGCGAGCACAAGTTCGAGCCACTAGGATCCGTGCGGTTGCCGTGGACGGTCGTTTGCTGCTCAGACCCCTGAGCCCTCGATCAGGCTCCAAGCCGACGGCTGGAGGGGAAGAACGCGCGTCAGCTCCAAGCCAGCTGCTGCGTAGAGCTCGCCGTACTCCGCCTCAGTTCGCTCGCGCCCGCCGACGACGGCGAGCATCTCGACGTCCGTGGTCTTGACGAGCCAATCGACATCCGGTGGCGGTTGAGGCTGATCGGTAGACGGGACGATCAGCTCGATCGCCAGCAGACGGCCGGCATCACCCATCGCCGCGCGACAGTTGGCCAGGATGCGGACCGCCGACTCCTCGTCCCAGTCGTGCAGAATCCAGGAGAGCACATACGCATCGCCGCCGCCCGGCACAGCGTCAAAGAAATCACCCGCAATCGCCTGGCAGCGATCCGTCAAGCCCCAGTCCGCCAATCGCGCGCGCGTGCCCTCGATCACGCCCGGCAGGTCCAACACCACCCCCTGCAGCTGCGGATGCGCATCGAGCACCGCACGCATCAGCGTCCCATGACCGCCACCGACGTCCACGAGCCGCTCCATCCCGCTGAAGTCGTAGGAGCGGACGAACGCGGCGGCGATGAAAGACGCGGCCGCCGACATCGAATCGTTGATCAGGGCGCCCGCCTGGGGATGACGCTCCAGGTACTCCCAGAAGCTGCAGCCGTGAGCCTGGCGAAACCCGGGCTCCCCGGTCCGCACGCTGTGGACCAAGTGCCCGTACGCCCGCCAATGCCACTCCTCGCTGACCACGATCGCACCCCGGCGCGCTGACCCTGGCACGTCGTCGCACAACATCGCGCCAAGGGCGGTCAAACCCACGCGCCCGTCGTCGAGCTGCTCAAAGAGCCCGACGTCCGTCAGCAACCGGACAACTCGCTCCAGCGAGCGCGCATCGGCGCCCACGCGCAAAGCCACCTCACGCAAGTGGGCGGGCCCAGCCGACAGGCAATCCGCAACCCCCAGCCTCGCTACCGCGCCAATCGCAGCGCTGACCTGATAGCCGTTGACAAGCTCGACCATCCGCTGCCCCAGCACCCGCCCCTCCTCGACGCTGCGGTTGTCCTTACTCACCGCGTCACACTTGTATCCGGTCAGGCCACGAGCGACTCATCGGTGCGATGCTCACGCTGCCATCGTAGGGTCACCCGCGCGCTCCGAACCGCCCCCACCTCGGCCGCCGCACTATGTGGCTGCATTTCCGACTGTACGGCGCCGCCGCGGCACGCGCCTGGCAGGCGGCGAGGTGCGCGTATCGCAGCCAGGGCTCGCCAGCTGACGCTCGAGGTCGGTGAACGCGTCGATGATCTCCGGAGCCTCGTAGGCGCGGTTGCGCCTTCCGATCGTGATCTGGCGCAGGATCCCAGCATGGACGAGGCGCTGAACGGCCTCGTTGGCCGGGTTGTATGTGCGCCCGATCAGCGACGCCGCGCTCTCGACGGTGAGCACCGGGGCGCCGGCGAGCCGGTGAAGCAGCAGATCGGTGGCGGACTTGGCGCGCACCTGGCCCAGCCGCTCACGCCATTGCGCCTCCAGCTCGGCGGTCCGCGACTCGAAGTCGGTGGCGTCGGCGACCGAGCGCGTGCAGGCGGCCGCGAACGTCGCGATCCAGCGGTTCACGCCGGCGAGCGCCTCCTCTGAGCTGGGCGAGCCGACATAGCGGGTCGCCGTGAGCCCGCCCACGTAGTCGCGCGCCAAAGTCGCGAGGACGAGCGAGACCGGTGGCAGCACGCGCTCGGCGAGGCCCCTTCGTCTTAGCACCAGGTGGATGATCGCGCGTCCCGTGCGGCCGTTGCCATCGACGAACGGGTGGATCGTCTCGAACTGGGCATGGGCGATCGCCGCCTGCGCGACCGCCGGAAGGTCCTGGCCGTTGCAGAACGAGACGAGGTCGCTCATCAGCCGCTCGACGAGCTCGGGGGGTGGAGGAACGAAGTCGGCAGAGCACGGGTTGTAGTCGCTGCCGCCGATCCAGTTCTGGACCGTCCGGAAGATCCCCCCGTGCCCCTCCAGCCGCGTGCCGGCCAGCAGACGCCTGTGGATCTCCAACACCAGCGCGACGGTGATCTCATCACCGGGTCCGATGCGGTCGAGGCCGTGGAGCATCGCGTCTATGTTCCCCAGCACCTCGTCGGCCGTCAGGTCGGAGGAGGGCTCGCGCATCGAGCGGACAGCCTCGGCACGCAACAGCCGCCGGGCTCCGATCTCCAGACCCTCGATGCGGGAGGACGCGACCGACTCGGCGCGCAGCAGTATGCGTGCAAGGGCCTCGGTATCGACGAGCGCGCTCGCCTGCGCGTTCAACCGTGCGATCGCGGCTTCGGCGTCCGCGACGTCGGCGGCGACGTCGCCGTCCAGCGCGAACCTGCGGCCTGCGAGCAGGTCCGGGACGTAGGCCGCGTAATCGCAGGACCGGCGGTCCCGGCGCGAGAGGCCGGCGCCGGTGAGCTGGGCCTGCCAGTGACGATTCAGAAGCTCCGACATAGGATCATCTTGTTTGAGGTTAGCTCATAACCTCAGATAACGTTCCCGCTGAGACGGAGGGCACCCTATGCGGTCACGCGGACCCGGCGATCGAGGGACACGGCCGCTGGTGCTCCTGCCGGGAGGACGTGCTGTTGCCCTACACGCTCGACTTCTTCGAGCAGCGGATCGTCGGTGCGGCCCGTCTGGACCTCCTCGACAAGTGAGCCCGCGGACCCCGCCGTGGGCGGTCGGAGTCTCGCGACGTGGGCGGTCCGTGGGCGGTCAGCCCACAGCCGAGACGCACGCGAATCCCCGCCCTCGCGAGTCCGATCGGCTCGAGATGCCAGCTCCAGAGCCGAATCGGACGCCTTGAGCCGCCCCCAGCTCCTCCCAGCATCCAACCAGCTTCTAATCGGGGCGAATGGTGGTGCTGCGCTTAGAGGAGCCGATTCGGCGGGGACGTGGGCGGTTTTGTGTGCGGTCGCGCGCTCCAAATGACCGGCTCAGCTGAGCAGAGCGCGATCCGATCGGGGTTGCCTTCGACCCGAGCCGCGCTCGCGAGGACACTGCGACGAGCTCACGGTCGGCGACCGACTCGGGCTCGTCGCTGAACCCGACCACGAGATGCGTCTCGAAGGCGTCGGCCAAGCGCCGCAGCGTCGTGACGCTCGTGGGGTGCTGCCCACTCTCAATGCGCGAGATGACCGAATGGCTTGTGCCAACGCGCTCGGCCAGCTGCTGCTGCGTCAGACCCAGCGACTGCCGCCGGGCGATCCCGATCCTCGCCGGCGTTACGGGGCGAGGCGGCGGAGCTCCTCTCGGTAGACGGCCCTCGGGCGGGCACGTCGAGCACTCCCGGCGCGGTGGGCCGAGCCGATCGGCCGAGGGCCGCGCGCTGCGGGGCGGGAACGCCTGTCCAGAGCCGTTGACACGGGAGGGCGCCGCGAGATAGCTTCGGCGCGTGGGTAGCAAGAGGGGTACCAGGCTGGCCCTGAGCGTCGCCGCGCTGGTGCTTCTCCTCGTGTCCGCAGGGCCGGCCTCCGCGGCGGAAACCGTCGTCGGCTTCGACCGCTTCCCGGGCGGCGGGGAAGTGCCCGCCGGGACCAGTCGTCGGCAGCCAGTGGGAAGCCGAAGGCCTGAAGCTCGGCAAGGCCGAAGAATTCGGGCAGGCCTCGGTGACGGGCGACTGCGGCAAGCCGACCGTCCAGAGCGGTGCAGCGGCGTCGCCTCCGAACTTACGCGGTGCTGCCGCTGTGTCCTCCCGGCGCCTTTCTACATTCGAGGTACCTTCGGCGCCCTGAGCGCGCCCGCCCGCGGCACGCTCTCCGTCGACGTCCGCATCGTGAACTCGGGCTCGCCGGTCGCGGTGACACTCATCGGCTACAGCAGCACGGGCGAAGTGGTCGCCGAAGGCCACGGGGAAGCGTCGTCCGGATCGTGGCAGCGGATCGCGGCGAGCTCCAGCGGCGACCAGATCAGCTACTTCGCGATCGCCACGGCGCTCGTCACCTCCCAGGAAGTCGCGATCGACGACCTGGGCTTCGAAGCGCCACCGTCGCAGCCCCCGCCGGGCGGGGGCACCCCTCCCCCGCCTCCGCCAACGCCGCCGACGGCGGCGCTCGCGCTGGCCACGCCGGATCCCCACGCAGGACAGCCGATCACGCTGAGCGGCGCCGGCTCGACGGCGCGGCAGCGGCCGGATCGTCTCCTACGGCTGGAACTTCCGCGGCGGCGAAAAGGAAGAAACGAGCACCGGCACCGACCCGAACGCACAGGTCATGCTCGGCCCGGGAGCGCACACGGTCACGCTGATCGTGACGAACTCCAACCACGAACAGTCGACGCACGCACCTGGGCCTGCAGGTTCCGCAGACGGTCAAAGCGCACGTCCCCGACGGCGGCGAAGGCGAATGCAAACCGACGCTCGAAATCGGCGATGCCCGCCTGCTGGCGGAATGCATCCAGAAGCTCGGCGAAGGCTATGTGATCGAGGGTCAGCTCGCGATCAACGGCACGCTGCTCGTCCCCAGGAGCGGGTTCCTGAAGATCAAGACCGTGAACACGCTCGGAGTCGGCACCAAGACCGAGCTCTACGGAGCGGTGGTCGACGTCGAGCTGCCCAACACGCCACTCGGCACGATGGTGCTCGGCGAGCGGGACCTCGAAGCCGAACCGATCCCGCTGGAAGTCCACGCGTTCGTCCCGCCCAAATTCGAAGGCGTCTTCCACGGCTTCAGGGGCAAACAGGCGGCCGGCGGCAACGGTGGCAGCGGCGGCGGCGGAGGCCCGACCAGCGGCGCGCCGAAACCGGCGAAGACGCTCTTGTACGTCTTCGGCGTCGGCAAGAAGTGCAAGGCGGGCGAAACCACCAAGGCCGGGTGCTGCCCGCCGCCCAACGGGCACATCGTCTGCGCGGAAATCCCCGGCAACTTCCCGATCACCGGCCTCGTCGACGTCTACCTGACGAACACCGGCAAGACGGTCCTCTACGTCCAGGTCGGCCTGAACCTCAAGGAAGTGAACCTCGAAGCGACCGGCGCGCTGGAAATCGGCGGTCAACAACGAAAGCGGCATCGAACTGCAGTCGATGAAGTTCGAAATCGGCGAAGCCGCGCTGAAGCCGATCTTCAAGGTCAAGGGCGCGTCGTTCCAGTACTACTTCCCCTCCTACGAAGAAGCGTCGAAGGCCGACACCTGGCAGGCGAAGGGCACGATCACCTTCGGCGAAGAAGTCGCCCAGCTGAAAGCGGAAATGGCCTTCAAGAAGGGCAACTTCCGCTCGGCCGCGATGAGCCTCAAAATCAAACCGGGGGTGCCGATCTTCAGCGGCGTGTTCCTCAACGAGATCGGCGCCTCGCTCGGCGTCGAACCGCTCGAATTCGGCGGCAGCCTCGGCGCCAGCATCGCCGAAGTGCTGGAGCTCGAACTCGAATTCCGCTACCGGGAAGCCGACCGAAAAAGAACTCGGCTACTTCGGGGGCGAAGGAAGGCTCTCCTACAAAGAAAACAAGATCGCCTCGCTGGCCGCCGACGTCTACAGCGACGGCTACGTCGACGCCGCGCTGAAAATCGAACTCAGGCTGCCCTTCGGATCGAAAAGCCCGCTCGTCGAAGTCCGCGGCGGGCTCAGCTTCTGGGACGAACCGAACCACAAACCAGAAGCGCTCTGGCAGGTGCAGGGCGAAGCGTACGTGAAGATCTGGATCATCGAAGTCGAAGGCCTGGTGCTGGTGAACAACAAGTACGTCGCCGGTTGCGCGGGGGTGAACGGCTTCGGCGTCCAGGGCCACTACAGCTTCAAGGACAGCGGCGTCGGCGGCGGCCTGTTCGCCTTCAGCAACTGCTCCGACCAGCTCAAAGAATTCAAAGAGAAGCCCGCGGAAAAAGCACAGCGGCGGCTTCGTCAAAGAAGAATCCGAGCTGCTGCCGGCCGGGCACCGAGGCGCGCTCGCCGCCGGCTCCCACCGGCATGGCGCAGCTGCCGCTGCGGGCGAAAGCGAGACGTTCGACCTGCCCGAAGGCACGCTGGGCCAGGAGCTGCGCGTCAACTCCACCTCGGGCAGCCCGATCCTGCGCATCACAGGCCCCGGCGGCCAGACGTACACGACTCCCGCGCGCGCCGAAGCAGATCGCGAGCGTCCCCGGCCAGTTCATCGCCGCGCTCGCTCCGAACACCGAGTCAGGTGCTGATCCTCCTCAAGCACCCGAAGGGCGGGCGCTGGACGATCCAGGCGCTGCCCGGCTCGGGGCCGCTGGGCAAGCTCGAAGCGGCCGAAGACGTCGCCCCGGCGAGCGTCCGCGTCCATGTGCGCCACGCGCGCGGACGCAGTTACGCCCTCTCCTACAGATCGCCCACCACGTGCCGGGCACCGCCGTGCGCTTCGTCGAACGCGGCCACGACAGCACGCACGTGCTCGGCACCGTCACGAGCGCCCGTGGGACGCTGCGCTTCACGCCTGCGGAAGCGCTGTCGCGCTCCCGGCACGATCTACGCGTACCTGCTCAACGACGAAGGCGTCGAGATGCGCGAGCTGCCAGTCGGCAGCTACACCGCCCCGGGGCCGTTCAGGCCCGGCCGGCCCAGGGTGCGGATCGCTCGGCGCCGGAACAGCGCGCTGGTCACGTGGCGTGCCGTCCCGGGCGCACGGAGCTACCGCGTCACGGTCCGCGGCAGCGACGGGCGCCTCGAAACGCACATCCTCAAGGCCTCAGTCCACAGGGTCGCGATCCCGGACGTGCTCGGCTTCGAGAGCTTCAGCGCGACGGTCACAGGCGGTGGGTGGCAAGGACATGCTTCGCGGGCGCGCCGGGAACGCGCGACTGAATCCGGCACGGGTGCAACGCCGCGCGCGCAGGCACAAGAAGCGCTAGCCGGAAGCGACCGGCAGGAGAGTCCACGAGCTGCTCACGAAAGTTGATCTAGCCGGCAACAAGCGGCGTTCGTGACCGCCGCTGCGTACCGGCCGCCGGTCTTTCGGCGGGTCAACGGACAGGTGGGCTTCTCAGCAATTCGAGGCGGTTGGTGGGGGTTGGCTTGGCGGAGCGGGTTTGCGCGGCCGTGGGCGGTTTCGTGTGCGGCCGGAGCCGCGGCGTGCGTCGCGTCCAGCGGAGCGAGCGCCTCGGCCAGCAGTGAGCCGTCGATCTCGTCCCAGTCGACCGCGGGCAGCAGATCCGAAACGAGGTAGTTGAAGGTGACGGCGAGCAGGCGGTGGTCCTCATGCTCGTACTCTCGCGGCTCGCCACCAGGCACGATGTGCTTCCGGTCGTCGCTCACGAGGTACTCGGCGCCGGCGAGGAGGGCACCGAACACGATCGGATCGTCGTCGGGGTCCGGCGTAAGCGCGGGAATCTGGTCCGGCGGGTGCGGTGGCGCAGCGGTCACGCAGATCGCCTCCATCTGGCGCCTGAGCAGCCGCGCGTCGTTCTCGTCGAGCGTCGGATCGAAGCGATGCCCGATTTCGAGGACCTTTCGCTCGTACTCGTCGAACAGTGGTCTCGAGCCGGCCGCGACCCAATCGTCCGGGACGTCATGTGAGAGACGCTCGGCAAGGAGCGCTCGTCGCTCCTCGGCGTGCCCGATCAGGCGTTCTGCCGTGTCGACGCCTCCAAGCTCTCCGCCGGTTGCCTCGGCTTCAAGCCTGAGCTCGTCGAGTTCGAGCCGGCGATGCTCCGCCTCATACGCCCAGCCCCCGAACGCGAGGACGACCCACAACTTCCGCGGCATCCCGCGCGGTCGGAGGGTGGCTGGAAGAGCGACGCTCGTATCGACTGTGACCAGCGGCACGCGCTCGAATGTACGGCGGCCCGCGGACGCGCGGCCTGAGCTTCTACGACTCGTCCAGAGCGGCGGCTATCTCATCATCCGCGAGATGGCCGTGCTTCGCCTCGAGCTGCTGGAGCTCGCCAGCGAGGTCGTAGGTACCCCGCAGTGACGCGAGCAGGGCACCCTGCGGAATCCGATAGGCGCCGCTTGGGAGCTTCAGGAAGGGGATGCGCTCAGCTTCGATCCAGCGACGGATCGTGCGGTCGCTCACTCGCAGCAATGAAGCGGCCTGCGAGACCGTCAGTAGCACGGGTTGGGAAGCAACAGCGGGCACCAGAGGCTCCAGTCGATGGGTATCAAGGCTTTATCGGCCAACCGCAGCCGACCTTGACCATCTCGGCCACTATAGGACAACAATGGACAGAAAACGACAACGAGGCAACGTCAGCGTCCATATCTGAGGTTGAGCCACAACCTCAAGCATGGGCTCGCGCTGACTGAGGTTATGTAGGCGGAGAGTCCAGAAGTTCGAACATTTGCGGGGACGCCGGCGCCAGCCCATCTAGATCCGGGACATCCGTCCGATGGTTAGCCATGCGAGCTTCTCCGTCGGCCGCCAACCGCCACGTTGGCACCGTCTACCTGATCCATTTCTCTGGCCGGACAGCCGCGGGCCACCAGCATTACCTCGGGTGGACCACCGATCTGGCGAAGCGTCTTGCCCGCCACCGAGCCGGACGAGGCGCTGAGGAGACCAAGAAGGACGAAATGTGACCGCGAACGTGACCCTGAGAGGCCCTAGAACGCGAACGGCCCCGGTAAACACGGGGCCGAAGGCGGCCGGCGGCGCTACCACGTCAAGGTAAATCGCAGACGGCGATGGCTACGAGAGGGCTCGAACGACGGCGGGAGCGAAGTAGACCTGCGCCCCCCTAGAGAGACGGAAGGAGGCGGGCCGGAGCACGTCGAGCTCTACCAGGGTCCGGACCGCGTTGGTCGCGCCTTGTCCGCTCAGGCCATAGATCGCAGCCACCGTAGGTCCGGTCACGTATGGCATGCCGACGAGATCTGCCGCTAGTCGCTCTGCTGAGCCTCGCTTGCCGGCCGCCTGGACAATCGACCGCATCTCCTCTCGCAGCGCGACCAGCCGCTCGACCTTCTCTTGCGACTCGGTCGCCGAGGCGGCAACGCCTTCGGCGAAAAAGGAGATCCACGCATTCCAATCACCTGTGCAGCTCAGCTCAAGTAGCGCGTCTTGGTAGTGGCTACGACGCTGCTCAAACCACGGAGATACCACGAGCAGCGGCTCTCTGATGACCACGCCCCTCAGAAGCTGGACGATTACGAGCAGGCGTCCAAGCCGTCCGTTTCCATCTGAGTAGGGGTGGAGCGTCTCGAATTGGTAGTGCACCATTGACGCCTGCACGACGGTCGGTATCTCGGGCGGTTGGGCTAGCCACCCGAGAAGCTGTTCGACGCCGGCCCTGAGCTGGTCTCCCGGTGGAGGGGGGACGTAGCGCGCCTCGGCGAAGCCGCTACCGCGGCTGCCCACCACCACGATGCGGTCTCGCAAGCCTCCGGCATCGCTCAGCTCGCCGGCCGTCCCTTTTACCAGCATGCCCTGGAGCTCGCCTAGCATCGCGACCGTTAGCGGGCGGTCCTCGGGCCACGCGAACGCCATCTCAGCGACCTGCTCGAAGTTCAAGACCTCGCTCAGCTCGGCGGTCATGTTCTCCGGATCGTCCCGGTCAGCCGCCAGGACATCCGCGAAGGGTGCGTATGTGCCCTCGAGCGCACTCGTGCTCTGTGCCTCCCGCCGCAGAGTCGGCCGCCGCAGGAGCCCCGGCGAAGGAATGAGTCGTGCCGCGCCGTCCAGGCGCGCGAGCGCCGCCGTCGCGGCGTTTACCGCTGTCCAAGTGGGCGTTGAGAGAGATATGTCCCCTGGGAGCGCGTCTGGGAGGAATGCCTCATCCTCGACGATCTCTTTGGTGGCCGGATCGGGTCCGACAATCTTCACGAGACGCCCAATTGGGCTGTTTCTCAGGCTCTCACGTCCCATGACCCAAGTATATGGGAGAAAAGTTGGGTCTATGGGGTCTAGACCCAACTTCTCTTGAAGCATCCCTGCAAATGGCGACCTTGAGCAACCTTCGCACGCTGGCGAAGGTTCCCTCGACAAGGACTCTCGCGCGAGATTCCGCAAGCTCGCCGCAGGTTCGGCGGTGCCGGGAGACTCCAAACGGAACCTCATTGGAACCTTGACGGCTCCGCAGAACGCGAAAACCCCGCTCTAGGGCGGGGCTTCCGTGCAATCGGGGCGCCCGGATTCGAACCGGGGACCTCACCGACCCGAACGGTGCGCGCTACCAGGCTGCGCCACGCCCCGACGCAACGAGAAGTATCACACACGGGCGGGGCCGCTATCGTCGGCCGATGCCCGCCGCCATCGAGGAGATCCTGGCCGAGGCCGACGTCCTGCTCGAGCCCGAGCGCTTCCAGGACTACTGCCGCAACGGCCTTCAGGTTCCTGGACCGGCCGAGGTGTCGACCCTCGCCACCGGCGTCTCGGCCCACGCGGAGCTGTTCCGCCTGGCCGCCGCCGAGGGGGCCCAGCTCGTGCTCGTCCACCACGGTCTGCTGTGGGGCTCGGGGGTGACGGCGATCGACCCCACCCTGAAGGGGCGGCTGCAGATCCTCTTCGAGGCGGACATGGCGCTGGCGGCCTATCACCTGCCGCTCGACGCCCACCCGGAGCTCGGCAACAACGCCCTGCTCGCCCGTGCCCTCGGGGCCGAGCGGATCGAACCGTTCGCCCTCCATCACGGGGAGCCGATCGGGTTCGTCGCCGAGCTGCCCGACGGCGGCCTGGAGGCGGCCGAGCTGTTCGCCCGCGTCCATTCGGTGACCGCCCGCGAGCCACTGGTGTTCGATTTCGGACCGGCGACTGTGCGGCGGGTGGGCATCGTCTCGGGCTCCGGCTCGGACTACCTGGCCGAGGCTGCGGCCGCCGGCGCGCAGGCCCTTCTGACGGGTGAGCCGGCCGAGCGGGTCATGGCCGAAGCGCGCGAGCACGGGGTCCATCTGATCGCAGCCGGCCACTACGCGACGGAGACCTTCGGGATCCGCCGCCTCGGGGAGCACCTGGCCGCCCGCTTCGGGCTCGATCACGTGTTCCTGGACGTGCCCAACCCGGTGTGAGCCCCGCCGCCTCGCAAGGGCACGGCAGCGTCTAAGATCTTGTGGCCGTTTTACCCGAGTGAGCGAGAGGGGAGTATCGATGGAGGCCACGGCCGCAGCGTCGACCACGGGGTCGCACACGATCGCTGAGCTGATCCCGCGGGCGGTCGCTGAGCACGCCGAGCAGACCGCGGTCCGCTACAAGCGCGATGGCAGCTGGCAGGACGTCAGCTACTCCCAACTGGCGGAGATCACCCAGGAGGTGGGCCTCGGCCTGATCGACCTCGGGATCGCGGCCGGCGAGCGCCTCTGCATCCTGGGCAACACCCGGCCCGAGTGGACCTATGCCGACATGGGGGCCACCTCCGCCGGAGCGGTCGTCGTGCCCATCTACCAGACCAACTCACCCGAGGAGTGCCTGTGGGTGATCTCCGACTCGGGGGCGTGCGCCATCGTCTGCGAGGACGAGGAACAGCTCGCCAAGATCGTGGCCATCCGCGACCAGGTCCCGAACCTGCGCACGGTGATCGTCATCGATCCCCCCGCCGGGGACGCCGAGAGCCGCCCGCTGGGGGCGATCTCGCTGGATGAGGTCCGCGCGCGGGGCCGGACCCGCTCGGCCGAGGAGCTCGACGCTCGCCGCGCCGGGGTGCGCCCGGAGGATCCCCTCACCTTCATCTACACGTCGGGGACGACCGGTCCCCCGAAGGGCTGCGTTCTGACCCACGGCAACTACAACGCGATCATCGAAATGGTCGAGGAGGCCGGGGAGATCGAGGGCGACGAGGTCACCTACCTCTACCTCCCCCTCGCCCACTCCTTCGCCCTGCTCGTGCAGCTCGCGGCCTTCCACCTCGGCAGCACCCTGGCCTACTTCGGAGGGGACACCAAGCAGATCATCGGCGAGCTGCAGGAGGTCAAGCCGACCTACCTGCCCTCGGTGCCGAGGGTCTTCGAGAAGATCTACACGCTGGCCCACGGGGCGATCGAGGCCCAGCCGCCGCAGGAGCGCCGCCGCGCCGAAGAGGCCATCGCCCTCGGCGTCAGGGTCCGCGACATGATCAACCGCGGCGAGCCCGTCCCCGCGGAGATGCAGAAGGCCTTCGACGAGGCCGACGAGCAGCTGTTCAAGAACGTCCGTGCCATCTTCGGCGGGCGCGTGCGCCATGCGACCAGCGGGGCGGCCCCGATCGCCAAAGAGATCCTCGAATTCTTCTGGGCGTGCGGGGTGCCGGTGCTCGAGGGCTACGGGATGACCGAGACGGCCACCGCGGCGACCGTCTCCACGGTCGAGAACCACAGGTTCGGGACCGTCGGCCGGGCCCTGCCCGGGGTGGAGCTGAGGATCGCCGACGACGGGGAGATCCTCGTCAAAGGCCCCAACATCTTCAACGGCTACCACAACCACGCGCCCACGAGCTTCGGTGGCGTGGAGGGCGGCTGGCTGCACACGGGGGACCTCGGCTCGATCGACGAGGACGGCTACCTCTCCATCACCGGGCGCAAGAAGGACATCATCATCACGGCCGGCGGCAAGAACCTCACGCCGGCCAACATCGAGAACGACCTCAAGCAGTGCCGCTGGATATCGCAGGCGGTCATGCACGGGGACAAGCGTCCCTACCCCGTCATCCTGGTCACCCTGGACGAGGAAGAGATCCCGATCTTCGCCCGCGAGCAGGGGCTCCCGAAGGACATCCCCGCGCTCTCCCGCGAGCCCGCCGTCCAGGAGCTGATCCAGCAGGAGATCGATCGGGCCAACGAGAAATACGCCCAGGTGGAGCAGGTCAAGAAGTTCGTGATCCTCGACCACGACCTCTCCCAGGCCACCGGCGAGCTGACCCCTACGCTGAAGGTCAAGCGCAACGTCGTCAACGAGAAGTACGCCGACCTGTTCGATGCCCTGTATGCGGGCTGACGGGTTCCGGGGCATCTAGCTGCGAACATGGGTAGGTATGCGCAGCGACCCATCTGACAATGGAGGGCTCTTCGTCGGCCGCCGGCCGGGGACGGCGCCGATCCATTACCGCTCGCTGCCGGAGCGCGGAAGCGAGCTGCGCCAGCGCGTCGACCGCTCCCTGGCCGGGGCGATGCTCGCCGGGATGACGGTCATAAGCCTGCTCTGCTGGGGCCCGATCCCGCTCGCCTGCCTGTGGATCGGGTCGGAGGTCGACTACCTCTCGGGCAGCGTCAGCCTCGGCATCCTCGTCGCCTTCATCGGCCTCTTCGCTCTCCTCTTCGGCGCCCTTGCCGTGCTCAAGCGCCTGGACACCGCCTGGATCCTGGTTCGCAGGGCCGCCGGGCACGACCAGCGCACGGGCGCCCTGGGTAGGGTCTTCGGGATCACCGCCGCCGTCTGTGCGATCGTCTTCGCCTTCTGGTTCCTCGTGATCCACGGCCCCGGCTCGAGCACCTTCTCGGGCCGACCGGGGGCGTGAGGGGCACCGGCCGCCCGCCCGCCGGCAGGCGCCCCGGCCCCCAGATCGCTGCTAGAAAGGGCCTACCGTGGGTCTGCTCGACTACTACCGCCAGTTCGAAGGGATGTCCGAGGAGGAGGTCAACGAGGGCCTGCGCGAGGAGGCGGCCGAGCGCAGGCGCAAAGCCCTCACCCGGGTTGAGAACCTGGACCTCTCCCACACGACCTGGCCGGAGCTCCCCCACCCCCGCATCGTCACCGCCATCACCTACGTGGCCCGCCGCGGCCTCAACCGCTATCCCCACCGGCGCGGCTCGGAGCTTCGCGGGGTGCTCGCCGAGCGCCACGGGGTCGACCAGAACCGTCTGATCCTCGGCAACGGTGCCGCGGAGCTGCTGAGCGCGGCCACCCGGGCTCTGATCGAGCCCGGGCACAGGCTGCTGACGACCTGGCCCTCCTACCCCCTCTTCCCGCTGATGGCCCGGCGTGCCCACGGCCAGGCGGTCCGCGTCACGGGCGGCGTGGACGCCCTGCTCGAGGCGGCCGCCCAGCCCGACGTGCGGGCGATCGCGCTGGCGAGCCCGAACGACCCCACGGGGGAGCTGCTCCCCCGTGCCGAGCTGCAGCGTCTGCTCGAGGGCCTGCCGCCGGGCATCGGGGTGCTGCTCGACGAGGCCCTGGTCGACTTCGCCGACGCCCAGCCCGAGAGCTCGTCGGTCTCACTGCTGGAGGATCACCCCAGCCTGCTCGTCTTCCGCAGCTTCTCAAAGGCCTGGGGCCTTGCGGGACTGCGGATCGGATATGCCATCGGGGGCCGGGGCTCGGGGGAGCTGTTGGCCGAGCTGGAGCCCGACCTGGGCGTCTCCGAGCTCTCCCAGGCAGGCGCCCTGGAGGCCCTGCACAGCTGCGGTGACATCACCGACCGGCGGGTGCGGACCATCCGCGAGGAGCGCCCCCGCCTGACGAGCGCCCTGCGGCAGAGGGGCTTCGAGGTCACCGACAGCCAGGCCAACTTCCTGTGGGCCGCCCACCCGTCCATCGAGGGCGCCGAGCTGTCGGCGCGGCTCGCACGCGCCGGGGTGCTCGTGGCGGCGGGGGACGCCCTCGGGGAGCCCCACCGCGTTCGCATCGCCCTGTTCTCCCCGACGGCCAGCAGCCGCCTGCTCGACGCCATCGACAAAGTCCTCCAGGGCCCGGATCTCGTCTGACACGCCGCGGCCGAGCGGCGGGAGCTCAGGCCGAGTCGGCCTGGCGCAGCAGCGCTCCGGTGGTCCCTTCGAGGATCTTGCGCCAGCCGCTGACCGCCTCGGGCTCCTCCTCGAAATGGGCCACGACCTGGCGGACCCGGTTGGCCGAGATGTCCAGGCCGTGGCGCTCGGCCACGTCCCGGTAGCGGTCGTACTGACCGGCGAGCTGCTTGGTCACCGACTCGAACCCGTGGCGGGCGATCTCGACCCGTGAGGCGAAGCTCATCATCGACGTCTGGAACATCAGCTCGTCGTTGGGCTCGGGCTCGATCAGCACGATGTCCACGCCCGGGTAGCGCTGCTCCCAGCCCTTGGCCAGTTCATGCAGGCGCTGGTGGGCCACGAGCTTGAACACCTGGTAGCCGATCTGGGCGAAGCCCATGTCTGAGACCCGCCGCGGCCGGCGTCCCCGCAGCGTTTTGATCGTTTCGGAGAAGTCGTTGACGTAGGGGACGATCGGGTTGATGACGACGACCAGCTTCGCCCCGGCCTGGACGGCGATGTCCAGGTTGGTGGTCGAGACGATGCCTCCGTCGATCAGCTCGCGGTCGTTGACCTCGACGGGGGCGTAGACCATCGGCAGGGCACCCGAGGCACGCACGGCGGTGGAGATCGGCACGTCCTCGGTGCCGTCCACCCCGAAGACCACCCGCTCGCAGGTGTCGAGGTCGGTGGCCGTGAGGTAGAGCTCGCAGTCGAGCTTGCGGAAGTCGTCGCTGCGGCCCGGCTCGTTGAGCACCTCGTGCAGGTACTTCTCGATGCCGGCCCCGGTGTAGAAGCCTGAGGGCAGGCAGTCGGTGAGGCCGATCATCAGGTCCATGGCCGACATGCCGCCCGGCTGGGAGATGAGCTGGCGGGCTATCGACATCAGCCGCAGGGGCATCGTGGCGCCACTGCGGGCCAGCTCGAACAGGTTGAGGCGCAGCAGATCCCCAAGGTCGATGTCTTTGAAGGGAACCTGTCCCTGGCGGGTGACCACCCTCATCATCTCCTCGGGGGTCACCCCGTTGGCGCAGAGGGCGGCGATGAAGGACCCGGCGGAGGTTCCGACGTAGACGTCGAAATCGTTGACCGAGCCGTTGACCGCCAGCAGATCGAGGGCCCTCAGGGCGCCGATCTCATAGACCCCCCCGGTGAATCCCCCTCCACCCAGGACAAGGGCCGTCTTGTCGCGTCGGGGGCGTCTGCGCCGGTCGATCGAGGCCTGTCTGCCCACTCCTCGAGGCGCCACCCGACGGGCCCTGGGCTTCTTGGCTCCAGCCGCCTTGAGGGTCGGTTCCAGCTTGACAACCTTGCCCATCCTCAACATTCTAAGGCCGTGTGCCCCTGAATCACCTCGGGAAGGTCCTGATCCTGCTCTGCGGACTTCTCCTGATCCCGGCCATCCCGGCTGCCGGGAGCGTCTCTCTCGCTGGGCTGCAGGCCGATCTCAGCCACCAGCTGGCCCTGGCCGGGCAGGCCGACGGGGCATACGTCTACGACATGACCGCCGGCAAGCCGGTCTTCTCCCAACGCGCCTCGACCATGCGTCCACCCGCCTCGGTGGAGAAGCTCTACACCGCCACGACCGTCCTGGCCCAGATGGGGCCGACCGCGCGCCTGAGCACCACGGTGCTGGGGGTCGGGCACCTCGCTCCGGGCGGGGTCTGGGAAGGGAGCCTCTACCTGCGTGGCGGCGGGGATCCGACCTTCGGCTCAAGCGGCTTCATCGCGAACCACTACGGCGGCGTGGGGACCAGCGTCTCGACGCTGGTCGATCAGCTCGTGCGGGGCCAGGGCATCCACCACATCACCGGCTCCATCCTGGGCGACGAGTCCTACCTCGACTCCCGTCGCGGAGAGCCCTCCAGCGGCTATGCCCCCGACTTCTTCCTGGAAGGGACCCTCAGCGGGCTCGCCTTCGACCGCGGCACCAGCGGATCCGAACGGGGCCCGCACGCTCCGGCCGCCTACGCTGCGCGGCGGCTGTGGGGGGCGCTGAAGGCCGACGGGGTGAGCATCCGCGGCTCCAGCGGCGCCGCTGCGACTCCCCCGGGCGCCGTGCCCCTCGCGCAGGTGGCCTCCCCCACCGTGACCCAGCTGCTCGGCCTCATGCTCCCGCCCTCGGACAACTTCTTCGCCGAGACCCTCCTGAAGGACCTGGGGGCCCAGTTCGGGGGCGCCGGCACGACCCCGGCCGGGTCCGCGGTCATCACCAAGACGATCGGGGCCATCCTCGGCCTGCATCCCCGCGTGGTGGACGGCTCCGGACTCTCCTACTCGGACCGCACCTCGCCCTACCAGGTGGCAGACCTTCTGGTCCGGATCGCCTCCACCCCGGCCGGACCGGTGCTGAGGGAACACCTGGCCGTGGCCGGGCGCACCGGGACCCTCGCTCTGCGCATGCGCCACACCGGCGCCGCGGGCCGCTGCCAGGGCAAGACCGGCACCCTCACCGCTGTCTCCAACCTGGTCGGCTACTGCCAGGCGGCGAACGGTCACCTGCTCGCATTCGCCATCTTCACCGACGGCATCTCCACGACCGCCGCCCATATCTTCCAGGACCACATGGCGATCACGATCGCCAGCTCGAAGATCAGCACGTCCGAAATCGCATCGGCGAACCGCCGCTGATCCGGCGCCCCTCGCACTCCCTCAAGGCCCGCCCCGGCCGTGCCGAAGACAGACCATGCCTCCGTTTCGCATCGGTCCCTGGGCGCTCGCCACGGCGGCGGCCGTGATCGCCATCGCCCTGGGGGGCTGCGCCGCGGGGGAAGGGGCGCCGGCCTCCGCCGAATCCCACGGCGGCCTCGTCGGGGAAGTCCTGCAGCACTTCAAACAGCAGGACGACGAAGCCGAAGTCCGCGAAATCCACCAGCGCGAAGAAGACCGTGTCTCCCGCGGGGAACCCGCCCGGGAAGCCGAAGGGGAAGGGGAAGGGGAAGGGGAAGGGGAAGAGGCAGGAAGGGAGAAGGAGAAGGGGAAGCGGAATCCGAACCGGCCCCGCAAGCAGCCTCCGAAGAAAGCTAGCCGGGCCGCGCTACCGCCCCAGCAGCTCGCGCAGACCGGCTTCGTCGAGGACCGCCACCCCGAGCCGCTGCGCCTTCTCGAGCTTGGAGCCCGGGCTCTCTCCCGCCACCAGGTAGTCGGTCTTCTTGGAGACCGAGCCGGTCACCCTGCCGCCGGCGGCGGAGATCATCTCGGTGGCCTGCTCGCGCGACCACTCCGGCAGCGACCCGGTGAGCACCAGCGTCTTGCCCGCAAGGGGCCCCTCCGAGGGGGGCGGGCCCTCTTCGGAGAAGCGCAGGCCCTGGCTGCGCAGGTCCTCGATCAGGCTGCGCATGCGCTCGTCGGCCAGCTGGCGCACTATCGAGGCGGCCATCTTCTCCCCCACCCCCGGGATCTCTGCGATCTGCTCGGGTGAGGCTGCGAGAAGGGAGTCGATGTCGCGGAAGCCCTGGGCGAGGTTGCGGCCGGTGACCTCCCCCACCTCCTCGATCCCCAGGGCGAAGAGGACGCGGGCGAAGGGCCGCTCCTTCGACGCCTCTATGGCGGTCACGAGGTTGCGGGCGGAGAGCTCTCCGAACCCCTCGAGCTCGATCAGCTGCTCGGCCGCAGACGGTAGAAGTCCCCGGCCGTCCTCACCAGCCCGCGCTCCTGGAGCAGGGCCACCTGCTTCTCGCCGAGGCCGTCGATGTCCATCGCCCCGCGCGAGACGAAGTGCTTGAGAAGCTGCCAGGCCCTGGCGGGGCAGTCGAGGTTCGGGCACTTGGTGAAGATGCTGTCGGCCGGCTTGATGGTCTGGGTGTTGCAGAAGGGGCAGCGCCGCGGCGGGCTCGGGCAGGGCGGGACGCTCGCTGCGCTCGACCACGTGGGGGGCCGGTGAGACGACCTGGGGGATCACGTCCCCGGCCCGCACCACGATCACCTCCTCACCGGCCCGGATGTCCTTGCGGACGATGTCCTCCTCGTTGTGGAGGGTGGCCAGCCTGATCGTCACCCCGCCGACTGAGACGGGCTCGAGCACGGCGAAGGGCCGCATGTCGCCGAACTTGCCCACGTTCCACATGACCTTCTCGAGGCGCGTGATGGCGGTCGTGGGGGCGAACTTCCAGGCGACCGCCCAGCGGGGATCCCTTCCGACCGAGCCCAGGCGTGCGCTGCAGCTCGAGATCGTCGACCTTCACCACCACCCCGTCGATCTCGAAGTCCAGCTCTCCGCGGCGCCGCTCCCAGTCCAGGCACTGCTCGATCACCTCGTCCTCGCCGCCGAGCAGCTTGATGCCGCGGTTGACCCGGAAGCCGTGCTCGCGCAGCCACTCCAGGGCCTGAAGTGGCTGTGGAAGCTCAGCCCCTCGGCCACCCCCACCTGGTAGCACCAGATCGAGAGGGGCCGCTTGGCGGCATCGGCGGGATCGAGCTGGCGGATCGTGCCGGCGGCGGAGTTCCGCGGGTTCATGAAGGTCGACTCCCCGGCTTCCGCCCGCCGCTCGTTGAGCGCGGTGAAGTCCCTCAGGGACATGTAGACCTCTCCCCGGACCTCGACCAGGGAGGGCGCGTCGTTGATGCGCAGGGGGATCGCCCCGATCGTCCGGAGGTTGTGGGTGACGTCCTCCCCGATCTCGCCGTTGCCGCGGGTCGCCCCCCGCTCGAGCACCCCCTCGCGGTAGAGCAGGCTGATCGCCAGGCCGTCGATCTTCGGCTCGACCACGAAGCTGAAGTCGGGGTCGGAGATGCCCTCCCGGGCCAGGTGGTTGCGCATCCGCTCCACCCATGCCCGCAGCTCCTGCTCGGAGCGGACGTTGCCCAGCGAGAGCATCGGCTCCAGGTGCGCGACCTTCTCCAGCTTCCCCACCGGCTCCCCCCGACTCGCTGGGTGGGCGAGTCGGGGGTGGCCAGGGCCGGGTAGTCGCGCCTCGATCGCGCGCAGCTCGTCGAGCAGCCTGTCGTACTCGTCGTCCCCGATCTCGGGGTCGTCGAGGACGTAGTAGCGGTAGGCGTGGTGCTCGAGCTGCTGCCGCAGCTCCTGCGCGCGCAACAGCACATCCTTGGCAGGCCGCTCGCCGGCCGCTGGCGGAGGCTCGCCCTCGCGCTCACGGGGCCGCGTCGCGGCGCGACCGGGGCGAGCAGATCCTGCAGGTCGAAGCGTCGCAGCGCGTCGAGGCTCGGCCGGTCGGTCAGGTCGAAGTGGATCGGGGTGACGGCGATGCGCCCGGCGGCAACCGCGGCGAGGTCGGTGCCGGGCTCGTCGTGGAAGCCCGGATCGGCGCCGTAGATCCAGTAGCGGCGCCGGTGCTCCTCCTCGCGCTCGAGCTTGAGCTCGTCGCGGTAGATCCGCTTGCCGAGGCTCGTCACCTCGACCCCGCTCGGGCTCCCCCGCCGGGACGTTGACGTTCAGCAGCGTCCGCTTCGGCAGCGGCACCTCCTCGATGCGCTCCACCAGCCGCGCCACGAACGAGGCCGCGACGTCGAAGCCGAAGCCGCCGTCGAAGTGGTAATCGAGGGCACCGGCCCCGGACTGCTGGGAGACGGCGATCGCGGGCAGCCCGAGCACGACCCCCTCGAGGGCCGCCGCGACGGTGCCCGAGTAGGTGATGTCGTCCCCCAGGTTCGCCCCGTGGTTGATCCCGGAGACGACCAGGTCGGCCTCGAAGTCCTCGATCAGGCCGAGGCTCGCCAGCCGCACGCAGTCGACGGGGGTCCCGTCGGTGGCGAAGCCGCTGGTGCCGTCGGAGAAGGGACCTCGGCCACCCACAGGGGCCGGCGGGTGGTGATCGAGCGGGCCATCGCCGAGCGGTTCCCGTCGGGGGCGATGACGGCCAGCCGGACGCCCTCCACCTCGACCAGGGCCCGCCGCATCGCCTGCAGGCCCTCGGCCTCGATCCCGTCGTCGTTTGTCAGCAGCACGTTGAGCATGTTCTCGTCCAGCATAGGGGCCGCCTCGGTCCCGCGCGCGTGAAGATGCTGCGTGTCCGCGCGGTTGCTCGACTCACCGGGCGTAGGAGACCGAGGCCAGCGCCAGCCCGTGGGCGGGCGCCGTCCGCCCCGCCTCGAGCGGGCCTGCCCTCGAGCAGCTCGCCGGAACTCCTCGACCGTGCGGATCCCGCGGCGACGTCGAGCATCGTCCCGACGAGCACCCGGTTCATGTGGCGCAGGAACATGTCCGCCTCGATCCAGAACTCCAGCAGCTCGCCTCGCGCTGCCACTCGGCCCGGCTGACGTCGCAGCGAAACCACCTGTGCTCGGTCTCGCTGGGGGTGAAGGCCGTGAAGTCGTGCCGGCCCACGATCGGCCCGCGCACGCTCGCGCAGCGCCTCCCGGTCCAGCGGCCCGGGCCACCAGAAGGCGCTGCCGCGCTCGAAGACGCTGCGGGTCCGCCGGGCCAGCACCCGGTAGCAGTAGGTCCTGCTGGTGGCGTCCCGGCGGGCGTCGAACCCGCGGAGGCGCCGGCTCTGAGGCGAGCACGGCCAGGTCGTCGCCGATCAGGCCGTTGATCCGCAGCGGGTCGACCGCCTCGTGGGGTAGCTGGCGACCTGCCCCCAGGCGTGGACGCCCCGGTCGGTGCGGCCGGCGACCGTCAGGCGCAGCGGCTGCCGTCGGTCGCCGTCTCGCCGAGGATCGTCTGCAGGGCCCGCTCGAGCTCCCCCTGCACGGTCCGCTCGCTCGGGCTGGCGCGCCCAGCCGGCGAAGCCGGCCCCGTCGTACTCGATCGTGAGCTTCGTGATCATCCCGCGCGGCGTCCGGCCGCGACGCCGGCTCAGACGAGCTCTAGGAAGACCATCTCGGTCGCGTCGCCCCGACGCTGACCGATCTTGAGGATGCGGGTGTAGCCACCGGGCCGCTCCGCATAGCGGGGAGCGACCTCGACGAACAGCTTGTGCACCGCGAACTTGTCCTGGGAGAGCGTCGAGAGGGCCTGCCGGCGGGCGTGCAGGTCGCCCGCGCTTGGCGAGCGTGATCAGTTTCTCGATCTCGGGCTTGACGGCCTTGGCCTTGGCTTCGGTGGTCTTGATCCGCTCGTGCTCGATCAGCTCCTTGCTGAGGTTCATCAGCAGGGCCTTGCGGTGCGCCGAGTCGCGGCTCAGCTTGTTGCGTGTCTTCTGGTGGCGCATGGCTCGGGAGTGTAGTTGATCGATTCGTCGCGCCAGCCTGCGGCGGGGGCGTGAATCGCGTCATCCACTCCCTCCCAGCAGAGCCGGATCGCGACCCGAAGGTTGCGCGCCCGCGGCCGGCCTCAGTCTGGCGCGAGGTTCAGGCCGCGCGCGTGGAGGGTTTCGATGACCTCGTCGATCGACTTTTTGCCGAAGTTCGGGATCGCGTTGAGCTCGGCCTCGGACTTCGAGATCAGGTCCCCGACCGTCTGGATGCCGGCCCGCTTGAGGCAGTTGTAGGAGCGCACGCCGAGCTCGAGCTCCTCGATCAGGATGCCCCACTCCTCGCCCTGCAGCGCCGCCTGGGCGCCCCCGGCGACAGCCAGGCCGTGGCCGTCGAGCTGCCCGCCGGGGGCGGCCCGCAGCTCCTGGATGCGGTCGGCGTCGGTGAAGATCGCCAGCTGGGAGATCAAGCAGCTCGGCCGCCTCGCGCAGCGCGGCCTGCGGGTCGATCGAGCCGTCTGTCTCGATGTCCAGGGTGAGCTTGTCGAAGTCCGTCTTCTGCCCCACACGGGCCTGCTCGACCGCGTAGGCGACGCGCCGGACCGGCGAGAAGATCGAGTCGATCGGGATCACGCCGATCGGCTGGTCGGAGGACTTGTTCTCCTCCGCGGGGCGGTAGCCCCGGCCCCGGCCGATCGTCATGTAGAGCTCGAGCTTGGTTTTCTTCTCGAGCGTGGCGATGTGCAGATCGGGGTTGAGGATCTCTACCCCGGCGGGCAGGTCGATGTCCTTGGCCGTGATCTCACCGGGGCCGGTGACGACCAGCGGCGCCTCGACCTCGCTGGCGTCGGAGTGCATCCGGCAGACGACGCCCTTGAGGTTCAGGACGATGTCGGTGACGTCCTCCTTGACGCCCTTGGATCGTCGAGAACTCGTGGGCCACGCCCTCGATGCGCACGCTCGTGACGGCGGCGCCGGCCAGCGATGAGAGCAGTACGCGCCGCAGCGAGTTGCCGAACGTGTAGCCGAAGCCGCGATCCAGCGGCTCGATCGTGAACGTGCCACGGTTCTGCTCCACGGACTCGCTTGTGATCCGGGGGATTTGGAAGTCGAGCATGAGAGTCCTTACGTCGTTTTGGTCTCGCACCGGCGTCGGGCGGACACCGGCCTGAAGCGCCGCCGCCCGATGGGACGGCGGCGTGAAAATTCCATACTACTTCGAGTACAGCTCGACGATGAGCTGCTCCTGCACCGGGGCGGCCACCTCGCGCCGCTCCGGCTTGCGCAGCACCTTGGCCGTCAGTGACTCGTGATCGGCCTGCAGCCACGCGGGAATCTGTCCGGTCAGCTCGGTGGCGTCCCTGACCACCTGCGTGGCCGGCGTGCTCCGCCTTGATGGCGATCACGTCACCCGGGCGCACCTGGTAGCTGGGGATGTTCACCCGCCGGCCGTTGACCGTCCAATGGCCGTGGCGGATCAGCTGGCGCGCCTGGCGGCGGGAGGCGGCGAAGCCGAGGCGCACGAGGACGTTGTCGAGCCGGCACTCGAGCAGGGCCAGCAGGTTCTCGCCGGTGATCCCGGGCTGGCGGGAGGCCTTGACGTAGTAGCCGTGGAACTGCCTCTCGAGCACGCCGTAGTAGCGGCGCGCCTTCTGCTTCTCGCGCAGCTGGACCCGGTACTCGCTCTGTTTCATGCGCCCGCGGCCGTGCTCGCCGGGCGGGTAGGAGCGGCGCTCGACCCCGCACTTGTCCGTCAGGCAGCGCTCGCCCTTGAGGAACAGCTTCTGGCCCTCGCGGCGGCACTGCTTGCACTGCGGGCCGGTGTCTCTCGCCATCTCTAGACCCTCCGCCGCTTGCGGGGCGGCAACCGTTGTGAGCCTGGGGGGTCACGTCCTTGACCCCGTCACCTCGAGGCCCGCGGCCTGCAGGGAGCGGATCGCCGTCTCCCGGCCCGAGCCCGGGCCCTTGACGTAGACCTCCACCTTCTGCAGGCCCTGTTCGAGGCCCTTGCGGGCGGCCGCGTCTGCGGTCACCTGGGCGGCGAAGGGGGTCGACTTGCGCGACCCCTTGAAGCCCGCTCCCCCGGCCGACTCCCAGGCGATCACGTTGCCGCTGGTGTCGGTGAGCGAGACGATGGTGTTGTTGAAGGACGTCTTGATGTGGGCCTGGCCGACGGGGATGTTCTTTTTCGGCTTGCGGCGTCCGCGGGCGCGTTTGGGTGCTGGCGGCACTACTTCTTACCCGCTTTCTTCTTGCCGGCGACCTGCATGCGCTTGGGGCCCTTGCGGGTGCGCGCGTTGGTCTTGGTCTTCTGTCCCCGCACGGGCAGCCCGCGGCGGTGGCGCAGCCCGCGGTAGCAGCCGATCTCCTGCAGGCGCTTGATGTCGTTGAGCCGCTCCCGGCGCAGGTCTCCCTCGACGGTGAGGCCGTCGTCGATGGCGTCGCGCAGCTTGGCCACCTCGTCCTCGGTGAGGTCCCGGATGTAGGTGTCGGGGTCGATCCCGACCTCCTTGAGGATCCGGCCCGAGGTCGAGCGTCCGATCCCGTAGATGTAGGTGAGCCCGATCTCCGAGCGCTTGTTCAGGGGGAGGTTCACTCCCGCGATGCGTGCCACCTAGCCCATCACCCCTGACGCTGCTTGTGACGCTTGTTCTGGCAGATCACCAGCACCACCCCGTGGCGTCGGATGATCTTGCATTTCTCGCACATCGGCTTGACCGACGGTCTTACCTTCATGATCCCTTTCGGCGGCTGGGTTCCGGCGACTCGGCTCTGGCTGCCGTTGCGGCTGCCGCTACCGGGTCGTGGAGTTGCCCCTGCGCGCAGGCCTATCACCTCGCACACGGGCAGGACTCCAGATGGTAGCAACTTCCGGGCAGCGGATGCCCCCTCGGCGCCGGGCCGCCGGCCGGGCGCCTCAGCCGGTCGCGACCTGCTCGGGCTGGGCCTGCTCGTCGCGGTCCTCGGGCGGGAGATGCCAGGGGGTCAGCACCCGCGGACCCTCTGCCGTGATGGCCACGGTGAACTCGAAATGGGCCGCAGGGGAGCCGTCCTGGGAGAAGATCGCCCAGCCGTCTCCACCCACCCTCACGGAGGGTGCCCCGGCGGTGGTCATCGGCTCGATCGCGAGCACCATGCCCTCCTCCAGCAGGGGCCCCTTGCCCGGCTTGCCGTAGTTGGGGACCTGCGGGTCCTCGTGCATGTTGCGGCCCACCCCGTGGCCGACCAGGGAGCGCACGACCGAGAGCCCCGCTCCCTCGGCCACCCTCTGGATGGCGTTGGAGAGGTCGCCGATGCGCTTGTCCCGGGCGCGCCTCGGCCACGCCCGCGTGCAGCGACTCGGCAGTCGCTGCAAGGAGGTTCTGGGCCTCCGCGCTGACCCCCTCGACGGGGAAGGTGCGGGCAGCGTCGGCCACCCATCCGTCCAGGGTCACCCCCACGTCGATCGAGATGATGTCCCCGGAGGCGAGTCGGTAGCCGCCGGGGATGCCGTGGACGATCATCGCGTTGGGGGAGGCGCAGATCGACCCCGGGAAGCCCCTATAGCCCTTGAAGGTGGGGGTGGCCCCGCGTGAGCGGATGTAGCGCTCGGCGATCTTGTCGAGCTCCCCCGTGCTGATGCCGGGGCGGATCGATGACTCCAGCAGGTCGAGTGTGGAGGCGAGGATCGAACCGGCCCTCGCCATCTTCTCGATCTCCTCGGGTGACTTCCTGATGATCACCCTGGGAGCTTAGCTTGACGGCTAGAGGTTCTCCTCCAGCCGCAGGGTGGCCACGGTGGCCCGGATGTGAGCATGGACCTCGTCGGGCGAGCGCGAGCCGTCGAAGCGCCTCAGCAGGCCCTTGCGGTCGTAGTAGCTGATCAGGGGCTCCGTCTGGGAGTGGTAGACCTCCAGCCGGCGCCGGATCGTCTCCTCCCGGTCGTCCTCCCGCTGGATCAGCCGCGAGCCGTCCTGATCGCAGACGCCCTCGTGCTTGGGGGGGTCGAAGTCCACGTGGTAGATGTGGGCCGGGTTCTTCACGCAGACCCGTCGCCCGGTCAGGCGCCGCACGAGCTCATCGTCTGAGACCTCGATCAGCAGCGCGCCGGTCAGGCGCCTGTCGAGCCGGTTCAGCGCCTCTTCGAGGGCATCGGCCTGCGCTTCGGTGCGGGGGAAGCCGTCGAGCAGGAAGCCGTCCCGGGCGTCCCCGCCCGTCACACGCTCGGTGATCATCCCGACGATCACCTCGTCGGGCACCAGCTCGCCCGCATCCATGTAGCGCTTGGCCTCCCGTCCGAGCTCGGTGCCTTCCGCGACCTGGGCGCGCAGGATGTCCCCCGTCGAGATGTGGGGCAGGCCGAAGTCGTCGTGGAGTCGATCGGCCTGGGTGCCCTTTCCGGCACCCGGCGGACCGAGCAGGATCAGATTCAACTCGGACAAGACCGGGGCAGCCTACCCCGCGCCGTTGGCGAATGCCAGTGCTGGGCGCGGAGCCTGCGGCCTGCGAAGGGCTACTTGAGGAAGCCCTCGTAACTTCGCATCATCAGCTGGGCCTCCAGCTGCTTCATCGTTTCCAGAGCGACCCCGATCACGATCAGGATCGAGGTGCCGCCGAAATAGAAGTTCTGATGCGTTCGAGCGATCAGGATCGCCGGCAGGGCGGCCACGGCCGCCAGGAACAGGGCCCCGGGGAAGGTGAGCCGGGCGAGGATGCGGTCGAGGAATTCGGCTGTCGGGCGGCCCGGGCGCACCCCCGGGATGAAGCCCCCGTACTTCTTCAGGTTGTCCGCCTGGTCGACCGGGTTGAAGGTGACGGCGGTGTAGAAGTAGGTGAAGATGATGATGAAGATGGACTCACCCACGATGTAGTGCCATCCGTTGGGGGTGAAGAAGTCGGAGATCGATTTGCCCCAGTGCGTTTTGACGAGCTGGCCGACCGTCGGCGGGAAGGCCATGATGCTGGCGGCGAAGATGACGGGGATCACCCCGGCCATGTTCACCCTCAACGGCAGGTAGGTCTGCCCGCCCTCGGACATCCGCCGCCCGATCACCCGCTTGGCGTACTGCACGGGGATCCGCCGCTGGCCCTCCTGGACGAAGACGATCCCCGCCACCACCGCCAGCACGAGGAAGGGCATCATGACCTTGAAGACCTGGTCCGGGGTGGTCCACCACGCCTGGATCCCGCTGGGCAGGCGGGCGACGATGGAGGCGAAGATCAGCAGGGATATCCCGTTGCCGATGCCCCGCTGGGTGATCAGCTCCCCGATCCACATCAACAGCACGCACCCGGTCGTCAGGCAGACGACGATCAGGAACACGTGGGGGGCGTCGAAGTGGGTGACGACCGATTCCCCGGCTTTCGCCTGCAGGCTGTGGAAGAGGAACACGTAGCCGATCGACTGGGCGAATGCGAGACCCACGGTCAGGTAGCGGGTGTACTGGGTGATCCGCGCCTGCCCTACCTCCCCTTCCTTGGAGAGCTTTTCCAGGGAGGGGACCGCCACCTGCAGGAGCTGCAGGATGATCGAGGCGGTGATGTAGGGCATGATCCCCAGGGCGAAGATCGCGATCCGCGACAGCCCGCCGCCCGAGAAGAGGTTGAGCAGGCCGAGGATGTTCGACCCGCCGAACTGCTTCTGGATGTTGTTCACCGCCGTGAGGTTGACCCCGGGGACGGGGACGTGGGAGCCCAGGCGGTAGATCAGCAGCATCGCCCCCGTGAAGGCGATCTTCTTGCGGATGTCCGCAACCTGGAAGGCGTTGAGAATCGTCGCGAGCATGGCAGTGGTCCCGGGCACCCCGGTGAGGCGTGCTTCGGGGCCCCGATTCTAGTCGATGGCCGCGGCTGCCCGCCGCAGCTCTCGGCTACTCCTCGACGATCGTGCAGGTGCCCCCGGCGGCCTCGATGCGCTCGCGGGCGCCGGCGCTGAAGGCGTGGGCGTGGACGGTGAGGGCCTTGTTCAGCTCGCCCTTGGCGAGCACCTTGACCGGGACGCCCTTGCGGGTCGCCAGGCCGTTGGCCTTCATCAGCTCGAGCGTGACCTCGGCCCCGGCCTCGAAGCGCTCCTCCAGGGCGGCGATGTTCACCGGCTGAGTGTGCGTGCGGAAGGGCTCGAAGGGCATCGACTTCTTCATGTGGGGGCCGCGGAGCTTTCGCATCCGCATGTGGATCGGCATCTGGCCCCCCTCGAAGGCGGCACGGCGCTTGGAGCCCGACCTGGAGCCGGCGCCCTTCTGCCCGCGACCGGAGGTCTTGCCGGTTCCGGACCCTTCCCCGCGTCCCACCCGCTTGCGGGGGCGGCGGCTGCCGGGAGCCGGGGCGAGGCTGTGCAGGCCGATGCGCTCCTCGGAGTCCTTGGGGGTCGGGGTCACGACTGCTCCTGGACCTCGATCAGATGGCGTACCGCGTGGAGCATGCCGCGCGCCTGCTCGGTGTCCTTGACCTCCACGGTGTGGCCGATGCGGCGCAGGCCGAGCGAGCGCAGGGTGTCGAGCTGTTTGCTGTTGGCCCCGTTGCTGGAGCGGCGCTGGGTGACGGTGAGCGCGGCCATCAGGCGGCGCCTCCCTCGGCCGCGGGGGCCGCCTCGGGGGCCTCGGCCACAGGGGCCGCCTCGGGGGCCTCGGCCGCGACAGCCTTGCCGTTGGGGACCCCGCCGCCGAGCCCGAGCACCTGGTTGACCGAGAGCCCGCGCAGGCGGGCGAGCTCGGCGGGGGTGCGCAGGCCGCGCAGCCCCGCCACGGTCGCCTTGACGAGGTTGATCGGGTTCTGGGTGCCGAGGCTCTTGGAGAGGATGTCGTGGATGCCGGCGAGCTCGAGCACCGCCCTGACCCCTCCGCCGGCGATCACCCCGGTACCGGGGGAGGCGGGCTTGAGCAGCACGCGCCCGGATCCGAAGATGCCGGTGGTCTGATGGGTGATGGTGCTCCCGTGCTTGGGCACCTGGAACAGATCCTTCTTGGCCCGCTCGACGCCCTTCTGGATCGCCAGGGGCACCTCGTTGGCCTTCCCGTAGCCGACTCCCACGACTTCGCGTTCGTCACCCACCACCACGAGGGCGGTGAAGGAGAAGCGGCGTCCGCCCTTGACGACCTTGGCGACGCGGTTGATCTCGACGACGCGCTCCTGGAGGTCCAGGCCGGCGGGGCTGACTGATCGGTCGATGGAAATGGACATGGGCAGGTGGAGAGGGTAGCGGTAAGCGGTGCGCGGGTCGCCTAGACGGTGATGCCCGCCTCGCGGATGGCCTCGGCGAAGGCCCGCACGTGGCCGTGATAGCGGTACCCGCCGCGATCGAAGACGGCCTCGGAGATCCCGGCGGCCTTTGCCCGCTCGGCGAGCAGCTGGCCGGCACGCTGGGCGCACTCGGATTTCGAGAGGGATCGCAGCTCGGGCTCGTACCAGTTGACGGCGGCCACGGTGCGCCCTGAGACGTCATCGATCATCTGGGCGGACAGACCCCGGTTGGAGCGGAACACCGAGATGCGCGGACGCCCGGAGGTGCCCGAGATCTTCGCCCGCACCCGGCGGCGGCGCTTGAGCCTGCGGTTCTCCTTCGTGAGGACGCTCATGCGCGCTTGCCGACCTTGCGCTGGACGTACTCGCCCTCGTAGCGGATGCCCTTGCCCTTGTAGGGCTCGGGCGGACGCTGCTTGCGGATGATCGCCGCGGTCTCCCCGACGAGCTGCTTGGAGATGCCCCTCACGACCACCCGGGTCGGCTGAGGGACTTCGAACTCGATCCCGTCCGGGGCGGGGATGGGCACCGGGTGTGAATACCCGACGGCCAGCTCGAGGTTCCTGCCCTTGAGCTGGGCCCGGTAGCCGACGCCCTGGATCTCCAGGCGTTTCTCATAGCCCGCCGTGACCCCCTGGACCATGTTGGCCACCAGCGAGCGGGTCAGACCGTGCAGGGCACGGTGTTCCCCGCGGTCGGTGGGCCGGGTGACGACCAGCTGGTCGCCATCCTGGGTGACCGCGATGTCCCTGTGGATCCGCTCGGTGAGTTCCCCTTTGGGGCCGTTGACCCGCACCGACTCGGGCTCGATCGAGACCGTCACGCCGGAGGGAACCGGGATTGGCTGTCTACCGATTCTCGACATCCACGCTCACCAGACCTGGGCCAGGACCTCGCCGCCGACGCCCGCCGCCCGTGCATCGTGGCCGGTCATCACGCCGTGTGAGGTCGAGACGATGGAGGTGCCCATTCCGCCGAGAACCTTGGGGATGCTCTTGGCGTCGACGTAGGTACGCCGACCGGGCCGGGACACGCGGCGCAGGCCCGAGATCGCCGAGCGGCGGTCCCCGGTGTACTTGAGGCGGATCTGGATCACCTGGCCGGCTGCCCCGTCGGGGGCGGGCATCACCGACCACGACTCGATGTACCCCTGCTCGTCGAGGATCCGCGCGAGCTCTCCCTTGAGCTTGGAGGCGGGCACGTCGACCGTCTCGTGGGCGGCACGAATCGCATTGCGCACCCGCGTGAGGAAGTCGGCTATCGGATCGGTCATGGACATCTTGCTATCGGCTCCGGCTCGGGAGTGCTCCTACCACGAGGACTTGGTCATACCGGGGATATGGCCGTTGTGGGCCAGCTCGCGCAGGCATATGCGGCACACCCCGAACTTCTTGTACACCGCGCGCGGACGGCCGCAGCGGTTGCAACGAGTATAGGCGCGCGTTTTGAACTTGGGGATCCGCGCCTGCTTGACGCGCTGGGAGGTCTTGGCCATCAGTCGCTGCTCTCCTTGTCGGTGGTGTCCGTCTCGGCGTCTGGCTCCTCGCCCTCGGCCGACGCCTCGGCCTGCGGGGTCTCCTCAGCCTGAGGAGCCTCCTCAGCCTGCGGGGTCTCCTCGGCCTCTTGGGCCTCAGGCTCGGGCGGGGCCTCAGCCTCGGGCGGGGCCTCAGCCTCGGGCGCCTCGGCCTTCGGCTCCGGCTCGGCCTCGGTCACAGCGGGGGCTGCCTGCGCCGCGGTCGCCTCGGCGTGGGCGGCGTCGGCGGCCGCGTCGGCCTCGGGGTCGTACCCCCTGGGCCTGCCCTGCGAGGTGAAGGGCATGCCGAGGGCTGCGAGGAGGGCGTAGGCCTCGATGTCGCTCGCGGCGGTGGTCGTGATCGTGATGTCCATGCCCCGGATCTGGTCGATCGCGTCGTAGTCGATCTCGGGGAAGATGATCTGCTCTTTGACCCCGATCGAGTAGTTGCCCCGCCCGTCGAAGGACCGCGGGTTCAGCCCGCGGAAGTCGCGGATGCGGGGGATCGCGATCGAGATCAGTCGGTCGAGGAACTCGTAGCCGCGCTCTCCGCGCAGGGTCGCGGCCACCCCCACGGGCATCCCCTCACGAAGTTTGAAGGCGGCGATCGACTTGCGGGCCCGCCTGATGCTCGGCTGCTGGCCGGCGATCGTGGCCAGCTGTTCGGTGGCCGCCTTGAGCATTTTCGAGTCCTGCTTGGCCAGGCCCACACCCATGTTGAGGGTGATCTTCTCGATCTTGGGCGCCTGCATCGGCGAGGAGTAGCCGAAGCGGGAGATCAGCGCGGGGCGGATCTCCTCGAGATAGCGGGTCTTCAGGCGCGCCGGGGGCGCTGTGTCGGTCATCGTGGCCATCGGCTCAGTCCAGCCTCACTCCGGTGCGTCTGGCGACGCGGAAGCGCTGCCCGCCCTCGCGCTCGATCCCGACCCGGGTGGGCTTGCCTTTGCTGTCGAGGAGCATCACGTTGGACACGTGGATCGGGCCCTCGCGCTCGATCACCCCGCCCAGGGCGGCTTCGCTCTGGGCTCCGGCAACCTGGCGGGGGCGGGTGTGGCGCTTGACCATGTTCAACCCCTCCACGAAGACGCGCTCCCGCTTGGGGTCGACCCGCAGCACGCGGCCTGTCTTGCCGCGGTCCTTGCCGGAGATCACCTTGACGTGGTCGCCGGAGCGGATCTTCATGGGGCGCCGGGAGGGGACGGCGGCGCGTGCCATCACAGCACCTCCGGGGCGAGGGAGACGATCTTCATGAAGTTGCGATCGCGCAGTTCGCGGGCGACGGGTCCGAACACCCGGGTTCCGCGGGGGTTGTTCTGGTCGTCGATGATCACGGCGGCGTTCTCGTCGAAGGCGATGTAGGTGCCGTCATCGCGGCCGATCGCCTTCTTGGTGCGGACCACCACGGCGGTGACCACCTCGCCCTTCTTGACGGCCCCCTGCGGATTGGCCTGCTTGACGGTCGCCGTGATGACGTCCCCCACGAAGGCGTAGCGGCGCCTGGAGCCGCCCTTGACGCGGATGCAGAGGATCTCCCGGGCGCCCGAGTTGTCGGCGACCCGGAGCCGGGTCTCGTTCTGGATCATCGGGCACGCTCCAGCACGTCGACGAGCGCCCACCGCTTGGTCCGGGACAGGGGACGGCTCTCGATCACCCGCACGACGTCGCCCTCGTGGGCGTCGTTGTTCTCATCGTGGGCATGCACGGTGCTCGAGCTGCGGACGATCTTCTCGTAGCGGCGGTGCCGGCGGGCGACGTCGATCCTGACGGTGATCGTCTTCTCGGCCTTGTCGGAGACGACGATCCCCTGGCGCACCCGGCGGCTGCCCTCGACGGCAGCGTGGACGGGAGGCAGCGGCTCGGCAGCGGGGGCCGATGCGCGCCGCTCGGCCGCCTTGGCACGTTCGCTCAGGCGGCGGGCGCGGCGGCTCGCCGCCTTGGTGCGCCGCTCGGCGACCCGTTCGGCGTGGCGCTCCTCGGGCGAGCGGGTGGGGCGGGTCTCACCGGTGTGGCGAGAGCGCTCCCGGCGGCGACGCTCCTTGCGGCTGAGCTGCTCGGCGGGCTCCGCCTGGGCGGCCTCGGGCGCGGCCGTCGCGGTCTCCTCCGCGGCCTCGGCGGACTCCTCCGCGGCCTCGGCAGGCTCCTCTCCGGCCTCGGGCTGCTCGGCGGCCTCAGGCTGCTCGGCCTCCGGCGCCTCTGCGGCGGGTGCCTCCTGCTCGGGGGCCTGCTCGGCCTCCGGGGTCTGCTCGGCGGCGGCCTGCTCGACCTCCTCCTGGGGCGTCTCGTTTGTCTGCTCGTCCTCTTGCTCAGCCATCTGTGCTGTCTGCCTTCGTGTCAGTTGGTCGTTGGTAGGCCGCCTGCAGCTCGCGCTCCCGCACGACGGTCAGCGCGCGGGCGAGGTCGCGCTTGGCGCGACCCATGCCGGCCGTGTCGTCGAGTTCCCCGGTGGCGTTGGAGAAACGCAGCCCGAAGACCTCTTTGCGCAGCTCCCCGACCCGTTTGGTCAGTTCGGCTGCGTTCAGGTCCCTTAGCTCGCTCGGCTTCATCTCTCCCTAGTCCTCACGGAGCACGAACTTGGCCTTGACGGGAAGCTTGTGGGCGGCCAGGCGGATGGCTTCCCGTGCCAGCGGCTCAGAGACACCGGCGAGCTCGAACATCACCCGGCCGGGCTTGACGACCGCCACCCATCCTTCCGGGGAGCCCTTGCCGGAGCCCATGCGGGTCTCGGCCGGCTTCTTGGTCACGGGCTTGTCCGGGAAGACGTTGATCCACACCTTCCCTCCACGCTTGATCTTGCGGGTCATCGCGACACGGGCGGCCTCGATCTGGCGGTTGGTCAGCCAGCCGCCCTCGAGGGCCTTCAGCCCGTACTCCCCGAACTGGACGTGCAGCTGCCCGCGGGAGGCGCCGCGACGGCGACCCCGGTGCTGCTTGCGATGCTTGACGCGCTTGGGGGACAGCATCAGGCGGAACCTCCCTCGGCGGGCGGTCCGCCCGGAGCAGGCCGGGGGCCTCTTCCGCCACGGCCGCCGCGGGATCCACCGCCGGGCCCGCGCCCGCGTCCGCCGCCACCGGGGCCCGAGGCGCGCCCGTTGCCGCCTCCTCCACCGCCCCTGCCGCGGCCGCGGCCCTCCCGGCCCTCGCGACCGCCGCGGCCGTCGCGCTCGGAGCTGGGAGTCGCCGGGGCGGTCATGTCGGTGAGGTCGGCGCCCGTGTACCCCTCGGGCATGATCTCGCCCTTGTTGACCCAACACTTGACTCCGATGCGGCCGAAGGTCGTGCGGGCCTCGTAGAAGCCGTAATCGATGTCCGCCCGCATCGTGTGCAGGGGAACGCGCCCGTCGGAGTAGCTTTCGGTGCGGGCCATCTCGGCACCGCCCAGACGCCCGGCGACCTGGACCTTGACGCCCTTGGCACCGGACCGCATGGCGCTGGTCAGGGCCCGCTTCATCGCCCGGCGGAAGGCGACCCTGTTCTGGAGCTGCTCGGCGATCGACTGGGCGACCAGCTTGGCGTCCAGCTCGGGGCGCTTGATCTCCAGGATGTTGACCTTGATCTGCTTGTGCGTCATGCGGTGCAGGTCACGGCGCAGGGCATCCACTTCGGTCCCGGACTTCCCGATCACGATGCCGGGGCGGGCCGTGTGGATGTTGACCTCGAGCTCGTTGGCGTCCTTGCGGATGGTGATGTCCGACAGGCCGGCATGGGCGAGCTTGCCGATGATGTGTTCGCGCACGCGGATGTCCTCGGCGAGGTACTCGGAGAAGCTGCGCTCGTTGAACCAGTTGGACTTCCAGTCGTGGATGTAGCCCACGCGCATCGCCTCTGGATGAACCTTCTGTCCCATGCTCTCTCGTCTCTTAGCCGTGTCGGTTGTTCGCCCCGGGCTGCGGCCCCGAGGTCAGTGTGATCGTCAGGTGGCTCGTCCGCTTGCGGATCGGTGTGGCCCGTCCCATCGCGCGAGGCCTGAAGCGCTTGATCGTCGGCCCCTCGTCGGCGTATGCCTCCCGGACGATCAGGTCGTCCTCGAGCAGTTCGTGGTTGCTCTCGGCATTGGCCACCGCGGACTCCAGCAGCTTGCTCCAGTCGCGGGCCACCTCACGAGGGGTGAAGGCGAGGATAGCGCGTGCCTCCTGGACGGACTTTCCGCGCAGATGCCCGCAGACCATGCGGGCCTTGCGGGCGGAGGTGCGTACGTAACGGGCGCGGGCCCGCACGACCCGGCGCCGCTGGGGCGGCTCGGCCGTGCGCGTGCGCGGTTTGGCCTTCGGCTGCTCCTCGGCCTTCTCCGCTGCCGGTTTGCGTTTCGCCGGGGCTTTGGCCTTGGCGGGAGCCTCGGCGGCCTCGGCGGCCTTCGCCGCCGGCTCCTCGGCGGCTGCCTCCGCCACCGGCGTTTTTTTGGCGGCCGGGGCTTTTTTGGCGGCCCGTTTCTTGGGGGCGGCCTTCTCCTCGCCCGCGGGGGCCTGCGCTTTGGCCGCTTTGCGAGCGCGGGTCGGCTTCTTGGCCTCGGTCGCCTCCTGCTCCTCGGCGGCCTTCCCCTTCTGCGGGTCCGATGGGGTGTCCGGCGTCATCTCACCTTCCCCGATCCGGCATGGCCGCGGAACGTGCGCGTGGGAGCGAACTCGCCGAGCTTGTGGCCGACCATGGACTCGCTGACGTAGACGGGAACGTGCTTCTTGCCGTCGTGGACGGCGATCGTGTGGCCGACCATCTCGGGGAAGATCGTCGAGGCGCGCGACCAGGTCCTCAGCATTTTTTTGCTGTTGGCGGCGTTGAGCGCTTCGATGCGGGTCATCAGGCGCTCTTCGACCCACGGGCCCTTCTTGCTGGAGCGGCTCATCGCTGTTTGCCCTTTCCGCGCCGGCGGCCGCGCACGATGTAGCGACTTGATGGCTTGTTGCGCTTGCGGGTCCGGTAACCGAGCGTGGGCACGCCCCACGGGGTGACCGGATGGCGGCCGGCCGTGGTCGAGCCCTCCCCGCCGCCGTGGGGGTGGTCGACCGGGTTCATGGCGGTGCCCCTTGTCTGGGGGCGAACGCCCATGTGGCGCTTGCGCCCCGCCTTGCCCACCTTCACGTTCTGGTGGTCGGCGTTGCCGATCGTGCCGACGGTCGCCCTGCACTCGGCTCGCACCATCCGCATCTCTCCCGAGGGCAGGCGAAGCGTCGCCATGTCACCGTCCTTGGCCATCAGCTGGGCCGAGGCCCCCGCCGAGCGGGCCATCTGGCCGCCGCGACCCGGCGCCAGCTCGATGTTGTGGACGACGGTTCCCACGGGCATGCGGGACAGCTCCATGCAGTTGCCGACGACGATGTCGGCGCCCTCTCCGGAGGCCACGGTCATCCCGACCGTGAGCCGCTGGGGGGCGAGGATGTAGCGCTTCTCCCCGTCGACGTAGTGCAGCAGGGCGATGTAGGCGGAGCGGTTGGGGTCGTACTCGATCGCCGCCACCCGCGCCGGCACGCCGTCCTTGCGTCGCTTGAAGTCGATCCGCCGGTAGGCGCGCTTGGCCCCGCCGCCGCGGTGACGGGACGTCTTGCGCCCGTGGGCGTTGCGCCCGCCGCTCTTCTTGAGGCCTTCGACGAGGCTCTTCTCCGGGCTGGACTTCGTGATCTCGGCGAAGTCCGGGTAGGAGACGAAGCGCATCCCCGGGCTCGTCGGCTTCGGCTTGCGTATCGGCATCGTCGACCCGCCCTATCCCTCGAGGGCCGCCAGGCCCTGGAAGATCGGAATGCTCTCGCCGGGTGCGACCTTCACGATCGCCTTCTTCCACGAGCGGGTTCGCCCGCGGGTGGTGCCCCGGCGCTTGGGCTTGGACTTCACGCTCATCGTCCTGACATCCACCACGTGGACGCCGAAGAGCTCCTCCACCGCCTGGCGGATGTGGGTCTTGTGGGCGTCCGGGTGCACCCGGAAGGTGTAGCGGTCGACCCCGGAGAGCACGTAGCTCTTCTCCGAGACGACGGGGCGGATGATCACCTCGGTGTGGTCCATCAGGACTCCTCCCCCGCGCCCGCCCGCGGTTGGCCGGTGCGGGCCACCAGCGGCTTCAGGGCGGCTTCGGAGACGACCAGGGATGCGGCCCCGACGAGCTCGGTCACCCCTACGTCCTCGGGGGTGGTCACGGCGACCCGGTCGAGGTTGCGGAAGGAGAGGGCGGCGGCGGACTCCTCGGGACCCAGCACCACGAGGGTCGGCCTGGGCTGGTCCCAGCCGTCGAGGAGCTCCAGTGCGCGGCTCGTGCGGGGGCTCTCGATGCCGGCCCCGTCGAGGATCGCCAGAGACCCGCGTTGGGCGTGCAGGGAGAGGGCGCTGCGCAGGGCGGCCCGCTGCTCCTTGCGGTTCACCTTGAAGGTGTAGGAGCGGGGCTGGGGACCGAAGACGGTCCCTCCCCCGGCCCACAGGGGCGAGCGGTTGGACCCCGCCCGCGCCCGGCCGGTGCCCTTCTGGCGCCAGGGCTTGGCGCCTCCGCCGGAGACCATGCCGCGCGTCTTGGTGGCGGCCGTCCCGCGCCTGCGGGCGGCCTGCTCGGCCCTCACGCTCTGATGCACGAGGGGACCTGAGAAGCGCGCCGAGAAGGCGGCGTCCTCCAGCTTGACCTTCTTGGTGGCTCCGAGCACGGGTGCATCAGGCATCGCTGCGCACCTCCACGATCGACCCGGAGGGTCCGGGCACCGATCCCCGCACCAGCAGCAGGTTCTCGGCGGCGTCCACGCGGACGACCTCGAGCCCCTTCTGGGTCACCCGCTTGTTGCCCATCTGCCCCGGTCCGCGGATGCCTTTGAACACCCGCGAGGGCGTCGCCGAGGCGCCGATCGAGCCCGGGGCGCGCACGTTGTGCGAGCCGTGGGACTTCGGGCCACTCCTGAAGTTGTGGCGCTTGATGGTCCCCTGGAAGCCCTTGCCCTTCGACGTCCCGGAGATCTTCACCCGGGTGCCGACCTCGAAGGCCTCGACGGTCACCGTCTCCCCCAGCGTCAGCTCTCCGGCCTCGCCGCGGAACTCGGCCAGCCGCCTCATCGGGGGAGCGTCGGCCTTGCGCAGGTGCCCCAGCTCGGCTTTGGAGAGGTGCTTCTCCTTGCTCTGGCCGAAGGCCAGCTGCACGGCCTCGTAGCCGTCCCTTTCGGTCGTCCGGATCCCCGTCACCGGGCACGGGCCGGCCTGCAGGACGGTCACGCGGGCGACGCTCCCGTCCTCCTGGAAGACCTGTGTCATGCCGACCTTCTTGGCGAGGATGGCAGCCATCAGGTGGCGAGGCGGATCTCGATGTCGACCCCGGCCGGGAGGTGGTCCAGGCGCTGCAGGGAGTCGACCGTCTTGGGGGTCGGCTGGTGGATGTCGATCAGCCGCTTGTGCGTGCGGATCTCGAAGTGCTCGCGCGAGTCCTTGTCCTTGAAGGGGGAGCGGATCACGCAGTAGACGTTCTTCTCCGTGGGCAGGGGCACAGGACCGGAGACGCTCGCGCCGGTGCGAGTGGCGGTCTCCACGATCTCCTTCGCCGCCGACTCGATGGCCGAGGTGTCATAGGCCTTCAGGCGGATCCGGATCTTGTTCTGGTTGGCGGCTGCCATTGGTCTCGCTGTCTGGTCTCGGTGTGTGTGGTTGGTCTGTGTCGTCTGCTGCGCCGGGGCGCCCGCCCTGCCGCGGGCCCCGGTCCCCACCCGCTGGCGGCGAGAGAAAGAGCGGACTCTCCAGGAGTCCGCCCCTTTCCCACCACGCCCGTGCGGCGGGGGCCTTGTCGTCGTATCTGAATGCCAATGTGCGCGCTCCCTCCACCTGCGGAGGGGAGCGCGGTACTACTCGATGATCTCGCTGACCACGCCCGAGCCGACCGTGCGCCCACCCTCCCTGATGGCGAAGCGCAGCCCCTGGTCCATGGCGATCGGCTGAATCAGTTCGATCTCCATCTGGACGTTGTCTCCGGGCATGACCATCTCGACGCCCTCGGGCAGCTTGGCCACCCCGGTGACGTCGGTCGTGCGGAAGTAGAACTGAGGCCGGTAGCCCGTGAAGAAGGGGGTGTGGCGGCCGCCCTCCTCCTTCTTGAGCACGTAGACCTCGGACTTGAACTTGGTGTGAGGCGTGATCGAGCCCGGCTTGCACAGCACCTGGCCGCGCTCGATCTCCTCCCGCTTGGTGCCTCGCAGAAGGCAGCCGACGTTGTCGCCGGCGCGGCCCTCGTCGAGGATCTTGCGGAACATCTCGACGCCGGTGACGACGGTCGAGGTGGTGTCGTGGACACCGACGATCTCCACGGTGTCTCCGGTTTTGACGATCCCCTGCTCGACGCGTCCGGTCGCCACCGTCCCGCGGCCGGTGATCGAGAAGACGTCCTCGACCGGCATCAGGAAGGGCTTGTCGAGCTCGCGGACGGGCTCGGGGATGTAGGAGTCCAGGGCGGCGGCGAGCTCGAGGATCTTCTCCTTGTAGGCCTCGTCGCCTTCGAGCGCCTTCAGGGCCGAGCCGGTGATGAAGGGGATGTCGTCGCCGGGGAAGTCGTACTCGGAGAGGAGCTCGCGCACCTCGACCTCGACCAGCTCCAGCAGCTCTGCGTCATCGACCATGTCGGCCTTGTTGAGGAACACCACGATGTAGGGCACGCCGACCTGGCGGGCGAGCAGGATGTGCTCGCGCGTCTGGGGCATCGGCCCGTCGGCCGCCGAGACGACCAGGATCGCCCCATCCATCTGCGCCGCGCCGGTGATCATGTTCTTGACGTAGTCGGCGTGACCGGGACAGTCGACGTGGGCGTAGTGACGGTTCTCCGTCTGGTACTCCACGTGCGAAGTGGCGATCGTGATGCCGCGTTCCTTCTCCTCGGGCGCGTTGTCGATCTCCTCGAAGCTGCGGGCCTCGGCGCCCCCCTTCTCCGCCAGCACGGTCGTGATGGCAGCGGTCAGCGTCGTCTTGCCATGGTCGATGTGACCGATGGTCCCGACGTTGACGTGCGGCTTGTCGCGCTCGAACTTCTCCTTCGCCACTTTGTGTTCGCTCCTGTATCGGCTTGTAGGTCCGCCGCTCTTCGAGGGCGAACCGGGGAAATCTATCTAACTGCGGGTTTTGGTGACTGCTGCCTGCTCTGCGACGCGTTGATGATGCGCAGACCCTGGCCCAGGTCGCGTCCTCTAGGCCGGTACCGGCTCCCCCGTTCGCTGTTCAACGACCTTCTCAGCGATGTTCGGGGGGACCTCCTCGTATGCCTCGAACTGCATCGTGTAGTTGGCCCGTCCCTGCGTGTTGGACCGCAGGTCGGTCGCGTAGCCGAACATCTCGCTCAGCGGCACCCGGGCGGTCACGGCCAGGGCGTTGCCCCGGCGCTCCTGCCCCTCGACGCGTCCGCGCCGGCCGGCTGAGGTCGCCGATGACGTCGCCCAGGAAGTCCTCGGGCGTGACGACCTCGACCGCGAAGATCGGCTCCAGCAGCACCGGCTTGGCCCGTTTGGCGGCCTCTTTGATGGCCAGCGAGCCGGCCACTTTGAAGGCGATCTCCGAGGAGTCCACGTCGTGGTACTTGCCGTCCACCAGGGTCACGCGCATGTCGACCATCGGGTAGCCGGCCTTGACGCCGTTCTCGAGCGCCTCTTCGATCCCCTTCTTGACGGCGGGGATGTATTCGGAGGGGATCGCCCCGCCCTTGATCTTGTTGATGAACTCGAAGCCCTCGCCCGGCGCCGGCTCGAGGTCGATGAAGACGACCCCGAACTGGCCCGAGCCGCCGGTCTGGCGGACGAACTTGCCTTCGATCTTCTCGCACCGTGCCCGCGGATCGTCTCGCGGTAGGAGACCTGGGGACGGCCGACGTTGGCCTCGACGCCGAACTCGCGCTTCATGCGGTCGACCAGCACCTCGAGGTGGAGCTCGCCCATGCCCGAGATCTCGGTCTGGCCGGTCTCCTCGTTGGTGCGCACCTGGAAGGTCGGGTCCTCCTCGGCCAGGCGGCCGAGGGCGACGGACATCTTCTCCTGGTCGACCTTCGTCTTGGGCTCGACCGCGACCTTGATGACGGGCTCGGGGAAGATGATGTTCTCGAGGTGGATCGGCGCGTCGGGGGCGGCGAGCGTGTCGCCGGTGATCACCTGCTTGATGCCCACGGCGGCGGCGATGTCGCCGGCGTAGACCTCCTCGACCTCCTCGCGGTCGTTGGCGTGCATCATCAGGATGCGCCCGATCCGCTCGGTGCGGCCGCTGCTGACGTTCAGCACCCGCGCCCCCGCCTCGAGGTTGCCGGAGTAGACCCGGAAGTAGGTGAGCTTGCCGACGTAGGGGTCGGCGGCGATCTTGAAGGCCAGCGCCGAGAACGGCTCGGAGTCGTCGGCCTTGCGGACGACCTCGCGCTCCTGCTCCTCGCCCTTGATCAGTTCGGTACCCACGACCGGCGGGCACGTCCAGCGGCGAGGGCAGGTAGTCGATGACCGCGTCGAGCAGCGGCTGGACGCCCTTGTTCTTGAAGGAGGAGCCGCACAGCACGGGGGTCAGCTTGGTCGAGAGGGTCGCGTTGCGGATCGCCTTCTTCAGGTCTCCTCGGGCACCTCGGCCTCCTCGAGGATCAGCTCGAGCAGGCGCGTCGTCGTAGTGGGAGACCTCCTCGAGCAGGTGCTCGCGCGCGGCCGTGGCCGCTTCGGCGAGGTTCTCGGGGATCTCCGTCTCTTCCTGTTCCTTGCCCATCTCGTCCTTGTAGATGATCGCCTTCATCGCCACGAGGTCGACGACCCCGGCGAAGTCGCCCTCGGCGCCGATCGGCAGCTGGATCGGCACGGGGTGGGCACCGAGGCGGTCGATCATCGTCTGCACGCCCTTGTCGAAGTCGGCGCCCGACGCGGTCCATCTTGTTGATGTAGGCGATGCGCGGGACGTGGTACTTGTCGGCCTGGCGCCAGACCGTCTCGGACTGGGGCTCGACGCCGGCGACGGAGTCGAACAGGGCGATCGCGCCGTCGAGGACGCGCAGCGAGCGCTCGACCTCGACGGTGAAGTCGACGTGGCCGGGGGTGTCGATGATGTTGATCCGGTGGCCCTTCCACTGTGCGGTGGTGGCCGCCGAGGTGATCGTGATGCCGCGCTCCTGCTCCTGCTCCATCCAGTCCATCACGGCCGCGCCCTCGTGGACCTCGCCGATCTTGTAGGTGCGCCCGGTGTAGTAGAGGATGCGCTCGGTCGTCGTCGTCTTGCCGGCGTCGATGTGCGCCATGATCCCGATGTTGCGGGTGTTTTCGAGTGTGAACTTACGTGGCATCGATCAGGGTCCGGGTTCTCGGTTCGGGTGGGCTGTGCGGGCAAAAAAATGGGCCCCTCGGGCCCACGCGCGCTGCTGGTCTGTCTGGACCGGTTCGCGTCGTTATCTGCTCGAGGTCTCCATCTTGATTAGCGACTCCGCGGGCGGCATGCCGGACGGCAGCGCCCACCCGTGACGCCTCGGCGACTATAGCAGAGGAATTCGGCGCTTCCAGCCGCGTTCCTGCCCGCCGGCGGCGCCGCTTTCGGCCCCGTCGGGTCGGGCCTCGCAGGCCTCTCTCGGCGGGGCCCTCCTCGAGCATCGTCGCCGAGGCGCTCGCAGCACCTCGGCGGCGGCCCGCAGGTCCCTCTCGCCGACCCCGCTCGAGGGCCTGCCTCCCAGCGCTGCTGCCAGGCCGCCCGCTTGGCCTCGATCTTGCGCCTTCCCAGCGGGTGTCAGCCGGGAGACGACCACGCGCCGGTCGCTCTCCGAGCGGGCGCGCTCGACGTGGCCGCACTCGGCGAGGCCATCGAGCATCTGGGTCACGGTCCCGGGGCTGAGCCGGGCCGCCGCCGCCAGCTCCCCGGCGGACAGCTCGCCGCGCTCGTCCAGCTCGATCAGCAGCTCGAACTGGGCATGGCTGAGCTCGCTGCCGGCCAGGTGGGTGTCGCGGCCGCGCATCCGGTTGAGCGTGCGGAACACGCGCCGGAAGGCCAGGCCCAGCTCGGCCAGCTCGGGGCTCCTCGCGCCGGCGGCGGACGGGGGTCGCGGTCGGGCGGCGCGCCATCGCGTCGTTCCTATGACCCCCAGCGGCTCGGCGGCCGCCTCGGCCTCGGCCGCGGCCGGGCTCGGCCGGGCGCTCGGGTTCTCGGCCCGCAGCAGCATCACGCAGGGGATCAGCGCCAGCAGCGCGATCCCGAGCGACCACCAGTAGGCGGAGCCGAAGGCGTCCGCGAGCTCGGCGGGAGTGTGGGCGCCGCCGCGGCGCGCTGCAGCACGACCGCCAGGACCGCCGTGCCGATCGCCCCGCCGACCCGCTGCAGCACGTTGAGCTGGGGGGTCGCGTCGGAGAGCTGCTCGGGCCGCAGCGAGGCGAATGCGGCGGTCATCGCGGGCATGAAGGCGAACCCTATGCCCACCCCCCGGACCAGCAGCACCAGCGAGATCGACGACGATCGAGGTGTTCGCGCCGATGAAGGCCAGGGGGATCGTCGAGGGCACAGGAGCGAGACGCCGACGAGCGCCACCCGCCCGCCGCCGAAGCGCTCGGTCAGACGCCCCGCGAGGGGCATCACCATCAGCATCCCGAGCCCCTGCGGGCCGGTCAGCAGTCCCGTGGCGATCACGCTCTCGTGGCGGACCTCCTGGTAGTAGAGCGGCACGAGGATCATCGCCCCGAACAGCGCCGCCCCGAGGCAGAAGGTCGTCAGCGAGGCCGCGGCGAAGACGCGGTTCGCGTACAGCCGCACGTCGAGCAGCGGCCGCTCGATGCGCAGGGCGTGCCAGCAGAAGGCGCCGCTCGAGCACGACCCCGGCGACGATCGGCACGAGCACCTACGGGGCCGACAGGCTCGCGGTGGGTGCCGAGCTCGCGAGGCCGTAGACGTCGCGCTGCGCCGCCGCGACAGCAGCACGAGCCCGAGCACGTCGAGGCGCCCGGCCTCGCCGGAGTCCGTCTCGGGCAGCATCCGCCAGCCGAGCGACGAAGGCGATCACGCCGATCGGCACGTTGACGAGGAAGATCCACGACCAGTGGAGGTTCTGCAGGATCAGCCCGCCCACGACCGGGCCGAGGATCGGCGCGAGCATCGCGGGCATCGAGACGACGCCCATCACCCGCCCCATGCGCTTGGGGCCGGCGACCTGGGCCATGATCAGCTGGCCGACGGGCATGATCATGCCGCCCCCGACCCCCTGCAGGACGCGGAAGAGGACCAGCGAGGTCGTCGAGCGCGCCACCGCGCACAGGGCCGACCCGCCGTGAATAGGACCAGCGAGATCAGGTAGACGCGCTTGGCCCCGAACCGCCTCGCCGCCCAGCCGGTCACGGGGATCACGGCGGCCAGCGCGAGCAGGTAGCCGGTGAGACCCACTGGATCTGGGAGATCGTGCTGTGCAGATCCTGCCAGAGGGTGCGCAGCGCGACGTTGACGATCGTCGTGTCGAGGATCGACATGATCATCCCCAGGATCACCACGCCGGCGATCCCCCAGACGTAGCGGGCTCGATCCGGTCGGATGCGGGTTGCCGTCGGCCTGCAACGATCGACATTTCGGTACCTAAAGATTAGGTACCGAAGCTTCTGGCTGTCAACTCGCGCGCGGGCGCTCGGGGGCCGGGATGCTGCTGAGGGCCCGCTGCGAGGGGTCCTGGACGGGCCGCGAACGGCCCGCGACTACCAGCGGTAGTGGGCGAAGGCCTTGTTGGCCTGGGCCATGCGGTAGATGTCGTCCTTGCGCTTGTAGGCGCCGCCCTGCTGGGACTGGGCGTCCAGCAGCTCGTTGGCCAGCCGCTGGGCCATCGTCTTCTCACGGCGCTGGCGGGCGAACTCGACGAGCCAGCGCACGGCCAGCGTGCGGGCGCGGCGGGGGGCACCTCGACCGGCACCTGGTAGGTGGCGCCGCCGACGCGGCGGGATCGCACCTCGAGGGTCGGGGTCAGCGTTTTGATGGAGGCCTCGAGGGTCTCGATCGGATCTTTGTCGCTGCGCTCGCCGAGCAGGGCCAGGGCGTCGTAGACGATCCGCTCGGCCGTCGACTTCTTGCCGTCCAGCATCACCTTGTTGATCACCTGCTGGACGAGCTTGGAGCGGTGTATCGGGTCCGCCTCGACGGGACGGATCTGGGCGGCTGCGCGGCGGGGCATCGGCTATTTCTTCTTCACGCCGTACTGCGAGCGGGCCTTCTTGCGGTCGCTCACGCCGGCGGCGTCGAGCGTTCCGCGCACGACCTTGTAGCGCACGCCCGGAAGGTCCTTGACGCGGCCGCCCCGGACCAGCACGACCGAGTGCTCCTGCAGGTTGTGACCCTCGCCGGGGATGTAGGCGGTGACCTCCATCGAACCGGAGATGCGCACACGGGCGACCTTCCGCAGGGCGGAGTTAGGCTTCTTCGGGGTCGTCGTGTAGACGCGCGTGCAGACGCCTCGCCGCTGGGGTGCGGCGACCTTCTTCTTGCGGCCCTTGCCCGACTTCAGGCCGGGAGTGGCAACCTTCTTCTTGGGCGCCACGCGGCCCTTGCGCACGAGCTGCGAGGTGGTCGGCATCGGGCCGGAGATGCTAGCAGCGCTAGGCGGCCCGGGCCGCGCCGGCGGCACGCTGACGGGCGCGGGCATCATCGCCGAGGCGACGATGACCAGCACGAAGGCCAGGGCCTGAAGGACCACCCCGGCCGTGCTGCCGGCCATCGGGTCGCCGAAGACCACGATGCCGCCGGCGATGCCGGCGATGTTCGCGGCCGTGCCCGTCACCGCGATGACCGGGACCGCGTCACCGTCCTGCAGACCGCGGGCGGAGGCGAAGAAGGCGAAGATCGAGGCGGCCACGGCCACCGCCAGCCACGGGCTGAGCATCAGCCCGAGCAGCCCATGGGCACCTGTGATGCCCGTCAGGGCCTTGATGGCCGTGTCGGAGACGCCGAAGAGGATCCCCGCGGCGGCCCCGAGCATCACCCCATGGTGCTCGACGCGGCCGCCCATGCGGGGACCCATCAGCAGCAGGCCTCCGAGCCCGAACAGGCCCGCCTCGAAGGAGATCATGGCCGCCGGGGAGAAGCTGGCGTGGGCGCCGTGCATGGTGGGCAGGGTCACCCCGAGCAGGACGAGGCCGGCGGCGGTGAGGAACAGCCCCACCCACTGGCGGCGGCCGACCTGGAAGCCGAACAGGCGCTCGGCCATCACGGCGATGAAGACCACCCCGGCGGCCAGGGCCACCTGGACCACCGACATCGGCGCCATGGCCAGGGCCCCCACGTGCAGCCCCCAGCTCACCGTCGCGGTGAGCATCCCGAGGATGAACCACTTCGAGGAGTACAGCTGCCGCGTTGAGCGGAAGGGGTGCAGCATCTGCACCTTGGGGACCGAGTTGGCGCCGCGGTGCTTGTAGAAGAAGCCCAGGTTGGCCACGAAGGCGCAGGCGAGGGCGAGGAGTATTCCTAGATCAAGGGTCATGTTGGGGGGGCGTTGACGGGTGGATCCATCGGTTGCGGAGATGCGCTGCTTTACTCCGCCGGGGCGACCTAGGCGGATCGACCGTCCCGGGGAGAGTACCCGCCCGTACCTGTATGCGAGCTAAAGAAGGCCTCAAGACTGCGGTAAAGCCCGCGGAAGGGGTCCGTATCGGACCGCAGAACCGCGCTGTGGAGCCTGCGCGGCCGCTGCTGATGGTGGACATCGACGGGGTCATCTCCCTGTTCGGCGTCGCACCCGGGGACCTGCGGGATCCGCGATCGGCGGAGGGGTCCTTCCATTCGATCGAGGGCATACCCCACTTTCTTTCGTCCACCGCCGCCTCTCACCTGCTCCTGCTCTGCACCATGTACGACCTGGTCTGGGCCAGCGGCTGGGAGGAGAGGGCCGACGAACACCTGCCCCACCTGCTCGGGCTGCCGCGCGGGCTGCCCTTCCTGCGCTTCTCGGTCGGCGTCCGTGGCACCCGCTCGGCCAACGCCCATTGGAAGGTCGAGGCGATCGACGCCTTCGCCGGTTCGCGACCCCTGGCGTGGGTCGACGACTCCCTGGACCGGGCCTGCCATGCCTGGGCCGAGGCCCGGCCGGCCCCCACCCTGCTCGTCCAGACCGCCCCGGAGCTGGGCCTCACCCTGCGGGAGGCGCAACGGCTGGAGGAGTGGGCGCGGGAGCTGGCGTCGGCGTGATGACGGGCGAGGTCACCACGACGGCCTCCGAGACGGCCGCCCCGTAGCCGCTGGCCCCGGAGAAGATGGCCCTCACCCACTGGCCGGGAGGCTGCACGGGCAGGGCCGCGGGAGGCTGCCAGCGGCCCTGGGCGTCCGTGAGGCCTTCGGCGACGGTGCTCTCGCGCACGACTTCCCCCCGCCGGCTGACCGAGCGGGCCTGCAGCGCGAGGGGGACCCCGGCCAGGGGCGTGCCGTCGAGCAGGCTCAGACCGGCCTGCAGGACGGGTGCCGGTGCCGGGGTCCCTTCCGCCGGTGCCGGGGTCCCTTCCGCCGGTGGGCTCGCGGGGGCCGGCGCCACGAGGGCGAGGGTCGCCCGCACGGGCCGTGGGGCGAGGACCCCGACCGCGCGCCTGATCGAGGGCAGCTCGCCGTAGAGGACGTTGCCCGGGCAGTCGGTCGAGTCGGCATCCCGGTGGCCGGCGATGTGGGGCAGGGAGACGCTGGCGTTGGCGGGGAAGCGGCTGTAGGAGGCTCCCGCCGGGTTCACCCTGACCGTCAACCTTCCCGCCGCCGGGACGCCGTGCAGGGCGAGCTTCCAGGCGAGCAGGCGTTCAAGCGACCGGCGGGCCGGGGTCGAGATCGGGGTGCTCATGAACGAGCCCAGGACGGCCACCCCCGTCGAGACGAGGTTGTACCCGCCGGCGTGTGCCCCCACGACCGGCTCCTGGATGCCCCCGGCCCGGGCCTCGAAGATGCGCCCGTAGAGGTCGACGACGAAGTTGTAGCCGATGTCGTTCCAGCCGTTGACGAAGCGGTGGAAGGCGTAGATCGCCCTCAGCATCGCCGGGACCTCGGCTGGGGAGTAGCCGTTGGGGTTCTCCGTGTGGTGCACGAAGGCCAGCCTCACGGCCCCGTATTCCGGTGCCACGCGGGGATGAGAGACGCCGCGGGCCCAGGCCCGCCGAGCGATGATCGCGGGCTGGCCGGGGCCGGCCGCGAGCGGGGGGCCGGCCAGGGGCAGGGCCGCGGCCGCCAGGGCACCCGCGCCCGAGCGGGCCTGCCTGCGGGCGCCGACCCCGTCGCTGACATCCACCAGGTGCAGCCTCACCCCCTGCAACGGGACGCCGGCCGCCAGCTGCAGCATTCTCGCTCCTCCCGTCCACACCGGGTCGCCGACCGGAGGGCCGGAGGGGCCTTCCGGGCCGTGCCCGTGACCGGCGGCCGAGGCCCAGCGACTCCACCCTCCTCCCGCCAGGCGGTAGCGCAGCTTCACCCCCGCCGTCGCGGGTCCGCTCCACTGGACGCCGACGAGGTCCGCCGGGCGACCGAGGGCGATCGTCCTGCCCGACGGGGAGAGGCGCCCGATCCACAGCTCGCGCAGCCGCGGAGGGGCGACGGACAGCGCCCCGAGGGCGCTGCCGTGAGAGACCGTGGCGCCCGCCACCGCTCCGGCGCTCGCCGCAAGCAGGGTTCGGCGGGTCATCGCCCGGGGGTCCATCGGCAACTCAAACACCGTACCCCCCCGACGGTCGCGGTCGGTGAGAGATCTCTCAGCGCCAGCCGGCCGCACGTGGCCCGGGGATCGGCAACGGTGCCGTCAGTCTCCAGGCTGGCGAGGGAGGGGCGTCTGGGTGGCGGCGGGAGGGTGGCCCGCCGCCACGCGGTCGCTCAATCGATTCTCGCTCGGCGGGGCGAGACGCCCCGTCCGCGAGGCCTACTTCTCCGGGGAGTCCTCCTCGGAGATCTCCAGCTCGGCCAGCTCCTCGGCGAAGCCGGGGTCGGTCCCGCCGGCCCCGATCTTCTCCAGGGAGGCCAGGTCGGCGTCGAACTCCTGGCCGTAGCCGCCTCCCAGGCCGTCACCGCCGGTGAGCCCGAGCTCCGCGGCGATCTCGTCCTGGTCGAGCAGCCCGACCTCGTCGATCGCCCGGGGCAGCGGCTCGGCCGGTTCGATCTCGATCCGCCGGTACCTCTTGAGCCCCGTCGCCGCCGGGATCAGCTTGCCGATGATCACGTTCTCCTTGAGACCGTTGAGGCGGTCGATCTTGCCTTCCAGGGCCGCATCGGTGAGCACCTTGGTGGTCTCCTGGAAGGAGGCCGCCGAGAGGAAGGAGTCGGTGTTCAGGGACGCCTTGGTGATCCCGAGGATGATGTCCTCGAACTGGGCGGCCTCGCCACCCTTGTCGATGACTTCCCCGTTGGCCTTGGCGAATTCGAAGCGGTCGACGAACTGCCCCGGAAGGTAGTCGGTGTCGCCCTTCTGGTCGACCCGGACCTTCTTGAGCATCTGGCGGACGATCAGCTCGATGTGCTTGTCGTTGATGTCCACGCCCTGGGACTTGTAGACCTCCTGGACCTCCTTGACCAGGTACTGCTCGGTCTCCGTGCGCCCGCGGATCGCCAGCAGCTCGTGCGGGTACACCGACCCCTCGTTGAGCTGCTTGCCGGCGCTGAGCTTCTCGCCGGAGCTGACGAACAGGCGGGTGCGGCGGGGGAAGGAGTGCCGGTGCTCCTCGCCCGCCTCGTCGGTGATCACCACGGTGAGGGCCTTGTCGGTCTCCTCGATGGTCACCACCCCGTCCTGCTCGGCGATCTTGGCGAGGCCCTTCGGGCGACGCGCCTCGAAGAGCTCGACCACGCGGGGCAGGCCGTGGGTGATGTCGGCCCCGGCCACACCGCCGGTGTGGAAGGTCCGCATCGTCAGCTGGGTGCCGGGCTCCCCGATCGACTGGGCCGCGACGATGCCCACGGCGTCGCCGATCTGGGCCAGCGTCCCGGTGGCCATGGCCCGGCCGTAGCAGGCCTGGCAGACCCCGCTCTGGGCCTCGCACTTGAGCACCGAGCGCACGGGCACCCGAACGTCGACTCCCTTCTCGTGGTCGTCGGCCATCGCCCCTGCGATGTCGGCGAGCTCGCCCCGGCCGATTTCACACCCCTGCTCGGCCAGCATCCGGCCGCGCTTGGTCGTGATCGGCTGAGCCGCGATGCGCCCGACGAGACCGTCGTTGGGCTGGCCGTCGGCCTTGAAGACGGCCATCTCGATGTACTCCTCGGTGCCGCAGTCGGCCTCGCGGATGATCACGTCCTGGGCGACGTCGACCAGGCGCCTGGTCAGGTAGCCCGAGTCGGCCGTGCGCAGGGCGGTATCGGCGAGCCCCTTTCGGGCCCCGTGGGTCGAGATGAAGTACTCGAGCACCGACAGGCCCTCCATGAAGTTGGACTTGATCGGGCGCTCGATGATTTCACCCTTCGGGTTGGCCATCAGGCCACGCATGCCCGCCAGCTGGCGGATCTGCTTGAAGGACCCGCGGGCCCCGGAGTTGGCCATCATGAAGATGGGGTTCAGTTCGTCGAGGTTCTTGATCATCGCCTCGGCGACCTCGTCGGTGGCCGCATTCCACTGCTCGACCACGGCCTCGTGACGCTCCTCCTGTGTGATCAGGCCGTCGTCGTACTGGCTGGTGATGTCTCCAACGAGCCCGTCGTAGCGGTCGAGGATGGACTGCTTGTCCGGCGGGACCACGACGTCGTTCTTGGAGATCGTGATCCCCGCCTGGGTGGCGTACTTGAACCCCAGGTCCTTGAAGGCGTCGAGCACCAGCGAGATCGTCGTCGCCCCGTAGGTCTGGACGAGCAGGTCGATCAGGCGGGTGGTGTCCCGCTTCTTCATCGACTGGTTGACGAAGGTGTACTTCGACGGGTCGAAGTCGTCGCCCAGCGCCTCCGCCAGCGCCCGCTCGATGCGGTCGTTGTAGATGATCCGCCCGATCGTCGTGAGGACGTGACCGCCCTCCCGACCGTAGGGCCGGAACTCGGCGAGGTCGTGCAGCTTGACCACGCCGGCCTCGTAGGAGAGTTCCGCCTCCTGCGCCGTGCGGAACACGTGCGGACGCGGCTCGTGGGTGGCCCTGTCGATCTTCGCCAGGTCCTCCGCTTCGGGCCCGTACGTGAGGTAGTAGGCCCCCAGGATCATGTCCTGCGTGGGGGTCGCCAGCGGCGCCCCGTGGGCAGGGCTGAGGATGTTGTTGGAGGACAGCATCAGGATGCGCGCCTCCGCCTGCGCCTCGGCCGACAGCGGAAGGTGAACCGCCATCTGGTCGCCGTCGAAGTCGGCGTTGAAGGCGTGGCACACCAGCGGGTGGACCTGGATCGCCTTGCCCTCGACGAGCAGCGGCTCGAAGGCCTGGATGCCCAGGCGGTGCAGGGTCGGGGCCCGGTTGAGCAGCACCGGGTGCTCGCGGATGACCTCCTCGAGCACGTCCCAGACCTCGGCGATCATCGAGTCGACCATCTTCTTGGCCGCCTTGATGTTCTGCGCGGACTTGCGCTCGACCAGGCGGGCCATGATGAAGGGCTTGAACAGCTCCAGGGCCATGATCTTCGGCAGCCCGCACTGGTGCAGCTTCAGGTAGGGGCCGGCCACGATCACCGAGCGGCCCGAGTAGTCCACGCGCTTGCCGAGCAGGTTCTGGCGGAACCGCCCCTGCTTGCCCTTGAGCATGTCCGACAGGGACTTCAGCGGGCGGTTGCCCGGACCGGTGACCGGACGGCCGCGGCGGCCGTTGTCGAACAGCGCGTCGACGGCCTCCTGGAGCATCCGCTTCTCGTTGTTGACGATGATCTCGGGCGCACCGAGGTCCAGCAGCCGCTTGAGGCGGTTGTTGCGGTTGATCACCCGGCGGTATAGGTCGTTGAGGTCGGAGGTGGCGAAGCGGCCGCCGTCCAGCTGCACCATCGGGCGCAGCTCCGGCGGGATCACCGGCACCGCGTCGAGGATCATCATGTCCGGTTTGTTGCCGGACTGGATGAAGGCGGATACCACCTTCAGCCGCTTGACCGCCCGAGCCTGCTTCTGGCCTTTGCCGGTCTTGACCTGGTCCTCGAGCTCGGTCCGTTCAGCGTCCAGATCGACCTGCTGGAGCAGGTCGCGGATCGCCTCGGCACCCATGCCCCCGCGGAAGTACTCGCCGAAGCCATAGGACGAGCCGAAGCGCTCCTTGAGCTCGCGGAAGGTCGTCTCGTCGTGCTCGATCTGCTTGGGCTCCATCGTCTTGAAGAGCTCCCACACGCTGCGCATCCGCTCGGCTGCGTCCTCGATGTAGGCCTCGGTGTCGGCGATGTCGGCCTCGAAGGCCTTCGTGAGCTCCTTGATCTGCTTCTCGCGCTCCTCCTCGGAGAGTTTCGAGATGTTGATGTCCAGGGAGTCCGCCCAGAGGTGATCTTCGTCGTTGAAGTTGGTCTGTTTGCCGGTCTGCAGGTACTTCTCGCGACGGGCCAGGGACTCGCGCAGTTCCAGCACCCGCTCCTCGCGCTCGGCCGCATAGCCGTCGAGGACCTTGTTGACCTCCTTCTCGAGCGAGTCGAGGTCCTTCGACCGCGCCTCGTCGTCCACCCAGGTGACGATCGAGGCGGCGAAGTAGAGGACCTTCTCCAGTTCCTTGGGCGCCATGTCGAGCAGGTAGCCGATCCGGCTCGGGACGCCCTTGAAGAACCAGATGTGGCTGACCGGGGCGGCCAGGTCGACGTGCCCCATGCGCTCGCGGCGCACCTTCGAGCGCGTCACCTCGACGCCGCAGCGCTCGCAGACGATGCCCTTGTAGCGGACCCGCTTGTACTTGCCGCAGTAGCACTCCCAGTCCTTGGTGGGACCGAAGATGCGCTCGCAGAAGAGCCCGTCCTTCTCGGGCTTGAGCGTGCGGTAGTTGATTGTCTCGGGCTTGGTGACCTCGCCGGAGCTCCAGCTGCGGATCTGCTTGGAGGAGGCGAGGCTGATCTCGATTGCGTCGAAGTTATTGATATCGATCACTGTGGGAATCCTCTAACTGGGGGTTAGACCGAAGGTCGCAAGGGGGGCAAGCCCTCTCACGTCGATCATCTGGGTTGTGCTGTGGCTCGCGGGTGAATGGGGCACTACTCGGCGGACTCCTCACCGACCAGGCTGTCCAGGTCGATGTCCTCCGTCGCGTCGACGTCGATCAGGTCATCCCCGACCGCATCCTCCTGCCCGGACTCCGCCTCGCCCGTCGGGGCGGCGTCCGTCGCATCCTCGCCCTCGACCTGCTCGTCGCTGGCATCGCCGGCCGCGGCGCGCACGCCGGACAGGTCGATGCCGAGCTCCTCGGCCGCGCGCAGCAGGTCGTCGTCCTCGTCGCGCATCTCCGCGCGCTGGCCCTCCTCGGAGACGACGTTGACGTCGAGCGCCAGCGACTGCATCTCCTTGAGCAGGACCTTGAAGGACTCGGGGATCGAGGGCTCGGCGATGTTCTCGCCCTTGACGATCGCCTCGTAGGCCTTGACGCGCCCAACCGTGTCGTCGGACTTGATGGTGAGCATCTCCTGCAGGGTGTAGGCGGCGCCGAATGCCTCCAGCGCCCAGACCTCCATCTCGCCGAAGCGCTGACCCCCGAACTGAGCCTTGCCACCCAGCGGCTGCTGGGTCACGAGCGAGTAGGGGCCGGTCGAGCGGGCGTGGATCTTGTCGTCGACGAGGTGCAGGAGCTTGAGGATGTACATGTATCCCACCGTCACCTGTTCCTCGAACGGCTCGCCCGTACGGCCGTTGAACAGCGTCATCTTCCCGGAGGCCTGCTCGCCGACCCGCCGGGACTTGTCGACGTCCATGCGGATGCGGCCCTCGTGGGCGTCCTGCCACTTGACCAGGGCCGTGTCCACGTCTTCGACGGTCGCCCCGTCGAACACGGGCGTGGCCACGTACACGCGACCGTTGCCCTTGTCGGAGTGGGCGACCTTGTAGGGCTCGGAACCGTCGTCGTACCAGCCCTGGGCCGCAGCCCAGCCGAGGTGCGTCTCCAGGATCTGGCCGACGTTCATCCGCGAGGGGACTCCCAGCGGGTTGAGGATCACGTCCACGGGGGTGCCGTCCTCGAGGAAGGGCATGTCCTGCTGATCGACGATCTTCGAGATCACACCCTTGTTCCCGTGGCGGCCCGCGAGCTTGTCGCCCTCGGAGATCTTGCGCTTCTTGGCCACGAACACGCGCACGAGGTCGTTGACCCCCGGCGGCAGGTCGTCGCCGGCGTCACGGCTGAAGGTCTTCACGTCGATGACCACCCCGCCCTCGCCGTGGGGCACCTTCAGGGAGGTGTCCCGCACCTCGCGGGCCTTCTCCTTGAAGATCGCCCGGATCAGCTTCTCCTCGGCGGTGAGCTCGGTCTCCCCCTTGGGGGTGACCTTGCCGACGAGCAGGTCGCCCGATATCACCTCGGCGCCGACGCGGACGATGCCGCGGTCGTCGAGGTTGCGCAGGGACTCCTCGGAGCGGTTGGGGATGTCGCGGGTGATCTCCTCCTCGCCGAGCTTGGTCGTGCGGGCGTCGATCTCGTACTCCTCGATGTGGATCGAGGTGAGCTCGTCGTCCTGGACCAGGCGCTTGGAGAGGATGATCGCGTCCTCGAAGTTGTAGCCCTCCCAGGACATGAAGGCGACCATCAGGTTCTTGCCGAGGGCCATCTCGCCACGGTCGGTCGAGGAGCCGTCGGCGAGGACGTCGCCCGCCTTCACCTTCTGCCCGGTCGCAACCAGCGGCTTCTGGTGGATCAGGGTGCCCTGGTTGGAGCGCATGAACTTCTGGAGCTCGTACTCCTCCTTCTTGCCGTCGTTGCCGACGACAACGATCTGGTCGGCGTCCAGGTACTCCACCGTGCCGGCCGCCCGGGCGAGCATGACGTCGCCGGTGTCCAGCGCCGCCCGGCGCTCCATCCCGGTCCCGATCAGGGGCGCGTCGGCCTTCAGCAGCGGCACCGCCTGGCGCTGCATGTTCGAGCCCATCAGCGCCCGGTTGGCGTCGTCGTGCTCGAGGAAGGGGATCATCGCCGTGGCCACCGACCAGATCTGCTCCGGGGAGACGTCCACCAGGTCGACGTCCTTGGGCCCGACGGTGACGTACTGCCCGGCCTGGGTGCGGCAGAGGATCTCGCTGCCCTTCAGGCGGCCGGTCTTGGGGTCGATCGGGGTGTTCGCCTGGGCGATCACCAGCTCCTCTTCCTGGGTCGCGTCGAGGTGGCGGATCTCCTCGATCACGACCCCGTCCTTGACGACCCTGTAGGGGGTCGTCACGAACCCGTACTCGGAGACCTCCGCGAAGGAGGACAGGGAGCCGATCAGGCCGATGTTCGGACCCTCGGGGGTCTCGATCGGACACATGCGCCCGTAGTGGGTGGGGTGCACGTCGCGAACCTCGATCGGGGCCCTCTCGCGGGTCAGTCCGCCGGCGCCGAGGGCCGACAGGCGCCGCCTGTGGGTGAGGCCGGCCAGCGAGTTCGTCTGGTCCATGAACTGGCTCAGCTGCGAGGACCCGAAGAACTCCTTCAGGGCGGCCACGACGGGCCGGATGTTGATGATCGTCTGCGGGGTGATGGTGTCGGCGTCCTCGGTGGTGAGGCGCTCGCGAACCACCCGCTCCATGCGGTAGAGGCCGATCCGGAACGCCTCCTGGATCAGCTCCCCGACGGTTCGCAGGCGGCGGTTGCCGAAGTGCTCGTACTCGTCGAGGTGCTCCGCCACGGGCTCCCGCGGCATGCTCATGGCCTCGGCCGCGTAGTCCTTGATCTCGACCTCCCCGTCCTCGGGCAGGCCCAGGCGCTTGGGCAGGGAGACCAGCTCCTTGACGAGGGCGAGGATGTCGTCGTGGGTCAGGGTCCTGGTGTCGATGTCGACGTCCAGGCCCAGGCGCGAGTTGAGCTTGTAGCGGCCGACCCGGGTGAGGTCGTAGCGCTTGGGGTCGAAGAACAGCTGGTTGAGCAGCGAGCGGGCGTTGTCGACGCTGGGCGGCTCACCCGGCCGCTGCTTCTTGAACAGCTCGATCAGGGCCCCCTCCTCGGTGCGGGTGGCCTCGGTGTCGGAGTCGATCGTGTTGCGGATGTAGAGGGAGTTGTCGAAGAGCCGCAGGATCTCCTCGTCGCTGGCGTATCCCATCGCCCGCAGCAGCACCGTGACGGGCAGCTTGCGCTTGCGGTCGATGCGGACGAAGACCTTGCCCTTCTTGTCGATCTCGAGCTCCAGCCAGGAGCCGCGGGCGGGCATCAGGTTGGCGATGAAGACCTGCTTCTCGCGATCCTTGGGCTCCATCAGGTAGGCGCCCGGGGAGCGCACGAGCTGGGTCACGACGACGCGCTCGGTGCCGTTGATGATGAAGGTCCCGCGCTCGGTCATCCACGGGAAGTCCCCCATGAACACGGACTGCTCGCGGATCTCTCCGGTCTCGCGGTTGATGAAGGCCACCGTCACGGTCAGGGGACGGGCGTAGGTGAGGTCCTTCTCGCGGCACTGGTCGAGGGAGGCGACCGGCTCGTCGAAGGTGAACTCGCCGAACTGCACGGCGAGGTTCCCGGTGTAGTCCTCGATCGGCGAGATGTCGTCGATCGTCTCGCGCAGGCCCCCGGCGGCGGGGTCTGTCAGCCAGGCGAACGAACGGCGCTGGATGTCGATGAGGTTGGGGACGTCAACGGTCTTGTGCAGGCGCGCAAAGCTTTTGCGCGGCCGGAGAGCATCTGCAGCAGCCAAGAAATGACTCCTTCGGAGGGCGAAACACGGGCAGAGGAGGGCGCCGAGGCGCGACCAGCAAAGATAGCACAGGCTATCGATGCCCTTAAGGGCAGCCGGTGCTCACGGACCCCGTCCTCGACGATCGCGTATGTGGCGCGATGCCGTGCTTCCGGACGGCTGCGACTATCGACCAGCGAAGCGAACTGTACCGGAAAATGCGGAGGGGTCGAAATTGGGCTGCTAGTTTGCTAGCATCGCCTCGTGGCCGATACGGGCCAGCCCGCCCAGAAGCAGCAGTTCAACGTCTACCTGCCCCCGGAGCTCGTCCGCCGGGCCAAGCATGCGGCCATCGACCACACGATGTCGCTGTCCCGCCTGGTCGAGCAGGCCCTGGCGGCCCACCTGGATCGACTCGAAGGAGGGCAGGAGCAGTGAAGGTCCGCCCGATCCACTTCGTCTCCGACCTCGAGTCCGCGTTGCGCTTCTATGAGGCGCTCGGCCTTGAGGCGCAGGTGCGCTCCCGCCCCGGGAACTGGATCGAGCTGAGCGCGTCGGGAGGGGAAGTCGGCCTTCATGACGGCCCGAGCGCCGCCGATGGCGAGGGCCGGCAGGGAGTGTGTCTCAGCTTCGTCGCCGACGAGCCGCTCGCGGAGGTCGAGCGGAGGCTGCGCTCGGCCGGCTTCCCACCGCAGGGAGAGGTCGTCGATCGGGAGTGGGGTCGGTCGCTGATCGTGCGGGGACCGGACGGGACCGTCGTCCAGGTCGACGAGCAGGACCGCGAGCTGTACATCTAGAGACGCAATCCCAGCGAGGAGGAACCCCAATGGCCAAGGTCAGCGTTCGCTACATCGTCCTCGACGTCGACGCCGCCATCGACTTCTACAGCCGGCACCTCGGCTTCGAAGAGGTCATGCATCCGGCGCCCACCTTCGCGATGCTCTCCCGCGGCGACCTCCGCCTCGCCCTCAGCGCCCCCAGCGGTGCCGGCGGTGGAGGGCAGGCGATGCCCGACGGGACCGTGCCCCAGCCCGGAGGGTGGAATCGCTTCATGCTCGAGGTGACCGACCTCGAGAGCATGGTCGATGCCATGCGCAAGGCCGGCGTCCGCTTCCGCAACGAGATCGTGACCGGCGTCGGCGGCAAGCAGGTCCTGCTGGAGGATCCCGCCGGCAACCCGGTCGAGCTCTTCGAGCCGACGCTGCCGGAGGCCTCGCTCTCGCACCGGGTCTGAGGCCCACGCCGGGGGGGCGACGAGGCGCCTGACCTCGCCGCCAGCCCCCGGGAGGGATGAAGCCCTGCTACTTGAGCTCGACGGAGGCTCCGGCCTCCTCCAGTTCCTGCTTGAGCTTGTCGGCCTCCTCGCGTTCCACGCCCTCCTTGACGGGCTTGGGAGCCTCGTCGACGAGCGCCTTGGCCTCTTTGAGCCCGAGGCCCGTGGCCGCGCGGACGACCTTGATCACCTGGATCTTCTTGTCGCCCGAGCCGGCCAGGATGACGTCGACGGTCCCGGCTTCCTCAGCCTCGCCGCCGGCGCCGTCGCCGCCTGCCCCGCCGCCCGCCGGAGCGGCCACCGGGGCCGCCACGGCCGCCGCCGACACCCCGAACTCCTCCTCGAGCGCCTTGATGCGCTCTGCCAGCTCGAGCACGGAGATGCCCTTGAGCTCCTCGATCCAATCCTGCGTACTGGTTGCCATCTGCTTTCAGTCCTCCTTGGTGGGATTCGTCTCGGCGTCCTCCGCCTGGCTCTCAGCCGAGACGTCCGCCTGTTTGTCGTCTTCTTGCGCCGGCGCCTGTGCCTCCGGCTCAGCCTGTGCCTGCCCCGACTCCTGCGCCGCGGGCTCCTGCTCCTCCTGCGCGGCGGGCTCCTGCTCTGCCTGCGCCGCGGGCTCCTGGTCTGCCTGCGCCGCGGGCTCCTCCTCGGCGGGCTCGGGCTCCGGGGCCGCCTCAGCGGCGGGCGCCTCGGGCGCCTCGCCGGCGGGGATCTCCCCGGACTCCTTCTTCTCCCGCACCTGACCGAGGGCGACGGCGAGGCCGCCCAGCAGCCCGGCAAGGCTTCGCACTAGGCCCCCGACAGGGGAGGCGACCACGCCGACGAGCTGCCCGTAGAGCGCTTCCCGCGAGGGCAGGCGGGAGAGCGATCGGATCTGGTCGACGTCGAGCCGGTCCCCGTTCATGAGGCCGCCCTTGAAGGGCAGCATCTGGACGGCGCGGGCGTAGTCGGCGACGGCTTTGGCCGCCATCGCGACATCCCCGCGCACGAAGGTCAGCGCGGTGGGACCCGACAGGTACTCCTTCAGGGTCTCGGTTCCGGCCTCGTCGGCGGCCCGTTCGGTGAGGGAGTTCTTGACGACCTTGAAGGTCGCGTCGGCCTCGCGCAGCTTGGTGCGCAGCTCGGCCACCTGCGCAACGGTGATGCCCCGGTAGTCGACGGCGAAGATCGCCTCGGACTCGTTTATGTGAGTGGCGATCTCTGCGATCGCCACGGCCTTCTGCTCGCGGTTCATGCTGGCTCCTGTCCCGGTCTTCTGCGGCTGTCGGCCGCTGCCGAGGGTCTCTGGTGGCCTGTGTGTCGGGAGGGCCTAGGCGGCGATGGTCGCCGGGGGCGCCTCCTCAATGATGTCACGGACGCGGCCGGGGTCCACCTTCACGCCCGGGCCCATGGTCGTGGAAAGGGCGATCGAGCGCAGGTAGCGCCCTTTCGCGGCCGAGGGCTTCGCCCGGATCAGCTCTTCGATCACGGCCGCGTAGTTCTCCAGCAGCTTGCGGTCGTCGAAGCTGGCCTTGCCGATCACCAGGTGCACGATCGCCGTGCGGTCGGTGCGGTACTCGACCTTTCCGGACTTGGACTCCTCGACGGCCTTGGCGACGTCCATCGTGACCGTCCCGACTTTCGGGTTGGGCATCTTGCCCGAGGGCCCGAGCACGCGCCCGAGCCGGCCGACGACCGACATCATGTCCGGCGTGGCGATCGCGACGTCGAAGTCGTCGAAGCCCTCCTCGATCCGTTTGGCGAGGTCCTCTCCGCCGACCACGTCGGCTCCTGCCTCCTCGGCTTCGCGGGCCTTGTCCGCCTGGGCGAAGACGACCACCTTGACGTCCTTGCCGAGCCCGTTGGGCAGTGCGATGGTGCCGCGCAGCTGCTCGTCGGCGTGGCGGACGTTCAGACCGGTCCTCACGTGAACCTCGACCGACTCGTCGAACTTGGCGCTGGCGAGGCTGCGCACGAGGGCGACGGCCTCGGCGGGCTCGTACTCGCGCTCGCGGTCGACCCTCGCCAGCAGCTCGGCGTATCGGCGTCCGTGACGGCTCACGAGGCCACCTCCACTCCCATCGAGCGGGCGGTCCCGGCGATGATCTTGGCGGCCTGATCGACGTCGTGGGCGTTGAGGTCGGCGAGCTTGCGCTCGGCGATCTCGCGCAGCTGCGCCTGGGTGATCGTGCCGACCTTGACCCGGTTGGGCTCCCCCGACCCCTTGCCGATGCGCAGCGCCTGGCGGATCAGGACCGCGGCGGGGGGCGTCTTGGTGATGAAGGTGAAGGAGCGGTCCTCGTAGACCGTGATCACGACGGGGATGACCGTGCCGGTTTCGCTCTGGGTCTGGGCGTTGAAGGCCTTGCAGAACTCCATGATGTTGATCCCGTGCTGGCCCAGGGCGGGACCGACCGGAGGGGCGGGGCTCGCCTGCCCGGCGTTCGCCTGCAGCTTGATCGTTGTCAGAACCTTCTTGGCCATCAGATCTTCTTCACTTGATCGAAACCGACCTCGACCGGGGTCTCCCGGCCGAAGATTGATACCAGCACCTTCAGGCGCGCCGCGTCCTCGTTGATCTCCGAGATCTCCCCGGAGAAGTCCGACAGCGGCCCCGATACGACCTTGACGGACTCCCCGATCGCGAACTGGGCGCGGGTGCGGGTCGCCGTGGCGACCTCCTTGTGCAGCAGGCGGTCCACCTCGACCTGGGTCAGCGGCACCGGCTCCTGGGAGGCGCCCACGAAGCCCGTGACGCCCGGGGTGCCCTTGACGACCCCCCAGGAGTCCTCGTTGAGCTCCATGTTCACGAGCACGTAGCCCGGCATGGTCCGCTTCTCGACGGTGACCTTCTGGTTGTCCTTCATCTCCGAGACGGCCTCGGTCGGGACGACCACGCTCCGCACGGACCGCTGCTGACCGAGCGATACGACCCGGTGTTCAAGGTTGTGCTTGACCTTGTTCTCGTGCCCGGAATAGGTGTTGACGACGTACCAGCGAAACATTCTTCTAATGAACCTCAGAGGATGAATTCAACGATTTCCTTGGCGACGAAGTCGGCCAGGCCCAGATAGGCGCCGGCGATCGCCACGAAGCCGAGAACGACGGCCGTAGCCTGGCTGACCTGGCGGCGGTCGGGCCACTGCACGCGCTGCAGCTCTGCCCAGCTGGCCCGCAGGAAGCCCACGACGCGGTTGCCGCCGCGAAGGGGAGCCCCGGAAACCCGCGCTCCCGCCTCCTCCCGGCCGGCCTCCAGGCCCGCGGGGGTCTGCAGCTCGTCCTCGCCGATCGGGGCCCCGGCCTCGTCGGCCTCGGGCTCGACGGGGACCCCGCCTGCGCCGCGGACGAGGGCCGCATCGAACTCGTCGACCTCGCCGGAGGCGTGGTCGAGCGCCCCGGGCACGTCGGCACGGGCCGGCTGACTCGGCGGGACGCCGTGATCGGCCCCGTCGCCACGGGCGGAGGTACCACCCTGTCTGACCGGCGCGGTCCGAGCTCGGTCTCGGCGCTGCTTCGCACGTTTACGATCGCGGGCCACGGCAGCGCTCCCGCGCTAACGGGTCTCCCGATGGCTGGTGTGCCTGCGACACCATCGGCAGTACTTGCGCAGGGTGACCCGGTCGGGGTTGTTGCGCTTGCTCTTGTTGGTCTGGTAGTTGCGATGCTTGCACTCCTCGCAGGCGAGGGTGATGGCGATTCGAACGTCTCCGCGGGCCATTTGCGAATTCCCTGCGTAGTTGTTGACGGCGGCCTGGACGAATAAAAACCTCGCCCAAGCGCGAGGTAGAAGCAGTTTAGCGCGCCGACACTGCGGGCGGAGCGCCCTCCCCGCCCGGACCGATACGGTGGCACGGTGGGACGCGCAGGCAATGCAGGGGCGCCCGCCGGCCGTCCGCCCCGTCGCCACCGGGCGGGCCGCCGAGCTCAGGTTCGACGCCGGCGCGGGGCGGCCGCGGCGATCGCCGTCCTGGCCGGGCTGGCCGCCTTCGCCCTGGCGGGGGGCTTCGCCCACGGCCACGCCCGCCCGGCGAAGGGCAGGGTGGCGACCACGGCGGCCGGCCGGAGCACACCGAAGGGGAGGCCCCGCGCGGGCGAACCCTCCGCCGAGTCGGCCGAGGTGCGTTCGCTGATCGCCATGGGCAGGCCGATCTACTGCGCCGGCCCGCGGGGGCACGAGGTGGCGCTGACGTTCGACGACGGCCCCGGGACCTACACCCGGCTGATGCTCGCCAAGCTGCGCAAGCACGGCGTGCAGGCCACCTTCTTCGTGGTCGGCCGCAACATCCCCCTGCTGCCCGGGGCCACCAGGCAGGAGCGGGCGATCGGGGCCGTCGGGGACCACACCTTCACCCACCCCCTGCTGACCTCCCTGTCCCCCGCCGGGGCCGAATCGGAGATCGTGCGCACCCAGGCGGCCCTGGCCCGCTCCTCGGGCGGGCCCGTGTTCCTGTTCCGCCCTCCCTACGGCGGGCGGGATGCGACCGTCGACGGGATCGCCCGCGCCCACGGGCTGCTGCAGATCCTGTGGACGGTGGACAGCGCCGACTCCCTGGGAGCCGATTACGCCCAGATCGAACGCAACGTGATCGGCGGCCTGCGACCGGGGGCGATCATCCTCATGCACGAGAACCACGGCCAGACGGTCCGCGCGATGCTGAGCATCTTCGCGGCGCTCGCCCGCAAGCACCTGCGGGCAGTCAGCGTGCCCCAGCTGCTGACCGACGATCCGCCCAGCCCGGCCCAGGTGCGGGCCGGCGGGCGCGGATGCGGCCTGCACGTCTCGGGGCTCAGCGGCGGCTAGAGGGTCCGCGGCGACAGGGGACGTCCGCCTGTCGTCGAATTCCTAGACGCGCCGCCCGCCGGGCGCGAAGTCCCCCCAAGCGAACAGGCGCCGCCCCGGGTGGACGCCGAAAGGAAGGAGATCCATGCACCTACCCGAGCCGATCCCCCCGAGCGTTCACGACGAGACCTTCGCCGGGGTGACCTACCACATCCGCGGGGAGCTGGTCCCGGAGCTGCAGATCGAGATCGCCGGTGCGGCGGTGATGTTCGAGCACCACGTCCTGCTGTGGAAGGAGACGGGGCTGGACATCGAGCTCAAGAAGCTGCCCGGGGCGATCAAGCGGAAGATCGCGGGCCTCGAGTTCTTCGTGACCCGCACCTCGGGCTCCGGGCGGATCGCCTTCTCCAGGGACTCGCCCGGACAGTGCGTCCCCCTGCACCTGCGCCAGGGCGAGGGGCTCGACGTTCGCGAGCACCAGTTCATCGCCGCCACCGACAACCTCGACTACAGCTTCGAGCGGATCAAGGGCGTCCAGAACATGCTGCTCGGCGGATCCGGCTTCTTCATGGACAAGTTCAGGGCCACAGACGGGGATGCCCTGGTGTGGCTGCACGGGCACGGCAACGTCTTCCTGGTCCAGCTCCAGGAGGGGGAGCAGCTCGACGTGGAGGCGGGGGCCTGGCTCTTCAAGGACCCGACGGTGAAGCTCGAGGCCGTCACGATGGGGCTGAAGACGGGCATCTTCGGAGGCGGAGGGAAGCTCACCTGGAACCGCTTCACCGGCCCCGGCAGGCTCGCCATCCAGACCATGTTCATCGCTCCGCTGGAGGGGATGGAGACCCCCGCGGCGGCCGCCGCCACCGGCGGCGTGGCGGGCGCCCTGATCAGCGGCATCGTGAGGGGCTGAGGGACCTACTCGTAGAGGGTGAAGGCCGCCAGGACCACGTAGAGGGCGATCAGGGCCCACCCCTCGAAGGCCGCCGCCTCCCGTCCCCGGTGACCTGGGCCACGGCCAGGGCCGTGAGGCGCCAGGGCCCCGATGTAGACGGGGGCAAGGGCGAATGTCAGCGTCGTCGCCAGGGCGAAGGACACCAGCACGAGCACCGGGAACAGGAAGGCCGCGATCTGGGCCACCGAGTTCTTGACGACCGAGATGGCCAGGTCCGAGCGCCCCTTGGCGGCGAGGACCACCCCGGCCGTGTTCTCCACCGCGTTGCCGGCGATCGCGACGATCACCAGCCCGGCGAAGGCCTGTGACAGGTGCAGCTGCTCGATCGCCGGGGACAGCGCTGCGACGAACCAGTCCGACACGAACGCGGCGCCACGCCCGCGATCGCCAGCAGGGCGATCGTGAAGGGCAGCGGCGAGCGGGGAGCCGCGCGGCCGCGCCGGGCCTCCTCGCCCGCCGGCCGCCGAGTCCGAGCGCAGGTAGGGGCCGACCCAGGTGAGGTAGACGACCAGCAGGCAGATCGCCCCGACCACCGAGATCGACTTGACGTGATGGCTGGCCGGGTCGTGGGCGCCCAGGGAGAGCCCGAGCAGGACGATGATGAAGACGGTCACCTGCAGCAGCGTGGCCGTGTCCCTCGGCAGTCGCTTGGAGAAGCGCATCACTCCGTCCTCGCTGCGACGGGCGCCGACGACGATGACCAGGCCGAGGACGAGCAGGGCGTTGGCGAGGATCGAGCCGACGATCGCCGTCTGGGCGACCACCAGCTCCCCCTTCTGGAGGGCGAAGATGACCACGAACAGCTCCGGCAGGTTGCCCAGGGTCGACTGCAGCATCCCCGTGGCGGCCGCCCCCATGTGCTCCCCGACCTGCTCGGTAGCGAAGGACACCACCCAGGCAAGGCCAGCGAGGGCCAGGGTGGCGAGGAAGAAGCGCGGGTACGGCCGCCCACTTCTGGAAGTTGGCCAAACCCGCGAGGACGGTGAGGACGGCGATCAGCAGGAGCGCCCAGCGCTCCAGCGGGGTGAGGGCCTTCATCGGGCCGGTGCGTCCCCCGGGGCCGGATCAGTGGCTCTCCAGGACTCGGTCCACGAGGCCGTACTCGAGGGCCTGCTCGGCGGTGAAGAAGCGGTCGCGCTCCATGTCGGCGCGCACCTGCTCGGCCGTGAGGCCGGTGTGCTCGGCGTAGATCTCGTCGATCCTCTCGCGCAGGTTGAGGATCTCGCGGGCGTGGATCTCGATGTCGGTCGACTGCCCTTCGAAGCCCGCGGAGGGCTGGTGGATGAGGATCCTCGAGTTGGGCAGGGCTGCGCGCTTGCCCTTCGTCCCCGCTGCGAGCAGCAGGGAGCCCATCGACATCGCCACCCCCACGCACATCGTGCTGACGTCGGGTTTGATGAAGTGCATCGTGTCGTAGATGGCCAGGCCCGCGTAGATGCTCCCGCCGGGAGAGTTGATGTAGAGGGAGATGTCCTTGTCGGGATCCTCGCTCTCGAGATGCAGAAGCTGGGCCACGACGAGGTTGGCCACCTGGTCGTCGATGGGGGTGCCCAGGAAGATGATGCGCTCGTTGAGCAGCCTCGAATAGATGTCGAACTCGCGCTCGCCGCGGGCGGTGCGCTCTATAACCATGGGGATCAGCGGCATCGCCCCACCCTACCGTGCGACGCTGGCTCGCCGCGGCCCTGCTCGCAGCCCTGCTCGTGGCGGCCCCGACGGCGGCCGAGCACGAGCCATGCCGGCTGGCCGCCCAAGCAGCATCTGGAGATGGACAAGGGCCCCGCCGGCCGCCATCACGTGCTCAAGGGCTGGCCCCACGTGCACAACTGGCTACTCGGCGGGTACGGCAACGACACCATCTACGGGGGCTCGGCGGGGGATGTGATCTGGGGCGACTACCACCCCTCCGGCTGGCCGAAGTTCCAGACGGCCGTGATCCACGCCGGCAACGGCAAGAACTTCATCTACTCCAACGACACCGTCAACTACCTGTGGACCGGGACGAACCCCAAGACGGTCGTCCACGCCCACGAGGGCTCCGGGGTGATCCACTGCGAAAGCCCCGGGATCGTCGTCTTCACCAGCCACCACGCCCTGCCGCACTACAAGCTGGACGGCTGCCGGCACATCAGCTTCTACTCGGTGGGCTACTGACCCGGACGGTGGTCCGCCCGGGCCGGCCCGCCCTCAGATGTTGACGCTGCGCATCCCTTCCTCGTCGTAGCGCGCCCCGGCCGCCGCGGGCACCGACTCGGCGATCCGCTGCACCTCCTGCTCGCTGAGCTCGATCTCGGCGGCGGCGAGGTTCTCTTCCAGGTAGGAGACGTGCTTGGTGCCGGGGATCGGGACGATGTGCTCCCACCGATGGAGGACCCAGGCCAGGGCCAGCTGCCCCGGGGTCACGCCCTTCTCGGCGGCGAGCTCGCGGACGCGCTCGGCGAGCCTGAGGTTCTGGCGCAGGTTGTCCCCCGTGAAGCGGGGGCCGCGACGGCGGAAGTCGCCCTCGTCGAGCTCCTCCGGGGAGGTGAACCGGCCCGAGAGGAAGCCCCGCCCGAGCGGGGAGTAGGCCACGAGGCCGATCCCCAGCTCCTGCAGGGTGGGAAGGACCGAGTCCTCCACGTCACGCGTCCACAGCGAGTACTCGGTCTGGACGGCCGTGATCGGGTGCACGGCGTGGGCCCGGCGGATCGTCTCGGCGCTCGCCTCGGATAGCCCGAGGTGGCGGACCTTGCCTTCGGAGACGAGCTCGGCCATCGCTCCCACGGTCTCCTCGATCGGAGTCCGCGGATCGACGCGGTGCTGGTAGTAGAGGTCTATGTGGTCCACGCCCAGCCTCTGCAGGGAGCCCTCGCAGGCCGCGTGCACGTAGGCCGGGCTGCCGTCGATCGAGCGACGGGGAGGGTCCCCCTCGATCTTGATGCCGAACTTGGTCGCGAGGAAGACCTCGTCGCGACGCCCCTCGATCGCCCTCCCGACGAGCAGCTCGTTCGTGTGGGGGCCGTACATGTCGGAGGTGTCCAGGAAGTTGCACCCGAGGTCGAGGGCGCGACGGATGGTTCGCAGCGATTCCTCCTCGTCGGCGGTGCCGTAGAAGGCGGACATCCCCATGCAGCCGAGGCCGATGGCGGAGACCTCCGGTCCGTCCGGTCCGAGCTTGCGCTTCTTCATGGAGCCTTCCTTTCAGAGGGGTCGACTCGCGGGCCGGTCGCCGCGGTGGCTCCGGCGTCCGCGCGGAGCTTCCGGGTATAGCAACAGCGCCCGGGCCGGGAGTGCCTTGGAGTAATGTCGAGAGGGTGTTCCCGCTGAACCTCCCGAACCTGCTGACGGTCCTGCGCATCATGCTCGTGCCGGCGCTGGTGGTGGCCCTGCTCGGGAACACCCCCGCGGGAGACGTGCTGGCGGCCGTCGTCTTCGCCCTGGCCAGCCTCACCGACTTCATCGACGGCTACCTCGCGCGCGCGAGAGACTCGGTGACCACCTTCGGGAAGCTGATGGACCCGCTCGCGGACAAGCTGCTGATCGTGGCCGCCCTGATCTCCCTCGTCTCCCTTCACAGGCTGGCGGCGTGGGTGGCGATGGTGATCATCACCCGGGAGCTCGCCGTCACGGTCCTACGCCTCGGGGCCAGCCAGGCCGGCGTCGTCATCGCCGCGAGCCTGTTCGGGAAGGCCAAGACCTGCCTGCAGATCGCGGCGATCCTGGCGGTGATCGCGGTGCACGGCGAACCGGCGTGGGTGACCGCCCTGCTCTACGTGACCGTGGTGGTGACGGTCCTGTCCGGACTGGACTACTTCTTCGGAGTGCGCCGGCGCATGCAGGGCCGGGAGGCTCAGGTCGACGCCTGAGCGGCTCCCGCCGCGTCGAGCCATCCCTGCAGGTCGGTGTGTCGGGCCGCCGGCACACCGGACTCGAACTCCTCACGCAGCTCCGACATGAGGCCGTGGCGCTCGGCCAGGACGTTGTGCTGGTGGATCGTCTCGAGGTTCTCCTGGCGGGCCCAGACGAAACTGTCCCCGGAGAGATCGCCGAAGCCCGCGAGGACTCCCGCGACCATCTCGCGCACGCAGTCCTCCACGAAGCGGGGGCGCCGGTGGGCCTTCTCCACCACCTCCACCTCGTCCGAGCGCTTCATCAGCTCGTAGATCTCCGATGACATGCTCGACTCGGCGATCTGCAGCAGGGTGGCCGCCTCGATCTCGACGGAGCTGGCCTCGGTGAGCCCGATGTGAAGGGTGGCCAGCCCACGCTGGTTGTGGGTGGCCACCGGAACCTGCTCGAGGATCGTGTCTATCTGCTCGGGGGTGAAATCCTGCGCGGCCAGGCGCTCCCGGGCGCGGGCGGCGACCAGCTCCTGGGCGCAGGGGCAGGCGGTCATGCCGGTGGCGGAGACCCCGACGGTGCGCCGGGTCCCGTGGGCGAAGGCCACCGCCCGCCCGTGCAGGGTGTAGATCTCCTGGGTGCGCACGCCCGAGACCGGGGCGGGCTTGTGCTCCGGGTAGCGCGCGGCGATCGTGACCTCCGCCCGCTCGGCCCCCTGGCGCTCGCGCACCAGCTCGGCGATGTGCTGGGCGAGGGTCTCGGCACGGAAGGGAGCCTCCCTGAGGACGACCTCGCCGATCGCCTCGTTGACCACCTCCTCGAACCTGGACATGTGGGCGCCCTTCTGGCGTCCGTTGAGATCCACGAAGCAATCCAGGCGGGCGAAGAACAGGTCCTCGCGGATGCGGACGACCTTCTCGACGCCCGTCACGCCGACCCGGGAGAGCGCCACGGGGATCCCGGGCACGCGAGACTGGACGTCATCGCCGGCGCCCATGGTTGGAGACAGCGTCGAGGTCGGCTGGATCGCCTGCACCGGGACCAAGCCTAGCGCGGGCGGCGTCCCGTTCAGGGACGGGTCGGGGGCGCAGGTTTTTCCACCGGCGATTCTGGTATCACTCCGCACTTAGCTCAGCGAAGCCGAACCGGGGGTATCGGGATATGAGGCTTCGTGAGACGCAACGAAACTGCTGATGAAAACGCAACGCACAGGAGGCTTAGCGTAGGTCAGGGGAGGTCGGGGCGTTCACGGCGCCCCGATGGGAGCGGCAGGGGTCCTTTGGGGGTCCAATGAGCGACAAGCTTGAGGTTCTGTTGGCAGCCACGGAGACAGCCGTGGTGGAGATGGAGGAGTTGCAGGGGGTCATCGCCGAGGGGCAGGAGAAGGGCTTCCTCGCGGCCGAGGCGCTGAGCGCGGCGATGGACGGAGGTCGATCTCTCCAGCGAGCAGGCGCAGGATCTGCTCAGCTACCTGGAGGAGCACGGTGTCGAGATCGTCGGTGCCGGCGAGGCGCCCGCGGCCCTGGAGGCCGACGGGAAGTCCACGGCCGGCCACGAGGGCGAGGACCAGCGCGAGGCCCCGCTGACGGGCCCCTCCGAGGAGGAGGACCTGGAGGAGGAACAGGGCCCGGCCCTGCAGGCGCGTCTGGAGGAGCTCAAGCGGCCCGAGGTCGACCTCACGGTCGAGCCGAGCCTCGACTCCCTGCGTCTCTACCTGCGTTCGATCGGGCGGGTGCCGCTGCTGAGCGCCGTGGAGGAGGTCGCCCTGGCCAAGCGCATCGAGCGCGGGGACATGGGGGCCAAGCAGCACATGGTGGAGGCGAACCTGCGCCTGGTGGTCTCGATCGCCAAGGGCTACGTCGGGCGGGGCCTGACGCTTCTGGACCTGATCCAGGAGGGGTCCCTCGGCCTGATCCGGGCGGTGGAGAAGTTCGACTACCGCCGCGGATACAAGTTCTCGACGTACGCCACATGGTGGATCCGCCAGGCCGTGACCCGCTCGCTGGCGGACAAGGGGCGCACCATCCGCATCCCCGTCCACATGGTCGAGCGCCTCAACAAGCTCGTCCATGCCGAACGACGGCTGATCCAGCAGCTGGGCCGCGAGCCCAGCGCCGCGGAGCTGGCGGGGGAGCTCGAGTGCACCGTCAGGGAGGTGCGGGATGTCCAGCGGATCACCCAGCAGCCGATCTCGCTGGAGAAGCCCGTGGGCGAGGAGGAGGACTCCGCGCTGGCGGACTTCGTCGAGGACGTCTCGGCTGCCTCCCCCTTCGAGATCGCCTCGGAGGCCCTGCGAAGGGAGAACGTGATGCGGGTGCTCGCCTCCCTCCCACGCCGGGAGCGTGAGGTGATCGAGATGCGCTACGGGATCGTGGGCGGGAGGTCGCGGACCCTCGAGGAGGTCGGCCGGGCCTTCAACATCACCCGCGAGCGCGTACGCCAGATCGAGAACCGGACGCTGAAAAAGCTGCAGACGCTGCCCGAAGCACAGCAGCTTCGGGAGGCCTCCTAGGCCTCCCGTCCACGGCTTCGGGCGGCCGCCCGCACGGCTGCTGCCCAGTCCCTAAACTGACGAGCCCCGGCGGGGTTCCCGAGCGGTCAAAGGGGACGCGCTGTAAACGCGTTGGCACTGCCTTCGCAGGTTCGAATCCTGCCCCCGCCATTGCTCACGGCTCCTCGGCCATGAAGGAGAGCAGCAGGTCGCGCAGCCCGCGCGGCTGCTCGAGAGGAGCCAGATGGCCGGCCCCGGGCAGCACGGCCGTGCGCGCATGCGGCATGACCCGCGTCAGGACGTCGGCTGACGCGTGGGAATCGCTGCGGTCGTGCTCGCCCACCACCAGCAGGGTCGGGGCGAGGTGGCCCATCCACATCCTGCGATCCGCGACCCCGGCGTGAAGCAGAAGGAGCACCGGGCCCGTTCCGCTCTCGTCGTGCGCGAGCGCCACCCGTGAATTATCGACGCGCCGCCGCCGGGGCCGCCGCGACACGGCTCCCGGCGGCGGGGTGCGCGCCGCACGCTGCGGGGGGAGTGGAGACCCCGCGGGAGCGGGCGGGGCCTCCGGGTCCCCTGCGTGAAGGCCCTCAGGCGGCGGCCTCCACCTCCCTCGCCCTAATCGAGGGAAAGGTGGAGGTCCCGCTTCCGGCCGCGGGACCTCCAGATCCCTCGTGCCCTAGGAGATGACGAGGGTGAAGAGCCGGCCGCCTCGATGGATTGGTGCCCGCTCTTCTTCGGCGCGGCCAGCCGCTGCAGCCGGCACCCGCGCAATCACGTGGTCCTCAAAGACAGCCTCGTATCCGATTCCTCCCTCGGGAGTCGATCCTCGTGTCCCGCCGTCCTGGCGCTTTGCCTTTTAAGAACGCGGCGGGGGTCGGGAGGTTGGTCGGAGGGACCGGGATGCAGCTTCGCCCGTCCGAGCCGGGGAGACCTCAGTCGTCGAGGGCTCTCGATGCAGACCCCGGTCTTCCTGATCCTGTTCCTGGCTCCGGTCTACCTGCCCCTGGGACGCCGAGCGCTCGGCCTAGGCCCCGGCGCCAAGGCGGCGGGCGAACTCCTCCGCGGCAGGGGTGCTGACCAGCACGCGCCTGAGGGGGTCCCTGTCGCGAACGGCGAAGGACAACCCCGGCTGGCCGCGGCGGACCACGAAGGCCTGGTCGAGTCGGATCGTGCGGGCGACGTACAGGAGCCATGGCAGCCGCAGGCCTGCCTTGACGCCCGTCCCCATGACCTCTCTCATCGGATCGGGGACGACCTGGACATCGCTCACGTCCGCTCGGGGGACCCTGATGTCTTTCATCAGCCCGAGGATCTTCTCCCAGCGGGAGAGCAGGACTTCGACGGCGTCGTCGGTGATCTCCAGGCGCACCGGCAGAAGAGTAGCCCTCCCGCTTGCAGGGCCAGGACCGTTTGGGGTATAGGTGGACCCAGCACCCGCGGCGCCGACCGCGCCCCGGCCCGGCAACCGAGCAGCCAGAAGGGAGTGCCGATGATGCAGGCGGAGGAGGCGACCAGGGTCCTGGTGGTGGCCCACAAGACAGCCGCCACCAAGCCGCTCCTGGATGCGGTCAGGGAGCGAGCCGCGCGGGGCCCGAGCACGTTCACCCTGCTCGTTCCCAACCCGGCTCACGGCCTGCATAAGGCCGTGGACCCCGAGGACCAGGGGGCCGGGGAGGCCCAGCAGGTCATCGAGCGCGCTGTCCCACTGCTGAGCGAGGCGGCCGGCGGGCCGGTCGAGGGGATCGTCGGAGATCCAGACCCCTCGGCCGCGGTCCAGGATGCCATCAACCTCCGCGGCTTCGACGAGGTGATCGTGTCGACTCTCTCACCGCGTCTGTCGAGGTGGCTGAAGCTCGACCTGCCCAGCAAGATCTCGGGCCTGGGCCTGCCCGTCACGACGGTCACCCCGGCCGACGAGCCGGCCTGATCGCCGGGAGCGCCTGCCGACGGTTGTCATCAGGGCATATTGCCGTCTGCCGAGGCGCCGAGCGGGATCTGCGCACCGTGATCCGACGACAGATGTCTGTGGATCTTTCGTCTGCGCGCGGACAAAGTTGCAGCGATGGAGGACGTCCGCCAGCAATTCGCCGCGAACCTCCGCCACCACCGCAACGAGGCCGGCCTCTCCCAGGAGGCCCTGGCCGACATCTGCGACCTGCACCGCACCGAGATCAGCCTCCTGGAGCGCTGCAAGCGATCCCCGCGCCTTGAGACGATCGTGATCCTCTCACGAGGACTGGAGCTCTCCTCGCCCGCCGCCCTGCTCGAGGACATCGCCTGAGAGCTGGACCCCCCAGGGCGCGGTCTCGCGGTCTGAAGGAGAGCGCCCCGGCCCAGGGGTCGGCGCGGTACAGTGCGGTTTCGCTGCATGCCCAGCTAGCTCAGTTGGTAGAGCACTTCCATGGTAAGGAAGGGGTCATCGGTTCGAGTCCGATGCTGGGCTTGGCTGAGTCTCATCAGCCGGGCCCGCCTGCCAGTTCCAGGGCCAGATGCCGGATCTACGTTCGTCACGATCGGTGGCGGCGCTAGAGCAACCAAGCTTGCGGGCGGCGCCTGGGAAGCCTGAGCGCCGCGGGCAGTGCCAGGGCGAGCATGAGGTCACCGCGTAGCTTGAGCTTGCCCGCGATCAAGAGTCGCTGGGCGCTGGCAGTACCGCTGATCAGACGCAGGAACGCCACCGGTTCGAGCTCGAGCGTCAACGCTGGTCTGGGTTCGCCTCGTCTTGATTTCCTGCACTGGCCGTCGGCCAGCGTGAGCAGATAGCGGTCTATTCCGCCGTCTCGCCGGCGGGTGATCCTGAACTCCACGACGGCGTGTAGGCGTGTATCGGGTTGTGCACGCTGACGGATCGTTCGGAAGATCTGCCACAGCAGGACGGAGCGAAGCCGGCTGCGCATGACGGACTGGAGTCTCTGGTCTGAGGCCGTCCTCACCCACCAAGCAAGCGCCTCGGCCTTGAGGTCAGGAAACCAGCGCCTGCGAGGGTGCCGCCCGGCTGTCTTCATCACCGCACCCTGGGTGAGTCCACGGGCAGCCTGATCTTCGAGTGGATCGCTGTCCAGTGGTGGACGCCGGGGAACAACTCGCGGATCGGCCGGTGCGTTGGGAGCTCGAGCACGAGCGGATGCCGGAACAGCGCCCACGCCGTGCCGGCGAGCTGGACGCCGTAGCAGACCTGGCGGTGGCGATCGAGTTGCGCCATCGTCAGCAAGTTACAGATGTGCCCAGGGCACGAGGGGGCTTAGCGGTTCGCGCAAGGCGGCAGCGAGTCGGCTGCGGGCCCGCAGCGGGCAGGTAGGTCGATTCAGACCCGCAACGGCCGCCTGGTCTCAGTGGATCGTCTACCGCGAGCAAGTGGCGACGACGAGGCCGTGCGGCCCGCCCGTCCCGTGGCGATTGACTGGGCACGGGAGGGGCTGGCCGCCGGATCGGCGTTGATTGGGTGGCGCGGCCTCAGCGGTACGCCTTCGCCGCTTGCAGGACGTGGTGACGGATCGCGCCGGTGTTGACCGGCTTGACCGATTTTTTCGGCGGGGCGCTGATTGCGTTGATCAGCCAGCCGAAGTGCCATTCGCCGTCGGATCCACAGGTGAACAGGCCGACTTTCGAGCCGACAGCCACTGTTTCGAGTTTGCCGTCGTTTTCGATCAGGCAGCCTTTTGCCGTGCCGCTGCCCTGCTTCGGGTCTGCGTGGGCAGGGCCGGCGGCGATGAGCGCCATGGCGACTGCGCCGAGCGCTACTGCGGCGAACACCTTACGGACCAGCTTCGAAGCGGTGGTGGTGATCTGAACGTTGTACATCTGACGCCCCCTAGTTGGAGTTGGTTGATTTGACACCACGATCATCAACCGCGTCAGCGCCCGCGCATAGCCACCCTAGGGGTAGTGCTCCCTCACCCTCGACCGCCGTGAGCCGGGTCCAAGAAACGCGCCAGGCAGGCTGCCGCGCGCAGCAGGCCTCGTGGTGTGCGGGTAGCCGGACGGGCGGCGCGGGCACCGCGGGCGCCGGGGTCGCGCTCAGGCGGAGGCTGCGTCCTCGTCTGCGGAGGCCGGATCGTCGTAGCGGGCGACCGTGAAGGCGATGAGCACCGGCACAGTCAACGCGAAGACCAGGAGCGAGAGGGTCAGCACGATCAGCGGGCCGCCGCTCGTGTTGTTGCGCAGGAACACGTACTCGATCAGCCCCGCGATGATCGCGTAGGCCAGCAGCGCCCAGCCGGCGACCTCCAGGAAGCGCCCCCAGGCGAAGCCCTCCGTGCGCCGGAGGGCCACCACGTTGCCGATCAGCAGCAGCGCCGAGGCGGCCAGCAGCGCGATCGCCGGGCCGAGTGAGACGTGCTCGGGAAGGTGGGCCGAGAGGTAGATGACGGCGGCGACGATCAGCGACAGCGACAGCATCCCGAGCTGCGTGACCGGGGGCAGGCGGCGCTCTTCGCTCATCCGGTCGCCAGCCGGGTCATGATCACGAGGGTTGCCACCTGCATCAAGCCGGTCGCCCCGGCCGTGTAGATGAAGCGCTTCATCAGCCGCTCGATCACCTCGGGATTGGGCCTGGGCTTCTTCATCTCGGTGAGCACCGCGATGTTCGCCGGCTCGAGCAGGCCGAGCGCGACGACCGCCATGGCTCCCACAACTATGAAGCTCGCCACGACCCAGCCGTGGTACTGATAGCTGGTGAGGTTGTATTCGAGCTTGGTCGCCAGCTGCCAGCCCGCCGCTAGCGTGACGGCGACGACCGTCGGCATGATCAGGACCATCTTCGGCATTAGCCGGGTGGTGACCTCGACCCGGGCGGGGATCGAGAGTTTGCCGAGGATCGGCCCGATCACGAAGCCGAGGAACAGGTCGATGATCGTCCAGGAGGCGCCCGCCACGACATGCAGGAACATCAGGGGCCACTTCTCGTTGACCGCTATCGCGACGATCAGGAGCACGAGCACGAACGCGACTATCGGGAGTCCCGCGCGCGGGACGATCTGGAAGTCCGGGCGCTCGATCGCCGCCGGGGGTGCACCCCCGGCGAGAGTTCCCGCAGGAGCCTGGGGAGAGGCTGTCGCGTGCGCCATGCGGAGAATCTATCGAGCCGGCGGACGTAGCGTCAGGGGGGCCAGCGGCTCTCCGACGCGCGAGTCCGCCAGCCTCGACGCCTTCGCCGTCGCCGCCGCCGCAGCCGAGACGACTAGGACCGCCAGGTCAGGCGACCAACCAGATTGCGCCGTCGCGCATCTCGACTGGGAAGGTCTTCAGCGCGCGGGCACCGGCCGTCGCCCTGACGGCGCCGGCAAGCGGCTTGAATGCGCCCTGCGGACCACGCACCATCCTGCCGGTGCCGACGTCGTAGAGCGCCGCGTGCCGCGGGCACTCAAGGCATCCATCGTCGGTCACGTGCCCCTTTCCCAGCGAGGCAAAGAGATGGCGGCAGCGGTTGGACACCGCGAACGGCCTCCCCCCGCTCGTTCCAACCGCCAGGGCGCCGTGCGGTGTCTCCTCGACGACGGTGACCTGCGAGCCACCGAGGTCATCGACAGCCACGAGGCGGACGGGGAACCGCTCGGGGGTGCTCATCCGTGGATGGTCCCACACACGCGCCGGGCTCGTGCTTCCCGGTCCAGACTGGGTGATCGATGAAGCGAACGAGGCGCTGCGCGACCTGGCTCACACTCAATGATCGCGCCCAAACCCGGCCACGGCACGATAGCCGTCCATGACCCTCCTCACTGAGGTCATCGCCCGGCGCATGCGCCTTCCGCGCGCGCAGACCCGCGATGTGTCTGCGAGCGCGACCTGCGCGTCACGATGGACGACGGCGCGGTGCTGCTGGCCGACCGCTACGTCGCGCGCGCGAGCCGCGATGAGCCGCAGCCGACGGTGCTCGTGCGCTCGCCCTACGGGCGCCGGCAGCTCTTCGGGCTGATCTTCGGACGGCTGCTGGCCGAGCGCGGCCTGCAGGTCGTCGTCCAGAGCGTGCGCGGCACGTTCGGCTCGCAGGGCGCGTTCAGCCCGTTCGACGAGCGCGCCGACGGCCTGGCCACGCTGCGCTGGATCCGCGCACAGCCCTGGCACGCCGAGCGGATCGGCATGATCGGCCCCAGCTACCTCGGGCTGGTGCAGTGGGCCGTCGCGCCCGACGCCGGAGACGACCTGGCTGCGCTGGCGATCCAGGTCAGCGCCTCGCAGTTCCACGGCCAGACCTACCCGGGCGGCAGCCTCGCGCTGGAGACGGCGGCCTCGTGGCTGGTGCTCGTCGCCGCCCAGGAGCGCCGGCTCGCCCCGCTGGCGATGGTCCGTGCCCTCCGCCGCCTGCCCGCCCTCTTCGCGCAGCTGCCGATCGGCGACCTCGACGCGCGCGCCACCGGCGCCGAGGTCGCGTGGTTCCGCGAGGCGCTGGCCAGCCCGGGCCGCGAGGACGCCTACTGGGTCGCGCGCGACTTCGCCGCGGGCGTCGGCAGGGTGAGCCGCGCCGGTGCAGCTCATCGGCGGCTGGCACGACATCTTCCTGCCGTGGATGCTGGAGGACTTCGCCGCGCTGCAGGCCGCCGGGCGCGCGCCGCAGCTCGTCATCGGCCCGTGGACCCATACGTCGCCCGGGCTGCTGGCCGCCGGGCTGCGCGACGGTCTGGGCTGGCTGCGCGCCCACCTGCTCGACGATGACCGGCTTCTGCGGCCGTCCAGCGTGCGGGTGTTCGTCACCGGCGAGCGCGCCGGCGGCGGCTGGCGCGAGCTGCCGAGCTGGCCGCCGCCGGGCACCGGCGAGCGCCGGCTGTGGCTCGCGGCCGGCGGGCGCCTGCAGGACGCCGAGCCGGCCGGGGACCCCGGGAGCGGGGACCGCTACCGCTACGACCCCGCCGACCCCACGCCGTCGCTCGGCGGACCCGTGCTGCTCGCGCGCGAGCCGGTGCTCGACAACCGCCCGCTCGAGGCGCGCGCCGACGTGCTCACCTACACGACCGCGCCGCTGCCCGAGACCGTGGAGGCGATCGGCCCGGTGCGCGTCGAGCTCTGCGTACGGGCCAGCTCGCCGCACTTCGACCTCTTCGCGCGCGTGTGCGACGTCGACGCCGGCGGCGCGTCGTGGAACGTCTGCGACGCGCTGAGCCGCGTCGCACCCGGGCGCTTCGCAGCCCGCCGCGGACGGCGCCGTGCGTGTCGCCTTCGAGCTGTGGCCGATGGGCCACCGCTTCGCCGCCGGCCACCGGATCCGCCTGCAGGTCTCCTCCGGCGCCCACCCCCGCTACGCGCGCAACCCGGGCACCGGCGAGGACCTCGCCACCGCAACCGCGCTGCGCGCGGTCGACATCGACGTGCTCCACGACGCCCAGCATCCCTCGGTTCTGACCCTGCCCACCGCGCCGGCCCCCGCTCTTCAGCGCTGACCCCGAGCCTTGGGGGTGGCGCCGGGTGCGCGCGGTCAAACAGTCCGATGCGCTCAAATGCGGGATCGATCGCGTCTCCGCGCCCGCCGAGGCGACTACGCCAGGTTCGCCGCTTGGCGGAATCGGCTCGACGCGGGTGCCGCACGGCTCGTGGGCTCATGGCGAGGAGTCCGGATAGGGGCTCCTGGAGATCCGTCGGGCGATGCGCCCGCTGTCGACGTCCGCGAGGTAGTACAAGACGGAGAAGACGATGAGCTCCTCCACCGACACTCCCAGCTCGGCGCTTTCCTGCTCGATCGCCTCCCAGGCGAAGTCGTCCAGCCGGAGGGTCAAGCTGCGCTCCGCGGGCGCACCCTGACGGTCCCCCCCCTGCGATCCGCCCACGCCTGGTCTCGATCGGATAACGGCACACCCCTATTCAACGGCGAGCGAGGAGCAGCGCTCGCGCGGGAGAGGCCGGCAGCAGGGACCAAAAAAGGCTGGTTCTCACGCCGCATGACCGGAGGTGCGCCCCCCGTCGGCCCCCGCCATCGAACGCGAATGTGGCTAGCCCCGCTCAATGTTGCGGGACACCCCGGATGCCCACGCGTGGTTCGCGACTTAGGTTGAGCAAAGGTCATCAAGCCGGCTCAAACCTCACCTTCTGCCGACCCACCCTGTTTCCTAGGACGAGGGGCCGCATCGCAGGCTTGACCCTGAACATCGGCGACAAGGAAGGATCGCAAGATGACGCTCCTGGAGAAGAGAACCATCCTGCGTGGTCACTTTTTGGCTAGGGACCACGGAGGGGACATGAACCACGCGAGAGGAAGCACCGGGAACGCAAGTGACGGTTGCGGGTGATGGCGGTTGTCGCAGGGCCGACAACGAAGAAGCCGTCGACAGGCCAGGCCACGCAACGCGGTTCGGCGAGCGGCGACGGAGCGGCGAGCGGCGATGATCTCGCGATGACGCGGCTGGTCTCGCGAGCCGTCAGGCGCGCCCAGGAGGGTGATCGCGAGGCGCTCGGCTTCCTGTACGCGCGCTACGCCGACAACGTGTGCGGCTATGTGCGCAGCATCGTCCACGACCAGCACGAGGCCGAGGACATCACCCATCACGTGTTCGCCAAGCTCATCCACGTGATCGGTAAGTACGAGGAGCGAGAGGTCCCGTTCTTCGCCTGGATCCTGCGGGTTTCCCGGAACGTCGCCGTCGACCACATCCGTCGCCGGCGCGCGATCCCCGTCGAGGAGGTCAGAGCGACCGGCGACCACGGCGACGACTACGCCGGCGCGGAGCGGTTGAGAGATCTCCAGGAGGCCCTCGCCAGGCTCCCCCACGACCAGCGGGAGGTACTTGTCCTGCGCCACTTCGCCGGCCTTTCGCCGACGGAGATCGCAGAGCGGACGGGCCGCACCGAGGGGTCGGTCCACGGGCTGCATCACCGCGGGCGCCGGGCGCTGAAGGCTGAGCTGACGAGTCGCGGGGCCGCTCCGGCGACCGTGCGCGCGCGGCGCACGAGGACGGAGCTCACGGGCTAGCAACGGGCAGCGATCGGCTCGACGCGGGTGCCGCACGGCTCGTCGGCTCATGGCGAGGAGTCCGGATAGGGGCTCCTGGAGATCCGTCGGGCGATGCGCCCGCTGTCGACGTCCGCGAGGTAGTACAAGACGGAGAAGACGATGAGCTCCTCCACCGACACTCCCAGCTCGGCGCTTTCCTGCTCGATCGCCTCCCAGGCGAAGTCGTCCAGCCGGAGGGTCAAGCTGCGCTCCGCGGGCGCACCCTGACGGTCCCCCCCTGCGATCCGCCCACGCCTGGTCTCGATCGGATAACGGCACACCCCTATTCAACGGCGAGCGAGGCGCAGCGCTCGCGCGGGAGAGGCCGGCAGCAGGGACCAAAAAAGGCTGGTTCTCGCGCCCGGAGAGCGCGTTGGCAGCCTAGAGCTCTGGACGCGCGAGGTCGGCTGGCGTGAAATCCGGATCATGACCGAAGGTCCGCCGACTCCTAGAACGCAGTGTGGCGTAGCGCCTCACCGCGTCGCTTCGGCGTCCCTGCATGATGTCAAGTTCCATCAGGCGACGGTGCACGTCCTCGTCGTAAGGCTGCAGGGTCGTGAGCCGCTCCAGGCAGCGGGCGGCGCTGTCGATGAGGCGCCCCTCCAGGCGAATGTCAGCGAGGCGGCGCAGGCCCACGCAGGCGAGACCGTGGAGACGATGACGCTCGGGCATCGCCCACTCGGCATAGGGAAGGTCGGCGAGGAAGTCGCCGCGATAGATCGCCAGGCCCCGCTCGATCTCCGCAGCGGCGGTCTGCGGGTCGGTCTCGACGGCGGCCAGCCCGGCGCTCACATGGGCTTCGAACTCGTCGGCGTCAACCTCCATGTGGTCGAGTTTCAGACTGTATGTCCCGGAGCGAGCGGTGATGAACGCCGAGGGCTCTCGAGAGCCTCGCTGGGGCTCGAGCTTGCGGCGCAGGGCGTGGATGTAGTAGCGCACGCTCCCGCCGACCGCGTAGTCCGCCCCCGGCCAGATGCTCTCGCCGATCTCATCCACCGCGACCGCCCGGCGGCGCTGGGCCACGAGGTACTTCAGGAGCTACCCGGTGCGCTGATCGAGCCACGCTCCGCGGATCGGCCCCTCGTCGGATTCGACGACGGTGCTCCCCAAGGTGCGTATTCGCAGCCTCGGGCCGGTCATCCAGTGCGGCTCGGTTCGCCGACGGCGGTCCTGGGCGATGCCCGGTCGCAGCTGGAGCACCACGCGCTTACCGTCCCTGCCGATCTTTCCCGCCGCCGCCCACATCGCGGTTGGGCCGGTAGGCATAGGGGTGTCGATGCGCATCTCCGGCAGGGCTGCAGACAGGCGCCGCCGCTACGCACCAACTCCCGGGTAGGGAATCCAGCCTGACCGAAGGGCCAGCCGGTAGGGCCATCATGGCCCAATACTTGAGCCTTGGCTTTAGACATCTGCCCAGGGGTCTCGCCCGGCTCATGCCCGCCACTGACGGCCGCAAACGCGACCGCCCGGCCGGATAGACGTCCAAGCTGGACGCTCCTGCGCCTGTCTCCGACGGCAACGGCCGATGGCTAACCTGGTAAGCCCACCTCAACACAAGTCCTCCGCAGCCACCGTCCACGGCCGGGCCGCGAGGACGAGGACGTCCCACGTGCACGCAAACCGAATCCCGGCGAGAGCCGGCCTGCTCATTGTGAGCTTGGCCGTGGCGACCATGGCCATTGGCCTCGACGCGGCCGCTTCCTATACCGGGAGCTCGGCCTCGCGCTCTCACGGCCCCGACGCCCGCAAACGTGCGTCGCGGAAGTCCAAGTGCGTGACCGCCACCGGTCGTCATGGCCACAGCGCCAAGCAGGCCGGCAGGCACGGCGCGGTCACGGGTCGGTGCGCCAAGAAACTGGCCATACGAAAGGGGGGCGCGTCCGGAGCGCAGAGGAGCTCGAGTCGGAGCGGCTTCACGCTCAACTCACCGGCTGGCCCTGCGCCGGCAACGCACCAGACGCGGGCCACCTCGTCAGGCAGCTCGGCGGCTCCTGCGGAACCCATCTCCCTCGTCGCGCCCGTCGCGCCCGCGGCTCCGTTCCGTTTCTTCTCGCCGTCGAGCTTCTGGAATGAGCCCTTGGCGGCGAATGCGCCACTGGACCCCGCTTCGGCCTCGGTGATCGGGGCGTTCGATACGTTGATCGCCACCGAGCAGCAGGCGAAGAACGGGCCATGGATCAATACGACCTCTTACAGCGTTCCGGTCTATACGGTGCCCGCGGGTCAGCCGACGGTGTCAGTCCGGCTTGATGGCACTTCAAACGCCGCGCTCTCCTCGGCGTGGAGCGCGGTGCCGCTGCCGCCGGATGCTCAGCCTGCGACCGGCACTGATGGCGTTCTCGTGGTCTGGCAGCCGAGCACCGATCGGCTGTGGGAATTCTGGAGGCTGGTGCACAAAGCTGACGGCTGGCACGCCTCGTGGGGTGGCGCTACGCAACACGTATCGTCCGCGCCCGGCGTCTACGGACCGGAAGCTTGGCCCGGCGCCCAGTCCTGGTGGGGAGTGTCCGCCTCTTCTCTGTCGCTCGTTGGTGGGTTGATCTCTCTTGAAGACCTCGAACTAGGTCAGATAAACCATGCTCTGGCCATGGCGATCCCCAATGTTCGTGCCGGTGTCTACACATCGCCGGCTCAGCGCAGCGACGGCAAGTCCGCAGATCCGCTCTCGCTGCCGGAGGGAGCCCATCTGAGGCTGAATCCCAACCTCAACCTCGCGGCGTTGCATCTGCCTCGGTTCACGTTGATGATCGCCGAAGCGGCGCAGCGCTACGGGATCTTCATCAGGGACGGGGCTCGGTACGTAACTCTCTATGCGCAGGATCCACTTCCGACTGGAACCAACCCCTACACCGGCCCCGACGGCTACTTCGAAGGGAAGTACCCGAGCGAGCTCCTCGCCTCCTTCCCCTGGCAGCAGCTCCAACTCCTCAAGATGGAACTACACAACACAAAGTGAGCGGCTGTCCGGCAGCATCGCGCTGAGGGCGTCCCCGCGAAGATCATCCGGCTATCTCGGAACCGACCGCCAGAATGCCTTCCGGCAGCGCGGGATCTGCGCCCGTCAACCAGTAAGCGGGACCGCCATCGGGGAGTGGGGAGCTCGGGCGGCGGCCGCGACCAAGGCGCCGGAGCAGGATGCCTCGTTGCTCCGCTCGTAGCTGCTGGCGCGCGATTGGCTCTGCCTGCGGCGCTCTGATGAGACTGTACCAGCAGAACCCGACGGCCAGCACCATTCCGCCGAGGACCGGCGGATGCTCGACGAGCATGCGATAGCCCGTCCGAAGCACCACTGCGCTAACGCGGTAGCCCATGTAGTGGGCGCCCCGCCCCTCCTCCCAGCGCGCGCGAAACCAGGGTTGCGCCGACCCGCGCGTCTTGTAGTGCAGGACGTCGAGCTCGGAGAGCACGTGGACGTTCCAACTCCGGGCCCGAGCTCCGAACTCGTCGATTCCATCCCACCCCATCGACTCGTGCAGGCCGCCGATGTCATCAAGGCAATCGTACCTGTAGGACTTGATCGCTCCATGCACCGTCAGGCGGCTCATCCGCTCATAGACCCACTCGCCACCTTGATTGATGAACACAATGCCTCCCACCACTCCTGCGCGTGGGTCGACGTTGAAGGTGGCAGCCACCCAGGCGAAGTAATGCGAGGGGAAGAACAGGTCGCCGTCAAGCTTGGCCACAAAGTCAGGGCGTGTCTTCAAGGAGGCGAGGCCCTGATTGAATGCTCGTATGATCGGGGCGCCACGTTCACGGCGGCCGGACGCTCGCGAACGGATGACGGTTATCCAGTCGTGCTTGAGGCGTACTAGAGGCGATGTCGAATGTGCGGTCGGTGGACCCGTCGTCGACCACGACCCATTCAGCGGCCGATGCGTTTGCGCGATCAGGGCCTCCGCCGTACGTTGAAAGTGCCGCGCCTCGTCCTTGACGGGGTGATCACTGCGTAGCTGGGCAGACCGAGCATTTCAGGTACCCAGCGGCGGCGGATTCGCCCGCGTTGCGAGGAGATAGCACGGTCCCACCGCGCCGTCCACGAACTCGCGATGCCACAACTCGTAGATCATCAACCTCCAGATGCCCTGGGAGTGATCCTCGACTCCGCTTCGAGTGCTGACCTCGATCAAGGCGGCGACACGATCGGGGCGGAAGTGCCTCGCTCGCGAGCCGCTCATCCATCAGCACCTCCCGCGCGAAACCCCCCAGCTTCCCCCTCAGCCACTCCGCCAGCGGCGGGTGAAAGCCCCGCTTTGGCGCATCGAGGATCTCGTCGGGCACCCATCCGCGCAGGGCACGGCGGAAGATCACCTTCTTCTCCTTTCCCCGCATCTTCTCGGCACGCGGCAGTGTGGCGGCGAATTCCATGAGCTCGTGGTCCAGAGAGGGGCGAGCGGGCCTCCAGCGAGGAGGACATCGAGGCGATGTCCACCTTCGTCAGCAGGTCGCCGGGCAGATACGTCGTACGTCCGTGTCGAGCAGTTGGTCGAGCACATCCTTCGCCGACGCGTCGCGCCAGGCATCGACGATCGCCTGCGCCGCGCGAGTCCGCTGCCCAAGCTTCTCGCGAAGGCGTCGGTGTAGATCTCCTCGCGCGCTCAGACCCGCTCAGGTGGGACATGTACGCGAAGTAGCGCTGGCCGGGTGCCGAGCGGCAGCGTCTGCGCCACGCGCCTGATGCGACTGGGCCAGCTGTCGATCGCGCCACCGTGCGGGAAGCGGTCCCGCCCGCGCGAGCGCCCGACCGCAGCGGCAGGGGCAGGCGCGCGAGACGCGCGCGAGGCGAGTTTGCCGACGTAGCGTGTGTAGCCGCCGAAGATCTCATCTCCGCCGTCGCCGTTCAGCGCCACTGTGACGTGGCTCGCGGGTCACCTCGCGAGAGGTAGAAGGTGGGAATCGATGTCGCATCCGCGAACGGCTCCCCGTGGTGGCGGATGATCTCGGGCAGCAGCTCGATCGCGTTTGGTCGTGACCATGAACTCGTGGTGCTCGGTCCCGAAGCGCTCCGCGACGAGCCTGCGCCTGCGGGAGCTCGTTGAATCGCTCGCTGTCGAATCCAATCGAGAAGGTCTTGACCGGCCGAGTGGACTCCCGCGCCATCGCCGCGACCACCGCCGCGGAGTCGATCCCCCCGGATAGGAACGCGCCAAGCGGCACGTCGGCGACGAGCCGTCGGCCGCACTGCAGTCTGCAGGCGGTCGCGCAGCTCCTCGCAGAGCTCTCGCGCATCCTCGACCGACGCGCTTGCGCGTGTAGTCGAGGCTGCCAGTAGCGCTGTCCGACGTCACTTGCCCGTCGCGAAAGACCAGCCGGTGCGCCGGGGGCAGCTTGCGGACATCCGGAACGCGGTGAGCGGCGACGGGACGTAGCCGAGCGCGAGATATACGTCCAGCGCCTCGTAGTCGACCGCCCGCGGAGATCTGCGCGGTCCTCGAGCAACGCGCGCAAGCTCGGAGGCGAACGACAGGACGCCGCTCGCGCTCGGCGTAGAACAGCGGCTTCTTGCCGACCCTGTCGCGGGCCAGCACCAGCTGGCGCTCGCGCGCGTCCCAGACGGCAACTGCGAACATGCCGACGAGCGACGTCCACGAAATCGACGCCGACCTCCTCGTAGAGATGGACGATCACCTCGGTGTCGCCCTGCGTGGAGAAGCGGTGGCCCGCGCCGCTCCAGGCGCTGCCGCAGCTCGCGGTGGTTGTAGATCTCTCCGTTCAGCACCACCGCGACCGTGCGGTCCTCGTTGAAGATCGGCTGGTCCCCGGAGACCAGGTCGATGACTCGCAGTCGCTGGATCCCCAGTCCCACGCCGTCGTCGACGTGCATGCCGCGCGAATCGGGGCCACGATGCTCGATGGCGTCGCACATCCGATCCAGCAGCTCCGCCTGGGGTCGCTGCCCGTCAGCCCGATCCTGTCCGGCTATGCCGCACATGCGCCGACGAGCCTAACTAACGTCGCAGTGCTCAGCGTCCTGCCGGTCGAGCGGATACTTCCAGGGGTCATACCCGCCTCTATCCATGACCCTGCCCTCGGCCGCACCGGCGCCGGCTGGCGCGCGATCGCCCGCCGCTCGGCGCCGGGAGCGAGCCCAGCCAGCCCTCGCCGAGGCGGCGCGGTCGCGCTCGTTGAGGCCGCCGCATACGAGAAACGCCACCACGTACGCACCGGCGCCCGCGAGCAGGCTCGGGACCAGCCCCACTCAGATGGGAGCGGCACGCTCCGCCGCATGAGCAGCAACGAACCCGGCCGCATAGGCCACCAGGAGCGCAAAGCGCTCACGCAGGGGCCACGTGGCGCGCAGTGGACGGCTCAGCGTGGCCGGAGCGCGATCCCGTTCAGGACGATGGCAACCATGTAGCCGGCAACAGCGCGATTCGCGGGACCGACCATGCCGAAGCGCGGTGTCAGCACGACCAGCAGCGCCATCGTGATCGCCAGTCGCACGATCGCGATCATGCTGGTCCGCGCCGGTCGGTTCGTTGCCCACAGCGCCTGGGTCTGGGTCAACGGTGATCGACGCCAGCGCAGGGAAACGCCCAGCAGGTCAAGCGCGGTGTCGCCCGTCCGAAGCCCGGGCCGAATACTCAAGCACCGCATGCGCCGTGCCGCCGATCGCCGCCGCGATCAGCAGCATTCCAATCATTTCGTAGCGGATCGAGTCGATCAGGGCGCGGTCGAAACCGTGGCCGTCGCCGGTCGTGTGCCGGCCGACGAGCGTCGGGTAGAGCACTTCGGTGATCCGCTTAGCTCCCCTGTTGCAGCCGGTCGGGGATTGTCTGCGCACGGCTGTAGGCGCCCACTACGGCTATCGGCGCCACCGTGCCGATCGCCCATATGCCGCCCTGCTGGCTAGCTCCCTGCGCGATCTGTCCCGGGGTGGCCTTCAATCCGAACCGCAACAGTTCCGGCAGGACTTGGAGGCCCAGCGCGGTATTCTGCCCAGCTGAGCTGCGCTCGGACGAACGGGCGCACGACCAGCCATGCGCTGGACGAGCGCCGTCAGTGAACGCACCGATGTGGCGATCACAAGGCCCCACACCGACTGCCAAGCGAGGCCGATGGCTATCGCGATCACGAGGAAGCTGACCACTTCGTGCAGGCGCACCCAGAAGATCTGGCGGCCCGCCACGAACGCCGAGAGGATCGAGTCGATGTTCCAGCCGGTGTTGGTGACGATCACATAGCCAGCGATGTTCACGAACGCCGGCACGATCAGCTTGGGAGCGTCGAGTGGTCCGGGGAAGATGAACCAGCAGGCGCGCCTGCGAGACGACGCCATTCCCGCGGTCGAGTGCCGCGGAAAACGTGAAGACAACCGCGAACAACTGTGTCACGCGCGGGTGCTGTGGCGGTAGGCCCGTGATCTCCTTGATGAGGGCCTGCTGCTCCTTGACGGTCGAAAGCACCCAGAGAGCCGCCACGGGGCCCACACGAGCGCGAACTGCCCGATGATCCGCACGCCGTACAAGCGGGAGGTGACGATCGTCGAGATGAGTCCAACCGCTGCCACGATGAGAAAGCCGAGGACTCCGTAGGCGAACCCAGAGCGGTAGCTTCCGCGCTTGGCGGCGGATCGACGGTTGCCGCCTGGGTGAGGGTGGTCGAATGTGGCCATATGGGCTGACCACCAACGTACGAAGGGTAGTGCGTACTTGCGGTACCACGGCCCGATCTGGCGATCGCGGCTCTGTCCATCTTCACAAAAGTTCTGGGCCGAGGCGAGCGTTGAGTGCTAAAGCCCCCGGAAATGCCAGTGTCGAAGGCGACTGCGGCGACGCATGGGGTAGCCAGCAACGACCAGCACCCTAGACCTCTATGCTCGACTCCCTCGAAACCCACGCCCAAGAGGCTCTGGGACCCGCTGCGAACGAGGTTCCGACCGCGCTCGACCGGCCAGATGAGACCATCCGCGGGGTGTTTGAGCCACCCAGCGGCTTTGTCCTCTCGGCGATCAGCCGCAGCAAGGCTCTCGTCCTGTTGTCTGTGATCGTGCTGGGGCTGGTCGGCACGGGACTCGGGATGATGCGCAAGAGCGCCTACACTGCCTCGGCGACGCTGCAGGTGGGCCAGGTCAATCCGAACTCGCCGGGGTTCTACAGCTACGTTTCTTCTGCCGCTGCGCTCGCCACCGCGTTCAGCCGCGCCATCAGTGCCGAACCCGTGCTCGCCGCGGTGCAGCACAAGCTCAAGCTAGCACCCTCTGAGGCGGTTGCAAGGCTCTCTGCCGAGCCCCTTCCACTAAGTCCTGCATTCCGCGTGGTCGCCACTGGGCCGACTGAATCCGGGGCCATCCAGCTTGCAAACGTCACGGCCAATGCGCTCATCGCTTATGAGAGCCGGGCGAACAGCGCCAATCCCCAGGCGGCATCACTCTTGAGAGAAGATCGCGCCGCGTCGGTCGCCTTCCATCGCGCGACAAACCATGTTGAACATCTTCGCCAAAGCGCCAGCAAAGCCGCAAGCGTGCTCGTGAGCGGCGAAGCCGAAAAAGATACGACGCGGACCAGCCAAAGCGCCAGCAAGGCCGCAAACGCGCTCGTCCGCGCCGAGGCCGAAAGGGATACGACGCAGACCAGACTGAGAGCCATCGAAGCGGCCTACACCGCGGCGGTCGCGAGTCAGGCGCCCCGAGCGGGCCTCGTGACCCTCCTGGCCGGCGCCACGAGCGCCAGCAGCAACAGTGGCTCGAAGGTCGCGCTCCTCGGGTTCATCGGCCTGTTGGCTGGGGTCGTCGTCGGCTGTGTCGCTGCGGTCCTGCTCGATAGACGACGAACCCGTCGAGGAGTCGCGGTGAAGACGCCGAGGTCCGAGCCAGCCTGATGCCCATACGTGCGGTATGGCGTCCGCAGTGGCATGCTTGGATGCTTCTTGGGCTTGCAGCACTGGCATTGATATACGAGGCGCAGCCTCGTCTACTCGCCGGTCATTGGCTAATCCTCACGCCTTGCTTGCTCGTCGCGGGATTGGTGGCGGTGCGCGGACTGTGGGAACTTCCTCCGGCCGTCACCATGTGCGGCGCGGTCGTGTTGACGATCTTTTCCGGTGCCTGGAGCCAGTTCGGATTGGGGGGCTTACCCGCTAACCGGGTCCTGATTGTTTTCGTGCTGCTTGCGGTCTTTCTGCGTGCTCCCGGTATCGCGCGCACGCCCCGCCTGCAGTTTAGAAATGTCCATCTGCTGCTGTGCTTGACGGTCTTGTATGTACTCGCTTCAGCGGCTGCGGCTGGGACGTTGACCAACGAAGCCGGCTTCCTATCTCTGATCGATCAGGTTGGTGCTGTGCCTTACTTGATGTTTCTCGTGGCGCCTGCTGCCTTTGCAGGGGAGCGTGAGCGGGACTTGCTGTTAGCGGCGCTAGTCGGACTCGGTATCTACCTTGGCTTGACAGCGATCTTCGAGTCCTTGGGCCCCCACAGCCTCGTTTTCCCGCACTACATCGTTCACGTCGATGAAATATTGCCCGAAGCACGGGCCGGCGGCCCCTTCCAGAGTTCCACAGCCGAGGGCTTTGCCACGTTCGCCTGCGCAACCGCCGCCGTTATCGCCTTCATCAAGTGGCGTGGAGAGCGGAGGCGCTATTTCGCGGCAATGAGCGCAGTCGTCTGTACTCTTGGATGCTTCTTGACACTTGAGCGTGGCGTGTGGATCGCTGCTGTGGCTGGCACGGTCGTCACCGCGCTCGCGACGCGAGAGGTGCGACGTCGGCTGATCCCCGCGATTTCCGCTTGCGCGGTGGTGATTGCCGGAGCATTGCTGCTCTCGCCGGCGCTTGGGAGCAAGGTATCGACTCGGGTGAACGACAAGTCGAGTGTCTGGGCGCGTCAGGACCAGACGGCTGCCGGTCTGAGGATGATCGAGACGAGGCCGCTCTTCGGCTTTGGCTGGCGCCGCTTCGAAAGCGATGATCTCGAATATTTCCGACAAGCTAGAGATCACCCAATGGAAGGATATACGCTAGCTACCTTCGAAACCCCTGGAGCGCTGCTGCCGCTCCATGACACGTATCTCTCGTATGCGGTCGAGCTCGGGTTGGTCGGGGCGCTGTTGTGGTTGACCTCGCTCTTGTGGGGCGTAGGGGGGGCGATTCTTAGCCGTGGATCAGCTGATTTGCGCCTATGGAAGCTCGGACTTCTAGCGATCACGGTGTTCTTTCTCGTGATAGCTCTCTTCGACCCTTACGAGGCCCCCTTCTCTGCTCTGCTCTTGTGGGTTTGGGCGGGAGTGGCGTTGGGCAGCGCGCCGGCGTCGCTGCATGAGCGGCGAGCTCAGATCGCTGCTCGGGTGAGCAGCGATATCGCTCGGATCCCAGCTTTACCGTGAAGCCTTCGCCTCACATGAGCGCATCCCTCCCCAAAGCCCCCAGCGCCGCAAGCCTCGATCCGCGGGTCATCGAAGCCTTCAGCTTCCGAGCTCGCCTGCTGACTCGCCTGCGAGGTGAGCAGACACTCAGACGTCTGCGCAAGCTCGGTCTACGTGCCTACCCGCCGATTCGTCTCGCCTCCCGCAGTCTCGTAGATCCAGACTTCGCATGGGCAGTGGAGATCGGTGCCTACACCATCATCGCCAATGACGTATGTATCATCGCGCACGATGCCGCCATCAAGCGGCTCACCGGCTACACGGAAGTCCGGCCGGTGGTGATCGGCGAGCGATGCTACATAGGCGCAGGGACGATTGTGCTGCCCGGCGCTGTGATCGGCGACGAAGCAATTGTCGGCGCTGGCGCGCTTGTACGCGGGGAAATCCCTCCTGGGACCTTGGCCGTGGGCAGCCCCGCCAAGGTGATCGGCAGCATCGAGGATCTGCGCGAGCGTCATCTCGCCCGGATGAGGACAACTCCGCGGTTCGAGCGCATGGCAGCAGATTGCAGCACCGACGACATCGACGCGATGCAGTGCGCGCTGACACGCCATGGACGCATCTACGTGCTTTAGGCGCTATGACTCTTCCCACCTTCTTTATCATCGGCGCGGCGAAGTCTGGCACGACAAGCCTTCACTGGTACTTGGACCAGCATCCGCAGATCCAGATGTCGACAGACAAGGAGCCAAATTTCTTCTCCGGCCCCGAGAACGGGGTTCCTTATCCATTTGGGAGAATCAGCCGTCTCGACGTGTACGAAGCGCTTTTCGATCCAGCGGTTCGAGTGCGCGGCGAGGCCTCAACCGGTTACGCAAGCCACCCACGCCGCCAAGGTGTGCCGGAAAGGATCAAGGAGCTCGTACCGGAGGCGAAGTTCATCTATCTCGTGCGCGACCCTATCGCGCGTACAATTTCGCAATACCAGCATCGAGTCGCGGTCGAAGGGGAGCGTAGATCCTTGCAGCAAACGCTGGGGGACCTCTCGGATCCCTATTCGATCTGCATATGCCCCAGCTTTTATGCGTCACAGCTCGACCTCTACCTACGCCATTTCCCCCAGGAGAGATTGCTGGTGATCGATCAGGCTGAGCTGCTCGCAGACCGGCAATCGACATTGCGCCAGATCTTCACCTTCTTATCGGTCAACGACATGGTCGATTGGTCGCGGTTTGACGAGGAGCTCAACACTAGCCGCGAGCGCCGCATCTACCCGCCGGCTTATGCACGCTTGCATTATGTTCGCTTGCGTGGGCCCGATCTGCCCGCGCCTCTGCGGTGGGTTCCTCGTCGCGTCCGACGACCTCTCCGCCGCTCTGTGGAGCGGATTCTCTTGTCCCCCCTTGAGACGCCGACGCTCGATGACGAATTGCGTGCTCGGCTCGAGGAGCTCTATGCCGGTGAGGTCGCGCGCCTGCGCGCCTTCACCGGCAAATCGTTCCCAACTTGGAGCATCTGACGGGTGTGTTCAGGCGAGTGTTGGGATCATCGGCTCGCGTGCGGTTGATGCGCTCTTGGCGGAAGGCGTGAACGCAGGCTACGCATCTCCGCACCCGATCAGTGCGTGCGCATGTCGTAAGCCCGATACGGGCGTGCTGCTGAACGCAATACAAGAGGCAAGCCTACTAGTGCAAGCCTGCTGGTCGCTCGGTGGTGACGGCCTACGCGCCGCGGTCGCAGTGCTGAGCTGATAGTGCCTCTTCGACCCTGCACAGCGCGATTGCCAGACGCAGCATCAACCACTCGACATCACGGATCCCAGATGCTCGTTAGGGCCCTTCGCTTTGCCGCTGTGTTCGTGCTCGTCTGCGTGTGCGGCGCGCTGGCGGGCTGTGGCGCAGATGTCTCGCAGCCGGCTAGACCACCGCTCCCGGGTTTGCACCAGGAAGGCAGGAGTGTCGGGGGTGCCCACTCGTCGCGCTCCGCGGCTCCGTTCCGTTTCTTCTCGCCGTCGAGCTTCTGGAATGAGCCCTTGGCGGCGAATGCGCCACTGGACCCCGCTTCGGCCTCGGTGATCGGGGCGTTCGATACGTTGATCGCCACCGAGCAGCAGGCGAAGAACGGGCCATGGATCAATACGACCTCTTACAGCGTTCCGGTCTATACGGTGCCCGCGGGTCAGCCGACCGTGTCAGTCCGGCTTGATGGCACTTCAAACGCCGCGCTCTCCTCGGCGTGGAGCGCGGTGCCGCTGCCGCCGGATGCTCAGCCTGCGGCTGGCACCGACGGCGATCTCTTCGTCTGGCAGCCGAGCACCGATCGGCTGTGGGAGTTCTGGAGGCTGGTGCACAAAGCTGGCGGCTGGCACGCCTCGTGGGGTGGCGCTACGCAACACGCATCGTCCGCGCCCGGCGTCTACGGACCGGAAGCTTGGCCCGGCGCCCAGTCCTGGTGGGGAGTGTCCGCCTCTTCTCTGTCGCTCGTTGGTGGGTTGATCTCTCTTGAAGACCTCGAACTAGGTCAGATAAACCATGCTCTGGCCATGGCGATCCCCAATGTTCGTGCCGGTGTCTACACATCGCCGGCTCAGCGCAGCGACGGCAAGTCTGCAGATCCGCTCTCGCTGCCGGAGGGAGCCCATCTGAGGCTGAATCCCAACCTCAACCTCGCGGCGTTGCATCTGCCTCGGTTCACGTTGATGATCGCCGAAGCGGCGCAGAGGTACGGGATCTTCATCAGGGACGGGGCTGGGTGCGTAACTCTCTATGCGCAGGATCCACTTCCGACTGGAACCAACCCCTACGCCGGCCCCGACGGCTACTTCGAAGGGAAATACCCAAGCCAGCTCCTAGCCTCCTTCCCCTGGCGGCAGCTTCAACTCCTCAAGATGGAACTGCACAACACAAAGCCCAGCCGCCGGAGGAGACAGTGAGCAATGCGCCACCTGCGTGCACCCGAACGTCAGCGCCGCCAAGGATGAGAAGACACAGCAGTCGTGCCAGGGCGGAGGAGCAGCTGATCCTGCTGAGTGCGGGGACTGCGGCTCGCAGGAAGACTGCCTTGGAACAGGTCGCCGAGCTTGGAACTGTGGTGGACTGGTCGCTGGTCGCCGACCTGCTGCGTACGAGAAGGCTACTACCCCTGCTTGGCCCGCGCCTTGTTGAACTCGCTGGAGACCAGCCTGGTGATGAGTTCGCAGTCAGGGTGACGCAGGCTTTGGATGCCGGTCGCCGACAGGGCGTATTCCTGCAGATGATCACCGAGCGCGTGATGGCGGCGCTTGCCAATGCTGGGGTTTCCTGCACGGCACTGAAGGGCCCGACTCTGAGCGAAACTCTCTACGGCGATCCGGGACGACGTCCATCGAGTGACATCGATCTGCTCGTTGCGCGAGAGCGACTACATGACGCCGTGGAGGTAGTACGTGAGCTGGGCTATAGAGCCCCCACCGACCACATCGACGAGTGCGGTCTGCCCTTGCTGCACTTCACCCTGATCCACGAGCGTGACAAGCTTCCGCCCGTGGAGCTCCACTGGCGCATACACTGGTATGAGCGGAGCTTTGCGGGTGAGCGGCTACTGGCGCCCGAGCGGACAAGTGCACTGGGGCCTGGCGGCTCGCTCCGATCGACGAACTCACGGCATTGCTGCTGTTCTACGCGAGGGACGGCTTCATCGATCTGCGGCTTGCGACCGACTCGGCGCGTGCTGGGACGCCTTGGGCGCCAGCTTGGCGCCCGGCGCGCTTGATGAGCCGATCCGTCCGTATCCGGCGCTGGGCATGTCCTCCTGGTCGCCGCGAAGGTGGCCCAGAGACCGTGGGTCTCCCGATGGGCCGGCTCACCGAACGCACGCACGGCGCACTGGCCGCGGCCGCATCGCAGTCCGGCTGGCAACTCCCTATGCCCGTGCCAGCCAGCCCCAGCTCTATGCCGACATGGGCTTGATCGACGGGCTGCTGGCGCCACCGGGGGGCTTCAACGCATTCGTCAGACGTCAGGTGATTCCTCCTCGCGAGGTGCTGCACGAACACGCCAGAGGGCGCAGCCGGCAACGACTGGGCTCGACCATGGGCCACGGCGTGCGGGTGCTCAGCCGGTACGGGCTGGCGATGGCCCGTCTGCTGCGCGCCCCGGAATCCATGCGCCGAGATAGCTTCGTGCAATTTTTGGAAGGTCCGGGACCGTTGATTGGATGGCAATCCAAGGTGCCACGAACTTGACGTCCCGATCTGCGGATCGCTTGCCCCGCTACCATCGCGCCGCTCCTCGCGGCGCGCGACTGGATGCGCAGTCTGCGATGATCGACAAGCTGGCTGCGAGAGAACCATTCGAAGGCTTCTCCATGTCTATGAAGATCGCCTACCTGTGCTCCTTGTATCCCGCAGTTTCGCACACCTTCGTCCTCAGAGAGATCGACGGCCCTCCGGGAGCCTCGGCGTTGAGATCGCCACGTTTTCGATCCACCGTGCGGTTCCGATCATCTGCTCGCGCACGCCGACCGAGTTGCATTCGAGTCTACATATGCCATTCTCCCCCCGCGCTGGAGCAGCCCTGTTTGCGGCGCATCTGAGGCTCGCCGCCAGCGCGCCGGGCGCGTATCTGTCGACGTTGGCGCTGGCGCTGCGTCTGGCTCCCGCCGGATTGCGTGGACGTCTATGGCAACTCTTCTACTTCGTGGAGGCGGTCATGCTCTGGATGGAGTGCCGATCGCCGTGGGATCCGTCACATTCATGTTCATATGGGCAACGTCGCTGCCGACGCCGCTCTCCTGGCAGCCCACATCGGCTCTGCGAAGGAGCCGCAGCGCCCTGGTCGTGGAGCTTCACGCTGCACGGCCCCGACGAGTTCTTCGACATCAGTCACTTCCGCCTAGCCGAGAAGCTGCGGCGCGCACAGTTCGTGGTGTGCATCAGCGACTTTACGCGCAGCCAGCTGATGGCGCTGAGCCACCCCGAGGTGTGGGACAAGCTCCATGTGATCCACGTCGGCATCCCGATCGAGCAGTTCACTCGCTCCGGCAATGTACGCCCTCCCCAGGGCGACTCTACAATCCTGTCCATCGGCCGCCACGTACCTCAGAAGGGCCACGCCGCCCTCTTGGAAGCCACGATGCTGCTGGCTAAGCGCGGACGCAAGGTCGATGTCACCCTCGCTGGCGACGGTCCATTGCGCCCGACACTCGAACGGTTCGCTGAGCGGCTGGGACTCGCATCGCAGGTGTCTTTCCCAGGCGCGGTGGGCCAGGAAGAGATTCACGCGCTGTATGCGGGCGCATCTATCTTCTGCCTGCCGAGCTTCGCCGAGGGCGTGCCATCGTACTCATGGAGGCGATGGCGATGGAAGTTCCGGTCGTCAGCACGCGGATCACGGGCGTACCCGAGCTTATCGACGATGGTCGCACCGGGCTGCTCGTCACGCCGGGGCGCGCCGACCAGCTCGCCGATGCCCTTGAGCGGCTGCTCGCCGACCCAGCGCTCTGCCGCGAGTTGGGGTCGGCCGCCAGGGAGAAGGTCATCCGCGAGTTCAACACGGAGAGCTCCGCGGAGCAGCTATATGCACTCTTCAACCGCCTGATCGCACCCGAGGCGTCCCGGCGCACAAGCGCCACGTCGGACTTGGCCTAATCGTACTTTGCTAGGGCCATTGTGGCTGTTTCACTCATCTTGGGGTGGGTGGCGCTGTGACGGTGCCCTCACAGCAGTCGAAGATCCGTGGGGTCGTGTCGGTAGAAGTGGTGTAACGAGCGGCGGATAGGCCGGAGAAGGTTCCGGCCACCGCGGCGTCCAGACTCGTCGGTTCCACCAAGAATCGATGAGAAGGGAGCACCACGATGGCCGAAGGCCACAGGATGACCACTGCCGATGTCGTTGCCAAGGTGATGGCGGGCGAGCACGGTGATTTCGTGCGCGAGGCGGTCGCTCTGGTCGCCCGCGAGCTGATGGAGGCCGAGATCTCAGTCGAGGTCGGCGCCGAGCTTGGGGAGGTCAGCTCAGAGCGACCGCACACCGCAACGGGTATCGCCCGAGGCCCTGGGAGACGCGGGTCGGGGAGATCGAGTTGCTTATACCCAGAAAGCGGCAGGGACCGGCCTACTTCCCGAGCTTCCTTGAACCCCGGCGACGCTCAGAGCAGGCGATCGTGGCCGTCGTTCTTGAGGCGTATGTCAACGGCGTCTCCACCCGGAAGGTCGATCGCCTGGTCGAGCAGCTCGGGATCGCAGGGATGACCAAGGACCGTGTCTCTGCGCTCTGCAGGGCCCTGGATGGGCAGGTCACGCTCTTCAGAGAGCGTCCGCTTGAAGGCACCTATCCGTACCTGTGGCTCGACGCCAAGCACCTGAAGGTCCGCTCCGGCGCCCACGTCCGATCAAAGGCCCTGGTGATCGCCTACGCGGTCCATGAGTCCGGTGTGCGCGAGGTGATCGGCCTGGATCTCGGCGAGATCGAGTCAGAGGCCTTCTGGGTGGAGTTCCTGCGCTCGCTGAGAGCTCGTGGCCTTCAGGACGTCCGCCTGGCGGTCTCTGACCAGCATGAGGGCCTGAAGAACGCGATCGAGCGAGTGCTGGCCTGCCCGTGGCAGCGCTGCACCGTTCACTTCGTCCGGAACATGCACCAGCACTGTCGACCCTCCCAACGAGGCCTCGTCTCCGCGGCGCTGCGCGAGCTCTTCCAGGCCGAGGATCGGCCAGCAGGCCCGCGAACGCATGGGGCAGGTCATCGAACGGCTGGAGCCCACCGTCGCGAAGGTCTGCCGCCTGCTCGAAGACGCCGAGGAGGACCTCCTTGCCTTCTACGCCTTCCCACAGGCGCACTGGTCGAAGCTCCGATCACGAACCCCTTGGAGCGCGTGAACCGCGAGATCGGCCGGCGCTCTGATGTCGTCGGGATCTTTCCCAACGACGCCTCGGCGATCCGTCTTGCCGGAGCCCTCCTGATCGAGCAGAACGACGAGTGGCTGGTCTGCCGACGCTATCTCTCCGCCGAGAGCATGGCGCTCCTCGACGCTGTCAAGGCCGAGGACCCACACATACAACGAGGAAAAGAGAGAGGAGGTGGTCGAGCTCAACGTCGCCTGAGCAGCTGAGCCTCCTACCGACGGGTAGGCCGTTACACCACTTCATGCGACTTGACTATCCGTTGGTTCAGTGGGCCACTTCAAGCGTCGCACCCAGGGTCACTGCAAGCGGCGACGCTCAGCCCTCGACTTTGGCCCTTCCACGGCATCCGGGCTGCCCAGACTAGCTGGAGGGTGGTGATTTCCCAGTGAGCAGGTGGTGAAGACATCGCCATCTCGTAGGGGCTGCAGACGCTACGCGTCGTGTGCCCGGAACCTGCATGTGACCGAGCAACGACTGAGGCGGCCGAGAACTTCGCCGGATCGTGCCTCCGTCGATTCCGCTCTCGCGAGCGCCGTCTCGCAGTCTGGTGGATGCGGGATCGCGGGTGCGTACACCTCGTCTCGGATCCGGGCAAGCGCCATGGCAGGAGCGCGACGCGCCGCCTCATGCCTCCAAGAGACCCGTCGCTATCTCCTGATAGGCACGTCGCTGGTGCTCCCAGCGGTACGGCTCACTGACTTCTGCGGTACGCTTTACCATCCGCTCTCCGCGCTCAGATTCGTAGTAGAGCTGCCGGATGGCACGAGCGAGGTCATGCTCGTCGCCCGCGGTGAAGAACTGAAAGCAGGCATCCTCAAAGTACGCTTCGACGGAACGCGTGCGCGAACAGATCACTGGCTTTCCCATAGAAATGAAGTCGTACATCTTGTGGCAATGCACAAGATCGCGAAAGGCATCGCTTCTCATCGCCACCACGCCGGCATCCGCGGCGCTGATGGCTCTCAGCAGCTCATCGATCGGAACAAATTCTCCGCTGAAATACACGGCTCCGCCGATGTCAAGCTGCGCGACCAGGTCTTGGAGCTCCTCAAGGACCGTACCCTCGCCATATATCTGCAGCGCCAGGTTGGGCAACTCGGGTCTCAATAGTGCGACTGCGCGAATGACGGTGTCGAGCCCATAGAGCCGCTCGACTGAGCCGTGGCAGATCAGGACCATCCGCTCGGGGTCACGCGGAGCCGGCGGGTAGCGGGTCCTGTCGAACAACGCCTCGTCGGCCGCGTTAAGTACAACCTTGACCTTGTCGGCCTGGGCACCACGAGCGATGAACGCCTCTCGCATCTGGTCCGTGCAGGTAAAGGAAAGGTCGGCGAACCGAATGCTGGCCTGCTCAACGAGCGCCACAAGACGAACGGCCGGGTGTTGATCTCCGAGCCCGAACTTCGTGGCGAAGAACTCCGGCATGCACTCGTGCAGATCTAGGAGAACACGCGCTCCCAAGAGACGCGGCCCGAGCGCGGCAAAGACCAAAGCGTCAGGCATAGTGTTGACCTGAACGAGATCGTACCGGCGCCGCAAGTGCAGCACCGTGGCGAGGATGGCCGCAGCGAGCAGGAAGACGCCGTACTCGAAGACGTACCGAAGTCTGCCTCCCCGACGGTGAGACAGCGGCAGCCGGTAGACGGTGACAAGCCCGCGTCGCTCACGTCGCCGCTCACCGCGGCGACGAAGGCAGATCACGTCGACCTCATGCCCCAGCATCTCGAGGGCCTCGGCCTCCCGCCGCACCCGCGGGTCCAGCGGGTAATGATACTGCCTGATTATGCAGGCTCTTGCCATGATGTGGCTGACGAGGCGGGTTCGCCGTATGTCGGATGCTCATTGATCAGTAGCTCGATCGGATCGCCGGCGCGCTCCATCGAGAGGTGTGCTGCCTCGAGAGCCCGCACGATTTCCAGTCCGAGGCGTGCTGTTGGAGCGCGGTTCCGTGCCCGTGCGTATCGCGTGCGCGAAATCCGCCAGCTCCAATCCCAGCGGCTCGGCCGCCTCGATCCGAGGCACCACGATGTCTCCGCTGCGATATGTCAGCTGATACTCCCCGAACGTCGCTGGCGCCTCGGCCATCGAGACATCCAGCCCCCGATCGTAGATCCGCACCGACTCATCCGAGGAGGTGTCCTCGTACTGCACCATCCGCTTGGAGCCCACGACGACCATCTGGCGCATCTTGCGAGGAGCCAGCCAGGAGATCTGCACGTTGGCGGTCGTGCCGCCTGAGAATGTCACGGTGAGAAATGCCGTCTCCGGAACGCCGTCCTGAAAGACGCTCTGCCCGGCCGCCGCGATGTGGGTCACCGGACGGTCGAGCCAATAGAGCAGGATCGACAGGTCGTGGGGCGCAAGATCGCTGATCACTCCGTCGGGCTGGTACAGGCCGAGGTTCATGCGCGAGGAGGTGATGAAGTACACGTCGCCCAACTCCCCGGATTGGATCAGCTCGCGCACCTTGTTCACCGGCGGGCTGTACACGAACGTGTGGCCGGGCATGAGCACGCGGTCCGCCTCTGCGGCGATTTCGATCAGCTCTTCGGCCTGGCCGGCGCTGGTGGCGAGCGGCTTCTCCACCATGACGTGCTTGCCCGCTTCGAGCGCCCTTCGCACCAGGTCGTAGTGAGTGCGCGGCGGCGTGGCGATCGACACCGCCTGCACCCGAGGATCCAGCAGCAGGGCGTCGAGGTCGTGCCTCCACCGTGCGACCCGGGATACCGGCGCGAGAAATCGGCCGCGCGGCCCGGATCGCGCTCGCACAGACCCATCAGACGGAACTCTCGCCGCTCGACGATGTTGCGAACCACGTTCGGACCCCAGTAGCCAAATCCCACGACCGCGATCCCGATGGGGGTCGTGATCATATCTTGCTGGCTCCCGCCCGCTGCGACTCTAGGAGGACGTTGATCGGCAGCCAGTTTGCGCCTTATCCTCATCAACGGGGGACAGGCAGCGTGGCTTTCGCAGCGTCCTCGAGAAATCGCTGCGTGCCAGCCATTACGCCGCGCCTCGGCGGCAGAGCAGCACCCAAGGGGTTCGAGCGAGAATCGACAGGTAAAGCCCAACCGAATGGCGCTCCACCCAGGCGACGTCCAATTCCACCATCTCGCGATAGGTGCGCTCATTTCGGCCGTTCACCTGCCACAGGCCCGTCAGACCAGGCTTCACGGCGAACCGGCGGTCATAGCTCGGCGGGTAGAGCTCTGCCTCGTAGGGAATGACCGGGCGTGGTCCCACCAGCGACATGTGTCCCCGCAGGACGTCGAAGATCTGCGGCAGCTCGTCGAGGCTGGTCTTGCGCAGGAAGCGGCCGACCCGGGTCACCCGGTCGTCGGCCGCGAGCTTGTAGAGATCGCGACCATCGCCGTCGGCGTGCGTGGTCTCGTTGCCGGCGATGAGCTGCTGCACATACTCGCGGTGGACCTTCGGATCGGCCTCCAGCCTCATGGTCCGGAACTTGTGGACGGTGAAGGGCTGCTTGTCGCGTCCGAGCCGTCGCTGGCGGAAGATCGCCGGGCCCCCGCCCTCCAGCCGAATCGCGATGCAGGCGAGCAGCAAGAGAGGAGCGCAGCGCGATCATGCTGATGGCGGCGATCAGCACGTCGAGCGATCGATAGATCGACGACGTGAGAGGCCGCCGGACTCCGCTCTTTTCTTCCTTGAAGGCGAGGGTGGACATGGTTGTCGACGGCCGTCAACCCGACAGGGCGGTTACCGAGTCGCGGATGTGCAGCGAGCACCGTCGCAGGGCATCGCCGATCCGCTCGATCTGCTCCGCCGGTCAGGGACGGAAACATCGGCAGCGAGAGGATCTCGTCCGCCAGCCTGGTGGCGCGGGGAGCCGCGTCGTACCCTTCCCGCAAGGGCCTCGTAGGCTTCCGAGCGGTGGATGGGTATCGGGTAGTGGATACCGGTCGCGATGCCCTGCCGGGCCAGGAAGTCTCTGACAGCGTCCCGCCGTGGCGTGCGGACGACGAACTGGTGGTAGACGTGGTCGCCGTCGGGCGCCACCGGCGCGGGAGCGATGACCGAGTCGGCGTCGAGGAGCGCCTCGCGCAGCCTGCCGGCCGCCAGCCGCCGGGCCTGGTTGCGCTCATCCAGACGTGAGAGCTTGAGCGCAGGACCGCCGCCTGGATCGCGTCGAGCCGGCCTGTCGTGCCCACCACGCGGTGGCGATAGCGCGGGCTCTCGCCATGCGAGCGCAGCAGGCGCACCCGGTCGGCGAGCTCCTCGCGGGCTGTGACGACCGCACCGCCGTCCCCCCAGGCTCCCAGGTTCTTGGCGGGATAGAACGAGAACGTGCCCGCGTCCCCGATCGTTCCCACCCGCCGGCCCCGGTAGCGTGCTCCGTGTGCCTGGGAGGCGTCCTCGATCACCAGCAGCCCGGCGGCCTGGGCCAGCTCCATGATCGGCGCCATCTCCACGGTTCGCCCAAAGAGATGAACCGGGTATGACGCAGCGAACCGCCGGCGTGAGCGCCGGCTCGCAGCGTCTCAGCTGTCATCAGCTGCGTCTCGGCATCCACGTCGGCGAAGCGTGGGCGGGCGCCCACGAGGCTGACCGCCTCGGCGGTGGCGATGAACGAGTTGGCCGGGACCACCACCTCCTCGCCCGGCCCGATCTCCAGCGCTCGCAGAGCCAAGCACCAGCGCTTCGGTACCGGAGGACACCCCCACGGCGTGGGGGACCTCGCACCAGGCGGCATAGTCAGCCTCGAACCCCTCGACCACAGCGCCGCCCGTGAAAGCGCCGGTGGCCGCCACGTCCTCGATAGCGGCCATCAGTTCGCCGAGCAGATCGCGGATCGTCGTGATCCATCACGGTCAGCGGAATGTCTGGGGCAGCGCTGCTCATTGCGCCGTGGCCGGGATCGTCTCCAGAGGCTCGCCCCCGAGCCCCAGAATCCCCATGCCGAGACCGCGCTCGGGGTTGAGGATGAGATCCACAGCCTCGTTGCGCGACCGCACGCCGAGCTTGCCGAACGCCGACGAGAGGTGGCTCTTGACGGTGCTCTCAGCGAGGAACAGCCGCTCGGCGATCTGGCTGTTCATGTAGCCCATCACCACCAATCCGAGAATCTGCTTCTCACGCGTGGAGAGCGCAGGCGGCTCGATCTGTCGCCGAGTGTGCCCGCGGCACGCAGATCTGACCCACTTGCACCGCTCGCAGGCAAGGACCAAGGCTTCTGTTTAGCTCGTCGTAGAGAACTACGCCCGCCCCTCCCGCTGCAAGCGCAGCACGGACCTCCCATCGCTGGATGCTCGCGCAGGCCACTACCACGGGCGCCTGTTGGAAGCGCTCGGTCAGCGGCTCGATGACACCCGACATCGAAGAGATCGTGTTCTCGACCCAGAGCACGATCACAGATGGATCCTGCCCATCCGTTTCCAGCATCGCGTTCACACAATCGAAGGCCGTCACCGCGAGCCCAAGCCCTTCGATAATCTCGGCGATCGCTTCGCGAGGACCCTCCTGCGCGATCAGCGCGGCTGGACCAGGCGACACTGCGACAGCCGACTCCCGTGCTCCTATGCCAATCTTGGACACGCCCGATCAACGCGATATCTCCCCGTGGACTTTCGAGGTCGAGAAGCGTTACTAGCTCGTGAGCATGGCGTAAGGTGCCCCCGATGGTCGCTGCGACGGAACCGGCAAAGCCTGAAATCGACGAACCGCGCAAGCTCGTTGGAGTGACGCCAGCGCTTGCGCTGGACCGCCGCAAGAGGCTGCTCGGCGCATTGGAACAGGTGTTCCCTGCCAGGTTCGAGGCGAGGGAGCCCACCAACTTCGCTGGACTAGACGCGCTGCTAATCGTCCACGAGTCTGATGCCGAGACGCGGCCTGATGAACCGAACGCCCTGGCCGATGCCTGCCCTCGGCTCGTCGCGTGCTCGCAGGCAGGCGTGTCCGCTCACGACAACACGGTCGTCGAGTTCGCCCGCGACGTGCATGTCGCGCAACCGCTGAAGGGGCGCAAGCTCATGGAGGAATGCGGTCCGGCTCTTGCTGCACCGAACCCAACGGGAGGCGACGCGGTGCTGGCTGCGGCAGACGAGCAGGCTGTCTGGTGGTGCCAGGAGGATGCAGTCTGGAGGCATTTCAGCGCCTTTGCCCCTGAGGAGCTTGGCGAGCAAGAAGCGCTACGCGACCACCTGAGAATTGGCCGCTTCATGGGCCTCGTTCCTCTGCTGCATCTTCTGAGGCATGTCTGCGAGGACCTCGACTGGAGTGAGCAGCCACTTCGAGCGTCGTTCGTGATCGACGACCCCAACCTCCACTGGCTCTCCTACGGGTATCTCAAATACCCGGACATGGTCACTCACGCTACTGAGCACGGCTATCACGTCGGCTTGGCGATGGTCCCGCTCGATGGCTGGCTAGCGAATCGGCGTGCCGCCTCATTGATCAGGAACAATCCATCGGCGTTGTCGCTGCTCATGCACGGCAACGACCACGTCGCAGACGAGTTAGGTCGGCTCACCGGCGATCGAGAAGCCCAGATGGTGCTTGCGCAGGCGCTCCTTCGGACAGCTGCGTTTGAACGACGCTCTGGGGTAGCGGTCGAGCGGGTGATGGCACCTCCCCATGAGGTCTGTTCGAAGGCGGCATTGCGAGCCATGTTCGGGCTCGGATTCGACGGGGCGTGCATCAGCCGTCGCTATCCATGGGCCGACCGCGAGCCCCTGCCGTCTCGAGCCTGGCCGCTGGTGAAGTGGCATCCGACGGACATGTTTGACGGAAGTGTGCCCATCCTCCCCCGCTATCCGATCGACCGGCCCTGGGAGGAGCTCGTCTTCCGCGCGCTGCTCGGCCAGCCGCTCATCCTGTTCGGGCATCATTGGGACTTTGCCGACGGCATCGAAATGCTCGCGCAGGCGGCGGACTACATCAACGGCTTGGGAGACGTGCAGTGGGGGCCAGTCGGCTGGATCATGCGCCAGAGCTTTCGGAGCAAGCGCGAGGGCGATGCGATGGTCGTTCAGATGCATTCCGCTCGGATCACCATCGATATTCCCGAAGACATAACGCTTCTGCAGGTGACGGCACCTGGCTCCTGCGATGACCACTCAGCGCTGCGCCTCGCCTACGGCGCCGGCCACACCCCGATGGTGCATGATGGAAGCCGCTGGATGTCTGGGGCACTCCGTGCCTGTCGCGGAACACAACTGGCACTAGCGCTTGTACCCGACGAGCCGCTGAACCCCGATCTTGTGCACGGCCGGCGGCCTTTTGCCCTTTGGCCAGCCCTGAGGCGAGCCCTGGTGGAGGGACGCGATCGAGTGCAGCCGCTTACTCGCAGACTTGCTGGCTGATCGTTCCCTATCAGTGGCCACGCACAACAGCCCGCCCCAGGGACGGCTGAAGGCGCTGCACCGTTGATCTCTGGGTGTCTACCCGGAGGAGCTGCCGGTCAAGGAGCGGATTTGCAGCCGGCGGCCGGGTTGCTCGGGCCAACGGTGTATCCACCGACGTTCCCTGGATAGCCGGCGTCTCCCCCGCTGCCACCCAGACAAGCCGCAGTCAGCTCCTGCAGGTCGCCGTAGTCCACGACCTTCGGCGTCTCATACGCTTGGGAGGTCATCTGATCGTCCATGTCAGGGGTCCTTATCGTTTGATACCTGCCCGCCAGTCGCGGAACAGCCGATCCACGGCACCTAGCGTAGAGGAAGCACTCGCTGGATCAAGGTGGAAAAACGTAGGAGTCGGTGCTCCCAGCCGTCGGAGTCGCAGGCGGCGAGGAACTGTCTCCAGGCGAGGCTGACCGGACGCTGACGCGCGCCGGACTGGGCTTCAAGCCGGCGGGGAGAGGCTCGCCGCCAGGATCCGCCTGTGCACGCAGCCAGCACTCGGCCGTGACCAGCCGCCAAACCTGATGCATCCATTGGAAGGGGTCGGGCCGGTCGTGCGGGCTCGTGTCGAACAAGGCGCGCCGTACGCCGTCTGGATCTACGTAGGCGCGGAGCTCCGCTCGTGGGTCGGTGATGAGCTGCCGCACGGCAGCGCCGTCGGGTCCGTTCAGGCAATCCACGATCAGCGAGTCAAACCACGCCTTCGCCGGGCGCAGCCGCACCGAGTCGGGCAGCAGGCCGGCCATGCTCGCGCGCAGCACCGGCCGGTTTCGATAGCGGTCGAATGTCACCTCGGGTGGCTGCCGAAGAGCCAGCTCGACCAGATCCAGGTCGAACAGCGGATGGCGGGCCTCCAGGCCGGCGAGCGCGGCCCGTCGGCGCTGGTGCTCGAAGATGCCGGTCTCCTCGACCCCGCGGGTGAGGCCATGCGCGGTGTGAGCCCACCAGCGCGGACCGTCCAGGCGCTTCCAGGCAAACGGGTCGTCGGATTCGACCAAAGCGCAGAACCGTCTCCCGGCGCATCCAGTCGGGTGCCCGTCCGGCCGCGAAGGGGCGTCGAAGGGCGTTGTGAAGCATGTAGGGAACGGCCCCCGTCAGCGCCCAATTGCCGAGCACTCTGGCCACCTGGCGGCGCGGGGGCCGATTGCGCGCGCCCGGAAGCTCGAGCGCCAGCTCGAGAGCCTCACGGGGATGCCCGGTGCGCAGACGATCGGCCAGCACGTAGACGCGAGGGCCGAACAGCTCATCACCGCCGTCTCCGCCGAGTGTCACCGTCACGCCTGCCGAAGCGGCCGCACGCAGCAGCGGCAGCGTCCAGAAGTCCCCCCAGCCCAGCAGCGGCACCTCCCAGGCATCGAGTGACTCCAGCGCGCTGGCCAGCAGGCCACCCGCGCGGACCTCGGCGGTCACGCCGGGCAGCGCGAGCGCACCCCTCAGCTCCTCGATCAGACCCGACTCGTCCACGCCTGGGTGCTCGGGAAAGACACCCGCGTAGGCGGACACCCGACCGGGCGCCTGCGCGGCGACGACAGCGGCGACCGACGCCGAGTCGAGTCCCCCGCTCATCAGCACGCCCGTCTCGCCGTCAGTGTCGATACGGCGCTGCACTGCGCATTCGAGCGACGGTGCGTACCTGCTGGGCGAGCTGCGGGACCGGCAGGTCCAGCGGCCCGGCGAAGCGAGGTGTCCAGTAGCGCTCCTCCCGGGTCCCGTGGCGGTCGAGCAGCAGGACCGAGCCGGGGTCCAGCCGGCGGACGCCCTGCGTACAGCGTCGCTGCGCCCGGGCGGTTGCTGACCGCCACCCAGTGAGCCACGCTCGCGGGATCGGGGGCCGGGCGTCTGGGCAGCAGCGCCAGCAGATGGTGGATCTCGCTCGCGAAGCAGAGACCGCCGGCCGCGTCGCTCAGGTAGAGCGAGCGCACCCCGAGCTGGTCGCGCGCGATCAGCCCCTCGCCCTGCTCGCTGTCCCAGACGAGCAGCACGAAGTCGCCGCGCAGGCGAGGCAGCAGCTCCGCGACCCCATCGCCGATAGCCGGCCGCGAGCAGCTCCTCAGGCCCGCTGGTCGCTGGGGCCCCCAGAGCTCTCGGCGAGGTCCGGACGCGTTGTCGAGGAACCCGTCGAGCAGGCACAGCGGCTCGCCGGATGCGACCGCCGGTCCGCTGAAGGCCACGCGCAGTGGCCCACGGTCGACGAGCCTCGCGACGTGCGGCGCCGAGCGCGCGCAGCTAGGCGCGAGCTGTCGGCTCGACCGCTCGGGTCGAAGATCCCTGCCAGCATTCGTCTCACACCGACTCGCCGAGTCGCCGCGTCACGGCCACGCCGAGCTGCGCGGCGTCGACCGACGGGCCGATGAGGATCCGCTCGACTCGCCGCTGGGCCGCGAGGGCGCAGACGTCGAGCAGCCCGCGTAGGCGCTCAGGCGTCGCGAGCACGAAGTTGAACGTGGCACCGAGCAGCATCTGGGCGTCCGCAATCGGCTCGAAGCACGGCTCTGTGGGGCCGTCCGGCCGGCGGTCCAGGAAGAACATCGCCGCCAACGGCGCCGGCTCGGCCGCAGCTCGCATCTGCACGAGCAGCTCACGGGCGTTGACCCCCAGGATCGCCCCCGGCGCCGAGTCCGGCTGCGCCGCGCTCCGCCTCGGCGTGATCGAGACCGGCCACCGGGGTCCCGGGATGCCCCACGAGCACTGTGCCGTCCCTCTCCAGCGCGAGCACGTCGTCGGCGAGGAAGCTCGCGCCGTGCCGGCAGAGCTCAAGCGCCAGCGAGGTCTTGCCCGAACGCGAGGGCCCGACGAAGGCGACGGCCTGCCCATCGATGACGACAGCGCTCGCGTGAAAGACCTCGAGCCCGTTCAGGACCGCGGCGAACGGCAGCACCTGCGCGATCAGCAGCCGCTGCCAGGCCTCCTCGCCGGCATCCCCCGGGGCGCATCTCAGCCGTCGTCCATCGGTGGACAGGAGATGGGCACCGTAGCTCGGCCCCCACAGCAGATACCCAGCCTCGGGGTGCGACTCGATGCGAAAGCTCGCCGTTCCATCCGGCTCGAGCTGATCGCTGATGAGCTCGGCCCCCTCGGGCCAGCCAAGGGCCTCCGCGCCTCCCGCCCGCCCTGACAAGTCGATGCTGCGTCCGGTAGCTCTGGCCGATGCTCCCTGGAGAAAGGACAGGGGAATGTCGGCCCACACGTCGAGCCCGAAGACGGTGGCACGAGCGCCGATCACGGGTTCGGTCAGAGCTCGACCAGCCGGCCGAAGGACCCATCGCCGGGCGAGAGGACAGGGTCGCCGCCGTACTCGACCCAGGCGTGGGCGAGGAAGTCCGGAGCGGCGCGCGCGCCGATCACGAGCTTCGCGGGTATGCCGCGTCGGGCCAGCAGCCGGGTGAGAACGAGCGAGCGAACGCAGGCAGCGAGTGTCGCCGGGCACGAGCGCGAGCGTCCGCGCCACCGCTCGGCCGAGGCGGCGGGCTTCCTCGAGCGTGCTCTCCGTGACGGTGCTCGTCGCGGAGGAGCAATAGGAGGCCGCCGGGGAAGCCTGCGAGCGGAGCGTGGCCACCACCGAGGCGATCGGAGCGCGCCGCAGCGCCCGACGCGCCTGCAGGTAAGCGGCGACGATCTCGGCCGCGAGGCGTACGCGTTCGGCTGAAGTCAGCGGCCGCGCGGCCGGCATCCTGCGGGGCGCCGCACGATGCGGCTCAGCTTGCTGGAGGATCATCGATCTCGATCAGTCCTCGATCGAGCAGCAGCCGGCAGAGCTCGCACATGTCCTTCTCCACGACAGCCTTCGACTGCTGGTAGCCCTCGGCAACCGCGGCCACGGCGTCGCGCACGCAGAGCGCCCGCTCCAGCGCGTCGAGCATGCGCCCCGCCGTCGCGTTGAGTCCGTGGTACTTGCCCGGTCTGGAGGTTGAGCACGACGGTCTCCGACGGGAAGCTGCGGTAGACGACGTGCTGAGGCACCCTGATCCTCGCCGCGGGCAGCGATGAAGTGTCTGACATGGCGTCGGAAGACATGATCAGTCCTTCCACCAGTTAGTACTCGATGATCGTCCCGCGGCGCTGGCCGAGGCGGATCGCGCGGGAGAGCACGAGGATCGATGCCGGCACGAGCACCGCGGCGAACAGCGCCAGCTTCACCAGCGCGCCCTCAGGCGGTTTCGCCGATGGGGCTGTCGACGAGCAGGTGGCGCAGCACGCTCGTCGCCGGCCGTGAACGGCTGCAGCGTGGCCGACGGTCTGCACCCAGTGAGGCAGCAGCGACACGGGGAAGTACAGTCCGCCGACGATCGACAGCAACGCTATCACCCAGCTGGTTCCGACGCTGCCCTGCTTGACCACCACCGTCAGCGCGGCGAACAGCAGGCCGAACGGCAGGAACGCCAGCAGCGCCAGGGCCATCACCGGGACGCTCAGCGGGACGGTCGACCAGTGCAGCTGCAGGCCGAACACGACGCACCCGAGCCCGAGCGTGGTCGCCGCGAGCGACGAACGAGTACAGCAGCGGGAAGAGCGTCATCGCGATGACGCTGCGCACCGCGCCGAACGGCGAGAGGAGCAGGCGGTCGAAGGTGCCCGCGACGAGCTCCTGGCGGACCAGTTCCGGGATCGATGAAGCAGGAGTAGATGACGCCGACCATCGAGATGCCCACGACGACGAACCCGAAGTAGCTGCGCGGGCGAGGTGAAGCCGCTCACGTGGACCAGCCGCGAGACGTAGTAGAAGAGCGTGAGGCTGAACACCGAGGTCAGCACCTGGCTGACGAGGCGCGTGCGATAGGAGAGGTAGATGCGTCAGGTCGCGTCGCATGACGGCCAGGAAGGCGTGCCCCGCGGTCATCGCGTCGCTCATGCCGGAGCCAGCCTTCCTCGGTCGAGGACCCAGCGGGCGTCGAAGGCCATCTCGAGGTGCTCGCCGCTGGGCGAGCACCACAGAACGACGCCGTCACGCGCCAGCACCGACTGGATCGCCTGACGCAGGAGCGCCGCCCCCTCCGCGTCGAGGCTCGTGAGCGGCTCGTCGAGCAGCACGATCTCCGGACGGGGAAGGAACGTCATCGCGATTCGCAGCCGCTGGCGCTGCCCCATCGACATGCGATCAACGCGGCGGTCGGCCAGCTCTGCGCAGGTCGAAGTCGTCGATGGCTCGCGTCGACCGCCTGGCGGACCCGCGCGTGAGGCATCATCGAGATCCGCGCCCAGAACTCCAGCTGGTGACGCACGGTGAGCCGTGGCGTACAGGCCCCGGTCGCCGGCGGGCAGGAAGCGACACGAGCGTCTGGTAGCGAACCCGGTTCTCCCGGGCGGTGACGCCCCACACCTCGGCCCTGCCCCGCTCGGGCTCGATCAGTCCCGCGGCGATGCGCAGCATGGTCGTCTTTCCGGCACCGTTGCGCCCGCCGACCCACGTGATCGTGCCGGGCTCGAGAGCCAGATCGAGTGCATCGAGCACCGGGGGCTGATCCTTGCGCCAGCGCTTGGTGACGCCTCTGATCGCCAAGGGGACCGCGGCGGTCACCTGCAGCGCCGGTCCAGCGGTGTCCTTCTCGCTCACGGCCGGGGCGGGAACGGTCGCCTCGAGCGACCGCGGTGTCATGGTGCGCCTCCGACCGCGAGCGCGGTGGGACGACCCGTGAATGCCTGCTCAATCAGATCGGCGAGATCCGCCGGCCGATCGGTCACGTCGCAGGTGAGGCGCATCAAGGTCACCGAGTCCATCAGGTCGGCATAAAGCTCGAATCTGCGGCGCTCCCGCTCGGGGTCGTCGAGCAGGCCGAGCATGTACGGCGCCAGGGCCAGCGGACTGGGGGGCAGCATCTGAACACCGAGCGACAGGCTCCGGCTCCGTTCCAGCAGGCAGATCGCGTGCACCGGGCGAGCCCCGCTGGCGGTCTCGCGAGCGGCAACCCACCTCTCGCCCGCAAGGAGTCCGAGCGTCGGACCGATCTGCTCCGACGGCAAGCCCTCCGACGGGTTCGCGGCGATGTTCATGTGCGGGGTCCCGGGGTATGCCCACACGCCCTCTGGCCCGGTGGCCAATGTGAGCACGTCGTCGGTCACCAGGGGCCACCCGCGTCGGATCAACTCGAGCGCGAGCGTCGTCTTGCCCATGCCCGTTGGCGCGGCGATGGCCACCACCCCCCAAGGCGAGTCGACTGCGCCCGCGTGTAGCGCCTCGTACCCGCGCAGGAGACTGACGCTCGAGAGGACCTTGCTCAGCAGCGTCCGCTGCCAGTCCAGGCCGGCGCGTCGCGGAGCGCACGCGAGCGACCGCGCGCTCGGATCCAGGCGGTGGCAGGCACCGTCGCCGTGGGTGAACAGTAGATCTCCGGCCACCCCCCGCTCGATCGTAAGATCGCTGCCGTCGCCAAGGCGCCCTCGCCAAGCGGGCGGGCCATCCGGTCCGCTCCATACAGTCGCGAGCTCCGCCGGCGTTACAAGCTCCAGCGTGAGCGACGGCAGCCCCTCCTCGCCCGTCGGCGCCATTCCCGGAAGTCGAAACGAGGAGCGCAACGCCAGACCATAGGCAACGTAACGCGTCTCCATCACCTTCATCAACTCTCAAACAACGGGATTTCTTCTACGCGCAAGCCTCCATGAGGGCCTGCGAGCCATCCCCACGAGCGCTCGCGGCGGAATACTCTGCCTAGCCGTACCCGTGGGCTTTGCGCTGGAGAGGCTTGCGCTTGCTCGACTTAGAGGGTTCCTTCGCACAAGTATGGTAGGTGCGGCTGCCGGAAAGATGGTGTCCGAGGACCGTCGTCAGGCGGATCTTGACGGTGAACGTGCCGCGCGGCAGACCTTTGAGATTGATGGTGGCGGCCATGCCCTTCCCGCGCCGCACCACCGCGACCCTGCGACCCCTGATCGTGACAACGACTTCCTTGAGGGGATCGTATTTCGGATCTTGCAGGTGAATCTGAAAGATCCTGCGGCTGAAGCACTTGCGGGCGCTCGGCAGCGATACCACACGCGTGAAGCTCTCAACTTCGGCGCGACCCGTCGGCGCCGCTACGACGGGGAGCGGCGCGGCTAGCGCGGATTGAAAGCACCCATAGCCCACATTCGCCTCGGCGCCGCTGAGGGTGATGCTCGGCTGGATGCCGCCGGGAGGGCTGAAGCAGACGAGCAGGTAATGGGCTCCGCCTGCCGTTTGCATGATCCGCCAAGCCGTGGGCCCAGGCATGGGATTGGGGACGCACGCTGCGGTTTCGAAGTACCACTGGTGAAGACCCCAATAGGAGCCGTCTGGCTGAAGGCTCATCGCGGTCCACATCTCTTCCCCGACGGGGTGCGAGCACTGTGCGAACTTCGTTGAAGCGACAACCGTGCCGACGAAGGTCCCCCCCGGCCCGGGCTGGATAGCGACCCTTCCTCCGTTGAAGGACCACACTCCTTCGATCGGGGAGGTGGCACTGGCAGCGGCGATCCGAGCGTAGGCGCCGACGATCAGCAGCATCATCGCGGCGACCGACAGCAGCAGCGATCCAGAGCGCTTCACGCAGAACACCCCCTTGGCTGCGCAAACGACGAGACATCGCCCGTACAACGCATCCTTTGCGCAGGTTCTTTCATCGGACGGGGCAGGGAGGCGTCTCAGGCCTTGAGCAGCGCGCGGATCACGTTGGGGCTGCCGATCTTGCGGTTGCGGGTCCGCACCCGGATCGGCTCCTTTGCAACATCCTTGATCAGCCGCCCGAGGTCGGGGAACAGAGAGTCCATACTCGTGGGCTCAGAGTTCAATTCGCGGACGATCTGCTGGCCGTCATAGCCCATAAGCGCGAGGCGCTCGTCCCCCAACAATCTCAGATACCTGCGACACCACTCCTTGCGAAGCGGATTGGCAAATGCTCCCCGCCACTTCTGCATGGGCTCCGTGCTCAGTGTCGAGTACTGCTTGACACCCGTGGGGTCTCCCATGCGTCCGTTGAGCTTGACGTCGGAGAAGCGCTTGAGCGCGTCGAGCTCGAACTCGATCCCGAGATAGCTCATCAACCGATCCCACTCCCGCTCATTCCCGCCAACGAGATCCTCAAAGCGCACTGCGCAAGCTCGCTCGCCGCTTGTCTGATACGCCGCAACCAGACGAGGGAGGCCGACGAAGAGCTCCTCGCGGAAGAGAGTGGGCTGCCACTTGGCGTGCTCCCATGTGCTCATGATCGACGCGACGATGCTCAGCGGGTTACGCCAAAGAAAGATGAACCTCGCCTCGGGGAATATGCGCATGACCTCGTCGACCACCAAGTGATACGGAGACTTGTCGAGGAAATAGCGCGCGTCCGAGCCGGCCGCGTTCTCGTAGAGTCGTAGAACGTAGTCATGCAGCTCACGGCGGTACTCATCAACACCACCGGGAAGCTCGTTGCAGAAGTCTTCAATGGCGTCGACCATGACCGCGTGGGGATACTCAGCGTCGATACCACTACGCCGGAATGTGTACGCGTGAGGCAACAGGAGCCAAGGCTCGGATACCGTCGCCACCCCTTCGTGTGCGGCGATGATCCGCTGGACAAGCGTCGAGCCGCTGCGTGAGATCGAAAAAAGGAAGATCGGTTGAATGGCCATGCCTGTCGTATCAGCAACGGCGGTAATCGTGGCCGACTTCCGACGATGCGGCGCAATTCGGGGCTCGCCAGGCCAAGTTCCAACGAACAAGCCGGGGGCTTGCGCGGACAAAGTGCGTCCAGTCGACCGGACTCGTTGCACATTCCTAGGCGCGCCGATGACTGTCAGCGAATCAAGATCGCCCGGCTGTGATTCGATATCTGCGCGCCGCCCGTGAGTCGCCGGCGCCGCCAGCGAACAGCGGACCCCCTTCGATGCGTCAGAGTTGGCGCACTGCAATCGCGCCGGAGCCCAGTTTGCCGGCTCGCCCCTCCGGGTCAGCGCCACCGCTCCAGCAGGTCCTCCTCCGGCACCTCGCGCACGACGCGCGCGGGCACGCCCATGACCACCGCACGCGGCGGGACGTCGCACGTCACGACCGCCCCAGCGGCCACGAACGCCTCCTCGCCGATCTCCACACCCGGCGTGAGGACCGCACCGCCGCCCACACGGCATGCGCGCCGCAAGGTGGCGCCCCGTGACGGCGTCTCTGGGCCGTGACGGCTCATAGTGTCGTCGTTGGTCGTAATGGCGCCGGGACCCACGAACACGTCGTCCTCAACGATCGTAAACGCGGTCAGGTAGACCCCCGTCTGCACCCGCACCCGAGCGCCCACCCGGACGTTGTTGTCCACAACGCTGGCCCGGCCTATCACCGATCGCTCGCCGATCGACGTTCGCTCCCGCACAAACGTCTGGTCGCCGAGGATCACCCCCGCTCCGACGCTCGCTCCCGCGAAGACGACCGCGCCCGCGCCGACACTTGCCCGCGCTCCGAGTTCCAGAGCCCCCACCTCGCCCCTCGCGGTGGAATGGCGCGCGAGTCGCGGGCGCTTGCCCAGCACCGCGTGGTCCTCGATCGAGCAGCCCTCGCCGATGACCGTTCCCTCGTGCACGACCACGTGGGCGCCAAAGGAGACGCCCTCTCCCACCTGCACCCCGTCTCCCAGGAGCAGCCCGTGCGCGTCCGCGCTGACCTTCGATCGGCCAGCGTTCACGGCCGGACGATGTTGGCGGCGGTTGAGGTGCGTGTGACGCTGCGAAGGCTGGGCGCCTGCGCGCTCTCGACTCTTCCCATCGCTCAAATAACTCCCTATCGCTGCGGTTCTTCCACGTACTCGCGACGGCACAACCTGCCGCGGAGGAGGCTCGCTGTGGCCCCGCTCTTCGCTCGGGAATGATCCGGGCGCCATGGCGCTCGGCGAGCCAGAGGTAGTTCTTGGTCAGAATGTTCTTGGCGTTGTGACGGCAGCCGATCATGCAGGAGCCGCAGGCGACACAGCCGCGGCGCGGCGGTCCCTCGCCGCCGAAGTAGGGATCGGGCACGAGCTCGCCGGGCTCACCCTGGAAAACCGCCACGCGCGAAGTGCCGAACGTCTCCGCGTAGCCGTCTTCTTCGGCGATCTCGAGCAGCAGACGATCGGCTAGCGTCTCGCGCCCGTAGTCGGAGACCCCGAGCATCCGTTCGATCTCGTCGTAGTGCGGGCCGAGCACCCTCTCCCAGTCCTCGAGCTCGGCCCACTGAGGGTCTTTGAAGAAGCTCGCCGGAGGGCGATAGTGGACGCCGCTGTAGACGAGGCTGCCCCCACCGACCCCGGCGCCACTGAGGATCGCCATGTCCTTGAAGACACTCATGCGCAGCGTGCCGCGCAACGCGAGCTGCGGCAACCAGTAGAAGCGGCGCACGTCCCAGGCCGAGCGCGCGAAGCCAGCGTCGGCGAAGCGCCTGCCACACTCCAGCACGCCGACGGAGTAGCCCTTCTGCGCGAGGCGCAGCGCCGAGACACTGCCACCGAAGCCCGAGCCGATGACGAGCCAGTCGTAGTCGTAGTTGTGGCTGCTCATCGTCGGTGGTCCCATCTGCGGCGTGGGCATGCGGATGCCACCCTGCCAAGCGTGCGTGTGAGGCTGGTTGAGCATCCCAGGCCCCCCATATCGTCCATCCGCAGCGACCCACCGCCGGAATACGGAGAACTACGTCGCCGTCGCCAGCCGAGACCGCGCTCGCGCCGCCTCTCATCCAGCTGCAGCGATCCCCGCCCGCGCCGCGCCCTCCTGTAGCGCCTCCAGACCGAAGCCGTCCACCGGGCCGAGGGCGCCCGCGCCCTGTAGGCCTCCCGCCGCCGCGGTCGTTGCCCCCCAGGCGAGGATCTCCGCGGTGAAGGTGTAGACGTTCACACCCTCCAGGCGCACCTCCGACAGGCCGCGGCCGGACGCGTCGAAGGCGCGAGCCAGCACGAGCGAGCTGCTCCTCGAGCGCGCCACCGCATCCGGCCCGCCCGTTGAGCCCTTGACCGCGCGGCCCATCAGATCCTGCACCGCTCCCTTCGCGCCCGGCAGCCTGAGGACGGCGCTCGAGACAGCGCTAAACGCCGCCAGGGGGTAGGAGGCCTTGCCGAAGCAGAGATAGGCCTCCACGTCCGTCAGGTCGGGGGCCAGCCTGGGCAGCGCAAACGCCTCCGAGGCGGCGATGCTCACCCCGGCCACCTCCCGGCCCGGCTGCAGCGTGAACTTCTTGACCCGGGCGCCGCCGCGCTCGGTCACGATCCGCCCGCCGCGCCAGGCGAACGCGGGCTCGAGCATCGCCCCCGCCGCCGAGGCGCGCGTGCCGCCGCTCACGTCGCCCGGCCTACCGCCGCCCGGCGCGAAATAGCCGATCTCCACACGCGCCGCATCCGGCCCCGCCTCCCGCAGCGCCAGGGCCCCCGCGAGGTTGCCCGGCACGAAGTCGTAGCCGAAGGCCGTGAGCAGTCCCACACCCGCGGAGGCCGCGCGGGGCCCCCACTCCTCGAACACGCGCCTGATGAACACGCCCTCGCCGGTGGAGTCGATGTAGTGCGCCCCCCTCGCCAGGGCCGCCTCCACCGCCGGCGCGCCCCAGCGCGCAAACGGCCCCACCGTTGAGATTAGAACGTCGCCTCTGCCCACCAGGGCAGCCACGCTCGCCGGTGCCGCAACGTCAGCCACCCGCGTGTGCAGCCCGCCGAGCTCCTCAGCGAGAGCCGCGAGCCGCTGCGTGTTGCGCGCCGCCAGCACCGGTCTCGCGCCGCGCTCCACGAGCGCACGGGCCGTCAGCTCGCCGGTGTAGCCGGTCGCGCCGAACAGGACGATCTCAGGGGCCATGGGCGCATACAACCAGTTCCTGGAGCCGCCCGCCCCGCGGGGCGCGCAGGGCGGGCTAGCGGGCCCCGGCGGGCTCGAGTGCGGACAGCAGCCGCCGGGCGCCATCGTCGTCGAAGCCGCCCTGCTCGCGCGCAAGAATGACTCCCAAGCGGTCCACCAGCAGGACCGCGATCGTGTCCGAGGCCGAGGCCGCGCAGCACCCTGGTCACGTTCGTGTAGACCGTGATCATCCGCGCTCGCGCCGCCGCCGTGCCCACCCCGCGGGACATCCCGCCGTCGATCAGGCGGCGCACCGGAGCGTAGGCGCTCGAGAGCACCGGCCGCTGTGGTCGCGCTGGGACGGCCGCCTGTATCCGACATCTAGACGCGGGGCGCACCGGCTCGTGTACGGTCGAGTCGTGGACGACCGGCCACTCACCCAGCGTTCGGCGACGGCTCTCGCCCGCGCGATCCGCGAAGGCGAGGTCTCCTCCCGCGAGGTGGTCGAGGCGCACATCGAGATGTGCGAGCGCTGCCAGCCGCGCACAGGCGCGATCGCCGTGGAGCGTTTCGACGCCGCGCGACGCGAGGCCGACGCCGCCGACGCCCGCATCAGCAGCGGTGGCGAGGGCGAGCTGCCGCCGCTGCTCGGGGTGCCGTGCACGATCAAGGAGTCCTTCGCGGTCAAGGGCATGCCGAACTGCGCGGGGCTCGTGGCGCGGCGCGACCACCGGGCCGAGATGACGGCGCCGACCGCGCAGAGGTTGATCGACGCCGGCGCGATCCCGCTTGGCCTCACCAACATCTCCGAGCTGACGCTGTGGGTCGAGTCCGACAACCGCGTGTACGGGCGCTCCAGTAACCCCTACGACTCCTCACGGACGGCCGGAGGCTCGTCCGGCGGCGAGGGTGCGGCGATCGGCAGCGGGGGGTCTCCGTTCGGGCTTGGGTCGGACATTGGCGGCTCGATCCGAATCCCGGCCTTCTTCTGCGGCGTGTTCGGGCACAAGCCCTCGAACGGGTTGGTGCCGCACACGGGCTCCTACCCGGTCCCGCACGGCGAGTCCAAGCGGCTGCTCGGCTTCGGGCCGCTGGCGCGTCGCGGCGAGGACCTGATGCCGGTGCTGCGGATCCTCTCGGGGCCGGACGGCGCCGACCCGCTCGTCACGGGCGAGCCCCAGCTCGGCGATCCCGCGAAGGTCTCGCTCGAGGGACTTCCGGTGCTGATCAGCGAGTCAGCGTTCGTGCAGCCGATCAACCGCGAGCTGCTCGCCGCCCGCGAGCGCGCCGCGGGTGCGCTGGCGGCGGCCGGGGCTCGGCTCGAGCGCATCCGCCTGCCAAAGATGCGCCTCGTCGGCGAGGCATACCTTGCGGCGCTCAGCGACGCCGGCAACGCGTCGCTGGCGGAGATGCTCCAGGAGGAGGGAGCGGAGCCCCTGACGCTCCGCAGGGCGCTGCGCCCCGGCGGTCCCCACACGGCTTCGCTGAAGGCGTTTGCGTTGCTTGAGCAGGCGAACCGCTTCTCCTCGCCAAGACGTGTCAGCAAGGCGATCGCGTCGGGTCGCGCGTTCGCGCGCGAGATAGCCGAGACGATCGGCGACGGCGTTCTCCTGCACCCACCGCTCGCGAACGTCGCACCGCGGCACGGGCGTACCAACGGTCGCCTGTATGTGTCCCAGCCGATGGCCGTCTTCAACCTCGCCGCCGTCCCCGTCACTCAGGTGCCCCTCGGTCTCGGCTCCCGCGGGCTCCCGCTCGGCGTGCAGGTCGCCGCCGCACCCGGGCGCGATCACGTCTCGATCGCCGTCGCGATGGAGCTCGAGCGCGTATTCGGCGGCTGGGCCCCCTCGGCGTAGAGGCGGGGGCCCGGCAAACCTGCTGTCAGCGGCCTGTGATCGCCCGCGCGATCACGAGGCGCTGGATCTCGTTCGTGCCCTCCCAGATCTGGTAGAGCTTCGCGTCGCGGTACCACTTCTCGACGGGGTGGTCCCGGACGTAGCCGTGGCCGCCGAGGATCTGGACGGCCTCCTCGCAGGAGCGCACCGCGACATCGGCGGCCATGCACTTGGCCATCGAGCCCTCTGCGAGAGCCAGCGGGCGGCCGGAGAACGCGAGCCAGCCCGCCCGCCAGAGCAGCGCACGGGCTGCCTCGATCTCCATCGCCATCTGCGCAAGCTTGGCGGCAATCATCTGGTGGCGGGCGATCGGCGCGCCGAATGTCGTGCGCTCGAGCGCGTAGTCGCGTGCGTACTCGAAGGCAGCGCGCGCGAGGCCGAGCGCCGCGGCGGCGAACGTCATGCGCGAGTACTGCAGGAGGGTCAGCGCGACTGCAGCGCCCGACAGCTCGTCGGCGGAGCTCAGGCTCGCCGCCCCCGGCGTGCGCGCGGCTAGCCGCGTCTCGAGCCGGTTCTCAAGCGGCACCCGGCAGTCGTCGAGCACGACCTCAGCGGTGTGCGAGGCGCGCATGCCGAGCTTGCGCTCCTTGCGGCCCATGGTGAGGCCCGGCGTGCCGCCCTCGACGATGAAGGCAGCCGTCCCGCGCTCCTCGGGCACCCGGGCGAAGACGACGTGCACCTCCGCGATACCGCCGTTGGTGATGAATTGCTTGCGCCCGTCGAGGACCCACGCCGCGCCCGCCCGCCGCGCCGTGGTGGCGATCGCCGCGATGTCGGAGCCCGCCTGCGGCTCGGTCAGGCACAGGGCACCGAGCCTGACAGCCTCGGGGTCGCAGAAGCGCGGCAGGTAACGGCGCTTCTGCTCCTCGGTGCCGAACGCGAGGATCGGCCCCGCCGCGTAGCTGCTCGAGCCGATCTCCGTCGCGATCGCCGCGCATCCCCAGGCGAGCTCCTCGGTGACAAGGAAGTTCGTGATGCCGACCATGCCGTCGGCGACCCCACCCCCGCCGTACTCCTCCGGAAGGCCGTAGCTCAACAGGCCGACGCGCGCAGCCTTCTCGAGCACCGGCCAGGGCATCTCCTCGCGCGCGTCGTACTCGGCCGCGACCGGCCTGATCTCGCGCCGGGCGAACTCGTGGGCGAGCGCCTGAATCTCGCGCTGCTCGTCGGTGAGGGAGAAGTCCACCGGCACCAGTTGTGAGCGTACCCTGCTGCCGGCACCAAGGGCTGCATCAGGCGCTTTGGCTGACACTCGCCTTCCTTCCCTCCGGTAGGTTCGCCTCAACGCCGCGGCGACAACGGGAGGAGAGGACGACATGAGCGAAGTGGTGCGCAGGCAGGTGCAGGACGGAGTGGCGATCCTGACCCTCAACCGTCCGGATCGATTGAACGCGTGGACGGCCGAGATGGAGCACGACTACTTTGGGCTGCTGCAGGAGTGCGCCGACTCGCAGGACGTGCGCGTGATCATCGTCACCGGCGCCGGCAGGGGGTTCTGCGCGGGCGCCGACATGCAGGACCTCCAGGCGCTCGGCGAGGGTGACATCGAGTCTGCGGCCGGCACGCACGAGCGGCGCCCGCAGAGCTTTCCGCTGTCGATCCCCAAGCCGATCATCGCTGCCATCAACGGTCCCTGCGCGGGCATCGGCCTTGTGCAGGCCCTGATGTGCGACATCCGGTTCGCCGCCGAGGGCGCCAAGCTGACCACCGCCTTCGCCCGGCGGGGACTGGTGGCCGAGCACGGCATCTCCTGGATGCTGCCGAGGCTGATCGGTCCCGCCCGTGCGCTTGACCTGCTGCTGTCCGGGCGGGTGGTCCTGGCCGAGGAGGCGCAGACGCTCGGCCTGGTCAACCGGGTGCTGGCCCCGGAGCGCCTGCTCGAGGCCACGGTCGCCTACGCGGGCGATCTCGTCGCGAGCTGCTCGCCGGCGAGCATGGCGACGATGAAGCGCCAGGTCTACGCCGACCTCGAGCGGGGTCTGACGGAGGCGCTGACAGAGGCCGACCAGCTCATGATCCAGTCCTTCGCCGCCCCCGACTTCGCCGAGGGGGTCAGCAGCTTCATCGAGCGGCGCGACCCGCGGTTCGCGGGGCTGGGCGTCTAGCGCCAGCTCACGACGGTGGGCACGCCAGCGGCTTGACCCCGGCCGGGTCCAGGCATTTGTCCACGCGTTCGGGCAGCTTTCCACGGCGAACCGTGAAGCGGGTGTACTTTCCGATCTCGCCGGGCTTGGAGATCAGGATTTCCAGCGTCACGCCGGAGCGCAGGAAGCGCTCGAAGGCGCGAAGGGAGACCGGTGCCACCCCACCCTTGCCGAACGCCGTGACTCGTCTGACGGATCTGATCGGACAGCCGCGCCCCTTGCACCGCACGGTGATCCGTGCCCCCGCGGGCACCTGCTGGATCTTCAGCAGTCTCAGCTTGACCCCCGCGGCCGTCTGAGCACCCGCGATCCGCACGACGGGAAACGGCTGCATCAGCGATGCCGTCCGGCCCACCACGTTGATCGTCTGGGTGGCGACGCTCGAGAGCCCGTCGGCGGCCGTGACGCTCAGTCGCACGACATGACCCCCGGAGGTCGAGAAGGAGGTGCTCAACACAGCTGCTCCGGCTTGGAAGGGCCCACCGCTCGTGAGAGCCCAGGCGAAGCCCGTGATCGGGCTCGCGCCGGCGGTCGAGCTGGACACCAGCAGGACCGGTTCGCCGGTCTGCGGGAGGGCCGGCACCCACCTGAAGGAGGCCACCGGAGGCGCGGGCGGGACGATCGCCGCGACCGGCGCCGGCGTGACCGTGAACGTCACCGGTGGGCTTCTTCCGGGGGAGTTCCCGATCGAGCTTTCCTGGATGGCCACCGCGGTGTACTGCCCGACCGGCAGCGCCGGGCTCGCACTGCCGGATCTCCAACCGGCTCCGGTGCCTGCGGCCGTCGCCATCGAGACGACCGTGCCTTTCGCCGATGCTCCTTCGTGGATCTGGACGCTCACCGGCTTCTTCGGGTCGCTCGCGGTGCCGGTGAAGGACGGCGTAGTGTTGTCCGACGGCGGTTCGGGAGCGTTCAACGTGACCGTTGGGGAAGCCGTATCCACCGTGAACGTCACAGGTGAGCTCACATCGGCTCCCTGCCTCGCCTGCGCGGTGTAGGTGCCGTCTTCGAGCGGTCCTTCTGGTTCTTCTATTAGGGGCCAGAGGGACCACGTGCCTTCCAAGACCAGTGTGGTGCTCAATTTCCATACCACGATGCCTTCGGCAGTCGGGCCTTGGTAGACCGTCAGGGTGACTTGACCGCTTGATCCCGCGAGCCCTTCGAAGGTGGGTTCCGGGTTGTTGCTCACGCTCCCGTTGAGCGGATTGGTGATGGTGACCTCGGACGCGGCGAAGGCAGTTGCCGCCGGGCCGACGACCATCGCGACGAGGGCGACCGCCGCCGCTGCCAGTAGGCCCCTTGCTGCGCTTCTCATCGGGTCGTGTCCACGGTCACGTCACGCCCCTTCCTGTCAACGACCAAGGGTATACCTCCGTGGCGGAGTTGGAGACGACTGTGGACGGGTCGACGGGCCTAGGCGCGGAGGTGGCGGACGAGGAACTCTGTCTCGTCCGCGACCACGCGCTCGAACAGCTCCCCCACATACGGATCGAAATGCCCGCCGGGATAGCGGCGCACCTCGGCAAGCGGCGCTCGCCCTGCCGCCCTGGCGGCCAGATCCGGTGGCGTGACGACGTCGTCGTCGGCAAGGGCGAACAGGATCGGACAGCGCACGCGGTCGACCTTGCGTATGGGCCGGTAGGCGCCCACGCGCAGGGTGATGCGGGCGGCTGCCTCGTTGGGCCACGCAAGCCCCGGTGGGTTGAGCGCCCGGAAGCCCGGCTCGGCGTCAGGCGAGTTCATGACAGCGGTCGAGCCCGGCGGACCCACCGAGGCGACCATGTGGGGCGGACGGCCGGCGAGCGCACCGACCTGGTCGCGCAGACCCTCGACGGTGAGCCGCAGCGAATGCCGCCACCCGAGGCGCAGCAGGTTGCCCAGCCCATCGACGAACGGCACCTGAGCGACGACCGCCGCGATCCGGTGGTCCTGCGCCGCCACCTCGATCACATGACCGCCGCTGAACGAGCTCCCCCACAGGCCGATGCGCCCGGGATCCATGCCCTCGAGGCGACGGGCGTAGGCCACCGCCGCACGCCAGTCGGCAAGCTGGCGGCGGATGTTCAGGAGTCCGCGCGGCTCGCCTGCGCTCGCCCCGAAGTGCCGATAGTCAAAGACGAGGGCGGCGAGCCCGGCGCCGGCAAACCGCTCGGCGAAGGCGTCCAGGCGCTGCTCTCGAACGCCTGTCCAACCGTGCCCCAGCACCACGCAGGCCGTGGCCTCAGCGGGCCGGTACAGCCACGCGACACATGGCTCGCCCGCCGAGTCAAAGGTCACATCGGCGCGGTCGGCCACATGCACACACTACCCGGGCTCCTATGCAGCCGGGCCCCGCACTCCCCCACCCCCCAAGGAAGGGTAGGCTCGCGAACCACCCATGCGAATCCACGCCCTGACCACCGGTGCGGTGCGCGTCAAGCAGGCCTTCCTGTTCCCGGCCGGCGGGGCGCGGCGGCAGGTGGACCTGTTCCTTCCCGGGCCCTGGTCGGACCCGCTTCCGATCCACTGCTGGGCGATCGAGCACGAGGGCCGCCTGCTGCTCGTGGACACCGGCGAGACGGCGGCGGCGCGCAACATCCCCTTCGCCCGCTTCGAGGTGAGGCCCGACCAGGAGCTCCCGGCGGCCCTGGCCGGAGCCGGGCTGTCGCCCGATGACGTCTCGGAGGTCGTCCTCACCCATCACCACGGCGACCACGTCGACGGCCTCGTCCACGTGCGGGCGCCGGTGCGGATCAACGACGCGGAGCTGCGCTTCACCGCCCAGGCCTTCCCGCGGGTCATGCGGCGCATCCTGCGCCAGCCCCTCCCCGCCGGGTTCGCACCGGAGCCGTTCGTCCTCGACGGAGGGCCCTTCGGCGCCTTCCCACGCAGCCGTGCCCTGAGCCAGGACGGGCGCATCGTCGCCGTCGACACCGCGGGGCACACCCCCGGACACATCTCCGTGATCTGCATCGACGACTCCGACCGGCACGTGATGCTCGCAGGCGACGCCACCGACACGCTCGAGCAGCTCCACTCGCGCCGGGCCGACGCGGTCGGCCCCGACCCCAAGGTGCACGTGGCGACGCTGGACACGATCCTCGCGCACTGCGCCCAGCACCCGACCGTCTACCTGCCCTCCCACGACCCGGAGTCCGCCAGGCGGCTGGCCGACGGGATCACAGTCGGCTGAGGCAGCCGACGACGATCGCCGACCTGGCGACCGGCTCTTCTAGGCGTCTGCGGCGGGCGTCCCTGCTCCGTCCGCCGTCTCCCCCGTATCTCCGGAGCGCGGCTCCTCGGGCGCCCTCAGGTTGTCCACCATCCCAAGGGCCTTGTCCCCCGCCTTGTGGATCTTCTCGTGGTACTTGCCGCCCGTGCGCTGGTCGGCGGCAGCCGCGGCCTTCTCCACGGATGCGTGGATCTGGTCTTTGCGCTCGACGACCGCATCCTCGGCCTTCTCCTTGAGGTCCTTCAGCCTGTCCGTCAGTCCCATCTCGTTTCCCTTCTGTCGGCCGCCCTGTCCGGCGAATCCTAGCCCGGCGCATCGAAGGGCCCGGAGGTGTTTACTGGCCGAGGATGAGCCCAACCGATCGAACTCCCGCCTCCCTGCCCCGGCCGGTGGGCGCCAGCCTCCGGTGTGCGATCGCGTGGGCCCTCTGCGCCGCCGCCCTGCTGTTGGCGCCCGCGACCTCCCTCGCCCGCCGCCCAGCCCACCGGCGCGTTGCCCTCTTCCCCGGCTCGGTGCCCGTGAACGTGTCCTTCGCCCGAGCCCATCCCGGGGCGCCGGTTCCCCAGGACTTCCTGGGGCTCTCCTTCGAGGTGGCGGCCCTGCCCCAGCTGGCCGGCTACGCCGCCAACGGCAACCTGGCGACGATGCTGCGCTCCCTCGGCGTCGGGGTCCTTCGCTTCGGAGGGGTATCCGCCGACACGATCACCGGCTGGAGCGGTCGCTCGGGATCCCCTCCCTCCTGGGCCTCGGGCTCGGTGGGCGCCCGCGACCTGCGCGGGATCGCCAGCCTCGCCTCCCAGACGGGCTGGCACGTCCTGCTGACCCTCGGCCTGGCCCACTACGAACCGGAAGAGGCCGCCCACGAGGCCGCCACGGCCAAGGTGACCCTTGGGGAATGGCTCGAGGGGATCGAGCTGGGAAACGAGCCCAACTCCTACGCCTTCCATGGCCTGAGGCCGGAACCCTGGACCTTCGTCCAGTACGACGCCGAGGTGGCCGGCTATCGATCCGCCATCGAGGCCGCGGCGCCGGGCATCCCCCTGGCCGGCCCCGACAACTCGGGGTCCAGCGCCTACGAAAGCTGGGGCCTGGGCGAGGCGGTCGACCAGCGGCCGGCCCTGTTGACCGGGCACCACTACCCCCTGGGCTGCAACGGACGGGTCCCCGCCACCATCACCAACCTGCTCAGCCCCCAGATACGCCGCCTGGAGGTCAGGTCCCTGCGCAAGTACATCTCTGTCGCCGAGGCGAGCGAAACCCCCTTCCGCCTCGACGAGACGAACACCGTCTCCTGCGGTGGGGTCGCCGGGGTGAGCAACACCTTCGCCTCCGCCCTGTGGGCAGTCGACTACGTCGCCCGGGCGATGAGCATGGGAGTGGCCGGCATCAACCTGCACGGCAACCCCTCCAACTGCCTGGGCTACACGCCGCTCTGCGCCCCCACCGCCGAAGGGCTCGCCGCCGGCACCCTGCAGGCCCAGCCGGAGTGGTATGCCCTGCTGCTGACGCGGGCCCTCATCGGCACCCGCCCGCTGACCGCCTCCTTCAACGCCCCCGGCCACCGCAACGTGGACGTCATGGCCTTCCTCGCCGCCGACGGGAGGCTCCGCTTCGTGATCGTCGACGACGACCCGCCGTGGACCCGCAGCCTGGCCGTCCGCCTTCCCGTGGGGACGGGCTTTGGCAACGCGCAGGTCCTCTCTCTCACCGCCCCCACCACGGCTTCCCTCTCGGGCGTCCTCCTGGGCGGCCAGGCCGTCGCCCCGGACGGCACCTGGACCGAACCGGCCCGCCTGCCACGCGCACCCAACCGGCACGGGACGGTCACCGTCCAGGTCAAGCCAGGCAGCGCCGCCCTGGTCACGGTCTGGCCGCGAGGCGGCTGAACATCCCCCCGGGGGTGTGGGCCGGCTCTCGCGCTTCGGGGATCTTCCGGGCGGGCGCCGGGTCAACCCTGCGCCTGGCGGGCCAGCCACTCCTCGCGCTTGCCGATGTAATCCGTGGGAAGGACCCCGTTGATCTGCTCGACCAGCTCCAACCAGCCGATCGCCGACTGGAAGTCTCCGCTGCGGGCGTCCGCCTCGGCGAAGGCGAGGCCCAGCTCGCGGGCCTCCTGCTGGGCGGCACGCTGCGTCTCCAGATCGCTCGTGGAGGCGGGCCTGTCCTCCAGCGACCCATGACGGGCGCTCGTGTGCACGAAGGCGAGGTAGGGGCCCAGGTAGCGGCCCGCGATCTTGCCCGGAGGCCACCAAAGCGCGTCGGCGGCCACCTCTCCCTCCTCCCTCGTCCCGGCCCTCACGGCAGCCCGCATGTAGATCGGCGCCAGGCCCGTGAGCAGCAGCCCCTTGAGCATCGGCTCGAAGAGCGCCGGTTGGCGCGCCGCACCGAGCCCCCTCGCCACCCACTCGGCGGCGACGTCCGCCTGCTGGCTGGCGAGCCCTCCCTGCTTGACCGGGAAGTCGGTGCCGTCGCCGGCCGCGTAGACGTTGTCCAGCCCCGCCACCCGGCAGCGCCGGTCGATCGGGATGAAGCCCTCCGCGGTCGCGGGCAGCCCCGGCACCCGCGGGCCCTCGAGTCGGGGCATCGTCACGACCTCGTCGACGTCCACCGCCGTGCCCGAGCTCAGCAGCAGGCTTCCCGCGGAGAGGCTCTCGGCCATGGCCCCCGTACGCAGATGGATGCCGCGATCGGCCAGCTGGCTGCGGAGCATGCGGCTGGCCCCCGCCCCGAAGACTCCCAGCGGGTCCTCCTCGGGGGTGACGATCGTGATCTCCACGTCGGCAGGCCCGAGCTCCGCGAGACGCGAGCTCGTGAGCAGGGCCAGCTCGTACATCGGCAGCGTCCAGCTCGCCCCGGCCGGCGCGGTGAATGCCACACTCGACACCCTTCCATCAGCGATGCGCGAGAGCAGCTCCTGGAAGGCGCCCGTATCTCGCGGACCGCCGAAGCAGAGGGCCCCCTGCAGCCATGCTGTCGGCCGGGCCCCCACGGCGACGATTGCCGCGTCGTAGGGAACGGCGCTGCCGTCATCCAGCTCGAGACGGCTGTTCTCGGTGTCCAGGCGGGCGAGCGAGCCCACGTGCAGCTCGGCGCCGAGGTCCTGGGCGATGACCCCCAGATCGAACCGCCTCGGCGGTGAGAGCCCGAACGGCTCGGCCACGGCCATCGGCGTGTATACGAAGTCGGGATCGGGTGCGACCAGGTCGATGTGGGGCCGCACGTCGAGGATCTCCCGAAGGGCGAGCAGCGCCTCGATGCCGGCCACCCCGCCCCCGCATATGGCCACGTGGCTGGTCCGGATCATCTGCCCCTCCTGACGCCGGGATGGCCCTCGACCCGCGGTGCACGTCCCATTGAGCACATGCTCACAAGCTAAGTCGCGGCCGTGGTGGCGGACACCGTGAAAACCCACAATGGCCCTCCGTCCAGGTCCGACCCCCGCAGCTGGCATCATCGCCTGGAGATGCCCCGTGCCTGACCTCAGCGGCCGCGAGCTCCTCGACGAGTGGCGGAAACTCATGGAATCCGTTGTGGCCTCCGCGGGATCGGCCGCTGCTCGCAGGGATCTGCCCCGCGATCTGCTGAAGGCGATGCAGCGCCAGGTGGATCTCCTCGGCGAGGTCGTCGAGCGCGAGCGCACACTGCAACGCGACCTGACCGGACGGCTGCTGGCACCGGTGGACGCGATCTTCGACCTGCTCGAAGCCACCGTGACGACCCTGCGCCAGCAGGCCGAAGCCCTCGAGACGGCCGGCCGGGCCCTCGAGGAAAGCGCCAGCCTGATGAAGCGCCAGGCCGAGCTGTTCGAACGCACCGTCGGAGCCCTGCGCCAGCCGGCCAACCTCGCCAGGGCCGCCACGGGGCGACCCCGCCCCGCCAAGAAGAAACCCGCCCGCTAGGGACCGGGGCCGCGCCGCCTCGGCCGAAGCTCGGTCAGCCGCTGACCGAGAACCGCAGGCCAGCCCGCTCGAAGCGCCGGACGCTGGCGGTGCCCAGCGCCGCCGCCGGCGTCAGACCGGCCCGGGCGGCGGAACGATCCTGACCTCGACGTCGACGGTCGCCAGCCCCTCGTTCCAGCGCTCGTGAGCCCGCTCGATCGCGAGGGCCGTGAGCAGGTCGGGCGGGAGCGCCTCGAACCCGCAAACCTGAACCACCTTCACGCCCGCGGCCGTGGCGGGACCGTGGAGATCCTCGATTATCCGGCGCACGAAGGGGATCTCGCCGGTGAGGTCCGCGTAGTGGGCGCCTGCGCCCACGCACGCCTCGATCACAGGACGGCCGTACAGCGTGTAGGGGCCGACGAGGTTGAGCACGACCCGCGTTCGCGAGGCCATCGAGGCCAGCGAGTCGGGGTCGGCGATGTCCGCCGCGATCGTCTCGGGGGCGTCCACCCCCATCTCCCCCAGCAGCCGCTTGAGCTTGACGGCGTTCCGCGCCGCCGGCGCCCAGCGAAGCTCCCCCTCCGCGGCACGTTCGGCCAGGTAGGCCGCCACCCGCCGACCCGTCACCCCGGTGGCCCCGAAGACGACGACGTCGAGATCCCGCCCGCTCACGAGGACCGACGATACAGGCCGAGGCTCATGCCCGGGCGAGCGCCATCGTTTTGCGCACCGCGTCGGCCAGCGGCCGAGGGACTCCCTCCGACCCCGGGCTGGAGAAGCGCTGCCATGCCCGTTCCGGCTTGTGCCGGTGGCTCTTCAGTCCGGCGGCCGCCTCGAAGTCCGGGGCCAGCACGACGGTGCGCTCCGCTCCGGCGAGCTCCACGATCTCGCGATTGAGCAGGCCCTGGGAGCGGCTCGGGCGGCGGCCGGGAGCCGCATCCCGGTCGAAGACGGCCACGCAGGGCACTCGCGCCGCATGACAGATGCGGATGAACAGGCGCATGTTGGGCTTGCCCCCGCAATCGACGATCGTGATCGCCTCCCGGTCGACGTCGTGACCCAGTGCGGCGAAGATGAACGGGAAGCTCAGCTTCTCGGTTCGGCCCTCGACGAGCAGCACGGCCCGCGCCAGCAGCAACTCCCCGCGCTCCGCGTCGATCTCGCTGACGATCCGGAAGCTCTCGTCGGCGCCCAGCGGGTGAGGCTGGACGATCGTGGTCCCGGAGCGGGGACTGTGCTCGACCAGGGCCAGCTCCTCGAGCCGCCCGACGTTGAGGAAGGCCGGCTCGTGGGTGGAGTAGAGGACCTGGTTGCCGTTCTCGGCGAAGGCCCTCAGCAGCCTGTACAGATACCGCTGCGCCTGCGGGCGCAGGAAGAGCTCGGGCTCCTCGATCAGGAGCGCGATCCCGTGCTCGCCCGCCTCGCACAGCCTCTCCAGGCCGGCGACGAGCACAGCCGAGGGCACCGTCGAGGATGCCCCGCTCGGCACGGCCAGGTACTTCCTGGCCACCTCCACCGCGTGGGGGTCGCTGATCGGGCCGGCCAGGAGCGATCCCGACCGGTCGGAGGCCGGCAGGAACAGCACCGGCACCTCCCGACCGCTCCCGCGGGCCGAGCCCGGCGGACTGGCCTGGACGCGGATCTCATCGCCCCCGCCGAGGGTGGCGCTCAGTTCGATCTCCCCGGTGGCTCCGGAGCTGAGATCCTCCGTCTCCGGGGCGGGCGAACCCTGCTGGAGCAGCCTCCAGACGGCGGAGAGGACGTTGGACTTGCCGACGCTCGGCCCTCCCACCAGGGCGCAGATCGCCGCCGGCGAGAAGCTGACCGAGCGAGCAGACCGGAACCCCCTGATCCGCACCTCGCGAACTCCGAACTCGCGTCGTGTCACGGCCGACACCCTAGACGCCGTAACCTCGTACCACTGGTTGGGGGTGATCGACAGCTACGGAGGAGAGATGAGCACGTCGGTTGAGCATGTCGAGGTCCAGCGTCTCGACATCGCCCGTTCGAGGCGGTCCTCATGCCGAGCCAGTGGGCGGAGGTCCGCGAGGCCATCGAACGGGCGGACACCACTTCGATGCCGCGGGCGTAGCTAGCCGTCGGCCCGGGACCTCGCACCGGCGGACGCCCTGCCCCGGGGCAGATCGCGCGGGCGGGCGAGATCGAGGGCGATGGCGAGGATCAGGGTCGCCGTCCAGGCGTTGACCGGGTCGAGCCGCAGAGGCTCGTGGCCGCCGACGTTGTTGGCGATCAGCCAGACGATGAACCACAGCACCGTCATCGGTGCATCCCGGCCGGCTCGGCCGCGGCGACGCTCCGTAGGCTGCGGGCGAGCTGGGCGCTCCATTCCCGGGCACGCTCGAGCTCCCCGTCCTCCAGCGGTCCCTCGGCCTCCTGCACGAGGAAGCTCTCGATCCCGATCACGTCGTATCCCCTGCGACGCAGGCGCCTGGCGATCCCTCGGGCGGCGGCCCCGGTGATCTTCGGCGAGCGCTCGAGCCTGGTGTCGAAGGTCGCCGCACGCGCGCCCTTCACCTTGGACAGCTCGCGAAGCCAGACGCGAAGACCTCCAGGCCCTCGGCGATCGCTTCCGCCACCGCCCGGGTGTTTCCGTACATCGACTCATGCACAACCACCGCGTTCATGTCGCCTCCATCTCTGTGGGCCGGACGGGCATCCGCCAGAGCCTGAGGACATCCGGCGGCGCGAGCATCGGGAGCCAGCCCCACAGCGACAGCGGGCTACTACTGAGCCCCCACCGCCGTCCGGCCGGTGCGGTCCAGGCTCAGGTGCGACCGAGGGCGCGGGCCTGCTTCAAACCCCGTCTGGCCATGTAGCCGTTGGCGAGGAGCAGCACGGTCTTGTTGGCCGGCGCCCGAAAGCCGCTCTCGGTGTGCGGGGCGTACAGCCCGTCCTGCAGCCAGCCGGTGTGCTGCCTGGCCTCCAGTCCGATCAGCTGGGGCCCGTAGCTGTGGCCGAGAAGCCCGGCCCGGCGGCCGCCCGGGGGCAGTGTGCCCGACAGGGCGATCCCCGCGGAGGAGGCGGCGCCCACGGTCACGGGCGTGATCACGGGAAAGCCGTCGGAGCCCAGGTAGCCGAGGAGCACGTGCGCAAGCCGGCCCAGGCGCCGCGCGGCTCGGTTGCAGTCGGTCCGCGGCCCCGTGCCCCCCTTCGGGGGATCCTGGGGCTCCGGCGGCCACGGAGCGAGCGGAGAGCCCACCACCGCGGGCGTGCCGTCACAGGCCAGATCCGGCCAGGAGAGCACCCGCTCGACCTGGACGGTCACGAGCACTCGATCCGAGTAGTAGGCGCTCAGCCACCGATCCCAGAAGGGGCCGGTCCTGGGGGCGCCCATGAACCGCACAGAGGCCGGGCGCACCCGCTCGGCGAGGACGGTCCGATCGGGATCGGCGTCGTAGCTGGCCTTTCCCTGGACCAGCACGAACCGCGCATCGCTGGCGAACCCGTGCTCGCGCGCGTGGTAGGCCAGGGACACCCGCGGGTTGGCCTTGATGCGGTCGAGCTTGCGCCCGAATCCGAGAGATGTGGTGAAGGCGACGGTGCCGGCCTCCCGGTCTCGAAGGCCGATCGGGGCCACGGGGGTGACCACCGCTCCCCCGGCGGGCGTCGCGTACGCCAGCGCCGCCGTCAGGTCGCCGCCGATGATCCGATCCTCCTCCTCAGACCACACGCTGGGGGACCCTTTCGGAGAGTACGAAGCTACCTGCTGCCACGAGGACCGCCCGGCCACCCACCTCGACGGCCTCCACGGCCTGCGTCGACCCCTGCGCCCGGGCGAACAGCACCGAGGGACGCCCGACCTCCTCCCCCTGGCGAATCTCGATCTCCTCGCCGAAGCCGACCCTCCCGTGGCGGGCGAGGTGAACGGCCAGCGGACCGGCGGCCGAGCCGGTGGCGGGATCCTCGGAGACCCCCAGGGCGGGGGCGAACATGCGCGTCTTGAACTTTCCGTCCCGTCCCGCAAAGCAGCTGACCCCGATCTCGCCGATCCTCGCCAGGGCCCCGAGGTCGGGTTCCACAGCCGCCACCTGCTGCTCGCTCTCGAGGGCCACGTACACGTGCCTGGGGCCGTTCCGGTAGGCCTCAACGGGGAGCGTCGAGCGCTGGACGCCGAGCGCTGCGAGCAGCTGCTCCTCCTCCTCGAAGGGCTCCCAGGTGGGAACGGGCTGGCGCATCCACGCAAACGCCCCGGCGCCGTCCCGGCGGACCTTGACGGGGATCGGTCCGGCCCCCGTCTCGAGGGTCACCGACTCCCGCCCCAGGGCCGCGGCCGCGACGGTCGCGGTGCCGAGCACCGGATGGCCCGCGAAGGGAAGCTCACTGGTCGGGGTGAAGATCCTGACCAGGACGTCCCCGCTGCCCTGGGCCGGGAGCACGAAGACGGTCTCGGAGAGGTTCAGCTCACGGGCCAGGCGCTGCATCTCCTGCGGCCCCATGCCGCGGGCGTCGGTGAACACGGCGACGGGGTTGCCCTCCAGCGGGTGCGCGGCGAAGGCGTCCACGACGAGGTAGCGCCGTCCCCCGGCGCCCTGCTCGGCGAAGGGGTCGTACTCCGCGAGCAGATCGATCGGCGCCGACATGCGATCGAAGAGGCGGAGGGCTAGGCGCCCGCCGCCAGATCGTCCAGCCGGATGCGAACGCCGCCCAGCTCGATCGCGTCCCTGCCGGCCCTCTGCTCGGCGGGCACCTCCACGGCGATCTCGACGAGGAACTCGGGGCCCTTCGGGGCGGCATGCTCGAAGCGGACCTCCGCTCCGTCGAGCTGCAGCACCGGCGCCTCGCCGGAGACGGGGACTCCCAGGACGGCCCCCCAGCGGGCGGCGCATCCCGGGGGGTCGGCGACGGCGACGGAGATCCCGGTCAGCCTTCCCGGCGCTCCCACGCCGGTCCGGCCCGTCCACTGCGGGCCACCCCATCTCCAGCTCCCGTAGGGCTCGGAGCGGTCGATCGAGACGATCGCCCCCCTCACGTCGGCTGGGTGCAGGTGGGTGCCCGAGATGTCCGGGAGGTCGATCTGCCAGACCACCCTCACGCCCAGATCCCCCAGCCTGGCACGAGCGCCGTCGAGGTCCTCCAGGTCGAAGATCGCCATGTAGCCGCCGTCGCCGCCGATGCGGTCGAGGTGCCTGCCGGCGGCCGTGTCCCGCCGGGTCGGCGAGACGATCTCCAAGAAGCAGTCCCCGAGGGCGAACACCGCGTTCTCGAGGCCGAACTCCCCGACCCCCGGATCGCGAAACGGCTCTCCGAGACCGAGCTCCGAGCGCAGGCTCTCCGCGACCGGCTCGAGCTCCCCGGCCACCAGCACCGCCTGGCGGAGTCGCACCCGGGGGGAGCTCACGGACATGCCGGACAGGCTACCCGGCGGCGGCCCCCGGGGCTGCGCCGGAGGGCCGTCTCCGGCGCAGGGATAATCGCCCCATCGACGACCGCCCCGACCGCTCCCCCCAAACCCGCCCGAGCGCCCCCCTCGCGGGGCTTGCGAGCTGGATGGTGCCCGCAGAGAACCCATCGGGCGCCGTCTACGGGGCGATCTTCATCGGCGCCCTGCTGGCGGCCGAGAGCGGCCTTCACGAGAGCTACCTGGACACCCTGCTCTCGGCGGTGCTGGCCACCGCCGTCAACCTGCTCGCGCACTCCTACGCGGGTGCCCTGGGCCAGCGACTGGACGGCGGCGAGCGCCTGACCGGAAGGGCGCTGCTCCGCGCGGTCCGGCACGACCGGTCGATCATGCAGGGGGCGGTGCCTCCGATCACGGTGGTGGTGGTCGCCTGGATCACCGGGTCCGGGCAGGAAGCCGCGGTCAACTGGGCCCTCTGGAGCGTGGTCGCTAGCCTGATCGTCTTCGAGCTGATCGCCGGCATCCGCTCACGGGCCGCCCCCCGGGAGCTGACCATGGACGTGGGGGTGGGGGCGCTGATGGGCGTGGCGATCCTCGTCCTGAAGATCATCCTCCACTAGTCCGAATTCCGACATTCGGGCGGGTTCCGAGATGTAGACAAGACACCGCCGAAGATGCGATGATGCCGCGCGGCTTACAGGAATTGGCATCACTCGCATTGCTCGAACGACGTCGGAGGAGGTCAGATGCGATCGGGAGGTCGAGGGGCGCATCCGCCTGCACGGGGCGGGAGGGGGACCGGAAGGGGGCGGATCTCCTCCCTCTACCAGCGACTGCCGCACGGTCCGCACAGCCTCGATCGCGAGGAGGTGCTCCGGCATCAGCGCAGGCGTATCCACGGAGCGATGATCGAGGCGGTCGCCCGCAGCGGCTACCACGGCGCGAGCGTCAAGGAGATCATCGGGCTGGCCGGGGTCTCCCGGCGCTCCTTCTACGAGCAGTTCGCCAACAAGCATGAGTGCTTCCTGGCCACCTTCGACGTCGTCGCAGCAAGCGAGCTCTGGAGGATGCGGCGGGCCTACCTCGAGACCGAGGGAGGAACGGAGCAGCGCCTGCGGGAGGCCTTCCGGGCCTGTGCCATGGCCGTCCTGCAGCAGCACAGGGCCTTCGGGCTGGTTCTGCTGCAGGCCCCCACGGCCGGGGATAAGGCATCCTGCGCATGCGCAGGGCGGGCGGGACCTGCGAGCGGATGCTGGCGGAAGCCCTCGGGGGGGCGCCCCTGCCGGCGCCCGTGCTGCGAGCGGTGATCGGGGGCCTGCACGGAGGGCTGTGCGGGGAGCTGCGGAGCCCCTCCTCCAGCCGGGGTTCGACCCTCGCGGAGGAGATGCTGGGGTGGACGCTGTCGGTGCGATCTGCGGCCTTCGCCGGCATCGCCGCCGACCTCGCCGCCCGCTCTCGCGACCGAGTTCGGGCGATGTCGCTCGAGCTGCGACGGACGGGCGAACCCACGCCCGGGGAGACGGACACGCGGGCCCGCCTGCTGCGCAGCGCGCTGAGGCTTGCGGCGACGCTGGACCACGCGGAGATCTCCCCGGCGCGGATCGCCGACGGGGCCGATGTCCCCATCGAGGCCTTCATGGACCTCTACGATGGCCGCGAGGATTGCCTGCTGGCCGCCCTCGACGACGTCGCCACCGCCCTGCTGGGAATCGTCTGCGAGCCGGTGCCGAGCGGGGAGTCCTGGCCGTGCGCGCTGCGGCGGTCGGTGACCGCACTGCTCGAGCACCTCGCCCGCAACCCGCTTCACGCCCGCGCGATCACCCACGTCGCCTACGTGGCAGGGCCCCGGGCGATCGAGCGCAACCTCCAACTGGCCAGCACCCTCGCGGAGACGCTCACCGCCGGTGCCCCGGGAGGCCCGCCGGGCGCCTTCGCCCGCGACGCGGCCGCCGGGGCGATCTGGCACACGGTGCTATGGCAGGTCGCGGGCGACCGGATCGGGCTGCTCGCGGCTCTGCCGGACTATCTCAGCTACGTCCTCCTCGCCCCCTTCCTCGGCTCCCCGGCCGCCGCCGAGGCCGTCGCGGGCGCTAGCGGCGCCGGCGCGCGGCCCTCTCGGCGAAGTGGGTGAGCACGATGCCCACCAGCAGGGAGATGACGATCACGATGATCAGCGGAGCCTTGCCGGAGCCGAGGATCCAGTTGACTTCGACCTGTTCCACGTTGAGCACGGCAAAGAGGGTGACCAGCACGGCGAGCACCACGAGGGCCCCCGACCGCGCCAGATCTGTGCGGCTGCGCCGCTGCTTGACCGGCTGATCCCCGGCGGGGGGCTTCTGTCCCTGTTGGGCCGACATCTTTGGCTGTGGGAGATCGTACCCGCCCGGCCAGCCAGGAGCGACGGAAAGGCCGGCGAATACCATGGTGACGATGAGATCCCTCCCCTCTGCAGCAGCCCCGCTCGTCCTCGGCGCCCTCGTCGGGGCGATCCTGGCGGGCTGCGGCTCCCAGACCAAGACGGTCACGGCCGCCTCGACGCCGCCTGCGACCCAGACGACCGGCACCACCCACACCCCGAGCACGTCCTCGACGAGCACGACTCAGACCTCCACGACCTCGACCACCACCAGCACCCCCTCGACCACCAGGACGGCCTCCGAGCCCGCCTTCACCGAACAGAGCGGCCACGGCGAAGGCGTCAGCGCGGCCGCGGCCACCGTCCGCTCCAAGGGCTACACCCCGAACGACACCTCCGAATACCACTCCGGCCAGACCCTCAGGGTCCTGATCGGCACCCGCACGGGCTCGGGAGACGGGTACGGGCAGCAGGCATTCTTCTTCGTCGACGGCCGCTACATCGGCACCGACGCCAAGGAACCGAGCGCCAAGCTCAAGGTCGTCTCCCAGGGGGACACCGAAGTGGCGATCGCCTACCCGCTCTACCGGAAGAACGATCCCCTCTGCTGTCCGGGCGGGGGGCAGAAGGTCGTGCACTTCCAGCTGGACAACGGCAGGCTCACCGCCCTGGACACGATCCCGCCGGTGAGATCGGGCCAGGGTCTCAGCAGGTACTAGCCCGGCGGCACCGCCCGCCGCCGCGGCCCGGGCCTCCTATCTTGGTGTGAGACCACACACTCGAGAAAGGGCTGAGCCGATGAGCGAACTTATCGAAGGCCGCGCCGAGGAGCTCTTCAGGGCCAAGAACTTCTGCAACGTCTGCACCCTTCGCGAGGACGGCTCGGTGCACGCCGCTCCCGTGTGGGCAGACGTGCAGGACGGTCGTCCCGTCCTCAACACCGCCGAGGGCCGGGCGTGGCCGCGCAACCTCGAACGGGATCCGCGGGTGACCCTGCTCGTGCTGAACATGGAGAACCCCTACGAGTACGTGGAGGTGCGCGGGCATGTCGCCGAGCGCACGCATGAGGGCGCCGACGAGCACATCGACGCGCTGGCCAAGAAGTACCTGGGCCGGGACGAGTACCCCTTGCGCCAGCCCGGGGAACAGCGGGTGATCATCCGGGTCGAGCCCGAGCGGGTTCACGTCTCGGGAGGCTGAGGGTCCGACCGCCGGGCGGGCGGCGCCGCCCTGATCTCACCCCCGCCGAAGGAGCCTGCGCCACAGCGACGGGCCCCGCGGCCTGGCGGCCAACCACTCATCCCTGAGCACCAGCTCCCCTCTTGAACGAGCGCGCATGACGCAGTCCGTGTGGGCGTGGCGGCGGCGGCGGCTGTCGCCTTCGGGCGCGATCAGCATATGCTCGCTCAGAGCAGGAAGCGGATGACCACAGATAGGACAGCGATAGGTCGATGGCTTGCGGTTGGCCGCAGGGCGCACCGTCCACCACGCCGCGGCCGGAAGTCGGGGCATCGACAGATTGTGGCGCCGCTGACGGCCTCGCTGCTGACGAGCGTGGCGCTGGGGGTGGGCGTGGCGATCGCCAGGAACGCGGCCGAGCGGCGCACGGCCCGCCGCCGGCGCGACCGCCAGCTCGGCCTGCGGCCCGGAGAGAGCCTCGGGACGGGCCTGCATCGCATGGTCCTGGCGCAGGCCGACCTCGCCATCGAACAGCTGGCAGGGGACGAGAGAGGGGTGCTCTCAGATGAGGCGGTTCACGAGACGCGCAAGGCGCTCAAGCGGCTTCGCGCCCTGCTGCGCCTCCTCGAAGGCCAGCTCGAAGATCCCGAGCTGGCGCGGGAGAGGGAGCTCCTGCGCAAAACCGCCGCCCGCCTGGCCGGGGCCAGGGACGCCGAGGTCATGAGAGATACGCTCGACGGCCTCTGCAAGCGGCACGCCAAGGAGCTCTCCGGCCGCTATGACGTGCTCGCCCTGCGCCGCCGTCTCGCCCTCGACTACGAGCGGGTCGCCCGGCGCACGATCGGCGATCCGGCTGTGAGGATGGCGGCGCTCGCAGACCTCGGGGCGTTCAGGCGCCGGGCGGCCGCCTGGGAGCTCCCGGAGGAGGCGGGCCTCGAGTTGATCGAGGGCGGCCTGCGGGGCATCTACCGGCAGGGACGCCGTCGCTTTCGGCGCGTCCGGCGTGGCAAGGGCGACCAGATCCGGGCCATGCACGCGTGGCGCAAACGTGTGAAGGATCTTCGCTACGCGGCCGAAACGCTCGAGCGCAGCGACCTCCGCAGCCGGCGGGCGCGAGCCGGCAACAAGAAGCGCCGGGCGCGCGCCCGCCGGGAGGCGGCGTGGCTGCACCGGCTCGCGGTGAGGGCCGACGAGCTCGGAGAAACGCTCGGCGAGGATCACGACCTGGCGGTCCTGGCCATTCTGATCAGGCGAGAGGACGCTGGCGGAGCCGGGCTGAGGCGGAGCTCGCGAAAGCGGCTGCTGACGCTGATCGAGGCACGGCGGCGCAAGCTGCGCAGGCGGGCCCTGCGCGACGGCGAGCGCCTCTACGGCCGCCGGCCTGGCAGCCTGCTGGCTCGCATCGGCAGGGCCTACGAGGTGAGCGACCGAGCGGTCAGGTGATGCTGAGCACGGTCAGCGTCCGGGTGCCCCGAGGCAGGCTGACCGAGGTCTCATCGCCGGCGGTGCGGCCGAGCAGGGCGAGCGCCATCGGGGATTCCGCCGACAGGCGCCCCTCGCGCGGGGAGGCGTCGTGGGAGCTGACGATCCTCCAGGTCTGCTCCGCTCCGTCCTGATCGCGGACCACCACGGTCGAGCCGAAGCCGACGACGCCGCGGTCGGCCCCGTCCTCCTCGACGATCACCGCGTCGGCGATCTTCTCCCGCAGCCTCGCGATCCTCGTCTCGAGGTGGGCCTGGTCGTTCTTGGCGTCGTGATACTCGCTGTTCTCCTTCAGGTCCCCCCACTCGCGCGCCGTTTTGATGCGGTCGGCGATGGTCCGCCGCCCCTCCCCTTCGAGGTTCGCCAGCTCCGCCTTGAGTGCCTCCAGGCCCTCGGCCGTTGTCAGGTTGGTCGCCTCCTGCACCGTCGTAGAGCCTACTCCCTGCGCCGCGGCGAGCCCGGGCGGGCCGGCGCCTAGAAGTAGGTGCTCGGAGGCGACGCGAGCAGGCCGTAGATCTGGACGATCGCCGCCTGCACGAGCAGCTGCCCGGTGGGGGGAGAGCCGGCGACGAAGAGGTTGCTGTTGAGCCGCAGGTGCTGCCAGGCGTAGTCGACGTATGACTGGGCCTGCCTGGACCCGGGGGGATCGTGGGTCACCGAGTCCAGGTACATCATGTTGCGGAAGTAGATCGAGGGGAAGAAGGGGATTTCCGAGGCGAGCCGTTCCGGCGTGAAGTAGGCCAGCGAGGCCTTCGCGGTCTGACGCGCCTGGTAGAGATAGGCGGAGTTGCCGGTCGCCTGGTAGAGGAGGGTGCCCGCCCCGATCATGACCCCCTGGGTGTAGCTCCAGAACTGGAGCAGTTCGGCACGCCCTGCCTGTTGACGTGATCGGCGTACAGGTCGCTCGGTTGCAGCAGGCACGCTCGCACCCATTCGTAGGCGGTCACGGCGAACTGCAGGTACTGGGGGTCTTTGGTGATGCGGTAGAGCTGCACCGCCAGCTCGGCCGCCGGAGCCGTCGTGATCGTGTTGCGGTCGGTGTTTTCGGTGGTGTTGGAGAACGGCAGCCCGCCGGGGCAGCCGAGTTCCGGGCCCGCCTGCCAGCCGGCCATCTCGAAGGCCATGATTCCCTCGGCGCTGCCCAGCACGGCGGGATCGCGCGTGATCCCGTAGATCCGCGCGAGCTCGATCCCGATCCAGTCGTTGTCGTCGTAGTACTTGGGCCCGCCGGGCCCGACCGGCGGGGCGACTGTGCCGTCGAACCCCGGCAGCGGTGCTCGTGTACAGCCCTTCCGGCGTCCCCGAGTTGTTCGTGTCCAGGTAGGTGCGCAGGCCCACCAGGCGGGCGTGCAGTTCCCGCGAGAAGGCGGTGTGCAGAGCGGACACCTTGGCGAGATCGGAGACGTTTGCGACGGTGACGGTCGCCGCCAGGGCCTGGGAGAAGGGCCACAGGTACGAGAACGGTTCCCCCTTGTAGAGCCCGGAGCCGAGCAGGTAGTAGTTCTGCTGCATCGCCTGGAAGGCGAGCACGGCCCGGGCGGGGTTGCCGCGCAGGGCGGGCTTCGGGCGCTTGGCCTTCTTGCGCGAGCGCGAGGAGGTGGCCAGCTGGCCCGGATGGGGCCGGATCAGGGGACGCTGCGCCCCCGCGGGGTAGGTGGAGCCTCGCTTCGAAGCCGAGGCATCCGCAGCGGGAGCGACCAGCATCCGCCACGGACAGGGTCGCGCAGCAGCGCGGTCAGGATACGGCCCGTGGGCCTGTGGTCGGGTGTTCTCGTCATCTCTAAAGCACCAACAACAGCCGCACCGGCGCCATTCGATTTGGTGCCGTGCGCTCCGGATAGGGTGCCATGACCTTGTCCTTCGACTACCTCGCCCTCGGCCACGTGACGGTCGACGTCATGGAGGACGGCTCGCGCCAGGCGGGGGGAACGGCCCTCTACAGCGCCCTGCAGGCATCCCGGCTGGGCCTTCGCACGCTGATCCTCACCCAGGGGCGCCCGGCCGAGGTGCGCGAGCTGCTGGACCCGTACCGCTCCGAGGTGGAGGTGGAGGTCGTGCCCGCCGATGCGACGACCACCCTCGCCACGCGCGGGGCGGGAACAGACCGGCGCCAGCGCCTGCTGGAGTGGGCGGGCCCGCTCTCGCCGCGCCCCCTCCCGAGGGCCTCGATCCTGCACCTCGCGCCGGTGGCGCGAGAGATCTCGGGCCCGTGGGAGGGCTCGGGCGCGTTTCGGGGACTCACCGCCCAGGGTCTGCTGCGGAGCTGGCCGGGAGAGGGCGGTGAGGTCTCCCTGTCGAAGCCCGAGCCGTCCGCCCTCACCCTGGCGGCCGGCTGCGACGCGGTCGTGATGAGCGAGCAGGAGCGACCCTTCGGCGCCGGGCTGATCGCCTCGGCCGGCAGCGGGGGTGGCGTCGTGGCGATCACCGCGGGCCCGCGGCCGAGCACCGTCCTGCTGCCCGGCGGGGAGATCCTGCAGCTGCCGGTGCGAGCGCTCGCCGGGCCGGTCGAGGACCTCGGCGCGGGCGACGTCTATGCCGCGGCCCTGTTCGTCGCGCTCGCCGAGGGACGCAGCCCGGCCGAAGCCGGGGCCTTCGCCAACGCGGCGGCGGCCGTGCGCATGCTGGGGAGCGGCGGCGGGGTCGATCGGCAGGCGGGCAGCGATCGAGGCACGCCTGCGGACGGGATCCGGCCGGTCGGTCTGAGCCGCCCTCAGGTGGCGAGGGCGCTCTCGATCAGCCTCGCGAGCTCTTCGGGCTCGAGCTCGTGCTCGGCCCCGCAGGCCCGCGCGGCGAGCAGCAGGCTGCCGCCGACGGGGGCCATCTCGACGCGTCGAGACCTGCGCCTGGGGCGAGTGCTCGGGGATGACGCGGCGTCAGCGGGCCGACGAACACCTCGCCGGCCTTGTAGGCGCTGCCGATCAGGCCGACCGGGAAGCAGCCCTCGCAGGCCCGTCCTGCGCGATCACGGCGGCGATCTGGCCGCCGAGCAGCGCGGCGCCCCGCTCGAACAGCTCGAGGGCGACGGCGTCGCCCGGCTCGGCGATGCTCGCCGTCTCCATCGCGAACGCGGCGATCTCCCCCTTCGTCAGGGGCTTGGAGTAGACGAGGCGGGCGAGCGCCTCGACGCTCGGCTGGCCGAAGAACGCGCAGGCCGCCTCGCTGAGGGCCGTCTGCGGCCCGGAGCCGTCCCGGTCGCGCAGGGCGGCGCGGATCGACTCGATGCCGAACCAGTATCCGGACCCCTCGTCACCCAGCAGATGCCCCCAGCCGCCGGTCGCGCCAGGTGCGCCCGCCCGGCACCGACGCCGAAGACGTTGGAGCCGGTGCCGGCGATCGCGGCCACGCCCGGGCCGGCGCCGGTGGCGGCGGCCCAGGCGCCGACCACGTCGTTGACGACGATCCAGGACTCCGTGCGCCGCGCCCGCACGTGGCGGGTGACAGGTCTCGGTGTCCGTGCCGGCGACGGCAAGCGACCGCCCCGTCGAGCTGCTCGGCCTCGATCCCGGCCGCCTTCGAGCGCCTCGTCCGGCGGCCGTCGAGCAGGGCGTCAACAGCCGCCGCCGAGCCGACCGCGTCCTCGTTGCTGGGACCGGCGTGACCGAGGTGCAGGACCCCCTCCTCGAGGTCGAGCACCGCGGCCAGCGTCTTCGTGGCACCGCCGTCGATGCCGAGCAGGAATCGTGCCGAGGAGGGCGGTCCCGGCTGCAGGAGCGCGTCGGGCAGCTTGACAAGGGGGTCGCGCTTCATGGCGGGATCCTCGCAGGATCGGCCGGCCGGGTTAGGATCGCGGCGATGAGAACGAGCGCGGTCTTTCCGACCGCGGCGAGAAGGACTGGCATGTACGAGTCCTTCTACCTGCGAGCCGTCTCGCCCCGGGAGCCGGTGGGGGTCTGGATCCGCCACACCGTGCACAAGCGCCCGGGGGCCGCCCCGGCGCGGGTCGATCTGGTGCACCGTCTTCGACGGCGCCGCGCGGGCGCGCCGTTCATGCACAAGGTCACGCTCCGACGCCTCGCGGTGCCCGCGGGCGGCTGGATCGCGATCGGCGGGCAGGCCACGTTGGGCCCGGACGGCGCCGAGGGCAGCTGCGGGCCGGCCCGCTGGTCGCTGCGCTTCACCGCGCGAGGAGCCCGAGCTGCGCCACCTGCGACCCGAGTGGCTCTACCGCGCGCCGCTGCCGCGCACGAAGCTCACGAGCCCCGCTGCCGGCTGGCGCGCTTCGACGGCGTCGTCGAGCTGCCGGGCCGCGAGCCGTCTGGAGCTGGCGGGCTGGCCGGGGATGGTCGGCCACAACTGGGGCTCCGAGCACGCCGAGCGCTGGATCTGGCTGCACGGCTGCGACTTCGCCGAGCGCCCGGGGGCGTGGCTCGACCTGGCCGCTGGGACGCCTGCGCGTGGCCGGCCGCCTGACGCCCTGGGTCGCAAACGGCGCGCTGAGCTCGCTGGACGGCAGGCGCCATCGCCTCGGCGGCCTGCGGGCGTCGCGCCCGCAGGTCGCCGAGAGCGCCGGACGGGCTGCGAGCTCACGGTCTCCGCGGCGGCGGCGGGCCTGTCGGTGGCGCTGCGAGCGCGACGGTGCCGGCCGGCGCGGCGGCCGGCTGGCGCTACGCCGATCCCGACGGCGGCGAGCACGACGTCGTCAACTGCTCGATCGCCGCGACTGCGAGCTCGAGATCCGCGAGCGCGCAGGCGGGCGCGGCGCGCAGGCTCCAGCAGCGACCACGGCGGCGCCTACGAGCTCGGGCATGCGCGAGCGCGACCACGGCGTCCCGCTCGCGCCGTTCCCCGACGGCTGAGGCCGGCTCGCGACGGCGTCCAAGCGTCCGCGTGCATGCGCTCATGCCATCGGCCGGCTCAGGGCCGATGTGAGGCCGAGGGCAGGAGCCGACGTCTATGAAGGGGACCAGACTCAAACATCGATGGCGCGCGCCCTCAGCACACGCGCCGGACGGCGGGAGCCGGCCGTGGCGAGCGTAGACGCAGGACGGCCACGCGATCGCCAAGGGCGCCGAAGCCCTGCTGCGCGAGCACCCCGACGCGCTCGGTCTGCGCCCTGGCCGGCAACGGCCTGATCGTGCCGGTCCCCCAGACGGTCGGGCTGTGGGGCCAGGGGCTGATCGAGGGCCGGGCGCTGATCGACAACGTCGTCGCCGCCGACCGCACCGCCGTCGTGCGGCTGTGGATCGCCGCCCAGGCAGGAAGGAGCGGCGGCCGACGAAGGTGCGGATGCTGGCGACCCCTCGAAGTGGGCCACGCTCCACTTCCTCGACCTGCGGGAAGTCCACGGCGTGTTCCTCGGCGTGATCCTGCCGAGCGACGAGGAGGCCGAGCGAGCGCGACCCGTCGAGGAGACGCCCGAGCCGGCCGCCCCGCGCTTCTGCACCCTCACCGAGGACGAGGGCGCGCAAGTCCTCGCGGCCGACGAGGCCTTCACCGCAGATGTTCGGCTACACCGAGGAGGAGCTGCTCGGCAAGTCGGTGCTCGACCAGATCCACCCCGACGACCAGGGCCGGGCGGTCGAGGGCTGGCTGGCCGTGATCTCCACCAACCGCGCCCAGCAGACGCGCCTGCGCCGCCGGCGCAAGGACGGCACCTGCATGTGGGTCGACACGACGCTGCACAACTACCTCAACCAGCCGGGGCGCAACTGCGTCCTGGTCGAGATCATCGACATCTCCGCCGAGATGGCAGCCCAGGAGGCCCTCCACGAACACGAGGAGCTGCTGCGGCGCCTCACCGACGCGATGCCCGTGGGGCTGCTGCAGATCGACACGGAGCGCGACGTCGTCTACAACAACGCCTGCCTGCTCGAGATCCTCTACGGCGTCGAGCCGCTGGAGCACCGCCCCAGGCCAGCGATCTGCGCGAGGGCGCACGGAGGCCCGCGCCGAGGCGCACGCGACCCGAGCGCGCCGGCCGGAGACGCTGCTGCAGACCCTGACCGCGGAGAGCATGGAGACCTTCGAGGCGTCGCTCGACGAGGTGCTCGACCGAGGGCGTCGACCGGGACGTCGAGGTGGACATCGTGCTGCCCGGCGGGGCGCTGGCGGCGCGCGCTGATGAGCCTGCGGGCCCTGCTCCGTGCCAGCGGCGAGGTCAGCGGCGCGATCACCTGCGTGCTCGACATCACCGACAGCGCCCGGGCGCGCCAGGAGCTCGAGCACCGCGCGACCTTCGACACGCTCACCGCAGCCCACAACCGCTCCTCGATCCTCGCCGTGCTCCAGGACGAGCTCGAACGCCAGGACCCCACGCGGACAGGCGTCGATCTACGTCGACCTCGACGAGTTCAAGCCGGTCAACGACACGCTCGGGCACGCCGCCGGCGACGAGCTGCTCGTGCTGGTCGCCGAGCGGCTGAAACATGGCCAGCCGCGACACCGACGTGATCGGGCCGGCTCGGCGGGCGACGAGTTCCTGATCGTGCTGCGCGACGTCCCCGGGCCTGACACGGCGATGCAGCGTCGCCGACCGCATCAGCGATGACCGCTCTGCGGACCACTTCGAGCTCTCCGGCGGGCGAGGCCGAGCTGCGGGTCAGCATCGGCGTCGCATGCGGCGCGGCCCGGCGAGATCACCGCCGAGGAGCTCGTCAAGCTCGCCGACGCGGCGATGTACCGCTCCAAGGAACGGGGAGAGTCGATCCCCGTGCTCGCGCCGGGCTCCTAGGACCAGCGCGCGACTCCTCGACCGAAGCGCCCGGCTCGCAGGCCAGCGCCCGACTCCTCGCGACTGCAGCGCCGAGCCTCTGGGCCGCAGAGCGCCGGACAAAAGAACGGAGCGGGGAAGCGGACTGCCGGGGCTGGCCTTCCGCTCCCCACGCTCCGTGAGGGCTTCTATGAGCTACGCGTCAGCTCAGACTTCGGGTTTTTTGGCGTCGAAGCCGAGCTCGCCTTTCTTGACTTCGATTTCTTCGAGTTCCCCTTCGAATCGGCCGTTTTTGTATTCGACATAGCCGGTTTCGGGATTGAACTTCCCTTCGGGTTCCGGCAGGTATTCGCATTTGGAGGTCGGTTTGTACTTCGCCTGGATTTTTTTCAGTTCCCAGAAGATGTCGAGCCGTTCCCTGATGCCGCTCGGGAATTTTTTGATCTGTCCGCCTTCGACGGTTTCTTCTTCGGTCCCGAATTCGGCCGATTCAAATTCCTGTTCCGGCTTTCTTTCGGCAAGGAGCGGCAGGGTCTGCCGGGGGACCAGGATCGGGCATGTGGTGCCCTTGATGAGGATCGACGCCGCGGCTTCTTCGACTTCGAGCGTGTTCGCGACTTCGGCCGATCCGTTCGCGTGGAACGTGAAGGTGAGCGGTTTCGTCCACTTCACCGGCTCCCAGAAGACGGTTTTCGGGTCACTGCTGCCCTTTACTCCCGCTTCGCACTTCTTGAGCTTCAGGGTGATCGTGAAGTTGGGGGAGCGTTCGGCTTCGACGGTGGCGACGCCGGTCATTTCTTTGAGCGGCGGTGCTGCGCCCCCGCACCTGAGCTTGACCGGACCGAGAGCAAGTTCTTCTTCCCTCGGCGAGCTCCCGTGCCCCTTGGCCGTCACCTTGTGTTCGGGGTCAATCGTTTGGCCGTTGATGCTGGCCGTGAATTCGCCGAAGAAGTGTTTTTCGATTTCTTTTTTCGCGAAGGCGGGACTGGCGAACAAGGCGAGCGCGAGCGCTGCCGTTGTGAGCCCCACGATAATCCTGACGCGTCGCATATCTCTGGGTCCCTCACTTTCGCCTCCTCCTCGGAGGCTGGCCGGATTCAAGCAGTGCAGACGTGTGCCGTCGACCTCGGGGAGATTGGCCCCCTCCGCCGGATCCCATAGATCGGGAGCCGACCATACCACGCCTGGGGGTCATTTGACTACCCTGAACACGCCCTGATTCGGCGAAACCGCGTAGTTCCGGGCGCATCTGATAGGGCTGGCCCGTGCTCCACGTCTCCGCGGCCGGCTGGACGGCGACGATCATCCTGGTTCTCGGCCTCCTGGGGCTGGATCTCGGCCTCTCCGTCCGCCGTCCCCACGCGGTCGGCATCCGCGAGGCCGTGGTCTGGTCGACCGTCTACATCGTCATCGCCTGCCTGTTCGGCCTGGTCCTCGGGCTCCAGGCGGGGTGGAGCGTGGGCGGCCAGTACTTCGCGGGCTTCGTCGTGGAGAAGAGCCTGTCGGTGGACAACCTGTTCGTGTTCGTGATCATCGTGGCCACGTTCGCGGTGCCCTCCGAGCACCAGCCGCGGGCGCTGACGATCGGGATCGCCCTCGCCCTGGCGCTGCGCATCGTCTTCATCGCCGTCGGGGCGGCCCTGCTGGACGCCTTCTCCTTCATGTTCCTCCTGTTCGGGCTCGCCCTCGTCGTCACCGCCGTCCAGCTCATGCGCCACCGCGACGAGGATCCGACGGTCGAGGACAACCCGCTCGTGTCCGCCGCCCGCCGCGTCCTCCCGCTGAGCGACCGCTACCTGGACGGCCGTCTCGTCGCCAGGGTCGATGGCCGGAGGGTGTTCACCCCCATGTTCCTGGTGATGGTCGCGATCGGCAGCACCGACCTGCTCTTCGCCCTGGACTCGATCCCGGCCGTGTTCGGGGTCACCCAGCACACCTACGTCGTCCTGACCGCCAACGCCTTCGCCCTGATCGGCCTCCGGCCGCTCTTCTTCCTGGTCTCCGCCCTGCTCAAGCGCCTTGTCTACCTGTCCACAGGGCTGGCGGTGATCCTCATCTTCATCGGCGTCAAGCTCATCCTGCACTTCGCCCACACCCAGGACGCCGGTGCGCCGGAGATATCCACCGCGGCCTCGCTCGGCGTCATCGTCGTGGTGCTCGCGGCGACGGGGATCGCCAGCGCGCTGGCCGTCCGGCGCGACCCGACGCTCGCCGCCCATGCAGGCTCCGTGAGGGAGCACCGCGCACAGACCGAGCGCGCCCGAGAGGATTCGAACCTCTGACCTTCGGTTCCGTAGACCGACGCTCTATCCAGCTGAGCTACGGGCGCAGAGCGACGTAGTCTACCGCGCGCCGCCAGCGGCCGCCCCCGAGCCGCGGGACTCAGGCCCCGACGCGCTCGAAGATCGCCGCGAGCCCCTGGCCGCCGCCGATGCACATCGTCTCCAGCCCGTAGCGGACCTCCCGCCGGTCCATCTCGCGCAGCAGGGTCGCGAGGATGCGCGCCCCGGTCGCGCCGACCGGATGGCCCAGCGAGATCCCCGAGCCGTTGACGTTGACCCGCTCCAGGCCGTCGGGCAGCTTCCACTCGCGCAGCACGGCCAGCACCTGGGCGGCGAACGCCTCGTTGAGCTCGATCAGCCCGAGGTCGTCCATCGTCAGCCCGGCCCGCTCGAGGGCGCGCGCGGTGGCCGGCACCGGGCCGATGCCCATCGTCGCGGGGGGCACTCCCGGCACGCGCCCAGGAGACGAGCCGCGCCGAGCGGCCTGCAGCCCGAGCTCGGTCGGCCTTCTCGGCGGTGGGTGACGATGCAGACCGCCGCCCCGTCGTTCTGGCCGCTGGCGTTGCCCGCCGTGACCGTCGCCTCGGGGTCGCTGCGGCCCATCACCGGGCCGCAGCCTCCCGAGCGCCTCGAGGCTGGCGTCGGGGCGGGGGTGCTCGTCGACGCTCGACGAGGCTCCTCCGCGCGCACCTGCACGCGCGACGATCTCCTCGGCGAAGCGGCCCGTCGCGCTGGGCGGCCACGGCGCGCTGGTGCGAGCGCAGGGCCAGCTCGTCCTGCTCCTCGCGCGGGAATCCCGTACTCCCGGCGCAGGTTCTCCGCCGTCTCGAGCATCCCGCCGGGAACCGGGTGGTTGGCACCGCCGGCCGTGATGCGGCCGCGGGCGAGCCGGTCCTCGAGCTTGACTCCGCCGGTGCCGGAGAGCCCCCAGCGCAGCTGGGTCGAGTAGAACTCGGTCTGGCTCATGCTCTCCACCCCGCCCGGCCAGGACGAGCTCGGCGGCGCCCGGTCTGCACCTGCATGCAGCCGTTGATCACCGCCTGCAGCGCCGAGCCGCAGCGCCGGTCGACCTGGATGCCGGGCACCTGCACGGGCAGCCCCGCGTCCAGCGCCGCCACGCGGCCGATCGCCGGCGCCTCACCGTTGGGGTAGCACTGGCCCATCAGCACGTCGTCGACGTCCTCCCCCCGCAGGCCGGTCCGCTGCACCAGCTCGCGGATCACCGTGGCGGCCAGCGAGGACGCCTCCAGGTCTCGGAAGACGCCCCCGAAGCGCCCGACGGGAGTCCGCAGCGGCTCGCAGATCACAGCCTCCCGGCTCATCGGGAGACCTCTTGGGACAGGCTGGTCGGGCGGCTCATCGGCCGGGAAGTCTATGCGGGACGCGACGGGGGGCGCCGGTGGAAGGGAGATCCGGGCTACACGCGGAGCGCTTCGACGCGCCCTGCGAGCAACGAATTCGAGATCGGCGATTGCCTTTCCCCGGCTGACGTCGCATGAGACAATGAGCGCTCACAAGCCGGCACCGGGGGGAAACCGATGCACGCACTCATTGGACGGGTCAGGATCAAGCCGGACCGCGCTGACGAAGCGCTTGCGATGTTCGGCGAGAGGGGGGTCGCGATGCTCCAGGGCATGGCTGGCGC
>CAVYDP010000009.1:0-143076 GCA_963767405.1 uncultured Solirubrobacteraceae bacterium | reverse complement strand
CGAATCTGGGCGCCGGCCCGCCGATGTTGCCGGCGAGTGTGGCCTTGACCGAGGTCCAGCGCACCGGCTCGCCCAAGAGTGCCTCGACCTCTGCGTGAACCCCACGCGCTTGCCTGGGCTTGCCCCGGACGCGTAGCACGCGGGTGATGGCGTCCCTCCCAGGAGCGACAGTCTGCCCGCATTCGACCGCGTTTAGGCGGCGCTGGACCCTCCCCGGCAGGCCCCAAAGCAAGGCTTCCAGGGGTCCGGAGGGGTTGGAGTGGTGTCCACTAAGGTCCGTAGCAGGCGAGTACGCGGAGCACCTGCAAGCGTGGGGGTTGCGGTCGTTCGCGCCGCGCTCCCTACCGCCGTCGCGGCGAGGCGATCGGTGAGAGCGAGCATCGGTCACGATCGACGTTCGGGCAGCGGCGGGTGGCGGGGTTGGGTCTCAGTTCACGATCTCCCGGCGCAGCATCCGGAAGGCGAGCCGCGTGGCGAGTGCCATGATCGTCAGCTGAGGATGACTCTCGTCCGCGCCACCTAGACTGGGTCATATGGTCCGGATGCGCGAGTGACAATGGATGCGAGCGAGCGACGATTCCTGCTGTCCTCGACAGCCGACCCCGCGCATGTCGTCGAGGCGGATGAGATGAGCGGAATGATCTACACAGCCACGTTCAGTGGCGAGGTCCTACTGAAGGTCCGCTGCTACGGTCAGACGCGCTTTCTCCAGCCGTTCGTCGGCGCATGAGCGCAAAGCCGCCCCTCCGTCTCCAGGCGCGCGATTCAGCATCGCCCAAGGGGACTCGGCCCGGATCACACACCACCTGACGGGTCCAGGGTGGTCCGTTCGGCCGTGGCCGCATTCGGGCCGCTTCTTGCCCGCGTCTCACAGCACGTCAGAGCAGTTAAGACGGGCCTATGCGCCTGGGATGACGCCGGGTGGCGACTTCGAGCCCAGTGTCGCCCATTGGTCGACTTTCGCACCCGACGGACAACCCGCTCTCTCCGAGATCGCCGGGTCCGAAGGCGTGCCTGATCGCGTCTGGCCAAGCCGGTGTGCCGCAGGCGGGCGTGTCAGTAGGGGTTCTTCGGCGAGCGGTCCGCCGAGAGCGAGCCGCGCGACTGCGCGGTCATCTGCTCGATCGCGTCGGCCAGGTGGATCTCGGCGATGTGGTGGTCGCCGCGGGCCATGCGGAGCTTGTGCGCTCGCAGCAGCACCTCGCCGTGGGTGAACCCGTGCGGAGGCTCGAACTTGTAGGAGGAGAGCTCGATCGTCAGGCCGAGCGGGTCGTTGAAGTAGATCGAGTCCATGAAGCCCCGGTCCTTGACCCCGCTGTGCGAGATGCCGCGCTCCTCCAGCCGCTCGACCGCCTGGCGGAACGTCGCCCGGGAGAGGGACAGGGCTATGTGGTGCACGCAGCCGGGGTCGGTGGGCGTCCGGCCGGGGTCACCTGTGCGGGACTCGTTCGTGAAGACCGTGATCAGGCGCCCGTCCCCGGGGTCGAAGTAGAGGTGGCTCTCGTCCGGGTTGTCGAGGTTCGGCTGCTCGAAGACGAACGGCATCCCGAGCAGGCCCTCCCAGAAGTCGATCGAGGTCTGACGGCCCGCCCCGACGAGGGTTATGTGGTGGAGGCCCTGGCTCTGAAGCTTGCGCACGCCCGCCGATTATCGCCTATCGCGGGAGGCTCGCGTCCGCCCGGACCAGCCGCTTGGGTCGGAGGGGTCAACCGAGGTCTGGGCTGGGGATGGAGCATGTGGCGTCCCAGCGTGGCGGGCTCAAAGACCCGGAAGAGGAGTCGCAGTCCGGGCGCAGGTCTCGGTCAGCTCCTCCCTGAGACGAGGTAGCTGGCGAGCGGCGTCCGGGCTGCGGGGACGGCCCGATCGCCGCTCGATGAGGTTGTGCGACTCGGAAGGGTCAGCCTCGAGGTCGTAGAGCTCGTATTCCGGCGCAGCACGGGCTCTGGGGTCCAGGTAGACCGCGTACTTCCAACGCCGGTCGCGCACGCAGCGCAGGCGATTGGGCTGACCAGGTGCCTCCTGGCGAGCCGTCGCGGCCTGATGGTCGTCGTAGGTGAAGAGGACGTGGTCCCTGGCCGTCTCCTGGGGCTCGGCCCCAAGGACCCCTGCGAGATCCACCGCCGCGCCGTCCCGTGCCTCCCGGCGCACGTCGGCATGGCGGGCGAGCACGCCGCAGAGGCTCACGCCGTCGAGCATCCCGTCCCTGGGCGCCCCGGCGAGGTCGAGCAGCGTCGGCAGCACGTCTACGGTGCAGGCTGGAGAGTCACTCGTCCCTCCCTGGGAGAAGAGGAGGGGGTTCGAGACGACGAGTGGGACGCGGATCGTCTCCTCGTAGGCGTTGAACATCTTCTGGCGCAGCCCGCCGTGCGAGAGGCCCATCTCCCCGTGATCGGAGATCCGGACCAGAACCGTCCGGGAGCGCAGCGAGAGCGGATCATTCGCGTCGCCCAGCGCGCGCAGCAGCCTCCCGATCTTCTCATCCACCAGCCCCTGCAGGAAGGCGTAGAAGTTGACATAGTCGCGCTGGGCATCGCGCGAGGCGATCGGTCCGATATACGAGGTCTGCCCAAGCTTCATCAGGGCATGGACCGCCGGCTTCTCGGCCAGGGACTCATCGATGGTCGGCGGCAGAGGCACCCCGAGATCCGCGAACAGCTCGCGGCGATATCCGCCCTCGACGTAGGAGCTGGGGTATCCGAGCACGTCGTGGGGGTTCACGAGTGATACGACCAGGCAGAACGGCTCAGGCAGGTCCTTGCGCGCGAGGAAGGTCTCGACCTGGCGTATGTAGTCCTCGTCCCAGCCCTCGCCCGAGCTGCCGGCGAGACCGCCACCGAAGTGGCTCGGTTCCACGTTCTCGCCGGCATCGGGCGGCTCCCATCCCGCGAAGCCGTAGTCACGCTCGATCCTCTCGGCGTCCGCTTGGCCCCAGGCGTGCCCGCCTGCCGCCGGCGCGGTGAGATGCCACTTGCCCTTGTAGATCACCGTGTAGCCGGCCTTACGCAGACGCGTTCCGAGCGTCGGCTCGCCGGGCCGGAGCTCGGGCTCGTGTCCCGCGCCGGGACCCAGCCCGAGAGCGCTTCGCACGAAGGAGCCGGCGAGCCGTCCGCGCGGCACCTGCCCGCCGCGAGCGAGTCGGCCGACTTCGCCCAGTACCGCGGGCAGGTTGCGTGGATCGGGCTTCAGATCTCCGATCGTGAGGGTGAGGGTGACCCCGTGACGGGAGGGATATGTACCGGTGAGGAAGGAGGCCCGGCTCGGAGAGCACATGGATGTCGCGGTGCAGCCCTCGGTGAACGAGAGCCCGGTCCGCCGCAGCTCCGCCTCGTTGGGCATGAGGTTCTCAACCCAGCCCGGCTCGCTCGGCCAGTGCATGGGGGTGCGCTGCTGGTCGGTGACCAGCAGCACGAGGTTCGGCCGGCGCCCGGTACTCACCGCCCGCTCCGAGCGGGAAGGTCGCTCGCTCGACATCTGCGCCAACCTACCGGCTCGCCCGGGCCTCGCGGCCTCCCAGGCCGTCGCCCGCTCTCTAAGAGCAGATCTGGGGGAGCGGGAAGATCCGTATCTGCTGCTCGTCTATGGTCCGAAGGGAACCAGCCTGTGCCGCCTCAGCCTGACAAGCCCTCGTATGAGCTCGCTCTAGCCGAGCATCGCTGGGAGGTGCCGGAGCACTTCAACATCGCGGTCGACGTGTGCGACAGGCATCCGCGGGAGAAGCTCGCGATGATCCATGAGCATTTCTCGGGAGCGGTGCGCGAGGTGCGTTGGGGAGAGCTTCAGGATCTCTCCCACCAGTTTGCAAACGTGCTCGCGGCGCTCGGTGTGGGACGCGGGGATCGGGTGGCGGTGGTGCTTCCCCCGACTCCTGAGGCGGCGGCCGTGTTCTTCGCGACGTGGAAGCTCGGCGCGCTGCTCCTGTCGATGTCGGTCCTCTACGGCGATGAGGGGATCGCCCACCGCTTAGGCGACGCCGACCCGAGCGTGCTGGTCACGGACGGGGCCAACGCCGGGCGCTTCGAGGGACTGACGCCGGAGCTTCTCGTGCTCGACGACGACACCCTCGCGGGCGCCGCGACGGAGTTCGAGCCGGTCGACACGCTGGCAGACGATCCGGCGCAGCTCTACTACACCTCCGGCACGACGGGGCTCGCCAAGGGCATCGTCCACGCCCACCGCTACATACTCGCCCACGAGGAGTTCCGCTACTGCCACGACATCCGGGAGAACGAGCGCTTCCACGGGATGGGCGAGTGGGCATGGGCTGCGGGTATCTGCCCCCTCCTCGGCCCGTGGCGGCTCGGCGCCGTGCAATGCGTCTACCAGCGCGAGGGTGGCTTCGATCCCCACAAGCAGTTGGACTTTCTCTCGCGTCACATGGTGAGCAACGTCTTCGCCACCCCCACGGCGATCCGCTCGATGATGTCGATCGGCGATGCCTGCACGCGCTATCCGCAGGAGTTCCGCATCGTGTGCTCGGCCGGCGAGCCTCTGAACCCGGAGGCGATTCGCTGGTTTCGCGATCAATACGGCGTCACCGTCCTCGACTACTACGGGCTCACCGAGTCCTACCCTCTCTGCGGGAACTACCCCTTCATGGAGGTCCGCGAGGGCTCCATGGGCAAGCCCGTCCCGGGCTGGGAGGTCGCGATCCTCGACGAGGACGAGCGGCCGGTGCCCCAGGGCGAGCGTGGCGAGATCTGCCTGCGGGCACGCACGAATCCCCACTACCCCCTCGGCTACTGGCGCCAGTCCGTCGCCAGCGAAGAGGCCTTCGGCGGGGAATGGTTCCACACCAAAGATGCCGCCAGCATCGACCCGGACGGCTACATCTGGTACGAGGGCCGCGCCGATGACGTGATCATCGCCGCCGGCTATCGCATCGGGCCCTTCGAAGTCGAGTCAGCGTGCCTCGAGCACGATGCCGTCGCCGAGGCCGCCGCCGTCCCCGCGCCTGATGAGCGACGCGGCAACGTGGTCAAGGCGTTCATCGTCCTCGCGGCCGGTTACGAGGCCTCGGATGCGCTCGCCGAGGACATCAAGGAGTTCGTCCGCGATCGCCTCTCGGCCTACGCCTATCCACGGCGCATTGAGTTCATCGCCGAACTGCCCAAGACGCTGACTGGCAAGATCAGGCGCATCGAGTTGCGCGAACGCGCGTAGCGCCTGAACGACCAGCGAATCTCAGGCCGTCGTGGACGGGGCGTTCGCCGGCGCGGCCTGACGGGCCCCCTGGACGAGTACTCTGCCGGCCATGAGCTGGGGCGCGGATTCCAACGGGCATCGCGGCACGGCCTCGGCCGGCCCGTCGGTGGCGGTGGTGGGCGGCGGATTCGGCGGCGTGGGCGCCGCCGTGCTGCTGCGCCGCGCGGGCTATCCCGACGTCACGGTGTTCGAGCAGGGCGAGCGGCTGGGCGGCGTCTGGTACCACAACACCTACCCGGGAGCGGCCTGCGATGTTCCCTCGCACCTGTACGAGTTCTCCTTCGAGCCCAACCCGCGGTGGTCGCGTCGCTACGCGCCGCAGGCCGAGATCCAGGACTACCTCGAGGCTGTCGCCAGGCGCCACGGCGTGCTGGAGGGGATGCGGACCGGGACGGAGGTGACTCGCGCCGAGTGGGATCAGGAGCGCGGGCAGATGGCTGCTGGAGACGAGCGGCGGGCCGTTCGAGGCCGACATCCTGATCACGGCCTGCGGGCAGCTGTCGATCCCGAAGATGCCGTCCATCCGCGGCCTTGAGAGCTTCGCCGGGCCGGTGTTCCACACCGCCGAGTGGCGCCACGACGTGGAGCTCGCCGGCAAGCGCGTCGCGGTCGTCGGGACGGGATGCAGCGCGATCCAGACGGTGCCGGCGATCCAGCCCATCGTGGCGCACCTCGACGTCTACCAGCGTTCGCCGGGCTGGACGATGCCGAAGATGGACTTCGCATACTCGCGAGCGCATGCAGCGGCTGTTCGAGCGATTCCCGGCGCTGCAGCGCCTTGACCGGCTGGCGACGTTCGCGTTCATGGACCTCGGAGCGGCGGCGATGACGAGCCAGCGATGGCTGCTCGCGCCGTTCCGCGCGGCTGGCCGCCGCCAGATCGAGAAGGCGATCGGGGACCCCGAGCTGCGCGCCAAGGTCACCCCGACGGACGAGATCGGCTGCAAGCGGATCATGCTCACCGACGAGTGGTATCCGACCCTGACGCGGCCGAACGTCGAGCTCATCACCGACCCGATCGCGGAGGTCACCCCGAGCGGGATCCGGCTCCGAGGACGGCACCGAGCGACCCGCCGACGTGATCGTGCTGGCGACGGGCTTCCAGACCCACGGCTTCGTGGCGCCGATGGAGGTCGTCGGCGCGGCGGGCGCACCCTCGCCGAGGAGTGGGACCCCGCTCGCCCACGCCTACCTGGGGCTGAGCGTCCCGGACTTCCCGAACATGTTCCTCCTCTACGGGCCCAACACGAACGGAGGGACGGGCTCGGTCATCTACGTGATCGAGGCGGCCGTCGCCCATGTGATCGCCGCCCTCGACGCGCTGCGGAGCGCCCGCACGCTCCCGGATCGAGGTCCGGCGCGAGCCATCGAGGAGGCCTACGACCGCGAGCTGCGCGCCGCGCTCGCCCGCACCGTGTGGCACACGGGCTGCACGAGCTGGTACCTGGACGAGAACGGCAACGACCCCAACCAGTGGCCGTGGCTGTGGAGCACGTACCGTCGCAGGACCGCTCGGATCGAACCCGGCGTCTACGAGCTGGGCAGGCCCGTGTCCGAGCCCAGCGCGACGCTCTGATCGCGGCCGGAGTCGCGTCCCGGCGACGCTCGCCGTACTATGCCGCAGGCTGCCGGCTCGCCGGTGCGGCGGCCTTGCTGCGTGGGTCGATCAGGATCTTGGCGTGGGCCTCGGGATCGGCGAGCGCGGCGAACGCGGCGTCGACGCCGTCGAGCCCGACCGTCCCGGTGATGAGCGGGCGGGGATCCACCTCGCCCTCGGCGAGCATGTGCAGGGTGTCCCGGAACTCCAGGGGCGAGTAGCCGAGCACGAACCGCAGGTCGATCTCCTTGTTGATGGCCATCGCCGGGGTGATCTCGTCGGCGCCCACGCACACGCCCACCACGACGACGCGGGAGAGCAGAGGCGCGCCGTCGATGATGCTCTCGATCACGCCGGGCATCCCGACGCACTCGAAGATCACGGGTTGCTTCGGACCGGCCCCGAGCGCTTCACCGAGCCGCCACGCTTGCCACGACGCGAAGGGGAGGCGCTCGAGCCTCTCGCGCGTGCCGACGGCGAGCTCGAGCGCGGAGGGCATGTCCATGAGCTGGCCGCGCCCCTCCACGGCGGTGAACGGGGACCCATGCGCGGGGTCGACGACGACATCCGCGCCGCAGGCGCGGGCCAGCGCGCGGCGACCCGGCGAGAAGTCGCTGGCCACGACGGTGCGAACGCCCTTCGCCTTCAGGAGCAGGATGACCGACAGCCCGACCGGTCCGCAGCCGACGACGATGGCCACCGTGCGCCTGCCCACCTTGCCGCGACGCACGGCATGCCAGGCCACCGCCATCGGCTCCGTCAGCGCCGCGACGTCGGGCGCCAGGCCGTTGGGCACCGGCAGCATCAGGGACTCCTGGACGAGCATCTGCTCGGCGTAGGCGCCGGGGGCGTGCACCGACAGGCCGATCGGGTCCACCTGGCTGTTCCCACGCAGGAGGGGCATGGCGACGACGTGCGTGCCGGTCGGCGAGCCGCCCCGGCAGCCGGGGCCGTGCTCGAGGATCTCACCGCTGAACTCGTGGCCGAAGACGATCGGCTCCTCCGACCGGGCGAAGCGGTCATAGCCCATGCGCGCCGCCAGGGCGGCCCAGTCGTCGCAGCCATGGCGCGCGTGCAGGTCCGAGCCGCAGATCCCGCAGCGCAGCACCTGGATACGCACCTGCCCCCGCCCCGGCGAGGGCTCCGGACGCTCGGCCACCTCGAGCTCGGCGCTCCTGCAGACGACGGCCCTCATGCGGAGTGCCGCTGGTGGGGGAGACCCGTCACGCAGGGATTGTCGCACCGCGGCTGCGCGCGCCGCCGCCTCCCCGGTGCTGTCGGTCCGTCCTGTCATGGCTCGGCCGCTCATCCAGGAGAAGCCTCGCCGCCCGACGGACGGCCACACGCTAACGCATTTCGGCGACTTCGCGCGGGCGTCCGAGAGAAGCCCGGTCCCGTGCGGCTTCTCGCATTTCTGGGCCCAACCCCCTCATTGGTCGAGCTCGCGCAAAGGAGTAGGGTCGCTGTACATATTCGAGGAGGGGACCCAAGATGGCTGTAGGCATCAGGCTCAAGTTCGCCGGTGGGACGCAAGAGAACTACGACGCGGCCCACGGGGTGATGGAGATCGACAGCAACCCTCCCGAGGGGATGATTGTCCATTCGGCCGGCCCGGTCGACGGTGGTTGGGGCGTGATCGATTTTTGGGAGTCGCGTGAGGCGTTCGACCGCTTCGTTGGCGAGCGGCTCATGCCTGGCCTTCACGGGCTCGGCGATCAGGGGTTTCCGAACCCGCCGGACGTGAAGGAGTTTCCGGTACACAATCTTCAGACCCGGTAAAGGCATGGCGTTCATTCTCACTCGCATCGATGTCGGCGACTACGAGCGCTGGAAGCCGATGTTCGACCAGGACACCCCCGGGACGCGCTCGGAGGCGAAGGGCCACCGAGTGCTTCGGAACGCCGACGAGCCAGGCGAGGTCTTCGTGATCGTCGAGTTCGCTACCGCCGAGGAGGCGCGGGCGGGCCGTAGGAAGCTGCTCGCGTCAGGTGTGCTCGATCGGTTTCAGGATAAGACAGAGCCAAAGATCCTCGAGGAGGCGGAGCAGGTCGACTACTAGCTGGAAACGGCTGGCTGGCCTTGCTCCAGCGCCGTGGTTCCATTGGTGGTTCCGTTGTGAGCAAATCTGACGTGATCTGAGCACACCTAAGGCCAGCAGACACGCGGGATAGCACCCACGAGCGCCCGAGGTCCGTTTTCGAGCCCAGTATCGCCCATCTCATATGAGGCTCTGCAGAGCCAGAAGCCCTCGTCGCCAGCAGCAGCTCGAACCGCTCACGGGCGATCATCGGCGCGAGATGACGGACCTCGTGTCCGGCGATCGTGGAGTGTTCGCGACGATCGCCCCAAAGGCCCTGAGGCCCGGCCGTTCCCCATACGTGTCGATGGGCCGGTGGGCGGCGTTCGGCTCCGGGCCGATCGTCCTCATCGCAGCGGGTTGGCCAGCCCGCGGGGCGCATCCTCGAGCGGATAGGCGTGCTCGCCGTAGAGGCGCACGAAGCGGGCACCGGAGATGCTCCGCTTCAGCACCAGCCTCCCCCGGTCGCTCTTGAACAGGGACACGTCCTCGAACCCGCCAGGCCCGATCGGCTGAACCAGCCGGCCGCCCTGCGCAAGCTGGTCGGCCAGGGGCGGCGGCACCTGGGGGTAGGCTGCCGCGACGATGATCGCGTCGAACGGTGCCTGATCGGGAATGCCGCGCGTCCCGTCGCCGGCGCGAAGCCATACGTTCGCAATGCCCAAGGCGGTCAGCGATGCGCGCGCCGCCTCGACCATGTCCTGCCAGAGCTCGATGCTCCACACCTCGCGGGCGAGCCGGGCCAGCAGGGCCGTCTGATATCCGTAGCCGGTGCCCACCTCGAGCACCTTCTCCTCGCCGGAGAGCGCGAGCGCCTCGACCATCCCGGCGACCAGCGACGGCTGGGTGGTCACCTGCCCATGGCTGATCGGCACTGGCTCATCGAGATACGCCAGGTCCGCCGCGTCGGGCGGTACGAACCTCGCGCGGGGCAGTTGCCCGATCACGCTGAGCACGCGCTCGTCCTCGACTCCCGCGGCGCGGGCGGCAGCCGCCAGGTCGGCTGGGCCGGCCGGCCGCCGATCCCGTCTGCTCAGGGTCGATGCTCCTCGCGCTGGGGCGCCTCGAGCGCTCCGACGCGCTGCTCGAGTTCGTCGAGGACTATGCCCACGATCTGCAGGGCTCGATGCAGGTCGGACGCGGCGTCCTCCCACGTCTCGCGGGTGGGAGCGTTCTCGGTGAGCTCGTTGAGGGTGTCTCGGTGACTCAACGGTATCTCCTGTCTTGTGGCTGCTATCTGTGCGGTCGGTGGCGGTGCGTGTCAGGCCAGGAAGCGGCTGCGGGCATCCCGAACAGGGGTGCGAGCTCTTCCGGCAGGAGCTCGCGGAGGTGGTTCATCTCGCGCCCGGTCACCGCCTCGGCGACCGTGTCCATCACGGCGCGGGTGTGGTCGCGCGCTTCGGATGGGGACACTCCCTCGCGCGCCGCGGCCCGTTCCAGGAACTCGTTGAGCGAGAGCGCCTGTCCTTCTGGGGAACCGTGCAGGAGGTGCCCCTTGAGGGGCTGGGGAAGCTGCTCGGCGAGATCGTGGGCGGCGTCGGCCGGGATGCATTGGGCCAGGGTGTTGAGCGTGGCAGCGATCGCACGCTCGGCTTCGGTCTGGGTCATCCGGTCCGGGACGACTCGCTCGAAGTGTCGGATGAAGGCCTCGTACTCCACTAAGACCAATCTCGCAGGCGCCCGGCGCCGGCCATCGTGGGGAGTCCGCCGATCGCACGTGGGCTAGTACTGATCCGCCTGGCCCCGCCTGGGTTTCCCCCGTGGATTGCCGCCCGCCTTACGCTTGGCGAACCTCCGCGCTTGCTTGGATGCAGGCAGCCGAGCACGGGTATGTCGAGTTCGCGGGCAGGCGCACGCCCGGGCGAGCGCGTCTCTGACCTATGATCAGAGGGGTGGGGCCACTCGAGCAAGAGATCGCGGGTTTGCTGCGACGACCGGCGGAGGCGCCGGATCGAGATTGGGTGCGTGGCGACGGGCAGCCGCCGCACGCAGGCATGCGTCTGTCGCTCCTCGGCCTCAGCGAGGAGCAGCGCGAGGAATATCTCTTCGTCAGAGTCAACGCACTCGGAGATGCTCTGCGGCGGATCGCCCAGGCGATAGACGAGTTGCGGGGCGAGTCCGACAGCGGCGACTGAGGGACAGCGAGCAGGGGGCTGATCTGCGACTGGCCCGACGAAGGTGCCGTCGCCTGTGCGCGTGGTGTGACAGTTCTAACCCTAGGGTGCCTGTTCGGCGTGACGGGCGCGGGCGAGGATGCTCGTGCAAGCCACACCAACCACAGGAGGACGTCATGCTCAGGTCCAACGCCCGCGTCATCGTTCTTGCCGTCTGTAGTGCGCTCGCCCTGACCGGCAGCGCGGAGGCGGCCGGACTTGCGGTGGCCACGGTCAGCATCAAGGGACAGAACGGAGACTACTCGGGCACCGTGTACAGCCCGAAGCTCCACAAGTGCGCGGACCAGCGCTCGAGATCAGGAGGAGTTCGTCTGCGCCACGCGAAGACCGATCGATGGTTCGGGTTGCCTCGGCAAACGCGAGCGTGCGTCTCTTCCACCTTTCGTCAATAGCCATCCCGGCGCAAGCCGTCGAGTCGCACGAGGCGGCGCTCATCGTCTACACCATCACGCGCAGCTCCGAGGTTCTATTGACGGTCCGCTTCTACGGCCAGAGGCAGTTCCACGCTCGTCGTGGCCTACGCGCTCAGCGCGCGTCGCGGGCGGCTAGCCTCTCCGAGTAGGCGGCGCGGGTAGGCGCATCCTCACAGGCAGGCGCTCTAGGTGTCCGCGATCCGTAGTTGCCCACCCCAACCGTGCAGCGTTCTCCGGTGGTCTGCAGGGAAACCGAGTCGTACCGTGCATAGACCGACCCATGTTCGACGAAGATCGTGAGGTGAGTAACGATGGTGGATACGGCGTGGACCTTCACGGTGCTGTTCATGGTGATCTTCGTTGTGATAATCGTGTTTGCCGTACTGTGGCTCATGTCGCAACGTGCGAGCTCCACCGTGGAGGACCTACCGTCAAGTCCCCTTTTGCAGGAAATCCTTGACCCGGGCCTGGCGCGCGGAGAGGTCAGCCCCGACGAGCACGACGAAATCCTCGACGAGTTGGACGGCGGGTCTGCGTCGAGTAGTGGCGGGCGACCGGCCGAGCTAGTCCACCGGTAGGGCGTGTCGGTAAGGCCGTTAGGCAGCAGCGCCGGAGGCTCATCGCCGGGGCGTGGCAGGGGGCCATACGTAGTTCAACGCAACTCCCTGCGGGCGGTCACCGATGAAAGCCCGACCGTGCGGGCCTACGTTCGGATGCATGCCGTCACCGGCGTTCGTGCGTCGCCTTGATTCCATCACCGACAATCACTCGGAGGCCAAGCCATGTCGACTGAGATCAGGTTCATCGAGGGCGAGTCGATCAGGGTCGCCGAGGATTACCGAGAGGCATACGAGAGGCTGTTCGCCGCCGGCTGGGAGAAGCCATGCGAGTTCAAGCAGCATCACGGCGACGGCGAGAGCGCGATCACCGTCAATCCCGCGTATATCGTCTACGTCCGACCCGGCTAGGTCGGGTGGTCCCGGCGGGTCGCGTCCGGTCCCGCCGACGTCCAACGACTCCGACCACGCGGACGCCACGGAGGCCGCGGCACCAGACACTGGAGGTGCGCCTTCTCAGCCATCCCGCGTGCTGATCGTGGCGCACCGGACGGCCGCGACGCCCAAGCTCCTGGCCGAAGTCGGCGCGCGCGCAAGCCGCGGTCCATGCGTCTTTAGCCTCCTGGTCCCGAGGCCCTATTGGGACCCGGACACGGAGGAGGCAGCAGCGACTCTCGAGCTTGCGATCCCCCTCCTCGAGCAGGCTGCCGGCGGAGCTGTCGAGGGCATGATCGGCGACAGCGACCCGCTCCTGGCCATACAAGGCGCTCTCGAGCGGGCGCACTTCGACGAGGTGATCATCTCGACGCTACCGGCCCACGTCTCGCGCTGGCTGCGTCGCGATCTCCCGCACACGGTGGGTCAGCTCGGCGTGCCCGTGACGGTGGTCACCGCCGATCAGTCCTAGCCACCGGTCATCGTGGCCGAAGCGCGGTCAGAGCTCGTCCTGACGGGTCGGACAGAAGGGTCTCCGACGGCGCTTGCGCGGATGGTTGGACGGCCAACACCCGGCTGCCGATGGATCCACCGCACCGGCGGATGTCCTTCCCGCTCACGGTCCGCTTCGCGCTGCTCAAGCCATACGGCGTATGGGTCCTGGGGCAACGCGCGGAGAGTGAGAATCTCCGGTTCATGGCGGCCTGTCATCTGGTCGGCTTCGTCCTGCGCCGACAGCGAGATGCTCCGATCGTATTGGTGGGCAGATGAATCGTGTCGCCGTGAGTGTCTATGTGCTTGCAGCATTCGCATCTTAACCGTCTCCTGACTCGTATTCGCTCGTTGGCGAATGTGACACTGGGAGATTCACATCATTCAACAAGGCCCCCTGGCCGCTGCCGCTGTGGTGAATCGCTCGCCCATGCACTGCAGACGAGGATGCAAGCATGCACCTTGTCCAGGCGATTCCCAGGGGTGTTGGACGAACAGTTCATGGGAGAGGGGAAAAGGCATACTCACGTGTCGGTCGCAACGTCCAGACGAGGTGCCCCAATCGGGCAATCTGCGTCGTACTTAAGAGTCAACAGCAACCTGGGACGTGCTCTGAGGAGGCGCCGTCATCCGGATTCCGCGGCTGCCGTTACCGCCCGGTGACCTGAGCAGCCCGGCCGCGGGTCACCACTTCAGCTCGATCTCGAGCTCGCGCTCATCGGTCTCGACCTCGAGCTCGACCTTGAGCTGCACCTGGTCGGGGACGTGCACCGTGAAATGCATCCCGCCGCGTTCGAACTCCATGTTGTTGTGCCGGGCGAGCATGTCCGCAAGGACCCGCAGGCGCCTCGCGACCTCCTCCCGGCCGACGATTTCCTTCTGCTTGATCTCGAAGATGTCCATCGATCTCCCTTCAAGCCGCCCGATTGGTTCTCGTCACGCGGGCAGAGGATCACGACCGCGGCTCCCGTGCACATCGCCCGAATCGGATGACCGCCTCGGACGGCGAGACGTGTCCGTGGGGCTCCACCACGCCTGATGAGCCCGGAGCGTGAACCCGCCAGAGTCGTTTAAGCGAATGCTGAGCGTGTGCGCAGAGACGGCTGGGACCCTGCGAGAGATCGACTAGGCAACTCATCAGGGAGGCACGCCATGACCGGGACGCCGGATCACATGTCGGCCGAGCAGCGCGTCCGGGAGCCGGTGCCCGACGCTGAGACGGAGCGCAGTGGGATGAGCTTCGCCCTCGACGATGGCCGCGGGGTTCGCATTCGGCCCATGCGCCCAGCCGACCGGGCGAAGTACGAGGAGGCGGTTGCCGGCCTCTCCGCGCGCTCGCGCTATCTACGTTTTGCGGCGCCCATACGGAGGATGAGCGACGGCCTGCTCGATCAGATGCTGCGGTTCGACGGCAACCGCCACGTGGTATACGCCGCCCTGACAGCGGATGAGACCACCGTGGTGGGCGTCGCGCGCTACATCAGGACCGCCGACGATCCTCAATCGGCCGAGCTTGCGATCGCCGTCGCTGACGACTGGCATGGGCACGGCCTTGGCCGAGAGCTCGTCGGGCGGGTCGTCGAGCACGCTCGGCTGGCTCGTCTCGACTCCCTGATCGCGATGACGCTCAGCGAGAACCACGTCGCGGCACGACTCGCGCTCGCCGCCGGCTTCTCGGTGGCTCGGAAAGCGGGGATCTACACCGAGTATGAGATGTGCCTGAACTCGGTGCATGCGCTCCACGGCTGACACTTCCCGGCGCGGGGCTTCTGCCGATCGCCAGGGGCCCGCTTTCGCCGCGGCCTCGTGATCTGAGCGTCTTGACGGCGCCGTCGGCGTCCTCGCGGGCGAAGGCGCGGAATACTCGTGGGCGATGCTTCGGACCCCCGATCTGGCCGGTCGCGCGCTGGACGACCGCTACGAGCTCCATGAGATGCTCGGTGAGGGCGCCTTCGGGTGCGTCTACCGGGGGCAGGACAGGAGGCTGGGACGGGCGGTCGCCGTGAAGGTGATCAAGCCGTGGTGGGCGGAGGACAGCGGCTGGGTCAGGCGCTTCGAGCGGGAGGCGCAGCTGCTCGCCCGGGTGAGCGACCCCGGAGTGGTGCACATCTATGACATCGGCCACGCCGAGGAGGGCCCCTACTACGTCGCCGAGCTCGTCGAGGGCGAGAGCCTTGCCGACCGGCTTCGTCGCGGCCCGCTGCCGGTCCAGGAGGCGTGCTCGGTCGCCGAGCAGCTGTGCCGGGCGCTCGCCAGCGCGCACAGGGAGGGGGTGGTCCACTGCGACGTCAAGCCCGCCAACGTCCTGCTGGGCGCCGACGGTCGGGTCAAGGTGGGGGACTTCGGTGTCGCCCGGCTCGCCGAGGGGACCTCGCAGGCGCTCACGGCGACGGTCGCGGGCACTCCCCGTTACATGTCCCCCGAGCAGGCCCGCGGCCGGCCCACGACTGCGGCCACCGACGTCTACAGCGCGGGCGTGGTGCTGTACGAGATGCTCGCCGGCAGTCCGCCGTTCGTTGACGGCTCACCCGTGGAGCTGGGCCTGCGTCACCTCCAGGATGCGCCGCCCCCGCTCCCGAGCGGGGTTCCTCCGGCGCTGCGGCAGGTGGTGCAGCGGGCGCTGGCCAAGGACCCGGCTGAGCGCTATCCGGACGGCGGCGCGATGGCCGACGCGCTCTGCGCCTCCCACACGGCGGCCTCCGAGGCCGCCTCGCCGGTCCCACGGGTGGCCTCGGCGGGCGAGGCGCAGACGATCGACCTCGGGGCGGCGAGCGAGCGCGAGACGCGTGCGGCTCCCACCCGCGTGCTCGGCGCCGCGCCTCCGCCGACCCTGCCCAGACCGCCCTCACGCCGCTCCGACCCGCCCTGGCGGCGCCGCCCGGTCGCGGTGCTGGCGGCCGTGCTGCTGTTGCTGGCCGCCGGCGCCGTCGCGGCGCTCCTGCTCAGCGGGCAGGGCGCCCGCACGACGGTCCCCGAGCTGCGGAGGCTGCCGCGAGGCGGGGTCCAGGCGCGAGCGAGGCGACTGCATGTGCGGCCGGCCTTCTCCAGGCGCTACTCCGAAGCCGCGGCGGGAATCGCGATCGCGCAGGACCCGGCGCCTGGGACGCGCGTCGCCGACGGCTCGACGGTCCGCGTGGTGCTCAGCGCCGGGCCCCCGCCCGTGGCCGTGCCGGGAGTCCTCGGCATGCCGGCCTCGTCGGCGGGGAGCCTGATCGCCAACGCCGGGCTGCGTTACAGCCTGACGGCTGTCGCGGCGCCCGGCTCCCGGCCGGGCGTTGTGATCAGGCAGTCACCCGGCCCGCCCGCGAAAGCGCCGCGCGGCTCGACGGTCGCGCTGTCGATCTCGGAGACCCCGCACTGGCGCGCCCTGACGACGTTCTCCGGGGTCGACGACGGCAGGTCGGTGCCCTTCCGCGTCCTCGGCGCCCGATGGCGGGTGACCTACAGCATGGCCTTCCAGGGCACCTGCCTGCTGCTGTTGGTCTGCGGCGGGCCGAGCGCCGAAGCCCGCGACCTGCGCAGGGGCTCGGACGCTGGCAGCTTCGACCTGGGCGAAGGCCAATCGCAGACCCACACCTTCACCAGCGGCCCCGGCCTCTACCGGCTGCTGATCTCCGGCGGCAGGGACTCTGCGCGCTGGTCGATGGCGGTTCAGGACTACTACTGAGTCACGCTCTCGACCATGGTCAGCGTGGTCGCGTCGCGGTTCGCGGACCTGGCGGTGATTTGAGCGGCCGCTGAGCGAATGTTGAGCCGGGCCGCGTAGCTTCCGCCACACAGAGCTCGCTGCGAAAACGAGGCAATGTGGCAACACCGCAGACCATTCACATATCGTCCCGACGCGGCGGATCGGCCGGCACCGGCCGTCCGGTCGTCGTCGACAGTTCACCGATCATCTTCCTCGTCTCGTCTGAGGCACCGGTTCTGAAGGCGCTTCAGAGCGATCTCAGCCGGCGCTTCGGGGATGACACGAGGATCATCGGCGCCGACGGCCCCGCGGCCGGGCTCAGCTGACGGTGTTGGCGGACGGCGCTGAGCCCGTTGCCCTGTTGATCGCCGACCAGCAGATGCCGGAGATGACGGGCATCGAGTTCCTCGCACGCGCTCACGCTCTGCATCCGTTGGCGAAGCGGATCCTTCTTGTCGAGCGGGACTACACGACGGCGAATCCGACCGTGCCCGCGATGATGCTCGGCCAGATCGACTATCACCTCGTCAAGCCGTGGTTCCCCGATCGAGGGTTGTACCCGGCGGTGAGCGAGTTCCTCGCAAGCTGGGCGCGCTTGGAGTCGGAGGGATTCACGATGTTCCGGATCACGGCGCTCGAGAACAGCGCGCGCGCCCACGAGATCCGCGACCTCCTTACGCGCTTTAACATTCCGTTCGCCTTCCACCCGACCGATTCCGAGGATGGCCTCGCGCTCCTGCGGGAGGTCGGCCAAGCCGGGTCGCGGCTCCCAACCGTGGTTCGACACGATGGTCGCCTGCTGCTGGCGATCGTCGTGCGCGACCGGGCAAGCGGCGCCGTCGAACGAATCCCGACCGCTGGACTGTTCGTGATGATCGGCGCCGAGCCACGCACGGAGTGGCTGGACGGGACCGTGGAGCGTGACGAGCAGGGGTACATCCTCACCGGGAACGACCTGGACGCCGACAGCGACGGACCGAGCCGTTGGCCGCTCGAGCGAGCCCCATTGCTGCTCGAGACGAGCGTCCCAGGCGTCTTCGCCGCCGGCGACGTCCGCCACGCGTCCGGACTGCTCTCGATCATCCCCTCACACGAGGGGTCTTGCCCGCCCATGTCTGGCTCAACCTGAATCCGCGGCGAGCAGGTCCTGCAACACCCTCATGCGCGCTTGGACATACTCGCCGAGCTGGTCGCAGTCGCGCGTCGTCGGGTCGGTGGCGGCGAACGGCGGACTGACGGCGAACACCGCCGCGGTCTCGCCGTAGCCCGCCCTGCTGAGTCCGTCGTGGAGTCCGTTCGCCCAGCTCGCTGCCCAGCCGGTCAGATCGACGAGTGCCATGCGAATTGCGAACCGTTCGAGACCGCGCGTGTCGCCAGGCAGTAGCCGGCGCTGCCTCATGATCGCCCGGACCGCCCGTGTGCCCCGCATACGTTCCTGTTCGACCCACGCCCTGAACTGGGGTGTCAGCGGGGGAAGGGGCGGCGTGGCCACGACACGAACAGTGGGCACCAGTGCCTCAAACGCAGAGGTTCTGGCCTTCCTGCTCGATGGTGTTCGAGTCTTCGTTGCCTGCCCGGTCCCGCGCGCGGACGACGAAGTAGAAGTATTCGTTCGTCGCGAGCTGGGGGGTGTCGAAGGAGGTGACCCCACGAGCGGTCGTGTACGTCGGTTTCGAGAAGTCCTCGCCACCGGGCGTGGTCGCCCGGTAGACCTCGTAGACGATCCTCCTCGAGCGTGTGACGTTGTCGGTCGCCGGGTCCCAGCCGAGGTGGTAGCTGCTGGTCCTTTCCGGGCCGATCGGGCCGGGGATGCAGGTGGTCGCCGACCTCAGGCCTGCGAACACCGGCGGGGTGTGGTCCTTGCGGCGTGCCTGCGCAGGAGCGCCGACCGCCAGTAGCGCCGCGGCGGTCACGATGAAGAGCCGCACGCTCGCGAGCGCTGCCGAGGGACGTCGACGAGCCTTTGACGGGCCTGATGTATCCACGAGACCTCCTCCGTTCGAGAAGCCGCTTCGAGTCTAGCGCCAGGGGCGCGCCTATAGACTCTGCTGGCGGTGCCGACCCGCCGAAGGTGGCCAGCCGTCGCGCCGATGTCCAGCCGAGAGGTAGCCGACATGGATTACCAGACGCTCATCTACGAGCAGGACGAGCATGTCGTCACGCTCACCCACAATCGCCCCGAGCAGCACAACGCGATCAATCGGACGATGAACGACGAGCTGCAGCATGCCTGGCAGCGGTTCCGCGACGACGACGAGGCCTTCGTGCTGGTGATCACCGGCGCCGGGACCACGACCTTCTGCGCGGGCTGGGATCTGCAGGACGCGGCCGAGTGGACCGAATTCGGCGACTACGACCGGTACCGGCGCGAGCTCTATTCCTCGGCCGGCGTCTGCGGCTACACCCGCAGGATCGACGTCTTCAAGCCGGTGATCGCAGCCGTCAACGGCTACGCGTTCGCCGCGGGCCTGGAGACGGCGATGCTCGCCGACATCCGCATCGCCGCCGAGAATGCCGAGTTCGGGGCGACCGAGCGACGCTGGAACATCGTCGCAGGCGACGGGTTGACGGCGCGTCTGCCACTGCTGGTCGGCTTCGGGCGGGCGCTCGAGATGATCATCACCGGGCGGCGGGTGGGCGCGGCGGAGGCCGAGCGCATGGGGCTTGTCAACGAGGTCGTGCCAGAGGGTCAGGCGCTGGCCCGGGCGCAGCAGCTCGCCCACGAGATCGCAGCCCTGCCGCAGGGGGCGATCCGCACCGACAAGGAGACGGTCGTTCGCGGCGTCGGGCACACCCTGGAGGAGCGGCTGCGGATGGAGGCGGAGGCGATCATCTCCGTGTTCATGCGCCGCGACTCGCACGCCATCGGCGCCAGCGCCTTCAAGCGCGGCGAGCGCACGGTGGAGTGGCCCCACCACGGGCTGTAGGCGAGGCCGGGCCCCGCAGCAGCTGGCCCGGCCGAGCCCCCTGGGCCTCGAGCACCAGCCGGTAGGCCGTGGCTCGGGTGGAGTCCGGGCCGAAGATGTGAGCGCAGCCGGCGTAGAGCAGCCGGAGGGTCCGCCACATGCGCTCGTCGGCGGCCGCGAGGATCTCCGCGTGTCGCTCGGTCGTGCGTTCATAGCCCTTTCTGGTCCACAGGTGGTAGTTGCGGCGGTCGTTGCGGAGCTCCACGATGTCGAACGGCGAGCTGTTGATCGCCTTCGTGAGCTCGGGCATGTAGACCATCCTGAACTTCCCGGGCCAGACGTGGCGGGTGATGAACGGGGAGATCCCCAGCCGCCGGTAGGACGCGGCGAAGTCCATGTACACGCGACCGCCCGGCTTGATCCAATCGGCGATTCGCCGCATGACCAGGCGGTAGTCGGAGATGTCCTCCAGCACCCCCATGATGCTGATCGCGTCGAAGCGCTCCTTGGGCCTGTAGGAGAAGAAGTCCTGGTAGAGCACGCTCGCCTCGAGGCCCTCCTCGGCCATGCGCCCGCGGGCGAACTCGACCTGGTCACGGGACAGCGATATCCCGGTCGGGCGCACCCCGCGGCGCGCGCAGTAGCGCATGAGGCCACCCCACCCGCACCCGATGTCGAGCACCGAGTCCCCCGCGGTCAGCTCCAGCGAGCGGTAGATCATCGCCAGCCGGCGCTCGGCGCCGTCCTCCAGCGTGTCCTGTTCGGAGGCGTAGAGGCCGGGCGTGTAGATCCGGTGATCGGAGTCCATCGCGATGAGCTGGACGTTCTCGGCGTCGTAGTGCTTGGCGATCCATCCCGGGTTGCAGCGCCTGCGCCCGAGTAGCAGCGGCTTGAGCTGAGCCCAGGCGCGCACCACAGGGCTGTAGTTGGTCAGGAGCGAGCGCAGCTTCATGGCGTTCAGCAGGTCTCCGTCGATGTCGATGTCCCCATTCATGTAGGCCTCCGCAAGCGCCAGCTCGCTGCGCGAGCCCACCGCCGCGAAGCCGGCCTGCGTCAGGACGGAGATCTCCAGCACCGGCTCGCCCGCTCCCACGATCGTGATCGCCCCGCCGGGCGATCTCAGGGCGAAGGTGAGGGGCAATTCTCCGTGCCGGCCCAGGATGCGGGCCTTGAGGCGCTCCAGGCTCGGGGAGGCGACCGCAGGCATGGCGGGCGCGACGTCGGCTTCGGTTGTGGTGCTCATCGGAGCGACCTCCTCGCGATCTTCAGGTGGGTGGTTGCAGCCTGGTCGGTTGGCTTGCTCGTGATCCTCATGTCGGCGTGCTCTCGTCGTTGTGCAGCGCTCCCGCTCGCCCTGGGTGGGCCCGCGGGAGGGGTCCGTGCGGCGGGGCCGCGAACAGTTCACGTGCCATCGCCTCGTGCCGAGGCATCCCGATCCGCGCGTAGTCGTCGATTGCCTCCTCGAGCAGGGCCAGCGCCCTCTCCCGCTTGCCCTCGGCGCCGAGCTCGAGCAGGAAGCGTGCGTAGTGGTGGCGCACCTGCGGATGCTCGAGCACGTGGGGCAGCTGGTCGGCCTGGAGCAGCGCGGTCTCGAAGTGATGCTTGGCCGCGTCGGGGTGTCCAGCGACGGCCGCGGTCATGCCCGCCACGGTCTGGATCAGCCGTCCGTCGAGCTGCCGCATGATCGCACCGGTCTCGCAGGCCTCCAGGACCAGCGGATAGAGCACCTGCGCCCACGCCTCGTCTTCCAACACGGCCACCGCCTCCGCGGCCATGATCGCCAGGCTCCAGGAGCCGATCAGGTTCGGCTGACCCGGCGTCGGCAGGGCCCCTCGCAGCTGGGCGAGCTGAGCCTGCACGTCATCTGCCCGGCCGCGGTAGGCCCGCTCGAGCAGCAGGGCGCCGTGGTGGACCCCGTACCAGAACGGCATCGCCAGGCTGACGCCCTGCCCGAGATCCTCCTCGGCGTGCTCCCACTCGCCGCGCCAGAAGGCGACCATGCCCCGAAGCGTGTGGGCGTAGGCCATCCAGCCCGGGCTCTCCGTGTCTTTGGCCAGCTTGAACTGCTCCCCCGCCAGCGACTCGAGCTCGTCCAGATCCGCCCGGGTGGCAACGGCCACCGCGAACTTGCTCCGGTGGGTGGCGCTGAGGGCGGCCCAGTTGCCGAGGCCGGCCGCCAGCTGCTCGCACTCGCGATGAACCTCCTCTGCCTCCGCGAAGAGCCCCGTGAAGGCGAGACCTGTGCCGCGGAATGAGAGGCCGTCGGCCAGGAGCCAGACGCTGCCGAGCTCGCGCAACTGCTCGGTCGCGCGTCGGCCCGCCTCGACGACCTGGGGAAGGCGCATCAGGAAGTAGTCGTAGATCACCTCGAAGAGCCACACCTCGGCTCGCAGTTGACGGTCTGCGCCCTGCTCGGCGAGCGTGTTCGCGGCGGCGATGTGTTCCGCGCCCGCCTCGTACTGGCCGCCGAGCGTGAGGAGCAGTCCCGTCATGCCCATGAGCCTTGGGCGGTGAGGGCTCGGCCGATCTGCCAGGACCTGCAGGCCTCGCTTCAGCACGACGCCCAGCTCGGCGAAGCGGTAGGCCCAGATCAGCTGCTCGGAAAGCCCCCAACACTGCTCGGCGGCTCCCTCCACGTCGCCGAGCTGCTCGAGCAGGTCGATCACCTCGTCCCAGGTCGCGACGGCCGCGTCCCAATGGCGCAGGCTGCGGTGGGCGAGCCCGATCTTCAGCAACAGGTCGGCGCGCTCGCGACTGTGCTCTGCCGGGAGCAGCGCGAATGCCTGCTCGTATGCACGCAGAGCCTCCTCGAATGCGGCCGCCGATTGGCTGCGATCACCCGCCCTCGCCAGGTAGCCGACGGTGCGCAGGGTGTCGGCGCTGCGCCCGGACGCGAGCAGATGCCGGGCGATGTCAGCCGCGTGGCCGTCGAGCTCCGACGCGTGGATCTGCTCCAGCGCGTTGGCCGCTCGCGCGTGATGGCGCTGGCGTCGCGGCGCCGAGAGGCCTGCGATCAGCGTCTGGCGAACGAGCTCGTGACTGAACCTGTACTGGATGTCCGCATCGCTCGTCCTCTCGAACAGCAGCTGTGCCCGGCCGGCCTCCTCGATGCTCCGGAGCACGTCGTCGGGACCCCAGTCTCCGGCGGCCTCCAGCACGCTGTAGGGAAACGTGCGTCCGAGGACGGCAGCGACGCCCAGCAGCTCGCGCGTCGCCCCGCTCAGACGGCCGAGACGCGCCTCGATCACAAGCCGCACGTTGGCCGGCACGTCGAGGTCGTCGACGCTCACATCGGCCCGGAAGCGGCCCAGCTCATCGAGGAGGCGCCCCGACTCGACGAGGTTGCGAAACATCTCCTCCACGAAGAAGGCGTTGCCGTCGGTCTTGCCGTAGATGGCCGCGGAGATGGCCTCGGGCGGGCGATCTCCGCTGAGCTGGGTGAGCATCTGCTCGACATCGGCCTCGCGGAAGCGCGGCACGGTCTTGAGCGACGCGTGCCCGAGGGGCGCGAGCCGGGCCAGGGTGGCGCCGAGACGTTCGGGCGTCGCGGATGCCGCGCCGCGATACGTGCCGAGCAGGAGAATCGGGACGCCCTGCACCCACTCGGCAGCGTCCTCGAGCAGCAGCAGCGTCGACTCGTCGGCCCAATGCAGGTCCTCGAACACGAGCAGCATCGGGCGCTCGGCCGCGACGCGCAAGAGGTACTCGCGCACGCTTTTGAACAGATACCAGCGCTGCTGGGCTCCCGGCAGCTCGGGGAGCGGCGGCAGCTCGGGCAGGCTTCGTCGCAGCGCCGGCGCCATCTGCGCGATCGCGGACGCCTGCTCGCCGAAGCGGCTCATCAGCTCCTCAGGAGTGCGCGTGCGGGTCACGACTTCGAGCATCTCCACCCACGGCATGTAAGGCAGGTCGCCATGCTCGTGGCAGTGTCCGACGCGGATCTCGAAGCCCTGCTGGCGCGCATCGACTCCGGTCTGCCGCGTGAGGCGCGTCTTGCCCACGCCGGGCTCCCCGCCCAGCATCACCACGCCGCCGTGTCCGCGGCCGGTCTGTTCGAGCAGCTCGCGCAACTCCCCGCGCAGGCCCTCTCGACCGACGAACGAGAGCTCCCCGCGGCTCAGCTGGGGCGCGACCGCGACGGGCACGGCGCGAAACAGGCGCCAGCGGTCGGGAAACCCCTTGAGGGTGACCCGGCCGCGGTCCTCGAAGCCGACCCCCGGGAGCGTTCCGCAGAGCTGGCGCACGACGTCCGAGATGAGCACGTCGCCCCCGGTCGCTCGCGCGCAGATCCTGGCAGCAGCGCTGACCGCGGCGCCATGGAGGTTGTCGTCGACGCTGAGCACCTCACCCGTATGAAGGCCAGCCCGCAGTCGCACCCCCTGCAGGCCCTCGGAGGGCGCGGAGGCGAGCGCATGGTTGATGGCAAGCGCACATGCCACCCCCCGACGCGGAGAGCTGAACGCGACCATCAGCCCGTCCCCGAGCGACTTGACGACCCGCCCGCCGTGAGCCTCGACGTGGTCGCGGATCAGCGACTCGCAGGCGGCCGTCACCGCGCGCGCCTCGTGGTCCCCGCGCCCAGACTGCAGCGCGGTCGATCCTTCGACGTCTGTGAAGAGGATCGTCAGCGGGACATCCCCGGCGATGTCCGCCCCTCGCAGCTTGCCTTCCGATGTGTGTAGGCCGCTCCGCATGTGCAGGCCCAGCCCCCCGATGCGCGGCGCGGGTTCTCCCCACTTCCCGCGCGCGGGCGCGAGCTGTCCACATCGTAGGGCTTAGACGAAGACGATGCAGGTGGAGTCCGGGCGCGAGTCCGGGCGTGGCCCGGAGCCCATCGTCCCCGGCGGTCAGTCGAGGTTCTCGAGGATCTCGTTAGCCCGTGACCACTGGCCGGGCGCTACGACGAGATAGATGTCGCCACGGCCGAATCGGTCCAACGGGTGGTCGGCGGTGCAGGCGGCGTCAATCCCCAGCGCACGCAGCTGGTCGCGCCAGGCCACGGCCGTGCCCTGATCCTCGAAGGTGCTCACGGTCTCCCAGCCCTCCAGGCGAGGGTCGTCCACTGCCACCGGAGGATCCTTGGCCACGCCGGACCTGAAGCGGGGGAAGCGCATCGGGACCAGCGTAGCCCGGGCGGCCATCGCGGATGGCGGCCCTCAGCTCGGCTGCGGGACGATCCGGATGTAGGGCTTGGGCTCTTTCCAGCTCGCCGAAGATCTCCTTCGCCTGGTCGTTGGAGACCGAGCCGGCGATGATGACGTCCTCGCCCTGCTGCCAGTTCACCGGTGTGGCGACCTTGTGCTTCGCGGTCAGCTGCAGCGAGTCGATCACCCGCAGCACCTCGTCGAAGTTGCGGCCGGTCGTCATCGGGTAGACGAGGACGAGCTTGATCTTCTTGTCGGGGCCGATCACGAAGACGTTGCGCACGGTCTGGTTGTCGGCCGCGGTGCGGTCGGCTGGGTCGCCGCTGACGTCCGCTCCGCAGCATCCCGTACAGCTTGGAGACCTGGAAGTCCGCGTCGCCGATGATCGGGTAGTTGGGCGCCTCGCCCTGGGTCTCCTCGATGTCCTGCGCCCAGCCGGCGTGCTTCTCGACCGGGTCGACGGACAGCCCGATCACCTTGACGCCCCTGCGGTCGAACTCCGGCTTGATCTTCGCCATGTAGCCGAGCTCGGTCGTGCATATCGGGGTGAAGTTCTTGGGGTGTGAGAAAAGCACGGCCCAGGAGTCGCCGATCCAGTCGTGGAATCGGATCGGGCCCTCGGTGGTCTGCGCCTCGAAATCCGGGGCGGTGTCTCCCAGCTGCAGGGTCATCGTGGTTTCTCCTCTCGATACAAGCTCGGTCAGCGACGTGCGCCCGCTTGCTGCCAGAAGGCGAGGCGACACCGAGAGCGTAGTTGCTTCGCCATCCGCCCGCTCGACCGGTCCGCGGGAGCGGCGATCCGCACGAGCCGACTCAGATCTCCTCGGATGGCCCTGTTTCTTTGTGTCTAACCCCCTCGGCTATGATCGCCCGGTGAGCAGCGTCCTCATCCTCGGAGCCGGCTTCGGCGGCCTCGAGCTTGCCACGATGCTCTCCGAGGCGCTCGGCGACGGTGTCGAGGTGACGCTCGTCGACAAGAACGACTCGTTCGTCTTCGGCTACTCCAAGCTCGACGTGGTGTTCGGGCGTACGACGCCCGAGGCCGTCCGTCTCCCGTACCGCGAGATCGCCAAGCCGGGGGTTCGCTTTCTGCAGGAGACGATCACCGCGATCGACCCGGAGGCGAAGAGGGTGACCACCGACGCCTCCGTCCACGAGGCCGACGTCCTAGAGGGTTGATGTGGGTTTAGCGTCCGTCGTAGGCGGCGAGGGCGCGTGGTGGGCGGCCGGTGTGGAGGTTGAGGTAGATGCCGAGTGTGAGGGCGAGCAGGCGCCCGACGATTCGCTGCGCGAGGCCGGGCTTGGTCTTGGCGAGGTGCTCTTCGAGGCGCATCTGTCGCTTGAGGTTGGAGAACACCGACTCGATGATCAGCCGGATGCGGGCCTTGGAGATCTCGCTTTGAGGTCGCTGCCCGAGCTTGTGCTTGGCGGGGGTGATGAGCTGGATGTCGATCAGTTGCATGCTGCTGTCGTACTCGGTGCCCCAGAAGCCGCCATCGGCGAACAGGACGCTCCCCGCATGCGCCGTGGCCAGGCGAAAGGCGCTCTCGCGCTCCTGTCCGGTCTTGGGCCCGACCAGGTCATAGCCCACTGGAACCCCCTTTCGGTCGCAGATCACCACCAGGCGCATGCCCCACACGTAAAGGCTCTTGGACGGGCAGTAGCCGTAGGCCGCGTCGGGCGCGAAGGAGCTCTTTTTGGCACAGCCGGGATAGTTGGCGCAGCCGATCAGCGTCCCATCGACCAAGCGGACCTCACCCTCGGCGATCAGCTGGGCGACCATCAACTGCACCGCGGTGATCTGTGGTGTCAGGCGCCGCAAGCGCCGGTTGTACTGCGGCTGGTCTGGCAGGTAGGGAAAGAACCCCGGCAAGAGCTTGCCGATCACGCCCAAGAACTGCCGGTCGCTGCTGAGGCCCGTCACGGCCTGTGCGACGGCGAGCGCGATCAGCTCCTGATCGGTGATCAGCCCCTGCGGGCCAGGACGAGGAATCGACAGCGAGCAGGCGAACACGTAGCCTGCGACAACGAGGGTGTCCAGCGATGCGATCACGTCGAGCCCCAATCTCGAAGTGGTTGGCAGAGCTGGACGCCCTTTCTTTATGTCAACCCCGACTCCTCCCGCCGGGGACAACCCACATCAACCCTCTAGTCCTGGCGCTCGGGGCCGACTACGACATGGACGCCACCCCCGGACTCGGCGAGGCCGGCAACGAGTTCTACTCGGTGGCCGGCGCCGAACGGCTCGCCGGGATCATTCCGACGTTCTCGGAGGGTCGCGCGATCATCGGGGTCTGCGGAGCCCCCTTCAAGTGCCCTCCGGCGCCGAGCGAGGCTGCCCTGCTGCTGCACGACCACCTCTCGACACGCGGAGTGCGCGATCAGTGCCAGATCTCCTTCGTGATCCCCTTCGACACCCCGGTCCCCCCGTCACCTGACACCTCCAGCGCCCTGCTGGCCGCCTTCGCCGAGCGCGACATCGAGTTCGTCCCCGGCCGGCGGGTCAGCGCCCTGGATGGCACCCGCCGGGTGGCCGTCCTCGATGACGGCTCGGAGATGCCCTACGACCTCTTCCTGGGGGTCCCCAAGCACCGTGCCCCAGACGTCGTCCTGGCCAGCGGGATGGCCGAGGGCGACTACGTGCCCGTGGAGCCGAGGACGCTGCAGACGCGCTTCCCCGGTATGTACGCGATCGGGGACGTGGCGGATATCGGGGTGCCCAAAGCGGGCGTCTTCGCCGAGGGGGCCGCCCGCGTGGTCGCACGCTCCATCATCGCCGCAGCCAGGGGAGGTGAGCCGGGGGAGCCCTACGACGGGCGCGGCTCCTGCTACATCGAGTTCGGTTCCGGACGCGTCGGTCGCGTGGACGTGGACTTCCTCTCCGGTCCCAAGCCCACCGGCACCTTCCAGGAGCCCTCCGGCGCCCTCGTCACCGAGAAGGAGCACTTCGGCTCCAGCCGCAGCGCCCGCTGGTTCGGCCGCTGAGGTCCGTCACCCGTTTCGGGTGACGGGCGCCGCGGCGACAGCGCGCACAATCCCCGGTTGGCGATGACCAGCATCGGCGACAGCCTCTTTCGCAAAGGCCAGGACGTGTGGGTGGTGCAGCCCGACGGCTCGCGGCGCGCCGCCGAGTATGTCGGCGAGGGCGAGATGAGCGCCTGGTTCGGAGGGGCGCCGACGGTGATCGTCGTCTATCCCGACAGCGCCTCCGGGGAGGCCGTCGAGGTCGACCGCGTGATCGCTCGCGATTAGTCACCCCAGCCGGGGCCCGCGGACGCGTCCAAGGGGGTGCCCATTCCCAGCCGTGAAGGCTACGCACCGGGGCGACTTGTCAGCCGAAGCTCGAGGCCTATCGCTGATGGTGGCGGGCCTCACACGCTGGGGATCAAGAACAACCTGAAGGAGCGTCATGCCGTACGCCAACGTTGGTGTTGGGCTACGACTACGACACCTTCGTCGCGGACCTGGCTGCCCTGATGGAGGCGGGCCGCACGCCATCTCCCGGACGCACACCGACCAGGTCAACGACCGCCCTGCTGCAGTTCCTCGGCGCGCACGCTCACGCCGCCGCGGCGTGAGCGATCGGCTGGTCGCGCCGCGCGCTTGATGCGGGGCTCAGGCCAGCGTGCCGGCAGGTAGGACGTAGCGCAGCGGCTGAGGCTGCGCCGCCCCGCTGTCGCTGCTCATGCGCGGTCCGTGCAGGCCCTTCCTGGTGGCCGTGGCGACGCGCGCCTCGGGCATTCCGGCGTGGTCGGTGATCCAGGCCATGATCGCGGGAAACTCGGCTCCCTCCGCGAGGAGCGCGGCCCGCTCGATCACGTCGCCTCCGGAGGCATGAGGTCGGGCAAGCCGGGTGAGCAGAGCACGAATCGCCGCGTCATCGGCCGGACCATCCATCACGAGAACTCCGTCACCGAATAGACCGGATGCTTGACACGCTCGGTCATCCCGACGCTGCCGTGGGTGGTGTGCACGCAGTAGGGCTCGAACCGTCCATGGTCGAGGATCGCCACGACGACGTCGCCGCCCTCGGACAGCGGCCTGCCCACCTCGATCTCGCGGTCGCGTCCTTTGTGGCGACAGCTCAGCTTGAAGATTCGCCGTGAGCTCGCCGGGCAGCCTGCGACGACTCTCGAACGCTCGCGCAGCTCACCGTAGGCCTGCTCGGCGAGCCCGCCCTGGGACTCGACGCCGGCGACGAAGAAGCTCGTCACTTGCGACGCGCTGTTGGAGTCACCGACGGATAGCGCTTGCGCTCCTGCGGTGTCATCGGCCGGATCGTGAGGGAGCCATCCTTGACCTGCCGGCGCACCTCCTCCAGCTTGAGAATGCGGCGCTCGGCCGCGCGTTCGGCCTGCGTGCGCATATACCCAGGCTAGCGCGGCGAGAGACTCCTACCCGCGCGGTGATCACCGCGTAGCCGTTCGCCTCCCCACGGCCGGACCGCGGCGATCGGTCGGCGCGGACCCCCGTGGGTGGTCCAGCGCGAGGCGCGGTGATGGATCCGGCGCTCGCGATCGGGCAGCCGGCGAGCGATCACGCGACCGGGTGCCCGGACGCGGTAGAAGCTCCGCTTGCCCAGCTCGACGAGCACCAGGTAGATGGGGATCATCACCACGAGGACGGCCAGAAAGCCGGCCGGCAGAGCGGTGAACCCGAGGACGTGAGCGACTGGGGAATAGGGCAGCAGGATGCCGATCGCCACGCAGATAAGGGTCGCGGCGGCGAGCGGGGTGCTGGGACGGCTGCGAAAGAAGGGGATGCGGCGGGTTCGGATGGCGAAGATGACGAGGCTCTGGGTCGCCAGCGACTCGACGAACCAGCCGGATCGGAAGAGCGGCGCGGACGCGTTGAAGACCCAGATCATGATCCCGAACGTGGCGAAGTCGAAGATGGAGCTGATCGGACCGAACAGGGTCATGAAGCGGCGGATGAAACCGGTGTCCCAGTGCGCCGGACGCTGGAGCTGCTCCTCGTCGACGTTGTCGGTCGGGATCGTCATCTCGCTGGCGTCGTAGAGCAGGTTGTTGAGAAGGATCTGCGTCGGGAGCATCGGCAGGAAGCTCAGGATCAGCGAGGCGCCGCCGGCGCTGAACATGTTCCCGAAGTTCGAGGATGTGCCCATCAGGACGTACTTGATCGTGTTGGCGAAGATGCGCCGGCCCTCGACGACCCCGCCCGCGAGGATCCCGAGATCCTTGTCGAGCAGGACGATGTCGGCCGCGTCCTTGGCCACGTCAGTGGCGGTCTGCACCGAGATGCCCACGTCGGCGTCGTGGAGGGCGACCGCGTCGTTGACGCCGTCGCCGAGGAACCCGACCGTCGAGCCCAGCCCACGCTGGGCCTTGATGAGGCGGGACTTCTGCTCGGGCGTCACGCGCGCGAAGATCGTCGTCTGCGCCAGCGCCGCCGCGAGCTGTGAATCGTCCATCTCGTCGAGCTGGGTGCCCGTCAGCGTTCCCTGCACGGCAAGGCCGATGTCAGAGCAGACCTTCTGGGCGACTCGGGCGTTGTCGCCGGTGATGACCTTCACCTCCACGTCGAGCCGCCTGAGACGGTCGAGCGCCTCGCGTGCGTCGGCCTTCGGGCGATCGACGAAGGTGAGAAAGCCCGCGAGGCGCAGGTCCCGCTCGTCCTCGTCACCCAGGCTCGTCCGGCCATCGGCGATGCCGGCGGCGCGGGTGGCCACGGCGATCACGCGGCTGCCCGCAGCGAACTGCCCATCGAGCACCGCCTGTGCCTCCCGGGGCACCTCCACACAGCGAGCGAGCACCGTCTCGGGGGCTCCCTTGACGATCACCTGGAGACCGTCGCCGTCCTCGATCAGAACCGATGCCAGCCGGCGCTGGTAGTCGAAGGGGCGCTCGGCGACTCGTCGAGCGTCCTTGACATCGGCTCCCGTCGCGCCCGGCGCCTCCCACAGCGCTCGGTCGAGCGGGTTTCCGCCGACCACCCGTCCCTCGGCGAACGTCGCGTCGTTGCAGAGCAGGCCGGCACGCAACGCCGCATCCGAAGGCCCGCCGCTGGCATCCAGGGCCGCCGAGAACGTGATTGCGCCCTCGGTCAGTGTTCCGGTCTTGTCGGTGAACAGGACCACGATGTTGCCCAGGTCCTCGATGCTCACCAGGCGCTTGACCACGACGGCCCGCTCGGCCAGCCGCTTGGCACCGGTCGAGAGGCTGATCGTGACGATCGCCGGCAGCAGCTGAGGGGTCAGGCCGACGGCGATCGCCAAGGCGAAGAGCACCGACCCAAGCAGCGAGCGCCCGATTGCGACGTTGAGGACCAGGATCGAGCCTGCCAGCACGGCCGTCACCCGCACGAGCAGCAGCGAGAAGTCGGTCAGGCCCAACTGGAAGGCGGTCTGGGGCTGTCGTTCTCCGAGCTTCAGCGCGATCGCGCCGAACTCCGTCCGGCCGCCCGTCTGCACGACGACGCCGAGCCCGCTCCCATCTCGCACGACGGTGCCCATGAACGCGCACGAGGAGAGGTCCAGGGACGACTCGGGCGCATGCGCCTGATCGCTGCTCTTCTCCGCCGGCAGTGACTCGCCGGTGAGCACCGCCTCGTCGCACTCCAGGCCATCGGTATGAAGCAGGCGCAGGTCTGCCGGCACGACGTCGCCGACGGCGAGTGTGACGACGTCGCCCGGCACGAGCTGGGTTACGTCGATCGCCATCGGCTTGCCGTCCCGCATGGCCAGAGCCGTGTGACGCAACTGGGAGTGCAGCGCCTCGACCGCCAGCTCGGAGCGGTACTCGTTGAAGAACCCCAGCCCGACGCTGAGGCAGATGATCAGAAGGATGATCACGGCGCTCGTGCGCTCACCCACCGCGAACGAGGTCAGCGCGGCGGCCACGAGCAGGATCAGCAGCGGATTGCGCAGTTGACGCACGAACACCGCGAGCGGGCGTGCGCCGTGGCTGCGCAACGCGTTGGCCCCGATCTCGGCCAGCCGCGCCGAGGCCTCGTCATGCGACAGGCCGGCGGCGCTGCTCTGAAGGCGCACCAGGACGTCCTCGGGCGACAGCCCCGCGGCCGACGCGAGCGCCAGCGAGCTCCAGCCCCTCGCCCCCGACGTCTCAAGGGCGTGATCGCCGGAGGCCATGGGCCCATGGTCGCACCTCGGGTGTCAGCCGGGACCGTGCGGAGGTTCGTCCACTTCGCGAGCCCGCTGCGCCTCGGCCTCGGCGAAACGAAGGCGCGCCTCCGTCTGCTCGAAGGCCCGCTGAAGCTCCCGCAGACGCTCGGGGCTGGTGGGCCGCGGTCCGTGGGTCTTCGCCCTGTAGAGCTGGTAGCGCTCGCGGGCGTAGCGAGCCTGCGTGCGCAGATCGTCGAGGTGAGCGTCTGGCATGCCCATGAGTATTCCGCGGTGGTTGATCTGGACCTCTCCAATACCTGTCGTTAGGATGGCTGCACGATCTCATCTCGGGGCCGTGAGATTCGGGTCGCGGCACTGTCGTAGAAAGACAGGGGCCTCGTCGGTTGCCCACCCGCCATGACGCAATTCACGAAAGGGACGACGCCTTGACCAGTGCTCGCCGGATCATCCTGGGCGCGATAGCCGCCGCGTCAACGTGCCTGGGCCTGGCTTCCGAGGCCGGAGCCGCGACCCCCACGCGGTTGGTCCTCAGTCAGTCTGCAGCCTTCTCGATGCTCGGGCACTCCTGCGGAGGCATCCAGGAGGAAGTGTTCGCGACGGGCTTCGCCTCCAACGGCTATCCGGCCGGGGACGTCTACATGTCGACCAAATGCGGCGGCAGCGGGCGTGGAGGGGGCTACAAAACGACGACCTACTCCGGCTGGGCGAGCGTCACCTGGACCTGGTTCGCAGAGACGGGCAGCTTCGCGCCCCTGGAAGGCCCGGCGGGTGGCGGCGGGGAATTCGTCGACGCCCACGGCGACCGTCTCTACAACGTCGGCGCATCGGCGTACCTCGAAACCGGCGAACCCCCGCTGCAGCCACCGGCGGCGCCGAGCGGTGTCAGCGCCAGCGTCTCGATCTTCGAATCGGGCGAAACCGAATACCTGAGGATGCAGGTCGGCTGGACGCTGGCCGCCGAAACGGCCGGGCTGATCTCCTCCTCGACGGTGACGGCCACGCCGGTGAAACCGGGGCCGCCCGTGCTGAGCACGACCGTCAGCGGCACCTGGGCGAGCGCCTACCTGGGGCCGGTGCAGCCGAGCACGACCTACCAGGTCACGGTCACCAACACCGACTCCGAAGGGACCAGCCAGCCGGGCAGCACGGAAGTGACCAGCCCCGGCGAGGGCGGCGGCGGCGGAGGGACCCCTGGGGCCGAGACCTGCGAACAGAGCCAGGGCACGATCAAGCTCTCGCCCGGCCTCTCAGAAACACCCCGAGTCCAGAACATCACGGTCAAGGGCGAACTCAAAGGCTGCGACGGACCGCAGGAATTCACCGAAGCCAAGTACGTGGCGCACCTCACGACGACCGAAGAAGTGACCTGCTCGGCGCTCGCCAGTGCGTCCCTGGAACCCACCACGAAGTCCGACTCCCTCGTCTTCAAGGCGACGCCGAACGAAGCGGGGGGCAACGCCACGGGAAGCCTGATCATGCCGCTGTCGGAAGTCTCCGCCTACTCGGGTCTCAGCGGCACGCTCGAAGGCGGCCCCTTCCAGACGCCGGCCAGCATCAATGCGGGGACCATCGGCGAGAGCTTCACCGGCGGTCCCACCTGCGGCCAAGCTGTCGGGAAAAAGGCCGCGAAGCCGGTGAAGAAGGGGACCTTCTCAACCTCGGCGGTGGAAATCGGGTAGCGATCGTGCTCTCGGCGGCCCGGCGCCACGGCCGGGCCGCGAGGGTGCGTTGACCTAGGCCTCGACGAGACCCAGGATCGTCTCCGGGCGGACCCCGTCGAACTTCATGGCCTCCGCGGCCTCCTCGCTCTGCAGGGCCCGCTCCCAGGTGGCGATGTCGGGAACCTCCACGATCAGCCCGACGCGATTCGAGCCCTCCGGGTCCCGGAAGGTGCGCACCGTCATTCCCATCGGCCCGAAGAGCTCCTCTCGCTTCGGCGAAGCGAGCCAGTGCTCGACATCGTCCACCTCGTGGAACACAAGCAGCGTTTCCATCGTGCCTCGTCTTTCCCACAGCGAGATGCTGTGCGTGTCGGGGTGTGAAGTGCTGGAGACCGTAACCCGTTTCAGCAGGGGTCATCCCTTCCGGGTGATGTGATCGGGGTCCCGCAGACCTAGCTTGGGCGCCATCCCTGCCCCTGCTCGAGTCCGAAGGCGAGGACGCGCATGTCGTCGCTGATCCGAAGCGACCGCACAGCCGCAACGGCCTGAGGATGGCCTCCACAGGCGCCGCGGCGGCCCCATCCGAGGCCTCGACGTCACCGGAGAGGGCGGGCTGGGTTCTCGCAGCCCTGATCGCGGTCGCGGCCGTCGCCAACCTCGGCCTGGCCGTGGCGAACGTGGCCCTGCCGTCGATCGGAAAGCATTTCGACGCCTCCCAGACGGCCCTGAACCTGGTCGCCGTCGGCTACTCGCTCGGGCTGGCGGCCTCGGTCCTCTACTTCGGGGCCGTCGGAGACCGCTACGGGCGCAAGCTGCTGCTGATCATCGGGATGTGCCTCACCGTCCCGGCCGACTGCCTGGCCGCATGGGCTCCCTCGGTGGGCGTCCTGTGCGCCGCGCGGGTGCTCGGAGGGATCGCGGCGGGAATGGCCTACCCCACGACCCTGGCCCTCATCACAGCGCTGTGGTCGGGCCCGGCGCGGACGCGATCGATCGCCCTGTGGGCGGCGACCGGCGGTGCCATCTCCTCGCTCGGCCCGCTGGCCGCGGGCATCCTGCTCGAGCACTTCTGGTGGGGGTCGGTGTTCCTGCTGACGCTCCCCCTCGCCCTGGTCGCCCTGGTGATGGCGCTCAAGCTCGTGCCCGCCCACGTCAACGAGACGACCGAGCCCGTGGACCACCCGGGCGGCCTGATCTCGATCCTCATGGTCGGTGCGCTGATCCTGGGGATCAACTTCGCCCCCGTCCCCAACAAGGGGGCCCTCGTGGTCGGGCTGCTGGTCGTGGCGGCCGCCTTTGTGGTCGCCTTCCTCGTCACCGAGCGCCGCGCGCGCAACCCTCTGTACGACCTCAAGGTCGCCGCCCGCCCGACCTTCTGGGTCGCCGCGATCGCGGGGATCATCGTCTTCGGCTCCCTGATGGGAGCGATGTACATAGGGCAGCAGTTCCTCCAGAACGTGCTCGAATACTCGACCGTCGACTCCGGGCTGGCGATCCTGCCGGCGGCGGTGGTGATGGTGCTCGTGGCGCCCCGCTCGGCCAAGCTCGTGGAGCGCAAGGGGGCCCGAGCGACGCTGCTGTTCGGCTACGTGTTCGTGATGCTCGGCTTCCTGACGATGCTGCTGCTGTGGAAGGAGCACATCTCCTACTGGAAGGTCGGGCTCGGCTACGTCTTCGTCGGCATCGGCGTGGGCCTCGCGGGCACCCCCGCCTCCCACTCGCTGACCGGGTCGGTGCCGGTGAAGCGCGCCGGCATGGCATCGGGGACGGCCGACCTGCAGCGGGACCTGGGCGGGGCCATCATGCAGTCGATCTTCGGCGCCCTGCTCACGGCGGGCTACGCGGCCGCCGCCGGGGCGACGATCGCCGCATCGGGCAGCAAGGCCATCACGAGCAGCGTCGAAAGCGAACTGACGAAGTCATTCGTGAGCGCCGCCGACACTGCAAAGCGCTATCCCGCCTCGATCCAGCACGACATCATCGAAGCGGCGAAGGCCTCGTTCCTCAAAGGCGACAAATGGGCCTACGTCGCCGGCATCATCGCGGTCGCGCTGGGCGCTGTGATCGTCTTCTTCAGATTCCCGAGGGCCACCGAGGAGAAACGGCTGCTCGAGCAGTACCACGCCGAAGACGGGGGAGACGCTCCGCCGCCCGCGCAGGGCGCCGCCAAGCCGCCCCGGCCCCACCCCGCCGGGCCGCACCGCCCCCAGCCGACCGGGTCGTGAGCGGTCGAAACCGGGCGGTGCCATACGATTGGCGACCGTGTCCACGACCCGCTCCAGCGCCGACCTCTCCCTCGTGCCCTCCGACGAGGAGACCCTGCTGCGGGAGGCCGTGGCGGGGATCTGCAGCGGCTTCGGGCGCGAGTACATGCAGCGCAAGCGCGACGCCGGCGAGCCGCCGCGCGAGCTGTGGGAGGCCCTGGCCTCGCGCGGATATCTCGGGGTGAACATTCCCGAGGAGTACGAGGGCGGCGGGCTGGGGATGGCGGCGCTGTCCTGGGTGGGCGAGGAGATCTCCGCGGCCGGATGCGCCCTGCTGTTGATCGTCGTCTCCCCGGCGATCGTCGGGAACATCCTGGCCAAGCACGGAACCCCCGCCCAGAAGGACCGCTGGCTGCGCGGGATCGGCAGGGGGACGACGAAGATCGCCTTCGCGATCACGGAGGCCGACGCGGGCAGCAACTCGCACAAGCTGGCCACCTCGCTTCGGCGCGAGGGCGACCGCTTCCTGCTCAACGGGCAGAAGACCTTCATCTCCGGTGTCGAGGACGCCGATGCCGTGCTGGTGGTGGCCCGCACCCGGCTCGCCGACGGACAGCTCGGACTGCCCTCCCTGGCGATCGTCGACGTCGACGCTCCCGGGTTCACGCGCCAGCAGATCCCGATGGCCGTGCGCGGGGCCGACAAGCAGTGGACGCTCTTCTTCGACGACGTCGAGCTCGAGGAGGAGCGACTGATCGGAGGCGAGAACGGAGGTCTCGGGGTGGTCTTCGACGGTCTCAATCCCGAGCGGATCATGGGCGCCTCGATCACCACCGGCATCGGCCGCCTGGCGCTCGAGCGCGGCGCCGCCTACGCCCGCGAGCGGGAAGTGTGGGGCCAGCCGATCGGCGCCCACCAGGGCGTGGCCCACCCGCTGGCGGAGGCGAAGATCCAGCTCGAGCTCGCCCGTCTGATGACGCAGAAGGCCGCGGCCCTGTACGACGCGGGCGTGCCCGGCGCCGGAGAGGCCGCCAACATGGCCAAGTACGCAGCTGCCGAGGCCGGTATCCACTGCGTGGACAGCGCGATCCAGGCCCACGGCGGCAACGGGTTCGCCCTCGAGTACGGGTTGAGCGACCTGTGGTGGGCGGTTCGCGTGGCGCGCACGGCGCCGGTCTCACGCGAGATGGTCCTCAACTACGTCTCCGAGCATTCGCTGGGGCTGCCGAAGTCCTATTAGCCGCCAGTCGCCATCGCCCCATAATGCCCGGATGGCCACATCGCGCCACCCAGGACAGGCAGCCGTCGCGACCGTCGCCGCGCTGATCCTCGCCGCCGCCGGGACCGCCGGCTGCGGCAAGTCGGGTGCGACCGCGGGGGCGGCCCCAACGCACAGCGCCACGAGGGCGGACCCACCGCCGTCCGTGCCCTCCGCCCAGGCCGGTTCCCCCGGCTCCGTCGGGTCTCCCTCGGCGGGGGCCACCTCGACCACGAGCGCTCCCGCCGGGAACAGGCCACACCCCCGGGTACCGCCCGCCCACCCCGTCCCGGCAGCGTTCCGACCCGCCCCCGGTGCTCCCTCGGACGCCGAGGTGCGCAGCGAGCTCGCGCAGATGGCGGCCATCCAGCGCCATGAACACCAGCTCGCCCTCAGCGCCGCCGCCGCCAACCTTGCCGGGCTGCTGCCCTGGTCGCTGGAGCCGAAGTCGGGGATCCAGGTGAGCGTCGCCTCGGTGTTCACCGACTACGGCCTCGGGCTCGCCTGCGGCGGTTTGCTGGGTCGAAGCCAGCTCGGGGTGGCCCACAAGACGGCGCCCTGCGGGACGCTCATCACCTTCACCTACGCCGGGCGCAGCCTGACGGTGCCGGTGATCGACCGCGGCCCCTACATCGCCGGCCGGGAGTGGGACCTCACCGGGGCGACGGCGGCCGCCCTCGGCTTTCCGGGGCTGGGACGCATCCAGTGGTCGCTCGCCGGCTGACCCGCTTGGAAGCGTCCCTGTGCAGATGGCCAACCTCCAGGCGGGGATGATGGCCAGCGGGCCCTTGCTCGCGGCAGCCGGCATGGGGGATCCTGAGGACGTGGCTGGGGGTATCGAGATAACCGGCGGGCCCACCCCGATCCCCGTTCTGCGGGTGCCCGGAGCGATCTACCGCTGGAAGGTGCAGAACGGCTCCGCCGAGCAGCACGTCTACGTTCAGATCGCCGACTCGCTGAGACCCGAGGCCTGCGAGGAGCCGCTGCGGTCGGGGATCGAATCCAAGGGCGAGTCGGTGCTTCGCCAGCTGCTCGAGCGCGGCAACGTGCCCACCCGGATCAAGATCACCTCCGGCGGGATCACCGAGGTGGGCGTGGATCGTCGCTCGCGCGTCTGCGCTCTCTAGCGTCGCGACCCGCTCGCCGAAGCCATCCAGCGGGAACACCACCTTCGGTGGGCTCTGCTGCGACGGAGGGGCCGACGATCCGTCGAAGTTGAATGTAAGAGCACCCAACCTTGGACGCGGGCCCCGCGTTAACGGTGCATCGAAGCTCTGCCCAACAGCCAGCCGGGAGGCGGGTTCTCCGCCGGTGGCCTGTCCCCGTCGATCGTCAGGGGTGCCGTTGTGAGGTTGCTGCGAGTGGTGCTCCGGCCGTTGGGCTACCTCGCGTTCGTCGTCGCCCTGGCGGCGCTGTCGGCATCCTCGCGCCTGCTCGGCGACAAGCACGAGCTCGGCTTCTTCGCCGGGCGGCTCTCCCAGACCCTCTGGCGCTACCCGGAGGTCACCCGCCGCGGGATCGCGGTCGCCTGGGTCATCTGGGGGGTGCTGCTGATCGTCTCCGTCAGCCCGGCTGACCCTTTGGCGAGCGACTTGGACGAGCTTGCAATTGGGGCGCTGGGCGCTTTGCTCGTACTGCGCGGGCTTTATGCCTCGCGCCGAGGCGCCCGCTGAGGTTCTCCAGGGCCTGCTCGAGCCCCACCTCCGTCGGGTCGAGGTCGCGCATGGCCGCCGCCAGGCGGTACTCGGCGAAGTAGTCGGGCTCGATCCCGAACACCTCGGCTATCAGCTCCATCGCTCGCATCGAGGGCCTGTCGCGACCGTTGGCGAGCATGTTGATGTGCGCGTGGGTGATCCCTTTGCCGTCCACGTCACGCGTCGCCTGGGCCAGGCCGCGATAGGTCAGCCCGCGCTCGTCCATTAGCGCCCGGAGAGCCTCTCCGAACGGCTTCGTGCTCGCTCCCTTCATCACCGATCTGTCAGAGAGCTTACCGGCGGGTGGGATCCCCTCGATGGGCGCCTGACCGCACGGGGGGCGCTCGCTTGGTAAGGTACCGACCTAACGGCCCCGGGAAACGTCCCGGTGCGACTCCGCGGGGGCCTTTGCGGACGGAGGAGTCAGGTGGGGGTGCTCGGAGGGCAGGGGGCGCATGCGGAGGTCGCCGTCGAGGGGGCAGTCCGCTGCCCGGACTTCTTCATCGTCGGCCACAAAAAGTGCGGGACCACGGCGCTGCACGCGATGTTGAGGGGCCACCCGCAGATCTTCATGCCGAGGCTCAAGGAGCCCCACTTCCTCGCAACCGACAGGAAGGCCCGCTTCGAGAACCCGCGCGGCCAGCCTCTCCCCGAGACGCTTGAAGAGTACGGCGCGCTCTTCGACGACGCGCAGCCCGGTGAGCTCCTCGGCGAGGCGTCCGCCTCCTATCTGTGGTCGAGAACCGCCGCCGCCCGGATCGCCGAGCTTCAGCCGGCGGCGAAGATCATCGCCATCTTTCGCGAGCCGGCCAGCTTCCTGCGCTCCAAACACCTCCAGTACCTGCGGATCCACTTCGAGGACGAGAAGGATCTCGGCAGAGCTCTCGCCCTCGAGCCGGAGCGACGTGCGGGCCGGCGGATACCCGACAGCTGCCCCTACCCGCAGATGCTCCTGTACTCCGATCACGTGCGCTATGTCGAGCAGCTGCGCCGCTACTACCAGCGCTTCCCGTCCGATCGCGTGCTGCCGCTCGTCTATGACGACTTCCGCAGCGACAACGAGGCGACCGTGCGAGTCATCCTGCGCTTCCTGGAGGTCGACGAGGACCATCCGATCGAGGCGCTGGACGTCAACGCGACCACCCGCTCGATGCGCTCCCAGCGAGCCGACGATCTCGTCCACTCGGTCGCCCTCGGACGCGGTCCGGTCGCCCGGGCGGCCAGGACGGCCGTGAAGGTCCTGCTGCCGCGGCGCCTGCGGCGCGATGCGTTCGGGGTACTGCGCCGTCGCCTGGTCTACTCCGACCCGCCTGCCCCGGACGAGGACGTGATGCTCGCGATTCGTCGCCGGTTCAAGGACGAGGTGGTCGCCTTCAGCGAGTACATCGAACGTGACCTGGTCGGCCTGTGGGGGTACGACCGCGTCTGACCGCGCCCGGCGGCTCGCTAGGGGGTCGTGGGATCCGGCTGGTGGGCCGGCCGCCGGCGCCCCCCGGTCGGCAGGCGCCGCGGCGGCGGACGCCTGGCGTCCGGGCGCGTCACCGAGCGCGCCTGGATCCTGACCGTCTCGCGCTGGTCGCCCGGCCGCTCCTGGAAGGGCTCGGGACGGGCGATGTGGTGGCCCTGGGCGAAGTCCACCCCGAACCGGCAGAGCATCTCCAGCGTCTCGGCGTCCTCCACACCCTCTGCCACCGTCTGCAGGTCGAAGTCCTGGGCGAGGGACACGACCGCCTGGACGAGGTGGCCGCTGGCGTTGTTGGTGGCGAGGTCGCGGACGAACTCGATGTCCAGCTTGAGGAAGTCGACGGGGACCTGCTTGAGGTAGGTCAGGGTGCCGTAGCCGGTCCCGAAGTCGTCGAGTGCGATCTTGCAGCCGAGCGCATGCAGGCGCTCGGCGAAGGTCCGCACCGCCTGCTCGTCCTCGACGATCGCCGTCTCGGTTATCTCGAAGACCAGCTTCCCCGGCTGGACCCGGCACTGCTCGATGCACCGTTCGATGTGCTCGAGGACATCGGGGTCGCCCACCGACCGCGCCGAGATGTTCAGCTCCACCGGGCATCCGGAGCCGGCCAGGTGAGCGGCCTGCTTGATGACCCACCAGTCGATCTCCCCGATCAGGGCGTACCTCTCGGCCACGTGCAGGAACTCGCTCGGGGGCCGCCAGCCGCCCGTCCGGTTCCCGCATGCGCAGCAGCAGCTCGTGCTGGACCGTCTCGCCGCTGCGCAGATCCACGATCGGCTGGGCATGCAGGACGAAGCGGCCCTCACGGATGGCGTCCTCGACCCGGTTGATGCAGGCGAGGGTGGCCAGCGTCACGCTCGTGCTCCTCGTCGCGGCGCCTGCGCTCGGCGATGTCCTGGAAGATCACGACGCAGCCCTGCACTCCGTCGTCGGTGTGGAAGGGGGCGGCCGTGTAGGCCACCGGAAGCTCGCGGCCGTCGCGGGTGAGGAACCGCGCATCGTCCACGCGGATCGTCACCTCCCGCCGCAGCGCGCGCGCGATCGGTGACTCGTCGATCGGCCGCAGCGAGTCGTCGGCGCGCAGTGAGCCGATCACCTCGGAGATCGGCAGGCCGCGCATCTCCTCGGCGCTCCAGCCCAGCAGCTTCTCGGCGGTCCGGTTGATGTAGGTGACACGGCCGTCGACGTCGAGCGTGAACAGGCCCTCGCCCATGCACTCGGTGACCGCCTGGGAGTAGTTGCGCGACTGCAGCAGCTCGGTCTCGGCGGCCACCCGCGCGGAGATGTCGACCGCCACGCCCACGATCGCGGAGGGGTTTCCCTGCTCGTCGAGCACGAGCCGGTTGCGGACGTAGGCGGTGAAGATGCGACCCGTCCTTGCGTCGCACGACCAGCTCGCCGTCCCAGCGGCCGTCGCGGCTCAGCTCGGCGGCCAGCCGTTCGGCCGCCGCTGGCGTCCTCCGGGCACCACCAGCTCCCTCGCGTTGCGCCCGACCGCCTCCTCGCTGCTCCACCCGTACAGCGCCTCGGCGCCGCTGTTCCAGCTGATCACCACGCCGGCCATGTCGGTGACGATCACCGAGGCGTCGATCTGGTCCAGCAGGGCCGTCTGCAGGTTCCTCTGGTCGCCCGCCCCGGCCTGCTCGCCGTCGCGCGGGGGCATCGCGTCGAGGGCCGCCCGCCACAGCTCGATCGGTGCCGAAGCGCTGCGCCCGCCGGCGCCTCGCGAGTCGTGGTCGCCGCTCGGCGCCCGTCTGCCTCGGCCGTTCGCGTCCGTAGCGCCCCTGGCGGGTGGCGTACAGGCGGGTGTCGGCACGGCGGGTCAGCGTCTCGAGGTCGTCCCGTCCTCGGGGAAGATCGCGAGCCCCAGCGAGGCGGGCGCGCGCTCCGCGAAGCGCCTCGCGCGATGCGCTCGCACGCCGGCGTTCGCCTGGTCGGCGCTCGATCGCGGGGAGCAGCACCGCGAACTCGTCGCCGCCGAGCCGGCCGATCGCGTCGGAGGGGCGCACGGCGCCCTCGAGCAGGTCCGCGCCACCCAGCACAGCAGCTCGTCGCCGGCGGCGTGCCCGAACATGTCGTTGACGGGCTTGAACTGGTCGATGTCCAGCATCACGATCGCCCCGCCGCCGGCCGCGCCGGCGCATCGAGTCGATCTCTGCGACCGCCCGCTCTTCGAAGCCTCGCCTGTTCAGGCAGCCGGTCAGCGGATCGGTGCGCGACGCCCTGGCCAGAGCCCTGTGCTGGCGCTTGTGGTTCTGGGCCTGCCAGGCGCTCATCGCCCGCCGCGCAGACCAGGGAGGCGGCGAAGGCGACCTGGTACGCGGGAGTGGAGCCTCCGACCGTGAAGACGAGCGCGAGGTAGCTGCCGACGCTGACGATGCCCACGGCTGCGACCGAGGCGAGCGGGTAGGACATCGAGGAGAAGACGACCGGCAGGAAGAACACGAGCACGAGGGGGCTGGCGGTGCCCCCGTCGAGCGAGCGTCGCGGGCACGAGCAGCGCGAAGTCGCAGCAGCGTCCAGCTGAGGAAGAAGGGCTCTCGCATCCGGCTTCGCACGATCCGCTCCCACGGCAGCACGTAGACGATCGCCGACGCCACGATCGAGAGGGCGAACAGCACCATCAGCTCCGTACGGTGCGGACGGCTCCAGGTGACGAACGTGTAGAGCCCGCCCAGCCCCCCGACGCCGAGCGTGATCCATATCCCGGCCGCGATGGTGGCTTCCCGCATCCGCAGCGCGGATATATCCATGACCTCAGGCTCTATGGCGCCCACATGTCGGTATCGGCTGCTCTCAGGATGGCCTGAACGCCGATTCCGCAGGGTTGGACACTCGCAACGCCCCTGTTACCGGCACGTCCAACCGCTGCCGGCGGCTCAGGTCGGCCGCGCCGACCCCGCTACCATCGCGGATAACAGGCGAGTGCCGGAAAGCCCTCTCAGCGAGGGCTTTCTGCGTTCTGCTCCCGCTAGTATCTCCCGCCGACTCGTCGCAGAAGGGGGACAACGTGAGGAAGGCCATGCCGTCGGTCGGGTCCCGTGTGACGGCGCTGGGCGTGATCGCCCTCGGCCTTCTGCTCGCCGGCTGCGGCGGGGGCGGGAAACCGTCCCAGCAGGAGCTGATCAAGCAGGCCACCCCCTCGATCGTGCGGATCGAGGGAACCCAGGGCGGGGGCACCGGCTTCGTGATCGACGCCGCCCGCCGGCTCGTCCTCACCAACGCCCACGTGATCGCCGGCAGGAACGCCGCCCTGAAGGCCCAGGTCGGCAACGACACGAGCACCACCACGCCCGTGCGGATCGTCGGCGTGGCCCCCTGCGACGACCTGGCGGTGGTCAAGCTCGTCGACCCCATCCCGAACCTGAAGGCCCTGCCCCTGGGCACCAAGGCGAAGATCTCCCCGGGCGACCAGGTGACGGTGATGGGCTTTCCCGGGTCCCTGCAGTCCGGCTCGGGGGTCGGTCAGGCGGCCACCGTCCTTCCCAACACCGGCACGGTCTCCCAGGCCGACATCCAGGTGAACACCGACTCCTCCGAACCGAACTTCGATCCCGACCTGCCCGCCTACCAGAGCATGATCGTCCACCAGGCCCCGGTGAACCACGGCGACTCCGGAGGTCCCCTCCTGAACGCCAACGGGGAAGTCATCGGCATCAACACGCTCACCAACGAAGGCCAGGCCCAGGGGCAGTACTACGCCATCGGGATGCGCTATGCCGAGCGGCTGCTCGGCGACCTCGAGGCCGGCAGGAGCCAGGCCTACATCGGCTGGGACCTCGAACAGCTCTCCGGGGAGAACACCTCCTCCCTGCAGGAACAGCTCTCGGCGATCCTCGCCGGCTCGGCCTACAGCGGCAACGCCGCCCACCTGGCCGAAGTGACCGCCGGCTACCTCGCCGCCAGCCCCGCCACCACAGGCATGTACGACTCCGGCGACCAGCCGGGCACCCTCGCCGACGAACAGGGCCTGGAAGGCAAGCTCGTCCTCGCCATCAACAAGACCCCCGTCACCTCGGTGCAGGACGTCTGCAGCATCCTCGGCAGCGCCAACCCGGGGCAGACCCTGCACGTGGAAGAGCTGCACATCGCCTCCGGGGAAGATCCCAAGCAGATCGTCGCCGGGGAAGTGGCAGGCGAAGGCAAGCCCTCCATCTACGTCACCGACCTGAAGATGCCCAAGGAATAGGAGGCCACCGCCCCGTGCACGCCGTCGTCAACAGGATCTCCCTCAAGAGCCCCATCGACCCAGCCGTCTTCGAGGCCGCACACCGCGACATCCCCGCCCGGGCCGCCGAGATCGAGGGGCTGCGCGCCTTTCACCTGATCCGCTGCGGCGAGGAGGACCTCCTCGTGGTGATCATCGCCGAGACCGAGCAGGCGCTGGAGCGCATGCGCTCGGAGATCGGCAACGACTGGATGCGCGAGAACGTGATCCCGCATGCCGCCGGTCCCCCCGACCGGCTGTCCGGCGAGCTCGTCGTGTCCTTCGAGAGGATCTGAGGGTCCCGGGCCCGCAGACACCTCCGCCGACCTACGCCGGCATCGGAGCGCGGGAGACGCCCTCCGGGATCCTCGGCCGGATGGAGGCGATCGGGGCCGCCCGGGCCGAACATGGATGGGTGCTGCGGACCGGCGGCTCGCCGGGTGCCGACCAGGCCTTCTACAGGGGCGCCCGCTCAGCGGGCGGCGCGGTGGAGCTCTACCTGCCGTGGCCGGGCTTTCAGGCGGGAAGCTGGCGCGAGGAGCCCGGGGTCGCGGTCGTCTCGGAGCCGGCTCCCGCCGCCTACGCCCTCGCCGCCCGTCACCACCCTCGCTGGGAGGAGCTGTCCGAGCTAGAGCGCCACCTGCGCGCCCGGGACGTCCACCAGGTGCTCGGGCCCGACCTCGCCACCCCGGCCCGGCTGGTGATCTGCTGGACCCCCGACGGCAGCCACGACGGAGCCGGCCCGCGGGCCGGCGGCACCGGCCAGGCGCTGCGCGTGGCCCACGCCCACGGGGTGCCGGTGCTGAACCTCGCCCGCCGGGAGGACCTGGACCGCGCCCTGGAGGATCCCGCTCGATGACGGATCGGCACGCCCTGCGGGAGGGCGGCGCGGGCGGCTGCTACCTTGATTACACAGGGTCGGGCGTCACGCCCGACGAAAGCAGTGCCAGCGTCGTAGCCGTTGCCTCATGAGTGCAATCTCCGCGTTCGCAGCACGAAGAGCCGGAGGTAAACGATGGCTACAGGAACAGTCAAGTGGTTCAGCGACGAGAAGGGGTACGGGTTCATCACTCCCGATGACGGCACCCCGGATCTGTTCGTCCACTTCAGCGCGATCTCGGGAGAGGGCTTTCGCTCGCTCCCCGAGGGCGCGAAGGTGACATACGAGTCCGAGCAGGGCGACAAGGGCCCCAAGGCCGTTGACGTGAGGCCCGTCTAGCGCGGGCCGCGCCCCTGGGCTCGACGGGGTTCTCCCGCCGAGCCCAGCGGGCCCCTCGTCGCTCAGCAGCTCCTCGTCGGTCAGATAGGCCTGAGCCTCGACGATCAGGCCATCGTCCCCGAGGCGGGCCAGCATCGCGGAGTTGGTCGCAGGCGCCACGAGGCCCTCTGCATCGCGGCGGTTGAACGCATCTATGAACCGGTGTCCAATGGTCACCGGGCCCCCTCGGCGCACATCACATCCGATCTTACCGCCGCCTCTTCCGCCGCAACCAGCGCCTGCGCCAGCGTCGCACCAACCTGCCCGGCCGCCACCTGACCGCCTGAGCAGGGTCAGGCCGCGGGGCTGCGCGGCAGGCGGTACTTGCGGGTGGTGGGGCAGCGCTCGATCAGGCCGAGCTCGACGAGGGTGACGGCGTAGCGGTGGGCCGTGCTCGCGCTCATGTCCAGATCCCGCGCGATCTCCACGATTCCCCGAGGCTGGTCATCGCGCCCGAGGCTCTCGAGCAGGGAGAGCCCGCGCATCAGCGATCTCGACAGGCGCCGGTCGCATGCTCCCTCCGCCTCTGCGGACGCCGGCGGCGGCCCCGACCCCGTCAGAGGCCGGGGCCGCGCGGCGCCGCCGCGCTCGAGCAGCGCCGAGAGGGACGCCGACGGACTGCCCGAGGCCGCCCGGACGACCTCGTCCACCTGGGCGGGCGACAGCGTGATCGAGACGGGGGGCATGCAGCGCATGGTGGCAGAGCGCAGACGATCGTCTGCAGGCCTGTTTCTGATTTCCGCTCTCACGGGGAGGCTCCGGGAGGATCTGCTTGCGCGTGCGATCATGGCCCCATCGGCGCGATCACGGCCATCCACTTCACCGACCCCGGCTGCCCCTGGGCCTACTCGGCCTCTCCAGCCCACGCCGTGCTGCGCTGGCGCTACGGCTCCCAGCTGGGCTGGAGGCTGGTCACGATCGGGCTCGCCGAGGACCCGGCCCGCTACGTCGACGCCGGCTACACCCCCGCGAGGATGGCCGCCGACAACCTCGCCTTCCGACGCTACGGCATGCCCCTCCTGGCCGCGCCCCGCGCCAGGGTCACGGCCACCTCCCGCGCCTGCCGGGCGATCGTCGCCACCCGCCTGCGCTTCCCCGGCAGGGAGCACGACGTCCTGCGGGCGCTGCAGCGCGGATGGTTCACGAGCACGCTCCTGCTCGACGAGGACCGGGACCTGCGCACCGCGCTGGGCTGGGTGGACGGGCTGGACCGCGATGCGGTGATCGCAGCCCTCGACGAGCCGGACACGCTCGAGGCCTACGAGGCGGACCGCCGCGAGACCCGCACCGCCGAGGGCGGTCCCACCCACTTCCAGGGCAAGGCCCGCCAGACCGACGGTCCCGTCCGCTACTCGGCCCCGTCGGTCATCTTCGAGGACGCCGGCGGGCGGCGCCTGGAGGCGGGGGGCTTCCAGCCGGTGGAGGCCTACGACGTACTGATCGCCAACCTCGACCCGACCCTCAGCCGCCGGGAGCCCGCCGAGGACCCGTCGGCGGCGCTGCGAGAGTTCCCGGGCGGCCTGGCCACGCAGGAGGTGGCGGCGATCATGGCCCACAACAACCAGGCCCCCGACCGCGTGGCCGCCGAGCGGGAGCTGGTCGCCCTGCTCGGCGAGGGGGCGGTCATGCGCGAGGCCGTGGGCGACGACGCGATCTGGCGCATCGCCTGAACGCACCCGTCGCCAGGCGGGTAGCCTCCAGCGCTGCGATGTCCCTGACCGTGACACTCCCCGACGGCACGTCCCTGGAGCTGCCCGACGGCGCCACCGGAGCCGACGCGGCCGCCGCCATCGGACCGGGTCTCGCCCGCGCCGCCCTCGCGGTCGAGGTCTCCCATCCCGAGACGGGGGAGAAGGAGGTGCGCGACCTCTCCCGGCCCCTGCCCGACGGGGCGCACATCTCGATACTGACCAGCCGCAGCGGTGGGCGGGCGCTCGAACTCATCCGCCACGACGCCGCCCACGTCCTGGCCACCGCGGTGATGGAGCTCTACGAGGGCGTCAAGGTCTCGATCGGGCCGCCGATCGAGGAGGGCTTCTACTACGACTTCGAGTTCCCCGAGGGCACCGTCGTCTCCGAGGGCGACTTCCCCCGCATCGAAGAGCGCATGGCCGCCCACATCAAGGCCGGGGAGGCCTTCGAGCGCCGCGACGTGCCGGTCGCCGAGGCGCGCGAGCGCTTCGTGGGCGAGCGCCAGGACTACAAGGTCGAGCTGATCGACGACCTCGTGGCGGCGGCCGACGGGGACCACCCCCTCCAGACCGTCTCGCTGTACACGAACGGCCCCTTCACCGACCTCTGCCGCGGGCCCCATGCCCCCGAGCACGGAGACCGTCGGGGCCTTCAAGCTGAGCTCCGTCGCCGGGGCCTACTGGCGGGGCGACTCCGACAGGACGATGCTGACCCGCATCTACGGCACCGCCTTCTTCACCAAGGCGGAGCTGGCCGAGCACCTGGAGAGGATCGAGCAGGCCAGGGCCCGCGACCACCGCAAGCTGGGGCGCGAGCTGGACCTGTTCATGTTCTCCGAGCTGTCCCCCGGCAGCCCATTCTGGAAGCCGGCCGGGATGACCATCTGGAACGAGCTCACGGAGCTGTGGCGGGTCGAAAACCGGGCCCGCGGCTACCAGGAGGTCAAAACCCCGATCCTCTACGACGTCGAGCTGTGGAAGCAGTCGGGCCACTGGGACAAGTACAAGGACAACATGTTCTTCACCGACGTGGAGAACCGGCCCGATGGGCCTGAAGCCGATGAACTGCCCGGCCCACTTCCGATCTACAACGACGAGCGGCACTCCTACCGCGACCTGCCCGTCCGCTACACCGAGCAGGGGCTGCTGCATCGCAACGAGCCTCAGCGGCGTGCTGCACGGTCTGCTGAGGGTCCGCCACTTCACCCAGGACGACGCCCACATCTTCTGCACCGAGGATCAGGTCCAGGAGGAGGTCGTGCAGTGCCTGCGGTTCGGCGTTCGACCACTACGCGCGCTTCGGCATCGAGCCGCGCCTGGAGCTGTCCACGCGGCCCGAGCAGCGCATCGGCAGCGACGAGATGTGGGATCGCGCCGAGGAAGCGCTCGCGGGCGCCCTCGAGGCCGAGGGCCTGGACTACGAGCTCAACGCGGGCGACGGCGCCTTCTACGGCCCGAAGATCGACTTCGACGTGACCGACGCGATCGGGCGCTACTGGCAGTGGGCACCGTCCAGCTCGACTACTCGATGCCGGAGCGCTTCGACCTGAACTACACCGGCGCGGACAACGCCGAGCACCGGCCGGTGATGATCCACCGCGCCATGTTCGGCTCCTTCGAGCGCTTCATCGCCATCCTGATCGAGCACTACGCCGGCGAGTTCCCGCTCTGGCTGGCGCCGGTGCAGGCGATCGTCCTGCCCGTCGTCCGACCGCTTCAACGAGTACGCCTCCTCGGTGCGCCGAGGAGCTCCGCGGCGCGCAGCTGCGGGTCGAGCTCGACGACCGCGCGAGTAGGTCGGGCGCAAGATCCGCGAGGCGGAGCTGCGCAAGATCCCCTACATGCTCGTGGTGGGGGAGCGGGAGCAGGCCGCAGGGACGGTCTCGGTGCGCGAGCACCGCGCCGGAGACGTCGGCGCCCAGGGCGTCGCGGAGTTCGCCCAGGGCCTGCAGGGCCAGCTATACTCGTCAACGTTGACTTCGGGCAAATCCTCACAGCGCCGCGCGTAGCATTCGTTTGACGCGCGGACCACACAGCTAGTGCCGGTCCCCCGCAGGTTCGACCGGCGCCCGCCTGAGCGGGACCTGACCCGGATCAACGAGCGCATTCGCGTGCCCGAGGTCCGTCTCATCGACGACGAGGGCAAGCAGGTGGGAGTGCTCAATACCGCCGACGCCCTCGCCTTCGCCCAGGAACGGGAACTCGACCTGGTCGAGGTCGCCCCCGAGGCCCGTCCCCCCGTCTGCCGGGTGCTCGACTACTCCAAGTACAAGTACGAGCAGGCCCAGAAGCAGAAGCAGGCCCGCAAGCACCAGCAGCAGATCACCGTTCGCGAGATCAAGTTCCGCCCCAAGATCGCCGAGCACGACTACGACACCGAGAAGCACCACGTCGAGCGCTTCCTGCGCCACAAGGACAAGGTCAAGATCACGATCATGTTCCGCGGCCGCGAGGTGACCCACCCCGAGCGGGGCACGGCGATACTCGACCGCCTGGCCGAGGAGCTCTCCGAGCTCGGTGTCGTCGAGCAGCGTCCGATGCAGGAAGGACGCAACATGACGATGATGATGGCCCCCTCCAAGGCGGTCCTCGCAGGGCGCCTGGCCGAGGGCGCCGAGCCCTCCCCGGACGGGGTGTCGGAGACCGCCGAGCAGGAGGGCGCACAGAGCGCGCAGGCCACCGCGCAGCAGGAGGGCGGCGAGTCGCAGGACGCCGCGCCCGTGGCAGAGCCCCAGGGCGAGAACGGCGGGGCCCAGGCCGCATCCCCGGGGGCGCAGGCATCCCCAGGGACACAGGCCGGCACGGCCGTGCCATAATCATCGGCTCGCGATCATGCCCAAGATGAAGACACACTCCGGCGCCAAGAAGCGCTTCAAAGTCACCGCCTCCGGCAAGGTGCGCGGTCGGCACCCCTTCACGAGCCACATCCTCGAGAAGAAGTCGCCGAAGCGCAAGCGGGCGCTCGGCCGTCCGGCGGCCATCTCCGACGACGACGCGCCGCGGATCAAGCGGATGCTGGGGGTGGGCAGGTGACCAGGGTCAAGAGGTCCGTCGGGGCCCGCAAGAAGAGGCGGGCGACGCTTGAGCTCACCAAGGGGTTCCGCGGCGAGGCGCACTCCAACTACCGCCGCGCCAAGGAGGCCCTGCTCAAGGCCGACTCCTACGCATACCGGGACAGGCGCAACCGCAAGCGGGACTTTCGCCGCCTGTGGATCACCCGCATCAACGCCGCCGCGCGGCGCAACGGCATGAGCTACTCCCAGTTCATGCACGGCCTCTCCCTGGCCGGGATCGAGCTGGACCGCAAGGTGCTCGCGGACATCGCCGTGCGCGACGCCGACACCTTCCGACGTTTTGCCGAGGCCGCCCGCGAGGCGTCGGCTGCCTGACCCCGGTCCCGGCAATCGACTCGACAGCCTCACGGGCGTCGCTCCTGAAAGGGACGGCGCCCTTTTTTGTCCCTCCGATCAAACAGGACAGCAAGCCAGACACCGCACATGAGCCCGATCGCATCACCCCAGAACCCGCGCCTGAAGGCCCTGCGCCGTCTCCACGGCAGGCGCGAGCGCGACCGCAGCGGGCTGTTCCTGGCCGAGGGGGAGGACCTCCTCGCCGCCGCCGAGCGGGCCGGGCGCCCGGCCGTCGAGGGGTATCGCCTGGCCGGTAGCGGCCTGGGGGCGAGCGGATTTCACGACGTCGCCCCCGCGGCGATGGCCCGCGCCTCCGCTCTGGGTTCCGGCAGCCGGGTCATCGCCGTCTACGAGCAGCGCTGGGGCGCTCCCGCCGGCCCTCTGTGCGTCTACCTGCATGGCGTGGGGGACCCCGGCAACGTCGGCACCGTCCTGCGCTCGGCCGAGGCCTTCGGAGCCTCCAGCGTCGTGATGGGCCCCGGCTGCGCGGACCCTCACTCCCCGAAGGCCGTGCGGGCCAGCATGGGGGCGATCTTCACCGTCCCGATCGCCCGCGAGGATGATCCCGACGCCCTGCCGGGACAGCGGATCGCCCTGATGCCCGACGCCGAGGAGCCCCTGCTTGGGCCGATCGACCCGGCGGGGGAGGGGATCACGCTGCTGGTCGGAGCCGAGCGGGAGGGGCTGCCGGAGGAGGTCGTGCGGGCCTGCGACCGGGCCGCCCGCATCCCGATCGCCTCCCACTCGCTGAACGCCGCGATGGCGGCGACCGTGGCTCTCTACGAGATGACCCGCCGACCATCTAGGGTCCCGACGTCATGACCGACAGGATCGAGCAGCTGAGAGCCGAGGCCGAGAGCGCCATCGCGGGCGCCTCCGGCAGCGAGGCCCTCGAGCAGCTGCGCGTCCGCTATCTGGGCCGCAAGGCCGAGCTGCCGCAGATGCTGCGGGAGGTCGCCTCCCTGGCGCCCGAGCAGCGGGCCGCCGTGGGCAAGGCGGCAAACGAGACGCGCCAGGCCCTCGAGGCCCTCATCCAGGCTCGCGCCGAGGAGCTCTCGGGGCTCGAGCTCCAGTCCGGCCTGGAGCGGGACAGGGTCGACGTCACCCTGCCCGGCGCCCCGCCCCAGCCGATCGGACGCCTGCACCTGCTCAGCGCCACCCGGCGCGAGCTCGAAGACATCTTCCTGGGCCTCGGCTTCACCGTCATGGAGGGTCCCGAGGTGGAGAGCGTCCACTACAACTTCGACGCCCTGAACCACAGCCCGACCCACCCGGCCCGGGCCCGCACCGACACCTTCTACGTCAACTCGGACACCGTCCTGCGCACCCACACCTCGCCGATGCAGGTGCGGGCGATGGAGGCCCACCCGCCGCCGCTGTACGTCGTCATCCCCGGCCGTGTCTACCGGCCGGACTCCGACGCCACCCACACACCGCAGTTCCACCAGATCGAGGGCCTGGCCGTGGACGAGGACATAACCCTGGCCGACCTCAAGGGAACGCTGCTGGAGTTCGCCCGGGCGGTGTTCGGGTACGAGCGCGAGGTCCGCCTGCGCCCTCACCACTTCCCCTTCACCGAGCCCAGCGTCGAGGTGGACGTGTCCTGCTTTCACTGCGGCGGCAAGGGCTTCCTCGCCGACGGCGCCCGCTGCTACCTGTGCAAGGGAGAGGGCTGGCTCGAGGTCCTCGGGGCCGGCGAGGTGGACCCCAACGTCTACTCCCACATCCCGACCACCGAGCACAACGCGCCCGGCTATGACCCCGAGAAGGTGCAGGGCTTCGCGTGGGGCATGGGGATCGAGCGGATCGCGATGCTCAAGCACGGCGTGCCCGACCTGCGCATCTACTACGAGAATGACCTCCGCTTCCTGGAGCAGTTTTGATGGACGCGCATACCTGCGCCTGCCGGTGTCCTCGCTCGCTCGCGTGCCGAGCACGCCACGCTCGCTGCGTCCTTGGCCGGCTTGGTCTGCGCGTCCATCAAGGGCCCGTGGCGGAGAAGGGCGCGTGACATGAGGGTCCCCGTTCCCTGGCTGCGCGAATACTGCGATCCCGACCTCGACGTCGAGGGGATCGAGGAGCGGCTCACGATGACGGGCACCAAGGTGGAGGCGATCCTCCGCCACGGGGTGGGCTCGAGCGACGGCTTCGTCGTCGGCCGCGTGCTGGAGGCCGAGCCTCACCCGGACGCCGACCGGCTGAAGGTCTGCCGGGTCGATCTGGGCGGCGACGCCCCCCTCACGATCGTCTGCGGGGCGCCGAACGTCGCCGCCGGCCAGACGGTCGCGGTGGCCAGGCCGGGGGCTGTGATGCCGGACGGGACCAAGCTCGGCAAGGCGAAGCTGCGCGGGGTCGTCTCGGAAGGGATGATCCTCGCCGAGAACGAGCTGCAGATCGGGCCCGGGGGAGACGGGATCCTCGTGCTGGACGACCTCACCCCGGACGCGGAGTTCGCTCCCGGCGCCCATCTGGCCGACGTGCTGCCGATCGCCATGGAGGTGCTGGAGCTGGAGATCACCCCCAACCGCCCCGACTGCCTCGGCGTCTACGGGGTGGCCCGGGAGCTGCACGCCGCCACCGGCGCCCCCCTCGCGCCGGCGCCCTGGGCTCAGGACCCGGGCTCGGCCGGGGAGGTCGCCCAGGCCTCCGTGGAGGTCCTCTGCCCTGACCTGTGCCCGCGCTTCACCGCGCGGGTCTTCGAGGATGTGACGATCGGCCCGTCCCCGCCGTGGCTGAAGGCGCGGCTGATGGCGGCCGGGCAGCGGCCGATCAACAACGTCGTCGACATCACCAACTACGTGATGCTGCTCACGGGCCAGCCCCTTCACGCCTTCGACCTCGACCGCGTCGCCGGCGGGCGCCTCACGGTGCGCCGGGCAAAGGAGGGGGAGGAGGTGCAGACCCTCGACGGCCAGACCCGCGTCCTCGACGGCGAGATGGTCCTGATCGAGGACGCCGACGGCCCGACCTCGATCGCCGGGGTGATGGGAGGAGCCCGATCGGAGGTCGAGCCCTCGACGCGGCGGGTGCTGCTCGAGGCGGCCACGTGGAGCGGGCCCAACATCCACCGCACCTCCTGGACGCTCGGCCTGCGCAGCGAGGCATCGGGACGCTTCGAGAAGGGCCTCGCCCCGAGCAGTGCATGCAGGCCCAGGCCGTCGCCACGCGGCTGCTGATCGAGCTGACCGGCGCCAGGGTCGCCGAGGGCACCATCGACACCGGCGGCGAGCCGCCGCCGCCGCCGCGGATCCACCTGCGCGAGGCCCGGGTGGCGGGCATCCTCGGCATCCCCGTCGCCGTCGAGCGCCAGCAGGAGATCCTCGCGGCGCTGGACTTCGCCAGCGAGCGCGTGCCCGACGGGCTCGACGTGACGGTCCCGCCGCTGCGCCGGGAGGAGGTCACGCGGGAGGTGGACCTGATCGAGGAGGTGGCCAGGATCGACGGCCTGGAGCGCCTGCCCGCCACCCTGCCCGCCCGCAGGGGGGCCGCCGGCAGGCTCAGCCACGCCCAGCGGGTCCGCCGCGCCGCCGAGGACGCGATGGTCGGCAGGGGCCTGTACGAGGTGGTCGGCTGGAGCTTCACCGACCCGGGGCTGCTGGACCGTCTGAGGATCCCGCCCGAGCACGACATGCGGCGGGTGGTGACGATCGAGAACCCGCTGTCGGATGCGCAGTCGATCATGCGCCCGACCCTGCTCGGCTCCCTGCTCGACGCCGCCCGCCACAACGTGTCGCGCAACCGGCCCGACATCGCAATCTTCGAGTCGGGCACCGTCTACCGCGCCGCCGCCGACGAGCGCCTCGCCGACGAACACCACGCCCTCGGGGCGCTGCTGAGCGGCGGCCTGACACCCCGCTCCTGGCGGGGGGAGCAGCGCGAGGCCGACTTCTTCGCCGCCAAGGCCCTGCTCGGGGAGATGCTCGACCGCTTCCACGTGCCCTGGTCGGTGAAGGCCGCCCAGTGGCCCTTCCTGCACCCGGGCCGCAGCGCCGCGGTCCTCGCCGGGAAGGGAGAGGACCGAGCGCGCCTCGGCTTCATCGGCGAGGTGCACCCGCTGGTGGCGGGCGCATGGGATCTCGAGCGCACCGCCGCCTTCGCGATCGACCTCGGCCTGCTGGCCGCCCACGTCCCCGAGACCGTCTCCTTCCGGCCCTTCGGGTCCTTCCCGGTCCTTCGGCAGGACATCGCCGTCGTGCTGCCCGACACCGTCCCGGCCGCCGAGGTCCTCGACCGGGTGCGGGCCGCCGGCGGGGACACGCTCGACAGGGCGGACGTGTTCGACGTCTACTCCTCCGAGCAGATCGGCGAGGGCCGCCGGTCGCTCGCCCTGGCCCTCTCCTTCCGCTCGCTGGAGGGGACCCTCACCGACGAGGACATCGCCCCCGTCAGGGAGCGGATCGTGAGCGCCCTGGCCGAGATCGGAGGCGAGCTGCGTGGCTAGCCCCGCCGCACAGCCGTCCGCCCCGGGAGGACCCCGGGTGCTCGTCGCCGGGGCCACGGGCTTCGCCGGGGCGCTGGCCGCCCACCTTCTCTGGCGCCACCCGGACTTCGAGCTGGTCGCCCTCACGGGACGCTCGGAGGCGGGGCGCGCCCTGCAGGAGCTCTACCCGCGCTACCGCGTGCCCCTGGAGATCGAACAGCTGCAGCCCGACCGGCTTCAGGGGGTCGATGCGGCCGTGGTCGCCTATCCCCACGCGGCCGCAGCCCCCACGGTCGGGGAGCTGCTGGAGCGGGGCATCCGCGTGGTGGACCTCAGCGCCGACTTCCGTCTCTTAGACCTCGCCACCTACGAGCGCTGGTACGGGACCCATCCGCGCCCCGACCTGCTCGACCGGGCCGTCTACGGGCTCACCGAGCTGCACCGCGAGCGGATCCCCGACGCGGCGATCGTCGCGAACCCCGGCTGCTACCCGACCGCCTCCCTGCTGGGGCTCGCCCCCCTTGCCCGGGCCGGCCTGATCGCCGACGCCGTCATCGACGCCAAGCAGGGGATCTCCGGCGCCGGGCGGGTGTACGACGACACCACCCACCTGTCGATGGCCGGGGAGAACATCCTGCCCTACAAGGTGGCCGCCCACCGCCACACCCCGGAGATCGAGGAGCAGCTCGCTGATCTGGATCCCGCCCACCGCGAGCTGGCGGTCCAGTTCCAGGCTCATCTCGTCCCCCTGGATCAGGGGGAGCTTGCGAGCTGCTACGTCACCCCGACGCGGCCGGTCTCCCCGGAGGAGCTGAAGGAGCTCTACCTCGCCGCCTACGAGGACGAGCCGTTCGTGGAGGTGTCCGACGGGCCCCCCGGGACCCGCGAGGTGGTCGCCACCAACTACTGCCGCCTGTTCGCCGCGGCCGACGGCCACACCGGCAAGGTGATCGTGCTCTCGGCCATCGACAACCTCTGGAAGGGCACCTCCTCCCAGGCCGTCCAGAACCTCAACATCATGTTCGGCCTGCCCGAGACGAGGGGGCTGCTGTGAGCGCCGAGGTCCGGATCCCCGACGAGCCCTTCTTCCGCTCCCGCTGGGTGGCGGCCCCGGAGCACGTGCGCGAGCTGGATCGCGGCGCCGGCCTGCCCGTGGGCTTTCGCGCAGCGGGCGTCACGGCCGGCCTGAAGCCCAGCGGCAGGCCCGACGTCGGGGTGATCGTGTGCGACTCCGAGAGCCCAGCCTCCGCCGCCCGCTTCACCTCCTCGTCCACCGCCGCGGCTCCCGTCCTTGTCAGCCGGGAGCGCTGCCGCCTGCAGGCGCTGCGGGCCGTGCTCGTCAACTCCGGCTGCGCCAACGCGGCCACCGGCAAGGCAGGGCTTGAAGACGCCGCCAAGACGCAGGGAGCTGCCGCGATGGCCCTCGGCGTGTCCCCCGAGGAGGTGGCCCTCGCATCCACCGGGGGCATCAGCCAGAGGCTGCCCGTGGAGGCCGTCCTGCGGGGCATCCTGCAGGCGAGCTCGGCCCTCTCTCGCGAGGGGGACCTCGACTTCCAGCAGGCGATCCAGACCACGGACGCCTTCGAGAAGCGCGCCAACCTCGAGGTCGAGCTGCCCTCGGGGAAGGTCCGGCTCACCGCCCAGTGCAAGGGTGCGGGCATGATCTCCCCGCGCTTCGCCACCATGCTCTGCTTCATCGAGACCGACGCGGCCCTCGCCCCCGGGACGGCGGAGCTGCTGCTCGGGGTGTGCGTCAAGCGCTCCTTCGACAGGGCCTCGGTCGACGGCCAGCTCTCCACCAACGACACGGCGATCCTGATGTGCTCGGGTGCCAGCGGGGTGACCGTCGCCCCCGAGAGCGAGGACGAGCTGCGCCTCGGGGAGGCGCTCGACGCCCTCCTGCGCGGCCTGGCGGTCATGATGGTCGCCGACGGGGAGGGGGCCGGCCGGATCGCACGGGTGATCGTGCGGGGGGCAGACCACCGCCGGGCCGAGGCGGCGGCGCGGGCTGTGGCCAACTCCCCGCTCGTGAAGGCGGCCCTGCACGGCGGCGACCCCAACTGGGGGCGCATCGTCCAGGCCGTGGGAGGGGCTCTCCCCGGTGAGGCTCCCCTGGCCGTGGACGTGGCCATCGAGGGCATCCCCGTCTGCTCCGCAGGGGCGGCGATCCCATACGACGAGCAGGCGCTCGCCCGCGCGGTGGCGCGGCCCGAGGTCGAGTACGAGGTCGGCCTGCCCGGCGACGGCGCCGAGACCGAGGTCTTCTTCTCCGACCTCTCGCACGAGTACGTGACCGTCAACGCGGAGTACACGACATGAGGGCGCTCCGGCGTCAACGGGCGCATGCGCGCTTCGCGGGGCATGCGCCCGTTGCCGCCTGCGCGCGGCGATCGACCACGCCCACCGCGGCCCCAGGGCGCGTGCTCGCCCGGAGAGGAGTTCACCTTGCGTGACGTTGGAACGCTGCTGGAGGCGCTGCCCTACATCAGGGAGTTCCACGGCAAGACGGTGGTGATCAAGTACGGGGGCGCGGCGATGGAGGACCCCGAGCTGCGGGAGGAGTTCGCCCGCGACGTCGTACTGCTCAAGTACGTGGGCCTGAACCCGATCGTCGTGCACGGGGGAGGCCCCGAGATCACCGGCTACATGGAGCGGCTGGGGCTGCCGGTCCAGTTCGTGGGGGGCCTGAGGGTCTCCGACGAGGAGACCGTCGAGGTCGCCAAGATGGTTCTGGTCGGCAAGGTCAACAAGGAGATCGTGCTGCGCATCCAGCGGGCCGGCCAGCCCGCGGTCGGCCTCTGCGGGGACGACGGGTCCCTGTTCAGGGTCGCCCGGCGATCGGCCCCGGGCGGGGAGGACATCGGCTTCGTGGGCAGCATCGAGCGGGTCAACGTGGGCGTGATCGAGCACGTCGCCAGCGACTACATCCCGGTGATCGCCTCCGTGGGGGCCGACCGGGAGGGGCACTCCTACAACGTCAACGCCGACGAGGCCGCGGGCGCCGTGGCGGGCGCCCTGGGCGCCTACAAGATGATCTTCCTCACCGACGTGGCCGGCTGGCTTGCCGACCCCTCCGACCCGGCCACCCTCATCGGGCAGGCCTCCGCCGAGCGGGTGCGCTCGGCCCTGCCCGACCTGCAGGGGGGCATGCGTCCCAAGCTCGAGGCATGCGTGGAGGCGATCGACGCGGGGGTCAGCGCCGCCCACATCCTCGACGGCCGCGTGCCCCACTCGCTGCTGCTGGAGCTGTTCACCGACGCGGGGGTGGGCACCAAGATCGAGGCCTCCTCATGACCCTCGCCGAGCTGCAGCAGATCGAGCGCAGCAGCCTGATCGCCTCCTATGCGCGCATGCCGGTGGAGCTGGTTCGGGGCGAGGGGGCCCGCATGTGGGACGCGGAGGGCAACGAGTACCTCGACTTCCTCTGCGGCATATCGGTGACCAGCCTGGGCCACTGCCATCCCAACGTGGTGGAGGCGGTGCGCGAGCAGGCGGGCCGGCTGATGCACGCCAGCAACCTCTTCTACACCGAGCCCGCGATGCGCCTGGCCGAGCGGCTGTCCGTCTCCAGCCTGGGCGGGAAGGTGTTCTTCTGCAACTCCGGAACCGAGGCCAACGAGGCCGCCATCAAGCTCGCCCGCAAGGCCCGCCGGGAAGGGGACATCGTCGTCGTGCAGGGGGCCTTTCACGGGCGCACCTACGGAGCCCTCTCGGCCACTCCCCAGGAGGCCAAGCAGGCCCCCTTCGCGCCGCTGGTCCCGGGCTTTCGCGCAGTCCCCGCCGACCCGGCGGCGCTGGCGGCGGCGGTCGACGACCGCACGGCCGCCGTGTTGCTGGAGCCGATCCAGGGGGAGAGCGGCGTGCACGTCCTCTCGCAGGAGCTGCTGAGGGCCGCCCGGGATGCATGCGACGAGCACGGGGCGGCGCTCGTGTTCGACGAGGTCCAGTGCGGGATGGGACGCACCGGGACCCTGTGGGCCTACGAGCAGACGGGGGTCGTGCCGGACGCCATGACCGTCGCCAAGGCCCTCGGCGGGGGCATGCCGATCGGGGCCCTGATCACCGGTGCGAGGCTGGCGGACGTCCTCGCCCCGGGCGACCACGGGTCGACCTTCGCCGGCGGGCCGGTGGTGTGCGCGGCCGCCCTGGCGGCGCTCGCCCTCACCGAGGACCCCGACCTGCTCGCCAACGTCACCGAGATGGGCCGCAGGCTGGCCTGCGGGCTGGAGGGGCTGCCCCACGTCCGGGAGGTGCGCGGGCGCGGCCTGATGCTCGCCTGCGACCTGGAGGTGTCCGCTCCGGAGGTGGTGCGCAGGGCCCTGCTGCAGGAGCGGCTGATCGTCAACGCCACGGGCCCGGCCACGCTGCGGCTGCTGCCCCCCCTGACGATCGGCGAGACGGAGGTGGAGGAGGCGCTCGGGCGCCTCTCCGCGGCCCTGGAGGGATGAGGGTGCGCCGCGTCCTGCCGGACGGGTTCGAGCTGGACGACGACCCCGGCCGCCTGGACATAGACGCCGTCCACGCCTTCATCAGCGGGGAGTCCTACTGGGGACGGGGGCGCACCCGCGAGCGTGTCGTCGGGGCGATCCGCGGGTCGGCCAGGGTCGTCGGCCTGTACCGCGGGGAGGAGCAGATCGGGTTCGCCCGGGCGGTCACCGACGGGGTCACCGTCGCCTACCTCGCCGACGTGTACGTGCTCGCCCCCTACCGCGGTCGGGGGCTCGGCCTCGAGCTGGTGCGGGAGATCGTCGAGGGCGCGGACTCGCCGGACGTGCACTGGGTCCTGCACACCGCCGACGCCGAGGGCCTCTACGCCCGCCTCGGCTTCCGCACCGGCCCGATCCGCTATCCGCTGATGGAACGCTCGCGCCGCCCCGAGGGCGCCCGCCGCCGTGATGAGGGACCCGCCGCCGGCGGGGCCGGGTAGCCTTCGCCGCCGTGACCGGCCAGAGCCCGATCCCCAGCTTCCGCACCGCCTCCTACGAGGCCGATCCCGAGCAGGTGCGCCGGGTCCTGCTGCTCTACTCCGGCGGCCTGGACACGAGCGTGATGCTGAAGTGGATCCAGGACCACTACGGCGCCGAGGTCGTCTGCCTGACCGTCAACCTCGGCCAGCCGGGGGAGGACTACGAGGTGATCGAGGGCAAGGCCCGCCGCCTCGGTGCGGTCGAGTGCCACGTGGTCGACGCCCGCGAGGAGTTCGCCCGCGAGTACCTGGTCCCGGCGATCAGGGCCAACGGCCTCTACGGCGGCGGCTACCCGCTCTTCACCGCCCTCGGTCGCCCCCTGATCGCCAAGCTGGCGGTCGAGCAGGCCCGCCGCAGCGGCTGCGACACGATCGCCCACGGCTGCACCGGCAAGGGCAACGACCAGGTACGCATCGAGGCGACGGTGGCGACCCTGGCCCCCGAGCTGAAGGTGATCGCCCCGGTCCGCTCCTGGCAGATGGGCAGGGAGGAGGAGATCGCCTACGCCCGCGAGCACGGGATCCCGGTCAAGGGAGGCACCGAGGCGGCCCCCTACTCGATCGACGACAACCTCTGGGGGCGCTCCTCGGAGGGCCGCTGGATCGAGGACCTCTCCCACGAGCCCGAGGCCGACGTCTTCCAGCTCGTGACCCGGCCCGAGGAGGCTCCCGACGAGCCCGAGCGGATCGAGCTGACCTTTCAGGAGGGCGTTCCGGTGGCGCTGGACGGGCGCCGGATGGGGCTCGTTGAGCTGGTCGAAGAGGTCGCCGCGGTCGCCGCCCGCCATGGCGTCGGGATCGTCGACCACATCGAGGACCGCATCGTCGGGCTCAAGGTCAGGGACATCTACGAGGTCCCGGCCGCCGCGGTCATCCTCACCGCCCACCACGAGCTCGAGCGGCTCGTCTGCACGATCCACCAGAACCAGTTCAAGGGCCAGCTCGACAGGCACTGGGCCTATCTCGTCTACGCGGGCCTGTGGTGGGAGCCCCTGCGAGAGGACATCGAGGCCTACATGGACAGCGTCAACCGGAGGGTCGCCGGCACGATCGGCCTCAAGCTCTACAAGGGCCAGGCGCGCGTCATCACCCGCTCTTCGCCCAACGCCGTCTACGACGCCGCCCTGGCCTCCTTCTCGGAGTCGGGCGGCCTGTTCTCCCAGACGGCGTCCCCCGGCTTCATCGAGCTGTGGTCGCTGCAGTCGCGCATGGCCTGGCGCCTGCATAACGAGCAGGACCCGGGGGTAGCATGAGCAGGATGAACGGGAACGGAACCCGCCTGCTCGGTTATCTCGTGTGGCAGGGTGGGAAGTGGTATCTGCGAAGGCGCATGCCCTCTCCGCGCAGGGTGGTGGCGACGGCGCTGGTGGCCGCAACGGCCGTGGCGATCGGGGTGGTCGTGGTCAGGCGAGCCGCCGGCTGAGCTTCCGCGCGGGACGTCCGGCGCTCCCCTTACCTTCCCTGCCAAGGTGATGGTTGAGGGAAGCGAGACCCCAGGCGACCCCGGCGGCGGACGGGAAGGCCGCGGACGCATGAGCGAGGGGGACCTGCTCGCCGAACGCCGCGCCCGCCGCGCGGCCGAGAGCGGCGAGGTGGCCCTCACCCGTCGGGCGGAGGCCGCCGAAGCCACCGTGCAGACGCTCGAACGCCACGTGGCGAGCCTGCAGCAGCGCCTGCGGGAGGCCGAGGAGGAGTGCCGGCGCACGGCCGAGCTGGTGGAGGCCGAGCGCGCGGCGGCGCTGGAGCGCGAGCACGAGCTCAGACGTGTGAAGCAGCGGGAGTACGCCGAGCAGCAGCTGCGCGTCGAGGCCGAGGATCGCCTGCTGGGCGTGGAGCGGGACAGCCGGGCCGAGGGGGAGCGTCTCTCCGCGCGCTTCGCGAGCGGGGAGAGGGAGGCCCGGGAGCTGGCGATGCGCCTGGAGGCGCTGCAGCGCCAGCTCGCCGAGGCAGAGCAGGCCGCCGCCGCCGAGCGGGCGGCCGCCCAGAGGGCCGAGCGCGAGCTGCAGGATCGCCTGTCCGCCCTCGAGCAGCGGGCAGCGGAGATCCAGCAGGGCCTGGAGGCCGAGCGCGAGGCCCGGCGGCGGGAGATCGAGAGCATGCGCGAGGGCCACCGCCGGATGGAGAGCCTGCTCGGGGACATGAAGGGGATCGTCTGGAAGCTGACAGGGGCTGTCGCGGCGGCCGCCCGCCCCCGTCCGGAGGCCGTGGCGACAGGCCCGCCCGCGCCGCCGGCACCTGCGACCGTCCCGGGGCTCCCGGGCGGCGTCCCGATCGGGGCCCCGGCCCCGCGCGGGGGGGCCGAGATGGCCGACGCCCTGGCGGCCGCCGTCGAACGCCTGCGCGCCCGCGCGGAGGCGCTGCCGCCGGAGCCCGAGGAGCCCGCCGAGGCCTCGGCCGAGCAGGCGCCCGCCGCCCCACAGGAGCCGGCGCAGGAGGAACAGCCGGCCTCGCCGGCCGCTCAGGTGCCGCCGGTGGTGCGCATCCCGCACAAGCACAGCAGGTCGCTGATCGGGCGCTGGAGGTTTCGGCGCAAACAGCGGCGCGAACGCTGAGCTCCGACCGCCCCGACGCCTAGCATTGCAGCGGTAAGTGAGCACTCCCTCCTGCGCCCATCTCCACGTCCACTCCGAGTACTCGCTGCTCGACGGCGCGTGCAAGATCGACGCCCTCGCGGCGCGGGCGGCGGAGTTCGGGCAGCCGGCCCTCGGCCTCACCGACCACGGCGTCATGAACGGTGCGGTGGAGCTCTACGGGGCCTGCCGCAAGCACGGCGTCAAGCCGATCGTCGGCTGTGAGATCTACCTCGTCGAGGATCACGCCGCAAGCGGCCCCGGCCGGGTCGAGCGCAACCACCTGACCCTGCTGGCGGCCGACGACGCCGGCTATCGCAACCTCGTCAAGCTCTCCTCCGCCGGCTTCCTGGAGGGGCTGCAGCGGGGCAAGCCGACGGTTGACCTGGCCCAGGTCGCCAGCTACTCGGAGGGCGTGATCGCCCTCACGGGCTGCCTGGCCTCACGATTCTGCCAGCGGCTGCTGGAGGACCGCCCCGAGGATGCCCGCGCCCACGCCGACGACCTGCTGCGGATCTTCGGGCCCGAGAACGTCTACTTCGAGGTCCAGAAGAACGGCCTTGCTCCCCAGGAGAAGTGCAACGAGGGGATCGTGCGAATCGCCCGGGAGGTCGGCGGCAGCCTCGTCGGCACGGGGGACGTGCACTACCTGCGCCGGGAGGACTACGACCACCACACCGCCCTGCTGTGCGTGCAGACCAAGAGCACGATCGCGGCGCCGAAGCTGACCTTCGACACCAACGAGTTCTACCTGCGCGACAGCCAGGAGATGGCCAGCGCCTTCGCCGAGTGGCCCGAGGCGATCGCGAGCACGCTGGAGATCGCCGAGCGCTGCTCGGTGGAGCTCGAGCTGGGCAAGCAGCTGATCCCTCGCTATCCCACCCCCGAGGGGATCTCCGAGCGGGACTTCCTGCGCGAGCGGGTGGCGGAGGGACTGGCCCTGCGCTACGGGGACCCGCCTCCGGCCGCGGCCGTCGCCCGGATGGAGATGGAGCTCGACGTCATCGACAGGATGGGCTTCAACGCCTACTTCCTGATCGTCTGGGACTTCGTCCGCTTCGCCAAGGAGAACGGCATCGCCGTGGGCCCGGGACGCGGCTCGGCGGCCGGGTCGATCGTCGCCTATTGCCTGGCGATCACCGACGTGGACCCGCTCCGCTACGACCTCCTGTTCGAGCGCTTCCTGAACCCGGAGCGCGTGTCGATGCCGGACATCGACATCGACTTCTCGGTGCGGGGCCGCGAGCGGGTCATGCGCTATGTGACCGAGAAGTACGGGCGCGAGTCCGTGGCCCAGATCGTGACCTTCGGCAAGATGTTCCCGCGGGCGGCGACCCGGGACGCGGCCCGGGTGCTCGGCCACGACTACGGCACCGGGGACCGGCTCGCCAAGCTGATCCCCGATCCGATCATGGGACGGGCGCCCTCCTTCGAGGACTGCATGAAGGACGGCCAGCCGCTGCGCAAGGCCTGCGACGAGGACCCCACCGCCCGCCAGATCGTGGATGTCGCGAAGGGACTGGAGGGGATCGTGCGCAACTCCTCGATCCATGCCGCGGCGGTCGTGATCGCCGACCGCCCCCTGACCGACATCGTGCCCCTGCAGCTCGCCGACGCCGGGACCGACGAGAACGGGGAGCGGGCATTCCGCACGGTGACCCAGTTCTCGATGAAGCCCATCGAGGAAATCGGCATCCTCAAGATGGACTTCCTCGGGCTGCGCAACCTCGACGTGATCGAGGACGCCCTGGACATCATCGAGCGCTCCACCGGCCGGCGTCCCGACATGACCACCCTGCCGCTCGACGACAGGCAGACGTATGAGATGCTCGCCCGGGGCGACTCCACGGGCGTGTTCCAGTTCGAGTCAGAGGGCATGAGGGAGGCGCTCAAGAAGGTGCGTCCCGACGAGTTCAACGACCTCGTGGCGCTCGTGGCCCTGTACCGCCCCGGGGCGATGGACCAGATCCCCGTCTACGCGCGGGGCAAGCGCAACCCCGAGGCGATCTCCTACCCGGACGAGCGCCTGCGGCCGATCCTCGAATCCTCCAAGGGGGTGATCCTCTACCAGGAGCAGGCGATGCAGATCTCCAAGGAGCTGGCCGGCTTCTCGGGAGCCAAGGCGGACGACCTGCGCAAGGCCATCGGCAAGAAGAACCGGGCCGCGATGGCGTCCCTGAAGCCGGAGTTCGTCGAGGGCTGCCGCGCCTCGGGCACCCGCCCGGAGGTGATCGAGTTCCTCTGGCAGACCAACGAGAAGTCCGCCGACTACTCCTTCAACAAGTCCCACGCCGCCTGCTACGCCCTGATCGCCTATCGCACCGCCTGGCTGAAGGCCAACTACCCGGCCGAGTACATGGCGGCCCTGATCTCCTCGGTGATGTCGACGAAGGACAAGGTGCCGTTCTTCGTGGCCCGCTGCGAGGAGATGGGGATCGAGATCCTGCCCCCCGACGTGAACCTCTCAGACCACGAGTTCACCGTCGTGGACGGCAACATCCGCTTCGGCCTGGACGCCGTCAAGGGCGTCGGCTTCCAGGCCGTGGAGGCGATCAAGAGGGCCCGGGAGGAGGGGGGAGAGTTCACCTCGCTGTGGGACTTCTGCGAGCGGGTGGACAACCGCACCGTCAACAAGAAGGCGATCGAGGCCCTCATCAAGTGCGGGGCGCTCGGCTCCACCGGGGCGTCGCGCAAGGGCATGCTGATCGTGCTCGAGCAGGCCCAGGCGGCGGGGCAGAAGATCCAGCAGGACGCGCTGATCGGGCAGGGTTCGATCTTCGACCTGCAGGACGACGGCGGGGCAGCGGCGGGAGGCCCCGCGCAGGGCCCGGCGGCCGGCCTGGGCCGGCCCGTGCACCCGCCGATCCCCGCGGAGGAGTTCGAGCAGGCCGAGATGCTGGCGGCGGAGAAGGAGTCGATCGGCCTGTTCGTCTCGGCCCACCCCCTCAAGCCGCTGCGGGACGCCCTGCGGGCGCGGGTGGACTGCTCCATCTCATCCCTGGCCGATCGCCGGGACAAGGACCTCGTCACGGTCGGGGGGATCATCACGGAGGCCAAGCGGGTCCGCACCCGCAACGGGGACCACATGATGTTCGCCACCCTCGACGACCTCGGCGGGGCGGTGGAGCTGCTCGTGTTCGGCAAGGCGCTGGGGGAGCACGAGGGGGCGCTCACGGTCGACGAGGTCGTCATCGTCAAGGGCCGGGTCGACCACAAGGAAGCCGGCAGCACCTGCCTGGTCGTGCAGAGCGTCGAGCGGTTCGCCCCCACCCAGGAGGAGATCGAGCGCGCCCGGACGCAGGCCGAGGCGGCCTCCCGGGCGGCCGAGGCCCAGTCGCGCCCGGTCCACCTGCGGGTCGCGGCGGCCGACCTCTCGCACGGGGCGATCGAGGAGCTCAAGCAGACGATCGAGGACTTTCCCGGGGCGGCAGAGGTCCTCATCGACATCGACACCAGCGCGGGCACCCGCCGCCTGCGCCTGGGCAAGGGCTACCGGGTGCGCCACACGCCGACGCTGCTGGCCGAGCTCGAGCACGTGCTCGCGCCGGCGATGCCCTCCGCCGCCACCGCCTGAGCCGCCCGGGCGCTCAGCGGGTCCTGGAGCGGGCCCTCGCCCGCGAGGCGATGCCCCGCTTGCGCAGGCGCAGGGCCAGGGCGATTTCCCGTGCCGAGGCGCCGCTGCGGTTCTCCCCGGGGGTCTCCAGCACGCAGGGCAGGCTCTCCAGCTCGGGGGCCGACAGGAAGGCCGCGCAGCCCCTCTCGCCCAGCTCCCCGAGGCCCAGGTTGGCGTGCCGGTCGCGGTTGGAGCCAAGGGGGGTCTGGGAGTCGTTGAGATGAAGGGATCCGATCCGCTCCAGGCCCACACGCTCCCCGACCTCCCGCAGGACCGCGTCCATGCCCGCATTGGTGCGGATGTCATAGCCCGTTGCCAGAAGGTGGCAGGAGTCCAGGCAGAGCCCCAGGCGGCCGCCTCCGCCGGAGGCCTCCAGCAGCGCCTGCAGCTCCTCGATAGAGCGTCCCAGCGTGCCGCCCGCCCCGGCGGTGTTCTCCAGGTGCAGGGGACAGCCCTCGCTTTCCGCCAGGGCCTCGCGGATCGTCGATCCGGCCCTTTCGATCGCCTCGCCCACGTGGCCCGTCTTGGCCGAGCCGGGATGCAGTACGACCCCGCAGGCCCCGATCGCCTGGCCGACCCGCAGCGAATGGGTCAGGGAGGTCAGCGATTTGGCGCGGATGTCCGGATCGTCGCTGGCGCAGTTCAGCAGGTAGACGGCGTGGATCAGGACGGCGTCGATAGGGCTCTCTGCCATCGCCTCGCGGAAGGCGGCGACGTCCTCGTCGCGGTAGGCCGTGGGTTTCCACTGGCGAGGTGACTGGTTGAAGATCTGGATCGAGCGGCAGCCCCGCTCGACGCCCCGTTCGATCGCCTTCGGCAGCCCACCGGCGGGGGAGACGTGCGCTCCGATCAGCATGCGGGCGGATTATGAGGGTTCCCGATGGCCCTCGCGGCCGGCCCCCTGTGGTCAGGGGGTGACCAGGTGCTCCAGCTCGAAGACCCTGATCTCGGCCTCGCGAGAGGCGCCGACCGCCTGGAGTATGGGCTCCAGGAGCTCCTCGTCGAAGCGCTGCGCGTACTCCTCGGAGTCCCATATCTGCGCGACCTGCATCATCCCGTCGACCTCGCTGGCGCCGTGCATGATCAGCCCGAGCGGGTGCTGGCGATCGATGTCCAGCATTGCGCGCATGGTCTCATACGTCTGCCGGTCCAAACCTCGGTTGATGATCCTGAGGATCGTCACTGAGCCCCCGTTTCGTGCTTGGATTCGCGCTTCGAGACTACGCTCATCGAGGCCACTGGGCCTGCCGACGTTCGGGCGTAGCTGCACCCGCCTGCGGGATACTGCCCGGGCGATGCCTGAGGAGCCCACGACGAGATCTGGCTTGCCCGAGCCATGTTCTCGCCCCAGGAACGGATCATGAGGGTTCGCTTCGCGCCATCGCCCACCGGGGCGCTTCACATCGGGGGAGCCCGCACGGCCCTGTTCAACTGGCTGCTGGCCCGCCACGAGGGCGGCGAGATGGTGCTGCGGATCGAGGACACCGACCGCGAGCGCTCCACCCCGGAGAACATCGAGCAGATCCTGGAGGCCCTGCGCTGGCTGGAGCTCGACTGGGACGAGGGGCCGATCCTGCAGACCTCCCGCAGCGAGCGCCATCAGCAGGCCCTGCGGGCGCTGCTGGAGGCGGGCCACGCCTACCACTCCAGCGCCACCGCGGAGGACGTCAAGGCCTACAAGCGCCAGCACGGCGCCGAGCGGGGCTTCCGCGGGGAGCCCGAGCCGCAGGGGGCCGTCCGCCTGCGGGTCCCCGACGAGGGGGCCACGGTCGTTCAGGACGCCATCCGCGGGGAGGCCCGCTTCGAGCACGTGCACATGGACGATCCCGTGATCGCCCGGGCGGACGGGTCGGTCCTCTACAACTTCGCCGTCGCGATCGACGACCTCGACGCCGGGATAACCCATGTGGTGCGCGGGGAGGACCACCTCTCCAACACCCCCAAGCAGATGCTGGTCCTGGAGGCCGCGCGGGAGGTGGGGTTCGGCGTCGGGCAGCCCCTTCCGGTGTATGCCCACCTTCCCCTCCTGCACGGGCCGGACGGGCGCAAGCTCTCCAAGCGCCACGGGGCCGCATCGGTGCAGGAGCTGCGGGACGCCGGGTATCTGCCGGAGGCGGTGCGCAACTACCTGGCCCTGCTCGGCTGGGGGGCCGGGGACGACGCCACGGTCCTCTCCACCGAGGAGCTGGTCGAGCGCTTCACCCTCGAGCGGGTCAGCCGCAACCCCGCCCGCTTCGACGAGACCAAGCTCAAGTGGCTCAACGGCGTGTACATCCGGAGCCTGCCGGTGGCGGACCTGACGCGCCGTCTGGAAGCCTTCACCGGTCGCACGGGCCTGGAGGAGGCCGCTCGCATCAGCCAGGAGAAGATCCACACGCTCGCCGACTTCTGGCCCCTCGCGGGCAGCCTCTTCGATGGCCCCGCCGACGATCCGGCGGCCCGGGAGAAGTGGCTCGGGGAGGAGGGCCGGGCCGCCCTTGCGGACGTCATGGAGGCGCTTCAGCGGACACCCGAGTTCGACGAGGCGTCGGTGGGGGAGGCCCTCACGGCCGTGGTGGAGCGCAGGGCGGTCAAGCCGCGGGAGGTCTACCAGCCGTTGCGGGTTGCCATATCGGGCGGGACCGTCTCCCCGGGGATCTTCGAGAGCGTCGCCCTGCTGGGCCGCGAGGAGACCCTGCGGCGGATCGGCCAGGCCCTGTCGGACAACTGATCTCGACCAGGCCTAAATTCTGGCGGCGCCGCTGCCGATAGGACCCCGACGGTGGAATCCTCGGCCAAGATCGGCCGCTGAACCCAAGGAAGGGGTCAAGGACTCAAATGCAGTCAACCGCTGCGGCAAAGAAGCCCGGAACCAAGCTGAACGCAGGCAAGAAGCAGACCGCTGGGCCACACGACGGCCCGCAGAGGCCGCCGCGCGCTCTGCTGCGCCCGCAGCCCCCTCGGGGGAGCGCCACCAGAACGAGGGCCACGGCCGTCGCCTGACGATGGCCTTCGAAGCCCTGGAGGCATTCCCCGCCCTGGCGGAGTCCCGCGACAGGCTCCTCTCCGTCATCTCCAAGGACAACGTCGCCACCGCCGACGTGGTCGCCGCGGTCGAGTCCGACGTGGCGCTGATCATCGCCGTGCTGCGCATGGCCAACCGCGCCCAGGACGGCAGGGGGCGCGTCGACACCGCCGTCGGGGCCGTCGAGCTGCTCAGCCCCCAGACGGTCCAGGCGCTCGCCAGCCGCCTGCGCACCTTCGACTTCTTCGAGCGGGCGAGCGTCTGGGACGCCGCCCCCGAGCGCTTCCGCCTGCACGCCCTGGCCACCCAGCACGCCGCCGACCGGGTGGCGGCCGAGGTGGGCTATGAGAACCGCGACCGGCTCACGGTCACCAGCCTGCTCCACGACGTCGGCAAGCTCGTGCTGCTGCACGCCTACCCGGGCTACCCCTCCCAGGTGCATCGGGGGGCCAGGACCCCCGAGGAAAGGATCCACGCCGAGCGCCGCGAGCTGGGTGTCGACCACGCCCTCGTGGGAGGCGTCCTGATCCGCCGCTGGGGGCTGCCCTCGACGGTCGCCGGCCCGGTCGAGCGCCACCACAACCCCGACGCGGACGGGGAGGCGGCCTTCATCCGCCTGGCGGACATGCTCGCCCACTACGCCCAGGGCGGGCGCGTCTCCCCCTCGGAGATGCTGCACACGGCCCGCTCCGTCGGCCTCGGCCCCGAGGAGCTGCGGCGGGTGATGTACGAACTGCCGAACGGAACCAGCCAGCGCCAGCGCCACGTCGACCCGTGCCCGCTGTCGGGCCGCGAGCTCGGCGTCCTGCAGCGTCTCGCCGAAGGCAAGGTCTACAAGCAGATCGCCCACGAGCTGACCCTCTCGACGAGCACCGTGCGCACCCACCTGCACAACATCTACGGCAAGCTCGGGGCGGTCGACCGGGCCCAGGCCGTCCTGATCGCCACCGAGCGCGGCTGGCTCTAGGGGCACCGCCCGGCGGTCCGCCGCACGGTGCCGCGCCCGGGGGACTACGATCGGGGCCGCGATGATCTCGATCACGAGCAAGTCTCCCTATGCGGTGCTGGCCCTGGCCGAGCTGGGGCGCAGCGGAGGCACCGACCCCATCCCGATCGGAGAGCTGGCCCGCAAGCGCGACGTGCCGGTGCAGTTCCTCGAGCAGCTCTTCGCCGTGCTGCGGCGGGCGGGGATCATCAGCTCCCAGCGGGGGGTGAAGGGCGGCTACCGCTTCGCCCGGGAGCCCTCGACCGTGACCGTCCTTGAGATCGTCGAGCTGCTCGACGGCCCCCTCGGCCGGGATGCCCAGGGGATCTTCTCCGACGCCGCCGCGGCGGCGCGCAACGTGCTCGCCCAGACGACGATCGCCGACGTGATCGAGCGCGAGATGCGCGAGGCCGGCGCGAGCATGTACCACATCTAATTGAGGCCCCGCCCGCACGGGCGAATCGCCTTGCTACGCGGGGTTTCGACCGCTGGGGAACCGCTCGGAACCGCCCCGCGCGGCACCCGACTGCCGCGCACAGTGCCGCGCACTATGCCCCCGATGCGCCGCGCCAGAGCGTCCTAGTCCACTAGCTGGCGGTGCGTTCTTTGCGGGCGCGAAGCTCGCTGAGAACCAGCTCGTCGGCCCCAGGCTTCTCCTTCGGCGCACGGGGGACGAACACCTCAAGGCTCAGCTGTTCTTGTTCGGGTGCTCGCTGGACGATGCGATCGGTGGGTGCCCCGGGCTAGCACGTCCTCGGCGCGATGGAAGTCGATCTCGATGTCGTTGTGACGCTTCGCCCGTGCGCGCTCCTCACGTGCGTCCCTGCTGAAGCTGAAGCCAACCATGACGCCCCGGGTATGACCGGCGCGCTGAATGGCGGTCTGGAAGCTGTCCACATCCGGACGGCCGACTTTGGTTTGCTTCACCTGCACGGGATCGTTGGAGACGATCATGCGTCCGTCGATGCCGCGATCCCCGCTCAGCTTGGGCGACGGGGTGGCACCGATCTGATGGCATACCCAGATCTGGAACTCGTAGGGGCTCATCTTTTCAAGATCCGCAAGGCTGCTGGCATGCCGACCTTGATTGCCTCGGCACCGCTCAGTTGCAGGCGGCGGTCGCAGATGTCTATTGCGGTCGGGCTGATGTCGATCCCGATCCAATTGCGTTTGTGCTCCTGGGCAGCCGTGAGGGTCGTCCCGCATCCGCAGAACGGGTCGAGCACTAGGTCGCCCTCGTTGGAGGACGCGAGGATCACCTGACGCAGGAGTGCCTCGGGCTTCTGGGTGGGGTAGCCGAGCCGCTTGCGGTTGGACGGCATGAGCGGCTGGATCGACCAAACGTCGTCGGGGTGCTTCCCGAGTGGGTTGGGCCGGTAGCTGTCGTATACCCGCTCCACGCCCTTCTTGTCCTTGCGGAAGGAGCGGGCTGTGTATTTCAAGCGCTCCTGCGACTCGGGCGATTACTCCATGCGCACCGGATCGACGTTGAACGTCCACTCGTTCGACTTGGTGTAGAAGAGCAACACGTCGTGTCGCCGGCCCCATCGTTTACCTGAGACGCCGCCGCCCCGGTAGTACCAAACGATCTCGTTTTGGAAGTGTTTGGCGCTGAATACGTCATCGCACATGCACTTGAGGTAGTGGCTTGCGTGCCAGTCGCAGTGCAGGTAGAAGTTCCCGGTGGGAGCGAGCACGCGATGCAACTGCTCGACGCGTTCCTGCATCCACCCGGTATACGCTTCGACGCCGCCCTCCCACCGATCGAGGAAGCTTCGAACCTCGGCCTCGTCGCCCCAGATCACCTCATAGGTTTTGTTGGAGAAGAACGGTGGGTCCAGGTAGATCAGATCCACGCTGTCAGAAGGCATCTCGCGCAGGATCTCGAGATTGTCCCCGCGATAGAGGATCTTTGGCCTCAGGAAATGGACGGGCGGATTCATGACCACTGGTGTTCGCCTCGTCACGCCGCACCCCCTTCTTCACGCGTATCCGTGCAAGATTTCGCCCGCGGACGGCAGGCCGAACGGCGAGAGCCGCCGGGCTCGGTTGGCCGACGCCGCCTAGTTGGGATCGGCTGCGGGAGGCAGGAAGAGTCCCCAGCGGGTCGGGGTGCCAGGCAACCTCCGCGCGCGCACGCCCAAGCGTTTGCGCGCCCGTTCGACAGTCATCTTGGCGTGACCGGCCTCCTCGCGTAGTCGTTCCATGTCTGCGACCTGCACGGGGCCATCTTCGAGCAGCTGCTCAAGCCAGGCTTCGGCCCGCCCGACTGCCCCCGCGACTGGACCCTCGCGTTGTGTGAGGCCCGTGGCCACCCCGGCTTCGTGGGCGCGATGCCAAATCAACTTCCCCTGTCCCTTGCGGAGCATCTCCTCTTCGACCGCGATCCATAGGTAGGCGCCCCCGGCGTTGATCTGCTTCACGATGGAGCGCGCCAGCTTCCTTGCCTCGGGGCTGTCCCAGGGGGCTAGGCCATGTTCATCCATACGTCGAATGCTAGGCCGAGTCCGTCAACTCCGTCAACCGTCCACCGATTTGGCCTATATTCCGCTACGGTCGCACGTTTTGCATAGGTCATGCCGAGCACCATCGAATCAGCGGTTAGGCATCTAACGGTTAGGGCCAACGCCCCACCTACATATACCCGTCGGGGCCAACAGCGCCCCGGCTCGCGCAGCTGCCCTGGATGGTGGGTGTGTCCTCGGTCCGTCCGGTCCCGAGGCCACCAGGCTGCGCACCCTCGTCCCCGGCGCCAGTCGTGCGCGCCGCGGGGCGAGGGAGTGATCTCGACGTAGGTCTGCCCTGCGTTCAGGACCGTGCGCATCCGCGTGCGGTGATGGAGGGCGTTCGCGCGAGCGCGCGAACGCCCGACGAAATCAACAAGAAAGGAACACCGATGTTCCCAAGGGAGTTGCAGTGAGCGACGGCATCAGCCTCGTGACGCTCAGGAGCGATGCAGCGAGCGCCCGATTCGCGGCGCGGAAGTGCCTGAAAGACCTGACACGCGCAAGTGCAGGCAATAGGGAGCGCGCGGAGCGCGCCTTCGACGCGGCTGCGGCTGAGTACGAAGAGGTAGCGCTTCGTGCCGCGCGTGCGCAGGACGTGCTCGACGGTGGTCTAGGTGCCCGTTCCGATGCGTCAGAACGCATCGGCCGTGAGCCGCGGACCTACCAACGCAATGGCGAGTTCAGCTTCCTCAAGGACGTTCGGTTCGCCACCTACGGCGACCAGGCGGCCAAAGGGCGGCTTGAGCGCCACTACCGCGAGCTAATCGCCGAAGGACGGGTCAGCAGGACTAATGCGGACAGGGACATGACCGCGTTGGAGATACGCGCGCTTGGAAGCGCCGTGGAAACGTCGGGCCTCGTGGCACCGCGCTACATGCAGGAGGATTGGGTTCGGCTGTCGAGGGTCGGACGGCCCTACGTGAACTCAATCTCGATCAAGCCGCTGCCCGACCATACACAGAAGGTGAATTGGCCGAAGATCAAATCCGGCCCCGCGACGGCACCCCAGGCCGACCTTGGCACGGTGGAATCGAAAGATCTCACCACCGAAGAGGTCGAACTCAACATCACGGCGATTGCGGGCTCGCAGGACACTGCGCGCCAGTTGTTCGACCGTGCGCTGCCGCAGTTCCTGGACGATCTACTGATGCCGGAACTTGCCGAGGACTACTTCGGCAAGTGCGACGTGCAGGCGATCTCCGGGAATGGGACGATGCCGCAGCTGCTCGGAGTGGCGGAAGCCGGCGTCAACAAGCCCGAATGGAACGAAGCCGAACCCAAGCTCGCGGGGCTACAGAAAGCCATCGCATACTGCAAGTGGCTGACGTGGACCAAACGGTTCTTGCCTCCCAATCTGCTGGTGATGAACCCGCGGACGTGGGCTTGGATCGAGGAACAGAAAGACGAACAGAAGCGACCGATCATCCTGCCCCACGACCTCACACCAGCCGAGGCACTCGCCTTGACGGGAGAGGAAGGGGTAGCTGAGGGTCCCGTTGCTAAGTGGATGGGCCTGCTCGTCGTGCTGGACTCAAACGTGCCCGTGACCCTCGGGTCAGGCAAAGATCAGACGGCCTGCATCGTCCAGCGCGCGGAAGATAGCTGGTGGCTCGAGAATCCGGAAATGCGAGTCCGGGCATACGAGCAGCCCGCCGAAACAGCATCGCGCGAAATGGTGATCCGCTGCCAGGCGTTCAATTACTGCTCGCTCAGCCATGAACGGCATCCCGAAGGGATCAGCTACCTGACCGGCACGGGCCTCAAAGTCGCGGCGCCAACGGTCTAGGGCGATGAACGACAGAACCGACACACGCCTTCGGGGCAATCGGTCCGGCCTCGCTCGGACCGTCATAGACGATGCCGTGGCACTCGATCCCGACGTGCACCGGGTACTCGACGCGGTAGACGCGGGGCTGCTTCCGCAACGGGCGCTCCACAACATGGCTCGCCGGGGGGTCTTCGGATCGGAGGCGCAGCGGATCGCTGGTCCTCAGCCCAGCCCAGCCGCACAGCCGACACGGCGCGAGGCACGCACCATGTCGGCTCCAGCGGAGGACCACATCACCAGCGACGGGGAGCCGACAGCACGGGAGCTACTCCTACGCCGTGCGCGTAGGCGCACCCTCCACGCGAAGACGCAGCTGTAGGCGTCAGCCCCGGCCCGGGTCAAACCGGGCCGGGTGCCATCCGGCGGTGCCTCTCATAGGTCGTCACCGCCGGGGTGCTCTTCGGAGCGCCACCCCTCGACGTGCCCGGAATGTCCATCCGGGCTGGCCGCGGGCATCTAGCTCGCGGCCAGCGTCGGGGGACTCACCCTTCAATCGATAGGAGCTTCACTGATGGACACGACCACCACCGATCGGCCGGACCAGTCAATCGATCTTCGCTATGACGTGCTGTGCGCACCAGCCTTCGTACTTCCAGCACCCGACAGGATCGACGGCCAGCGGATGCAGTACGAAATCCGCACGGTGCCCATCGAGGGGGATCCGTTCGATGAGGCCCACGCGGAGACGGTTGGCAGTGACCTGACGATGGCCGAGGCAATGGCCATGCGGGCGGAGCTAGATGCGGACAGGGCAGCGCTCATCGCGGCGCTCGGGGCGTATTTCAGAGGTGAGATAGGCCAGTACCGGATCGTCGCCGCTGAGCCCGTTTCCAGCCTGTCTGAGGGCAAGTAATGGCCTCGCTGGTGGGAATGGTCGTCCGGGGTGAAAGTGAGGGTCGGGAGCCGTGCTGAGCAAGATCACCCTGGCCAACCATGCGGGCGAAGACGTGGTGCTCCACGAAGACAGCACGTCCTCGAAGCGCAGCGTCAAGACGGCCAAGGGGCTGGTGGGGCTCGCGGCGCCACGTCTAGCTAAGCGCGTGCGCCCCCAGGCGCACGGGTCGATCAACGAGACGCGCTGGCAGGAAGGGAAGACCGTCGTCCTCGACTGCGAGGTGATGTCGCGCACGAGCATTGAAGATGCGCTTGCGGAATATCGCGCAGTGATGGTCCCCGTCCAGCAGACGCTGGACTACGGGGCTGCGCTGCTGAAGTGGACGGAGGGTGCCACCGGGAACAAACTGCAAATGGCCGTCGTGCTCGATGCGGAGTGCGAGCCGATCCTGGAAGAGGCTTATGGCTTCGTTGCCTACCAGTTGCAGCTGTTCGCGGAGGACCCGCGGGCCTACTCGCAGACGCTCACGACACAGGCCGGGGCAACCATCACGGGCAACCCGGTCCAGACTCAGTTTGCAGTCGGCGCGGAAGTTCCGTCTGGCGTGGCGATTTCCGCGTCGTTCCTCTACTTCTCTGAAGAGAGGGCCGAACGCATACAGCGCTATGCCCTCGGCGGGGGCTCGGAGACGATCTTCCTGTCAATCCCAGGGGGGCCGTCCTGCATCGCGGCCGATGGTTCACATCTCTACTTTGGCAATAGGGGCAACATCGCGCGATCAAGCCTGACGGGAACCTCGATCGAAGCCACGTGGATCAAAGCCGCCAACACAGGCGTTGAAAAAATAACCGACATCGTCGTCAACGGCAGCAACATCTTCTGGATTGGCAGAAACAAAGGCTTCTACTACATCGGCAAGGCGGCGATCGGAGGGACTGAAGCGGGCGTGCTGACGAACGTCCCCCTGGGCGGATCGCCTCAAGGGCAGATGAAGCTAGGGCTTGCGCTCGATGGGACATACTTGTACTTCGGTACGGAAGGCGGCGTAGGCCGCTGCAAACTGTCGGGTGCGGAAGTCGAACCTTCCTTCATCACGGGCGAAGCAGGCGAAACGACGGGCGTTGCCGTTACGGCCGCGAGCGTCTTCTATCTCAACCGGATGCGCAACCGCATTGGGCGGGCGAAACTAAACGGGACGGAACCGAATAACTCCTTCCTCACGGGCGTGGGCCAGCGCGGCCTGGCGGCGAACGCGGAACACATCTACTGGGGCGATGAACCGTTCGTGGTCGCCCGTGGGGAAACGGGGACCGCCAGTCCCTCGGGCGGCTCCGTGACGGTAGCCCAGTCAGGCAACCGGCCGACGCCGCTCATCTTCAAGGTGAATGGCGAAATCACCAATCCAAGCGTTATCCGACAGTCAGACGGCGCTCGCATGGCGCTGAAGGGCACGATCGCCGCCGGCCATTACTTGGAAATCAATACGCAGAAGCGGACGCTACGCATGGACGGCACGGCGGACGCTGCCAGTTTCATAGACTCACCCAATAGCGACTGGGCGGCCTTCGAAGCGCCGCCGTCCCCGGGGACCGAGACCTACACGCTCACCGGCACGAACGCCACGAACGCGAAACTGGAAGTCCTGTCGCGTGGGGCTTACACCTAGGCCCAGCGCTAGCGAAGGGCGAGGATCAGTTCGAGATTGCCGGGGTGAACCCGAATGATGCCGTGGGGCAGCAGCGTCGCCCAGTCACGCGCGACGCTCGTTTCTTCGGGCTGGGGTCCTGCGCCTTCCGCAACGCAGGTCACCTGCAGCGCGCTGTGGCGCTGGCAATCACGGACACTGACGGTGACGCCCCGGCCCTTCCAGTAGTTCTGTTCATAGAGGGTGATTGCTCGTTCGGCGGCGGCCATCGACAGGCGCCCGGTCGAGTGCTTGGCCAACGCAGGCGCCGGGGTGGCGAAGGCGATGATGAAGGCGAGGGCAGCGATCCGTCTGGACATGGGACCTCCTTAGAGAGCCTGACTCGGCCCCCGGACGGTCCAACGGCGGAGGGCCGTTTCGTGCACCGTACCACCGGCAGGGCAAGTCTGGCAAGCCGGTTGTCGGGATCGGGCTGGCAGGATTGCCGCATGTCGAAACCTGGCCAGAAGGGGGACCCGACGCTCGGGCTGGTACTTCGCAAGCTGCGCGAGGAGCACGAGGAAACCCGTGAAGGGCTCGCGCACAAGAGCGGCGTAACGCTGTCCGTGTTGGCGGACATAGAGTATGGACGAGGCAACCCGTCCTGGGCCACCGTGCGGGCGTTGTGCGACGCGCTAGGCGTCTCTATGGCCGATGTGGCGGCCCAGGTTGAACGTCAGCGGTAGCCGAGGTCGAGGACCCTGGCTGCTAGCTCGTCCATGTCGGGGCGGCTGGTGTAAATGCTCGCCGTCGTTTCCACGGAGGCGTGGCCCATCAGGGACTGGGCCACGCGAAGGTCCGCGTGCCTGGCGATGTGATCACCGAACGCGTGGCGGAGCAAATGCATGTGAAGGCTGGCCGCGATGTCCGCGTCCCTTGCCACGTCCCGGAGCCACTTATTCAGGGTGGTGCGACTGATGGGCTCGGGCCACTGCGCGTAGTTCCTCTCGGGCCGCTCGATGACGAAGGTGTCAGGGGTGGCATCGCTCATCACCTCGTCAATGATCGGCGCTAGCTGATCAAGGACGGGGACCCATCGCTCCCGTCCGCCCTTGGCGATGTCCTTGCTGAACCAAACCCAGCCGGGCCGCTGTAGATGGCGGCCCTGAAGCGCTGCCAGTTCATGGACCCGCCCCCCGGTTAGAAGCCCGAAGTAGATGAGCCGGCGCTTGGCGCCCCCAGCCCTGTCGGCCGCCCCAAGGAGGGCGACCACCTCAGCGCGGCTAAGCCGATACACCGAGGGGCGTTGCAGTCTCGTCCGCCGTACCTGGCGGGCTGGGTTTGTCTCGCGCAGCCCCTCCTCCATGGCCCAGTCATAAAAGGAGATCAGGACGCTGTGCTGGCGGTACTGGGTATTGCCCGACCATCGCGCAAGCGTCCGCTTCACATCATCGCGCGTTGTCTGGAACGGGCCGGTCTGGCCGGCATCCTCTTGGTGACGCTCCAGCGCTAGGCGGTACGCATACTCCGTGTTGGGGGCTCGCGGAGCGGCCAAAGGTCCGCTGGTCATTGATGAAGGCATCTATCGCGTGTGGGAAGTCCATGGGCGCGCGAGTTTAGACCGGCCTGCCCGTTCTTGCAAGCCAGTGCTCATGCCATCATCGCCAGGTCGAGGGACGTCCACGCCGGCGGTGCGGTGAGGCCGGCGGGCATGAAGGCGATGGGATGCACCGGGTCCCCCATGCCGAGCAACCGCGCGGAGCGCGTCCTACGCCGCCCACCCGCGCGCCTGAGTGGCCCAAACGCACCGCTCCGCTTGGGGCGATCTGTCGGGCGGCCCTGGACGCGGACACGCGTCACGGAGCGGTTACGTCGCACCCGCTAGCAGTCTGGCCTTCGGCGTAGCATGGGGCTGTGACCGACGAGGACGATTACCTAGAGCTTGATGTTGAGCGGGCAGAGGGGGCGCGAACGGGACGGATCGCCTTCGCCACGATCGAGCCTCTGACACTCCACGCCAGCGCGGACACCGCGCGGCGCTGGAGGATGCGCTCATACCCGGTATGAAGATCCAGCGCTGCATCTGTGTCTGGTACATGGGCCAGCACCGACGGGAGGCGCGTCGATTATCGGGCGGATCGGGTTTCAGACGAGCGACTTCGCAGAGCTGTGGGATGCCCAGCGCATGGACTTCTCCGAGCAGCAGCTGCTGTCGGGCCTGACATCGCCATTCGCCATCGACCCACACAGACTGCGCGTCGCGTTCCAATTGCGACAGGGGTGATACGCGTCAAGTCGTTCACTGGTGCGCTTCAGGCGCTCATGAACGAGGCTTCACCCGAAGACCGCTGGCGCGTCTCCCAGGAGGTTGAGTCCGTCTCATTTGAGGAGTGGGTCAAGACCGTTGACCGCGTACTCAGCCTGCGCGTACGGGTCGAACGCCCCAACCCCCACTATGGCGACAGAGACAACGTGAAGCAACTGATAGAGGGAGCAAACGCACGGATGGCCGATATCGCGTGGACGGCTGACCCCGAGGCACTCGACGGACTCGACGTCAATGAGCCATTTGTCCGGGAGGCAATCGCGCATGCGAGCAAAAACGGCAGCTATGCAGCTAAGGGCGAGTCAGCAGACAAGCCGACGAGCTGGGGCTCGGACCAGGAAGCCGCTGCCGAGCAGCGCGTTGTTGAGGCGGACCCGATGACGCGCGAGGTCTCCGCGGCTAGCCTGCGCAAGGAACTTGGTGACAGTGAGCCCGAGGGAGGTGGGGAGCAATGACGAACGCCCGTGAGTGGCTTCGGCAGTATGGGCGAGGCACCTTCAGATCGTGGGACTTCCTCGTGGCGCTCGGGTTTGGTGCCGCCAGCTTTGGGCTCGGTTTCGTTGATGCAGTGCGGGACGCAGCCGTGCCTATCCTCATCGCTGAGGCCGCAATTGGCGTCGCCGTGACAGCGACGGTCTTCGCGGCGCTCGCGGTCTTTGCCACGTTCTATGACGGGACCTACCGGCGCGTGCTGGAGCTTGCCGGTGGCTTCCGATCCGCCCTCATGCCGTACATCGTTGTCGGCGTCGTCTCCGCGGCGGCCGGCGTGGTTGGCCTCGTTGCGGCGCTCGCGCTCCCCGCTCTCGGTGCGTGGGCGATCGAGGTTGCCATCGCTCTGCCGACGTTCCTTTGCGTGTGGACGCTTACCGGCACCGTCTCGCTGATCGAGCTGACCCTGTTCCACGCCGAGGCGCGCGCCAAGCTGATGCTGGGGCAGATGAGGCGGAGAGCATCCGCGCCGAGCGTCTGGCCCGCCGCGTCTCATAGCCGCACCCCGCATTGCGCTCCGCGCTGACCCGACCGGCGTAGGACGAGCCGAGTTTAGGCTCGGCGGCCGAAGCTAGAACACCCCGACCGCCCGAGCGGATGCCGTCAGTGGCGGGCATAGCCCTACCGGCGGCCTGGCTTCTGCGGGCGCACCGCTGGCAGCTTCGATGCCAGCATCAGCGCGAGCAGAAGGCACAGCAGAGTGGCGACGGTGAACGCTGTTGCCATTACCGCTGACCTCCTTTCGGTGTCGAGGGTTTACGGGCGACCGAATCTAGCAGCCGAGTTTGTCCCGCCCCGGCATCGGCCCTGCAAGCCGATGCCGTCTGTACCGACCAACCGCCGAGCCCCAGCGTTCGTCAAGCTTCAATCTCGCGGAACACCTTCACGACGCGAGGGGCGTTTGTGTCGCTATTGACGCGCACGTAGTAGATGTGCCCGGCGCTGAGGTATATGTCGGCTGTTGAGTAGATCATATCCACGCGACCGCTGTACTCGCTGGCGCGAGAAATGACCTCGTACTTGTATCTGTTCATGCGTTGGACCGGCTGAAACTCGTCAGTGATGATGCGGATAGTGAGACGCTGCCCCTCCATCCGGACGCTGCCCTTTTGCACCGACGCGTCTGTCAGCTTGCGGCGCACCTTGACGAGCGATAGGTGCCCGCCTGTCGCGACGGCGGCCGATTGCTTAGCCAGCTTGTCCGCCGCTTTGTTGTGGATGCTTTTCTTGTGTCCCTTGATCCATTTCATTTCGAGCGGTTTTCCGGAGCGATGCGCCAGTTTCAATAACTCTTTCCACTGCGCGGTGTTGGCGACAGGGTTCCCATCGCTCGTTTGCCAGCCATTGCTCTGCCACGAGAAGCGTGCGCTGTCATAGCCGTTCACGTCAAGTACATCGAGTCCGTCCAGATAACTATGCGCCTGTATCGACTCCATGTCATACACGCGCCGGACCATACCGCCTTGAGCGCATCGACCACTGCCGCCACCTCAGCCTGCTGATTGGTAGCGCCCTCATAGCCCGGGAGCGGGTACTTCTCGAAGCGCTCCTGCCCGTCCTCGCCGGTCATCACGAAGACAATCCCGACCCCGGCGCGTCGTGGGCCAGGATAGGACGATCCATCGGTGTAGATGTGCAGGTCCCGCTCGTCTCGATGCTCCATGACGTCATCCCTAGCCGAGTTTGATCTCGACCGACTTCGGAATATCAGCAAGCGCTGAGTCGATCCCCGTAAGACTTTGCTCCAGCCGCTAGCTGTCGATCGCTATCTCATGTCCGTTGGGGCATGTGAGCGTGGGGCTCTTACGGGCATCGCCAACGGTGAGCGCCGTTGTGGCCTCGCACTCCGGGCACTCGATCTCGATTGGGTGATTGTCAAACGCGCCCCGCATAGCCGGCTCCATTCGTTAGCGGTTGGAAGGAACAGACACGCTAGCGCGCGGTGGAGACGTTGAAGCGAGGATGCTGAGCGCAGACCACCGCGCTACTGCCTCATACACACGGAACAGGAAGCGAGCATATGAACGACAAGCAGTACCTATGCAGCCAACGCGAAGCCGCCGGTCTTACGCGCTCCCAACTTGCCCGTGAGGCCGACACCGTGCCATCCGTACTGCGCCGGCTCGAACGTGGCGACGTGCCATGCGGCGCCTAGCGCTGCTCATCGGTGCGGTGCTAGACCGACACACACACCACTGACCGCCATGCACTCGAACGCCGAGCGCATGGCGCTCCTGGAGAGCATCGCGGACTGTTTCGACGCAGACCGCAAGGGGCTGCCGAACCTGACACCCGAGCAGCAGGAGCGACTAGCCCATGCCGAGCGACGCTTCGAGGAACTGCGAGTACCACCGCCTGCCACGCGCCTGCTTGGCAGTGCCATTCGTGCCGAGTAGCTCCTGTTCACTTGAGGGGGGGTAAGAAAGGAGGGAACTGACCGATCGGTCACCCGGGTAACTCCGCGTGGAAAATCCCCTCGTTTCAACACGATTTCCACTTCGTAGGTGGGGAATCCCGCATGGATGGTGGCCTTCCGACCGTCGCCCATGCCCACGTAACCGCCTAATTCGCACCGCCTAGGTGTGGTTTCCAGGCCCAAATCAGACGTTTTCCGCCCTCGCTTCGCCCTAGACGGCCAACCCTAGCCGGGTTGCGTTTGAGCGTGTCGGGTGGCCCGCAGCGGGGCCGGGAATGGCCCCTACGTCGTCATTCAACCGACTGGAGGACCCATTGCGCCCACGAGCGGGGCTCCAACCCCGTGACCTGGCCGAATACCAACGCCACCTCGACCTCTACGGGCCGGAGTGCGTGCTGGAGGCAGCCGCTAGCGACGGGCTCAGCACGACCGACCTGGGCGCCCTCAAGGCGCTCATCGACTCACGCCACCGTGTCAGTCGCTACAGCGGTGGTCACTGGCAGGAGACGCACGTGCGATCGGCACGTGCGTGCGAGGAGTGCGGGCTCGACCTGCCCCGCGGCTCCAATGAACGGATGCGCCGGCACCCGCATTGCAAGAGCAGGGTGCGCCGCCGAAGGGCTGCCAATGCCTGACCGCCCCCGTCCGTACGTGACGCTCGACGTTGCCTATCTGGCCCAGGACAGCATTCAGGACCTTCGGGACGAACATGGACCTGGCGGCCCGCTGCTGATGCTGCAGCTGATTCTCCAGGCCAGCGAGGAGATCCCGGGCAAGACCAAGGACTTCGACACGACCGGCGGGCGTTATCGGGCGCTCGCCAGGACGGTGGGGGTCCAGGCGAGCGAGACGCGCTCGATCATGGACACGATCGAGCGCGTGGGCCTCATCGAGAAGCTAGACACCGATGACCCCGAGCGCTACCGGGTGCGCCTGCTCAAGTGGGCGGCGTGGCACCCGAAGGACCCGAACGCGACGCGGCGCAAGCGCCAGGAGCGCGCTCGGAAACGGCCGGGGTGATTTTGTGACATGTCGCGGAATGTCACGAGAGAAGAGCAGAGCAGAGAAGAGCAGAGCGGGGGGCCGTACGGCCCCCCGCATTCCCTCTACCGAGGTCCCTAGGAAATGAAACCGGACAGAAATGGTCATAGCGAGTCCCCGCCGGGGGACGTGGCGCCCCCGGCGGCCATTCATTCGACGCACATGCAGGGCAGCGCGATGAGGGCGCGAGAACTACAGATCGCGGAAGGAGTTCAGCACCTGCGCGACGTGCTGAACGATGCTGCCGACGCTGCGGAGCGGGATCGTCAGGTCCGCGTCGCTCCCAAAGGCTGGAGTCACGAACCGGACGTCGAGGCTGACCTCGGGTTTCACGCTCAACTGTTCGATCCGCGGCGGGTCGAACCTGATGCGCCCCACTGGAATCTCCTTGTCCGGTGCCCACTCCACCTCATCGACCAGCTCCTTCTCGACCAAGATCCCCCTGTAGGAGAACTGGAGCTTGCCGACTGGGATAGGGGCGTAGTAGCTGGGCGCCCGATGCTTGTCGGCGTTCGAGAAGCGGTGGACGCCCCACAGGGGGTCCACTCTCGGGTCTGGCTTGCGGTGATAGGGCTGCCATGCCTCGATCACGGCAAGCCCGTGCGTGATCTTGCGAAGCGGGCCGTGGGTGTTGGCGGCGGTCTGGGAGCCCACTTTGGTGGCGTAGTCGGCGGGGTTGAGGTAGATCGGGAACTGGTGGCCCGAGGACAGCCTTGCCTGGCTTGCTTCGGCCAGCGCCGTGACCACATAGTCGAGTGCACACCGCAGGTTGTGTATGACGTCCCCGAGGACGACGCTGAGCCGTGGTTCCGCTACGTCCTGGGGGACGAGCGTAATCGAGCACCAGCCGGTCTGTGGGTCGACGTCGGAAAACCGAATGGCGTGCGTTGGCTCCTCCTTGACCGCCTCCACCGTCTCTCGCTGCAGGGTGGCCGCGTGCTCACGGGCGCGTGCGAGCTTGGCATCGGCGGCTTCGAGGTCCAGTCCGAGTGCCATGTCCTACCGTTGGAGAGAGACGTCAGAGGACGAGAAGGACCAGAAGACGGAGCAGATCCCCACGGGCTACACCGTACCGGGTGCCGGACTGGCTCGTTGCCCCCGATGGGCACTCGTCGGGGGCAACGTTCTGCCACCACTAGCACCGGAGCGGACGCGCGAAGGATCGTCCAGCCCGCGCCCATCCCGAAGCCCGCGTAGCAGGACGAACGCACGGGCTCTGAGGAGCGGCCTGGACTGAGGCCGGGGCGTCGGCGGCGCACCCGTTACCGCCCAGCCCCGCTCCGACCCGCGACACGCACGGATGGGCCAACGGGCGCAGGACCCTCGGCAACCGTGAACTCCTGCCCGCAGACGGCCCGGGACGGGCCTCTCGCGGGCTCAATCCGACCCCAGGAGGCGCATGAGCCCCACTACGATCGACCACGCCTTCACCGAGCGAGTGCGGGCCGCCCTAGGCGAGCCCGCCTGCATCGAGGTCACGCCCGGTGGAAGGACGGTGCTGCGCTACCGAGGCTTCTGTGTGGCCCCCGAGTCCGGGCGGCCCGTCGCCGCCCGCATGGACGAGGATCGGATGCGGTTTGCCGCGGTACGCCCCAATGGAAAGCTCGTCTGGCGAAACTCGCGCCCGACGCTCGCGTCAGGAAGCAGGCCTTGGCGCCCGTAGAGCCCGTCCCGGTTGCCCCGATTCCGCGTGTGGCGCTCAGCCGACAGGCCGCCGCCGCGGCGCTGGGGATGAGCCTCGATTCGTTCGAGAGGTACGTGCAGCCGGACATTCGCATGGTTCGCGTGGGGCGCCTGCGCCTAGTCCCCGTCCGGGACCTAGAGCGGTGGGCCAACGAGCACGCCGAGAGGGTCACGTGAGGGCCGCCGATGGAGGTACGATTCCGCTCACAACAAAGCGCCCCCGCGCTGCGCAAACAGCCGGGGGCATGGCCCAAGGAGGTAGGACTCCGTGAGCACTGGAATCGAAGCACGTCACGCGCGATCGTGCGCGAGCAGGAACGGGGGCCGGTGCAGCTGCAAGCCGACGTGGCAGGCACAGGTCTATGACAAGGCCGCCGGCAAACGGATCAGGAAGAGCTTTCCGACGATCACGGCCGCTCGGCAATGGCGCACGGACGCGAGGGCGGCCGTGCGCGCGGGTGCCATGAGCGCCGATCGTGGACCCACGCTGAAGGATGCGACCGACGCCTGGCTTGAGGGGCTCCGCTCCGGAGCCATCAGCAACCGCTCGGGCGACCGGGCCAAGCCGGCGACGTGCCGCGGATATGACCGTGTGCTCCGCCTACGCGTGTTGCCCGCACTCGGGCACCTGCGGATCGCTGAAGTAAGCACCCGCGATGTTCAGCGCCTTGTGGACTCGTTGGTTGCCGAGGGGCTGGCTCCCGCGACGATCGACACGGCAGTGACCGCCCTCAAGTCCTTCTATCGCCGCGCGACCGCGCGCGGCGACGTTCCGAGCAACCCCTGTCTCGGCGTCGAAAAGCCGGCCGTGCGATGCAAGGTCCGGCGCGTGGTGGCACCCGACGTGGCCGAGAGGATGATCGCCGCGCTCGACTCGGGTGACCGAGCCCTGTGGGCGACCGGGTTCTACACCGGCCTCCGTCGCGGCGAGCTAGTCGGGCTGCGCCGTGAGGACATTGACCTGGCCACCGGGCTGATCCACGTGCGCCGAGGCTGGGATTGCATCGAGGGCGAAATCGAGCCGAAGTCCCGGCAGGGGAGGCGGCGGGTCCCAGTCCCCGCCGCCCTGCGCGATCACCTCGACCAGCACCTGCTCGCCCACGAGGGTGGCCAGGTGTTCGGCTCGCTGTCATCAGTGCGCTGCGTGGCCGACCGAGCCCGCAAGCGCTGGGAGGAGCGTGGCCTGCCGGCGCTCACCTTGCACGAGGCTCGCCACACCTATGCGAGCTTCGCCATCGCCGCAGGCGTGAACGCAAAGGCCCTCTCGACGTTCATGGGGCACGCGAACATTGGAATTACGCTCGACCTCTACGGCCACCTCCTGCCTGGGAGCGAGGACGACGCGACGGGCCTACTCGACGCCTACTTCACGCGGGCAATGAGCCAGACTGCCGCGCAGAATGCCGCGCACCCCGCAGATATGGCGCTAATACGGGGCTGAGCACCCGTGTACCACATCTAGAGAGCGCCCCGCAACGCCCCGCAAGCTACTGGCCGAGCCCCGTGCCTGCGGACCCAGCTCTACTCAGTCAGCCCCACTGCGTGGAGGGCCTCTGGCAGCGAGGCGTAGTTTCGAACCTGGACGGCCTTGCCGTCGCGAACGGTCCACACCTGCGCGAGTTGTTGCACGACCGGGATTCCCGTCGTTCGGCCCTTCGCGGTGAGGCGCACGGAGACGACCACCGACGGACCCACTTCCCGGAAGCCCTCCTGGTGGAAGCGGATCTCGTTCATCGCATCGTGGAACGAGTCGAAGTAGCGGCGAATTCCGTCGTGGCCGCGATAGGTGTCCGGCTCAGCCGAGAACTCCGGAGGCACCGAGGTTTCGAAGTCGGGATGGATGAACGTGAGGATGCGCTCGATGTCTCCGCTGTTGAAGGCTTCGTTGAGCCGCCGCACGACCTCCACGTTCTCCTGCGACATCGCCAGCGCAGTATCCCGCCTGGTGGACGGGAAGACACGCCGGAAGGTGGCACCGCCGTTGAAGAGCCGCCGGCCTCATGCGGACCGATGAGGATCGGCGCGCCGCGGGGTCACTGCATCACGCAAGAATTGGGCGCCAACCGAGGAGGACCGTGATGCGCAGGCTGATCTACTCGATGGGAGTGTCGCTGGACGGCTTCATCGCCGGCCCCGCCGGGGAGATCGACTGGTCGGCGCCGGACGAGGAGCTGCATCGCTTCCACAACCGGCAGATGCGGGAGGTCGGGGCGCACCTCTGCGGACGCGGGCTCTACGGGGAGATGGTCTACTGGGAGACGGCTGAGGAGGAGAACCCGTCAGCGCCCGAGTACGTGCTCGAGTTCGCCCGGATCTGGAAGGGCCTGCCGAAGATCGTGTTCTCGAAGACCCTCGAGGCGGTGCGGGGCAACGCCACGCTGGTCAGGGGCGACCTCGCCGACGAGGTCGCCAGGCTCAAGGAGCAGCCGGGCCTGGACCTGGCCGTCGGCGGGGCCGGCCTGGCCTCCTCCTGCACCCAGCTGGGTCTCATCGACGAGTACCGGCTGTTCATCAGCCCTGTCGTGCTGGGCGGGGGCACGCCCTACTTCCCGGTCCTGAAGGAGAGGATCGACCTGGAGCTGGTCGAGACCCAGACGTTCGGCTCACGCGTCGTCTACGTCCGCTATCGGCGCATTTGCAAGGCCTGAGCGCCGGGCACGCCCGGCAGGAGGGCCACTCTGTGGCGGCCCTCCTGCCGGGTAGCGCTACCCGATGGTCGCTGCCCTCTGCCCTACGGCTTGGAGGTCAGCCACGGCGTGAAGGCAACCGTGCCTTTGGCTGTGTCGCATTTCGGGCTGTTGTTCGGGCCCTGTTTGCAACCCCACCAGCTTTCCTGCGCTTCGACGACGGTGCCGGTGTCACCGTTCGCGCCGACGCCGTTCATGTGGAACGTGTCTTTGTGCGCGGTGACCGTCGCCTGGCCGCCGGCCGGCTGTTCGGGGCTGGGGCTCGTCTGCGTGACGAACAGGCCCGTGCCGCTGTGGGTGAACGTGTCGCCCGTCAACGTGACGGTGACATCACCGAATGCGAAGCCGAGCTGGTCGGTCGTGATGTAGGCCCCGTAGGTCCCGTTCGGATCGCTGGTTTTGCCACCGGTGCCGTTCACCTTGTCGGCCGCGAACGTCGGGCCTTTGCCCGAGACGGCGCTGCCGAAGGCGGCGAGGCCGATGTAGCAGCCGCTCACCTTGTTGGATTCCACGGTCGCCGACACGTAGGGCACGAACACGAAGATCCCGTAGCCGTTTTCCTTGCATTCGGAGATCTTGTTGCCCTTGATCAGGTCGGCGACTCCGCCGGACCCGCCGTTGTTGTCAGTGTGGACGCCGCTTCCCGATTTGGTGACGACGTTGCCCACGAACTGGGTTCCCTTCGACCAGTTGGCCGAGATGGCGTCGTTCGCATTCGAGACGTGGTTGGCTTCCATCACGCCCACGCCTTCGAAGTTGAACATGGCGATCGAGGCTTCTTCGGCCTGGACGTTTTCAACCGTGTCGTGGTTGAAGTTGAAACTCCCGCCCGAGGAGGCGTAGATGCCTCGCAGGTAGATGTCTGCGACCGTCACCTTCGAGACGGTCAGGTTGTTGTACACCCCGGCTTCATGGTTGGTGATGATCCCGTTTCGGGCGTCGATGTCCTTGCCGCCCACGACCACGCCGCTCGTCAGGCCCGGGTTGTCACCCTCCAGCTTGAGCTTGGTGATCGTCACGTTGTCGGCCTGGACGAGGATGATGTTGCTGGCCGCACCGCCGCACAGCGACCCGGGTGAGCAGATCGGGTTCGACGTGGCCGGCTCGATCACCGTGCCGGTGCCGGATCCCCGCAGGGTGACCGACTTGTTGACCACCACATTCTCGGTGTAGGTCCCGTTGCCGATCGTGATCGTGGCGCCGGGTGAGGCGGCGTTGATCGCCGACTGGATGCTCGTGAAAGCGCAGCCGCTGGGGCAGACCGTGCTTTTCATCGCCGACGCCGAGCTGGCACCCGCCAGACATCCGGCAACGACGGCGCAGGCCGTCAAGGCCCGAAACGTACGTCTCATGGTTCCCTCCATCTCCAGTTCCCCCTCCAGGCTGGGGCTTGACGGTAGATGGTACGGGTTTCTCGTTGTTCAGGCCACTATGCGGAATCCGGCGCTCTGGGGCTTGCCCGCGACGCCCGCCGCAAGGGGGGCCGGTACGAGCGTGTACGCGCCCGGCTTCAGGCGGTGTCCGCCGACCTTCCCGGAGAAGCGGAGATGGTCGGCTCCCCCGCTGCCCTGGGCCGCGAAGGTGCCGAGCGTCACCGTCCGCCGGCACCTCTTGGCGTGCCGGTTGGAATGGGTCGGCTTGACGCATCTGCCGCCCCTGCCCCTGCGGCCGGGGAGGCTCTCACGGACCGAGAAGGTCACTCGCGCCGCCTCGTTGAGGGAGTATCGGATCGTCGTCCCCACCTTGCGTTTGTGCTTTCTGACCACGTCGCGAAAGGCGTTGGGGGACAGGCGCAGGCCGGTGAGCACCGGCTGGAGGTCGTGTTGGGGGAGAGGCCGGACAGGTTGGCTGACACGGCCGCCGCCGAGGTTCCCGCTCCCGCGCTGGTCACCGTCGTCGAGCTGCCGTAGGCGGTCGTGGTCCCGGGCATTGCCACCGGCCGCCCACTATTGTCGTCCCGGATGTCTCGAATCCCGATCAACATTGCGGAACTGGTCGGCCGCACCCCGCTGGTCGAGCTGAGCCGCATGCTGGAGGGCCGCGAGGCGGAGGGCGGGCCGCGACTGTTCGCCAAGCTGGAGTCCTTCAATCCCGGCGGCAGCGTCAAGGACAGGATCGGCGTGGCGATGATCGAGGCCGCCGAGGCCGAGGGCAGGATCGAGCCGGGTCGCACGACGATCGTGGAGGCCACCAGCGGCAACACTGGCATCGCCCTGGCCTTCGTCTGCGCGGCCAAGGGCTATGACCTCGTCCTCACCCTGCCCCAGGGCATGAGCCGAGAGCGGGAGAGCCTTCTGCGCCTCTACGGCGCCCGCGTGGACATCACCGAGTCGATGGGCGGGATGGGGGAGGCGGTCGAGGCCGCCCGGGCGATGGCCCGTCGCGAGGACGTCTTCCTGCCCGACCAGTTCTCGAACCCTGCCAACCCCGAGATCCATCGCCGCACGACCGGCCCTGAGATCGCCCAGGCGCTCGACGGCAACGTCGACGTGCTCGTGGCAGGGGTGGGCACGGGGGGCACGATCACGGGGGTGGGGGAGTACCTGCGCGAGCAGTGCAACCCGGACCTGCGGGTCGTCGCCGTCGAGCCGCGGGGGTCGGCCGTGCTCTCGGGGGGGCCGGCGGGACCGCACCGGATCCAGGGGATCGGAGCCGGATTCGTCCCCCCGGTGCTCAACCGCGAGCTGATCGACGAGGTGATCCCCGTCTCCGACGACGACGCCATCCAGACGGCCTGGGCCTGCGCCCGGCGCATGGGCCTGCTGGCGGGAATCTCCTGCGGAGCCGCCCTCTGGGCCGCCCTGCAGGTGGCCGACAGGCCCGAGTCGCGGGGGGCGAGCATCGTGGTCGTGATGCCCGACTCCGGCGAGCGCTACGTCTCCCAGGCCTTCTTCGCTCCCTAGCCGCCGGGCTGCCCGGATGCAAATCCGGTTGCGCGCGCAAGGATGACCGCTACGCTTTGGACATGGCCGGTTTCGGCGCCTCCGCTCGTGTGGCCAGGGAGATCCGTCGCGACGTGCTCGCGGCACGGGATCGGGATCCTGCGGCCCGGGGCGTCTCGCCGGCAGAGATCCTCGCCACCTGGCCCGGCATCCACGCCCTGCTGGCCTATCGCGTCTCCCATGCCCTGCACCAGGCCGGCGCGCCCCTGCTGCCGCGCCTGATCGCCATGTTCACCAGGGGGGTCACCGGGATCGAGATCCACCCCGCGGCGCGGATCGGGGACGGGCTGTTCATCGATCACGGGGCCGGGGTGGTGATCGGGGAGACGGCCGACATCGGCAACGACGTCACCCTCTACCAGGGGGTCACCCTCGGCGGGACCGGCTTCGCGACCGGCAAGCGCCACCCGACCGTGCAGGACAACGTGACGATCGGCTCCGGCGCCAAGCTGCTGGGTCCGATCACGATCGGGCACGGCGCCAAGATCGGAGCCAACAGCGTTGTCATCACAGACGTTCCCCCCAACTCGACGGTGGTCGGGAACCCCGGCCACCCCGTCCGCGTGGAAGGGCGCCGCGTGGAGGGCCCGGACGCCGACTGGATCCATCTGCCCGATCCGATCGCCGAGGCCATCCAGGCGCTCTCCGGTCGTATCGCGACGCTCGAACGGATGGTCGCCGAGCTCAGCGACGAGCCCCCTGCGCCGGTGGCCGAGGTCAGGCCGCTGCGGACGGTCAAGGGACCCAACCCCGCCGGCGGCTAGGCCCCCGTGGATCGGTCCCGACGCCCGGAGGCCGATCTATGCTGGGTGCCGAAGATGGAGAACCCGCACGCCGAACACCTCCAGGAGCTTCTGGAGGATCTCAACGAGCCCCAGCGCGAGGCCGTCACCCACGGTGAGGGGCCCCTGCTGATCCTGGCCGGGGCCGGGAGCGGCAAGACCCGCGTGCTCGCCCATCGCATCGCCTTCCTGGTCTTCACCGACCAGGCCCAGGCGGGGGAGATCCTCGCGATCACCTTCACCAACAAGGCTGCCGCCGAGATGCGCGAGCGGGTGGAGATGCTGCTCGGGCACGGCACCCGGGGGATGTGGCTGATGACCTTCCACGCCGCCTGCGCCCGCATCCTGCGGGTCGAGGCGGAGAGGCTCGGCTACACGCGGCAGTTCACGATCTACGACCAGGCCGACTCGCGCAGGCTCGCCAAGCGCTCCGCCGACGCCGTCGGGGTGGACCCGAAGCGGTACACCCCCGCCGCCATCCACAACCACATCTCGGCCGCCAAGAATCAGCTGATCGACGCCGGGGCCTACCGCGATCGGGCTGCATCCCCCTTTGAGGAGATGGTGGCCGACGTCTACGACATCTACGAGCGCGACCTGCACCGGATGAACGCCATGGACTTCGACGACCTGCTCTTCAGGACGGTGAACCTGCTCGAGCTCTTCGAGGACGTCCGCGAACGCTACGCCGAGACGTTCCGCCACGTCCTGGTCGACGAGTACCAGGACACCAACCACGCCCAGTACCGGCTGCTGCAGCTGCTCGTCGGCGGCGGGCGCGAGGCTCCCGCTCGCGGGCAGCGCGCGATCATCCCCGGACATCGCAACCTGGCGGTTGTCGGAGACGATAGCCAGTGCCTCGTCGCAGGAAGCAGGGTCACGATGGCTGACGGGAGCAGCAAGGCCATCGAGGAGGTACGCGTCGGCGAGGAGGTGCTGTCTTGCTACGGGAGCGGGGACTTCAGAGGGGCTCGTGTCCTTCGCACGCACCGTTCCCGCGCAAAGGAGGGCGTGACGATCACGTTGCGGAGCGGTAGACGAATTGTGAGTACGCCCGAGCACGTGCATTTCGCGGGCTATCGCCTGGGCGTGACCCCGCAGATGCACATGACGTACCTGATGCGTCACCGCGAGAAGGGTTTCCGTATCGGCACGTCGCGCACCTACACGGATGGCCAGCGCCAGCCGGTGGTCGGGGTCGCCTACCGCAACCAGGAGCTGATCGATCGAGTCTTCGCCGCGGTCGATACGGACGCGGCCGGGATGGCGTTGCTCAGCAACCAGGGATTCGATGACGAATATCCCCACTTCCTGCCTCGCTCACATGAGGGACACCGGCGGATCGTGACGGTCACGCTGTGCGCAGATCGACGCGGCCCCACCCCTATGCACCTGGTGGCGATCGGAGGGCGGGACGACGCGGCGCGCACCGCTCTCGAAGGTCTCGGCCTGAACGTGAGACCAGCCAGGCGAGGGTCGGCGAGCTGGCGATACGAATCGGTTTTCAAAGACTTTGCCGCCGTCATGGACATCGTGGCGCGCGTACGGTCTGTGCTGCCGGTCAGCGTTCGCTGCCAAGCGCGGCTCGGACTTCGGGGAGACGACCCCGGTCGCAACACACTTCCCTTTACCCCGGCGAGCTCAGTCCGGCCAGGCATGGCGATGTTCGGCCAGGACGGGACGTATGACCTGGTGGAGCAGGTCGCAACGGTTCCGCTCAACCAGCCCGTGTTCGACCTTGATGTGGCGGGCACCCACAACTATGTGGCGGAGGGCTTGATCACCCACAACTCGATCTACAGCTTCCGCGGAGCGGATGTGCGCAACATCCTCGACTTCCAGGATGACTTCCCCGACGCCCGGGTGGTCAAGCTCGAGCAGAACTACCGCTCGACCGAGACGATCCTGTCGGCGGCGAACGCGGTCATCGCCAACAACCGCGGGGGCATCGCCAAGCGGCTCTGGAGCGAGCTGGGACAGGGCGACCAGATCCAGCTGCGCGGCCTGGAGGACGAGCATGCCGAGGCCCGCTTCGTCGTCGGGGAGATCGAGCGCCTGGTCGACGAGGGGGCCTCCCGCTCGGAGATCGCCGTCCTCTACCGCACCAACGCCATGTCCCGTGTTATCGAGGACGCTCTCGTGAGGCGGGAGATCGGCTACCAGGTGATCGGCGGCACGAAGTTCTACGAGCGGGCTGAGATCAAGGACGCGATCGCCTACCTGTCGCTGCTGGCGAACCCCTTCGACGTCGTCAGCTTCACCCGCGTGGCGAACTCCCCCCGCCGCGGCCTCGGCCAGACCTCGCTGTCCCGGATCATCGCCCACGCCACTGCCCTCGACGTGCCCGTCTGGGACGCCGCCGCCCGCCCGGAGGAGGTCCCCGGCCTCGGGACCGCCGCGATCAAGGCCCTCGGGCGCTTCATGGGCGTGATGGAGGACCTGCGCGAGCTGGCCGGGACGGCACGGGACGCGGGGGCGCCGGACGTGGACGGCCCCGCCGAGGTCTCGATCGCCGAGCTGCTCGAGGCGCTGCTCGCCCGGACCGGCTACGTGGAGTCGCTTGAGGCGGAGAGGACGATCGAGGCCCAGGGGCGGATCGAGAACCTCGAGCAGCTCGTCGAGGTGGGACGCGAGTTCGATGCCTCCGCCGGCGAGGGCGAGGCCACGCTGGCCCGCTTCCTGCAGGAGATCGCCCTCGTCGCCGACGCCGACAGCCGTAGCGACGAGGAGGGGCTGGTCACGCTGATGACCCTCCACAACGCCAAGGGCCTGGAGTACCCGACCGTCTTCATCACCGGCTGCGAGGACGGCGTCTTCCCGCACTCTCGGGCGATCGACGAAGGGGGCCTGGAGGAGGAGCGGCGCCTGTTCTACGTCGGCATCACCCGCGCCATGAGAAGGCTCTACCTCACCTACGCCCGCAGGCGGGCCGTGTTCGGAGCCCAGAGCTACGGCATGCGCAGCCGCTTCCTCGACGAGATCCCGCCCGACCTGCTCGAGGAGCCCCAGGAGAGCGTCTTCCGACCCGGGGCGCTGTCGGCGGGCTTCGGCCAGGGTGGACCCCCGATGCGGGTCTCCCGTGCCGCCTCCTCTGCGGCCTCGTGGGGCGGTGGCGCACGGACCCAGGGAGGCTCCGCTGCGGTCCAGACCTTTCGCCTCGGCGAGGACGTCGTCCACGCCGCCTTCGGGGACGGCGTCGTCACCGGGGTCGAGGCCGACGGGGTGATCGTCGTCCGCTTCGCCGAGGATGGCTCCGAACGCAAGCTCATGGCCGAGTACGCCCCCGTGACCCGCCGCTGAGACCACGGGTGTTCCCGGGTGCCCCGGGGCAATAGCATCTGTCACATGGCGGCCAGGCTCATCGACGGCAAGGCGATCGCCGCGCGGGTGCGGGCCGAGGTGGCGCAGGAGGTCGAGGCCTTCAGGGCACGCACCGGCCGCGTCCCCGGGCTGGCGACGGTCCTCGTCGGCGATGACCCGGGGTCGGCCGTGTACGTCGCCGGCAAGCAGCGGGCGTGTGCCGAGGTCGGCATGGAGCCCTTCGACCGGCGCCTGCCGGCCGAGGCCTCCCACGAGGAGGTCGCCGAGGAGCTCGAAGGGCTGAACGCCGACCCGGCCGTGAGCGGGGTGCTGCTGCAGCTGCCCCTGCCCGACCATCTCGACGGCCCCACCCTCACCGGACTGATCTCACCCGACAAGGACGTGGACGGGCTCACCCCCGTCAACGCCGGCCTGCTGTCCCTCGGGCGTCCCGGCCTGCGCCCGTGCACCCCGCTCGGCGTCCTGGAGCTGCTGGCCAACGTCGGCGCCGAGCTCGAGGGGGCCGAGGCGGTCGTGGTGGGCCGATCGAACCTGTTCGGCAAGCCGATGGCCCAGCTGCTGCTCGCCGAGAACGCCACCGTCACCGTCGCCCACTCCCGCACCCGCGACCTGCGCGAGGTGTGCGCCCGTGCGGACGTGCTGATCGCGGCGGTGGGACGGGCAAGGCTGGTAGGCCGCGACCACGTCAAACCGGGCGCCGTCGTGATCGACGTGGGCATCAACCGCCTCACCCCGAAGGAGGCCGGCAACAAGAGCGGCCTGGTGGGGGACGTCGACTTCGCGGCCGTCTCGGAGGTCGCCTCGGCGATCACCCCGGTCCCAGGCGGGGTCGGGCCGATGACGATTGCGATGCTGCTGCGCAACACCCTTCAGGCGGCCCACTACCAGGCCGAACTCCAGACCCTGTTCGCCGAGATGGAGCGGGGGAGGGTGTGAAAGCGGCCTGGAGACAGCTTCGGGCGGGCGAGCTGCTGGCCCTCGGAGGCGCCCTGTGCCTGATCGTCTCGATGTTCGAGCCCTGGTATGAGGGGCCGATCGGCACGCTGGACCTGTGGGACACGTTCGGGCCGGGGGCCGTCCTGCTGCTGGCGACCCTCTGCGCGGCCCTGGCGATGGTCGTGAGCGCCGTCACCGAGCGCAGCTCGGCGCTGCCAATCTCGACCGCAGTGTGGTGCACCCTGCTCGGCGCCATCGGCGTCGTGGCCGCCGTCGTCAGGGTTCTCAGCCCGCCCGATCGCGCCGGCACCCTGCAGGCGGGCGCCTGGCTGGCGTTGGCCGGCGCGGTGGCGATCCTCGCGGGCGCCTGGCAGGTCATGCGCGACGAACGGCCCTCCCTGTATGAGCCGGCGCGCCCGGTTCCCCGGCCGCGGCCCTAGCCTCTCGACCGTTCGTACATACGTGCAGGATTGGGTCCGCCGGCCGAGAACCTTGTCATAAAGGATGCAATCTAGGCGCCCCTGCACACTCTCGGGGCGTCACGATCGGACCTCGGGGGGTCAGTTTCAATGAGCTTGGACATCAGCCGTCTCAGTCGTGCAGACCGGGTAATCGGCGTCAGCGCCATCGCGCTGTTCATCTTCCTGTTCTTCTTCAAGTGGTACGGCGGCAGCGCCAGCTCCTCCATCGGCGGGGTGAGCTTCAGCAGCAGCCTCAACGGCTGGCACAGCTTTCAGAACAGCCGCTGGGTGTGGCTGATCACGATCATCGTCGCCCTCGTGTACGTAGCGGTCGCCGCGGGAGCCGCCCGGCTGGAGAGCCCCGTGCGGCTCAGCGTCGTCGTCGCCGCCCTCGGGGGCCTGTCGACGATCCTCATCCTCTACCGCATCATCCACCACCCCAGCGGCGGGGTGAGCGGCACGATCGCGGGCGTCCACTACTCCTCCTCCTACGGCATCAAGATCGGCATCTGGCTCGGCCTGATCGCCGCCGCCGGCATCACCTACGGGGGTTACCTGGCGATGGAGGGAGAGGGCACCTCGCTCGCCGACATGCGCGGTCGCGCAAGCGAGGCGATCGGGGGCGTGTCCGGCTCCACGCCGCAGACGCCGGCGGCGGGCACCGCCGCCGCGGGCCCAGCGCCCACCCCTGCGCCGACGCCCCCTGCTGCCTCCCCGCCGATCCCGCCCCCCGCCGAGCCGCCGGGGAGCGCGCCCGCCGCCTAGCACGCCCGATCGCATCTACGGGGCGCACCGGGTCGCCCCGTAGAATGCCCGGCACTGTGATCGGGCGCGACGAGGTACTGCACGTGGCCCGCCTGGCGCGCCTGGCGCTGGGCGAGGAGGAGATCGAGCCGATGGCCCGCGAGCTGTCGGCGATCCTCGACCACGTCGCACGCATCGGGGAGCTCGACCTCGAGGACGTCGCTCCGACATCCCACGTGGTCGACGTCACCGGCGCCCTGCGCCCCGACGAGCCGCGGCCCTGCCTGCCGCGGGAGGTCGTCCTCTCACAGGCACCGGCCGTCAGCGACGAGGGCTTCCTCGTCCCCAGCCCGCAGGCATGAGCGCCACGGACATCCTCGACCTCACGGCCGCCGGGGCGGTCGCGGCGATCGCCGACGGGGCGGTCACGGCCGCCGAGGTCTTCGACGCCTACCGGGAGCGGGCCGCCGCGGACCGTCAGGCAGGGGAGCAGGGGCTCAACTGCTTCACCTGGGTGGCCGAGGGCGCGCCGGGCGACGGCGCCGGGGGCCCGCTGGCCGGCGTCCCCATCGCCGTCAAGGACCTCTTCTGCACCGAGGGCGTTCCGAGCCAATCAGGGTCTCGCATCCTGGAGGGCTACCTGCCTCCCTACACGGCCACCGCCGTCGCCCGTCTGACGGACGCCGGCGCCGGCCTGCTTGCCAAGACCAACCAGGACGAGTTCGCGATGGGCTCCTCCAACGAGAACTCCGCCTACGGGCCCGTGCGCAACCCCTGGGATCGCGGCCGCGTCCCGGGGGCTCCTCCGGGGGGAGCGCGGCCGCCGTCGCCGCCGGGCTGACCCCCTGGGCGCTCGGGACCGACACCGGCGGCTCGATCCGCCAGCCGGCCGCCCTGTGCGGGATCGTCGGCCTCAAGCCGACCTACGGCGCCGTCTCCCGCTACGGGATGATCGCCTTCGCATCCTCCCTGGACCAGGCCGGCCCCCTCACCCGCGACGTCACCGACGCCGCCCTGCTGCTGCGCTGGATGGTCGGCCGCGACCCCTGCGACGCCACCTCGCTGGCCTTCCCGGAGGAGATCCGCCTCCCCGAGGCCGAGCGTCTGGACGGGGTGACGCTGGGCGTCCCCGAGGAGCTCACCGGCGAGGGCATCGAAGCAGGCGTCCTGGAGGCCTTCCGCGCCGCCCTGGCCCGCGCTGAGGATCTCGGCGCCAGCCTGCGCGAGGTCCATCTACCGCACGCCCCCCACGCCCTGTCGGCCTACTACGTGCTCGCCCCGGCCGAGGCCTCCTCGAACCTGGCCCGCTACGACGGCGTCCGCTACGGCAGGCGCGCCGAGGGGGCCAGGGACCTGGTGGACATGTACACCCGCACCCGCCACGACGGCTTCGGCCCCGAGGTCAAGCGCCGCATCATGCTGGGCACCTACGCCCTCTCCTCCGGCTACTACGACGCCTACTACGGGCGCGCCCAGCGGGTTCGCACCAAGATCGCTCAGGACTTCGGCTCGGCCTTCTCGGAGGCTGACTTCATCGTCACCCCGACCGCTCCCACCGTCGCCTTCCGGCTCGGGGAGAAGACGGCCGACCCGCTTGCCATGTACCTCAACGACTACTGCACCGTGCCGATGTCCCTCGCCGGGATACCGGCGATCTCGATTCCCTGCGGGCTGAGCGAGCAGCTGCCGGTCGGCCTGCAGATCGCCGGCCCGGCGTTCAGCGAGAACCGCCTGCTGGACGCGGCCCACGCCCTCGAGGGGGCGATCGGCTTCGACGGGAGCCGCCCCCGTGTCTGATCCCGCGACCCCGGCCCCGGGCGCCTTCGAGCCGGTGATCGGCCTGGAGATCCACGTGCAGCTGGCCACCGCCACGAAGATGTTCTGCGGCTGTGAGCTGTCCTTCGGGGAGCCGCCCAACACCCGCACCTGCTCGGTCTGCCTGGGCCTGCCGGGGAGCCTCCCGGTGGCCAACGCGCGGGCCGTCCATCTCGGCCTGATGATCGGGCTGGCCCTCGGCTCGGAGCTGGCGCCCCGCTCGATCTTCCACCGCAAGAACTACTTCTATCCCGACCTGCCGAAGGGCTACCAGATCTCCCAGTACGACGAGCCCCTCTGCCGCGGAGGGCGGCTCGGGGAGGTGCGCATCCACAGGGTCCACCTCGAGGAGGACGCCGCCAAGCTGATCCACGTCGGCTCCAGCGGGCGCATCCACGGCTCGGATGTCTCGATCGTGGACTTCAACCGCGGCGGAACGCCCCTGGCCGAGATCGTCACCGAGCCCGACGTGCGCTCACCCGAGCAGGCCAGCGAGTGGCTGAAGCTGCTGCGCACGACGCTGCGCCAGCTGGGGGTCAGCGACGTGAACATGGAGGAGGGCTCCCTGCGCTGCGACGCCAACATCTCCCTGCGGCCCGCCGGCAGCGAGGAGCTGGGGGTCAAGACCGAGCTGAAGAACATGAACTCCTTCCGCTTCATCGAACGGGGCATCCGGGCCGAGATCGCCCGTCAGGAGGCGATCCTGCGCGGCGGGGGGCAGGTCGTCCAGGAGACCCTGCATTTCGACCCGAGACCGGGTGCCCACCCGCCCATCACCTCCCTGCGCTCCAAGGAGGAGGCCCACGACTACCGCTACTTCCCGGAGCCCGACCTGCTCCCGGTGCAGATCGACGAGGCGATGGTGCAGGCGGCGCGCGCGGACATGTCGGAGCTGCCCGCCGATCGGGCGCGGCGGCTGGAGGGCGAGCTCGCCCTGACCGCCGACAGCGCCCAGCTGCTCGCCTTCCGGGCTGAGCTGGGGACTTCTTCGAGGCCGCCCTGGCGGCCGGGGCAGACCCGGCGCCCCCGGTGCAGACCCTGGCCAACTGGATCACCGGCGAGCTGCTCGGCCGGCTGGGAGAGATCGAAGACCCCGCCGAGTCCCGGGTGCAGCCCGCGGCGATGGCCGCCCTCGTCGGCCTGGTCGGGTCACGGCAGGTGAGCGTCGGAGCGGCCCGCCAGGTGCTCGACCGCCTCGTCGCGGAGGGGGGCGACCCTGTCGCGATCGTCCAGGCGGAGGGCCTGGCGGCAATGGACGGGGGCGACGAGCTGGCCGAGATCGTGGCCGCCGCCGTGGCGGCCAACGAGGACGCCGCCCGCCGCGTCCGGGAGGGCAACGAGAAGGCGATCGGGCCGATCGTGGGCTACGTCATGCGGGAGACCAAGGGCCGGGCGGACGGGACCGAGGTCTCGCGGCTGATCCTGGCGCAGCTCGCCGGCTGACCTCCCCTGCATTCCGTATATCCCCGCAGGCGACATTTTGGACTGCGGGCCAAAGGCATCGGGGCCCTCGGGCGCCAATATGCTGGCCATGAACCGGTTAGCACTCTCCTCAGGCGTTTCAACTCCTCGGCGGTTCATCCTCCTACCCGAGGTCGGGACGGGCGGGGCGCACCACAGGCCCCGTGTCCGTCGTTATCAACTGACCAGTGTCGGGCTCGGTGCAGCTCGCCGGCGCGACCGGGCGGTGGGGGCGGACATCGTGATGGCACGGATGGCGCGCGAGCTCGCCCAGCTGGGGCGAATGGACTGATTCCTCCCACGACAACCCGCATCGGCTTCCCTCGGCTGGTGCACCCCCGCATTTCGGCCGGGCAGGGGTAGGGTGCCCTGTCCGGCCGTATTTCCGGTTACCATCGAAGTGTCGTGAACGAGTCATCGAGCAGGTCATTCGGCCGTACCGTCGTCGCCGCCCTGGTGCTCCTGGTCGGCGCCTGGCTGCTGCTGGGCGTGATCATCCACGTGCTCTCGTTCCTGTTCAGCACCGTCCTCCTCGTGGTGGCCGTCGTCGCGGTGATCTGGGCCCTGCGGGTCCTGTTGTAGGCGCGACCGCCGGGCCATGGCCTACATCGTCATCGCCGTCTGCTTCGGTCTGGCGGGCGGGCTGGTGGGCAAGATCAAGGGCAGCTCCTTCTTCCTCTGGTTTCTGATCTCGGGAGTCGGTCCCCTTCTTCGGGCTGCTGGCCGCGATCGCCTACCGCTTCGAGCGCGACGAGCTGCGCCGCAGGTGTCCCCGCTGCGGGCGCGTGACGAAGATCTATGACGCCCTGTGCACCCGCTGCGGGACCGAGCTCGACTTCCCCGAGTCGGCCGATCGCCCCGGAATCCTGGCGGCGCGAGCCGGCCGCTCCGCAGCGCTGATACCGGCCCCGATTTCGGCTGCCCTAAGCCGGTCCTTCGCCTAGGCTGTCCCGAGACCATGAGCACAGAGGCCAAGACCGCCCCTGGCCACGCGCACTCCATCCTGGCGCGTTTCATCCACCGCTGGGGCTTCAAGGACGAGCCGGAGTTCGTGCTGCGGGTGGTCCAGCCGGCGCTCGTCGGGATGATCGACGGGACCGTCTCCTCGCTGGCCCCGATCTTCGCCGCGGCGATCGCCTCCAGCTCCCACACCGCCCTGCTCGTGGGGATCTCGACCGCCCTGGGGGCCGGGGTGAGCATGGGCTGGTCGGAGGCCCTGTCGGACACCGGCGAGCAGACCGGGCGCGGCTCGGCCGTCGTGCGGGGGGCGATAACCGGGGGCATGACCGCGATCGGGGGCATCTTCCACACCCTGCCCTTCCTCATCTCCAACGTCCACAAGGCGCTGATCGTGGCGGGATGCGTGGTGGCGGTGGAGCTGTTCACGATCGCCTGGATCCGCAAAAGGTTCCTGGACGTGTCGATGCGCTCCTCGCTGCTGGTGGTCACCGTCGGCGGCGCGATCGTGCTCGCGATCGGCGTCGGCGTCGGCTCCTCCTAAAGCGGCGAAAAACCCCCTGGTACACTCGGGATTTCCCGGTTAGAGAGATAGGAAAGGAGGTCGGTGATGCGGGCCGTAGATGCCCTGATGGAATGTCTGAAGGCGGAGGGAGTCGACGTCGTCTTCGGGCTGCCCGGCGGCGCCAACCTCCCCACCTACGACGCCTTCGTGGACGGAGGCATCCGTCACATCCTGGTCCGGCACGAGGCCGGCGGCGGCCATGCGGCCGAGGGCTACGCCAAGGCGACCGGCAGGGTCGGGGTGGCCTTCGCCACCAGCGGGCCGGGGGCCACCAACCTGATCACCCCGATCTGCGACGCGATGATGGACTCCGTGCCGGTGGTCTTCATCACCGGCCAGGTGCGCACCGAGCTGCTCGGCACCGACGGCTTCCAGGAGGCCGACACGATCGGGATCACGATGCCGGTGGTCAAGCACTCCTTCATGATCCAGCACCCTCAGGAACTGCCCCGGGCGATCCACGAGGCGTTCCACATCGCCCGCACCGGGCGTCCCGGGCCCGTCCTGGTCGACATCCCCCAGGACCTCTCACGGGCCGAGATCGACTACGAGCCGGTGTCGGACGTTCGCCTGCCCGGCTACCAGCCGAGAGTGGAGGGCAACCAGAAGCAGATCCGCCAGGCGGCCAAGGCCCTGGCGGCGGCCCAGCGGCCGGTCATCTACGCCGGCGGGGGCGTCGTCAACGCGGGCGCCGCGCAGGAGCTGACGGAGTTCGCGACCTCCGACCGCTTCCCCGTCACCTGCACGCTGATGGGCCTCGGGGCCTTCCCGGCGCCGCACCCCCAGTGGCTCGGGATGCTCGGCATGCACGGCACGCGGGCCGCGAACTACGCGATGGACGAGGCCGACCTGATCTGCGCGGTCGGGGCCCGCTTCGACGACCGCATCACGGGCAAGCTCTCCGAGTTCGCCCCGCGGGCGAAGTTCATCCACATCGACGTGGACCCCGCCGAGATCTCAAAGAACGTGCCCGCCCACATTCCGATCGTCGGCGACGCCAAGCACGTGCTGGCGAAGCTCGTCGTCGAGTACCGGGCGATCGGCGCCGACCCCGGCCGGCTGGAGGCCTGGTGGAGCCGGATCGAGGGCTGGCGGGCCAAGTACCCGCTCGCCTGGGAGGACACCACCGACTCGGAGATCAAGCCCCAGTACATGGTCCGCGCGCTGTGGGAGGCGACCGGCGGCGAGGCGATCATCACCAGCGACGTCGGCCAGCACCAGATGTGGGCCGCCCAGTACTACGACTTCCCCCAGCCGCGCCGCTGGATCAACTCGGGCGGGCTCGGCACGATGGGCTTCGGGCTTCCCGCCGCGATGGGTGCCGCCGTCGGCTGCCCCGACCGGCTGGTCTGCTGCATCGCCGGGGACGGCTCGGTTCAGATGAACGCGCAGGAGCTGGCCACCTGCGCCCAGAACAAGATCCCGATCAAGGTGTTCATCATGAACAACGGCTACCTCGGGATGGTGCGCCAGTGGCAGGAGCTCTTCTGGGACGGCCGCTACAGCCACGTGGACATGGGCGAGTTCCCCGACTTCGTCAAGCTCGCCGAGGCCTACGGGGTGACGGGCATCCGCCTGGAGGACAAGACCACGCTCGTCGACGACATGAAGCGGGCGATAGCCATCGAGGGCCCGGTCCTGGTCGACGTGAGGGTGACCAGGGACGAGAACACCTACCCGATGATCCCGGCTGGGCACGCCGCCCGCGAGATGGTGGGATGAGGTGGGGGGCAATGGATACGCAAAGGGCCCGGCGCTGATGGGCGAACCGGGCACCAAGGAGCCGCTCAGCCTCGAGGAGCTCGAGGCCGCCACCAACCTGCGCACGGGCCGCAAGCACGTGCTCTCGATCCTGGTGGAAAACAAGTCGGGGGTCCTGACGCGGATCGCCGGGCTGTTCGCCCGCCGGGGGTTCAACATCGACACGCTCACGGTCGGTCCGACCGAGGACGAGCAGATCTCGCGGGTGACCCTGACGGTCGACGGGGCCCTGCACCCGATCGATCAGGTCACCAAGCAGCTGCACAAGCTCGTCAACGTCCTCAAGATCCGCGACCTCGAGCCCACGGACACGGTCTCCCGCGAGCTCGCCCTGTTCAAGGTCACCGCCGACGGCAGCCAGCGCGGCGAGCTGATGCAGATCGCCGAGATCTTCCGCGGCAAGGTCGTCGACGTGACCAAGCGGGCGATCATCGTCGAGATCACCGGCACCACCGACAAGATCGAAGCCTTCGAGACGATGGTCAGGCCGTTCGGCCTGATCGAGATGATGCGCACGGGCGAGATCGCGATCTCCCGAGGTCGCACCGAGACCTGATCGTTGCTCGGCACCGCCTCACGCTCGCCCTTCTCGCTGAGCGACGCCGACCGGGAGGCGCTGACCGGGCGACTGCGAAAGGCCGTCAGCCGTGCCCGCAGGAGCGGCCGGGCGACGCTGGCGACGCTCTCCATCGAGCTCCCCGCCGACGTCGATCCCTCCGCGGTTGCCTGCGCCTCGCGCACGCCCGGCGAGCGCTGGTTCCTGTTCGAGCAGCCCGACCGCGGTGGCAGCGCCCTGGCCGCCCTCGGGGAGGTGGCGGCGCTGACGTCCTCCGGACCCGGCCGTTTCGCGGCCGTCGCGGCCGAGTGGCGGCGGATGTGCGCGGCCGCCGTGAGCGACCCGGCCGACGACGGCCCGCTGGCCGTGGGGGGCTTCGCCTTCGCCCCCGACGGAGGCGGATCCCCGCACTGGCGCGGCTTCGAGCCGGCCTCCCTGAGCGTGCCCGAGGTGGCGCTGCTGCGTGGAAGGCGCGAGGGCGGACCGAGGGTGCGGCTCGTCCTGTCCGCCGTGGCCGAGGCCGACGATCTGCCCGAGCAGATGCTCGCCCGCCTGGAGGGGCGCCTCTCCGAGCTGCGCCAGGCGCCGCTGCCACTGCTGGACCCCGCCCCGACCGGCCGCTTCCAGGTCGCCAGCGCGATGCCCCCCGAGCACTTCGAGCAGGCCGTCGCACGGGCGGTGGAGCTGATCCGCTCGGGACGACTGGAGAAGATCGTCCTCGCCCGGGAGGTCCAGGTGCACGCCCCCCGGCCATACGATCCGGGGGCGCATCTTCGGCGTGCTGCGCGAGGAGTTCCCCTCCTGCTTCGTCCTCTGCGTGGGTCGCGGCGAGAGCGCCCTGATCGCCGCCAGCCCGGAGCTGCTGATGCGCAGGGAAGGGCAGCGCGTCAGCACCCTCGCCCTCGCGGGGTCCACCAGGCGCAGCGCCGACCCCGCGGTCGACGCCCATCTCGGCGAGCAGCTCCTGCGCGACGAGAGCTACCGCGAGGAGCACGCGATCGTCGCCCGGCGCATCGAGCGGGCTCTTCGCCCGCATGCCGTGTGGGTCACCGCCGCCCCGGAGCCAGAGCTCGTCAGGATCGCGAACATCCAGCATCTGGCGACCCCGATCCGGGCCCAGCTGACGGCCCCGATGGACGCCCTGGAGCTGATCGGGCTGATGCACCCCACCCCGGCCGTGGGCGGTGAGCCGCTGAGCAGCGCCGCCCCGCTGATCCCGGCCCTGGAGGGGCTCGACCGCGGCTGGTACTCCGGCCCGGTGGGATGGACCGACGCCGCCGGCGACGGGGAGTTCTGCGTGGCCCTGCGATGCGCCCTGCTGGAGGGACCGGTCGCCCGCTGCTACGCCGGCAACGGGATCGTGCGCGACTCCGTCCCCGCCAGCGAGCTGGCCGAGACCGAGATCAAGCTGCAGGCCCTGCTTCCCCTTCTGACCGGCTGACGGCGCCGGCGACGGCCTCCCACATGCGGCGGTGCAGGGCGACGTTCTCCGCGCGGTCGGAGGGCACCTCCACGATCCCCGAGGTGGGGGAGGCGAGGGAGCGCTCGAGCGCCAGGCGCAGGCCGGGAACGTCCTGCACCCGCTGGTGCTCGAGGCCGTAGAGGGCGGCCGCGCGGGAGAAGTCCAGGCCCGTCGGGGTGGCCACGTGACGTGTGTAGATGTCCCGCCCGCAGCGAGTCGGCGCGTGCCGCCGGGGTCTGCGCCACCGGCAGGAAGTCGAAGATCCCGCCGCCCCCGTTCTCGAGCAGCACGATCGTCAGCTTCAGGCCGAGTCGGCTCGCGGCGAGCAGCCCGCCGATGTCGTGCGCAAGCGCGACGTCGCCGATCAGGAGCACGACCGGCTCCACCGAGGCCTCGGCGGCCCCGAAGGCGCTGGAGACGATCCCGTCGATCCCGTTCGCCCCGCGATTGCACAGCACCCGCGGCGGATCCGCTCGCACCGGCCAGACCGTCTCGATGTCCCTGACCGGCATCGAGGAGGCGACGAACAGGGTCGACTCGGCCGGCAGGAGCACGCCCAGCTCGGCCGCGACCCGAGGCTCTGAGATCGAGCTCTGCGCGAGCACGCCGGCGATCGCCTCGGAGGCCAGCTCGTCGGCGCTTCTCCAGGTTGCCAGCCAGCCCTCCTCAGCGGGCGGCGGCGGCTCGCGGGAGAACCATTCCAGGGCGAGTCGGGGGTCCAGCTGCAGGCTCGTGTCCAGCATCGAGTCCGGGGTCCTGCCACGCCCCCTCGGGATCGAGGGCGAGCTGCCTGGTCCCCTCGAGCCCGGCGAGCCAGCCTCTCAGCGGCTTGGAGACGGGAAGGTCGCCGATCCGCAGGACCAGGTCGGGGGCCATCGCGCCCGCGAAGGACGGCTCCCGCAGCAAGGCGTCGTAGTGGGCGACCGCCGCCGGCCCCCGCCTGGCCCCGGAGAGGGGGTCCGCCAGCAGTGGCCAGCCCACCGCTGCGGCGAACTCGGCCGCGGCAGCCCCGAGGCGGCCCGGCCGCTCGTCGCGTCCGGCGACCACCACGCCGCGGCGGGCGCCGGTCACCAGCCGCCGCAGCTCCCGGGCGGCCCGGCCGACCATCGGCGCCGTCCTCACCCTGCTCACATACGGCTCTTCGCCCTCGCGCCCGCTGTCATCCTCCGGCAGCTCCCCGTCCTGGAGCGCACCAGCGGCTCGCGCAGGGGGAAGTTCAGGTGCACCGCCCCCGGTCGCCCTTCCAGCGTGGTCGCGTAGGCACGGCAGGCGAGGGTGCGCATCCATCTCAGCCCGGCCCGCGTGGCGGGGACCTGCTCGACCTCGAAGAACCACTTCACGGCCGAGCCGAACATCTTGACCTGGTCGATCGCCTGCCCCGCCCCGTTGTCGCGCAGCTCGGCCGGACGGTCGGCGGTCAGCAGCAGCAGCGGCACCCGCGCCTCACGTGCCTCCACGGCGGGGGCCAGCAGCTGGGCCGCGGCGGTCCCGGAGGTGCAGGCCACGGCCACCGGGCGTCCGCGGGCCTTCGCCTGGCCGAGGGCGAAGAAGCCGGCGCAGCGCTCGTCGATGTGGGAGTAGCAGCGCAGCCGCGGCTCGCGGGCGAGGGAGATGCACCAGCGGCGCCGAGCGCGACCCGGGGGAGGTGCAGGCGGCGCGCATACCGCAGCGGACCAGCTCGTCCACGAAGGCCCGCAGCATCAGGTATGTGTCGTTCGTGGGCGTCATAGGATGACCGCGTGCCGGAGACCGCCGTCCTGCTGCACGGCTTCAGCGGCACCCGCCGTGCCTGGGACGGCGTGGCGGAGCGCCTGCAGCCTGAACGCTACCTGCCGCTCGCCCTCGACCTCCCCGGCCACGGCGCCGCCGCCGCGGCGCCCGCGCCGATCAGCTTCGCCGGCTGCGTGGAGCACGTGCTCGCACGGGCGCCCGAGCGGTTCGTGCTGTGCGGGTACTCCCTCGGCGGACGGATCGCCCTGCACGTCGCCCTCGCCGCTCCCGAGCGGGTGACCGGGCTGCTGCTGATCTCCTGCACCGCCGGGGTCGAGGACGCCGGCGAGCGGGCCCGCCGGCGCGAGTCCGACGAGGCCCTTGCCGACGACCTGGAACGGATCCCCTTCGAGGACTTCATCGAGCGCTGGCGCGCTCAGCCCCTGTTCGCCGAGGACCCTCCCGAGGTCGGAGAGCTGGCGCGGGCCGACCAGCGGCGCAACGACCCGCTCGCCCTCGCGGCGGCGATGCGCGGGATCGGCACCGGCCGGATGGAGCCGCTGTGGGAGCGGCTGCACAGCTCGGGATGCCGGCGACGGTGCTGGTCGGCCGGCGCGATCGCAGGTTCGTGGCGATCGGAGAGCGGATGGCGGCAAAGCTCGGCACGGGCGGCTCGAGGTGGTCGCGGGCGGTCACGCCCTCCCGCTGGAGAACCCGGCGGCGGTCGCCGCCGCCCTAGAGGGGCTCCACCCCGAGGCCGGGACCCTCGGGTAGGGCGATCGCCCCCTCCAGCACCGGCAGGGGGTCCCCAGGCCGGCGAACAGCCGCAGGGTGGCCAGGCCGCAGGGCGCCAGGGGCCCGCGGGAGGCCAGCGCGCAGCCCGCGTGCAGGGCGGCCGCGATCCCGAGAGGGCCGTCGAGCGTGGAGGCGAGGTAGACCTCCGAGCCGGTGTGCGCACCAGGGCAGCCGAGGCGAGCAGGCCCCCGATGCCCCCGCACCTGGAGAGCTTCAGGCACACCGCGTCGGCGCCCCCCGCGGCGAGCGCACCGGGCTCGCCTGCGGTCTCGTCGATCGCCACCCTCACGGCCACCCGCTCGCGCACCCGGCGCACGGCCGCCAGCCCGTGGACGGGCTCCTCGACGAGCTCCAGACCCGCGGGGGACAGGGCGTCGATGGCTCGCACCGCCTCGTCCTCCCCCAGGCCCCGTTGGCGTCCAGCCGCAGCGACACCTCCGGGCCGGCGGCGGCCCTGACCGCCGCCACGCGGCCGGCATCGTCGCCGACCCCGACCTTGACCTTCAGGCACCGAAAGCCCTCGCGAACGGCCGCTGCCGCCTGCTCGGCCGCCGCCGGCGCGATCCTGCGCGGTGAGGGTCGCGTTCACCTCCACCGCGCGCGCCGGCTCGTCGCTCAGCAGGGCGGCCACGGGCCTTTCCGCCAGCCGTCCCGCCCGGTCCCACAGCGCCATGTCGATCGCCGTCAGCGCCGCGGGCAGGTCGCAGACGGTGCGGCAGGCGTCCAGCAGCTCGGCCCCGTTCGCGGAGGGCATCGCGGCGAGCGCGGGGATGTATGCCTCCAGGGCCCTCTGCACGGTCGCGAGGTCCGGCCCCTCGTAGGAGGGCAGCGGGGCCGCCTCGCCGTAGCCGCTGACCCCCTCCGGGCCCGTCAGCCTGACGATCACCAGGTCACGCTCTGCGACGGTGCCGTGGGCCGTGCCAGCGGCACGGCCATGCGCATGGTCCTGCGGTCGAGCTCGAGCCTCACGAGCCGATGCCCCCGCTGGCGAGGATGCCGGCGGAGTAGAGCAGGCAGAAGACCAGCTGCAGCGCCCCTGTCCGGGCCAGGGCCCCGTTCAGAGAGGGCCCGTCGGTGCGGGTCCTGACGATGCCCGCCAGGCGCACGGCCAGGGGCAGGGCCAGCCAGGGCAAGAGCAGCCAGGCCGACATCGACCCCAGCGGCCACGGCAGGGGAGCGGTCAGGAAAGCCGCGGCCAGCATTACGGCGTAGAGGGTGCGGGTGCGATCGCGCCCGAGGCGGACCGCCAGCGTGCGCTTGCCGGCGCGCCTGTCCGTCTCGAGGTCGCGCACGTTGTTGACGACCAGGATGGCGGAGGCGAGCAGGCCCACCGGCACGGCGCACACGAAGGCCTCCCACGGCAGCTGCTGGACCTGGACGAAGTAGGACCCGGCGACCGCCACGATCCCGAAGAACAGGAACACGAACAGCTCCCCGAGGCCCTCGTACCCGTATGGCCGCGGGCCGCCCGTGTAGAGCACCCCGGCCAGGATCGAGGCCGCCCCCACGGCCAGCAGCTCGGGTCCGGCCACGGCCACCAGATAGGCCCCGCAGGCAACCGCCAGGCCGAACGTCACATACGTGGCCAGGAGCACCTGGCTGGGCGGGACGAGGCCGCCCGCGGTCACCCGCACCGGCCCCAGCCGGTCCTCGGTGTCGGCTCCCCGGCGGGCGTCGGAGTAGTCGTTTGACAGGTTCGTGCCGACCTGGATCAGCATCGCCCCCAGCAGGGCTGCGACGAACGCGAGGGGATGGAAGTGCCCGGCCCCGAGCGCCAGGGAGGTCCCGACGAGCACCGGTGCGACGGCGGCGGGCAGCGTGCGCACCCGCGCCGCCATCACCCAGATGCGGACCGCGCCCACCCTAGGCCCGCTTGGGGAAGCGGGAGAAGTCCGGCCTGCGCCGCTCCCGGTACGCGTCCCGGCCCTCCTGCGCCTCCTCGTTGCCGTAGAAGAGAAGGTTCGCGTCGTGGGCGAGCTGCTGGATCCCGGTGAGGCCGTCTTCGGCCGCGTTGAAGCTCGCCTTCAACAGCCGCAGCGCGAAGGGGGACAGTGCCAGCATCTCCCGGCACCAGCCGACCGTCTCCTCCTCGAGGCGCTCGAGCGGGACGACCGTGTTGACCAGGCCCATGTCGAGCGCCTCGGCGGCCGAGTACTGCCTGCACAAGAACCAGATCTCCTTCGCCTTCTTGGGGCCGACGAGGTTGGCGAGCAGCCCGGCCCCGAAGCCCCCGTCGAAGGAGCCCACGCGGGGCCCGACCTGCCCGAAGCGGGCGTTGTCGGCGGCGATCGTCAGGTCGCAGACCAGATGCAGGACGTGCCCCCCGCCGATCGCGTAGCCCGCGACCATCGCCACCACCGGCTTGGGCAGCCTGCGCATCTGAACGTGCAGGTCCGTGACGTGGAAGCGGCCCACCCCGGCCCTGCCGGCCTCGTCGTCGTCGAGGTAGCCGGAGTCCCCGCGCACGCGCTGGTCGCCGCCGGAGCAGAAGGCGTCGGGCCCCTCGCCGGTGAGGATGACGACCCCCACCTCGGTGTCCTCGCGGGCATCCTCCAGCGCCCGGGAGATCTCGATCACCGTGCGGGGACGGAAGGCGTTTCTCACCTCCGGCCTGGCGATCGTGATCTTGGCGATGCCGGCGTCCTCGCCGGTGGACTTCTCGTAGCGGATGTCCGTCAGCTCCTCCTCGGAGGGGTGAGCGGAGGGTGTCCAGTCGATGCTCATCGCGCGAAGGCTAGCCTGTGGGCCATGAAGGTCGAGGGATGGCTCGCCCACGCCGCCTCGATGGCGCCCGAGCGCACGGCGCTGCAGACCCCCGCGGGCAGGTGGTCCTACGCACAGCTGCACCGGGCCGCGCGATCCGGGGCGGGCGCGCTGGCCCAGCGCGGGGCCGGCCCGGGCGAGCGGGTCGCGATCGCCCTGCCCCCGGGGCTCGCCTTCGCCCAGGCCCTGCACGCCTGCATGCTGCTGGGGTCCGTGGCGGTGCCCGTCGACCTGCGCCTCTCGCCCGCCGAGCGGGACCCGATCGTCCGGGGCGCGGCGACGGTCGTCGAGGAGCCCCTGGGGGACGATGCGGACCCGTCGCGCGCCCCGGCCTCGGGGCGCCACGACCTGCAGGCGCCGGCGGTCGTGATCCACACCTCCGGGACCACCTCCGCTCAGCGTCCCATCGAGCTGACCTACGGCAACCTGCTGTGGAGCGCTCTGGGTCCGCCGTCGCCCTCGGCCTGGATCCCGGCGAGCGCTGGCTGTGCGCCCTGCCGCTGTCTCACGTCGGAGGCCTCTCGATCCTGGTGCGCTCGGCTATCTACGCCACCACGGCGGTCGTCCACGAGCGCTTCGAGACCGACCGTGCCCTGCACGCCCTGCGGCACGAGCAGGTGACCCTCGTGAGCGTCGTGGCGACCACCCTCTCGCGGCTGCTCGATGCCGGGCTGAGCCAGCCGCCCGCGCTGCGCTGCGCCCTGACAGGGGGCGGTCCGGTCCCGGCGGCCCTGATCGCCCGCGCCCATCAGGCGGGGGTCCCCGTCAGCCTCACCTACGGGCTCACCGAGGCGTCCTCCCAGGTGACCACCACCCCCGCCGTCGAGATCGCGCAGGGGCCGGCGACGCCCGGGCCGCCGCTCTTCTGCACCCGGGTCGCCCTCGGCGCAGCGCAGGACGGCGAGGACGGGGTGGGGGAGATCCTGGTCGCGGGGCCGACTGTGTCCCCCTCGGCTGAGCTGCGGGACGGATGGCTTCACACCGGGGACCTCGGCAGCCTGGACGGGCAGGGACGGCTGCGGATCGTCGGCCGCGCCTCGGACACGATCGTCAGCGGCGGTGAGAACGTGGCTCCCGCCGAGGTGGAGGCGGTCCTGGAGGCCCATCCGCTCGTGCTCGAGGCGGCCGTGCTGGGACGGCCCGACCCGGAATGGGGGGAGGCCGTGACGGCGATCGTCGTGGCCCGCCCGGAGGCCGGCCTCGACGAGGGGGATCTGCGGGCCGCCTGCGCCGGGGCGCTCGCTCCCTACAAGATCCCCAAGCGGATCGTGATCACCGACGCCCCGCTGCCCCGCACCCGCTCGGGCAAGCTGCTGAGGAGAGAGCTGGCATGAGCTTCGACGCGCAGTCCCACCGGCGGGCGAGCCTGGAAGGCTGGGAAGAGGCCGCGGCCGGCTGGGTTCGCCAGCAGGAGCTGCTGCATCGCTTCGCCGCCCCGGTCTCACATCGCATGGTCGACATCCTCACCCTGCATCCGGGTGAGAGGGTGCTGGAGCTGGCCGCCGGCCTGGGGGAGACCGGGATGCTGGCGGCGGAGCTCGTCGCACCGGTGGGCGGGGTGATCATCTCCGACCAGGCCGAGGCGATGCTCGAGGGCGCCCGCAAGCGGGCGATCGCCCTCGGGCTCAGCAACGTGGAGTTCCAGGTGCTCAACGCCGAATGGATCGACCTTCCGGTGGCGAGCGTCGACGCGGTCATCTGTCGATGGGGCTACATGCTGATGGCCGATCCCGCTGCCGCTCTCTCGGAGAGCCGCCGGGTGCTGCGCCCCGGGGGGCGAATCGTCCTCGCCGTGTGGGACGCGATCGAGTGCAACCCGTGGGCCCAGCTGCCCGCCCAGGAGCTGATCGAGCGGGGGCTTGTCGCCCGCCCGGGCTCCGACGGCGCACCGGGACCGTTTGCCCTGGCCAGCGAGGAGCGCGTGCGGGAGCTGCTCGAGGAGGCCGGCTTCGCCGACACCGGCCTGCAGGCGATGGACCTGGCTCGCGTCCACGCCGACTTCGACGAGCTGTGGGAGACCACCCTCGACCTGTCGCGAAGCTTTCACGATGCCGTGCTCTCCCGGCCGCAGGCGGAGATCGCCCGGATCAAATCCTCATTGCGGGCCCGCTTCGAGGGGTTCACGACCGCCGACGGGACGATCGAGATCCCCGCTCGCACGCTCATCGCCCGGGCGAGCGCCTGACCGCGGGCCCGGTTGGGATAGCCTGCGGCCAATGATCTACGACGACGACGCGGACCTCACCCTTCTCGACGGCAAGACCGTCGCCATCATCGGCTACGGCTCCCAGGGCCACGCCCACGCCCTCAACCTCAAGGACTCCGGCGTGAACGTGGTCGTCGGGTTGCGGGAGGGGTCTGACTCCGTCGCCAAGGCCCGCGAGCAGGGCCTTGAGGTCCTGCCGGTCGTCGAGGCCGCCAGTCGCGGGGACCTCGTGATGATCCTGCTCCCCGACGAGCTCCACAGGGAGGTCTGGGAGGCCGAGATCCGCGATGGCATCGCCGAGGGCAACATGATCCTGTTCGGCCACGGGTTCTCGGTCCACTACGGGGAGGTCACGCCTCCCCCCGGGGTGGACGTGGGGATGGTCGCGCCGAAGGGTCCCGGCCATCTCGTGCGCCGCCAGTTCACCGAAGGCAGCGGCGTGCCGGGCCTGATCGCGGTCGCTCAGGACGCCACCGGCAACGCCCGCACGCTCGCCCTCGCCTACGCCAAGGGAATCGGCTGCACGCGCGGCGGGGTGATCGAGACGACGTTCAAGGACGAGACCGAGACCGACCTGTTCGGCGAGCAGGCGGTTCTGTGCGGCGGCGCCTCCGAGCTCGTCCAGGCCGGCTTCCAGACCCTCGTCGACGCCGGCTACGACCCCGAGATGGCCTACTTCGAGTGCCTTCACGAGCTCAAGCTGATCGCCGACCTCATGTACGAAAAGGGCCTTGCGGGGATGCGCTACTCGATCTCCAACACGGCCGAGTACGGGGACTACACCCGCGGTAGGCGGGTGATCACCGACGAGACCCGCGCCAGCATGCGCAAGATCCTCGCCGAGATCCAGTCGGGTGACTTCGCCCGCGAGTGGATCGCCGAGAATCGCGCCGGCCAGGAGAACTTCAAGCGGATGCGCGCGGAACAGGCGGACACGCAGGTCGAGCACGTCGGCGCCGAGCTGCGCTCCCACATGGACTGGATCAAGCCGGCCTTCTAGGGGGTCGGTCCCGCCGCCCCGTCCGGATGCTTGCCTACGTCTTCTGGCACCGTCCGGCCTCCGACGTCGACCGCGGGACCTACGAGCGGGAGCTGACACGCTTCCATCGCTCCCTGGCCCGCCGGCCCCCGAGCGGATTCCGCGGCGCCACCGCCTTCCGCGCCCCGCAGCTGCCCTGGCTTGCACCCGCCCCCGGAGGCTCGTCGGAGGGCTATGAGGACTGGTATCTCCTCGACAGCTGGGGCGCCGTGGGGGTGCTGGAGGAGGCGGCCGTCTCCCGCGGGCACGTGACCTCGCACGACCGGGTTGCCCGCGCGATGGGCGCCGGCACCGGGTCGGTCTACCGCCTCTGCGAGGGCCGCGGGGCCCTGGCCGACGTTCGCGCCAGCGTCTGGGTGAGCCCGTCGAGCGGGCAGTCCGGCCTCACGATGGCCGATCTGCTCGAGGATGGCATGGATCCCGACACGACCTGCATGTGGAGGCGCTGCCTGGCCCTCGGCCCGGCGCCCGAGCTGTGCCTGCTGGGGGCCGATGCCGAGGAGATGGGGGAGCGCACGGGGGTCGCCTCCGGGCGCCTGCCGAGAGGCTGGGTCGCCTCGCTGGCGGCGCGGGAGCCGCTGACGTCCGCGGAGGGCTGAGTCGCTCGGGGCACGTCCTCGAGGCCGCCCTCGGCGATTCCGGGCGGCCACGCCGCAACCATCGCGTTCGCTAAACTCGCCTGCGTCGTCGCGACTGGCGCTGAGGTGGAGTCAACCACCGGGAAGCGACGAGCATCTCAGCCGCGCGCCTGGGCACCTCAGACCACACCCGCCATCCCTCGAGGTCCGACAGAGCGAGGAGCCCACATGACGCCGACCCCAGCCACAGCGCAGACGCCACTGGTCATTCCCGACGAGATGCGGCCGTCCGACGGCCGCTTCGGCTGCGGGCCCTCGAAGGTGCGCCCCCAGGCACTCGCCGCACTCGTGGAGGACGGAGCCGCTCTGATGGGTACCTCCCACCGCCAGAAGCCGGTGAGGTCGCTGGTGGGGGAGATCCGCAGCGGGCTGACCGAGCTTTTCGCCCTCCCCGACGGCTACGAGGTGGCGCTGGGCAACGGCGGGGCCACGGCCTTCTGGGACGCGGCGGCCTTCGGCCTGGTGCGCCGGCGCTCGCTTCACCTCGCCTACGGTGAGTTCTCCAGGAAGTTCGCCGACGTCGCGGCCGGGGCGCCCTTCCTGGCCGACCCGGCCGTCGTGCAGGCCCCGCCCGGGGATGCCCCGGACCCGCTGGCCGCCGCGGCAGAGGCGCAGGACGCCGACGTCGTCGCCTGGGCCCACAACGAGACCTCGACCGGCGTGATGGTGCCCGTCGTGAGGCCTCCCGCGGGGGATGGGGAGCCTCCGCTGGTCATGATCGACGCGACCTCGGGCGCCGGCGGTCTCCCGGTGGACGTCTCGCAGGCCGACGCCTACTACTTCGCCCCCCAGAAGAGCTTCGCCGCCGACGGAGGGCTGTGGATTGCCCTGCTCAGCCCGGCCGCACAGGAGCGCATCGCGCAGCTCGGGTCGGGAGAGCGCTGGATACCTCCCTTCCTCTCCCTGCAGACCGCCCTGGAGAACTCGACCAAGGACCAGACCTACAACACGCCGGCGATCGCCACCCTGTTCCTGCTCGCCGACCAGGTCCGCTGGATGCTCGACGGGGGCGGCCTGGACTGGTGCGTCTCGCGCACGCGGGCGTCCTCGCAGCACCTCTACGGCTGGGCCGCAGGGGCCGACTACGCGACCCCGTTCGTGGCCGACCCGGAGAAGCGCTCCCTCGTCGTGGGGACGATCGACTTCGACGAGTCCGTCGACGCGGCGGCCGTGGCGGCCACGTTGCGGGCCAACGGCATAGTCGACGTCGAGCCCTACCGCAAGCTGGGGCGCAACCAGCTGCGCATCGGGATGTTCCCGGCGGTGGAGACGGCCGACGTGCAGGCGCTGACCGCCTGCATCGACTGGGTCGTGGACAGGACGCGGGCGTGAGCGGCGCCGCGGCCGAGCGCCCGCGGGTGCTCGTCAAGGAGAAGATCGGCGACTCCGGGGTCTCGCTCCTGCGGGAGAGCTTCGATGTCGACCTCGGGCTCGACTGGGACGACGAGCAGCTGGCCGAGCGGATCGGCCAGTACGACGGGATCCTGATCCGCTCGGCGACGAAGATGACCCCGGAGCTGATCGAGAAGGCCGAGCGCCTGCGGGTGATCGGCCGGGCGGGGGTCGGCGTGGACAACGTGGACGTCGAGGCGGCCACCAAGCGGGGGATCGTCGTCGCCAACGCCCCCGAGTCCAACGTGGTGACGGCCGCCGAGCACACGATGGCGCTGCTCCTGGCCCTGGCCCGGAACATTCCCCAGGCCTACGTGTCGCTGACGGCCGGCCGCTGGGAGCGTTCGAAGTTCTCGGGCGTGGAGCTCTACGAGAAGACCCTCGGGGTGCTCGGGTTCGGACGCATCGGACAGCTCGTGGCGCAGCGGGCGCGGGGCTTCGGGATGCGCGTCCTGGCCTTCGACCCGTTCGTGAGCGCCGAGCGCTTTAGGGAGCTCGGCGTGGACAAGGCCGACAGCCCCGAGAACCTCTACCGCGAATCGGACTTCATCACCGTCCACCTGCCCAAGACGGCCGAGACGCAGGGGTTCGTGGGCGCGGCAGCGTTCGCCGCCATGCGCGACGGGGTGCGGGTGCTCAACGTGGCACGCGGCGGGCTGATCGACGAAGCCGCCCTCAAGGACGCCCTGGACTCGGGCAAGGTGGCGGGGGCAGCGCTGGACGTCTTCCCCAGCGAGCCCATGACCGAGAATCCCCTCTTCTCCTATCCGAACGTCGTCGTGACCCCTCACCTCGGGGCCTCCACCGCCGAGGCCACCGACCGGGCCGGATTCCAGAGCGCAGAGCAGGTCGTGGCCGCCCTCACCGGAGGGGTGGTCTCCAGCGCCGTGAACATCCCCGCCATCGGAGCCGAGGACATGGAGGTCCTGGGGCCCTTCCTGCCGCTGGCCACCAAGCTCGGGCGTCTGGCGATGGAGCTGGCGGAGGGCAGCTCGGTGGAGCGCATCGAGGCGGCCTTCCTCGGAAGGATCGCCGACTTCGACACGCGCCTGCTCGGCCTGGCGGTGATCGTCGGAGCCCTGCAGGGCCGCACCGAGGAGCAGGTGAACCTCGTCAACGCCCCCACGATGGCCCACCAGCGAGGGATCGTGGTCGAGGAGAAGGCGGTGTCGGAGGCCGAGGACTACAACGAGCTGATCCGGGTCACCGTCGTCGCCGGCTCAGAGCGCGTGGCGGTGGCCGGGACGGGCATCGGGCCCAGCCAGGTGCCCCATCTCGTCGAGGTGCAGGGACGGCGCCTGACGATCGAGCTCGAGCGGTTCGTGACGGTGTTCCGATACGAGGACCTGCCCGGGATGATCGGCCGGGTCGGGACGATCTTCGGCGTCCATGGCATCAACATCTCCTCGGCCGCCGTGGGGCACGCCCCCGACGGTGGTCCCGACGGGGCCGACCGGCGGCTGGCCGCGATGGTGGTGACCACCGACGCCCCCGTCGGAGGGGCCGTCGTCGAGGAGATCGTCGCCTCCGACGGATTCGTCGACGGCTGGTCGGTGGACCTCGGCTGATCGGTTAGTCTGCCCCCAGCGATGAGGGCGGTCGTCATCACCAAGCACGGCGGTCCGGCGGTGCTGCAGGTCCAGGAGCGGCCCGACCCGGAGATCCAGCCCGGCCACGTCCGCATCCAGGTCGCCGCCGCGGGGATCAACTTCGCCGACGTGATGGCCCGCATGGGGCTCTACCAGGACGCGCCCAAGCCGCCCTGCGTCGTCGGCTACGAGGTCGCCGGAACGATCCTCGAGTTGGGGGAGGGGGTATCGGAGACCCACCCTTCCTTCACCCCCGGTCAGCGGGTGATGGCCGGCACCATGTTCGGCGGCTACGCCTCGCAGGTGGTGGTCCCCGCTGCCGACGTCGTGCCCCTGCCCGAGCACCTCAGCTTCCAGCAGGGGGCGGCGATACCCGTCAACTACGGCACCGCCTGGGCGGGCCTGATCGGATACGGCAACCTGCAGCCGGGAGAGCGCGTCCTCGTCCACTCCGCGGGCGGCGGCGTCGGGATTGCCGCGACGCAGATCGCCAAGCGCACCGGGGCGGTCGTCTACGGCACGGCCTCGCCGGCCAAGCACTCGCGGATCATCGAGCTCGGGGTCGACCGGGCGGTCGACTACACCAGGAGCGGATGGGAGAGGGACATCGGCAAATTCGACGTGATCCTCGACGCCATCGGCGGTCGCAGCTTCCGCACCAGCTACAACCTGCTGCGCCCGGGTGGCCGGCTGGTGGCCTTCGGAGCCTCCTCTGTCGTCTCCGGGCAGCGGCGCAACCTCGTGACGGCCCTGCGCACCGTGGCCCGCATGCCCCGCTTCAACATGATCAAGCAGATGTCCGAATCGAAGGCCGTGATCGGCCTGAACATGCTCACCCTGTGGAAGGACAGGGGGACCCTCGCGCCCTGGATCGCCCCGATGTCTCAGATGCTGGCCGATGGGACGATCAACCCGGTCGTGGCTGGCGAGTTCAGCTTCGAGGAGGCCGGGGCGGCGCAGACGATGATCGTCGAGCGGCGGAACATAGGCAAGGTGGTGCTTACGCCGTGATGTGAAAACGCCTGCGCCCGTTCCGGGGGGCAGGCGTTTTCACATCACGGCTCCAGCATGCCGGGGGGCGGGAGCGGGCCCGACGCGCGGCTCGCTTTCGCGGGTCGGGACATCGCGTCATGGCTTCGCACCGCGGTGCTAAGCTCGGCTTCGGATGTCGTTCCTGACCTCGCTTCTGTCTCTTCTTCTCCTCCCCCCTCGGGGGGAATAGCGCGTGGCGGCCGCGTAGCCGCATACCCAGCAGAGAGGAAGAGAAAGCGAGACATAGAAGGAGCACGAGCGACATGAGCACCAGGCAACCCACCCGCAACGACGCCGACCGCGTCCTGATCTTCGACACCACCCTGCGCGACGGCGAGCAGTCGCCGGGGATATCGCTGAACAAGCAGGAAAAGCTCGAGATCGCCCACCAGCTGGCGCGCCTCGGCGTGGACGTGATCGAGGCGGGCTTCCCGATCACCTCCCCGGGGGACTTCGAGTCCGTCCAGGCCATCGCCAGGGAGGTGGAAGGACCCGTCATCTGCGGGCTGGCCCGCACCGGCAAGCAGGACATCGATGCGGCCTGGAACGCGGTGAGGGACTCCGAGCGACCCCGCATCCACACGTTCATCGCCACCAGCGACATTCACATCGAGCGCAAGCTGCAGACCACCCGGGAGGACGTCAAGGGACAGGTTCGGGCGGCTGTCTCACAGGCGCGGGAATACACCGAGGACGTCGAGTTCTCACCGGAGGACGGGTCGCGCTCGGATGTCGAGTACATGGCGGAGGTGATCCAGATCGCCCTCGACGAGGGGGCCACCACGATCAACGTCCCGGACACCGTCGGCTACACGATGCCGAAGGAGTACGCGGCGATGTTCGAGGAGCTCTACCGCCTGGTGCCGGGCCTGCGCGACGTGGTCGTCTCGGTGCACTGCCACGACGACCTCGGCCTCGCGGTGGCGAACTCCCTGGCGGGCCTGGAAGCGGGCTGCCGCCAGGTCGAGTGCGCGATCAACGGGATCGGCGAGCGGGCCGGGAACGCCTCCCTGGAGGAGATCGTGATGCTGCTGCGCACCCGCGAGCCGCGGCTGGGGCTGTGGACCGGGGCCGAGACGACGGAGATCGCCCGCACGAGCCGGCTGGTCTCCCGCCTGACCGGCTACCAGGTGCAGCCGAACAAGGCGATCGTGGGCCGCAACGCCTTCGCCCACGAGGCGGGAATCCACCAGGACGGGGTCCTCAAGGAGCGCGAGACCTACGAGATCATGGACGCCACGACCGTGGGCCTGAGCAGCAACTCGATCGTGCTGGGCAAGCACTCCGGCCGCCACGCTCTGAGCAAAGCGCTGGAGGAGATGGGCTTCGAGCTGGACGGGCAGGCCCTCAACACCGCCTTCAAGCGCTTCAAGGAGATCGCCGACCGAAAGAAGCAGGTCACCGCGATGGACCTCGAGGCGCTGGTCACCGATGAGCTGCGCGAGGAGATCGCGGGGTACGCCCTCGAGTGGTTCGAGGTGGAGGACCATTCGCAACGCTCTCCCCACGCTCGCGTGGCGGTGACACTGCCCGACGGCTCGACGGCCACCGGGTCCTTCGTTGGGGACGGCCCGATCGACGCGGTCTTCCAGGCGATCAACGCCGCCACCGCCGTGAGCACGAGGCTGAGCGACTTCACGATCGGCGCCGTGACCGAGGGCCAGGACGCGCTCGGCGAGGTCGCGGTCGTGCTCGAGGTGGACGGGTTCACCGGCGCCGGCCAGGGCGTCTCGACCGACATCATCGACGCGGCCGCGCGAGCCTACGTGCGGGCGCTGTCGGTGGCGGTGGCGCGGTCCCAGGCCGGCGAGGCGATCGGGCTTCCCGAGCCGACGCCTTAGCCGACTCCGTGCCGCGGGCGTCGGCCTGCGCGCTGTCTGTGATAACGTACGCGCGTATGGCGACGGCGAGCCCTGCGAACGCGATCGACCCCCTCGACCCGGCGGTCCTGGGGGCGCGGGTGAAGGCCCTGCGGGAGTCCCTGGGCCTGTCCCTGCGCGACCTGGCCGCACGCAGCGGGGTCAGCGCCCCGATGCTCTCCCAGGTCGAGCGGGGGGACACCAGCCCGACCCTCACGGTGGCCGCCCGGATCGCCTCGGGGCTGGACCTGCGCCTGTCCCAGCTCCTGCGCCTGGACGAGGACGGGGCTGTGACGGTCGTCCATCCCTCCCAGCGCCAGCGCGGAGGCAGCTCCCGGCGCGGGCACCGCTTCGAGGTGCTCACGGCCTCCCAACCCGGTCAGCGGGCTGAGCTCTCCCGGCACACCCTCGCCCCCGGCGGAGCCACCGGGGCGGCGGACGACCCGCCGATGCACGAGCCCGGCAGCCGCGAGACGGCGCTGATCGAGCACGGATCGGTCGTGCTGGTCTGCGACGGGCATCGCCACGAGCTGGGGGAGGGGGACTGCGTGACCTTCGACGCCGACCTGCCCCACCACTTCGAGAACCCCGCCGGGGAGGAGGCCGCCTTCCTGGCGGTCGTCTCCGCCGGGCTCAGGCGCAGCTGACCCACGATGACCACCGAGCAAAGCGAGCGATGACCATGCCAGAGACGATGTTCGACAAGATCTGGGCGGCCCACGAGGTGGCTCCCGGGCTCCTCTACATCGACCTGCACCTCGTCCACGAGGTCACCAGCCCCCAGGCCTTCGACGGGCTTCGCCTGGTCGGCAGGCCAGTGCGCCGTCCCGACCGCACACTGGCCACGGCCGATCACAACACCCCCACCGACGGGACCCCCGTGGCGGCCCGCATCAAGGACGAGCTGTCCCGCGTGCAGGTGCAGACGCTGGAGAGCAACTGCGCCGAGTTCGGCATCCCCGTCTACTCCCTGGGCTCCGACAGGCAGGGGATCGTCCACGTGATCGGGCCCGAGCTGGGGGTCACCCAGCCCGGGCATGACGATCGTCTGCGGGGACTCCCACACCTCCACCCACGGGGCCTTCGGCGCCCTGGCCTTCGGCATCGGCACCAGCGAGGTGGAGCACGTCCTGGCCACCCAGTGCATGGTCCAGGGCAAGCCCCGCTCGATGAGGATCAACTACGAGGGGGCGCTGGGATTCGGCGTCACGGCCAAGGACCTGATCCTGGGCACCCTGGGGCAGCTCGGCGTCGGAGGCATGACCGGGCACGTCGTGGAGTACGCCGGCCCCGCCGTCGAGAGCCTGTCGATGGAGGGCCGCATGACCGTCTGCAACATGACCATCGAGGGGGGCGGCCGGGCCGGGATGATCGCCCCCGACGAGACGACCTTCGCCTGGTTCTCAGAACAGGAGCGCCCGGGGGCCCCGAAGGAAGGCGAGCTCGAGGAGGCCATCCAGGGCTGGCGCGGCCTGCGCACCGACGAGGGGGCCAGCTTCGACACCGAGCTGGCGATCGACGCCGCGGCCATCTCCCCCCAGGTGACCTGGGGGACCACGCCGGGGATGGTCAGGGCGGTGACCGAGTCCGTTCCCGCCCCGCAGGACTTCGACAGCCCGGCCGACCGCGAGGCGACCGAAAGGGCCCTTCACTACATGGCCCTCGAGCCGGGGACCCCGATCCAGGAGATCCAGATCGACCGGGTCTTCATCGGCTCCTGCACGAACTCCCGCATCGGGGACCTGCGGGCCGCCGCCGAGGTCGTGGCCGGCCGGCGCGTATCGCCGAAGGTGGACGCGATGGTCGTCCCCGGCTCCCAGCAGGTCAGGGCCCAGGCCGAAGCGGAGGGCCTGGACCGGGTCTTCCGCGAGGCCGGCTTCGACTGGAGGGTGGCCGGATGCTCGATGTGCCTGGGCATGAACCCCGACATCCTCCAGCCCGGGGAGCGCTGCGCCTCGACCTCCAACCGCAACTTCGAGGGGCGCCAGGGACGCGGAGGGCGCACCCACCTCGTCTCTCCCCAGATGGCGGCCGCCGCCGCCATCGAGGGACGCTTCGTCGACATCAGGGAGTGGAGCTAGTGGAGCCGATCAAAGTCATCGCCGGAGCAGTCAGCCACCTCGACCGGGCCAACGTCGACACCGACCAGATCATGCCCAAGCAGTTCCTCAAGCGGGTTCAGCGGACCGGCTTCGGGGAGTTCCTCTTCTACGACTGGGCCAAGGAGCCCGGCTGGGAGCTGCCCGCCAACCCGATCCTCGTCGCCGGGGAGAACTTCGGCTGCGGGTCCTCCCGCGAGCACGCCCCGTGGGGCCTTCAGGACTACGGCTTCAAGGCCATCGTGGCGCCCAGCTTCGCCGACATCTTCTACTCCAACTGCACCAAGATCGGGCTGCTTCCGGTGGTGCTCGGCGAGGAGGACTGCCACAGCCTGGCCAGGGCGGGGGAGGGGGAGATCGACCTGGAGGCGCAGGAGGTGCGGTTCGCCGGCCGGGAAGTCCCCTTCGAGATCGACCACGAGATCCGAAGGCGGCTGCTGGAGGGGCTCGACGACATCGGGGTGACCCTCTCCGAGGAGGGCAGGATCACCGCCTACGAGTCAGAGCGCGAGCGCACCGGCCCCGTCACGACGGCGCTGTGAGGGCACGCCGGTGAGCCATCGCATAGTCACCCTCCCCGGCGACGGGATCGGGCCGGAGATAATGGCCCCCGCGCTGGAGGTCCTGCGCGCCGTCGGGGAGTTCGAGTTCGAGGAGCACGTCTTCGGAGGGGCCAGCATCGACGCCCACCAGACGGCGCTGACCGACGAGACCCTGGCGGCATGCCGCTCGGCCGACGCGGTCCTGCTGGCGGCGGTGGGGGGGCCGAGGTGGGATACGACCGACCCCGACCGGCCCCGTCCCGAGCAGGGCCTGCTGGGCCTGCGCAAGGGCCTCGGACTGTTCGCCAACCTGCGCCCGGTGCGGCCCTTCCCGGCCCTCTATGAGGCCTCCCCGCTGCGCACCGAGCGGATCGAAGGGACCGACCTGCTCGTCGTGCGCGAGCTCACCGGAGGGATCTACTTCGGGGAGAAGCAGCGCACCGCCGAGCGGGCCAGCGACCTGTGCGCCTACACGGTGGGCGAGATCGAGCGGATCGCCCGGACCGCCTTTCGCGCCGCCCGCAGTCGGGTCTCCAGCGTCGACAAGGCCAACGTGATGGAGACCAGCCGGCTGTGGCGGGAGACGGTGCGCCGGGTGCACTCCGAGGAGTTCCCCAACGTCGAGCTCGAGCACGTCCTCGTGGACAACGCCGCGATGCAGCTCGTGGCCTCTCCCAGGCACTTCGACGTGATCCTCACCGAGAACCTGTTCGGGGACATCCTCAGCGATGAGGCGGCGATGCTGACCGGCTCGATCGGGATGCTGCCGAGCGCCTCCCTGGGCGGCGGGAACGGCTCCGGCCCCGGGCTGTTCGAGCCCGTCCACGGATCCGCCCCCGACATCGCCGGGCAGGGGGTGGCCAACCCGCTGGCCATGTTCCTCTCCGCCGCGATGATGCTGCGACACGGCCTCGGCTTGGAAAGGGAGGCCGCGGCTGTAGAATCCGCCGTGCAGCGCGCGCTCGACGCGGGGCTGCGCACACCCGACCTGGGGGGCGCGGCGGGGACCGCTGAGGCGACCAAGGCAGTGCTCGAAAACATCGACTAGGAGCGCAAAAAGTGGAGCCCACCGACCTCATCTGGATGAACGGAGACTTCGTCGCCTGGGAGGATGCGAAGGTCCACGTCCTGACGCACGGCCTGCACTACGGGACCGGGGTCTTCGACAGCATGCGCTGCTACGAGACCGAGCTGGGGCCCGCCGTCTTCCGCAACTCCGAGCACATCGACAGGCTGCTGCGGTCGGCCGAGCTCTACTACATGCCGGTGCCCTACACGGCCGAGCAGCTGCGCGCGGCGACGCTGGAGCTGGTCGCCCGCAACGGCCTGCGCTCCTGCTACATCCGGCCGATCGTCAACCGCGGCTACGGCCAGATGGGGCTCAACCCCCTGGAGGCGCCGGTGGACGTGACCATCGCCTGCTGGGAGTGGGGCGCCTACCTGGGTGACGACGGGGTGCGCAACGGGGTGCGCGCCAAGGTGTCCTCGTGGCGGCGGATCAGCCCCGACTCCCTGATACCCCACGCCAAGGCCTCTGGCCAGTACCTCAACAGCGTCCTGGCGAAGGTCGAGTCGCTGAAGGCCGGCTACGAGGAGGCGATCCTGCTCGACGACCACGGCCACGTGTGCGAGGGGACCGGCGAGAACATCTACATCGTGCGCGAGGGGGAGATAGCCACCCCCGGCCAGCACAACTCCATCCTCGACGGCATCACCCGCCGCTCGATCATGCAGATCGCCCAGGACCTCGGCTACAAGGTGGTCGAGCGCAACGTCGCCCGCGCGGAGATGTACCTCGCCGACGAGGTCTTCATGTCCGGGACGGCGGCCGAGCTCGTCCCGGTCAGGGAGATCGACGACCACGTGATCGGGACCGGCAGGCCGGGGGAGATCACCCGCGTGCTGCAGGCCGCCTTCGACGACGCCGTCCACGGGCGCAGCGAGCGCTACCGCGAGTGGCTGGACGTCGTCGGTGCCGCCGACCTGGAGACGCCGGGCGGCGATGCGGCAGCGCCTGCCGCCGAGACCACCCCCGCCGGCTAGGGCGATGCCCGACATACAGCTATACGACGCCACCCTGCGCGACGGCATGGGGGGAGGCGGGCTGAGCCTCACCGCCGAGGAGAAGGTGCGGGTCGTCCACGCCCTCGACGGCCTCGGCGTGCACATGATCGAGGCGGGCTTCCCCTCCTCGAACCCGAAGGAGCAGGAGCTGTTCGAGCTGCTCGCCGCCGAGCGGCTCGACGACGCCCAGATCGTCGCCTTCGGGATGACCCGCCGCCGTGAGATCGAGGCCGCCCAGGACGAGGGCCTGCGCATCCTCGCCTCCTCCTTCGCTCCCGTCTGCACCCTCGTCGGCAAGGCCTCGGTGCTGCATGTGGAGAAGGTGGTGCGGGTCTCCCGAGAGGAGAACCTGGCCATGATCGCCGACTCCGTCTCCTTCCTGGTGGGGGCCGGCAAGCGGGTCCTGCTCGACGCCGAGCACTTCTTCGACGGCTTCGCCCTGGACCCCGGCTACGCCCTGGACTGCCTGCGGGCGGCCGCGGAGGCCGGGGCCGAGCGCCTGGTCCTGTGCGACACCAACGGCGGGTCCCTGCCACCCCAGATCCGGACCGCCCTGGCGGTGGTCACAGAAGCGCTCCCCGGCGCCGCGCTGGGCATCCACTGCCACGACGACTCGGGCTGCGCCGTGGCGAACACCCTGACGGCGGTGGAAGCAGGGGCCACGCAGGTCCAGGGGACGATCAACGGCATCGGCGAGCGCACCGGGAACGCAAACCTCGTGACGATCATCGCCGACCTGCAGCTGAAGATGAACTGCCCCGTCCTGGCCCCCGAGCGCCTGGCGCGCCTGACCGAGACGGCCCACTTCGTCGACGAGCTGCTCAACCGCTCCCCCAACCCCGCCCAGCCCTACGTCGGCAAGCACGCCTTCGCCCACAAGGCGGGCCTGCACGCCGCGGGCATCCAGGTCGACGCCCAGACCTTCGAGCACGTCGACCCGGAGATCGTGGGCAACTCCCGCGACGTGCTGATCTCCGAGCTTTCGGGCCGGGGGACGATCCTCGAGAAGGCCCGCCAGGCAGGCGTGGCGGCAGACGATGCCTTCGCCCAGCACATCGTGGAGCGGGTCAAGGAGCTCGAGCACCGCGGCTTCCAGTTCGAGGCCGCCGACGGGTCATTCGAGCTGTTGATGCGCAAGCAGTCAGGAGACTACGAGCGCCTCTTCCAGCTGGAGTCCTGGCGGGTGATAGTCGAGCAGCGGGCCGACGGCAAGGTGGAGACGGAGGCCACGATCAAGATCTGGGTCGACGGGGAGCGCTACGTAGCCACGGCCGAGGGCAACGGCCCGGTGAACGCCCTCGACAGCGCCCTGCGGGAGGCGATCGGGGAGATCTACCCCCACCTCAAGGACATCCACCTGGAGAACTTCAAGGTGCGCATCCTCGACGAGACGAAGGGCACCGGGGCCGTGACGCGGGTGCTGATCGACGCCTCCGACGGGCACGACGTGTGGGGCTCCATCGGCGTCTCGGAGAACCTGATCGCCGCCTCCTGGGACGCCCTCGTGGACTCCCTGGAGTACGGCATGCAGCCCGGTCGCAGGCCGGACCCCGACCAGGCCGGGATCGGATCGGCGGACTCCGCCGGCAAGGTCTAGTGGGGGAGGAGCCGATCCCCCTGGCCCGTCCGGTGCTGGGGGAGGAGGAGGAGCGGGCGGTCGTGGAGGTGCTCCGCTCGGGGCAGCTCTCCCTCGGCCCGCGCCTGGCGGAGTTCGAGCGGCTGTTCGCACTGCGGGTTGGGGCGCCCCTCGCCTCCGCGGTGAGCAGCGGGACGGCGGGCCTGCACCTGGCCCTGCGGGCGGTCGGGGTGGGGGAGGGCCAGGAGGTGGTGACGAGCCCCTTCTCCTTCGTCGCCTCGGCCAACTCGATCCTCTACGAGGGGGCGCGGCCCGTGTTCGCGGACATCGACCCGGTCACCCTGAACCTGGACCCGCAGGCGGCCGCGGCCGCGATCGGCGAGCGCACGGCCGCCCTGCTGCCGGTGCACATCTTCGGCTACCCCGCCGACATGCCCGCCTTCGAGGCCCTGGCGGACCGTCACGGCCTCGCGATCGTCGAGGACGCCTGCGAGGCGCTCGGCGCGCGCCACGCCGACGGGAAGGCGGTCGGGGGACGGGGCAATCCCGCCGTCTTCGGCTTCTACGCCAACAAGCAGATGACCACCGGAGAGGGCGGGATGATCACGCTGGCCGACCCGGCCCTGAAGGAGCGGATCGACTCCGAGCGCAACCAGGGCCGGGCCCCGGACATGGGCTGGCTGGACCACGACCGGCTGGGCTTCAACTACCGCCTCTCGGACATCGCCTGCGCGCTGGGGATCGTCCAGCTCGGGCGGCTGGAGGAGATGCTCGCCGGCGCGGGCCCGGGCGGCCGGCCTCTACCGGGAGGCGCTGGCCGGGATCGAGGGCCTTCGACTGCCCTGCCCCGACCGCGAGGGAGACATGCCGCGGCTGGTTCGTCTTCGTCGTCCAGCTTCCCGCCGGGACGGACCGGGACGGGGTCGTCCAGCGGGTTGGCGCAACGGGGGATCCAGAGCAAGCCCTACCTCCCGGCGATCCACCTGATGAGCTTCTACCGGGAGCGGTTCGGCCATCGGGAGGGGGAGTTCCCGGTCTGCGAGCGGGTGGCCGCCCGCGCGCTGGCGCTGCCCTTCTTCCCGGAGTTGAGCGAGGGCGAGGTCGCTCGCGTCGCAGAGACGCTGGCGAGTCTCCTGTCGACAAGTTGACAGGATTCCATCCTTTCTGATACGACCCGCCAGCGGCATTACCGCCAGCGAATGGGTCGGCGCCGGAGCATCTCCGACCTGAAAAGACGAGCGCTCCGGCGTCGACCGACCAACCCTCACCGGCGAACCGGCGAGGGTCGCTGAATCTTACCCTCCGACGGGGACCCGCGCGGTTCCCGCACCGGCGTCCGTTGTCTCTGCGCAGCCGATTTGGAGCCCGACGCGCGGCGGGGACCGGTAGTGAGAGACACCCCTAGCGTGAGACCGTGGCGTCCGGCTACATTGGCGCCGCTGTATTGATCGTCGATGGGCGACGTAACGCACACCGACGGAGGACGAGCTTGAGGTACTCCGACCTGAAAGACGAGCGCCGCAAGCGATGTTCCAGACCAACCCTCAAGAGGAGTGAAAGCAAATGAAACGCGTGCATCTCATCGGTATCGCACTCATGGCGGCCTTCGCCATGGCCGCCGTGGCGGCATCCGCAGCCTCAGCACACGAATGGCTCGAGGACGGTAGCCCCATAGCCTCTGCCTTGAAAGTCAACTCGAAAGGCACCCTGGAACTAACCGACTCGAAAACCACCATCGGATCGGTGACCCTGGAATGTACCGGCGTGGATGTGGGCACGATCGGGCCAGACGCCGCAGACAAGATCGAAAAAGTCGAAGAATCGCCTCTTGGCAGCGGCAAGACCAAGATCAAATGCACGTCCACGAACCGCTCATGCGGATCCCCGGAAGCCGAAGCCGTGCACCTGCCGTGGAATACGGAAATCCAGACTGTGGGCACAGAAACCCGTGACGTGATCAAAAACAGCGGCGCGGGAGTACCCGGATGGGCTGCGACCTGCACGGTCATCGGCATAAAAGTGACGGACACGTGCACCGCGGAATCGAACACGGCGCTGGCCGATGTCTCGCCGAACGTCGAAGCGATCTTCGACGCGAAATCACCGAAAGCAACATGCTCGCAGAGCGGAGAAGCGACAGGAAGCGTGCTGGGCGTCGACCTCATCGAAGCGCCCAGCGGCCACACGATCGGACATAACTAATCGAGACGACCCCTGGCTGTGGGAATGACGGCGACGGGTGGCCCGGGCTTCCGGGTCACCCGTGGGGTCGGCACTCGGTGCGAGTGCAATGCCGGCGACTAGAGGGTCGCTGGCGTGCGGAGAGGACCCGATGCGGGAAGAGCGGAGACACGACTGGGTAGGGATCACGCGGCGGGTCGGGTGCTCACGACGGGTGAAGAGCCCCTTGCTGCGCAGAGGGGCGCTGGCCGCCGGTGCAGCGCTGCTCGTCGGCGGACCAATGTCCTTCCCGAGCCGTTCCGCGGCGGCCCTGCCGGAAGGACGCGCGTACGAGATGGCGAGCCCCGTCGAGAAGGAAGGCTACAGCGTGACCGGGCTGGTCGGCGCGGCGCGCGATGGCGAACGAGTGGCCTTCGGGTCGCTGGGCACGTTCCTGGGCGAGCCGTTCAACAACGGCACTCCGAGCCAGTACGTCGCGGAGCGGGGCGTCACGGGATGGGCGAGCTCGCCCATCGAAGTCCCGGCATCGCTGGCTGTCGGGCCTGGCTTGTACGAGGTGAGCATCGGTACGCAGGACCTTTCACCAGAAGTGGATTCCTCGCTGTCATACGTCGAATACATCTCGAACCGCGGCCACCAAGGCTCTGCGCTCGCGACGGCATACGTCGTGCGCGGACCCAGCGGTCTCTCGCAGGACTCGCCCGTGCTGAGAACGGTGAGCGGCGCAACGAACAGCTTCGTCGAATATCAGGGCGCCACGGCGGACTTCTCCCACCTTCTGTTTTACGTCACCGAGCCCTCGCAGAACAGCGAATACGCTCTGCTCGAAGGCGACGACAACGAACGGCGCGAGCTCTACGAAGTGACGGGCGGAGCCAGCGGCGAGCTGCGGCTCGTCGGCGTGGACGACGAAGGCAAGGTGATATCCCCGTCGTGCCCCGTGGTCCTGGGCTCAGAACTGGTCCAGTTTCACGCGATCTCGCGAGACGGCGCCATCGTGTTCTTCACCACGAGCCCGAAGGATCAAGGCGCCTTCAAATGTGGAAAGCCGGCATCGCCCGCAGCCTTTCCCACGAATCCCGCGGTCGTCTACGCGCGGGTGGACGCGAGCAGCACGATCGAGATCTCCAAGCCGCTGCCGGCGCAGTGCAAAGTCGCCCCATGCTCGGATGCAAAAGGGGAACCGACCGCCACTTCGGTGTTCCAGGGCGCCTCCAGCGACGGCTCGAAGGTCTTCTTCACCACGACCCAGCCGATGGTCGACGGCGATACCGATACGACGGCCGACATCTTCGAGGGCATCCTGGAAGGCGGCTCTCTGCGCGAACTGGTCCAGATATCCCACGACCCCACCCCCGGCGAGGCGGCCGAAGTGCAGGGCGTCGTGCGCATCTCCGAAGACGGCAGCCACGTCTATTTCGTGGCCCGGGGCGTGCTGGCGTCGAATGCTAACGCCGAAGGACAGACCGCGGTTCAGGGCGCTGACAATCTCTACGTGAGCGACACCGGCGCGCACGAAACGCGGTTCATCGGGGAGCTCTGCTCCGGAAGCGAGAGGTCGGGTCTTGCCGAAGGAGTGCAGGCCTGTCCGAGCGGTGAATCCGACGAACCAGCGCTGTGGGAACAGGAAGGCCGCGGGGCCGACCTGCACGAAGCCCAGACGACTCCCGACGGCCGGGTCCTCGTGTTCTCGACATATGCGCAGCTGGTGAAGAGCGACGGGAACGCGGCAAAGGACGTGTACCGGTACGACGCACGTACCGGAGACCTGAGCCGGGTGTCGGTGCGGGAAGCCGGTTACGAAGCCGGCGAAGCCGGCAACGCCGAAGACGCACAGATCAGGGCGCCTGAATACAACCGCGGTAAAGCGAATCGGGCGGTCACCGACGACGGGTCGACCGTTGTGTTCACGACTCGGCGGCGTCTCTCCCGGCTAGCGGTCAACGGCCAACCGGACGTGTACGTGTGGCACGACGGGACGGTCGGAATGATCTCCGACGGGCTCTCACCGGAAGCCGACGAAAGCCCGATCATCACACCGTCGGGACGGGACATCTTCTTCACCACAGCCGAGTCCTTGGTCAGGGAGGACACCGACGGCGTTCGCGACGCCTACGATGCGCGGGTCGGAGGCGGATTCGCGGAGCGTCCCTCGCAGCCGGAAGGCTGCGCCGGTGACGGCTGCCGGGAACCCGCGGGCGCTGCGCCGCAAGTCCCGACCGCGGGCAGTGCCACGGCGCCAGCGGGAGAGGACGTCGCCCCCGCACGGGGCGGCGCGAAGCCGACATCCGCGACGACGACGCGGCAGCGTAGGCTCGAGCTGGCGCTGCGGGCGTGCCGGCGCAAGTCGCGCAGCAGGAAGGCCCGCAGGAAGTGTGAAGCGCGGGCGAGGAAGGCCCACGCCGCAAGGCGGGCGACCGGTGGCAAACAGCAGGCCAAATCGATCAGGCAGGGCGCGATGGAGCGCCCGAGGGGGTGACGGTCATGCGGCGGCACACGCTCATCACCACGCTGTGCGCGGCGGCGATTTGGGCCATCGGCACGCTCGGTGCGGAGACGGCGCAGGCGGCGTTCGGCATAGCCGGCTTCGGGCTGCAGCCGGTGAACGCGAGCGGCGAACCGTATACGCAGGCCGGCGGGCACCCGTACGAGTTGAAGACGACCATCACCTTCAACTCGGAAACCGTCGGGCGAGCGGTGATGCCGGTGCTCGATCCCAAGGATGTCTCCGTCGAGCTGCCGCCCGGAATGATCGGCGATCCGCAGGCCACTCCGCGCTGCCCGCTCGCCCTGTTCGATCTTTCCCAGAGCCATTGTCCTGCCAGCTCCCAGGTGGGCAGCGCGGAAACGATCCTCGGCGGCAACGTGCACGTCGACGGCGTGTTCAACATCGAAGCTGGCAGCGACCGCCCGGCCCTGTTGGGCCTGACCACGGTGTTCGGAGTCCACTTCCTGCTGAACGTCGGGGTGCGGCCCAGCCAGGAATACCGCGTGGACACCGGCGACGAAGGGGTGCCGATGGTCAGCGTGAGCAAGGTCAAGCTGACCCTGTGGGGCGTACCAGCGGATCCGAGCCATGACGCTATGCGGGGTCTTGATTGCTGGGTCATCACGCCGGGCGAACCGATCAACCCGAGCGAAAACCTCTGCGCCGGCGACGGCGGTGAAGTCAGCAACGATCCGCAGGTCCCGTTCCTGACGATGCCCACTCGCTGCACGGACAGCGAGTTGGCCGCTGCCGCGAGCGCGAACTCGTGGGAGGAACCCGGGAGCTTCGTGTCGGCCGAAGCGCTGCTCCCCTCGCTCTCGGGGTGCGACGTCTCGCGTTCCACCCTGCCATCGATCTCGGACCTGAAACGACCCACGCCGATCAGCCGACCGGTGCCGCATTCAGCGTGACCGTCCCTCAGACGGACCTCCCCGGAGTGCCCGCGACCCCCCAGGTCCGCGACGTGAGCGTGACGTTGCCTCGGGGAATGACGCTGTCGCCAGCCGCGGCCGACGGGCTGCAGGCCTGCAGCGACGCGCAGTTCGCCGAACACGAGGACGGCACCGCACAGTGTCCGCCGGCCTCGCAGATCGGCACCGTGTCGGTCACGACGCCGCTGCTCGCCGGCCCGCTCGAGGGACAGCTGTTCGTGGGCGAACCGGAGTGCGGCAACGTCGCGCATCCGAGGCCATGCGAACCGTCCGACGCGCAGGAGGGGAGGCTGTTCCGCCTGTTCCTGCAGGCCAGCGGGTCGGGCGTGACCGTCAAGCGGTCGGGCGTCGCGTCGGTCGATCCCTCCGGACAGGTGACTGCAGCGTTCAAGGACAACCCTCAACTGCCGTTCAGCGAGCTGACGGTGCATCTGGACGGCGGTCCACAGGCGCCCCTGGCGACGCCGCAGGAATGCGGCGAAGCGAGCACGTCCTCCGACATCGTGCCGTGGAGCACGCCGGAAACGGGGGATGCGAACCCGCTCTCCACGTTCATCGTCTCCGGATGCGAGAACCCGCTCTCGTTCGCGCCATCGTTCGACGCCGGCACGGTCACGCCCGTGGGCGGCGGCTACAGCCCGCTGGTGCTGACGCTCTCCCGCAGCGACTCCGACCAGGACCTCGCTGGGATCTCGGTCCACACCCCGCCCGGGCTGCTGGGGATGCTCTCCAGCGTGCAGCCCTGCCCCGAACCCGAGGCGGCGGGGGGAAGCTGCGGGCCGCAGAGCCTGATCGGCCGTACCACCGTGGCGGCGGGGCCGGGAAGCAGCCCCTTCTATCTCGGCGGGCAGGTGTATCTCACCGGTCCCTACCACGGCGCCCCATACGGCCTATCGATCGTCGTGCCCGCGAAGGCGGGGCCGTTCGACCTCGGCGACGTGATCGTGCGGGCGGCCATCGGCGTCGACCCGAAGACCGCGGCGCTCACGGTCACGAGCGACCCCCTTCCGACCATCCTCGGCGGCATCCCCCTGCAGGTCCGGACGGTGAACGTGCTCGTCGACAGGCCGGGGTTCATGTTCAACCCGACGGATTGCAACCCACTCGCGGTCGGCGGCACGCTGTCGAGCGCCCAGGGGATGACCTCAACCGTCTCGTCCCGCTACCAGGCCGCGAACTGCGCGACGCTGCCATTCAAGCCGAAGTTCACGGCCGCGACGAGCGCAAGAACGAGCAAAGCCAACGGCGCGTCCCTGCACGTGAGGGTGACCTCGGGCCCGGGTCAGGCGAACATCGCCAAGGTCAAGGTGGACCTCCCCAAGCAGCTGCCCTCGCGCATGTCGACGCTCCAGAAAGCGTGCCTGGCGGCGGTGTTCGAAGGCAACCCCGCCGGCTGTCCCGCGGCGTCGGTTGTGGGGAGTGCCACGGCGGTCACGCCGGTGCTGAAGAGTCCTCTCACCGGCCCGGCGTACCTCGTCTCCCACGGTGGCGCTGCGTTCCCCGACCTCGAGATCGTGCTGCAGGGCGAAGGGATCAAGCTGATCCTCGATGGCCAGACCCACATCGCCAAGGGCATCACGTCCAGCACATTCAGGTCCGTCCCCGACGCGCCGATCTCGAGCTTCGATCTGGTGCTTCCCGAGGGGCCCCACTCGGCCCTGGGCGCCTACGGGCGTCTCTGCACGAAGAGGCTGAACATGCCCACGGCCATCACCGGCCAGAACGGGGCGGCTCTCAAGCAGACCACCAGGATCGCCGTGTCGGGCTGCCCGAGGCACCGCGCGCACAAGGTCTCAAGGAGGTCCCACCGGCACCGCCGGTCCAAGAGGTAGACGGCCGGGAGGGGCTCCCGTGGGACCGCGGCCGCCCCGTAGACTGACCCCTCCGTGTCGCGCTTTCACGAGCCCCAGGACCCCGACTTCCAGCGCCTGAACGCCTCGATCGGCTTCGACAGGCGGCTGTGGCCCCAGGACATCGCCCAATCGCGGGCCCACGCCCGCATGCTCGCCGACCGCGGGATCATCGCCCGCGAGGACCGGGACGCCCTGCTCGCCGGCCTCGATGCGGTCGAGCAAGAGCTCGCCGAGGATCGCTTCCCCTTCCGGGACGACGACGAGGACATCCACATGGCGGTCGAGCGGCGGTTGACCGAGATCGCCGGTCCCGTGGGCGGCAGGCTGCACACCGCCCGCTCGCGCAACGACCAGGTGGTGACGGACCTGGCGATGTACACCCGCGAGCGGGCCGCCGCCGCCCAGGAGTCCCTCACCCGGGTTATGGCCGTCCTGGTCGATCGGGCCGAGGAGCACTTCGACTGGCCGATGCCCGGGTACACCCACCTGCAGAGGGCCCAGCCCGTCTACCTCGGCCACCATCTGCTCGCGTACTTCTGGATGCTCGCCCGCGACCGCTCCCGGTTCGCCTTCGCCCAGAAGGAGACGGGGCGACTGCCCCTCGGGTCGGGGGCCCTGGCGGGGGTGAACTTCAACACCGACCGTGATCAGCTGGCCCGGGAGCTCGGGTTCCTCGAGGTCAGCCCCAATTCGATCGATGCGGTCTCCGGGCGGGACTTCGTCCTCGACTACCTCTCCGCGGCCGCCACCTGCGCCACCCACCTCTCCAGGCTCGGAGCAGAGCTGGTGCTGTGGTCCAGCAGCGAGTTCTCCTTCTGCGAGCTGCCCGACTCGTGGAGCTCGGGCTCCTCGATCATGCCCCAGAAGAAGAACCCCGACGCGGCGGAGCTGCTGCGGGCGAAGGCCCCCCGGATCGTCGGCCACCTGGCGGCCTTCCACGGGGTGATGCACGCCCTCCCCCTCACCTACAACAAGGACCTTCAGGAGGACAAGGAGCACCTGTTCGACGCGGCCGACACGATCGAGCTGTGTCTCGCCGCTGCCGCGGGGATGCTGGCGGGGGTCCGCTTCAACCGGGAGCGCCTGCGGGAGGCCGCCGGCGACGAGATGATCGCCGCGACGGACCTCGCCGACCTTCTGGTGCGCCTCGGTGTGCCCTTCCGGGAGGCCCACGGGATCGTGGCCGGGCTGGTGCGCACGGCGGTCGACCGGGGCGCCTCCCTGTCGGAGCTGGGGCCCGAGGAGCTGGCCGCCCACAGCGAGGTGCTCGGGGCCCACGAGAAGGAGTACCGGGAGGTCCTCTCGGCAGGCTCCTGGCTGGAGTCCAAGGTCTCCGAGGGGGGCACCTCCTCGGGCCGCCTGGCCGAGCAGATCGGGCTCGCTCGGAGCGTGCTCCACGGTGAAGCCGCTCACGGCTGACTTCTACGACCGGCCCGTGCTGGAGGTCGCCCGTGAGCTGATCGGATGCACGGTGCAGCACGGAGGGGTCGCCGGGACGATCGTCGAGACGGAGGCCTACCACGAGAGCGAGCCCGCCTGCCACGCATTCGTGGGGCTGACCCCGCGCACGCGAACCCTCTTCGGCGAGCCCGGACGCTCCTACGTGTACCGCTCCTACGGGATCCACGCCCTCCTGAACGCCGTCTGCGAGCCGGTCGGGGTCGGGGCGGCCGTCCTGATCCGGGCGCTCGTGCCAGTTACCGGACTGGAGGTCATGCGGGCGCGCAGGGGCCTGGCCGGATCGCGGGCCGACGAGGAGCTGTGCTCGGGGCCCGGCAAGCTCACCCAGGCGCTCGGGATCTCCCTGCAGGAGAACGGGACCTGCCTGACGAGCGGACCGATCCGGATCGGGGCCCGCTCATCGGAGTGGGAGGGCCGGGCCGTGACCGAGGGGGAGCGGATCGGGATCTCCAAGGCCGCGGAGCTTCCCTGGCGCTTCTACCTCGCCGGCAGCCCCCACGTCTCCAGGCCGCGGGGTGCCCGAGTGGGCGGACCCTCCGGTTCTAGCCGCCCGGGCTGACCCCGCCGGTGGGGGAGGAGGAAGAGGAGGGCGGCGAGGAGCTCGGCGGGCTGGCCGACGGGGGTGTGGAGGGGGTGCTCGGTGCTTCTTTCGCCGGGGCGGGGGCCGCCGGGGCGGAGGAGCGTTCGGTGGCACCGCCCCTGCCGCCTTCCCCGCCTTCCTTAGTCGGGGCGGACCCCTTCGAGCCGCCGCCTCCCGAGCCGCCCCCGGAGTTGCCCGATCCCGAGCCACCGTTGCCGGGGGCGGAGGTGACCGCTTCCGATCCGCTCGTGGAGACCGTCCCGTTCCCCTTGGCCGCCTTGCCTTCGGCGGCGGCTTCCGCACGGGTCTTGTCGATCTGCATGGCGGCCACCTGGAAGTCGTGCCAGATCAGGGCGGGGAAGGTCCCGCCGAGGACGGGTCCGCCGTTGAAGTCGGTGTTCATCGGGATCAGCTTGTCGGGGTAGCCCACCCACACCGCGACGGTGTACTTGGAGTTCCAGCCGACGAACCATGCGTCGCCGTAGTTGGAGGTCGTGCCGGTCTTCCCGGCGGAAAACTGTCCGAGGGCGGCGGCCCGGCCCGTGCCGTACTGCAGGACCGTTTCGAGCATGGAGGTCTCGGTGGCGGCGACCCCGGGCGGGAGAACCGGCCTCGTGCGCACCTGGTTGACGTCCCGATGGGACCCGTCGGGCAGGGTGTGGCGGCCGGCGTCCACTTCCTGGATCCCGACCGGTTCGCCGCCGAGGGCCATGGTCCCCGAGACCCGCTGGCCGCCATGGGCGATGGTCTCGTAGGCGTGGGCCATGTCGAGGGGGGTGACGCCGACGGTGAGCCCGCCGATCGTCATTGCGGGGTTCGTGGAGAGGGGGGTGGTGATGCCCATGCGGTGGGCCACCAGGGCGATCTTGTGGGTTCCCACCTTCAGCCCGACTTCGGCGTAGATGGAGTTGTCGGAGAAGGCCGTGGCCCCCGTGAGGGTGTTCGACCCGGAGTAGGCCCCTTCGTCGTTGTGCACGACGAACTTTTCCTGCCCGCCCGTGTTCGGGACGATGAACATCTTCTGCTTGGAGGTCCACACCGAGTCCGGGGAGATCCCGGCCTCCAGGGCGGCCGCGAGGTCGAAGGCCTTGAAGGAGGATCCGGGCTGGCGCTCGCCCTCGGTGGCGAGGTTGAAGGGGCTGGTGCTGTAGCTGCGACCGCCCACCATCGCCCGCACCTCCCCGGTGGAGTTTTCGATCGCCACCAGCGAGGCGGTGGGTCCTCCGGGATAGGCCAGGTAGTTGTTCACGGCCTGTTCGGCCGCCCGCTGCAGTTCGAGGTCCAGGGTGGTCTTGACACGAAGGCCTCCGTCGAATGCCCGCGGGGCTCCATAGCGTTCGATCACCTGCTGCTGGACCCAACTGGTGAAGTAGCCGGCGTCGACCCCTTCGACGGTCTGCTCCTGGGGGGCCTGGACCTCGGCCGGGGCGGGCAGGGCCTGCTTGACGCTTTCTTCGTAGACCATCCGGTTGATGTAGCCCTGTTCGAACATCTGGCGCAGCACCACTTCGCGCCTTGCCCGGGCGGCCACCGGATGGTTGGCAGGGTCGTATTCGGAGGGGGACTGGATGATGCCGGCCAGCAGCGCCGCCTCCCACGGCTGCAGCTGGGCGACGCACAGTTCGTGGTTGGGGGTGCCGCAGCCGACGTGGTTGACGTCGTGGCCGAAGTAGGTGCGGGCGGCCGCCTCGATGCCGTAGGCCCCGTTGCCGAAGTAGATCGTGTTCAGGTAGGCCGTGATGATCTTTTCCTTCGACCACTTGTGGGAGAGCTGGTAGGCCAGGGCGGCCTCTCGGAGCTTCTCGAAGATGGTCCTGTGGGACTGGGCCTGGAGGGCGTTCTTGATGAACTGCTGCTCGATCGTGGAGGCCCCCTGGACGTTGCCTTTGTGGCGTATGTCGGCGATCAGGGCGCGCAGGATCCCGCGGATGTCGATGCCGCTGTTGGTCTCGAAGCGCTTGTCCTCGATCGAGACGACCGCCTCCTTGACGATCTGGGGGATCTGTCCGGGGGTGACGATCACCCGGTTCTGCTGGGAGAGGATGCCGATCGGGTGGCCCATGTCGTCGAGCAGCGTCGAGCTCTGGGCGTCCTTGAGCTGGGAGAACCTCGTCAGCGAGGGCAGGTCCGAGGCGATCGAGATGAACATCCCGAAGATGAAGGAGACCAGCCCCAACAGCAGCAGGGAGAAGATGATGGCCACCAACCGCAGGCGCTTCAGGCGGCGCCTTGGCGGGGGTGAGGAGGCGGGGGGTATGTCGGGGGAGATCGTCGTGCTCATTAGCACCGGCGCGGCCGACGACTCCGGCCTGCGCAGAGGGTCCTGACCCGACGGCGGAACCACGTCACGGCCGGGCGCAGCGGTCCCCCCAGGCGCCCGAGAGTCTAGCATTGGCGCCCCATGCCGAATGCCACCGATGCGGTCGCCGAGGACGCCGCCAGGCTAGCCCGCAACTCGGTCCACAGCCTGCCGGCCGGGGCGCTCGCCGAGAAGCTGGCCCTGGCGCGCAGGGAGGGGCGCCCGCTGCGGGTCAAGCTGGGGATCGACCCGACGGCCCCCGACATCCACCTCGGCCATGCGGTGGTCCTGCGCAAGCTGAGGGAGTTCCAGGACGCCGGCCACCGGGTGGTGCTGATCGTCGGGGACTACACGGCCCGGGTGGGGGACCCCTCGGGGCGCTCGAGCCTGCGCCCAATGCTCAGCGAGGAGGAGATCGAGGCCAACGCGAGGACCTTCCAGGAGCAGGCCCTTCGGATCCTGGCCGAGGACCCCGGGCTGCTGGAGGTGAGGCGCAACAGCGAGTGGCTGGACATGCCGATGGTGGAGCTGCTCGGCCTGGTGCGCACGACCACGGCCGCCCAGCTGCTCGAGCGCGACGACTTCTCCAAGCGGTGGGCGGCCAACGAGCCGATCTCGGTGCTCGAGCTGCTCTACCCCCTGCTGCAGGGCTATGACTCGGTGGCCGTGCGGGCGGATGTCGAGCTCGGGGGGACCGACCAGAAGTTCAACCTGCTCCTGGGCCGGGACATCCAGCGGGCCTACGGGCAGCCCCAGCAGGCGATCCTCACGATGCCGATCCTGGTGGGGACCGACGGGCACCGCAAGATGTCCAAGTCGCTGGGAAACCAGATCGGGATCACCGATGCCCCCGAGGACATGTACGGCAAGACGATGGCCATACCGGATGAGGCGATGGGGGAGTACTACCGCCTGCTGTTGGGCCGGGAGCCCCCCGAGGAGGGGTCGGTCAGCCCCCGGGATGCCAAGCGGGAGCTGGCCCGGGAGATCGTGTCCTGGCTGCACTCCCCCGAGCAGGCCGAGGCGGCGGCCGGGCACTTCGACCGGGTGTTCGTCCAGAGGGAGGCCCCCGAGGAGATCCAGGAGGCCAGCTTCCCGGCCGACGGCCCCGTGCACATACCCGGCCTGATCGCGGCCGAGTTCGGGATCTCGCGGTCGGAGGCCAGGCGCCTGATCGACCAGGGCGGGGTGACCCTCGGGGAGGAGCAGCTGGAGGCGGGGGAGCACGACGTACCGGCCGAGCGGGCCGACGGCAAGGTCCTGAAGGTCGGCCGGCGGCGCTTCAGGCGCCTGCGGGCGGCCTAGCCCGCACGCCTCCCGAGCGCTATACTCACTGGTCGGCCTGCAGGCGTCCCTGGACGCTGGGCCGGACCGGTCCCTTGAGAAGGATCACCTTTCGAAGAGGCACGGCGGTCTTTGAAAACTCAACAGCATGCGCATCTGCGATCCGATCGAGGATCGTGGTGTGCGTCCAGGTTCGACCCGTCGAGGGAGCGCTTCTTGCGCACTCGTCGACGGCAAAGAGTCAAGTAGGGCAGTACCCCGTCATGGTGTCGGAGCCAACGTGTATGGGCTCCGTACCGCCGGATGCGGGCAGGGCGTTCTCGCCAGGCCCCCAGCCGGCACATCCATGACAGCTTTTCGTGAAGTTCTTCACGGAGAGTTTGATCCTGGCTCAGGACGAACGCTGGCGGCGTGCTTAACACATGCAAGTGGAGCGACGAACCAGGGCTTGCCCTGGGGCAGAGCCGCGAACGGGTGAGTAACACGTGGGTTACCTGCCTCGATGACCGGGACAACCCGAGGAAACTCGGGCTAATACCGGATGTGCCCGCAAGGGGAAAGGAAGCTTCGGCCTCCGCATCGAGATGGGCCCGCGGCCCATTAGCTTGTTGGTGAGGTAACGGCTCACCAAGGCTTCGATGGGTAGCTGGTCTGAGAGGACGATCAGCCACACTGGGACTGAGACACGGCCCAGACTCCTACGGGAGGCAGCAGTGGGGAATCTTGCGCAATGCGCGAAAGCGTGACGCAGCAACGCCGCGTGGGGGAAGAAGGCTTTCGGGTTGTAAACCCCTTTCAGTTGGGACGAAGCTTCGCCGATGAATAGTCGGCCGGAGTGACGGTACCTTCACAAGAAGCACCGGCTAACTACGTGCCAGCAGCCGCGGTAATACGTAGGGTGCAAGCGTTGTCCGGAATTATTGGGCGTAAAGAGCGTGTAGGCGGCCCGACCAGTCCGCTGTGAAAGTCCAGGGCTCAACCCTGGAATGCCGGTGGATACTGTCGGGCTAGAGTCCGGAAGGGGCGAGTGGAATTCCTGGTGTAGCGGTGAAATGCGCAGATATCAGGAGGAACACCAATGGCGAAGGCAGCTCGCTGGGACGTGACTGACGCTGAGACGCGAAAGCGTGGGGAGCAAACAGGATTAGATACCCTGGTAGTCCACGCTGTAAACGATGGCAACTAGATGTGGGGGGTGTCGACTCCCCCCGTGTCGAAGCTAACGCATTAAGTTGCCCGCCTGGGGAGTACGGCCGCAAGGCTAAAACTCAAAGGAATTGACGGGGGCCCGCACAAGCAGCGGAGCATGTGGTTTAATTCGACGCGACGCGAAGAACCTTACCTGGGCTTGACATGTGAGTGACCGGTGTGGAAACACACCTTCCCTTCGGGGCACTTTCACAGGTGGTGCATGGCTGTCGTCAGCTCGTGTCGTGAGATGTTGGGTTAAGTCCCGCAACGAGCGCAACCCCCGTCGCATGTTGCCAGCATTCAGTTGGGGACTCATGCGAGACTGCCGGTGACAAACCGGAGGAAGGTGGGGATGACGTCAAGTCCTCATGCCCCTTATGTTCAGGGCTACACACGTGCTACATTGGCGCATACAGAGGGCTGCGATACCGCGAGGTGGAGCGAATCCCTTAAAGTGCGTCTCGGTTCGGATTGCAGGCTGAAATTCGCCTGCATGAAGGCGGAGTTGCTAGTAATCGCGGATCAGCATTGCCGCGGTGAATACGTTCCCGGGCCTTGTACACACCGCCCGTCACACCACGGGAGTGAGCAACACCCGAAGCCGGTGGCCTAACCCGCAAGGGAGGGAGCCGTCGAAGGTGGGGCTCGTGACTGGGGTGAAGTCGTAACAAGGTAGCCGTAGCGGAAGCTGCGGCTGGATCACCTCCTTTCTAGGGAGCACCCAAGCGGTGCCCCGGTCCAGGGCTCGTCCTCCTGAGGACCTGCCCGAGCGGTCGCAGGCCAGCCTGTGCCCCGAATGGGGTATGGCCGGCCATGCGATGTCAGAGCAGACCGGGCCTAGCATGTCGACCGAACCTGGCTGGATGGCCGTATCCGGCGAGCTCCCCGTCCTACTTCGGGTGGGCCGCCGGCATGGCCGCAACGACGCCAGCATGCTGTTGAGTTTTGAGAGACCGGCGCCCGCCCGATCTCGCGGGACGTCTCCGCAAGGGAGACGACCGAATGACGCGGGAGCGAGCCGGCGATACGCCTCTCCACGGTCCTTGAAAACTGCACAGAAGCCACATCAGCCGCCATCGATAAGCGGCGGCTGAAAACGGGTATCACCGGGCCCGGCGAGACCAGCCGGATCCCTTCGGGGATCGGAGGTCGACCTGGGCCAGATCACCGTCAAGATAGTAAGGGCACACGGTGGATGCCTTGGCACCAAGAGTCGATGAAGGGCGTGAACGGCTGCGATAAGCCACGGTTAGGCGCTGAATAGCCTTTGACCCGTGGATTCCCGAATGGGGAAACCCAACGCTGGTAATGCGGCGTTATCCCCGGCTGAACACATAGGCCGGGAGAAGACAAGCGGGGGAAGTGAAACATCTCAGTACCCCGAGGAAAGAAAATCAACCGAGACTCCCTGAGTAGTGGCGAGCGAAAGGGGATCAGCCCAAACCTGGCAGATGTAAGCGGACATGCGTTGTCTGTCAGGGGTTGTAGGGCGCCTGTTCCGAGTCATGTCCGGCTCGGCGGGAGTTACAAAATCATGTGGTAGTCGAAGCGTGTGGAACCGCGCACCATAGAGGGCAACCGTCCCGTAGACGAAACTGCATGATCTTCCGTCAGGCGTTCCTGAGTAAGTCCGCACCCGTGAAACGCGGACTGAACCTGGGGGGACCACCCTCCAAGGCTAAGTACTCCTTGGTGACCGATAGCGGACAAGTACCGTGAGGGAAAGGTGAAAAGTACCCCGGAAGGGGAGTGAAATAGTACCTGAAACCGCGTGCCTACAAGCGGTGGGAGTCCCTTCGTGGGATGACCGCGTGCTTTTTGCATAACGAGCCGGCGAGTTACTCGTCTGCGGCAAGGTTAAGCGATGAGCGGAGCCGTAGCGAAAGCGAGTCCTAATAGGGCGACACAGTCGTAGGCGGTATACCCGAAACTGAGCGAGCTACCCATGGGCAGGCTGAAGCGGGGGTAAGACCTCGTGGAGGGCCGAACCGACCTAGGTTGAAAACTGGGCGGATGACCTGTGGGTCGGAGTGAAAGGCTAATCAAGCTCAGTGATATCTGGTTCTCTCCGAAATATATTTAGGTATAGCCTCGGATAAATTGCGTGTTGGCCG
>CAVYDP010000008.1:0-570658 GCA_963767405.1 uncultured Solirubrobacteraceae bacterium | reverse complement strand
CTGCGCTGACAGCACCATGGAGAACGACGAGCGGGTCATGACATGGAGGCTCGCCGGCGTCGAGCCGCCGCGCCGAGGTGGGAGCTCGCTCGTGCGAGCTCCCTCGGCCGCACCTATCGCCTGCCCGTCACCCGGCGCCGGGGGATTCGGAGGCTTCCCCTCCGGCCGGCGGAGCGCCTTCGCCGCCCGGCGGTGGGCCGCCTTCGCCGCCCGCGGGCGGCCGGCCTGCGCCGAAGGCGCCTCGGAGATCGCTCTGGCACTTCTTCTGCGCGTTCTTGAACGTTGCGCTCGAGGTGTTGATGCCGCTCGTGTTGAAGACCGGGCCTTTGCCGCTCGTGTTCGGTGCCGGCAGGTTGACGCCGTTTTCGCGCATGCACTGCGCAAACCTCGTCAGTCCTTCGCGATCGGCGGCGCTGTTCAGGTTACGCCGCCCGGGGAAGCCGCCGCCGCATTTCCTCAGCGCTTCGCGGAACTTTTCCTGGGATACGCCTTCGGGCAGTTTGAAGCCCCCGCCGGCGCCCGGAGGCCCTCCGGGGCGTTGGCCGCCTGTCGGCGCAGATGGCAGTTTGATGCCTTCTTTCTGCAGGCAGGCGCGCAGCGAGGCGAACCGGCTCGCGCGCGCGGACGGGTCCGTCGTCGTGCTCGCGCTGTTCGCAGCCGAGGTGCTCGCGCTGGAGCTGCTGGAGCCGCCGCACGCGGCGAGGGTGACGGCTGCTGCCGCGATCGCGAGGCCCGCGAGGAGCAGCCGCAATCGAGCACGGGTGCGACGGCGGGTGTGATCGTGTGTGGTATGGGACATCTCGTTCCTTGCTGGTTGGTGGTTCAGGGATCTAGCCGGCTCCGAAGAGCTGCTGTGATGCGCCGGCGCCGCTTGATCCGCCCGAGCCGCCGGTACTCGCGCCGCCCGTGCTCGACCCGCTCGAGGTGATGCTGATCGAGCTCGCGCTGACACTTCCATTGGTGCTCGTGCTCCCCCGAACGACGACGCTGTCGCCGGGGTGGACGCTGTGCACGCTCGTTGAGACGGTCTTGCTCACGGTCGTTCCTTCGTGAGCGCTGACCTTCACTGTGTTGCCTTCGCCGCTGGTGACGTAGAGCGTCGTGCCGCTGACATACGTGACTTCGCCGGTGGTGAGGCCGCCCGCGAGGCCGCCCGCACCGGGGAAGCCTCCGGGGAAGCCCCCGCTCACCCCGCGACCGCCGCCGGAGCCGGTGGAGGTGGAGCCTGTGGAGGTGGAGCCTGTAGCGGCGCGTCGCAAGGCGGCGAATCCCGCCAGGCCGGCGCCGGACGAGGAGGAGCCACTCTGGCCCTTCTCGACCAGGACGCCGGCGAGGAAGCCGCCGGCGAGCAGCAGCACGGCGAACAGCGCGAGCGGAACCGGCGCGAGCAGCTTGCGGCGGCGCCGCCGCGGCAGCTCCTCGGGCTCCTCGAGCCAGCCCTCCTCGGTCTCGTCGTCGTAGCCGACGGCGGTGTCGTCGATTGAGGTGTCGGGGGTCATCATCTGCTGCTCCTGGTCTGGGGGAAGCGGGTCACTCAAAGCGCAGCGCCTCGATCGGTCTGAGGGCCGCGGCGCGCGCGGCGGGGTAGGTGCCGAAGAACAGTCCCGAGGCAACGGCGGCGCCAAAGGCGAGGAAGATCGAGTACGTCGCGATCTCAGGATGCACGCCCGCGATTTCGAACTGGCTGCCGATCACGCCGACGGCGACGCCGGCGGCGCCGCCGATCAGCGAGACGAGCACGGCCTCGGTTAGGAACTGCGTGAGGATGTCGCTGCGCCGCGCGCCGATCGCCTTGCGGATCCCGATCTCGCGCGTGCGCTCGGTGACGGAGACGAGCATGATGTTCATCACGCCGATCCCGCCGACGAGCAGCGAGATCGCCGCCACCTCGCCGAGCAGGGTCGTGAACACGCTGCTGGTTTCGCTGGAGGTTTCCAGCAGCGAGCCCTGGTTGAGGATGCTGAAGCCGGGTTCGGAGGTGTTCTTGATCTTGTGCCGTTCCTCGATGATCTGCGTGACCTCCGCTTCAGCCGCGTTGAGGTCCGATTCGGACTTCGCCTGCACCGTGATCGAGTCGACCGGTCCGACGCCGGTGAGCGAGTCCTGCACGGTCGTGATCGGTGCCATCACGACGCTGTCCTCGTTGGTGGTGCCGTTCGTGCCCTTTTTCGCGAGCACGCCGACGACTTCGTAGTTGCTGCCGTTGACTTTCATCGTCTGGCCGACGGCGCTCGTGCCGCCGAAGAGTTCCTGCACGACTTCCTGGCCGATCACGGCAACGCGCCGGTTGTGGGAGACGTCTTCGGCTGTGAACGAGTTGCCTTCGGCCAGCTTGTAGCTGTGAGCTGTCAGGTATGAGGGCGTTGTGCCGACGAACGAGGACGGTTCGAAGCTCGTGCCGCCGTAGACGAGCGTGACGCTCGAGGCGTTGACGACCGGCGAGGCGGTCTTCACGTCGGGCGCCAGGCTCGAGTCCTGCAGCGCCTGCGCGTCGGCCTTCGTGAGCGAGACGCTGTTGCCCGTGCTCGCACCGGCGAAGCGGCGCAAGCCGCCGCTGCCCTGCACGATCAGCACGTTCGTGCCGAGGCTCTGGATCCGCGACTGCACCGCCTTCGAGGAGCCGTTGCCGACGGCGATCAGCACGATCACCGACGCCACCCCGATCGTCATGCCGAGGATCGTCAGGCCGGACCGCAGCTTGTTCGCGGTGATCCCGCCCCAGGCGATGCGCAGCGTCTCGCGGCCGATCATCGGGATGCCCCGCCGTAGAGGTGGTGGGCGGACTTCTGGCGGTGCGGTGCGGCGGGCGCGTCGTGCACGCCGGCGTTGCGGCGGTCCTCGATGCACGCGGCCGTCGCTGAGCGTGATCACGCGCTTCGCCTGCGCGGCTACGTCGGGCTCGTGCGTGATCAGCACGACGGTGCGGCCTTCGTGCATTGAGTCCCGCGAAGATCCGCAGCACCTCCTCGGTCGAGCGCGAGTCGAGGTTGCCGGTGGGCTCGTCGGCGAGGATCATCGTCGGGTTCGTGACGAGCGCGCGGGCGACGGCGACGCGCTGCTGCTGGCCGCCGGACAGCTCTGAGGGCTGGTGGTGCCAGCGCTTTGCCATTCCGACCGCGGCGAGCGCCCGCTGGGCGCGCTCGCGCCGCGTTCGACGGTCCACGCCGGCGTAGGCGAGGGGCAGTTCGACGTTCGCGAGCGCGCTCGTGCGGGCGACGAGGTTGAAGCTCTGGAAGACGAACCCGATCTTGCGGTTGCGCAGGTCGGCGAGGTCGTCCTCGTCCATCTCGCGGATGTCGACGCCGTCGATGAGGTAGCGGCCGCTCGTGGGCAGATCCAGGCAGCCGAGGATGTTCATCAGCGTGCTCTTGCCGCTTCCCGAGCTGCCCATGATCGCGACGAAGTCGCCGCGCGCGATCTGCAGCGTGATGTCGTGCAGCGCGCGCACCTTGATCGCTCCGAGCTCGTAGGTCTTGCAGACGTCCACGACCACGATCGCGGGCGGCCTGCGTCTGCCCGACTCGTGCGCCGTGGCACGGCGATCGACCAGGGGCCGCTCGCGCGCTGCACGCGCGGGCGGACGGGAGCGCTTGCGGGGGCTTCGCCAGGACATCAGCCGCCGGGTGGCCCTCCGGGGAAGCCGCCGCCGGGGAAGGCGCCGCCGCCGAGGCCGCCGCGCGAGCCCGTGCGGGAGCTGCCGCGCGAGCCGAGCGACGAGGCCGCGCCGGTCGTGGTAGCCGACGGCAGCACGACCTCTTCACCGGCCTTCAGGCCGCTGAGGATTATCGTCGAGCTGTTGCCGGCGAGCCCGGTCGTGACGGGCTGGGTGACGTGCTTGCCGCTGCGCACGACGGTGACCGAACCGGCTTTGATCGCGGTCGTCGGCACGTTGAGGCCTTCGGCCTGCTTGACCACGACTTCAGCCGTCGCGCTCATCCCGACTTTGAGGCCTTCGGCGGGCTGATCGAGCTGGAAGGTGACGTCGTAGCTGACCGCGCCGCTGCTGCTGGTGGGCACCTGGCTGACGCTCACGACGTGCGCCGCCACCTTGCGGCCGTTGAGCGCTTCGATCGTTACCGTGGCGATCTGGCCTTCCTGCACGCTGCCGATTTCCGACTCGCTCAACGCGACGACGAGCTGCAGCGATTCGAGGTCGCTGAGGACCGCGAACGCGGACGAGCCCGAGGACGAGCCCTGGCCCGAGCTGGAGGAGGCGGCCGCGGACGACGAGCCGCCCGCCGACGATTTCACTCCCCCGGCGCCCCCGGTCGACGAGCCGCCGCTCGATGAACTGCCCGTGCTCGCCGCCGCCTTCGTGGTGCCTGTGCCCGAGACGGTTTCGCCCACTTCGCCCGAGAGCGTGACGATCGTGCCGCTCGTCGGCGCGTACAGCTTCGTGTTCTGCACGGCCTGTTCGGCGCTCTGCACCGCGAGCTTGTCGCTCTTCACGGCGGCGCGGGCTGACGCGAGGTTCGCTTCGCGCGTGGCGGCGCTCTGTTTGGTGCTCGATGAGCTGGCGCCCTGGCTGCTCGCGGGCGTTGTGGAGGAGTTGGATTCCGTTCCTTTCGCCGCCTGCGTCGAGCCGCCGGCCTGCGTGCCGGCGGAGGGACTCGTGGAGGACTTGGTCGTGCTCGTCGGGGTCGTCGACGCCGGAGCCGTGCTGGTCGGAGCCTTCGATGCGGGAGCGCTCGCGGCGGTCGTCCGCGCGCCGGCGCTCGGGTGCGCGTCGGCGTTCGCCGTGTATGCGATGGTGCTGGTTGAGGCAGCCGCGGCGGTCGCGCCCGAGCCGGAGGAGCCTCCGCCGGACGACGATTCCCCTTCGTTTTCTTCCTCTTTCGCGAGGTTCGCTTCGGCGGACTGCAGCGTCGCCTTGGCCTGTTCCAGCGCGACTTCCGCAGACCCGGGGTCGAGCGTCGCGAGCAACTGCCCCGCTGTCACGTGCTGGCCCTCTTTGACGTAGATGTGGCTGACCGTGCCACTCGTCTTGAAGCCGAGGTTGAGCTGGTTCGCCGACTGGATGTTTCCGCTGCCGGAGACGGTCGACTGCACGACCCCGTTCTTCACTGTTGTCGTGCGCGTGCTCTGCCCGCTCGACTGCGACGCCGGCCCGACGGCAACCAATGCGAGGATGATCAGCGCGAGACAGCCGAGGACGAGCACGCTGTTGAGGAGCGGCTGTTCCCTGAATCGGCTCGCCAGCGTGGGACGACCCTCGGGGGGCCCTTCGCCCTGCAGGTCCGGCCGGGGCGAACCGCGACCGTCGCCGCGGACGTCCGGCATCCCGGGCGCGGATTGGTCGTGGCTTAGCTTCATGCTGAGGCGGTCTCGGCAGGGAGGGTGAATCGGTTGTCCGCGGCCCGGGGGGATTCCCCGCGACCGCCGTGATGTCCAGCCTGCCGCGGCTTCGTTAGCGTCTGGTTAGAGCCGCTGAATTGGTTTCTATGAGGCACGCGGGCGAGTCGGCTGCCGTCGAGCTTCGAGCGGCCGCTCGCGGACGCTCGCGGGCATCGGACGCCGATCGTCAGCCGCTCCTCAGGACCGTGCCGGGGCGAGGGCGTGCCCCGTGTCGGCCACCGCGTCCCCGCCGGCGCCGTCGCCGAGGGGGAGCAGCGGGAAGGTGAGCGTGACGACGGCGCCGCCTCCCTCCGCGTTCGCCGCTGTCGCGCTCCCGCCGTGTTCCTCGGCGACCTTGCGCGCAATCGAGAGCCCCAGCCCGGATCCCGCGACCGTCCGCGCGGCGGGCGCACGGTAGAACCGATCGAAGACGTAGGGCAGATCGGTGGGATCGAACCCGGGGCCGTGGTCGCGTACCGCGAGCGTCCCGCCGGTCAGGGTCACCTCGATCGTTCCGCCCGGCGGGCTCCACTTGATCGCGTTGTCGAGCAGGTTCGCGAACGCGCGCCGCAGCCGGCTCTCCCTGCCGAGGATCACCGTGGCGTCCAGGGACGGCACGATCGCGACGTCGGGCTGGCGCCGGCTCCAACGCTCGAGCTCGGAGCTGACGACCGCGTCCAGTGCGACGGCGTCGACCCCCTCCGCGTCGCCGCTCTCGCGGGCGGACTCGAGCAGGTCCTGCACAAGCGACCCGAGCTCCTCGCTCTCGCCGATGAGGTCGCGCAGCAGCGGTGCGCGCTCCTCGGCCGGCAGGTCCGGGTTGCGCGCGAGCACTTCGAGGTTCGTGCGGATCGTCGCCACGGGCGTGCGCAGCTCGTGCGATGCGTCGGCGACGAGCTGGCGCTGCGCGCGCTGCGACTCCTCGAGCGCTCCGAGCATGTCGTTGAACGAGCGTCCGAGCATCCCGAGGTCGTCGTTGCCCTTCACGCGGATGCGGCGGCTGAGGTCTCCGGTCGAGCGGACGTGCTCGGCGGCCTGCCTCAGCAGATGCACGGGCGCCGCAGCGGCGCGCGCGACGAACAGGCCGAGCAGCCCCGCCAGCGCCACGCCGGCCACCGCGATCGCCGTCAGGATTAGGGCGAGGTCGTGCAGCGTGCCGTTCAGGTCGGAGAGCGATTGCACGACCATCACCGCGCGCCCTTTCCCCGCGGGCGCGACATAGACGCGCACGGTGACTCCGCCGGTCTCGCCGTCGCGGAAGTACGCCTTGGCGCGGCCGCCGGCAACGGCGATGTCGTGCGGGGTCACGGTGAAGTGCGTGCGGTCCCCGGGCCTCGTGTGCACCGTCCCGGAGGCTGACAGCAGGGCGAGGTCGCCACGCGTCTGCAGGCTCGGCTGGGGCAGGCGCAGCGCCGTCGCCGGCGCGCTGAAGCGGGGGCGACGGAGCGGAGACGCGCCGCGTGGAGCCGCAACGATCAGCGCCGCCTGCCCGCGCAGCTGGTCGTCGAGCCGGCCACGGATGCTGCTGCGGACCGCGAGGTAGCACGCGACGGCGCTGAGCGCGATCGCGAGCGCGACCGCCGCCGCCGTGAAGACGACGATCCGGCTGCGCAGGCTCATGCGGCCTCGCGCAGGACGTAGCCGACGGAGCGCACGGTGTGGATCAGCCGCGGCTCGCCGCACGCCTCGAGCTTGCGGCGCAGATAGGAGACGTACACGTCGAGGACCTTCGAGCTCGCGGTCATGTCGTATCCCCACACGCGGTCGAAGATCATGCCCCGCGACAGCACCATGCGCGGGTTCGCGAGGAGGTATTCGAGCAGCAGGTACTCGGTTCGCGTCAGGTCGAGCTTCCGCTCGCCGCGATAGGCCAGGCAGGCTGCGAGTTCGATGCGTACGTCCGCGAACGCTAGCTCCGCCGCGTCGTCGCCCCCCGACGCCGCGGCCCGGGAGCGCCGCACGCCGGCCCGCACCCTCGCGAGCAGCTCGTCGAGCGCGAACGGCTTTACGAGATAGTCGTCGGCTCCGGCGTCGAGTCCGTGCACTCGGTCGCGGATCGTGTCCTTCGCGGTCAGCATCAGCACCGACGTGCCCGCGCCGCGCGCGCGCATGCGCCTGCACACCTCGATGCCGCTCATCAGCGGCATCGCCACGTCCAGCACAACGATGTCGGGCGGGCTCGCTGCCGCCAGCTCGAGCGCCTCCGGACCGTCGGCGGCGAGCGTCACCTCGAAGCCGGCGAGCCTGAGCGCGCGACCGACTGCGTCGCGAAGCGCACGGTCGTCATCGACCAACAAGACCTGCCCAGCGGCCACTTTCCGAGAGCATGGCGAGGTTGGGTAAGGGCAAGGTAAGAGCCGCTGGGCAGCGTCGGATCTTCGCCTGCGCATCGCACCGGCACGGGCGGCACAAGACGCGTGACAAGACTCCCGACGGCTTCATAGCGTCGCGAGCCTTTTCGAGCACAAGGAGGGTGCGACCGAGCGCCAGAGGATCTTCGAGATGCAGCCCGACATCTTCATGTCTCACGCGAGGGCAGACGGCGCCGAGTATCGTGCACCGTCCGGAAACGCCACGAGAACGCCCGCTGGGCCTTGTGGACTTCACGGTCCGTGGTGGTTCGAGTCCACTCGGGCGCATGAGGAGTACCTGGAAATAGCGGTTCCGGGTCGGCGTCCATCACCGGCCCGCAGCCGTCAGGCGGGCCGTGGCAACGGTTTGGCAACGCGGTGGCTGCCCCGCTCAGCCGTCTGGGTCTCATGCTCCTACGGACCGTGAGCGAATGGCGGCGGCCAACGAAGCGTCCAACCCGAGCGCTGTGGACCCGAGGACGTTGTGCCGGTCGAAGTCTTCGGCGCTGTCGAACGCGCCCCCGGCGCTTTCGCCTCCTTCCCGCCACACGGCGCGGTGGCGTTTGCCTGCTGTCCGATGGACGCGACGCCCGGGTCTCTGGAGGTACGAGGCCCGGGCGCCGGACTCGGTCTCGCTATCCGATCGTGATGCTGGTGGCGTGCGTGGTCCCGTCGTTGAGGCTCACGCGCAGGTCCCAGATGCCCCTGCTCAGCCCGCTGGTGGCGAGGCTGTAGCTGTAGAGACCCTTCGGTTCGCGGCGGAACTGGTCGCCGTTGTTGCTGGTGGACGTCGCGGCCCGGTAGACGCCGGCTTCGGGACCCGAGGCGGGCGCTATCTCCAGAATTCCCGAGCCTGAGGTGTAGTAACCCAGGGCGCTCGCCAGGTGGAACTTCACGGCGATGTTCCTACCGGCCTTGAATCTCTTGCCCGAACTGGGCCGGAACTTCGTGAACTGGTAGATCACGTCTGTGGTGCACGAGCCGCTCGTTTCGTGGCCGACGTGATCCACAGCCGTCGCGGAGATCGTCTGGGCGCCGACGGCGCCGGTAGAGATCCCCATGCTCCCGGAGGGGTCGCTCGCGAGCCCCGACTGGCCGTCGGAGGCGCTCACCATCGCCGCTGCCCCGGAGGAGTCCAGGGTCGTGCTCGCCGGGCAGCTCATGGTCAGGCTCGGCGGCGTCGCGTCGACCTGCACGGTGACGCACCCCGGTTCCGACACGTTGCCCACCTTGTCGGCAACCGTCCCGCACACCGTGTGCGACCTGGAGCCTTCGACCGTCTGCGGACCGGTGAGCGAGGAGGGTTCGATCCCCGCGCCCTCGCTGCCGTCCGCCAGCGCGGGATCGGCGTTCGCGCTGAACGACACGATCACGCTGTCCCTGTACCAGCCGCCCCCGCCCGCGTAGTCGGGTTCGCGGGAGAGGATCGCCGTCGGGGCGTTCGGACCGCTGCGGTCGACCTTGACCGGTTCCGATTCCTGGCCGAAGTCGCCTTCTTCGGGTTCGGTTTCGGAGGAGCCTTCGTCGATCGCGGCTACTCGGTAGGTCCACGTGCCCTCGCCCTCAGGCGAGCCCGTCGGGAACGTGTATTCAGGGCTCTTCAGTCCGCTCGCGACCGTTGCCCAGTTACCGCCGGCGCGCTTGTGCTGCAACGCGTACAGCTGCGGTAGCGCGTTGCTAGCGGCGCCCCAATTGAGCGTGAAGGAGCCGCTGCTCGGCGTGCTGCTGCCCGCGGCAAGCGTGGGAGTGCCAGCGCCGCAGCCTGTCGCTTCGTACGCGGCCTGGCTCGTGTAAGTGGGCACGGGCGCGTATTCGCCCATGACATTGGTGAGTTCGTTGTTGGGGTTTTCCGGCGTAGGCTGCGGAATGTTTTTCGGAGACTGCGGCCATTGGGCACCGCTGAGCGCGTTCATGAAGCGCATGTAGACGACGCCCTCCCAGCTGCGGTTCGGAGGAGCCGAGCCTTCGACCGGGCCTTCGCCGGGACCGAAGTTCAGCCACTTGACGCCGCAGACGGTGTTGGCGTTCTTCGGTCGGTCTTCGGGCTTGCTGATCACGACTGTGTAGTAGCCGTTCTGGTCCAGGGGGACCTGCTGGTCATACGTGCAGTCAGACCCCTGGCCCGACACGGGACCCTGGGCAGTGCATGCCGACCAGTAGCGGACCTGGGGTTCACTCGTGGGCGGCCTACTGCATCCGCTGCTACGACGGTCCGCGGCGGCGGCAGACTACGTACGCCTCCCTCCCATGAGTGAGGGTCCCGATGGCCCTGGCGTCAGGCACATTCTGACCCAACGTACGCAGAAGCCGTCCCCGTGGCCGGCCACTGAGAGCTCCTCCGGCTCCCGGCGCGAGCTACGATGGCGTGACGCTGTCGAACGCTCGGCACGATCTGCGCGCACCTGAAGCTCAGGGAGCCCAGCCGCCCGCAGCGGGTGCCGATCGACTGGCGCGGCAACGCCACGCTCGCCGTCGGGCTGATCGTGGTGATGGTGGGGGTCACCTACGGCATCCAGGCCGTATGCGGGTCACGTGCTCGGCTGTGCGCCGCTACATTGCGGCCGACGTGTCGCCCGAACTCCCCGCCGAACACGCCCTCGCCGAGACCCCAGGGGCGCTTCCATGACCATGAGGGGTCGCGCGGGCGGCATCTATACGAGGAGAATGACCGGATGGTTCTGATCGCCTACGACGGCTCGGCCGACTCCCAGGCCGCCGTGAAGCGTGTCGCGGAGCTGCTGCCGGACCAACCCGTCACCGTGCTGACAGTGTGGGAGCCCTTCACGGACGTCATGGCGCGCACCGGCGCAGGAATGCTCTCCTGGCCGGCGCAGGAGGTACAAGACGAAATCGACGCCACCGGCGAGCACAGCGCCCGCACGCGCGCCGAGCAGGGAGCGCAGCTTGCGAGGAGCGGAGGTCTGCGCGCACAGGCGCGCATCGGGATGCGCGGTACGACGATCGCCGAAACGATCCTCGTTGCGGCCAGCGACGTGGACGCAAACGTGATCGTGCTCGGTACCCGCGGTCTCAGCGGCCTGAAGTCGCTGCTCCTGGGGAGCGTCTCGCACGCGGTCCTCCAGCACGCCGATCTCCCCGTCATGGTCGTCCCATCCCCCGAGGTCGCCGCCAGGCGCACCGACGGTCGCCACTGAGCGGCAACGAGGGGCCCCGTTCCGGACGCGCGCCATGCGTCGATTCCTCGAAGCGGGTGCGGAACGGTCCCGATCCCGCGCTTGACAGCCCCGCCCAGATCAAGACGGCTGGCGCCAATCGAAGTCGATGTTGCGGGTGCTCGTTCGAGCGCACACAGCGAGATCCGCCGTTACTCGCGATGCGCCGATCGTGAGACGATGACTCGGTGTGGAAGTCCGAGTCTGCTGACCGAGGCGAGCGATGCGCCTGATCGCACTCGAGGAGCCCTACCGGGCGCCGATGATCCGGGCAACGACTATCTCGCGCAGGCGATCGCCGCCCACCAGGATCGCTTCGCGGGCTTCGCCACGCTCCCGACGCCCGATCCGGGGGGCAGAGGAGCTCGAGCGCGCAGCCGGTGAGCTCGGCTTCAGGGGCGCGCCGGTCAACGGCCACACGCGGGGGCGCTTTCTCGACAGGGGTTTCTGGCCGATCCTCGAGGCTGCGGAAGGTCTGGACGTCCCCATCTACCTGCATCCGAGCCGCCCCCGGCCGTACGAGCCGCCTACTACGGTGGCCTGCCGGCGCCCGCCGCCCAGATGCTCGCCACGGCGGGATGGGGCTGGCACGTCGACACTGGCCTGCACGCGCTGCGGCTCATCGTCGCCGGCGTCTTCGATCGTCTGGGTGACGACGAGCGGCATGTTCTCCTACCCACGGCTTCTGTGCCTGCTGATGGTGCTCGACGCAGAGCGGGTTATGTTCTCGGTCGACTATCCCTACAGCGCCAACCAGGAAGGCCGCGACTTCATCGTGCACGCACCGATCAGCACCGGTGACCGGGAGAGGATCCCCCCCGCAAACGCCGAGGGCCTGCTGCGGCTGGCGGCAGACGCGAACAGGTGAGCGCCAACGGCGACAGCCCCCCGGAGGCGCTCGGCAAGGTTTCGACGGCCAGTCTCACCGTCGACGGCCAGGAGTGGCACGCGACGCTCGCGCGCGAGCGCTCGCTGCTGGAGATGCTGCGCGAGGACCTGGACGTGACCGGCCCCAAGCCGGCATGCGGAGAAGGCGCCTGCGGTGCGTGCACGGTGCTGCTGGACGGCGCGCCCGTGCGGGCGTGCGTTACGCCGGCGAGCGAAGCGGCGGGCCGGTCGGTCACGACCGTCGCCGGGCTCGCGAGCGACGGTCGACTGCATGCCGTGCAGGAGGCGTTCCTCGCCGAGGGCGCGTTTCAGTGCGGCTACTGCACGCCGGGGATGCTCGTCGCGGCGAGCGTGCTGCTGGCCGACCATGCGAGCCCGACGGCCGGCGAGGTGCGCACCGCTCTCGCCGGTCACGTGTGCCGCTGCTGTGCCTACGCGCGGATCGAAAGGGCCGTGCTGCGCGCGGCGTCCATGTCCGCTCGAGCGGAGGAGTCCCGGCCGCGCTCGGTGAGCTTCGCGGACTTCCGCCCGGCCCTGCCGTGGGATCGCGTGGCGGCGGAGCAGCGCGAGTACTTCGAGCTCCTCGGGGACGGGCTCGTGGTCGTTCTCGCGCCCGGCGCGCGGGCACAGGGCGCCGGCCCGCCCGCGGGGATGCGCCCGCAGAGCGGCGGCGCGTGGCTGCACGTAGGCGCCGACGGGACGGTGACGGCGTTCACGGGCAAGATCGACATGGGCGAGGACAATCGCACGGCGCTGTCGCTGCTCGTCGCCGAGGAGCTGTGCGTGGCGCCAGCCGCGGTGCGTCTGGCGATGGGCGACACCGACCTGTGCCCGTCCGACCACGGCACGTTCGGGAGCCGCTCGCTGCCCGACGCCGGCGAGGACCTCGCGACGACGGCCGCCGCCGCGCGGGAGCTACTCATCGAGATGGGTTCGGAGCGGCTGTCCGTGCCGTGCGAGGACCTTGAAGCGCGCGCGGGCGAGCTCCGCGACGGACGCAAGACGATCGCCTACGGCGAGCTCGTGCGTGGCTTGCACCGCGTGGCGGACGCGTCGGCGCGAGCGCCGCTGACACCGCCCGCGCGCTGGCGCCAGAGCGGCCATCCAGCGCTGCGCGCGACCGGCCGCGCGCTGGTTACCGGCGCGCACCGGTTCCCATCGGATCTAAGGCGCCCAGGCATGTTGCACGGCCTGGTGCTGCGAGCGCCCAGGTATGGCGCGAAGCTCGAGGCCGTCAGCGTCGCGCCGGCCGCTGCGATGGACGGCGTGACGGTCGTGCACGACGGGGACTTCGTCGCGGTGGCCGCCCCCAAGCGTGCCACCGCCGCGCAGGCACTGGCGGCGATCGACGCGGACTGGAGCGACTCACATCAGCCAAGCGAGGACGAGCTCGCCTCCTATCTGCGCGCGCATCCCGCGGAGGTGCTCGGCTGGCAAGGCGCGGTCACCCACGAGGAGGGCGAGGTCGATCGCGCGCTGGCCGCCGCCGATGTGTGCCTGCAGCAGACCTACACGACCGCCTACATCGCCCACGCAACGCTCGAGACGAGGGTCGCACTCGCCGACTGGCAAGACGAACGTTTGACGGTATGGACAGGAACCCAGCAGCCGTTCTTCGTCCGCTACGAGCTCGCCGCCGCGCTCGGATTGGCCGAGGAGCAGGTGGGCGTGATCGTGCCGGACTTCGGCGGCGGCTTCGGCTCCAAGCACACCGAGGCCGAGGCGATCGCCGCCGCGCGCCTCGCGCGCGCCGCCGGCGTGCCGGTGAAGGTCGCGCTCAGCCGTGAGGAGGAGTTCCTCTTCACCTTCATGCGCCCCGCCAGCGTCATCGACGTGCGCAGCGGCGCGAGCCGCGACGGAGCGATCAGCGCATGGGACTTCCTCAACATCAACTCGGGCGCCCCAGGGCTTGCGCCGCCCTATGCGATCGCCAACTGCCGCGTCGCCTTCCAGCCAGCCCACTCGCCGCTGCCGCAGGGCCCCTACCGCGCGCTGGCGGCAACCGCCAACAACTTCGCTCGCGAGTCGCACATCGATGAGCTCGCCCACGCGCTAGCACTGGATCCACTGGAGCTGCGGCTTCGCAACACCAACGACGAGCGGCTCGCCAACGTGCTGCGCGCTGCCGCCGAGCGCGCCCAGTGGACGCGCACGCGCAGTGAGGCGCGGCCGGGCGTCGGCATCGGCATCGCCGGTGGCGTCGAGAAGGAGGGCCGCGTGGCCACCTGCGCCGAGGTGCGCGTTCTCGAGGAGGATCTCCTGATCGTACGGATCGTGACCGCGTATGACTGTGGAGCGATCGTCAATCCTGCGACGGTCGAAAACCAGATCGAAGGCGCGCTTGTGATGGGTCTCGGCAGCGCGCTGTTCGAGGCCGTGCACTTCCACGACGGCCGGGTTACCAACGCCTCGATGCACAGCTACCGCGTGCCCCGCTTCAGCGACGTGCCGCCAATCGAGCTCGTGCTGCTCGACCGGCCCGAGATTCCCTCCGCGGGCGCTGGCGAGACACCGATCATCGCGATCGCGCCGGCGCTTGCTAATGCGATCTTCCACGCCAGCGCGTTGCGCATCCGCTCGCTGCCGCTGCTGCGCGACGGCCGCCTTCGAGCGTGATCATCCTCTCGTGCCGCGGCGTCGCGAGTGACCGCGAGATCGTCCCGAACGCGGCGATCCGGTCCCAGCGACTAGATGGGCCGCGCCCCGCATCTGCCCCTTCTCGCCCGCTGCTGGGAGCTCCGGCACAACTTCTAAGCTTCCACTTTGCCGCCCCTGTCCCCTGGACGATCGCGATGATCTCGCGAGCCCCGTGCCACAGCTCGCGCCGGGTGAGAGCTCGAGCGAACGCTACTAGGCGACGCTGCGTGAACCGGACGTGACGTGGCACTGTTAGGACCGCGTGAAGGAGCTGCCGGCGGATGAGCGGTCTCATGATTGACTCGGCCTTTATATAGCGCTGGCAGAGTGGTCCAGGTGCAAGCCGAGCGCGCAATTGAGACCTCGGGCTTGACGAAGCGCTTCGGCGAGCGCACAGCCGTCGACGGCGTCGACCTGCTGGTGCCGCGCGGCTCCGCGTTTGGCTTCCTCGGTCCCAACGGGGCAGGCAAGACGACAACGATCCGGATGCTGCTCGGGCTCACGCACGCTAGCGCGGGGCAGATGAGCGTGCTCGGTCATCCTGTGCCGGCCGAGCGCGCGACTACGCTCCAGCGCGTCGGGGCGATCGTTGAGGACCCATGCTTTCACCCGTATCTCTCCGGCCGAGAGAACCTGCGCGTGGTCGCGGCGGTCCGTGGCCCCGAGGCCGCCAAGCGCATCGCTCCAGCACTCTCGCGCGTGGGTCTGTCCGAGCGCGCCGATGATAAGGTCAAGCAGTACTCGCAGGGCATGCGTCAGCGTCTGGGAGTGGCCCGCTGCCTGCTGGCGGACCCGCTGCTGTTGATCCTCGACGAGCCGACCAACGGCCTCGATCCTGGCGGGATCCAGGAGTTCCGCGAAATGATCCGAGCGATGGTCGAGCAGGAGGGGCGGACCGTGTTCCTCTCCTCACATCTGCTCGACGAGGTGGAAAAGATCTGCGACGCCGCGGCGATCGTTGACCGCGGCAAGATCATCACGCAGGGGCCGATCGCCGAGCTCGCGGAGGGTGGCTCGCGCCACGAGCTGATCCTCGGCGTGGACGACGTCGAGCTGGCGCTCGGCGCGCTCGCCGCGAGCGAGCTGGTGCGCGAGGCCAGCCGATCCGATGAGGGCATTCGCGTGATCCTCTCCGGGACCCCGCGCGACGCGGCGCAGATCAACGCGATGCTCGTGCGAGCAGGCGTGGGCGTCGCGCGCCTGGAGCCCGTGCGGCACAGCCTCGAGCAGCGCTTCCTGCAGATCACCTCGCGGCTGGACGCGCCCGTCGAGCGCCAGGAGGTGCAGGCATGACCGCGGCGATCGCCATGCAGATGTTCGGCGCCGACTTCCTCAAGCTGCGAAAGCGGCGCGGCACGCTCATCTGGGTGCTCGTCCTGGCGCTGCTCCCGGTGATCATCCTCTTCAGCGTGAAGGCCGTCCAACACTCCTCCAACGCGCTGAAATACGAACCGGCCGGCGGCACCCCAGGCTTCACCGACGGCCTGCGCCTGCTGTGCCTGTTCTTCGGCCCGCTCTCGGCCGTTCTGATCGGCGTCGAGGCCGGCACGGGCGACGCGTCGGCCGGCGTCTTTCGAGACCTCGTCGTGACGGGCCGCTCACGCCTGGCGCTGTTCGCCTCGCGCGTGCCCGCCGCCCTGGCGGCCTGCTGGTCGGTGGCGCTGATCGGGTACGGTCTCGTCCTGCTGGGCACCTTCGCGCTCGCCTCCAACCTGCACACGCCCGATGGCGCCCTGATCGTCAACGGGCTCGCGTTCACGCTACTCTCGACCGGCGTGGTGTGCGCGGTCGCCGTGGGCTTCGCGTCGCTGACGACCTCAAAGCCGGCAGCGATCACCGCGCTGATCGGCTGGCAGCTCGTGGCCAGCCCGTTGATCGCGAACATCAGCTCGCTCGGGAGTGCACGCGACGGCGTCCTCAGCCAGGCGCTGGCGCACTTCAGCCCGGTGCACGTCGGCGGCGGCCGCGGTGCGACGGTCGCGATGTCGCAGGGCACGGCGCTCGTCGTCGTGGCCGCCTGGCTCGCCGTGTTCCTCGCGCTCGGCGCGTGGCGCACGCGCACGATGGACGCCTGAGGGGTCGACGCGAAAGCGACGCGGCCCGTCTGTGCTCTCTACAGCGGCCAGACGGGACTGGAGACCGAGCCGGGCATCGCCTTCTCCCACAGCTCGCCCAGGCGTGTCAGATCTCGCTCGTTCAGGCGGTCGAGCAGCAGCCGGCGTACGACCGCGTGGTGGGTAACCTGTGCGGCGCGCAGGCGGGTGAGGCCCTGCGGCGTCAGTCCGACGAGCAGGCTGCGCCCGTCGGCGGGGTTGGCGCTCCGCTCGACCAGCCCGATCTTTGCGAGCCGGTCGATCGACCTTGAGACGCCGCTCGGGCTGAGGTTGCGCTGCTCGCCCAGCTCACCGATCGTGAGCGTGCCGCCGGGCGCACTGACCAGTGTGATCAGCACTCCGTAGGCGTCGACGCCAAAGCCGTGATCGGCCAGCAGCGCGCGCTCGAGCTCTCGAAAGACCGTGGCGTGCGCTCGCAGCATGCCACGCCAGGCGCCGAACTCGCTGGGCGTGAACGGGTTCGGCTCGGGCGCACCGTCGAGGTTGAGCGCAGCCACGGTTTCGATCCCCGAACTACTTGACATCCGCAAATACTCTGGTGTATTGTTTGCGCATTGCAAATACTCTAACACCTGCACACGAGCGTTCAAAATGGGAGATGCGCGATGACGAGCACCACCACTGAGCACACGGTTCTGGCCCCGGACGAGGGCATGCGGCTGCAGTCAGGCCCGGGACGAGACCTCGTCTTCAAGGTCACCGGAGAGGACACCGGCGGCGCCTTCGACTACTTCACAGTCGAAGTCGCACCGAAAGGCGGACCACCTTTGCACGTGCACCACAAGCAGGAGGAGACGATCCATGTCCTGACGGGGCGCTTCAAGGTCAGGATCGGCGACGAGCTCTTCGAGCTCGATGAGGGCGGCTTTGCCTACCTGCCATCGAAGATCCCCCACGCGTTCCTCAACCTGACCGATGAGCCGGGCGAGATCATCGTGGTGTACACGCCGGGCGGGGGTCACCGATTCTACGAAGAGCTGGGACCCGCCACCCGGAACGGGACACCAGACCGAGCGGTGGTTGCCGCGATCTTCGAGAAGCACGCCATGTCGCTGCTGGGGCCGCCACTGAGCGCCGACTGATCTCTCTCGCGCCGAACGGCGCCCACCCGAGGAGGCGCGTCGCGCCGTCCCCCAGCTGAGCAAGCACGACCGCTCCCGCGGCTAAGCGGCGGTCGCGCCGCCAAAGCGCTCACCGAGCGCAAGGGACTGCCATGAAGAAGGCCCCCTGCGGTGACACGCTTGTCGTGTCCCGAAAAACGAGCACCGAGGAGGCCCGCTTCATATGTTGCACGCTGGACTCGATCTAAGTCGAAAGAAGCTTGACGTTTGCCTGCTCTCCGATCAGGGAGAGCATCTGGACCAGCTCGCCGTACCGCCCGACGTCGACTCGCTGAGAAGGCTCGCTCGCCGCATCGAGGAAGTCCACTGCGAGCCGGTCTGCGCGGTGATCGAGTCGATGACCGGCGCAAGGATCGTCCACGACACCCTCGAGCAGCAGGGCTGGTCGGTCGAGATCGCCGACGCCCAGAAGGTCAAGGGTCTCGCGCCGCTGGCATGCAAGACCGACAAGATCGACTCGAAGGTTCTTGCGGTGCTCAGCCACCGCGACCTGGTGCCGGCGATCTGGCTGCCCGATCCGAGCGTCCGCGAGGAGCGTGAGCTCGCCCGCTTCCGGTTGCACCTCGTCAAGCACAAGTCGGCGCTCAAGAACCGCATCCACTCGACCCTGATCAACTTCGGCAAGCCCTGCCCGGTCACCGACCTGTTCGGGGTCGAGGGCCGCCGGCTGTTGAAGCGACTGCAGGTGCCCGAGCCCTGGCGGGGAAACATCACCGCCTCGATCGAGCTGATCGACGACCTCGAACGCCAGATCGCCGAGATCAACCGCCGCCTGAAGGAGGGCCACGCCGAGCACCCCTACGTCCCGCTGCTCTTGACGGTGCCCGGGATCGGCTGGGTCCTCGCCTTCACGATCGCCGCCGAGATCGGCGAGATCGAGCGCTTCTCATCGCCAGAGAAGCTCACCGGCTACACGGGTCTTTGTCCGCGCGTGAACCAGTCCGGAGAGAAGGATCGCCGCGGCCCATTGACCAAGCACGGGCCGACCTACCTGCGCTGGGCGCTACTCGAGGCGACGATGCACGCGCTAAGGCACCCCGCCTACGCCGAGCGCTATCAGCGCACCAAGCGCCGGCTCGGAAAGCAGCGCGGCGCCAAGGTCGCCCAGGTCGACATCGCGCGCAGACTCTCCCACGCGATCTGGCACATGCTTTCCCGCAAGGAGAAGTTCGCTCCCCGAGGCGCCGCTTTTCGTCTGGCGGCCTGACCGCCCTTTTTGGACTTGCGCCCGAGCGAACATCCAATTTCGCCTGATCCTCCCGACGAGGAGGCCATAGAGACATGAGCGTCGCTCCAAGACCACGAGCCCCGAGAGGAGGACGACCCGAACTACAGATCGCTACTTGACAACCGGCCCTTCTTCATAGAGACGAAAAGCAGAAGCGTCGCCGCTGGTGCCGCGACGCCCCTCAGAGAGGCCGCGCGAGTTCGTACCGGCCTCGCGCGATGCGCCGGAAATATGGCTCGCCGCCGCGAGCACCGGTCGAAAGGCAGCTGTTGACCGAATCCATGGACACTGGATGGCCGAGCAGAGCCTCGACGGCCATTTGCGCCTCGCTCACGCCCATCGGACGACCAGCCACGGCCAACGCCTTGATGACGGCCCTCTGGACCACCCCGTGCCAAGCCTTAGCGCCGATGCTGCGGTGGATCTTGATTGCTGACGGTTGACACGCCCGAGACGACCGGATCCACGCGCACCGGCGCAGACGAGACGATGGCGAGGCCTGGTCGCATAGCATGAGTGGCGGCATGGCCACCGCAGCAACGTCTATCCGCAGCCCGCGGACGTTTGCTTCGCCCGCCGAGTGGGCACGCGACGTCGTCGGCTTGGCTCAGCGCAGCGGCCCGCTCGCAGCGGTCTACCTGCGCGGCCGCCTCGACGCGAGGTTGCGCGAGCGCGTCATGGTCGCCGTCAGCCGTGTCAACGCCTGCGGCGGATGCACGTTTGTGCACCAGCGCTGGGCGCTGCGCGCCGGCGTCAGCAGCGAGGAGTTGGAGGCCATCGGCCTAGGTGACTTGGCCGCGCTCGATGAGCGCAGCCGCGCTGCGGTCGTCTACGCGAGCGCGCTCGCTGAGGCCCGCTTTCGTCGCCCGATTGCACCTGAGATCGCGGCCGTGGCAGCGGAGCGCCTGAGCGTGGATGAGATGAGCGCGATCGAGGCCGTCGCCCGGTTGATGGCCTTGGCTAATCTCTCGGTGAGCACGGCTGAGGCGATTGCTGCACGGGCTCGGGGACGGACGATGACTGGATCGCCGCGCGTGCCCGGAAGTCCCACGCGTCCGCGCTGACGGGTTGGTCCCGTGGTACTCCAGGGCGTTGACGTGGTCGACGAATTGTGGGTGGTAGACCTCGGCGCTCCCGGCTGGATCCTGCCCGGAGCAGATGTCCTCTAGCGCGCGCCGAGCGACTCGTTCGTAGTCCATGGTCAGAGCATTGCGCCCGGCATTGTCAACCGGCCCGGGCGCGCTCGTCCGCGAAGGGTGCGCCGGCGGAATCGTGGCGGCGCCCCGCCCTCACCCCAGTGCTCAGCCGCAGCGCGAGCGCTCTGGATCGCGTCGACCCAGCGCTGCCCGCTCGGGTGCTCATCGGGGTCGGGGATCCCGGTCGGGAAGGTGCCGCAGAGGACCAGGGCGCGCGTGCGCTCCGGATACGTGGCGGCGAACAGAACGCTCATCGGCCCTCCCTCTGAAAGTCCGAACAGTGCGGCGCGCTCCGAGCCGGCGGCATCCATCACGGCACGCACGTCGTCCATGCGGTCCTCAAGCGGCGCTGGAGCGGCGACCGGGTCAGAAAGCCCGGTGCCACGCTTGTCGAACAAGATCAACCTGGAGAACGATGCGAGCTTCTCAGGAAACGTGCGATCCGCGGATCGGCCCACTGGAGGTCCAGGTGCGAGATGAAGCCCGGCACGAACACGAGGTCGAAAGGGCCGTCCCCGACAACTTGATAGGCGATGTTGACGTCGCCGCTTCGCGCGTAGTGTGTCTGTGGCGGCATCGCGCTCCCCAGGCTACTCGGGCACGCACACCCAGGCCATCCCGATCGCCGACTGGAGGCCCCGTCTATCTGCAGCGCCAGCTTGGGTGGAAGGCGTGGCCCGCCGCGACTGTAGCCGCGGGCGGTAGGGTGCACCTCATCGGCGCTGCGCGTCCCAGGTCGTATTCCGTCGGTCCGTTTTCCGCCGCCATCGCGAAAGTTTGAGAGATCATGGATCCCGATCGTCTGAAGACCATTCCGCTGTTCTCGTCGCTGTCCGATAAGGCTCTCGACACGGTGAGCGTGTTCGCGAGCGAGACGGCGGTCTCTACCGGCAAGCGGCTCGTGCACGAAGGCGACTACTCGTACGACTTGATCGTCATCGAGACCGGCACCGCCGACGTAATCAAGGGCGGCGAGGTGATCGGGTCGCTGGGTCCGGGCGACGTCTTTGGGGAGATGGGGATGCTCTCCGGCGGCAAGCGCACTGCCGACGTCATCGCAACCTCCTCAATGAGCCTGATCACCCTCAGCAAATGGGATCTCAAGCGCATCTCCACCGAGGTCAGCGGCCAGCTGCAGTCGCTCGTCGAGCAGCGCAAAAAGCTCGACGCTGAGCGCGCTCAGCGTTCGTAGTCATCATCGGCAGTCGAGAGCCTTGCCGGAGCGGGTGCAGAAACGCCTGTTAGCGCCGCTCGAGAGTGGAGGCGTGTGCGCTGGCACACGGGACGTTCGCCCTCTCACATAGGGGAACAGCCGACGACGTTCGGCCCGCCGGCGATTTCGCCCGAGGCTTCCGGGACGGTCCCGCCCGGGCGGGGTCCTTCTACGCACGGCCGCTCCGCGGCAGATGTGGCATCTCTCACCCGGCCGTGAGATCGCGCTTAGTTCGATGGCCCAACCTCAGGGCCATGCTCTTCTCATCGAGACACCCGAAGCTACGCGGGGCGATACTGGCCACAGTCATCACAGCGGCCGGCGCTCTGGTCGCGAGCCTCACGATCGACGCCGACCACGACGGCGTCTCCCGGGCCTCGGCCGCGGTCAGACCCGCCGCGCGCTCCGGTGCGGAAGCCTGCGGCAGCGCCAGCGCCGCCGCCATCTCCGCCGTCGATGTGGCGGCCGCCCGCCACATCTACGCGGGCGAGCTCCACGGCGGTGAGATGAGGGCCGACATCGGCCACGTCACCGGCTCCCAGGCGCTGCTCAGCGCGATGGCCGGCTCCAACCCGGCGGCTGTCCAGGCGGCCGTCCACGGGCTCGTCTACGCCCCCCACTGGCACATCGTCCGGCTGCGCGTGCTGAAGGCAGGCAAGGTCCTCGCCGACGTCGGCGGGCCCTACATCATCGCGCCGGTCACCGGGACGCTCAGATGGCATGGCCGCACGGTCGGCAGCTACGTGATGTCGGTCCAGGACGACGTCGGCTTCGTCAAGCTCGTGAGCCGCTTCATCGGTGCCCCGATCGATATCTACCGCAACGGCTCCTTCCTGATGGGAACGCTCAAGCCGGCCCCGCGAGTGGTGAGCACCGGGACGACCGTGACCATCGCCGGGAGCACCTATCGTGCGAACGTGATGCAGGCCGGGGCCTTCCCCAGCGGCTCCCTCCAGATCGCCCTGTTCGCGAAGGAACCGGCCGCCGCGAGCGGAAGCTGCGCGACGGTGCGCAGCGCGGCCTGGGGAAGCGTCGCGGCCCACATCGCGGCCCGCTTCAAGCCGCTCCCACCTCACTACAAGGACCTGGTTGACATCGTCCGCTCGACGACCAATGGCGTGGCCTTCGTCCGCGCCGGCTCAAAGCAGCTCGCGGGCGGTGCCGGTCCGGCGAGGCTCCCGCTCAGCGGCACCGTCACCTACCGCGGCCGGTCCTGGTCCGTGTTCTCCTTCGAGCCCGTTCCCCCCGCCCGGATCTACGTGCTGACGCCCAGGGGTTGAGCTCGCCATGGGCCACGCCCGCCGACCTCTGACGGACCAACCCCGCATCCTGCGCCAGACGCCGCGTGTCCACTCCCGAGCGTTGCGGCGGATGACGGCTCGATGACCAATGAGCTCGTCATGGGGCCCGCGACGTACCGGCGAAGCGCGCCGCCAGCGAGTACGGCGGCGCGAGATCGACTCCATCGGGGTCGCTGAGAAACCCTTCGCCTGCGCCTGCCACGTGGGTGTGGCCGTACTGCCAGACGATCCTGTTCGTGCGCGGATCGATCACGATCACGCGGTTGTTCTTGTCGTCGTTGGCGAGGACGTCGCCGTTTGGGAGCGACTTCGCCAGCGAGGGCTGGTTCAGCGCCCCCGCTCCCGTGGGCGCGTAGCGCCACTGCAGCTTGCCGTCGCTCGTGAAGGTCTCGATCGCCCCGGGGCTTGTGTAGTCGGCCGACAGGAACAGGCCCGGGCGCACCTCATTGGTGTCCGACGGGTAGGTGAAGCCGGGGGGATGGGTGGCGAGCACGGGCCGTCCGTCGGGGGAGACCACGTCGAGCCAGTCGCCGTTGATCTCGGTGATCGCCGTATCGCCGTTGGCCATCGGGAATGCTCCGTTGGGGCTGCCGTAGGAGACGCCGAGTTGGTGTTCGCAGCTGCCGGTCACGCCGAGCTGGCGCAGCGGCCGGTGGGCGGGCGGGCGGATCACGAGCACCCGGCAGTTCTTGATGTCGGCAGACACGATCTCTCCCGAGGGCATCAGTATGGCGTCGTCGGGGTTGTGCAGGTAGTTGGGTTCCGAGCCCGGCACGCCCGGGTGGCCGTAGCGGTAGACGATGCGGTGGCTCGCGAGGTCGATCACGCTGATCACGAAATCGTCCTCTTGGGTCACGACCACCCGATGCCCGTCAGGCGAAAAGAAGGCGTCATCGGGCACGCGGAACGTCTCGCCCGGAGCGAGGTCGCCGGGGGCGGGGAAGCGCCACAGCACCCGCCCGTCCGGACTCACCTCCAACAGGCGGTTGTTGTCGCTGTCGGCGATCAGCACCGGGCCCGGCAGGACGCTCGGATCAGAGCCCGGCCTCAGTCCGCCCGGTGCATCGGCGCCGATATGACCGCGAACGCTCGCGCCCGGGGCTCGCTGGGCGCGTGCGGCCAGCACCCCCTGCTGCGCGCGCCGGCTGGCGCTCCCCGCCGCCCCGCCGCCGTGTTGGCTGCTGGCGATCGCAGCAGCGCCGATCAGCGTGGCCAGCAAGGCCAGCGCCACCGCTCGGCGGCGCCTGATGGTCCGTCGGCGCGCGGCGCTTCGCCGAGGGCGCACTACGCCCAGGATCTCCGGTCCATGCACGGGGTGTAGGGCATGGCTTCCGGGCGACGCATCCGTATACGACCACACGTGCTCTCCGTGGATGTGCGCCGATCTGCCTGGCATTGCAGCGCGAGAGCGCCCACTCAACCGAGCTGAAGTCGCCGCGCTCCCAGGCCGCGTAGATCGGCCGCTCGACGTCCACGTTCGCCGGCGGCCATCGACCGAGCATCCCGCCTGGGCGTTTCGAGGCCCTGCCAGCCCTGGGCGTATCCGTGGGCTTGTGTTCGTCTGCTGGAGGCCGTTTGACACGCCCTTGCTGTCGGAAGAGCAGCGGCGATGCTCCGCGACCCCGTCTAGGTGGCATCAATACGGCGTCCTACGGAGCGAAATGCGGACTTGACCCGCATGACCTCGAGTCGGGCTCGATCTAGCTTGAGGGCATGTTTCCCGGAGGTTCCACGGCGCGCGCGCGAGCAGTGAACATCAACCCGCAGCCTTGGCGCTGGAGCCATCCGCGGGTGCTTGTCGAGCACCCGGACGAGGCGACCGGCCTCGCGATCGCCTCCGGCTTGCGCTTCGCCGGCTACGCGGTCGCCGTCTGTCCCGGCCCACGGGGACACGGGCAGTGTCCGCTGACCGGGCCCGCGGGGTGCGCCCCCGCTCACGACGCCGACCTCGTCGTTTGCTCCCTGGGCTACGAGCACGAGGCGGCCCGAGAGGTCTTGCGCGAACTGCGCACGCGTTATCCCGACACGCCTCTACTGGTCGAGGTGCCGTCGGACATAGACGCGGACCTGCGAGAGCTCTTGGACGGCTGCCACCGGTTGCCAGCACCGGCGACCCCCGAGCAAGTCGTGGCCGCCGTGCAGAGCCTGTCCGGGCATGCCGCCGAAGAGGGCCCCGCCGGTGCGTAGCCCATTTCACAGCGAGCCGGAGGCCTTCCGCTTTGTCCTGCTGCTGATACTCGCCCTGATCCCGGTCGTGCTCGCCGCGGCGCTCGGCCCGACGTGGCTCGCTCTCGTTGTGCTTGCGGTCGTACTCGGCGCTCTCGCCGTGCGCGTGGCGCAGCTGCGCATGCGCAAGCTCCGCGGCCTCGAGCTGCCGGTGAAGATGGCCCCCCCGCACCTGGGCTCAGCGGCGGAGCGCCGCGTCCTCGTCGTCGCCAACGACACGCTCAGCGAGGAGGCGCTCCTCAGCGAGGTCGAGAGGCTGGCCTCCGTGCCGCGTACGCACGTGCTCCTGCTCGTGCCCGCGCTGATCTCCCCTGGAGCCCGCTTGACCGGCGCGGTCGACGGTCTCTTGGACCAGGCGCGCGTCCGCCTGAAGACGGCCCTCGACCGCGTCGGCCACGACCTCCTCGTTGCGGGCGAGATCTCAGAGGCAGACCCCCTCGAAGCCATCGAGGACACGTTCGCCACCTTCGCGCCGGATGAAGTCATCGTCTCCACTCGCTGGGAGCGGGCCGCGAGCGGGCTCGAGCCGCGGCTCGCGGGTCTCGTGCGTGAGCGGTTCGCCGTGCCCGTTCGTCATCTCGTCTTCGAGCCCGGCTCCGCCGCGCAGGAGCCAGACAAGGACACCGAGGCGAGATATCGGCACGAATTCGGTGAAGCAGCCGCCAGGAGGTTCGGGCTGAAGGCGCTCGCGGGTGCGGGGATCCTGGCCGCAGTGCTGATGTCGACGGTCGCGCTGGTCCAGAGCAGCGAAAGAGAGGAAGCACGCGCGGCATCCCAGGCCGCCGCTGAGCAGGCCGCCGCGCTACCGCCGGTGGCAAAGGTGGTCGATCTGTCGGTCATCCCGGAATACAAGCGCGGTCCGGAAGGCGAAAAGCACGATGCCTTCACCACGACCGAATTCGCCGTCCGGGCGGGCCAGCCCCAGGAGCTGAGGATCGACAACACCGATGACGTGCCTCACAGCATCACGGCGCCGGAAGCGGGCGTCAACATCGTCGTGATGCCCGGCACTCACACCTACACGCTGCTCGTGAAGCAGCCGGGAAGGTACCTTTGGTTTTGCACCTTCGTATGCGACGAATGGGCGATGCAGCACCCGGGCTACATGAGCGGCTACATCACCGTCAGCTAGAGCTTGCCCGCCAAGGGCGAAGCCAGCCGGAGTTGCAAGGCCTCAACGACCGTCGCCTCAGACAGAGCGCATGAATCGGTAAAGCGCTGGCACGACACGCTCGAATCTTGGCTGAGCACCACGGGCACCGAGCCGGAAGCCTGCTTCTCAGCCCGGCAGAAAAGCGTGCGCTGATACCTGCTCCCGGTCGGCGTTCTACTCCTGCGTCCTGTTCTACTCCTGGGTCCCGCGTACCCGTCTGCGCGAGCGATCAGCGCGCGCCGTCCGCATTGCGAGCAGCGGGTCGGCGAGGGGCGCGTCGCGGGCGAGGAGCCCCGTCCTTGTGGGCGACCTGTTCCGCGCGGGCGACGGCCAGCAGTTCCTCGACTGAGGCGCCCAAGGCGTTCAGCATCACGTCGAGGTCTGGTACGGCGTCGCGGTCGGCGACCACTCCGAAGAAGACATTGCCGTCGTAGCTGACAATGGCTACGCCCACGGCGTGCTCGGCGGCGAGCGGCACAAGCGGATGGATCTCGCGCAGCGGGGCTCCGTAGGCGTAGAGCGTCTGCTGGGGACCGGGCACGTTCGTGATGGTCACGTTGAACAGCCGCGTGGCGTAGAGAGCCTGCGCCATCGTGGCATGGAGCACCGGCGGCGCCAGTCCCGCCAGCTCGATCACGGCAGTGGTGCCCGCCGCCTGTCGTCCTTGGGACTTCAGCGACTCCGAGCGGGCCACGGTTTCGTGGTAACGCCGCGCGAGGTCAGCCTCCACCAAAGGCAGCTCCACATACAGCGACGAGACACGGTTCCCTAGCGCGAAGTGCTCACTCGCAGCGCGGACGTTGATCGGAACCATCGCCCGCAGCCCCGCGGCCGGCAGTTCCTCGCCGCGAGACTCAAGCAGTCCCCGCAGCCCAGCAGCGGTCACGGTGAGCACAACGTCGTTGACTGTCCCGCCGAGAGAGCCCTTGATCTCCTTCAGGTCCGCCAGTGGGACGCGCACCACATCGAAACGGCGCCTTGTGCCGATCGGTACGTTGAGAGACGTGTGAGGCGCCGCGCGAAGCTCCTCGCGCACGATCACGTCGATCGCCGCGCGCGCCCTGGTCAGCGCCTCACGCGGGTGAAGCACGCCGGATGCTCCCATCTCGGGCCGCGCCACGGATCGTGTCGATCGGCAACAGCCCATCCCATGCGTGCGCCAAGCGAGCCAGTGATCCGGGAGCGGTGGAAGTCGGGCGGTCCACACCGAAAGAGGAGAGCTCGTGGCCAGCACTCCCGCCGCTCGCAGACGACGGAGCAGCCGGCGCCGCGTCCGCTGTCGCGTCGAGCAGCAGGTGGCCGACGTCGACCGAGCCGACACCGTCGACCATGCAGTGATGCGTCTTGGTCGCAATCGCCCACCTACCGTCGGCGAGCCCCTCCACGAGCGCCATCTCCCACAGCGGCCGATGACGATCAAGACGCTGGGAGAAGAAGCCCGACGACCACTCCGCCAGCTCCCGATCACCTCCTGGGGCCGGCAGCGCCGCGCGAGCGACGTGCCGGCGCACGTCAAACTCGGGGTCATCCTGCCATTCGGGCCACGACAGCCCGCCGGTGTGTGGCTCCGACAGGCGCTGGCGATAGCGCGGCAGCTGCCCCAGCCGACTCTCGAGGTTCCGGCACACCTCCTCGCGCGAGGGCAGGCCACCGCCCGGCAGGGGATCAAAGACCAAGACCGCACCGGTGTGCATGTGCGCGCTCTCGTCGACCTCCTCGAGCTCGAGGAACGTCCCGTCCAGAGGTGTCAGGTGCTCGCTCACGAGAAGATCAACCACACCGGCCAAACCTGCGCCTCGACACTGCCGGCCTGCTTGCGGAGGACGCTATTCGTGCTGGCTGCCTGTGGCATCCGGGGTATCCCACACGTGGGGATGCCGGCGCCCGACCTACTGCTCTTGTGACTAACGTAACAAATCGGCGCCAGAGGAGTAGTCTGGGCCGAGGGTCGGCCTCGGCCTCACTCGATCAGCGGCGACAAACGGATTGGAGACAGGAATGCCCAGCAAGGACACTGCGACGGCTGGCATGAACCCGACCAGCACCCGCGGAGGCTCGCTGAGCTCGGCGCCGAACGAGGTTCGGGCGCTGAGCTCCCTGGCCTTTGACGAGCTGCACAGGTTTCCCGGGGCGATCCGCGACATGCACCTGGGCATCGCCCAGCGCGCGTTCCGCGGGGTGGGGCCGGCAGGTCGCCCCGTGCAGATCATCCACGACGCGATCTCCAGCCGCGCCTACGGCGCGATAGGGGCGGGCGCCTCGGGACTCGGGAAGGCCGTGGACGCGACGATGCAGCGGCGCGGCATCGGCGAGCAGGCTTCGCTGTCCACCACCCCGAAGGGCAGCTTCGGAATCGCCGTGCTCAATGGCCTGATCGGGGATCGGCTGGAGCGCGAAGGGAGCGCGCTTCACCAGCCCACGTCGGCGCGAATGCACGGACAGCCAATCGGGCTGGATGAGTCCTCGCTGCGCGACGCGTTCCCGCAGGCCACTCCTCGTCTGGCGGTCTTCATACACGGGCTGACCGGGGATGAGTTCTGCTGGTCCTGGGGTCAGAACCCAGCAACCAATCCGGGGGCCGAGGAGGCCTATGGCGCACGGCTGGCCTCTGACCTCGGCTACGCGCCGGTCTACCTGCGCTACAACAGCGGCCTGCACATCTCCGAGAACGGCCGCACGGTCGCGGCGCTGCTACAGGAGCTCGTGGAGTCGTGGCCGGTCAAGGTGGAGCAGATTGCGCTGGTCGGCCACTCGATGGGTGGCCTGGTGGCGCGCAGCGCCGCCCATCAGGCGGATGAGCACGACCAGGGATGGGTTCGGCACGTTCGGCACGTCGTCTCACTGGGTACCCCGCACATGGGAGCACCCCTCGAGCGGGGCGCACACTGGGCCGCGGTGACCCTCGACAAGCTGCCCGAGACGCGGATGATGAGCAGCTTCCTGAAAAAGCGCAGCGCCGGGATTCGTGACCTGCGCCACGGCTCGCTGGTTGACGAGGACTGGCGCGGTCGCGACCCTGAGGCGCTACGTGCCGCCGCCTGCAAGGAGGTCCCGCTGCTGCCAGGGGCGACCCACTACTTCGTCTCGGCCAGCGTCACCCGCGACCCCAATCACCCGCTCGGACGCCTGCTCGGCGACATCCTGGTGCTCGTGCCCAGCGCACGCGGCAAGAGCAAGACCCGGCGGATCCCCTTCCGCGACGAGCACGGACATCACATAGGGGGCACCCACCACCTCGCGCTGCTCAACCACCCCGAGGTCTACGAGCGCATGCACGGCTGGCTGGCAACAGCACCAAAGACGATCGCCTCTGCCGCCTAAGACGCGACAGGACACGTTCCACACGGCCGTGCCCGGGCGCCATCGACCGATTCGATGGCGGCCCGCGTTCGGCGCAGGACGCTGGCGGGTGATCTGGTTGCGTACTGAGCACGGCCACAACCGAATGCTCTACGGATGGCATCACCGGCGGGCCGCCTTATGGTCGTCGCCGAGAAGGTGGCGGTGCAACGTAGCCCGCGAGTCAGGAGGTGCCCGCCGACCGGCTTGCGTGAATGCAGTGTCTAGCGGGACGCACATCCCGAGAAGGAGGCAGATTCCACCTTCCGATGCCACCGTGTCGGCGCCCACGGCGAGGCGGTCACCGCCCCCGCTGCTCCTCGACCTGGCGCTCCCCGTCTGCAGCGCCGGCAGAAGCAGCGCTACCCTCGCCGGGTGCCGCGCCGGCGGTGCCGTGCCAGTGCGGGACCGCGAGCACGATCAGGCGCAGCTGACGCTCGGCGACGTCGAGCACCCGCCGCTCCGCGAGCGGGATCCGACGGCGGAGCGTTGAGCAGCTCCTCGACCGTCGCGACCATCGTGTTGACCATCAGCGCGGCGATCATCCGCAGGTCCTCCGAGCTCCACGTGCGCAGCGCCGGGAAAGCGCGCCAGGTCGGTCGCGAGCTCGCTGCGTGAACAGCCGGATCTCGCCGCGGATCGCGCGGCGCAGGGCCGGCACCCCGCTGCCCCGCTCGCGCGCGATGAAGCGGAAGTGCTGGCGGTTGTTCTGCGACGTGGCTGGCGAGGATCGCGACCGAGTTGCGGATCACACCCGTCGTAGTCGTCGCTCTCGCGGGCGCTGCGCAGCATCTCCCGCAGGCGCGCGAAACGACTCGTCGACGAGCGCGAAGCCGAGCTCGTCCATGTCCTGGAAGTGGCGGTAGAAGGCGGCCGGCGAGATGCCCGCCGCGCGCGAGACCTCGCGCAGGCTGAGGCTCGCGAACGGCCGGTCCTCGAGCATCGACAGCGCGGCGTCCAGCAGCGCCTCGCGCGTTCGCTGCTTGCGCTGGGCCCGCGTCTCGCGCGTCGTGACGAGCGCGCGCGCGGCGGCGGCCATGTGGGTCGTGTAGAATGGCTCATCTCAGGGTAAACGGTCGTTCACAAAGAACAGAACGCGTTCTGCTTCTACCCGACGACACTCGCATCCGTGTCAACAATATATACATTCGGGTTGACAGCCGTGATCCGCCTCCGGCTACTTTCAGCTAACAGAGTGTTTACTCGAAACGCCCGCTCCGCCGTCGCCGGCTCCGGCCTGCTGCGGGCCCTCACCGCCCCCCACGGCCCCGAGCGCTTCCTCGAGCTGGTGGCCCCCCGGTTCTCGCTGCGAGGAGCTCGCGCGCCGAGGTCGTCGACGTGCGCGCGCCCGACGCCCGGCTCGGTGACCCTGCAGCTGCGGGCGAACCGCAATCTGGCGCGGCTTCCGCGCCGGGCAGTCCGTCAACGTGACCGTCGAGATCGACGGCGCGCGCGCTACACGCGCTGCTACTCGCCGGCCTGCTCCGAGCACGACCACCGACGCGAGCTCGAGCTGACGATCCGCGCGCACCCGCACGGGCTCGTCTCACGCTACCTGCAACGAGCGACGCACGCCCCGGGATGGTGCTCGGGCTGAGCCAGCCCGACGGCGACTTCGTGCTGCCCGACCCCGCGCCCGGAGCGGCTGCTGCTGATCAGCGGCGGAAGCGGGATCACGCCCGTGCTCGCGATGCTGCGCACGCTCTGCGACGAGGAGCACGCCGGCCCGTCACCTTCCTGCACTACACGCCGCACGGGCGAGCGAGCACCCCTACCGGCGCTGAGCTCGAGCGAGCTCTCGCAGGCAGCCGCCCCGACGTCGGGTCGCACGTCGTCGGCACACGCGCGAGGCCGGGGCCCGGCGGCACGCCCACCTCACGCGCCGGCAGCTTCGCGCCGTCGACCGCCGACTACCTGGACGCCGAGGTGTACGTGTGCGGTCCGCCCGCGCCTGATCGCAGCGACGCGCGCGATCTGGGCGCAGGCCGGCGCACGAGCGAGCGCGTGCACAGCGAGAGCTTCCTGCCGCCGCCACCGTCGCCCGCGGAGCGCCGGCGAAGGCCAGGTTCGCTTCGCGCGCAGCGGCGTCGAGGTCGCCTGCCGCCGGCGCGAGCCTGCTCGAGCAGGCCGAGCAGGCCGGGCTCTCGCCCGCCTACGGCTGCCGGATGGGCATCTGCCACACCTGCACCACCCGCAAGCTCGCCGGACAGGTGCGCGACGTCCGCAGCGGCGCGCTCTCGAGCGCGCGACGCCGAGGACGTCCAGCTGTGCGTATCGGTGCCCGCCGGCGACGTCGAGCTCGACCTCTGAGCAGCGCCTCCAATCGCACCCTACGACACACCCACGCCCAAGGAGAAACACATGACACCGACGACAGACCCCAGCTCACCCCCGAGCAGATCGAGGCGCTCGGCGCGGAGCTCGACGCGCTGCGCGAGCGCGTGATCGAGGACCTCGGCGAGCCGCGACGTCGCCTACATCCGCAAGCTCATCAAGACCCAGCGTGCGCTTGAGGTCGGCGGCCGCGGGCTGCTGTTCGCGAGCTTCCTGCCGCCGGCGTGGCTGGCCGGCGTCGCCGCCCTGTCGCTGTCGAAGATCCTCGACAACATGGAGATCGGCCACAACGTGATGCACGGCCAGTACGACTGGACCGGCGACCCGGCCCTCTCCAGCAGCGAGTTCGAGTGGGACACCGCCTGCCCGGCCGACCAGTGGCGCCACTCCCACAACTACATCCACCACACCTACACGAACATCCTCGGCAAGGACCGCGACATCGGCTACGGCGTGCTGCGGATGAGCGAGGACGAACCGTGGGAGCCGCGGTGGCTGGGCAACCCGCTGTACGCGCTCGCGCTGGCGCTGTTCTTCCAGTACGGCGTCGCCCTGCACGACCTCGAGATCGAGACGCTCGGCAAGGGCGAGCCCGAGCGGCCGCGGCAGCCGAGCTGCTGGGCGGCATCTGGCGCAAGGTGCGCGGGCAGACGCTGAAGGACTACGTGCTGTTCCCGCTGCTGTCGGGGCCGCAGGCGCCGCTCGTGCTCGGCGCGGCAACGCGACCGCCAACCTGACGCGCAACGTGTGGGCGTTCGCGATCATCTTCTGCGGGCACTTCCCCGAGGGCACGGTCGAGTTCGACGAGGAGGAGACCGCCGAGGAGACGCCGCGGCGAGTGGTACCTGCGCCAGATGCTCGGCTCGGCCAACCTCACCGGCGGGCCGCTGTTCCACATCCTGTCGGGCAACCTCAGCCACCAGATCGAGCACCACCTGTTCCCCGACATCCCCGCCCGCCGCTACGCCGAGATCGCCGAGGAGGTGCAGGGCGATCTGCGAGCGCTACGAGCCTGCCCTACAACGCCGGCCCGCTGCCACGCCAGCTCGGCTCGGTGTTCCGCAAGATCGTCGCGGCTCGCGCTGCCCGGGAGCCGCGGCGGCACAGCGGCCGCCCATGAGGCGGAGTCGAAGCCTGGCGCGATCGCCGCGAGCGCCGACGGCCGTGCGGGCACCGCCCGTGGCCGCACCGCAGCGCCGAGCCGGCGCGGGCGTTCTAAGCCGACAAAGAGTCGCGCAGGGAAGGCTCACGCGGGCGCAAAGCCGGCCCGCGTGGCTGCGACCACGCGCAGGAGCGCCTCGAAGGCGGTCGCCGCCAAGCCGGGGCGCGCGAGGGCCGCGGCGAAGAACGGTGCGAAGGCGGCCTCGAGCCGCGCCGCCAAGCCAACGCCGCACGAGGCCCGTGGGCGGGCATAGCCTCGGGCGTCTTGGCGAACCTGGTTATGCCTCGTATACCGTCGGTTCCCCGCCTGCCTGGACTGCCTGATCCGCTGCGACGGGTGAGCGTCCCGCGCGACCTCGAGTCGGTCACCGCGATCGGCCGAGAGGAGGCGGCTGGTGCCGGCGGCATGAGCGAGGAGTCTGTGGAGCGCATCTGGAGCGCAGCCGTCGACCTTTATCGAAGCGGAGTCCACCCGGCCGTGCAGGTGTGCGTGCGCCGCCAGGGCGCAGTGGTGCTCGACCGCGCGATCGGACACGCTCGTGGCAACGGCCCCGGTGACGCAGCAGCGGCAAACACGGAGCCCGTGACGACCGAGACGCCGTTTGTGATCTATTCCGGCGCCAAGGCGGTCACGGCGTTCGTGGTGCACATGCTCCACGAACGCGGGGCTCTGGACATCTCGGACCGCGTCTGCCAGCACATTCCCGAATATGACCGTCACGGCAAGGGCGAGATCACGATCGCGCAGGTGCTCGCGCACCGCGCCGGCGTGCCCAACTTCCCGCGCGAGGCTCTCGACCTCGACCGCGCCCGTGACCGCGAGTTCCATGTCCGCGCGCTCTGCGAGGCGAAGCCGATCGCCAAGCCCGGGAGGTTTCTCGCCTACCACGCCGTTTCGGGCGGATACATACTGGGCGAGATAGTCAATCGCGTGACGGGCAAGGACATCCGCACGGTGCTCGCCGAAGAGATCCTCGACCCGCTCGGCTTCCGCTGGACCAACTATGGCGTCGCGCCGCAGGACGTCTCGCGGGTGGCGGTCAACTACGTGACCGGGCCGCCCACCGCGCCTCCGTTCTCGCAGCTGCTCTCACGGGCGCTCGGACTCCCCTTCGACGACCTGGTCGAGACCAGCAACGACGAGCGCTTCCTGACTGCGATCGTCCCGTCGGCAAACGTGACAACGACAGCCAACGAGCTCTCTCGCTTCTACGAGCTCCTACGTCTCGGGGGCGAGCTCGACGGCATCCGGGTGATGAGGCCACAGACCATTCGCAATGCAATCACCGAGCAGTCGCGCCTGGAAGTCGACCTCTCGCTCGGGTTCCCGACACGGTTCGGCTACGGGCTCATGCTCGGCGCGCAGCTGCTGAGCCTGTACGGGCGCGACACGCAGCACGCGTTCGGCCATCTCGGCTTCACCAACATGCTCGCCTGGGCCGACCCCGAGCGAGCGCTCGCATGTGCGGTGATGACCAACGGCAAGCCCGTGCTCTACCCCGAGCTTCACCGCTTCTACGGGCTGATGCAGCGCATCACCAGCGAGGCACCAAAGGTGCACGGATCGCAGATGGCCGTCTGGGATCCCCGCGCCGGACGACCGCGAGGCGGCGAGTGATACGCAACTTCGCCTAGGACTGGGTCGTCGCGCGGAACGAAACGGGGGTCCGGCTGCTCCGAGCCCGGGCGTGCGCGACGCCCCGCCAGCGAAACCGTGAACGACCGGTCAGCGCTCCTGTCGGTGGTCGACACCGGCCACCAGAGCGCACATCAGTTCGGCCGCGTCTGCGTCATCGAGCCCCTGCTCGCGCACCAGCGACTTCCATGTCGAGAATGCGATCGCGTGTCCGACGGCGGCCTGCGTCCGGAGCTTGGCGGCTCCTCGAAGCCTTCTTCCCTTCATGAGCGTGTCCCGCGCCGCCACGAAGTAGCCGCGGAACGCAGCGAAGCGCTCACGAACGATCGGCACGGTGACCTCGTCGCGGAACAGGTTCTCGAGCATGGCCTCGGTTCGGCGGTAGAACGCGTAGATCTCGCCGAGCGCCACCGTCAGGCGATCATCGGGGTCATCGACGATCGACCAAGCAACGAGATCGGGCGGAGGGTTGGCGGCCGCCCAGTGGGCGGTGCACGCGTCAAAGAGCGCCGCCTCGTCGGGGAAATGGCGATATAGCGTCGAGCGACGAACTCCCGCGTGCGCCGCGACGGCGCTCATCGATGTCCGCGAAGGCCCAAGCGTCCCGTGCAGCTCCACGGCGCTCTCCGTGATCCTCCGGCGGGTCTGTTGCTGTGACTCCGCACGGCGCTTCATGCGGTATGGGCGAGGCTGATCGGGGCGTGATTGGTCGGTCATGGCTGTCCGCTCAAGTTTGACACGTGCTCCGGCGCCTGTATAGTTAGCGCGACATCACTGTCCAATGAAATGAGGGAGCAATGCAGACCGCTTCGAGCCGGACAGTCGGCCCCACAGATGGCAAGGCTGGGTTCCTCGGCAGCATCGGGGTGCGCTTCATGCTGGACGGCGATAGGAGCGACGGCGGCTTCTCCCTGGTCGAACACCCGATGTCGGCGCGCGCACTCGCGGCGCCGTTGCACAGGCATACGCGCGAGGACGAGTACAGCTACGTGCTGGAAGGCCGCATGGGAGCGCTCCTCGGCGACGACGTGCTCGAGGCAGGCCCAGGCGACCTCGTGCTCAAGCCCCGTGGCGAATGGCACACCTTCTGGAACGCCGGGGATGACCCCTGCCGGATCCTCGAGATCATCGCGCCGGCAGGCTTCGAGCGATTCTTCGCCGAGCTGGTCGACCTCGGTGGCGTCGCCAAGGCGGACCCGGCGATCCTCGGCGAGCTGTGCGAGCGCTACGCCCTCGAGATGGACCCCTCGAGCGTCCCCGGTCTGATCGAGCGCTTCGGCGTGCGCTTCCCCGCGGAGCCGCTGGTGCGCTGAGGTGCGCGTGAAAGAGAGCTTTAGCTCACTCCTCGCGTAACGTGAGTAGCTTCTGCCTTAGCCTGCGATCTGGTTCGCCGATTAGCATTTTCACCAGCACCTCGACCCGGCCTTGACGGGTCGAACGTCGTCCAGTTAGGCGCATGCAACAAGCCCATCTTCCCCGAGGGCACCCTGTCGCGCGGGCGGCGGGTGCGCGCCCCACCGCGGAGTGGCCCGGCTCATCCGGGCCTCACCGTTTCGCGCTCGACGTCTTCCCGGACCGCCACCACTTCGACGCATCGGACGCGGCCTCACCGGGGGCGAACAGGGCGGCGCTGAGCGTCAATCCCGCTGCGGCACGGGATTGGTCGACAGGAACATGGCCACAGCGAGGCCGACGAGCCCTATCAATGCCAGCGCCCCCATGGCGAGCGCGTAGGCCCGGTTGCCTTCCGTGGCACGGGAGACGAGGATCGTGCCTGCGATGGCGGTGCCGAGCGAGGAGCCGAGGTTGGAGATGCTGCGGGATAGGCCCGATATCTCGCCCTGTCGCTCCTCGCTGAAGCTTGATTGCACGACGTTCACCGACGGTGTGAGCATCAGGCCGATGCCAAGGCCGAGGAACAACAGCCCGGGGACGAAGGTGAGGACCCCGGAGGTTTCTCTGACCAGCGCCAGCAGCAGCCCGATGCCAACCAGGGTGACGACGAAGCCGGCGCGGATGAGCGTGCTCTGAGCGTGGCGCCTGGCGAGCCGTTCGGCGGCGAGCGAGGAGGCGAGGATGCCGGCCGTGGCGGCCGTGAAGATGAGGCCGGTGTCGATAGCACTGTAGCCGCGGACGACCTGGATGTAGACCGAGACCACGAAGGAGCTTCCCATCAGCAGCAGCCACTGAACGTTCTGGGTGACCAGGGCCAGGTTCGACGTGCGGTTCTTGAAAAGGCCGGTGGATAGGAGCGGTTCCATCCCGCGGCGCTCGAGGGAGCGGATGTGCAGGAAGAACCAGAGAAGGAGCCCGGCCCCGAGCACCATGAACAACGCCACGAGCAGGCCGTTCGCGCCGATCTGCAGGATCGCCATCACCACGAAGAACATGCCCGCCGCCGACAGCGCGGCACCAAGCGTGTCGAACCTCCGGCTCCTGTCAGGGGGCACCGGATCGGCGATCCCGCGACAGAGCAGCACGATCAGCCCGACGATCGCGGCCTGCAGAAGGAAAGTAACGCGCCAGCTGATCGCTGTCGTGATCAGACCGCCGATCAGCGGTCCCGCCGCCGCACCGATGCCGCCCATGCCGCTGATCACGCCGAAGGCTCGTGCACGCGACTGCAGATCGTCAAAGAACATGGTCGCGAGGATGTAGATCGGCGGGATCATCAGCGCCGAGCCCACGCCCTCGAACGCCGAGTACCCTAGGACCAGCACCCCCAGAGCAGGTGCGAGCGCAGCCATGACGGCCCCGATGCCGTACACGGTGAGACCTCCGGTCAGGCACCGCTTGCGCCCGAGTTTGTCTGTCAGCTTGCTGCCGGGGATCATCAGCGCCGCCATGCACAGCAGGAACAGAGTGATCGCCGTCTGCACGCCGTGCACGGTCGTGCCTATGTCTTCGCTGATGCTGCTTATCGAGACGTTCATGCTCGAGCCCGCAAAGCTCGCGACGAACTGCGTCAGCGCAAGCGGCAGCAGCACCCGCCGCAGCGGGACATCAGAATGTGTGGTCGGGCTTGGCGTCGTGACGCGCTCGTTCACTGTCTCGTCCACCGCACACCGACGATCGGGAACGAAAGCTGTTCGCCCTGCTCCAGCCGGTCGAGCGACCGGAACGTCATCACCCTCGCGAGGTCACCGGCGAGCCCGAAAACCACCGGGACGTCCGCAGCCTGATCGCTGTTGGTACTCGCGTGTCGCTGCGCCAGCCATCGTCATCTCCTTGCGACGTCAACGCGCCCGCGTCCGAAGGCGTCGATCCGGCCCCACCGTCCGGGAATGTCCAGGAGTTCGAGATGCCCTATGGCCGTGGGCAGCGCCGGGTCGACCACCAGGTGCTCCCCCTGCGGCTCGAGCCCCAGCATCGTCCGCAGGAGCAGCAGCGGCGCGCCGGTCGACCAGGCCTGGGGACTGCACGAGGTCGGATATTGCACCGGGTACATCGTCTGATGCCGCTCGTAGCCGCCGAAGGCCTCCGGCAGGCGTCCGTCGAAGAACTGGGCAGCATCCAGGATGCCGGCCGCGATCACCGCCGCGTCCTCCTTGAAGCCGTATCGCCGCAGACCCCAGGCGATGAACGAGTTGTCGAAGGGCCAGACCGTGCCCACGTGGTAGCCGATCGGGTTGTAGCGCCCCTGCCCCTCGGCCAACGTGCGAACGCCCCAGCCGGAGAAGAGTCGCGGACCGAGAAGGTGCCGTGCGATGGCCTTCGCCTTCGACTTCTCGACGATTCCGCTCCAGAGCAGGTGGCCGTTGTTGGAGGCGAGCGCGTCGACCTGGTTGCCGTCGGGGTCCAGTGCGAGGGCGAAGTACTCTCCATCCTCGACCCAAAAATCGCGGTTGAAGCGACGCTTGAGGTTGGCTGCTTCCTTCTCGAGCCTGTCGGCGAGAGCCGTGTCCTTCCAAACGAGCCGTGCCAGCCGCGCGCCGCGGACCTTCGCGTCGTACGCGTAGCCCTGAAGCTCGCAGGTCGCGCGCGGGAAGCCGGGCAGTCGGCCGTCGCGGAAGGAGATCGAGTCCCAGGAGTCCTTCCAGCACTGGTTCTCCAGCCCGGTCTCCTCGTTGCGTCGCTTGTACCAGACGTAGCCCGTACCCTGTAGGTCCGCGTACTCGTCGATCCAGCTGAGCGCGGCCCGCGCCTCGACCTCGCGCTCGCGCACGAGCGCTCTGTCCCCGGTCCAGCGCTCGTACTCGTCGAGCAGGACGACGTACAGGGGGGTGGCGTCCGCGGCGCCGTAGTAGGGCGAATGCGGCCGTTCCTCAAACGCCGTCATCTCCCCATATCGCATCTCGTGCAGGATGCGCCCCGGGTCCTCGTCGCGGAAGTCATCCAGGCCGACTCCCTGCCAGTCCCCGAGCGCACGCAGCGTCGTCGCGGCGAGCTCGGGCGCGAACGGAAGCGCCTGCAGGCTGGTGAGGATGCTGTCACGGCCGAACATCGCCATGAACCACGGGAGGCCGGCCGCCGGGAGACTGTGGCCGCCGCCGATGGGCGGCGAGAAGCGCAGCGCGGCGAGATCGACGAGGCTGCGTCGGTAGGTCGCCTTCAGCGCATCCCAGTCGCACTCCAGGCGAGGCGCCTGCCCGATCCAGCGCTCCAGGTTCCGCCGCATGCGCAGCTGTGGACGCTTCGGGTCACCGGCCGTCTCGCGTACCAGTCCGGTCCCGAGACGTTGTGTGACGACGTCGAGATGCGTGTTCCACCTGCCGTGAGGCCGGATCCGGATCCCGAAGCTCAGGCCGTCCTTGTCGATCCGTGCGGCGGCCGAGGCGGTGATAGCGGTCGAGCGGCCGAAGGTCCCGCGGTCGTAGGCGAGGACGAGCCTTTCGCCCTCGATCCGCGCAGAGCGCTCACCCTTCTTGTCGAGCGCGTCCTTCACCTCGAACAGGTCCGCGAAATCGCAGCCGGCGTCGATGCGGACGCTCAGATCGACCGGCTCGTCGGCATGGTTGAGGATCGTGAGCTCCTCGTGGAAGCCATTGCCGACCGCGCGCCGGCGGATCACGGACAGCTTCGCGTCGATGTAGACGGTCCCGGTGCCGGGCACGAGGAAGAAGCGCGTTCGAAGTACTGAAGGTCGTCGACCGAGAGCGGATTCAGCCGCTCGCCGTTCACGCTCAGCACCCACCGGGACAGGAATCGCGTGTCGAAGGAGAAGAGCCCCGTCGGATCGGTGGGCGATGCTTCGATGTCCCCGCGGGCGTCGCTGACCACGAACGTGTTGCCGTCGAGGATCCTGACGAGGTCGTCGCTCATCCCCGCCTCCCCGCGGAGCCGGCCGCCTGCCGCTGCGTTCGCCTGCCCGGCGGTCTCGGAAAGAGCCGCTGGACGAGCACGAGCAGCCGCGGGTCGCCCTGGACGGCCAGCTCGCCGCGCAGCGCCGCCGCCATACAGTTCTGCTCGCCGGAGACGATCCGCTCGAAGGATGCCCTGTCGGCGCGCAGGACCGAGTCGGCGGCAGATCTCCCACGAGACACCCGGATGTCCCCCTTCTCGATGTCCACCATCCAGTGTTCGGTTCGCTTGCCGGCGACCACGTCGAAACGGACGCTGCCGGTGACCTTCCCGAGCAGCGGCTCATGCCCGCGGCTGCCGAGCTCCTCGAAGAACTTCGTGGTCGCATCCACCGCCCCGGTCACGTCCAATCCCTCCTGCGCACCGTTGTAAAGCAGAGTTCGCGCCGTCGGAGACCGTCGCCCGCTGTCATGTCGCCGGCCGCGCCCGCGGCGCGCTGCCCACGTCACGGCCGAGCCGGTGCAGCGCCCAGCCGGCGCCGATGAAGACGGCGCCGCGGAAGATCAGCACGATGCCGATTATCACCGCGAGCGTGGCCAGGCCGAGGCCGGGCCAGGAGAGGATGACGATGCCGGCGAGGACATCGAGGATCGCGATCACGATGTTTCCCGCCCGTCCCTCGGGCTCCCCCAGGGCGGCCACGAAGCGCACCACGCCGCCGACGACGAACCACACGCCGACTATGAGCGCGAAGACGACGAGCGTGTCGAAGGGTTTCTTGATAAGGACCAGGCCGGCGATCGCGCTGAGCGCACCAACCAGCGCGAGCAGGCCGCGACCTTCCCCTCGGCCGAAGACCGACGCGACGACCGCGAGCAGGCCGTCGATGAGCAGGAATATGCCGGCGATCACAGTGAAGGTGGTCAGGGTTTCGTGCGGGGAGGCGACGAAGAAGACACCGACGCCAAGCACGACCACGCCGAACAGCATGAGCAACCACCACAGGCTCGCGAACGGACGCAGTTCTTCATCACGAACATTGGACATGACGTGAACCTCCTAGCTAGCGCAGCAGAACGCGGCCGCCTCGCGGCGAAGCCGTCGCCGTTAAGTAGGATGCCGTTTGTCTGCCATGAGCGGACGTCCTCTCATGGTCGTGAGCATTCAGCGACCACTTTGCGTCTTTGGGTGGCTCGCGCGCATCCGGGATTACTACGGGTGGATGTCCGTTGTCTCGCTGCGCGGCTCTGCTCAGGCGCTTTGAGACGGAGAGCAGCGGCGCGGACGAAACGGCTGTCGCACGGCATTCGAGAGGACATCGGACCGCAAAGCGGCCGAGCCCGACCACACATTCTGATGTCTCGCTGCGGTGATCGGGCAGAAGTCGCTCGCAGGCGGCTAGGCTCTGCGGCGGCGCTCGGTCGTCGTCTCGCTCACGCATGCGGCCGCGTTTTGCCGGCCTCTGCTGCGGAGATGGCGCGCGCCGCCCCGATCAGCGTGAGGTGACTGAACGCCTGCGGGAAGTTGCCTACCTGGCGCTGGCGGTTTACGTCGTACTCCTCGGCCAAGAGACCGAGGTCGTTGGTCAACCCCAGCAGCCGATCAAACAGCGTGCGCGCCTCCCCGACGCGTCCGTTTAGTGCCAGTGCGCTGACGAGCCAGAACGAGCACGCCAGGAACTGTCCCTCATCGCCCGGAAGCCCATCGTCCGTCTCGGCCGTCGAGTAGCGGGAGACGAAGCCATCGCGACCGAGCTCGCGCCAGATCGCGTCAATCGTGCCAGTCACGCGCTCATCCGTGCCCGGCAGAAAGCCGACCAGCGGGATGTTGAGAGTACTGGCGTCGAGCTCCTTGGACCCGTAGTACTGGGTGAACGTGTTGCGCTCTGCGTCATAACCCTGCTCGCAAACCTCGCGGTGTATCTCCTCACGAGCTTGCTTCCAGCGCTCCAGGGGAGCCTCGAGCCCGAACTGCTCGACGAGGCGCACAGCGCGGTCGAACACGACCCACGCCATGACCTTGGAATGGGTGAAGTGCCGTCGCGGCCCGCGGGTCTCCCAGATGCCGTCGTCAGGCTCACGCCAGATCGTCTCGACGTGCTCGACGAGTGACCGCCAGCGGGGCCAGTAGCGCTCCTCGATCCTTCCGAGAAGCTCGGCGCCGAGGAAGGCCGACTCCGAGCACCTCGCCGTAGACGTCGAGCTGGAACTGCTCCGAGGCCGCATTGCCGATGCGCACGGGCTTGGAGCCCTCGTAGCCGGGCAGATCCTTCAGCTCGAACTCGGTCAATCGGCGTTCTCCGCCGACGCCGTACATGATCTGGATCTTGGCCGGGTCGCCCGTGCCGGTTCGCGCCATGAAGTCGCGGAAGGCGAGCGCCTCCTCTGTGTACTTGCCGATGAGCAGCGCCTCCAGCGCGAGCACCGAATCGCGCAGCCAGCAGTAACGGTAGTCCCAGTTGCGCACCCCGCCGACGTCCTCCGGCAGAGACGTCGTGGGGGCGGCGATGACCGCGCCGGTCGTTTCGAGCGTCATCGCCTTGAGCACCTTCAGCGACGTGAGGACCTCGTCACGGTACTCACCGTCATATCTGCAACGCTCCGACCAATCACGCCACCAAGCCTCGGTGCGCGCGAGCGCCGAGTCGGCGTCCTCGATCGGCGGAGACTCCTCGTAGGAGAGGTGCCAGCAGAGGGTCAGTCGCTCGCGCGCGCCCTCGACGGCCACGAACTCAGCGCTGACCGTGCCGTCCCGGAGCTCAACCGCCAGCGGAGTGCTGAGGCGGAACGCGTCTGGCCCGGCTGTGGCGAGGACTCCATCCGACGCAGGTTCGATCCATGGCGTGATCGACGCGTAGTCGGGACGCAGCGCGAGCTCCATTCGCATCGGGACCTTGCCGCTCAAGCCCTCGACGATGCGCATCAGACGCGGTGGCCCTTGGCCCCGCCGTGGGCATGAAGTCGATCACGCGCACCATCCCATCCGCGGTCTCGAAATCGGTCTCCAGGATGAGCGTTCCCGGCCTGTAGCGACGAGAGCTAGCACGCACCTCCCCGGCTGGAGCGAGAAGCCAGCGTCCGTGGCCCGCATCCCCCAGCAGGGCCGCGAAGCACGACGGGGAATCGAAACGAGGGAGACACAGCCACTCCACTGACCCGTCTCGACTGACGAGCGCGGCAGCCTGCATGTCACCAATCAGACCGTAGTCCTCGATGCGCAACTGGCTCCCTCCTTCTCGCGGTGAGGCCGCCGATTAGGACGCCCTTTGGACGGATCCGCTGAGTCTTGCTTCTCCACTCTTGCTTCGGTATTGATACCGCGCCTCGCGCGATGCTTCATCCGTCTTGGACCACATACGTCTCCGCGATAGCCCGCAGGCGCGGAAGCCCGAGGCGGGAGAGCCGACTATCGTTGGGGCGCCTGCCTGAGCAGGCGGCGGGGCATCGACGAAGTGGAGTGGACCCCGTTTGTCGGACTCGTCGATCTATCGCGCTCTGACACCAGGGTTGCGCAGCTGGCCGACACATTCGGCATGACCGAGGCGAATGTCCCGATTTCGTAACCGGCTGTGCGGCCTTAGTGACCTGGACTCAGACAGAACGCGTAAGCCGATAGCAGCCTGGAGCGATGCGCTCGAATCTTGGGTCCGCCCCACGCGCACCGCTCCACAGGCAGCTATTTGACCGAATCCTTGGACACCGGCTGCCCGAGGCGCTCTTCGACCCCGGCCGAAGCTATCGGAGGCCGGAAAACCACGCGGCTCTCAATGTTCGGATATTGCGAGGAATGCGTATGGCGTCGCGCCCATTCGAGGTTGGAGCTTTACCCCGCCCTCAGGGAGACGGGGGAGGATCGAACGTCACCCACGCTCAACAGGAGATCTCATGGCCAGGATAATCGTGACGACCGATCCAAGTACCAATCAGGCCGCTCCAGTGCTGCTGGACGAGAGCGTCTACTCGATACATCTCGACAATGGCCACAACGCGGCACAACTCATCGAGCGGCTCGGCTGGGCGATCAGCGACGCCGAAAGCACCCAGCGGACCGAACAGGCGCTGTAACAGAGAACCACGGGGCGGCCTGCGCCGGTGCGTGGGTCGCCAACGGGGGTCGGTCTGGCGCGAACTTCGTGCTCGCGCGCCAATGGCTACCACGGCGGCTGGTGGCGTGCCCGCAATGCCGAGTCAGCCGTCGGCGTGCGGTAGTGTTGGTGGTGCGCTCGGTGGGCCCGGCTCTTCTCGCTTTCAGGGCGACCATCTTCGTTCAGAAGAGCAGAGAGGCGGTCGGCCATGGCCACCGCAACAAAGAAGGGTCGTGCTGCCAGGCCAGTCGCCGGCGGTGGCGGTGGAGTGCCCGAGCCGGCGGTGCTGGAGTTCCTCGTCTATGGGGACAACGGCGGCGGCTATCACTGGGAGATCGTCGGTGACAGCGGCGAAACCCTCGCGCAATCCGTGAGCTTCGCGACACACGATGACGCGGAGCGGGCCGCACGCTACCTATACGACCGCGTCGGCTCGGCCCGGTTCGAGCCCCACGGGGCCGAGGAGCGCCAGACGGCGAACGTGTGATGTCGGGACGCCATCTCAGCTGTCCAGGCTGTCGCATCCGCGTTCGTGCGAGCGCCCCTGAGATCGACCTCCTAGAGGGTCGTTGCCCGATCTGCGGAGCCACGCTGAGCGGGGCCTTGTCCGCCTCGGCCGTGATGGGGTTCCGCTCGTTCGACCTGGATGCGCTCTCCGAGCAAGCGTCGAGCGATCCCCCGAGCGCGCCCGGAAAACCTGCGGACCTCCTCGCCCGCCACGAGGCCGCGTTGAAGCGGGATGACCTGGCTGCCGACCGCTGGTCGGACGATGGCGGCAGAGTCAGCCGCGAAGCGGCTGCGAAGCGGCCCGCGGCGCACTGAGCTGATCGACGCGGGTGGGCCGGCGGCGCTGTCGCAGGGTGCCGTTGCACCCCGGCACCAGACCCGGCACCCGCCCTCCCCGGCACGGAGAGGGCGGGTGGCAGAGCCGGTTCTAGCGATGCTTGTACCGGCGCTTGGAGCGGGTCGTCGCACGTGCGACCCGAGCGCTCGACGCCGTGCCACTCGCGGCCTGTGCGAGCGCCTGGAAGGACGGCTTGTGTGTTCTGTTGGAGCGCTCGACCCCGTACCAGGTGTTCGAGCCGTAGTCGACCCCGTTGAAGACGATCACCATGCGGACGTAGCCGGTGGCGCGGGCCCAGCCGACGAAGTTGGTGATGTTCTGCGCCTGCTGGGCCTCGGTCCACTGCTGGCTGTCCCCGGTCGAGGGCTGACCGACCGCGGTGGGCCAGCCCACCTCGGTGACGAAGACCGGGAGACCGGATTCCGAGTGAGAGCGTTCCACGTTCGCCCTGTCCCCGAGGGCTCCGCCGCGTTGACCGGAGGAGCCGCCGTAGGGATGAACGGTCACCCCGTCGCAGTACGGGAGCGCGCCCGCGGCCCTGATTCCGCGGCCGAATGTGTCCTGGCCGCCCTGACCGCCATCCCACGCGCACAAGACCGCTGGCCTCGGGGAGAGGCCGGCAACGGCTTCATGCGTGGCCTTGGCCAGCCGGGCGTACGCGCCGTAGTCGGTCGGGTCGCTCCAGAACCAGGAGCCCCCCGGCTCGTTGAGCACCTCGACCGCCAGCGGACGGGTCTTCGAGGCGCGGCTCGCGACTTCGGCGGCGTAGCTGACGCCGGGTTGATCCAAGCTATCGAGCCGCCTTCACCGAAGACGATCGAGGCGATGTGGCCCGCCGGGACGAAGGCAGCGACGGACTGGTGGACCCGGAACTCACCGATGCCGCCGGCAATCAGTTCGGTCAGCAGGCCACCGCCCCATCCACCCGTGTCGAGGCCCACCGTGAAAGACCTGGAGGGTTCTTCGTGGGGGGGTTCGGGGGGCAGCGCCGGAGGGAGTTCGTGCGGCGCTTCTTCCTTCGGAGCTTCGACCTTTGGAGGTTCGACCACACCAGCGACGGTCTGCAACCTTCCCGCCCATCCGCCGATCGGCCCGCTCGAGCCGAACGCCTGAACGTCCACGACCGGCGTTGAGGCGGGGGGCGTGTAGATGCGCGTCGAGGCCGGAAGGTTCAAGTAGCGAATCCCATGCGCGGCCATGTCCTGCATCACGGCCACGTGGACGATGGTGGTGCCGGGCGGCTCGTAGCCGACTTCGACGCTGGCGCGGTCGGTGGACAGCCGGGCGGTGATCGATGTGGTGGCGGCGCTCGAGGCGACCGCCGAGACGAGTGCGGGCAGACAGGCGATGGCGGCGACCAATGCGGGCCTGACCGCATTCGCCGCGACCCTGGTGAGACGGTGTGACATCGTTGTTCACTCCTTTGGCAGCTGGGCGGCCTCTGAGAGGTCCCTGGCTTTGCGACCCCGCCTCGCGACGGGTGTGCCGTTGTCGGGAGCGCTCGCTTGGAGCGAGCCCTTCCTTGGGCTTTCTGAACACCCACTGCATCGACCGTCAACCCCAAGGTCGGATACTGAAGCGGCGATATCTCGACGTTTGGGCTTCTGGGCTCGAGCGGTCCGCGGGATTCGGACTGCCGACGGAGCGAGGTTCGCGACGCTGCGGGTATTTCAACCCGGCCGCTCACGGCGTGGCCCCATTGGGGGCCGCCGCACGGTCTCTGGAACAGCTTCCCTACTCCCGGCTCGCTCCCGCCACAGGCTTGCGTTGCCCCAGCAGGCTCCGAGCGCAATCGACGATTGTCTCCTCGACCGGTCGCGGAACCCATCCGACGCGCCGCTTGGCGTTCTCGAGCGAGTAGGTCGTCTTCTGTCCCAGCTCCCCGACAACCGAGCGGACCCCGGGATCGAAGAGCGCCAGGGCGCGCACGACCACGTTCGGCACGCCGGCGTCGCGGCACCTTGCGTGCGTCGGCTCCGAGCCGGTCGCGCAGGATCGCCGCGACTTCTGAGAGCCACAGGAAGGACCCGGCGGCGAGCAGTCGCTGGCCTGCCGCATCCGGAGCGGTCATCGCGCCGACCTCGAGCGACGCCACATCGCGCACGTCGATGAAGCTGAAGCCGAGCCGCGGGAGTCCGGGCATGCGCCCGGTGAGCATCCGCTCCACGGCCTGGAGCGAGTAGGAGCGGTCGTCCCCGAGCACCGGGCCGATGATCGCCCCCGGCTGCACCGTCACGAGCCGCTCCTCCTGCCCCTGCGCTCGCATGTACTCCCACGCAGCGAGCTCGGCGATCGTCTTCGACCGTGTATAGGGCGTCAGATCTAGATTGTCGGGGTCGCTCCAGTCCGCCTCGGTGAGCTCCCGCCCGCTTGTGTTCGCGCCGGGGCCGGCGTTGCGTACCGCCGCGACCGACGAGGTGACGACCACCCGCTTGACGCCGGCCGCGAGGCTCTCGCGTAGCACCCGTAGCGTGCCGTCGCGTGCCGGAACGATCAGCTCGTCAGGGTCCTTCGGCTGCGCCGGCGGAAAGGGCGAGGCGACATGCAGAACGTAGTCGCAACCGTCGATCGCCTCTGTCCACCCCTCATCCTTGGTGAGGTCGGCGCCAAGCACGGCCAGCCGGTCTCCCACATCGACCTGAGATCCCACGTTCGCCCGCACCTCTGCCTCGCGGGCGAGATCTCGGACCGTCGTCCGTGCGCGGTAGCCGCGCTGCAGCAGCTCCACGAGACACCAGCCGCCGAGGAAGCCCGAGCCTCCCGTCACCAAGACCGTCTGCTCGCCATCCACCGGCTGTCCCCTTCGCTGGTTATCTCGGATCGCCCCCGGCCGGCGCGAGCACCTGCCGCGCTGGCCAATCGGAGGCTACAGCGCTTTTGGGCATGGCAACATCGTGGCAACGTCGCAGAACGTCGAGGAGCTCGATGACGAACGCCTGCTGGTACTCGTGAAGTTCGGCTGTCACTCTGGGCGTAGTGCTGATCCTCGAGTCGGCCCCGCACACCATGCGCTGGGGTCCCGGGTCACGCTCGACTTGCTGATCGCCAGGACGAGCTCGAGGCCCGCCGTGGCGATCGGCTGCCTCCGAGCCCCGATGCCTCAGCCCAGGGACGAGTGGAATTCGCCGAGGGGCTCCGGGAGAGCCGGCTTGAATCGTTCAAAGCTGTAGGGCTTGCTCGTATCGAACCCTGCTTTGCCCGCCGCGGCCTTGCCAGCGAATGGCGTCAGCGCGGCGACGGCCTTCTTGATGGAGGTCCAGCGAAGCGTTCGCTCGTATCCGTTGTTGTTCGGCGGGTCGACGCTCTCGGCCTTGCCTTGCACGCCGGTGATCTTCTCGATCGGTCCGCCGTCCTGGGCTGCGACACCGGGGCCGATTACACGTGCGAGCGTGCGGTGGTCGCTCTCGATGCCCATGATGCGAGCCGCGGTGACGCGCAGGTCCGCGGTGCTGAAGTCGCGCACCCCGACGAGGTAAGCGGCGATGAACGCGTCCTCGAGGGTCACGAGCACATTCAGCGTGGTCTGGGCATCGGAGAACATCTTCGCCGGGTAGTAGAAGGTGGTGAAGGGCGACGGCTTCCTGGTGACGCCCTCCTCGAGCAGGTAATGCGACATCTCCTCCTCCCGGGCTGCCTTCAGGTAGGCCTGATCGTCCGAGGCGAGGCGAGAGAAGAATGGCGCCGTGTTGATGATGTTGGTGTACGTGGTGACAGCCAGCGCCTCCGTGATCTGCGCAGCCCCGAGGATTTCGAGGTCTCGCTTGTTGACGCCGCCCTTCTTGGCAGCGGCGAGGGACGGCACGAGCGCTCCGAGCGTGCCAGCACCCACGAACGCGCCGGCACCCGCGGCGCCGGCGCTGGTCAGGAACTTCCGTCGGTCGATCCCGTCACCGAGCTGGTCTACAGACACGTAGATCTCCTTTCACTGAGGTCATCTCAGGAGCTCTTACGCGACGGGCTTGCGACCGGATCACTCCGCGCCGGCTTCAGGACGGGTGAGCCCGCGATGGGGCGAGCCGGTGGGCGAAGAACGAGAGGATCTCGTCGCGAGCGGCGATCGTCGGCTGGCCCGCCTCGTCGATCAGGTGGGCGGTCACGACGCTGTGCGGGCTGGCCACCACGTGCTCGAAGAACGGCGGGGTTTCGCGGTTGGCCGCGCTGTCGGGGAGCACACGTGCGATGAAGCGGTCGCCGAGCGCCTGCGAGTAGGCGGCGAACCGCTGGGCCTTGCAGTGCCGATCTCCCTTGAAGCGGTAGGCCATGACCGTCAGGTCCTCCTGCTCGAGTCGTTCTCGAACCGCGACGAGCTCCTCGGGAGCGATCTCGATCCCGGCAGGGTCGTCGAGCGGGAGCGAGGGCTGGGACAGGACGGGTGCGAGCATCGAGGGCTCGAGCATCATCGTGAGCGCGAAGTTGCCCGTGAAGCACATCCCGATCGCGCCGACGCCCGGACCGCCGCACTCGCCGTGCGCCAGCCTCGCCAGCGACCGGAGCCATCTGGTCACCGGGCTGGACTCGTTGGCGGCGAAGGCGCGGAACTCGGCGCTCATGCACGCCCGCTGGAAGACGACGGTGCCCTCCTCGACGTTCGGCACAGCGCCGTCGCGCCCGAACAGCGAGGGCATGTAGACGGTGAATCCCGCGTCGCGCACCCAGCGACTGAAGCGAGCGACGTGCGGGCTGATGCCCGGCATCTCCGTCATGACGATGACCGCGGGGCCGGTGCCGGCCACGTGCACCACCTTGGTGACGCCGTCGAGGGTTACCTCGCGGGGATCGAAGTCCTCGAGCGGATCGTCCTCGTTCATGCTCCGTTTCGGCATCTCCCCCAGCTCCTCTCGTTCGGTCTTTCGGCGATAATATAGACGATCGTCTGTCTACTGTGTAGAATCGGCGTCATGCCAGGATCCGTCGTCAACGAGGCGCTCGCCGACCGGGGCGATGACTCGAGCCCCCAACGAGCCGCTGGTCAAGGGACCGCCGCAGCCGCAGCCAAGCGACGGCCGGCGGGCGCGCGGGATGCGAAGCCGCACGGCCGTCCTCGAGCGTTCAGTGCAGATGGCCTCGCGGGACGGCCTCGAAGGCCTGACGATCGGCGCTCTCGCGGCGGACCTCGGGGTGCACAAGAGCAGCGTGCATGCTCTGTTCGGCTCCAAGGAGGAGCTGCAGCTCGCCACCCTCGCCGCCGCACGGGCGATCCTCATCGACCAGGTGATCGCGCCGGCGCTCTCCAGCGACATGGGCCTGCCACGGCTACAGGCGATCGGTGACGCCTGGTGTGACTACCTCGCCGCCGATGTCTTCTCAGGCGGCTGCTTTCTCTGCGCCGCTTCCGCGGAGATGGACGGGCGACCGGGACCTCTCCGGGACGCCGTGGAATCCGTCATGCGCGAGTGGATCGCCGTGCTCGAGGCCAACATCGAGGCGGCGATCGCAGCAGGCGAGCTGCGCGCCGACATCGACCCGGCCGCGATGGCCTTCCGACTGAACGCCCTCGGCATGGCGGCCAACTGGCAAAAGCAGCTCCTGAACGACCCGGCCGGCATCGAGCACGCGCATGCCGCCTGGCGGGCCGAACTCGACCGAGACAAGCCCGAGAGCCGCTAGAGCTTCCCCGCTGGGAAGCGCTGCGCAAATGACGACGACGAGAGAGAATGGCCCCCATGTCAGCCTGAGGGGCCCGGCACTAGCTCGGGTCCTGCGAGCTGTAGGGGTCGTCCTCGCCGCGAACGTCGCGGTAGCGGCGGTCGAAGAGCTCGAGCACAGCGGTGACGTCGGCCGGCCCCCGCACGTCGTGGCTGACCGTCTCCCCCTCGACAATCGGGACGGCCGGCTCGGCATCCCCATGTTCAACCAGCTCGTCGCGCTCCAGAGGTGAGACTCGCAGCTCCACGACTCCCTGGTCGTGGTCCAGCACGCCAAGCTCGACCCGGTCGTAGCGCACCACGGCCACGCTCGGCGAGAGGCGCTCGATGTGAACGCCCGGCCAGCTGTCGAGCTCGTTGGCGATCTCATCGACGAACTCGCCACGTGGCATGGATCGATGGTACCCCGCCGCAGACCCGTCCCCCCTCCCTGCTCGCACTAGTCTCGGGGGAGCACATGGCGGCGGTCGAGCTGGAAGGCGGAAGGTGACCGGCGAGGCTGCGGGTGCTCGTGGCGAGCACACGGCGGCCACGTCTGCCACGCCGCGCTGCTTCGGCGAGGGGGATCCCCTGCTGGAGCCCTACCACGACCAGGAGTGGGGCTTTCCGGTGCTCGACGAGCGCGGCCTCTTCGAGCGGATGGGTCTCGAGGCTTTCCAATCCGGGCTGTCGTGGCGCACCATCCTCGCCAAGCGCGAGGCGTTTCGAACCGCCTTCGCCGGCTTTCAACCCGACGCCGTCGCACGCTTTGGCGATGCCGACGTGGCACGCCTGCTCGCCGACGCGGACATCGTCCGCAACAGGGCGAAGATCCAGGCGACGCTCGCAAACGCCAGGGCGACTGTGGCGTTGCGTGCCGCCGGCGAGCCGCTCGATGCCCTGGTGCCGGGCCGCCGGCCTCGGGCTGGGATGATCGCCGGGCCGCCGGTCAGGCCGGCCGCATCCACAGCTCCTGGTCGCGGCTCACCTTGAGCTGCTCGAGGGCCGAGCCGCGGTTGACCGCCAGTGCCGCCATATCGAGGGCGTCCTTGTAGAGCAGTAGCTCACCCGGGGGCACGTCGGCGAACGAGGAGGCGTAGTGACCGGCATGGGCGCGGCCCATGATCTCGACCGACACGGGCGACCCGAGCTGGATGCCCGCTTCGTCGATCTGCCTCGGGGAGGCGTCGAGGTCGATGTTGCCGAAGTGGTCTGCCCGCAGCACATGGGCGACGAGCAGGCCCTCGAGGACATGGAGGAAGGGAGAGCCAGCCGACGCACCTCCTCGGCCGGCATCGCCTCCCCGACGGCAGCCAGGGGCTCGCCCGCCGCCAGCGCAGCGGCAACGGGGGAGAAGATGTCGCGACCGTGGAAGGTGGCCGAGACAGGCTCGCGTCGCTCGGGGGATTGACTGATGTCGACCACCTCGACAACCCCTCCGAGCCGCTCGGCGGCTAGCCATAGGAGCCCGTTGTCGGGTCCCACCAGCAGTCGGTCCTCGACGGCCGTGCGCATTGCGATCGCCCGCCGTGAGCTCCGTCCAGAGAGGACCACCGTTGGGTCGACGATGGCCAGGTGGACTGCCCTCGGCATGTGGGCAAGGGCATCGCGCAGCACGAGTGCCCCTTCTCGAACGTCGTGGCGCGGGATCGTGTGGGCGATGTCGATCACCCGGGCCTCCGGGCAGCGTCGCGCGATGACGCCGTGGCATACCCCGATGAACTCGTCCGAATGGCCGTAGTCCGAAAGGAATGTGATCAGCGGAGAGGCTTCCGGCATACGGCACCATCGGCGCGCCTGACGGCGGCTTTAGTGCCGCATCCGTCGTGTGCGGGCAACCGAGCCGAGCCACCCCGCGACGCGCGATCCTCTAAACGCTCCAAATGGCACCGGCCATGGGTGGTGCAGGACATATCTGCAAAGCTTCAACTCTTGTAAGATTCGGTCCTATGACGCCCGTTCCGAGCGGCCAGTCGCCGATCTATGCCCTCAAGGCGGAGTTCTTCCGCGTGCTCGGTCATCCCGTGCGAATCCGCCTCCTGCAGGTGCTTCGTGACGGCGAGCAGACTGTTGGCGCATTGCAGGCCGAGCTCGAGCTCGACTCGAGCACGGCCTCCCAGCAGCTCGCCGCTCTGCGCAAGCAGGGGCTCGTGGAGAGCCGTCGCGACGGTACGAGCGTCTACTACCGAGTCAAGGATCGGCGCACGCTTGAGCTGCTGGAGCTGGCCAAGCAGATCATCTCCGCCAACCTCGCAGAGGGTCAGGCGCTGCTGGACGGGCTCGCAGGCGAGGACTTCGGCCCTCCGCGCGGCGGCTCGCGGACGGCCCCCTGAAGTGTCCGTGACCGCGGCGATCGCGCTCGCCGGCGTGGCGGGCCTGACGCTCGGCGGCGTGCTCGCGGCATGGCCCGGCCGTCTCAGCGCCGGGCTGACAGCCCAGGCCGGGGGTACGGCGCTGCTCGGATCGGCTGGCGCGATCGTCCTCGTCGGCGATCACACGGTGGGCGCCGCCTTCCGCAGCGGGATCGCGCCGGCGCTGGGACTGGATCCGCTGACCGGGTTCTTCCTTCTCGTGCTCGCCGTCACCGCGGTGCCGGTGCTGATCTTCGCGCGAGCATATGTCCGGGCCGGTCCGGCGCCGCGCGCCGTCGGCGCGCTCACGGCCGCGTTCTTGCTGGCGATGGCGGGCCTGCTCGCCGCCCGCGACATCACGACCTTTCTCGGCTTCTGGGAGCTGATGACTCTCGTTCCCGCGGCCGCGATCCTCGTGGCGCGGCGCGACGACTCGGCCCGCGCCGCGGTGTTCGCATACCTGGCGATCACACACCTCGGCGGGGCGGGAGTGTGGGTCGCAATGCTCGCGCTCGCCCATTACGGCGCCATCGGAGATCCAGCCGCCCTCGCCCAGGCCGGTACGGGCGCGCAGACCCTGGTGGCCGTGGCCGCCCTGGTGGGCTTTGGCACGAAGGCTGGGCTGGTCCCGCTGCACTCGTGGCTGCCGCGTGCCCACCCGATGGCTCCCGCCCACCTGTCGGCGCTGATGTCCGGGGTGATGATCAAGGTCGCCCTGTACGGGCTGATCCGGGTCGAGTTCCAGTGGCTCGGGGCAACTCCGCGATGGCTTGGGCTGACACTGCTGGCGCTGGGGCTGCTCTCTGCCCTCGGCGGGGTGCTGTGGGCGCTCGTCCAGCACGACCTCAAGCGTCTGCTCGCGTTCCATTCCATCGAGAACGTCGGCATCATCGCCCTCGGTCTCGGGGCCTCCCTCCTGTTCGCGCGCGCGGGGATGACCGTGTGGGCGGCGATCGCGTTCGCCGCTGCACTACTGCACGTGGCGAACCACGCGATCTTCAAGGCGCTGCTGTTCATGGGTGCGGGCGCCTTCGAGCGGGAGGTCGGCTCACTGGACCTGGATCGGCTCGGCGGCCTGATGCGCCGTATGCCGTGGACGGGCGGAGCGTTCCTGCTCGGTGCGATGTCGATCGCGGGGCTGCCACCCTTGAACGGCTTCGCCTCGGAGTGGCTGACCCTTCAATCCCTCATGCACGTGGCGCTGCAAGGGCCGCTCTGGGTCGCGCTGGCGGGCGCGATCGCGCTTGCGGGCCTGGCCGCCACCGCCGCCCTGGCGCTGATGTGCTTTGTGAAGGTTGTCGGCCTGGTGCTGCTGGGACCGCCGCGACGAGCGGAGTGCGCCGTGGCGATCGATCCGCCCCCTTCCATGCGCATCGGAATGGGCGCTGCTGGCAGCGCTGTGCGTGGTGATCGGCGTGATCCCAGGTCTCGTGGTCCCCACGCTCGCGCGCCTGGCCCCCGGGGCCCGTGGCGCGGTGCTCCCGCTGCACGCGGGCTCCAGATTCCGGGCACCGGATCGCTGCCCGCCCTCGGGATCGCCGTTGCGCTGGCTGCGCTGGTCTGCCTCCTGCTCCGAGCGCGCGGAGCGCGCCAGGCCGCGCCGGCACCGAGCTGGGCGTGCGGCCAGGAGCTGGCGCCCGCGCTGGGCTGGACGTCGGCGGGCTTCACCAAGCCGCTGAGGCTGGTGCTCGAGGCGGTTCTGCGTCCCTCGCCGCGAGCTCGAGATCGTCCAGGAGCATGGCCTCGTCCAGCGGATCGCCTACTCAAACGAGGTGCATCCACTCGCCGACAAGCTGATCTACGAGCCTGCGACCCGTGCGGGGCTGCGCGGCGCGGCGCTCGCGCGGCGGTTGCAGACGGGAAACGTGCGCACCTATGCCCTCTATGTGCTCGTGCTGGTCGTGGCCCTGCTCGCGCTGGTGCGCATCGGGGCGCTGGCGTGACCTCCGTCGTCACCGCGGCCCTGCAGCTCGGCGGGCGTGGCGCTCGCTCCGCTGGTTCCGGGGACGATCCAGACGCTCAAGGGGCGTCTGCAGGGACGCCGGGGCCCCTCCCCCCTGCAGCCCTACCGGGTGCTCCGGCGGCTGTGGGGCAAGAGCACGGTCAGCCCGGTGGGAGCGTCGCTGCTGTACCGGCTCGGCCCGGCCGTCGCGGCGGCATCCCTGCTGCTGGCCTTCGCGCTGGTGCCGCTCGGCGGACGCTCCGGCGGGTGGGGGCTCGGCAACGATGCGCTGGTGTTCGTGGGCCTGCTGGCGCTCGCGCGATTCGCGACGGGAGCTGCCGCCTGGGACCCGGGCAACGGCTTCGCCCTGATGGGCGCCGCTCGTGACCTCACGCTCGCGGTCTTCGGCGAGGCGCTGGTGATGCTGGCCCTGCTGCTCGGGTCGCTGCCCGCTCACAGCACCGACCTGGTCGCGATGGCCGACGCGGGCTCGGGCTGGGCGGTCTGGAGCCATGCGGCCCACTGGTGCGGTGCCTTCGCCTTCGCGCTGGTCGTCCTCGTCGAGACCGGCCGCCAGCCGATCGACAACCCCGACACCCATCTCGAGCTGACGATGATCCACGAGGGTCCGCTGCTGGAGTACGCGGGACGCGACCTGGCATATCTCTCCTGGGTCGCCGCGGCGCGCCATTGGCTGATCCTGACGCTCGGGGCAGCGCTGTTCCTGCCACACCCGCGCGGTTTCCTCGGCGGCCTCGCCGCGCTCGCCGGGGGCCTCGTGGCGGCTTGCCTGCTGCTCGCGGTGGTTGAGACCACGCAGGCGAAGATGCGCATCCTGCGGGTCCCGTCCTTGCTCGGCCTCGGCTGCCTGGTCGCGCTCGCCGGCCTGGTCTCCTCGATCGCAGGTGGGCCATGAGCGCGGCGTTGCTCGATCTGATCCTCGTGCTCGGGTTGGGAGTGATAGCGGTACGCCGCCGCACGGTCGCGGTGGCATTGATCGCAGCCCAGTCGCTCGCACTGGGCGTCGGGGCGCTCACGCTCACCTCTGGACGGTCGGGGGATTACCTGGTGGCGAGCCTGGTCCTGCTGACGAAGGCCGCCGTGCTGCCGGCGCTGCTGCTGGTCGTGCTGCGCCGAACCCGCGAGCCCCGTCTCGTGGCCGCGGCCGCGCCGGGCCTCGTGCGACTGGCCGGTGCCGGGGCGGTGACCCTGGTCGCGGTGACGCTCGTCCCGCCGCTCGGTCTCGGCGACGCACAGACCGAGCGGGTCGCGGTCGCACTCGTGCTCCTCGGGCTCGCGATCGTCATCGCACGCAGACCCGCGTTCATGCAGCTGCTCGGGTTGATCGTGGCCGAGAACGGTGTGTCGCTGCTGGCCATCTCGGTTCCCGGCGGGCTGTCCTACGTCGTCGAGCTGGGCGCCCTGTTCGATCTCGTCCTGGTCGTGACCGTAGCCGCGGCCTTCACACACCGCATCTACACCGAGCTCGGAACCGGCGACACCGAGTTGCTGCGGGGGCTCCATGACTGACCTCGTCCCCGTGCTCGCGGTCGTTGTCCCGGTGCTGCCCGTCGTGTGCGGTCTGCTGGTGCTGGCCACCCGGACGCCGGGCCAGGCCGATCGCCTGAACCTCGCCACGGCCGTGGTGAGCGCGGCCGCAGCGCTCGTGCTCGCCGGGACCCTGCTGTTTCGCGGCGGGAGCCCTCCCCTGCGCGGCGGTCTCTACCTGCTCGATGGCGCCAGCGGAGTGTTCCTGGCGCTGATCGCGGTCGTCGGCCTGGCCAGCGCACTGATCTCTCCCGCGTATCTGCGCACGGCGAGTCGGAGCTGGTTCAGCGCCGGGCGCTCGCGCCACTGGTACTACGCCGCCTTCTATGCGTTCTGGGGAGCGCTGCTGGCCGTCCCGATCGCGGGCAACCTCGCCGTCACCTGGCTGCTGGTGGAGGCGACCACGGCCGCCTCCGCCCTGCTCGTCGCCTTCACCGGTCGCCGCCACGCGCTGGAGGCCGGCTGGAAGTATCTGATCCTCACCACGCTGGGGCTCTCGGTCGCACTGCTGGGCATCGTGGTGCTCGCCCTGGCCCTGTCGCGCCACGGGAGCGGGGGCCTGAGCGCTCTCGACTGGCACGCGGTGCAGAGAGCCGCGCACGGCCTGCCGCGTCAGCCGACGCTCGTGGCGTTCGTCCTGATCCTCGCCGGGCTGGCGGCGAAGATCGGATGGGCACCCGTCCACAACTGGCTCCCCGACGCACACAGCGAGGCGCCGGCGCCGATCAGCGCCCTGCTCTCGGCGGCGCTGCTGCCGACCGTCGTGCTCGTCGCCTGGCGCGTGAAGCTGACGCTCGCCGGTGCCGTCGGAAGCGCCAACGTGCGCGCCGTGTTCCTCGGCTTCGGTCTGGCCTCGCTGATCGTGGCCGTCCCCTTCCTGTGGCGCTCGCTGCCATGGAAGCGCCTGCTCGCATACTCGAGCCTCGAGCACATGGGCGTTCTGGCGCTCGGAATCGGCTTCGGCACACCGCTGGCCATCGCCGGCGTCGTGATCCACGTCGCCGGCCATGGGCTCGCCAAGGCACTCGGCTTCTACGCTGCGATACCGCTGCTGCGCGGCGACCACGAGGCCGCCCGACACGCACCCTCCGGGGTGCTCGCCGTGAGCCGGCCCACGGCCTCCGCGATGGGGCTGAGCCTCGGCGCGCTCGGCGGCCTGCCACCATCGCCGATCTTCGTCTCGGAGGTGCTGATCCTCTCGGGCGGGCTTGCGGCGGGCTACCCGGTGGTCGTGATCCTCGCGGCCCTGGCGCTCGCGCTGGGATTCCTCGGGCTGCTGCACGCCCTGCTCGAGGGTGTGGTCGGCGCACCGGGCACCGGTCGCCGGCCCAGAGACACCGTGGAGAGCGTCCCATCGCGGCGTTGACCGTCGCGGTCGGATTCGGGCTGGCGTCGCTCACGTCCTCGGGCTGCTGCTCCCCGGCTCGGCCTTCGTGCTCACGCTGGCGCGAGGCGCACTGTGACGCTCACGGTCGACGCCGCCCACTGGCGCGAGGCGATCGCGCAGCGGCTCGCCGCCGGGGCCCGCTTCGCGGGCGGGTGGGCCGTCGGCAGCGGCACCGGGGCTCAGTGGCGCGTGGCCCTGCGGGCCCGGACCGAGCGCTCGAGGTGCTGAGCTGCACGGCTCACGAGGAGCGGGTTCCGACGATCGTCGATCTCACCCCCGCGGCCGGCTGGGACGAGCGCGAGGCCCGCGATCTGCACGCGATCGCCTTCGAGGGACACGACCCGATGCGGGCTCTCGTCGCCCACCCGCAGGATCCGGCCGCCTGGATGACACCGGTCGCGGGCGATGGGGTGCACGAGGTCGCGGTCGGGCCGATACACGCCGGCGTGATCGAGTCCGGGCACTTCCGCTTCCATGTCGTCGGTGAGCGGATCCTCGCGCTCGACGCGCGCCTCTTCTACAAGCACCGCGGCCTCGAGCACGCGGCGGAGGGCGAGGACGTGGCCGGCGCCCTCACGATCGCGGGCCGCGCCTGTGCGGCATGCGCGGTGACCAACAGCGTCGCCTACGCCCAGGCCGTGGAGGAGGCACTCGGCCTCTGGCCCGGGCGCGACCTGCGAGTCGCCCGCACGGTGCTGCTCGAGCTCGAGCGCCTCTATAACCACCTTCACGACATCGGCGCCCTCTGCGCCGGCGTCGGCTATGCCCCGGGCTCGATGGTGTTCGCCGCGCTCAAGGATCGCGCGCAGCGCCTGAACGAGCTCCTCGCCGGGCACCGCTTTCTCTTCCGCACCATCGCAGTCGGGGAGGGCAACTTCGCGCCAGGCCGCTCGGCGCTTGACGCGGCCCGTCTACAGATGCGCGATCTGCGCACCGACGCAGCGGCGGCCTGGCGGGAGCTGGAGTTCGCCGGCTCGATGCAGGCGCGGCTGAACGATGTCGGCGTCCTCGACCATGAGAATGCGTTGCGGCTCGGAGCCTCCGGCCCGGCCGCCCGGGCGGCCGGAGTTCGAACCGACGTTCGAACCAGCAGCCCGCGGCTCTGGTATGACGGCGGCTTTGTGCCGGCGGCGCCGCGGTCGCCCTCCGGAGACGTTGCCGCCCGCCTGCAGCTTCGAGCCGCCGAGCTCGAGACCACCTTCGAGGTGCTCGACGAGCTCCTCTCCCATCCCCTGGCACGCGGGACGACGACCTCCAGGCACGAGCAGCGACGGTTCGGCCTCGGACTCGTAGAGGGCCCGCGGGGAGCAACGCTCGCCGCCGTCGAGCTGGAAGATGGACGCATCACGCGAATGCGGCTGCGCACCGGCTCGTACGCCAACTGGCCTGCCCTGGCGCACGCCGCGGTGGGGAACCTGCTGCCCGACTTTCCCCTTATCAACAAGAGCTTCGAGCTCTGCTACGCCTGCGTGGATCGCTGATGTTCCTCCTGCTGCGCCAGCTAGCCCGGCTGCGCCGTGAGGCCGCCCTTACCCGCCCTGCTCACCCGCGGTCGCTCGGGCTGCGTCACGTCGACGCCGGCTCGTGCAACGGCTGCGAGCACGAGCTCGGCCTCGTCACGAGCCCCCGCTACGACCTTCAGCGCTACGGGCTGGACATCGTCGCCTCACCCCGCCACGCCGATGTCCTGCTCGTGACCGGGCCCGTGACCACCAGAATGGCGGATGCTCTGCGGATCTCCTACGAGGCCATGCCCGAGCCTCGCCTCGTCGCAGCCCTCGGCGCCTGCGCACTCGGCCATGAGTCCCTGGGCGACCCGGCGCAGCTCGCAGGCCCGCTGGAGCAGCTGCTGCCGGTGGACATCCGCATCCCCGGATGCCCACCCTCGCCGCAGGCGATCGCCGAACACCTGCTGGCCGCGCTGGATCGCTGACAGTTCTCCCGGGGACGGCTCCGGCCGAGTCGTTTCGGGCTCCGCCATCATCGCGCTAGGCTCGTGAGGATGCACCTCGACCCTGCCGGAGATGGCCCCCAGCGGGCACCGCTCCCGTTGGACCAGCCCGCCCGGCATGTTGGCGGTCGGCGACGCAGCAGAGACGCGACCTTGGAGTCGAACAGCTAGAGAAAGAGAGCACGACGATGGCTATCACCACTGGTTCGGCACATCTACCGGCACTCGGCAAGCATGAGCGCGACGAGATCGGGGTCGAGCTGCAGGCGACGCTGGTCGAGCTGGTCGACCTGTCGCTGATCGGCAAGCAACTGCACTGGAGCGTCGTCGGTCCGCTCTTTCGACCCCTGCACCTCCACCTGGACGAGCTGGTCGACTCGTGGCGGGAGCTCGCCGACACGGTCGCCGAGCGGGCCGTCACGGTCGGATTCTCGCCAGATGGGCAGGCGAGCGCCGTCGCGGCCGACAGCGAGGTCAAGGAGATCGAGCGCGGCGCTGTCGAGGATCACTCGGTGCTGCTCGAGCTGGCCAAACGCCTTGCCTATGTCGCAGAGCGCTGTAGAGAGCGCATGAACCGGCTCGCCGAGCTCGACTCCGCCTCCGAAGACGTCCTGGTCGAGGTCGTCCGCGCGCTCGAGGAGCAGCTGTGGATGATCCGCGCGCAACTGCCTTCATAGGGAGGGCCTGGGTCAGCCGGGACATGGTGCCCGCATCGAGGAGGACGTCCTCAGCGGTACGGGCGCAGGTGCGCAGGGCACCCCAACCCTGTTCATCGACGGCGAGCTCTATGCCGGATCACGCGCCTCGGACGATCTCGAACGGGCGTTGATCGCGCCGGCGAGCCGCCCCGGTGGATGACGGGAATCGTCCGCCGGCTCGCCGCGATCGTGTTCGATCTCGACGGCGTCCTCATCGACTCGGAGGCGGCCTGGGATGAAATCGCTGCCCATTCGTCCTCGCTCAGCTGCGACGGTCCCATGATCGCGACGAACTCGCCGTCGGCGATCCGGAGGTCGACACCGCGAAGGGCGCGCACCTCCCCTGCACGGGCGTTGCGACGACCGGTGCCCTCTGCGCCCGGCTGCGCCAGGAGCTTGGGCGAGGGCCTAGCCGGTCGCCAGCAGCTCGCGCCAGGCCTCGGTGTCCAGCTCGGAGGGCTCCGTCTCGGCGATGAAGTCGCTCAGCGCTTCTATGAAGCGCTGAGGCTCGTCCAGCTGGGGGAAGTGTCCGGCGTCGGGGAACGTCTCGAGCCTGGAATGCGGCAGCTGCCGGTGGGCTGCGTGTCCGTGGGAGGCGGGGATGATCCTGTCGCGCTCCCCCCACATCAAGAGGAGCGGTATGTGCTTTGCCAGATAGAACCGGTTGGAGGCGTCGACGCGCTGGCCACCCGGCTCCACGACCGAGCGCAGCGTGTGCACGAATGCCGCGCGCGCCTCGGGATCGGCGAGCGAGGCATGGCCCCGGGCGATTTCCTGAAGGTCTGTCCCCGCGCGCAACCCGACGCGGCCGAGAACGCCCGAGGCGAAGCGGCCGACATCCAGCAGTCGGGTGGCGGCGAGCAGCGGCAGGACGTATTCCGATCCCGGGAGCGCCGCCGCCCTCAGCAGGGGGCTCACCTCGCGGCCCAGGCCACCGCTGTCGACGAGGACCAGCCGCTCGCACAGCTCCGGGAACTGGTAGGAGAGCTGCATCGCGATGCCGCCGCCCAGCGAATGGCCCACGAACGTCGCCCGGTCATGCCCGAGCGTGATCAGCAGGTCCCGCAGGGCACAGGCGTGAGCTCCCAGGGAGTAGTCGCCACGCGGCTTGGCCGAGCGTCCGTGGCCGGTCAGGTCGGGGGCCAGGACCGTGAAGTGCCGCGCCAGCCCGGGCATGACACGGCTCCACGTATCGGATTCCGAAGCGATTCCGTGGATGAGCAGGACGACCGGGCCCTTTCCGGCCTGTCTGTAGGCGACGCGGTGTCCGTGCAGCACCCGCTCGCGAACAGCCGATTCGGGGGGCGCGCCGGAACGTATACGACCGGACATGACTCTATGAAGCCTAGCGGTCATGCCAGATGGCTCCGGCGCGCGGGCGGCATGCTGAGGGCAGCGCCCTGCCGTGGGGCGAGCAGGAAGGCGAACCCGGCCTGCGAGAGCTCCGCCACCGTGTGATCCATGTCGTCGACCTCGAAATGGATGCTCGCGCCGGGCTCGGCCGCAGTGCCCTCCCGACGATGGAGCGAGAGCGTGGTGTCCCCCTCAGGCGCTAGGAACAGCGCGTAGTCGGGGTAGCTGGCGACGATCTGCACGAGTCCCAGCCGCCCGTAGGCCGCCCATGGGCCGTCCTCAGGCCCAGCTGGTCGCGAGCGCCTGACCTACGAGCCCCAGGGTCGTGTGGCCTCGAGCACGGCCGCCTCGAGCCCCTCGGTGCGAAGGTGGGTGATCGCCTGGTAATCGGGGGCTTTGACCATCTCGAGGAATGCCTTGCGGCTCGGGTAGCGCACGACGAGCATGGCGTCCCAGTCGTGGGCCTCCGGGCCCACGAGCAGCGTCGAGCAGTCCCCGGCGTAGAGGGTGCGCCCGCCCGCCCTCTCGAGGAAGGGAGCGACGGCCTCTGCATAGCGCATGTAGGAGGCCCGGCCCTCCTCGCCCGCGAAGCGCAGCAGGTTGAGCATCACCACCGGACCGCCGTCGTCCTCGGCGACGAGGCGGCTGATGTCCTCGCGGGTGGGGTCTGTTGCCATCTCTCCTCCTGGGCTTGGGGTTGACGCAGGGTAGCCTTTCGCGTCGGAGATGCATGCCAGCACCGCCGTTGCCCTCGTGCTCGCGCTCGCGTCCACGACCCTGATCAGCCTGGCCTACCTGCGCGAGCACGGAGCCGCCGCAGGCCTGCCTCGTCTCACTCTCTCCCACCCCCTGCGTTCGGCCGCCCTGCTGCTCACCGATCGCGCCTGGATGGCGGGATTCGCCATGGAGACGGCAGGCTTCGGTCTCTATGTCGCCGCCCTGAGCCTCGCACCCCTGGCGCTGGTGCAGAGCGTCGCCGCCGGTGGAGTCGGGATCCTCGCCGTGGCCTCCGCCCGCCTCGCCCACCGCCGGCTCACGCGCCGAGAGGCGACGGGAGCCGGCGTCGCAGTCGCAGGTCTCGTCTTCCTCGGGGTGTCCCTGAGCGGCGGAGATGCCGGGGGCTCCCCGGGCTCGCTCGCCGACATCCTCCTCTGGCTGGGCGCCACGGCCGGCGCTGCCATCGTGGCGCTCACCAGCGGTCGAGCCTTCCTGCGGCGCGGGGTGGGCCAGGGGATCGCCGGCGGACTCTTCTTCGCAACCGGGGACATCTGCACGAAGCTCGCAACCGAAGGCGGCGCCAGAACGCTGTTCGTCATCCCCCTCATCGCCGGCTATCTGCTTGGAACGTCGCTGCTGCAGATCGGATATCAGAGCGGGGCGGCCCTCACCGTCGCGGGGATCGCGACCCTGCTCACAAACGCCGTGCCGATCGCGGCGGGAACGGTGATCCTGCACGAGTCGGTGCCGGGGGGAGCCCTGGGAGTCATCCGAGTTCTCGCCTTCGCGGCTGTCACCGCCGGCGCCATCCTGCTGGCCAGGCCACCGAAGGCCGGCCATGAGCGTCCGGGGGTGTCTCCTGGCCGGGATGACGAGCCCGGGGTTGCCCGCGCCGCGTAGCCGGGCCGGGCGGGAGATCGGAGAGGCGGGGGGCCTCAGGGCTTCTTGCTCGAGCCAGTGGACGTCTTTGTCGTGAGGCAGCTGTGGGAGCCCTTCGACGTCGTGGAGCTCGAGCAGTTCAAGCCGGCCTTTCCTTCCTCGACTTCTTTGAGCAGGACGGTGCTCGGGGTGTGGGTGAAGCTGTTGGCCGGCCCATAGCCGATGACGATGCTGTCTCCGTTGTGAAGGACGTAGGCGGCCGGGTTGGTCAGGGGCCGGCCGTTGACGTAGAAGTGCAGCTTGTCTGCGCCGTAACCCTTTAGCCCACCCACCTGGGCGGGCCCCAGCTTGACCCCCCACACGGAGAAGAAGTCACCGAGCGTGAATTTGAATGGGTGGGCGGCCTCCATGTGGATGATGCCGGTGCCGTCGTGGGTGTGCAGGCTCGTCTCGATGTGCTTGGCGGGCTCGAGGCCGATCTCTGCCGGAACCTGCACGAGCAGGCCTTCGTTGTAGATGTGCAGCACGGCGTGGATGTGGAACTTTTCGTTGCCGGTCGGAGGAAGACCGAGCTGGTGCAGTCGTTCGGGTAGGTGGGCGTATTCCGGCGCCCAGGGCGGCTGGCTCGTGCGCAGGCCGGGCCCGGAGATGACCAGGCCCGCGGGTGTCGCCGTGCTGGACCCGCAGCCCGACGCCGCCACGGCGAGCGCGCTCGCGAGCGCCACCCCTGCCGAGATCCGCGAGATGAGGCGTCGTGGGAGGCGCGATGCGGGCATGTTCGGACGGGTTGATATCAGGTGCTCCTCGCACCGGCGGGCCCCCTGGGGTGTGACGCGTAGTTCCCCCCCGTAGTTCCCCACCTTCCGAGGAGGGGCATCCCCGATGGCGCGAATCCGGGTCCACGGGAGGCTTATGCTTGCTGGGCCCCCTCATAGGGGGCACCTTCCCCCGAGAGGGGAACACCTCCGGGGGGAGCACCCTGTCAAGCACAAGGAGGCCGTCGTGGATAACTTGGACAGGGTCACCGGATGGTGGCTCTTTGCCGGAATCCTTCTCTCGATCAGCGGAGTTCTGAACGTCATATGGGGGATCGCCGCGATCGATGAATCACGCTTCTTCGTGGCGGAAACGCACTTCATCCTCAGCAACCTCAACACCTGGGGCTGGATCACCCTGATCCTCGGTGTGTTACAGATCATCGCGGGGCTCTCCCTCTTCGCGGGGGGCTCCTTCGGACGCTGGTTCGGGATCCTGACGGCGGGGCTGGTGTCCATCGAGGCGCTGCTGGAGATCCCCGCCTATCCGTTCTGGTCGCTGTGCATCTTCGCCCTCTCGCTGATCATCCTCTACGAGCTGGCCAAGCATCCCGAGCCGGCAGCCTAGGAGCATCGACGGGCCGGGTCCGTCACGGGCCCGGCCCGCCCAATCCCGCATTCCACGGGCGTCTCAGTGCCTGAACATTTCGGTTTCGGCCGAGCTTCGTCCGGGCAGCGGAGACTTCAGCGAGTCCAGCGCGGCGGTCTGCTTGCGCAGTCCCTCGAGGAAGAGGTCCGCCATGTCGTGGCTGAATCCCGCCCGCACGACCACCCTCAGCACCGACAGGTCTTCGCGCTTTTCGGGGAAGGTGTATGCAGGAACCAGCCAGCCCATCTCGCGAAGCCGGGCCGACACGTCGAAGACGCTGTAGTTCTTTACCTCCGGTGCGAGGGTGAAGGCGAACACGGGCAGCTCGCTGCCGTCGGTCAGCAGCCGGTAGGGACCCATCTCGGCGATCTCCTTCGCGACGTGCTGGGCGATGGCGCTGGAGGCTCGCTGCACCTCGCGGTATCCGTCGGCGCCCAGCGACACGAACATGAAGTACTGGGCGAGGACCTCGCTCCCCGGCCGGGAGAAGTTGAGGGCGAACGTGGGCATCTTGCCGCCCAGATAGTTCACTTCGAAGACGAGATCCCGCGGCAGCGCCTCCTGGTCGCGCCAGATCGCCCATCCGACCCCGGGGTACACGAGGCCGTACTTGTGCCCGGATGCGTTGATCGACTGCACTCGCGCGAGACGAAAGTCCCACTCGAGCTGAGGCTGGACGAACGGCGCCACGAAGCCCCCGGAGGCCGCGTCCACGTGGACGGGGACGTCCGGGCCTCCCCCCGCCGCGAGCTCGTCCAGCGCCGCGCAGATCTCGGCGACGGGCTCGTAGCTGCCGTCGAACGTGGACCCGAGCACGGCCACGACGCCGATCGTGTTCTCGTCGCAGAGCGCGACCGCGTGCTCGGCGTCGAGGTGGAAGCGGTCGCCCTCCATCGGCGCCAGACGCGGTTCCACGTCCCAGTAGCGGCAGAACTTCTCCCAGCAGACCTGGACGTTCACCCCCGTCACGAGGTTGGGCCGGTCGACGGGCTTCCCGGCGGCCCGCATGCGTTCCCGCCAGCGCCACTTCAGTGCCATGCCGCCCAGCATCGCGGCCTCGCTCGACCCGGTCGTCGACGTGCCGGTCACGTCGCCGCTTCCGGGAACGTTCCACATATGGCCGACTATGTTCACGCAGCGCCTCTCGATCTCGGCCGTCTGCGGGTACTCGTCCTTGTCGATCATGTTCTTGTCGGCCGTGTCGGCCATCAGGGCGGCGGCGCGAGCCGGCATCCAGGTGGTGACGAACGTGGCCAGGTTCAACCGCGCGCTGCCGTCGAGGAGCAGCTCGTTCGACAGCACGTCGTAGGCCACCTCCGTGCCGGTGCCGTACTCGGCGAGCGCGTCGCGGGGCAGACCCTTGAGACGCTCCTCGAGCACCATCGCGGATACGGCCTGGCGGATCTCGTTCTCGGACAAGGCCATCGTCTCCTGTCTTCTCGGGTGGTGGCATCATCCCAACGGGGTATAGGGCGCGTCGGCATGACTGGCGTCACCCCTTTGGGGGGATGCGCGCCACATCCGCCACCCTAGGCTGACGGGCAGGCTCCCAGATGCCCCCTGTGCCTGACAACCACCCCGCCCCGCGGCAGCTGCTGGCCTTCACCTTTCCGCCGGGGTCGAGCTTCGAGGGGCGGCTCTCGGGCGCCCTGCAGCGGATCGAAAGCGGGGGCGCCCTGCGCATCCTCGATGCGCTCTTCGTCGGCCGCGAGGACGGCTCCGGCGAGCTCGTGGCCGTGTCGCTCGCCGCCACCAGCTCGGCCGGGATGATCGGCCAGCTGGTCGGCTTCCGCCTCGACGGGTCCGCCCGCGAACAGGAGACCCAGGCCGCACTCGATGGGGCCGCCGGCGGCTTGGTGCGCGAGCTGGGCGACGCCCTGGAACCTGGCTGGGCGGTGGCGGGGGTGATCGTCGAGCATGTGTGGGCACAGGTGCTCGAGGAGGCTGTGGGACGGATCGGCGGCTCGGCGCTCGCGAACGTGCAGCTCGAGGCCGGCGAGGTCGACGAGGCCTGGGCGCGCCTTGCGCGCGAGCTTGCCGCGAGCCTGCCCCCTCAGGGCTGAGCCGAAGGGGTACGGGGGAGGAACGGCCTGGTCTCCCACTCGCCGCCCGGGGCGACCGTCAGAGCCGTCGACTCCGGTATCTCGTGCCAGGCGCCGGGCAGGTCGGCAAAGGGCTCGGAGATGACCACGCGGTCACCCTCGCGCATCAGCTGCAGGCGGGGGTTGTCGGGGTGCAGTTCTCGGATCGCGTCCACGTCCTCGGAGCGGAAGAGGGTCCGGGAGCGCCCTTCGCTGGAGTAGCGGACCGCCCACACGCTGGCCCCGTCGCTCACACCCATGCTGGCCTGCACGGCCGGCTCGATGCCGCTGCTTCGCAACGTGTCCTCCACGAACCCGATCGCCGACTCCAGGGCGCCGAGCGGATCACGGTCGAGGCCGAAGCCGAGGGCCAGGTGGAAGAGGACCTCCGAGTCCGCCGAGCCCTCGATCTCCGAGAAGGAGACCGCGTCGAGCGCCAGCATCAGCTCGCGCCGCACGGCGTGGAAGTCGTTGATCAGCCCGTTGTGAACGAACAACCAGCCGCCGTGCTTGAAGGGATGGCAGTTCGTCTCCTGCACGGCCGTGCCCGAGGTCGCCCGGACGTGGGCGAGAAACAGCGGTGTCTCGATGTGGGCGGCCAGGTGACGCAGGTTCGGGTCTCCCCACGCCGGTGAGACGCTGCGATAGATGCCCGGCCCCTCGCCCACGCCGTACCAGCCGACACCGAAACCGTCACCGTTGGTCGTCTCGGCGCCCATGCGCGAGTGCAGGCTCTGGTCCACCAGCCCGTGCTGGGTCTTGAACAGCAGCTCCTCGATCAGAAGCGGCTGCCCGTGCCAGGCCATCCATCGACACATGCGGCCAGTCTCGCGCCGGCGGCCCGGCGCAACATCATCCCGAGGGGGTGATGGGCACTACCTCACCACCCGATAGGTCAGGTGGGTGATGCCCGGAGCATCCACCACCCGCAGCAGCTCCAGGTCGCGGCCGCCGGGAGGAAGGTCGCCAAGCAGGCGAACGCCGCCGCCCAGCAGCACCGGCACCAAATGCACCACGAGCACATCGAGCAGGCCGGCCCGCAGGCACTGCTGGACGACGCTGGCCCCCATCAGGGACACGTCCTTGCCGGACGCGGCCGCCCGGGCCCGCTCCACGGCATCCTCGATCCCGCCGGAGACGAACGTGTAGGGCGGGCTCCGCGGGGCGGTCGGCACCGTCTCCGGAGGCTGATGGGTCATGACGAACAGGGGAACGCCCGCAAGCGGCCCGCTCCCGCTCCACGCCCCGGCGATGTCATAGGTGCGCCGGCCCGTGACGACCGCCCCCACCCGGCCGGCGAACTCGTCGAAGAAGGCGGCGCTGGCCGAGGACATCCTGAAGGTCGGGTGGTAGCGGCTCGGCGTGTCCCCGTCGTTGAACCACTCGAAGAGGCGCTCACCTCCGACTCCCAGCGGCTGTCCCACCCTGTCGTCGGGTCCCGCTATGAACCCGTCGAGCGAGGTCGAGAGGCCCGTCATCACGATCGTCATGGTGCTCCTTTCCGGACTGCCTTCGGAAATGCGCTCATCGGTGTAGACCGTCCGCCGATCCCCAACTCATCGCAGACCCGACGCGGCGGGGCGAATCAGGCGCCGGCGTCGAGCTCGTCGATCAGGCCGCGGACGCGCCCGGCGATGTCCTCGCGAATGTCCCTCACGGCACCGGCGGGCAGGCCCTTCGGATCCGTGAGGTCCCAGTCGATGTAGCGCCTGCCGGGTATGTAGGGGCAGCTGTCGCCGCAGCCCATCGTCACGACCACATCGGCCTGCTCGGCAAGCTCTGTGGTGAGGAGTTGCGGCGTACGGTCGGACAGGTCGATCCCGATCTCGTCCATGACCTCGACCACGACCGGATGCACCCGCTCGGCCGGTTCGGTCCCCGCGCTCTGGGCCGAGTGACGTCCTCCTGCCGCCCGTTCGAACAGGGCCCGGCTCATCTGCGAGCGCCCCGCGTTGTGCAGGCAGACGAAGAGCACCTGGGCCATCTCAGGCCACCTCTCCCTCGGCTGCCGCCCGTCGCGGCAGTCCTGGCGGCCCCTGGCTCACAGGGTGCTCAGGGGTATGCCGATGATGTCGAGCCGGCGCGTCAGGCCCCCGAGGGCGAACTCCCGGATCTCCTCGGCGCCGGCTCCGATCGCGGCGAAGTCGTGGCCCGAGCCGGTGTCGGGCGGCGCTAGCGATTCGGCGACGGAGGGCAGCAGCTCGCGCAGCATCCCTCGCACCGCCTCACCCATCGAGGGATCCCCGCGCACGGTCTCGCGCAGGAACCAGACGCCATACCCGATGTGCCGGGTCTCGTCGTGATGGATCTTGGAGTACCCCTCCACGAACCCCGGCAGCAGCCCCTCCCGGGAAAGGTGGTCGGTCGTGAACTTGAAGGTGGTCAGGCCGAGGGTCCCCTCGAGGATGAGGTGGTAGAGGGTCACGAAGCGCACCTTCCCCGCGAGGTCTGCCGGATGGGCGGTCAGCCTCTCGTGGGCCTCGACCAGTGCTACGTCGAAGATCTGGCGAAACGCGCCGGAGACCTGGCTGCGCGCCCGCCGGACGTGAGCGGCGATCGCCTCGGGGGAGGCGACGACCTCGTCCTGGAAGCGGGCATAGAACTGCATGTGCCGCGCCTCGTCCACCTGCTGGGTCGCCAGGAACGTGGCCTCCTCCTCCGTCCCGTAGGCGCCGACCAGCCCGGAGAACTTCGTCGTGATCCGCTCCTCGGCGACCATCAGGGAGGACAGGACGTAGAAGATCAGCTCCTTGTCCGGGCCCTCCATCTCCCCCCACTGGGAGATGTCCGCGGCGAGATCGACTGTGAAAGGCGACCATTGAGAGTCCTCCCAGCGCCGGTAGAGCGTCTGAGGGTCGTTGAGCTGGATGTCGTCGACCTTGCTCAAGCCAGCCACCCCTCCACCTCGCCGAGCCCGCCCGGGGCCAGGAAGTAGTACGTCCAGAGCCCTCGGTGCTCGCTGCCGATCAGCCCGGCGCTGCGCAGCACCTTCAGATGCTTCGAGAGCGCCTGCTGGCTAATCGCGAAGAGGGGAGTCAGCTCGCATTGGCAGATCGCCTCTGGCGCCGCCTTCCTCAGCACGTCGACGATCCTCAGGCGCGTGGGGTCCGCTAGCGCCTTGAACCTCCCCGCAAGGTCGAGGGCCTCGGCCTGAGCAAGATCGGGCTCGACGCGCGCCTCGCAACAGCCGCCCGGACGCCGCTCACGCGGGGATATGACGGGTGTCGGGGAGTTGCTCACCGCGGGCAATATACACAATCAGATGGTTGTGGATAGCCCCGGTGCGGCCGAGGTGCCGATCGCGGCCGTTCCGGCCGGCCCGGAATCGCGAAAGAGTCCATCTTCGACCCTATCTGTCATCGGGCTCCCCACCCCCGCCGAGATATTCGTCCATGGGGCAGACCATCGAGCGGACGACACCGGCGATCCGCGGCGTCGAGCCCCGCGACGAGCACGACCTGAGGATCTGGTCTCCCATCGCGATGTGGCTGGCCGGCGCCTGCGCGATCGGGGTCGGGACGTTGCTGCCCGATGGCGGCACGATGCAGATCGATCAGCTGCGTGGCCTCGTCGGCTTCGGCCTGCTCGCCGCCGTCTTCACCTTCTTCGCGTTCCAGCCCGCGTCGAACAGGACGCTGTACATCCTCACCAACATCTTCTCCGCCCTTGGAGCGGTGACGGTGTTCCTCGCATGCCTCTGGTCGGGCGGTCCGAGCAGCGGTTTCGCCGAGATGTACTTCTTCCCCATCCTCTACGACGCCTACTTCTTCCGGCCTCGCCATCTGGTCTGGCATCTCATCTTCGTCAGCGGGCTGGCTCTCTCGCCGCTCTTCTACGCGGCGTCGATCCGCGGCACGCAGTTCCCGGGCCACGTGGCGATGCTGGTCTCGGGGCTGTGGGGCATGTCGGCGGTCGTGGCCTACCGCAAGCACCGTCTGATGCAGGCCGAGATGGCCTCCCGCAAGCAGGCGCTGTCCGATCCGCTCACGGGCGTGCACAACCTTCGCAGCCTGCGCGACCGAGCCGAGGCACGGCCGCTCACGCACGGAAGCGCGGTGCTGGTCATCGACATCGACGACTTCAAGGGGGTCAATACGGAGTACGGCCACACCGGTGCGGACGAGCTGCTGCGGCAGGTAGCCCTCGACCTCGTGGAGCTCAGCGACGAGCGGGACTGCGTGGCCCGCATCGGCGGAGACGAGTTCGCGATCCTCATCGCCGGCAAGACGGCGGCGGACGTGCGGGCGCTCAGGACCAGATGTGCCCGGGCGATACGGAGCACGCGCGCCCGCGCCGGCCTTCAAGGCCGAGATCTGTCCGTCAGCATCGGCTACGCCTTCTCGCCCAAGGACGGCCGCACCCTCCACGAGCTCCTCGACGCCGCGGACAGGAGCATGTTCAGCGCGAAGGCCGGCAAGCGCGCCGAGCGAGGGGCGGGCGCCGTCCTCCCGGCGCCGGGCACCGTCGCCCCCGGCGAGCCCTCCGGCATCTCGGGCCCGCACCCGAGGCTGGCAACCGAGCTGAGGCGAGAGATCGACCCCGGGGGCCACTCGGGCGAGGGCCCGCCGAACTGGTGGCCCACCCGTCCCCTCCGGTCGATCGCTGCCGCTTCGGCCTGGGTGACCGCATCGATGGCGGCGCTCGCGGTGATCCTGCTGCCGGGAGCCGACCGGTCTCACCTCTCGCTGGTGATCGCTCTCATCGTGTGCTCCACCGCGGTGGGGGTGCTCACCCTCCTCGTGGCCCCGGCGGTGGGGGAGGCCGCCTACGCGGTGTCGGACATGCTCGCCGTACCCGTCATCGGGCTGGGGGTCTACCTGACCGGGGGGACCACGAGCCCCCTTCTGCCGCTCGTCTTCCTCGCCGTCACCTTCGCCGCCTACTTCGGGACGCCACGCGGGGCGGTGATCCGCCTGGCGGGAGCGGTCGCGATCTGCGCGAGTCCGTTCGCCTACGCGGACGGCGACGCGCGCCTGCAGTTCATCGTGCGCTTCGTCGCCCTCGTCACGACCGCGGCCGTCCTCGTCGGCATCATCCTCTACAACAGGCGCGAGCTCGCGCAGGCCGAAGAGGCCTCGCTCGACCTGGCCTCCCACGATCCCCTGACCGGCCTGCCGAACCGTCGCGCCTTCCAGGTGAGCCTCGGCACGGCGCTCGAACGCCCGGCGGACCGGCTCGCCGTCGCGATGATCGACCTCGACAACTTCAAGCAGGTGAACGACACCCACGGCCACGCCGCCGGAGACGAGGTGCTGCAGGCCATCGCCGGCGCCCTCGGCTCGGCGACACGCCCGGAGGACTGCGTCGCGCGGATCGGCGGTGACGAGTTCGCCCTCGTGGCGAGGGATGCCGACATGTCGGTCGCCCGGGCCCTCAGCGCGCGTTGCGTGAGGGCGGTCGAGGAAGCGGTCGCAGGGGCCGGCTACCAGGACTGTGGCGTCTCTGCCACGGTCGGCTTTGCCCTACACCCCCACCACGGGATCACCCTCGACTCCCTGCTCGAGGCGGCCGACTCAGCGTTGATGCACGCCAAGGAGAAGGGCAAGCGGCGCGTGGGCTGCGCGCCGGCACGCGCATCGAGCGCCTAACCACCCCGCCGTCCGGACGCCGCAGGGATCAACGACCTGCCCAACGCCCTGCTCGCGGCCGCCACCAACAACGTCCCCGCGCTCCTTTCGCGGGCGCAGATCCTGCTGAGCAACTGCAACGTCAGCCAATGGCGCCTGCTGCCCCCGGGAGCCGGCTTCTCGCGGACACACAAGGGGAGGGCGCACATCGCCACTTTCCAGATGCCGGCCGGCGGGAAGCTCGGGATGGTCGGCATCCAGGGCGAAGGGGGAGCGCCCAAGGCGCTTCTCAGCGGCCCCGGCGGCAAGCACATCAGCGCGTCGGTGGACGGGATCAGCACCGACGGCGGAGCGCTGGTCGTGCGCCAGCCGGCCACCGGCCAGACGCTCGTGGAGATACCGAACGCAGGCGCCGGCAAGTGGACGGCTCAGGCGCTGCCGGGCTCGGCACCGGTCAAGCTCGTCGAGACCGCCCACTCGCTGCCGGCCCCTGTGATCAGGGCGAGCGTGACCGGCAGGGGAGCCCACCGGGTCCTGAGGTACCGCGCCACGCGCCAGCCCGGGCTCTCGATCCGATTCCTCGAGGGCGTCGACGGGGGCGCGCAGCCGATCGGCTCCGCCGGGGCAGCCAAGGGGACGATCCACTTCACGCCGGCCGTGGGATCCGGGCGCACCCGCACGATCATCGCCCGCATCACGCGCAACGGCCTGGCGGCGGGAAGCATCGTGGTCGGCAGGTACAACCCCGGCGCCATCAGCGCCGGTCGGGCATCACGCATCCGCGTCACCCACACGCATGCCGGATGGCGCATCACGTGGAGGCCCGGCGTACTGGCCACCGAACAGCTGCTGACGGTGCGGTTCGTCGACGGGGCACAGGTGCTGCTTCGCGCCAAGGGCGCCCAGCGATCCGTGACCCTCGCGCATTCGATCGATGCGGGGGCTCAACCGACGGCCGTGGAGATCCTGGCAAAGCGCGGGCAGACGCCCGGCCGGCCCGCCTTCGCGGTGGCCCGACGCGTGCGAGGCAAGCGCCGGCACTAGGATCTGCCCCGCGCTCGCGCGGGAGCGATCAGCCCGAGACCGAGGTGGAGGCCTCGGGGGCGCCGAACCAGGCCGCGAGGCGCTCGGCGCTGAAGACCTCGCCGGGGTGCACGCGCCGGGTCAGGGTGTCGCGAAAGTCCTGAGCGGCCGCGGGGTCGTCCCGCAGCCCGTCCGCGATCGCGTCGGTGACCCCGCGACGTGGAAATCGCCCGAGGGTGAAGGACCACTCGTAATGGCCCGAGGCGCGCTCGTCGCGCCAGCGGCCGTAGTCGCGCAGGAGGCGGTCCTGACCGTTGAGGGCGTCCGCCAGCCGGATCGCGTGCTCGATCGCGTCCGAGATCCCCTGCGCGCTGCCGGGATGCTTGAAGTGGCCGGCATCGCCGAGCAACGCCCAGCCCGGCCCGGCCGCCTGCTTGTAGAACCCGCGCAGCATGGGCTCCGGAACCACGCGAACCTCGCTGACGCGCTCGGCCCGATCGAGCCACCCCGGCTCGATCGTCTCCGGGAACTCCCCCAGCGTCTGCAGGTGCTTGCGCAGCCGCGCCTCCCGGTCGCCGTGGGTGTGGTCCGGGGGACCGGCGCTGACGAGCAGGTCGACGCCGTCCTCGCAGGGGATCCACGTGAGGACCGCCTGCTCCTCGATGTCGAGGTGCACGTGATCGCTGACCGGCATCCCCCGCCAGTAGGAGAGCAGCATCGACATCTCTCCCGCCATCCGGTCGCTCGCGGGAAGGCCGAGGCTGCGCGCGACGAACGATGCCCGCCCGTCGGCCCCGAACACCCAGGGCGCCCCGATCCGCTCCCCTCCCGCCAGCACGATCCCGCAGATGGGGTCCTCCCGTGTTGCGGACCCGAGCAGTCCGGTGACCCTCTCCCCGAAGCGGGCCTCGGCTCCCGCCGCGATCGCCTCCTGCGCCAGCGCCCGATCCAGCGCCGGTCGGCGGATGCCCAGGCAGTGTTCGTGACCGTCGACTGCGGTGAACGTGCCTGCGAACTCGCGTCCCAGCATTCGCATGCGGTACGCGCTCGGCCGCAGGCGGTGGCTGTCCTGCAGGCGGCCGAGCACGCCCAGCTGCTGCAGCCGCGCCACGGTGTTCGGGTAGACGAGATGGGTCGAGAGGGTGTCGCTTCCCAGCGGGTCCTTGTCCACCATCAGCACCCGCCACCCCGCTCGCCCGAGCAGCGTCGCGAGCGTCGCACCGGCGCAGCGAGCACCGACGATGACCGCGTCGTAGCGTTGCATCGCCTCAGGCCGACGGCGGGATGTTCTGGTTGAGGCTGGAACAGGTTCGCGCGGGTCCAACTCGTCCTTGAGGGCCCGCAGCCGGGCGAAGGTCCGCTCACCGTAGGCATCCTGCACGCGCTTCTCACCCTCGGCAGAGAGGAAGTTGACGTAGGTTCCGCCGGTCAATGCGGGAGTCATGGCCGTGCTGTAAGTCCTGCGCCCACTGCACGCCTCCTCGATATCCCTCGACCTGAACTCTCCCGATGATGTTGATGCAGGTACGGCGCGCTGCGCTCGCCGAAGGCCGTCCCGTCACCCGGCACCCGCGCCACGGCGCCCCCCATGTGGTGGATATGGATCTCCGTCTTGGGCGATGTCACGCTCTGGTGGGAGCGCGACGAGCGCCTCGATCGCCTCGTCGTCGAGCTCGCGTATCCATCCCGCCTTGAAGTAGTTGTGTGCCCCGGTCCCACATCGGGTCCAGGAGCCTCTGCATCGCCACGTAGGGCATCGGCCCGCACAGATCGGCCACCGGCTCGCCCAGGTCGCGCAGCGGCGAACGGCCTGTCGCACCCGCCTCCGGCGGAGCCCGCGTAGAGCGCCGGTCACGACCACCACCGGCTTGCCGTGCCACTCCTCGGGAATGAACGGAGCGGGCGGGCGCCCACAGTGGCGAGATGAACGTGGGTCAGCTCGTCGGGCGCCTCGGCGCCCACTCGCGGTAGAAGCGCAGGATGTCGCGGCCCGCTCGCCGGGGTAGAAGATCGGCCCGCCGCAGACGGTTGGTCCGACCGGGTGCAGCCGGTACTCCAGCGACGTCACGATGCCGAAGTTGCCCCCGCCGCCGCGCAGCCCCCAGAAGAGCTCCGGATTCTCCTCGGCGCTCGCGTCGCACCAGGCGGCCGTCGGCCGTCACGACGTCCGCCGCGATCAGGTTGTCGCAGGTCAGGCCGTGCTTGCGCATGAGCCAGCCGATGCCGCCGCCGAGCGTGAAGCCCGGCGAGCCCGGTGCTCGACACCAGCCCGCCGGTCACGGCCAGCCCGAACGCCTGGGTCTCGTGGTCGAACTCCGGCCCAGGTCAGGCCCGCCTGCGCCTGCGCGGTGCCCGAGCGGCCGGGTCGACGCGGATGCCTTTCATCGGCGAGAGGTCGATCACGATGCCCCCGTCGCAGGTGGAGAAGCCCGGGATCGAGTGCGGCCTCCCCGCGGACCGCCACGTGCAGCTGCTCGCTGCGCGCGAACTCGACGGCGCGCAGCACGTCGAGCACGCCCGCGCAGCGGACGATCAGCGCCGGCCGTCGGTCGTGGATCCCGTTCCAGATCGCCCGCGCCTCGTCGTAGCCCTCGTCGCCCGGACGGATCAGCTCGCCCCGGAGCGTCTCGGCGAGCTCGGCGATCGAGCCGTCCGCGAGGTTCCTGTGGGTGATCTCCTCTGTTGCCATGTCGGCCCCCTTCGAGTCTCGATTTGTGCGGCGAGGCTAGACCCGCGCTCTCAACAACCCCTCACCGTCCGCTCATCCGGTCTCCATGCTCCTCCACGATCCCGCTCGCAGCCCCTCCACGTAGGCGATCGCCCGCCGCTCGCCGGAGCTCTCGAAGGCGGGAACGGCCTCGTCCAGCGCGGCCCGCGCCCGCCCCGGCTCCCCGAGCGCCCTCTCGGCCTCCGCGAGCATCGCCAGGGCCCAGCTGCCGCTCGATGGGCGAAGCCGCGGTCGCGAGACAGCTCCACGGCCCCGTTGGAACAGCGCCTCGCCTCCGCCGGATCGCCCCCGTCGAGCGCCACGGCGCCTTGGCTGAGCAGGCAGCACTCCTTCCCGGGGCGTCCTCGGTGCGCTCGTAGATCGCTGCGGCCTGCTCCATCATCTACCGTCCCCGCTCCTGTCCCCGCCCAGCTCGCTCGAGCATGCCGAGACCGTCAGCGCCGTAGCGTCTCGCGCGGATCGCCCGCCGCCGCGGCGGATCGCGAGCGCCTGCTCGAAGTGCTCGCGGCCCGCGTCGATGCTCCCCGGCCTGCCTTGCCAGGTTCCCCAGGGCGTTCAGGGCCACCCCCGCGCCCTGCTCGTCGCCCAGCTCGCGAAAGGTGCCGAGCGGCCCGCTCGAGGTGCTCGCGCGCCGCGTGCAGTCGCCGTCGGTGCGGAACGTCTCGGCCACGTTGATCCGCACGTAGGCGCACCCGGCCCGGCTGCGCACCGCGCGAAACAGGCAGAAGGTGTCCTCGAAGAAGTACGCGCAGCGCGCCGCCCGGCCCCGACGGGATGACGACCGGGGAGATGTGGACCGCCCAGAACAGCGGGCCGCGCTGCTCGTCGATCTGCCCCAGCTGCGCCAGGCACTCCGCGAGCAGGTCCCGGGCGGCCGCCGTCTCGCCGCGGATCGCCGCGAGCACCCCCTGGGCCTGCCGGGCGGCGACGACGCACCGGCTCCTCGCCCATCTCCCCCGCAAGCGCAAGCGCCTCGGCGAACACCTGTCGGCGCTCACCAGCTCGAACGCCCCCATCGCCATCACGCCGAAACGCTCGAGCGCCCGCGCCTGGGCCGCGCGATCGCCCGTGCGCCGCACGATCTCGAGCGCCTCGCGGCCGAGCGAGACACTCCGCTCGGCGCCCTGGCGGCGAACGTCGATCGCGCCGAGAGCGACGAGGGCGCCCGGCCGGGCCGGGTCCGTCTCGTCGGCGGCCGCGAGCGCCGCCTCCAGCCAGCGGGTGCCCTCGGCGAAGTAGCCCCGCGCCATCCAGAACCACCACAGCGAGCGGGCCAGGCGCAGACCGGCCGCGGGCTCGGCGCGGATCGCCGAGGCGAGGGCGACGCGGAGGTCGTCGTGCTCCTCCTCGACGCGCTCGGAGGGCCACTCGGCGGCGACGCCCGGGTCGCGGTCGCGGTCGGCGGCCGCGGCCAGCTTCCCGTACCAGTGCGGTGAGCCTGCTCGAACCGCTCGGCTCTCGCCCGCGGCGCGCAGATGCTCGCGTGCGTCCTGGCGAATCGTCTCCAGCAGCCGGTAGCGCGATCGCTGGCCGTGGCCCGTCTCGACCTGCACGAGCGATTTCTCGATCAGACCGAGGAGCAGCTCCAGCACCTCCCCCGCCGGGACGGTGGCGTCCACGCAGATCCCCTCGACCGCCGGGAGGCCGAAGTTACCCGCGAACACGCCCAGCCGCCGGTACAGGGCCTGCTCGGGCTCCGCGAGCAGCTCGTGGCTCCAGGCGAGCGTCGCCCGAAGGGTCTGCTGGCGCGTCAGCCCGGCACGGCTGCCGCTCCGCAACAGGCCGAGGGCGTCGCCGAGGCGGGCGGCGATCTCGGCAGGGGACAGCGCCCCCGCCCTCGCGGCCGCCAGCTCCAGGGCCAGCGGCATGCCGTCCAGGCGCCTGCAGATGTCGGCGATCGCTTCGGCGTTCTCCGGGCCAGCTCGAACCCGGGATGGGCCTCCGCGGCCCGCTGGCAGAACAGCGACACCGCCTCGAAGGCCGCGACCGACCCCGCGTCGGGGTGCAGCCCGCGGTCGGGCAGCGACAGCGGGGGAACCCGCCAGGCCACCTCGCCGGCGATCCGCAGCCGCTCCCTGCTGGTGGCCAGCACGCGCAGCCGCGGACAGGCGCGCAGCAGCCCGTCGGCCAGGCGCACGGAGGCCTCGAGCAGATGCTCGCAGTTGTCCAGCACGAGCAGCAGATGCCGCTCGCCGATCTGCCCGGCGAGCACCTGCAATGGGTCCCGCTCGGAGCGCAGCTGCAGCCCCAGCACGGTCGCGCGCCTCCTCGACGACGAGCGCGGGATCGCTGACCGGCGCCAGCTCGACGAGCCGCACCTCCTCCACGAGATCGCCGGCCAGGCGCCCGGCGAGCTGCAGGGCAAGGCGCGTCTTGCCGCCGCCCGCCGGGCCCGGTCAGCGTCACCAGCCGCCCGCGGGCCATCGCGCCCTCGAGCTGGGAGAGCTCCCGCTCGCGCCCCATGAAGCTCGTCAGCTGATGGGGCAGCCTGCCCCGCCCGCATCGGCTGCTCAGCCGCGGGCGGGCGCTCGGCGGCCGGCCCGGGCCTCTCCCCGGCGCGCGGCACGGTCCCGTCCCGCTCGCCGGCGGACGGGCGCGACGCTTCGTGCTGGGCGGCAGGATCTGCCGGTACAGGCTCGCCGTCTCAGGGTCGGGATCGGCCGCCAGCTGCTGCTCGAGCGCCTGGCGAAGCTGCCCGTACTGGGCGAGCGCCTGCTGGCGGCGCCCGCCGGCGGCGAAGATCCGCATCAGCGCCCGGTGCGCGGGCTCGTGCAGCGGGCTCTCCACCACGGCACGCTGCAGCTTCTCGACGGCCGCCGGCGTCTCGCCCCGAGCCGCCAGCAGCTCCCCCAGTTCCACGAGCAACGCCAGATAGGTCTCGCGAAGCGCCTCGCGCCGCGCGGCCGGCCAGTCCTCGTAGCGGTCTTCGGGCAGCAGCTCCCCGCCGTAGAGCCCCAGCGCCGTCTCGTAGGCCTCGGCCGCCGGTGCCTCCCGCGCCGTCGGCGGCCGCCCGCTCGAAGGCGTCCACATCGACCGTGAGCCCCTCGGAGCTCAACGCCACGACTCCGTCGCGGAGCGCCCGCCGTGCTCGTCGCCCCCGGCGGAGAGCGCCCGTCGCGCCGTGTAGAGGACCTGGTGGAGGCTGTCCGCGCCGCCCGCCGCCGGGCCAGAGCAGGTCCTCGAGCTGCTCGCGGTGCAGGCGCCGCTCGGGGGCGAGCGCCAGGACCTTGATCAGCGTCTTCGCCCGGCGCAGGCGCCAGGCCCCCTTTTCCACGGACCGGCCGGCGACGCTTACATCGAAGCCGCCCAGCAGGCGCAGCACCAGCTCGGGTTGCGCGTGTACTGCCTGATCCCCCTCGGACGCCACCACTCCTCCCGGAGCCTAAAGCGTGGCAGATCGCCACCACGCCCGCGCGCTAGCCGACCAGTGAGCAGAACGCCGTCCACGACGCAGCGGGTGGAACTGCGGCCCGAGCATCGGCGCAGCTCGGCCAGCGCCTCGGCGACCGTGATCGCGTCGCTGTAGGGGCGGTGTCGCATCATCGCCACGAAGGCGGCGCACACCGCGATGATGGCGGCCGCGATCGGGATCTCCTCGCCCGCCAGGCCGTCGGGGTAGCCCTGGCCGTCGTAGCGCTCGTGGTGGGAGCGGATCAGATCGGCGGTGTGGGCCAGCGACGGCGCCGAGGCGACGATCCGGGCGCCGATCTCGGCGTGGGTGCGCATCACCTCCCACTCGGCCGCGTCCAGCGCCGCCGGCTTGGTCAGGATCGCGTCGGGGATCGCGAGCTTGCCGACGTCGTGCAGGCGCGCGGCGAGCTCGACGCGCTCCACCTCGCGGTCGTCGGCAGCCCGATCGCCCGTGCCGTGTCGCTGGCGAGGTGGCCCATCCGGTTGAGGTCCTCGAGCACGCCGGGGTCGTGCTCGTTGAGCACCTTCAGCAGCAGCCCCAGGCACTCGCGGGGGACCGGGGCTCGTCCACGAAGGTGATGCGCGCATGGACCATGGACATCTTCTGCCCATGTATCGACCGGCCCGCGCCCGGGCGTGAGTGCTCATCGGGCCGGCGCGGGGCAGCCACCATGGCGCCCGCGCCGTCCCGTCCGGATCATTTGGTGACGGTGATCTTCCCGTCCATGTTCGGGATGGATCACGCACTCGAATCGGTACACGCCGGGTTTCGTGAACGTGATCTTCGCGCTCGACGGCAGGGCGGTCCGCCGCCGGACAGGATGCCCGCGCCCTCGAAGCCGTTGCCGTGGTTGGCGCCCGTGTACGGGGGCAGCGGCGGCGGATCGCTCGGATAGGCGCGCCAGCGGGTTGACCAGCAGCGGTCGGCGGGCCCGCACCGGGTTCGGCTGCGGAGTCGTGAAGGTGTTCTCGATCTCCGCCGTGTAGGCGGCACGGGCCGAAGGTGATCGTGTGGACCTCTCGCCTGCGAGGAGATCTTGAATTCGACCGTCGTGCCGGCTTTGACCCTCAGGTTCTCGCGGGAAGAAGCGAAGCCACGCCACCGGCCCGCTGCCGTCGTTGCCGGCGAGCACCGTGGCCGGCCGGCGGCTTGACCTTCGCGCAGCCTGCGCGCCTGCTGGATCGCCGCCTGCTCCTGCGCTTGGCGAGCGCGGCGGTCCTGCTTGGCCGTGGGCACGCGGCTTGCCCTTCGGCAGCACCTTCACGACGCCCTTCATGCCCGGGTGCACCAGGCAGTGGAACGTGAACGTCCCGGCCTTCGTGAACTTCACCACGAACGGTTCGGGCGGTCCCCGGTCGCCGGGGCAGGCCGCTGTTCAGGAACCCTTTGCCGTTGTAGGTCTTGCCGCCGCTCGGCGCAGCCGCCACGCGGGTTGATGATCCTGGCTCGGCTGGCCGTTGAACCAGAACGAGGCGCCGGCAGCGTCGAGCTTGCCCGCTGATCGGGCTGGCGGGGAAGAGGACGATCAGCGGCGGGGGTGCCTGCCCCTTGGCCAGGAACGTGACGGTGTGGAACCCGTTGATCGCCCAGCTGACCGAGTCGCCGACGTGGATCCGTGTGGTGCTGGGGAAGAACCCGTCGAAGTCGAGGTGCGCCGCCCTGGGCGGCTTTGGCGGCCCGGCCGAGACGGGGGCGACGAGCGCCCAGGCCTGCGAGGCCGTGAGGCACATCAGGAGGGCCACCGTCGCCCCCACGGTGACACCGGCGATCCTGCGGCTGGTTCCGAACATCATCCCCCCATCTGTCAGCTTGCCCGATTGCGAGCGAACCCTAACACGCCCTCCTGCTCGGCCAGGGTCCGGCGCCTACGGCTCCGCCGCGACGGCCTCCCCCGTGGCGGACTCCAGCTCGACGCCGTGGCGGCCGAGCGTCGGGATCGCCGCCGTCGATGACGTGGATCACGTGCGTGGGCGCCATGGAGCTTGAGCAGGCTGGCCGCCGTCGCCGCGCGCACGCCCCCGGCGCAGACCACCGCGATCGGCCGGACGGGGTCGAGCCCCTCCGGGATCCGCCTGATGTCGTGCCAGGGCTCGACAGACCGACCCGGGGACGTGCCCCGGCGTCCCACTCGCTGCGCTCGCGCACGTCGAGCAGCTGCAGGTCGGTGCCCTCGCCCATCCGCGCGCGCCAGCTCGTCGGGCCGCCATGCGCTCGGTGCGCCCGACCGGGTGCCTTTCCTGGCGCCAGTTGGTCATGCCCGCCCGCCAGCAGGCCGGCGATGTTGCGCACCCCGACGGCCAGCGCGAGCTCGGCGGCGCGGCGCCCGTCGGCGTCGTCGCGCCCGATGAAGATGATCTCGCGCTCGTGGTCGCCGCCAACCACGCCAGCTTCGAGCCGAAGCCGGCGCTGAAGGATGGGATGCAGATCGAGCCCTTGATGTGCACGTCGTCGAACTGCAGGTCCGTCCGGACGTCGACCAGCATCGCGCCCTCGTCGCGCTTGAGCTGCACCTGGTGGGGATACAGCGCGCGGACCTCCACCCCGCTCGTGAGGAGCGCGCCCGCGGTTGAGGGCCACGATCCGCTCGAAGTTCGGCGGCTGGGGACCGAGCTGGGCGATCGCCTGCTCAACGAACTCCTCCTCGTCCGCGATCGAGAGCGACCGGGTTGTGCCGCCGCTCGAAGCCGATCGTCGAGCAGATCTTCATGTCCATCCCGGGCCCTCCGCACATCGAGCCGCCGAGGTGCGCCGGCCACACCTCGCAGTCCTCCGGGAGCGTCAGCAGGCGCTCGTGCATCGAGCGGAAGATCTGCCGTGCGCCCTCGCGACTTCTCGACGGCGAGGTCCGTCCGCGCGACGTCTCCGACGAACAGGCTGTCCCCGCTGAGGACCGCCCACGGGTCCTCCCCGCGCTCGGTGTCGATCAGCAGGAAGGCGGTGTGCTCGGGCCGGTGTCCCGGGCGTGTGCAGCGCGCGCACCAGCAGCGAGCCCGAGCCGCAGCTCCCAGCCGTCGTCGAAGGGCTCGTGGTCGTAGTCGGGCTCGGCCGCCCGGTGGATGTGGATGCGGGCGCCGGTCGCGGCCACCAGCCGCCCGTGGCCGGAGACGTGGTCGGCGTGGTTGTGGGTCTCGAGCACGTGCTCGATCTGTCACCCCCCGGTAGCGCGCGAGCTCGAGGTACTCGTCGATCTCGAAGCGAGGGTCGACCACGGCGGCGACCCCGGCATGCTCGTCCCCGATCAGGTACGAGGCGCAGCCGAGGTCGTCGTGGGTGATCTGCCTGAAGAGCACTGGGCCCGATCTTAAGCCCTGGCCGGCCCCCCGCGCCGATCGGACGCGGTCAGGCGGGGGCGCTGGTCCTGTTCGGTGCCAGGCGGTCCTGCAGCCATGCCGCGTTGCGGACGGCGAACGCCTCCCAGTCGTTGTTGAAGTAGACGAACTGCTCCCGCTCGCGGCTCCACTCCCTCAGCCTTCCGGCCCATTGCTCCAGCTCGGCGGTGGAGTAGTTGCCGCGCCGGCCGCGCCGGCCGTGGTGAAGCCGCACGTAGCCCCACCCGGCGGTGGCCACGAGGGGCTGGAAGGGCCTGTCTGGGTGATCACCGATCACGAGCGCCGCTCCGTGGCTGCCCAGCAGCTCGTAGACCTCGGGTGAGAACCAGCTGGGATGCCGGAACTCGAACGCGTGCCTTCCCTGCGGAAGCGCCGCGAGGGCCTCGGCCAGGCGCCGGTCGTCCCTGTGGAAGGTCTCCGGCAGCTGCCACAGGACGGGGCCGAGCCTGCCCGCTTCGATCAGCGGCTCGATCGCCTCGTAGAACCTCGCCAGGCCGGCGGCGATGTCCGCCAGACGCTTGACGTGAGTGAGGTAGCGGCTTCCCTTGACCGCGAAGACGAACCCGGGCGGAGTCTGCTCCACCCACCTCTCGACGGCCTTGCGTGAGATCAGGCGGTAGAAGGTCGTGTTGACCTCCACCGTGGAGAAGTGACGGCTGTAGCACTCGAGCCATGCGGACGCCGGGAGCCCCCGCGGGTACAGGACGCCGCGCCAGTCCCGGTAGTTCCACCCCGAGCAGCCCACGTGCACGGGCATCGACGGTGCGCGCCGGGACGTGCCTGCCTGTCGTGTCGTGGTCATCTGGCAATTCCTACCCGACGGGCGCCGCGGCGAGGCCGTGGCGATGCCGTCTAGGGTACGGGTGCGCCGGCGAGCTCGCGCAGACGGCCGATGGAGCGCGCTCGCGGCGATGTCAGCCGCATGCACGATCGCCGTCACCGGCATGGCACAGGTCCGCGCAGATGGCGGTACGGGCGCTGCGAGCGTGGTCGGCTAGGAGGATGCGGCGGCGGGCGTGTTCTCGCGGGCCCAGCTCACGATGGCTCCCGACCCGGTGATGACCTGGCCGTCGTCGAGAACGAGGATCGGGACCGAGCGCTGTCCGCTGAGCTGCTCGATCTCGGCCCTGTCCCGCGCACGGGAGGGGAGCGTCCAAAGCTTCAGGGTCCCCCCTTTGACCTTCCTCAACTCATAGTCGTGCCCGGCCTGATCAAGCGCCCGAGCGGCCCTGCCGCATGGATGGGCGATCGGAGTGGGCAGGCCGCCGAATGCCTTGCCATCGGTGCAGGTGTAGAGGATCACCCACGGCAAGGCTACCGGAGCCGCTCGCCATCCACGACCTGCAAGGCCTCGCGCACGCCCGTGTGGGCATCGATGATGGGGAGCGTGCAAGCGAAGATTCCTCGGCTCTGCTGTAGGTTGCCTCTATGGCCGCGACCGCAGCCGCCACACCCGTCCGCGAGCGTCTTCTCGATGCCGCCCTCCTGAGCTTCTCGCGCGAAGGAACCCTGGCGGCCACCCTCGAGGAGATCCGCGGCGAGGCTGGTGTCAGCGTTGGGGCCCTCTACCACCACTTCGCCGACAAGAGGGCGCTCGCCGGCGCCCTGTACCTGCGCACGCTCGCAGAGTTCCAGGAGGGGTTCTGCGCGATGCTCGAGGGTCGGACGGACGCCGAGGCGGGGGTGCGCGCGGCCGTGGACCATCTCGTGCGCTGGTGCCGCGCCCACCCCGCCCAGGCGCGCATGCTCTTCGACGGCCGCGAGGCCGCGGACCCCAAGGCCCTGCAGGCCCTCAACAGGGACTTCTTCGCCCGGACCATGCGCTGGTACGACACCCACGTCCACTACGGCGTGCTGCGACCCCTTCCCGGTCGCCTGGCTGCGGCCCTCTGGCTCGGGCCGACCTTCGACTACCTGCGCCAGGGGCAGGGGCGAATCGATCCGACGGTCCGCCGGACGCTCGCCGATGCCGCATGGCAGACCCTCAGAAAGGAGCAGTGAGATGACCGATGACCTCTACCGGACCGCCCTCGCGGAGGGGGCAGGTGCGCAGGAGACCCGCGTCGAGGTCGACCATCGGGGCGACCGCGCGATCGTGCGGCTGAGTGAGCCGGAGCGACTGAACCCGCTCTCGGCCGCCCTCATGCGCCAGCTCAAGCAGGCGATGGCGGATCTGATCGCCGACCCGGAGGTCCGGGCTGTGGTCCTGACCGGAGCGGGACGGGCATTCAGCGTCGGCGGGGATCTGAGGATGATGGGCGATGCGATCGGATTCCTGGACAGGCGTTCGCCGCAGGGAACCGCCGACGTCTGGCGCTTCATCCGAAACGAGTTCGGCGCCGTGGCCAGGATGATCGCCCGCTCCGACACCGCCTTCATCGCCGCCCTGAACGGGCCGGCGGCGGGTGTTGGCCTCGCCTGGGCACTCACCTGCGACCTCGCCATCGCCTCCGAGGAGGCCGTGATCGTGCCCGCCTTCGGCCGTCTGGGACTGCTCCCCGAGGTGGGCACCAGCTGGGCCCTGACGCGAGCCCTCGGCTACCAGGGGGCGTTCAGGTACTACCTGTCGGGCGAGCACATCGATGCCCATAAGGCGCAGGACCTCGGCCTCGTTCAGGAAGTCGTGCCGGCGACGGAGCTGCTGAGCGCCGCGGACGTCTGGTGCGAGCGCATCGCCCAGATGCCGTCCCACGCGATGGAGATGACCAAGCCGCTGCTGCGGGCGGCCGCGGATGCCACATGGGACGGGGCCCTGACGCTCGAGGAGTTCGCCGAGCCGAGCTGCTTCACCACCGGCGCCTTCGCCGAGGCGGTGCGGGGGAGGCTGCAGGGCCCCCGCTGAGCTGCCGGCGCGAATACGATGCCGCTCATGCTCGGAGACATCGACCACGTCGGCTATCTCGCGAGAGATCTCGACCAGGCCATCGAGCAGTTCACCGAGCGCCTGGGCCTCCCGGTCGTGCGCCGCTTCGAGCGTCCCCAGTTCAATCTCCTTGGGGCCTATCTCGGGACGGGAGGGGGCAGCGTCGAGGTGTTCGCGTTCACCGATCCGGGCCTCTCCGAGCAGAGGCTGGGAGGGGCCGAGGTCCTGCTCGACCACCTGGCCTACGCCGTGACGGACATCGAGGCGATCTCGGCGCGGATGAGGAGAGCGGGAGTCCGCTTCTCGGGGCCCGACCTGCGCGGGGAGCTGCATGAGCCGGTGGAGCTCGGCGGGGTGCGCCACCTGTGGACGGTCCCGGAGACGAGCTGGGGCAGCTCCCTCCAGCTGCTGGAGCGTCCGCGTCCGTGATCGCCATGACAGAGGGGCCACGGGACATGTCAGGCATCGAGAGGGAGTCGGACGTCATCGTCGTCGGGGCCGGCCTCGCCGGCCTGTCGGCGGCTGCGGCGCTTCGCGAGGGTGGCCTGGACGTGGTGGTCCTGGAGGCACGCGAGCGGGTCGGAGGCCGTCTGCTGCGGCGGGAGATCGCGGGCGGGGCCTGGATGGATCTCGGCGGCCAGTGGGTCGGGCCCACCCAGCGTCGTGTCCTGGCGCTCGCACGGGAGATCGGCGCCGAGACGTTCCCCACCCATGCCGTGGGCGACAACGCGATCGAGTGGCGCGACCGCGTGCGCCGCTACCGGGGGACGATCCCGAACATCAACCCCGCGATCCTGCTGGACACCCTCAGGGCCCAGCGGCGCATCGATCGCCTCGCCCGCCGGGTCAACCTGGAGGCCCCCTGGGAGACCCCGGACGCGCGCGCCCTCGACAGCCAGACCTTCTGGTCCTGGGCTCGGCGCAACACCTCCACGCGGGGGGCGCGCACCCTTCTGGAGATCGCCGTGGAGGCGGTGTGGGCGGCCGAGCCCGCGGATGTGTCCCTCCTGCACGTCCTCTTCTACACGGCCTCGGCGGGGAACTTCGACCAGCTCGTCGGGACCGACGGAGGGGCACAGCAGGACCGCTTCGTCGCGGGGGCGGCCTCCCTGCCGATCACCCTGGCTGAGAGGCTCGGCCAGGATGTGGTTCTCGGCGCCCCGGTCAGGGAGGTGAGGCATGCCCCCGACCGCGTGGAGGTTCTCAGCGACGGCGGGCGATTCGTGGCCCGGCGGGCGATCCTCGCAATGCCCCCCACCCTCACGAGCCGGATCGGATACGACCCCCCTCTCCCCGGCTTTCGCGATCAGCTGACCCAGCGGGTGGCCCAGGGAACGGTCATCAAGTGCCTTGCCGTCTACGAGGAGCCGTTCTGGCGCGAGGATGGATTCAGCGGACAGGGCCTGAGCGACAGGGGCCCGGTGCGGGTCACATTCGACAACTCGCCCCCGCAGGGCACCCCGGGGGTGCTGCTCGGCTTCCTGGAGGGCGACAACGCCCGGGCCCTCGGCCGAGCCCGGGCGGAGGAGCGACGCTGGGCGGTGCTGGACAGCTTCGCGCGCCTGTTCGGTCCTCGTGCGGGCCAGCCGAGCGACTACCTCGAGCAGGCCTGGGCCGAGGAGCCGTTCTCACGTGGCTGCTACGTCGGCTTCCTGCCCCCGGGGGTGTGGACCTCCCATGGGCCCGCCCTGCGAGAGCCGGTTGGCCCCATCCACTGGGCCGGGGCCGAGACGGCGGTGCACTGGAACGGATACATGGACGGGGCGATCGAGTCCGGCCAGGCGGCGGCCGGGTCGATAATGGCGGAGTTGGCGGGAGAGGAGAGGCCGACCCCCGCACGGCGCGGCGCGCCCTAGACGGGCCGGCGTGAGGCGCCGTCGCGGAGGGGGACTGGACGAAGCTCGTCATCGAGCGGTGAGCGCCCGGGCGCCGAGCAAGGCTCTCGCTAGGTCCCCTCGGCCTCGGCGATGGCCCTTGCGAGGGCGGCCCGTCCGTCGTGGAGCACCGGCTCCCCATGTGAGACGAGCACCCGCTCGATCGGCAGCTCGAGCAGCGGGCGCATCAGACCGGCGAGGCCCGCCCTGTCCACCCGGACATCCTCGAGCCAGCTCTCTGGACACACCTGGATGCCGCCGCCCACGGCTCCGATGAGCCGGTCGCCCGGAACGAGCGTCGCCGCATCCCCGAGCCAGTACAGGGTCTCTCCTCCGCCCCGCAGCGGCTTCGGGGTGACTCCGGCGGGGACGGCGTTCCATGCTTTGGTGCTGTTGGCCCTGTAGCGCTCGGCGAGCTCCTCCCGGTCGCGGCGGTGCCAGTGGATCGTCGTGAGGATGCTGACCGGGCGCCCCGCGATCCGCTCGTCGAGCCAACGCAGGAACTGGTCGCGTCCGTCGACGGGGAGCAGCGGGTCGATGAGGGTCACGACGCCCGGGAGCTCGTAGAGCACCGATCCGACCATCTGGTCCCACTCGCCGGAGTCGCCGGGCGCCCAATCCGGATGGGGGGCCGTCCAGCGGAACAGCCCCGGCACGATCTCCATCGCCGGCACGGGCCGATCCTAGCGGCGTTGCCCCGATCGAGGGCCGCGACTGTGATTTGACCTCGGCCGAGGCCCTCTGGGAGACTCGCCCGATGAGGGCGTTCCTCCCGCGAAGGATCCTCACACTGTCCGCGGCCCTGACCGCTTGGGTCCTGCTCGCTTATGTCCAGGCGGGTCCGGCGGCGATGGGGCTCGCAGCGCCCACCACCCGAAGCTACTCCGCTCACGTCGCGTCGGGGACCGGGCGGTTCGCAAGGGCGACCGGCACCCTCCGGGTGACCCTGAAGGCGACCAGGACCAAGGTCGGCACGGGGCCCGTCGGCGGAGGGACCCGGTACACGGTCTCGATCACGGTTCGCTCCTCGCCCTGTGGTGCCGCCACGAAAGGGCGCCCGTGCCCCTTTCTCTCGGGGACTCTGTCCGGAAGCGGGATCTCCCAGTCGCGCCCCCCCGACATCGGGCAGCGGATCGTCCTGACCGCCTCCGGGCGGGTCAGCCCCCTGGGGGCGGTCACGGCATCGGGTGCCTACACCGGGACAGGGTTCATCGCTCGCGGCCGCAGATCGATCGAACTGCGGCTGAGGTCGAAGGCGGGCGACCTCTCCATCAGCGGCGTCGGTCCCCTCGTGCCGGGGTTCACGCAAGCGTAGAGACCGCTGTGACGGGCCCTCGCGGCACGCCGGCGAAGCTGGCGCCGGTACCGCTCGACGCAGGCTGAGAGGCCCTGGGCGGCCTCTGACATGGCCATCTCGCCGAGTCCTCGTGCCCCGGGCTCAGGCACCGTCTGGAATCGGGCGATCCCTTCAGAATGGCGCCCCAGGCGAAGACGACACCATCCCTGGCACCGGACCGGCTGTCGGTATGGCCGCTGGATGAAGGGCGCTACGGCCTCGACGCGTCCTACCGGGGGTCGACGGGATTCGAGCGCGCCGAGGCACAGCGGCGGCGCCTGAAAGCCTCGCGCCTGCCGGCCGCGCTGCGCCAGGACGTCGGCGAGGCCTGGACGCTGCGGCTGGGCCCCGTGGACCAGGTGACCGCCTGGGCGGCGCTCGAGCTCTTCCTGGGCGCTCCGCCCTCGTGGATCTCGATCAGCGACGGATCGCGGTCGGCCTGACCTGGACGGTCGCATGGGCCCCCCCTGAAACGCGGCCGCGAGACCGAGCAACCGCGCGGTCTGGCCGGACCCGGATGTAGGCCGACCTCCGCCGCGTGAGGCACTGCCAGCTCATCTGCCAGTCGCCTGGTGAAGGGCCGCGAGCAGGCTGGTCAGCTCCGCGACCTGCCACTGCTCGAAGGTGGCCGAGGCCGGGGTGAGCGTCTCGGTGATCGTGGTGATCGGGATATGGGCGGCGCGCGCGAGCTGGTTGACGCGCTGCACGTCGGGGGTGGCGTTCTGGCTGTTGTAGACCCACACCTTGATCGCACGGTCTTCTGCCTGCCGGTCGACGGTCTGCTTGTCGGCCGCGCTGACGTCGGTCCCCTCGGCGATGGCTTTGGCGAAGCTGTAGGGGGTCATCAACCGCAGGCCGAGGTCCTCTCCGAGCGGCTGGAAGATGCTCTCGCTGTAGCCGACCGGAACGCCGGCATAGCGAGAGCGGATCTCGCTGCGCAGCCGGTTGTATTCCGCGAGGGCCTTCGTCTCGAATGTGGCGCGCTGCTGGTCGAAGTACGCCGCGTCCTTGGGGTCGACCCGCTTGTAGTCGGCCACGATCGCCTCGATCACGCGCTGAACGCTCGACGGCGAGTACCACTGGTGCGGGTTGTCGCCCTCCTTGAGGCCCAGCAGGTTGCCGACGTCGAGCACCACGCGGCCGCTTGAAGGGTTCGCCGCAAGGAGCTTGGAGGCCCAGACGTCATAGCCGATCCCGTTGACGATTGCCATCTGCGAGCGCGCCATGGCCACCCCGTCGGCAGGCGTCGGTTCATAGGAGTGGGGGTCGGTGTTCGGGTTGACGATGATGCTCGTCACCGCCACCCTCGTGCCGCCCAGCTGGGCGGCGATGCTGCCCCAGAAGTTCTCGGCGGCAACGACCTGGATCTTCCCGGTGGAGGGGCTCAGCGAGGAGCTCGCCGACCCACCGCAGCCCGCCACGAGCAGACCGATCACCGTCAGCAGCACGGGCAACAAAGGCGACAGGCGTCTCGGCATCAGGTTCTCCTGTCAGAGGGCCATCCGGTCAACGAACTCCGGCTTGGCCGAACCATAACATTTAATAGGAATCAGTCTTGATCCTAGATAAGCAGGGTCGTTCGCTGTTGCCTCGATCGCGCTGTCTCAACGCCCTCAGCGAGAGGATCGGCTACGCCGTTCATCACTGACCCGCGAGGGGGTCGCCGGCGCTTGAAGCGCATGCTTCGGGCGGCCAGGTTGGCCGAGAACGGAGATTATTTTTCTGCAAGGAGCGGGAATACAGCGTCCCGGACGCCCCATGGGCCCAGCGTTCCGCTCCGGGTCAATCAAGCAGGAAGGTCACCTTCAGGTCGACTCGATAGCCGACGATCTCCCCGTTCTCCACGGCGACGCTCTGCTCCTTCACCCAGGCACCACTGATGTTGCGCACGGTCTCGCTGGCCTTGTCGACTCCCTGCCGTATTGCATCCTCGAAGCCTTCCGATGACTGCGCTGTGATCTCGACGACTTTCGCTACAGACACGCTGCCTCCCATCGCTGGATCTGCGAGATGCTCGATCCTCGTAGATCCGTTTCAGCGAGTCATCCGTACCGGCACCGGACCCGGTAGTCCGCAGATTACGGATAGAACGCCCCGGGTGCATGGCCAGAAGGCTGCGCCTCCTGCAGCTGCTCAGGTGAGCGTTGCCCGTGGCAACACATGGCGGTCAGCGGCTGGCTTGCGCCTCGGCTGGGAATTCGGCGGCGGTCTGGCGGCGCAGGACGTAGGTGCCGAGGAAGGCGAGCGCGAGGAAGATGATGATCCCGGCCGGTTTGCCCGTGGCCGGGATCGGCTGCCAGATGAAGATGAGCAGCATGATGCCGGCGACGATGCCGTACGTCCACGCGGCCTGCTCGCGCAGGAACGGTGCGATCGCCTGACGACCCTTCGTGGCGAGCCGAGCGGGACCCGCGAACCAGGCGGCAACGATGAGCGGCACCCCCACGACGACGAACGCGCCGGCGATTTCCGCGAGCATCGATGTCCCGATCGACAGCACCGCGTGGGCGGCGGGCTTGACGGCTTCGGACTTGACCAGCGAGTTGGTGACCTGGGAGACCAGGACGGTGCGCACGAGGAACACGACGATGCCCGCGCTCACGATCGCGATCCCCACGCGCATCAGGGTCCGCCGGCGGAAGCCGCGGGCGAGCCCGATCGCGAGCGCGTAGAGCACGACAACGATGATCGTGAACGCAAGCGCCAGGCCTTTCAGCGCCTTGCCTATTTTCTGCACCGCGTCGAGCTGGTTCGACTTCAGCACCTTGAGGTTCGCGACCGTCGGCGGCAGTTTCGAGCTGACGTTCGGCAGACCGAGCCGGCTGGTGATGTTGGCGACGATCGAGGCGAGGTCAAGCGTGACTTCGCCGCCGTTGATAGCGACCATCCCCTTGCCGCCTTCGACGATCGTCACAAACGCCTGGTCGGCGCGGTAGTTCGCTTTCTTCCAGACTTCCTGCACGCGCGGGTTGGCGAGCGCGCGCTGGGCGGCTTCCGTGGCGAGATCGCGCAGGGCCCCGGATACCGGACCGGCCAGCGGCTGCAGCTGGGTCGGCAGCTTGGCTTTGAGTTCGGCTTCCACGTTCACGTTCGCGTACAGCTGATCCACCAGGTAGTTGGAGGTCGCTTCGCGGATGTCGGCGTTCTGAAGCAGCTTCGTGCTCGTGTTGCTCCAGTTCGTGGGGTTGAGCATCTGCCGGTTGGCCCACACCGCGAAGATGCCGACGACCGCGAGCACGGTCGTCACCCAGATGAGCGCCATCACCCCGATCCTCCGGCCCCGCGCAGCAGGGACGGCCCCGTCGTCCACGGGGCCGTTCGGCCTCGTTTGATGGGGCACGCTGCTCGGAGCCTGGCTGCCAGCGGAACGCGAGCTCTCCATGGCGTTCGATCCTGCCCCCGTCGCGTCCCATCGGCAACGGGAGCTCATACGCGGAGCGTTCCGTAGGTTTCCGCAGGCTTGGGGGGCCGAAGGGGTCGGGGGCCGTGGACTCCTCAGACATCGCAGGGAGTATCCCGGAGCGAGCGCGCGCGGCCTCGCCGCCGCGCCACGGGCCCTCACGCACATCCACCCCTCACGAGAAAGCCCCACGGCAGCAGGACCTTCTTAGGGGTGAGCGATGGGGCTCGAACCCACGACCGCCTGGGCCACAACCACGATCTGGGCGTCACGTCAGGCGAGAACGCCGATGCTCGCTGCGCTGAGGTGCTCTGAGGTGCGCTCAGTGACGTGCCACGTGGCGTGCCACGGGTTGGGCCTGATCGCAAGCCGGAGCTCCGGCCTGCCTGGCCGCTTCACCCCGCGCGCGCTACGCGTCCGGAAGTAGCACCAGGTGCGGCAGACCCGTATCCCCGCCCCAGCCTTCGAGCTTCAGGTCGTCGCGCTCTTGAATCTCCCGGAACACGGCGTAAACAGCAGGGTCATCGGGGTTCAGGCCGATCTCGCGGGCCACGTCGTCGCCATCGACAAATCCATTGTCGCTCGCGGCTATGAGGTGCCTGGCAGTCTCGACAAGAAGCTCGCGCATCTCGGCGTCCAACATGGGCACAAGCTACCGGCATCCCCAGCGCCGTCCCGCGGGTGTGGGCGACGAACCGGGCTGCAGTCAATCCGCAGCTGGCCGCGAGACGACTGTCAACCAGCGTTGAAAGTCCTCGATCGCCTTGCGCAACGAAGGCGTCTCGCCGCGCTCGAGGTACTCGAGGGTTAGCCCTTGGATGCCGGCGATGATGAGCACGGTGAGCGACTCCTGGTCCATCGCGAGTTCGCGCCCGCGGGCGCGAGCGTTTGCGTGGTGGTTCAAGTCCACTCGGTCACATGCGCGGCGGTCTGATCGACGCCGGCGGGGTTATTCGGTTCGCGAGAACCCGCGGATGGCCAGAGCAATGAAGACGGCGGCGAACACCAGGACAATCGCGATCTCGGTGCCGATCGAGAGCGTGTGTCCGAACAGTTCGATGCTCGCGGGGAAGCGCCTGCGGGCCGCTGGCGGCATGTTCTGTGCCGCGAACACGACCTGGCGCAGCGGGGCCACGGCGTAAGTGAGCGGGTTGATGCGGGTGAGCACGGTCAGCCAGCCGGGCAGCGAGTTCAGCGGGAACAGAGCGCCCGAGAGGAAGATCATCGGGAACAGCAGCATCTGCATGACCACCTGAAAGCCTTCCATCCGTTCGATATGGGTGGCGACGAACACCCCGAAGGCGGTCAGCGCGATCGCCATCAGCAGCTCGAGGCCGATGATCTCGAGCACCAGCACGCCGGTGAGGTGCACGCCGATGAGAGGCGCGAGGACCAGCATGATCGTTCCCTGCACTGCGGCGACGGTGGCGCCGCCAGCGGTCTTGCCGAGCGCAAGCGACGCGCGGCTGGTGGGCGCGACGAGCATCTCGCGCAGGAAGCCGAATTCGCGGTCCCACACGATCGACATGCCGGAGAAGATCGCGGTAGTGACGACGCTCATCGCCATGATGCCGGGAAACATGAACTTCTTGAAATCGAACCCTCCGATGCTCCCCACCAGCCCTGACATGCCGTAGCCCATCACGATCAGGAACAGCACCGGCTGGATCAGCCCGCTGAGGATGCGTGTGCGCGTGCGCTCGAAGCGGATCAGCTCGCGCAGCCACACCATCCCGGTCGTGCGAGCCTCATCGCGTAGGACCGTGTCGGGGCCTTCGACGATGCTGGATTGCAGGGGAACGCTGCTCACCTCAGCGCCTCCTTCCGTGCCAGGCGCGCACGCGCGCCGGCATCGTGTCGGCGTGCGCCTCGCGGATAGCCCGGCCCGTGTGGTGCAGGAAGACATCGTCGAGGGTGGGTTCGTGGACGTGGACGTTCAGGACGGGCACGCCGACGGTCTCGATGAGCCTCGCAACCGCGGTCTCGCCGTTCTCGACGAACACGCGTGCCCCGCCAGAGACGGCCTCGACCCGGTAACCGGCGCGCTGGAGGGCCGCGATCGCGGCCGCGTCGTCCGTGGTCCCCAGGTCCACGGTGTCGGCGCCGATCTCCGCCTTCAGCGCCTGCGGCGTGTCGAGCGCGACGATCTTGCCATGGTCGATGATCGCGATTCGGTCGGCATACTCGGCCTCGTCCATGTAATGCGTCGTGAGGAAGACCGTGACGTTAGCCTCCGCGCGCAGCCGCAGCACGTCGTCCCACATCAGTGCGCGCGTCTGCGGGTCCAGACCGATCGTGGGCTCGTCAAGGAACAACACCCTGGGAACATGCATGAGCGCCCTGGCGATTTCCAGGCGACGCGCCATTCCGCCTGAGAACTCCGACACGAGGTCATAACGACGGTCGCTCAGGTCGACGAGCTCGAGCACGCGGGCGATGCGCCCTTCGACCTCGCCGCGGGGCACGCGGTAGAGAACGGCGTGGAAGCGAAGATTCTCCTGCGCTGTGAGCCTGTCGTCGAGGGTCTGATCCTGGAAGACGAGGCCGATGTTGCGGCGCACCGCCTTCGGGCGCTCGACGACATCAACGCCGGCGACCGCGACGCGCCCGGATGTGGGGTGGGCAAGCGTGCAGAGCACGTTGATCGTGGTCGACTTGCCTGCGCCGTTCGGGCCCAGGAACGCGAACACCTCGCCCTCGAAGACGTCGAAGCTGATTCCGTCCACGGCCGTGAAATCGCCGAAGCGCCTGACCAGGTCGCGCACCGCCACCACCGGATCGGGACGACCGTCCAGCGCCGTCCGCGTGCCGTCTTGGATGGCGATCGCGGACATGAATCGCCAGCTCACCTCGAACGAGCTTCGGGGGACGACGCCGAGCAAGCTCGGGCCATCGGTGATGTCGCTGTTGCCAGGCAGGCGCCGTGAAGAGCTGGGCGGCTGAGCAAGGACGATCGGGGCAAGGTGCGTACCACCGTCACAGAGTCTTGATGCGTGGGCGGCCTACTGCATCCGCTGCTACGACGGTCCGGGCGGCGGCAGACTACGTACGCCTCCCTCCCATGAGTGAGGGTCCCGATGGCCCTGGCGTCAGGCACATTCTGACCCAACGTACAAGCCCGTCCCGTCGCCTCCGCGAGCCTACGGAGAACTTCGGTCAGATCACGCGGGGCACCCATGCGTCCCTTCGCTCGGTGGGAGGCAGGCTGCAGCCGGAGCCGGCTGCACCAGCACACTGCGATGCGCACCACGCGACGTGCCACGCGCGAACTCTCGCTCCACTGACGCCGACTGCGAGAACCCGCGATTAGCAGGGCCTTCAAAGGGGTGAGCGATGGGGCTCGAACCCACGACCGCCTGGACCACAACCCGCGCCCGGGCATCACGCCAGGCGAGAACGCCGATGCTCGCTGCTCTGAGGTGCTCTCAGGTGCTCTGAGATGCGCTCAGTTACGTGCCACGTGGCGTGCCACCGGAATTGGCCTGGTCGCAACCCCTATCCTCGGCCGAGCGTGACCGCTTCTCGCCCCGCGCGTGGCAACTTGCCTGACCCGGAGAGCGAGACACGGCTGGTCGCTCGCAGTCGTGGCGACGAGCGCCGATGCAGTTGCGTGGCCTTCAGCCTGCTTCGTGTAACCGGCCTGCAAGAACCTCGCTCCGCACCGACCCTTGCCTGGCCCGCTTCGGGCGGCCCGGTCGCGCAGTCTGAGAAGATCGGCGTGGAGAGTCATTGCTCGGGCTGGATCAGAAGATCGCCTCGTTGGCTTCGGGGAAGCCGCTCGTCGCGCTGGCGGTCGCGCTGCTGCTTGGGTTGCGTCATCCGCTCGATCCCGATCACCTTGCCGCGGTCGCAGCAATGGCGAGGCGCTCCAGGGGCCGATCGGCGCTGATCGGGCTGAGCTGGGGCGCGGGCCACGCAAGTACCGTCGTCGCCCTCGGGGTGCCCGTCGTACTCTGGACCGCGGCGCTGCCGGAGGGTGTGCGCCAGGGCATCGAGGCGCTGATCGGGATCGTGATCTTTGCGCTTGGCCTGCGCCTGCTGATCCGTCATGGACGCGGCCAGTTGCATCCGCACCCGCACCGCACGCCACGGAGCCTGCGCGAGGCGTACGCGGTCGGCGTCGTCCACGGTGCCGGCGGCAGCGCCGGTATTGGCGTGCTGATCATCGCGGCGATCCCAGACCACGGCGTCGCCCTCGCCGGGCTGGTGGTCTTCGCCGTCAGCACGGCCCTGGCGATGAGCGCCGTGGCTGCGGGCCTGGGGCGCAGCCTGCGCGATCTGCCTGCCCGTCCGGTGGGAGGCTTCGTCTGCGCTTTCGGGCTTTGGTATCTCGCCGCCGCCGCCGCGGGAGCGCCCTACCCGTTCTAGAAGGACAAAGCATCGCGTCGGACGAAGGCCAGCGCCGCGTGCGGTGCAGTCCTTCGTTTGCTCAGCGGTGGAGGCCTCTCCAAGGGCATAGGCATACGCTGTCGGTCGGTGATCTCGGTCCCGCTCGCAGCTTCGAACGCACTCAGCGCCATCGTTCAGTTCGGACCCCTTGCGCTGCTGGGCCTGCTTTACGCGCGGCGCGTTCGCACACTCGCCTCGATGGGCCAGGTGGTTGCCCGATGGCGTCAGACCTGCTTCTACGGCGGCTGCTTGACGATTGTGGCGGCGCTGACGGCACTAGGGTCCGGCAGCCAGGAACTACTGGCGATCCACATGGTCGAGCACCTGCTGATTGGCGACATCGCAGCTCTGCTGATGGTGCTCGGTCTCACCGGCCCCCTGATCGCCCCGGTCCTGCGGATCGGGGTATTCAACCGTCTGCGGGTTCTCTCCAATCCCGCGATCGCCCTTCCGCTGTGGGTGATCGACCTGTACGCCTGGCACCTGCCAGTCCTCTACCAGGCGGCCCTGCGCAACGACGGCGTCCACGCCTTGGAGCACATCATGTTCCTTGCCTGCGGTGCGAACCTCTGGATGTGTCTGTTCGGACCCTTGCCGGTTCCCGGCTGGTTCGAGGGTGGGCGCAAGGCGCTCTACGTGCTCGGTTACTGGCTCGCCGGCACCCTGCTCGCGAACACGCTCATCTGGGTCGGCTCGGTCTTCTATCCGTTCTACGTCTCCGGGGACGCTGCCGCGCATATCTCCCAGCTCACCGATCAGCAGCTCGCCGGAGGAATCATGATGATCGAGGGCAGCGTGCTGACGCTGTGCGTCGGCGGTTGGCTCTTTATGACCGCGCTCCGCGAAGCGGGGGAGCGCCAAGCCCTGGTGGAGTTCGCACGATCACGCGGGATCGAGCTGAGTCAGGAACGCGCCGCCCGTGCAGTCAAGGCCGGCCGGGCGGTGGACCTGCAGCGCCGTTTGGAGGCCACACGGGGAGAGGCCGCGACCGCCGAGTCGTGGGAATCGCAAGGCGTGCCGGAGAGTACGGCGTCGTAGAGGTCTAGCTGCGTCCAGAAGGGTCGGAGATCGACCGCCCGAGCGACTAGGCGCTGTGGCGACCTACGGCGATCTCGGCAGCGGCCCCCGCGGCATCTGATCGAGGGCGGGCGTGAGGTGACGACTCCGCTTCTGGGCGGTCCTCGCCGCGAAGGAACCGCCACACGGCCAGGCACATCAGGATGGTCATCATCACGGCGCTGGAGACGCACCACTCGCAGATCGCGTGGATTGAGAACAGCTCGCGATAGGTGAGGTACGCGCTGAAGCCGAACCCTCCCAGCGTGAACGCCATCGTCACCAGCCGAGTCGTCTCCCCCTGGGGCGCAAGGAGCGAGGCGAGGATCGCGACGTACCCGATCAAGCCCATGAGGGCGACGGGGACCCCAGCGAGCTCCGAATAGACCGAGGTCTGGACCTTGGTGCAGCTTTCCCCGGCGGTGCAGGCCGGCTTGATGCCCGCGTAGTGGACGTACGTGAGATAGCTCGCGACTCCCAGCCCGGCCGTTGCGACCAACAACATGGCGATCCTGAGCCGGCGGTCGATCATCGTCTGCTCCGCGCGAACTACCGGGCCAACAGCCCGGGTACGTCGTGGATGATTTCCCGCGGTTCGAAGTTGGCGGTATAGATCGTCGTCAGCTTGCCGCGGGCGCTGACGCCGTAGATCAGGGCCGAATGGTTGACGAGCCCCGGGTTGGAGGCGTCCGCTTCGGAGCCGACCTGCCACGCTTCCCAGACCGGCCCCAACTGGTGGGCGGAGCCGACGAGATAGCGCGCCTCGCCCTGCAGCTCGTGCTGCCGCACGAACGCGGCGACGGTGCCCGGGGTGTCGCCGTGCGGGTCCACCGAGACGGCGACGATTGCCACGTCGCGACGCATAGTGGGCGTCATCTTGGCGTAGGCGTTGTGCAGGTTCGACGCGATGAGGGGACATACGTCGGGACAGTGGGTGTAGAGGAACGTGACGAACACGACCTTGCCCCGCTCCTGCGCGAGGTTGAAGCTCGTGCCGTCGTAGTTGCGGAGCGTGGCGAGCGGGGGCGCTGGCTGGGGTGGCGAGACGGTGCTGCCGTCGAAGCTCGCCGTCTTTGCGGCGGCGGCGTTGCCCGGCAGGGCGGGCCTGGACGAGCCTCCAACCAGCAGCAGGGTGCCACCAGCCAGGATCACAAGGATCACGAGCGCTGGCAGCAAGAGCTTGAACGAGCCATGCTGCTGCGTCTCTGAGGAGCCTGAGACGGGTTCGGGCGTGCCCATGCGTGCGAGTATCGCACGAGCGGTTCGGACCCGCGCCGGACCTTGTTTGGGCTCGGCGCTATGGTTTCGACCGCCGATGAGGATCGGACCACCATGAGCACGCGCGCGCTGGCAGCTGCGGCTGGGCTTGCTGTCCTCGCGGCAGCCGGCGCTTGTGCAGGGCTCGGCCCGGTCGCGCACGCTCTGGCATACCTCCTGCCCGCGCTCCTCCTGCTGTTGGCGCTCGCCGCCCGCAGATACCCCGGCGAGGGCTCCCTGCTTGCGGTCATTGCGAAGCGGCGGGCTCGGAGCACGCCGCATGGCCCTGCGGCCGCTCGCGTGCGCCGACCGTGTCCCCGCGCGCTCGTCCCACGTGGCGGTCGCCTTCTCGCCTGCTCGCTTGCCGTACGTCCCCCGCCCGTTCTCAGGAGCGCTGCCACCAGCTAGCGGCGACGCGGCGACCCGTGCGCCGTCCTGATCTCGAATACGGAGGAGAGTCATGCCTGCAAAGGCCGTACACCCCAGCGGGGTGGCGCGCTTGGCGCGCGTCATCTCGACGTTGACCCTTACCTGCCTCATCGGGGCATCGATCGCCCCGGCAACTGCCAGCGCCCACGGAATATCGGGACGGGCCGGTCTTCCCGTGCCCGCGTGGCTGTTCGCGTGGGCCGCGGCAGGAGTGCTCGTCGTCTCGTTCGTCCTGCTCTCGACGATGTGGTCCAGCCCACGCCTGCAGGAGCCCGTCGAGCGACGCCTCTGCGCCTGGCCGAGGCGATCGCCGTGCCCGCGGGCGCCATCGGCCTGGCGCTGTTCGCGCTCGTCATCTACGCGGGCTACGAGGGCGTCGCCCTACTACACCGCCAACTTCGATCCGACCTTCATCTACGTGATCTTCTGGGTCGGCGTCCCCGTGTCGACCATCCTGTTCGGGGACTGGTTCGCGCGTTCAGCCCGTGGCGAGCATTCGCACGCGCGCGTGCGCTGGCTGGGCCAAGGGCAGGCCTCCGCTGGAGTCCGCCGCTCTCTTACCCGGACTGGCTCGGCCGCTGGCCGGTCGTCACCGGCCTGGTCGCTTCGGGTGGCTTGAGCTGATCTACCACGACCACGACAACCCATCGACCCTCGCATCCCTCTCGCTCGCCTACTTCGTCCTCATGCTCGTGGGTATGGCCCTCTTCGGCATCGAGGAGTGGAGCGAGCGGGGCGACGCCTTCGGCGAGCTATTTTCGGCTGTTCTCGCGGCTTGCGCCGATCGACTGCCGCGACGGGGCTCTGTGGCTGCGCCGACCCCTGTCCGGGCGTCCCGTCGCCTGCCAACTGAGACCGGGACGGTCGCGCTGGTGCTCGTCATCATCGGCATCACCACGTTCGACGGCGCGTCCAACGGCGTCGTCTGGAACACGCTCCAACCGCACGTCCAGAGCCTCTTCGCCGGGCTCGGCCTCGCAGACCCCGCACCCGACGAGATCGCGGACAGCCTCGGCCTCCTGCTGGCGATCGGGGTCGTCGCCGGGTTCTACCGGCTGGGCGTCGTGGGGATGCACACCGTCTCCAGGCGTCCCGAGGCGGCGCGCCTGTCGCGCCTGTTCATACACACGCTCGTTCCGATCGGCTTCGCCTACGTGCTCGCCCATTACTTCTCGCTGCTGATCTGGCAGGGACAGGCGATCGGCTATCTGGCCTCGAACCCGCTCGGACATGGGACGAACTACTTCGGCACGGCCGGATGGCATGTCAACTACAACTTCATCGGCTCCACCGGCATCTGGTACGTGCAGGTGCTCGCGCTCGTAACCGGTCACGTCAGCGGGCTCGCCCTGGCGCACGACCGGGCCCTGGCAACGTATCGTGCTCCCCAGCTCGCCGTGCGGTCGCAGTACTGGATGCTTGTGGTGATGGTCGGGTTCACGAGCCTCGGACTCTGGCTGCTGTCAGCCGTGAACGCCTAGAGCCTTGCCTTCATCAGCCGGCATATTCGTGATCGCCCATCTCGGCAACATCCCCGTCGAGGAGTGGCTCCCCTTCGTCGTGCCCATCCTGGCCCTCTATCTCTACGGCCGCCGCAAGGACCGGCGGCGGCGCAAAGAGGTAGAGCGGCTACCCGTCGCCAGCGAGCTGCTCGATCAGCCGACAGCAGCCCGGGTACTCGCACGCTGGGCCGACAGCCGCCACAAGCAGCCCACAGCCAGACACCTCCCGCTCCTGTATCCCCCCGGGCCCGACGGAATGACTGCGGCCGCACTCGCAACCCGCACCCACACCGACCTCCTCACCATCGAGCGTCTGCTCGAAGAGCTCGAAGAGCTCGGCTACCTCGACCTCGAAGGACCCGATCAGACCATCGCCCTCACCCTCGAAGGCTACGACCTCCTCGACCTCACCGAGAGCGTCCTGCTCGAAACCGCGCGCCAACGATCGGCCCGACAGCAGGAGACGGGATCGCCATCGGGTCCTTCCGGAGCGAAGACGTGCCACGGGATCGGGCGCGGCCGCCCTCGCTGGACAGCCTCGTCTCGCTGGCTGGCCACTGGTCTGCCGCGATTGCCTCCTCGCTCGCTGCGGAGACGGCTCCGGCCCGCTTCAGGTCGCGCCCGATGTTCCGGCCGCCGCTGGCGGCCGGGCCGAACTCCCGTCACCCGGGCACCTCCGAGACGGGCACGTCTCGCGCGAATGCCGCTGCCACTAGCTCGGCCTCCCGGGCACTCGGAGCGTAGTCGGCGTAGAGCTGCGTGGTCGAAATGTCGCGGTGGCCCAGCCACTCCTGAAGTGTTCGCATCGAGACGCCGGCCGCCGCCATCCGCGTACCAAACGTGTGGCGCAGGTCGTGAAAGCGATGAGCCTCGTCGAGGTGTGCGGCCTTCAACGCCTTCCGATAGCGGCGACGAGTGGCGGTCTTGTCGAGCGGCGTCCCCGTCATGGGGCTGGCGAAGACGAGGTCATCGTCGCCCTGCGCCGCCGAGCACTTGAATAGACGGTCGAGCTCGCCCGCGACCTCGTCGGCCATCGGCACGCTGCGTGTCGACCTCTTCGACTTCGGCGTACCGAACTCGCCGAGGACGTAGTTCTGCCGCACCCGGATGCGAGCCGCGGTCCAGTCAACATCGCGCCAGCGCAGAGCGATCAGCTCCCCCATGCGCAGACCGGTCATCGCCGCGGTGCGGTAGAGCGCCCGATCGATCGCCTCGAACGGCCCCGGCTGAGCGGCCGCGACGAGCGCGTCCACCTCCTCCACGTCAAGGAAACGAATCTCCGTCGCCTCACGGATCACGGGAAGCTCGATGCCCTGGCACGGGTTCGCGCTTGCCCACCGGCGGCGCGGGTGCGTGGCGAACCCGAAGATCGCGCTGAGGGTGCCGACGTAGTTGTGGATTGACTTCGGGGCAAGTCCCTTCGCCTCCATGACGGCGATCAGGTCGTGCACGTTGTTGTGCGTGATCGCGGCGAGCGCGCGCCCGGCGAAGAACGGTTCGAGGTGCGCCCTCAACGTCATCTCGACGGCGGCGATGGTCGAATGCTTGCGCCCGAGGCGTTCGAGGTGCGCGATGTACTTCGCGCCGACCTCGGCGATGGTCAGCCGCTCGCCGACCGGCGAGGTGGCCGTGACCTTGGTCATCATCGCGCGCAGCTTCGCCTCGGCTTGGCGGACGGTCAGCCCATCGGCGTTGCCGGGCGTGCGCTTGAAGCCGAGGGCGCGCTTGATCTGCTTGCCGCCGGGCGGCGTCCACTGGCCGTAGAAGGACTCGCGGCCAGCGGCATCGCGACGGATGATGAGGCTGCCGGTGCCGGGGGCCCGGCGCGGGGTAGCTTTCCGGGTGCTCATAGGACTCATCCTCCTGTGGGCCACGGCCCCGGCGGCTGCAACCGCGCGGGGCCACTTGCTGACGATGGTTCCAGTGTACGGCGGGCCCACCAGCCATCTCGTGCGCGGGTAGTCGTCAACACGTCTGAAGGGGTGGTCGCCGTGCCCTGGGACGTGCCACGGCGCACGGGCAGCCGCGGGATCGGCGTGCTCATGCCGATTTTCCCCTCGTCGCTCCTGGACTGGAGCCAGGCACGCTGCGCTGCGGCCCGCGGACGCGGGCGCGCCACCACGCCTCAAGCGCGTCCGGATCGAACCGGACATATCGACCAAACCGGACATGCGGTATGCGGTCGGCCCTTGCCTCCCGCAGAAGCCACGACGACGGAACACGGAGCCGCTCCGCGGCCTCGCTGGCAGTGAGTAGCTGCGTCATGCACCCCCTCGGTCCCGCCATTTCTCCTGCGCGGCGAGCTTCCAGAGAATCGAGAGCCCATTCATCCCGACGCGTTGCGTGACTTGGGCCCGCTCCAGCCATTCGATGCTCGTCCGGACCTGGTCTTCCGTGAGGTGGCAATACGCTGCGGCGAATGGCCTGGCAAATACGAACGGCTCTGTCGGGGGGAAGCGGGCGTCGCGTAGGCCGACGAACAGTGCCATTCGACTCGCGACGACGGGCGCGTGTGGAGGCCCGCCATCCGGGAGCTCCAGATCAAGGTGGACCGGGTGGCGTAGGCGTGCTTCGAAGTCGAGTAGCTCCCCCCAGCGCGCTGCCTCCAGCGGAGAGACGGTTCGGCGGCCACCGTAGGCGATGAACGCACGGACCTCCCCGAGGCCGACACCGTGGTCCAGACCGTTGCAGTAGTACCGCCAGCACCCACCGGCTGACGAGCCAGCGCGAGAGAACTTCGTGAAGTTCACGCCGGCCTGGTGATCGTGGCCCGGAATCACGCACGGGCACGCTCTGGACATGGGTGCCTCGTCGGAGATGGCCAGACCGAGAGCCTTGAGCCGAGCACGGGTCTTGTCGCGAATACCCAGAGAGCCGTCGGCGTCCCCGTAGAGCTGTCGGAGCATCGAGGGGGTGGACAGCTCTTTGGTCTCTAGTGGCTCTGTGGGGACGGAGACCTGATCGTCACTGAGGTTGGTCGGCCATGTTGGGGCGCAGTCCAGCCTGTGCTCGTACGGGGCCGAACGGGGCAAACCGTCGCTCACGCCGTCTCACCGCCTCGCATAGCGGCGTCCGTGCGCCTCTGTGCGCTTCTACGGCAACGGACGAGCCGGAACCCCGCCCAGAACGGCGTGGCCGGCGTGGCCGCACTGGCGCGACTGGCCGCGGCACGGCATGCTCCACCGCAGTACTGCGCGTCCCGCCGTCGGTGGGAGAGCGTCCCACCGCAGTGACGACACGCCCTCATGAACGCTGCTCCCGGGGCTCATCCCCCCCGGCTGGTTCGGGTTCGTCGGGGTCGCCGCTAGACCCGCCGCCAGCCGAGCGGCTCGTAGCGCGCCGCCGTCGACTTGGACGAGTGCGACCGCCGCAGTGACCGCGCCGCGGGCCCTGAGCGCCGACTCGCGGGCGGGCATACCTCGCGTTGAAGCTCACCGTACGCAGCACGACCGAGATACGAGCGATGTTCACGTCCACGTCGTGGACGCCATCGTCTCGTCCGGCGCCTGCTCGCCCCTCGGGGCTCGGCAACCAGGCATCAACCCGAGCCGCTCGACGAATGCGGGTCGGGTGCTCGCAAAGGCGCAGCGAACGCTGTTCACGCGACGATCGCCGCCTGCCCGAGGAGCACGAAGCGCCGCGCCCCACGACGGGAGAGCGGCGCAACGCTCACTTCCGCATGTATTCGGTCGAAGGCGACCTGTAGGGACTACACGGCGGGGTCCGGCTGTCGAGTCGCGATGGCTTCGCAACGCGACCCACCCCGGCCGCCATCGCAGGGGTTGTGCTTGATCGTCCGCCCGTTCTCGTCCGTGATCGTGAGCGACTGGTGCGGCCGCGCGAAGTTGTAGTGCATGTAGTGCAGGCTGACCGCGTGCGCTGGATTCTCCACCTTCTTTGAGAACCCGTTGATCAAAGCCCCTCGAGGCTGCTCGTCGCGGGACCGAGGACCTGCTGTGGCATGACCGCTAAGAAGCTGTCTCATAACCCCCGTAGGCTGTTTGGGCGGTGGCGCGGACGTGGCTTCGGATCAGGGTGGACTTGCTGAGTGGTCGTGGGGTCGCATGCGACCCGTCGCCGGGACGGATCTTTCTGGTCGGTCCGTCGCATTCGTTTGAGCAGTTCGCCGAGGCGATCGACGCGGCGTTCGCGCGGTGGGACCTGTCGCACCTGCACAACTTCGAGCTTGCTGATGGCCGGCTGATCGGCTACCCGGACGACTCGTTCGGTCCTGATCTGATGTGGCTGGATCATGCCAAGCTGAAAGTCGCTCGGGAGGTCAAGCCGGGCGAGCAGTTCGAGTACGTCTTCGATCTCGGCGATAACTGGCAGCACCGCTGCGTGGTTGAAGCGGAGAAGGGCGACCCGGTCGAGGAGTACGGCATCGTGCCCAAGCAGCCAGTGGCGATATGGGGTTGGGGATCTATCCCCGATCAGTACGGGCGGCGCAGCTTCGATGACGACGGCGAGGAATGATCAGGCGCCTGTCAGCTTGCGCTGGCAGACCACGGCACACCCGAGCAGCATGAACGCCAGGTGCAGCTCGGCTGAACGCTCATAGCGGGTCCTGAGCCGGCGCAGGTTGTGCAGCCAGGCGAAGGTGCGCTCCACGACCCAGCGCTCCTTGCCCAATCCTGAGCCGTGCTCGCTGCCGCGCCTGGCGATCACGGGCTTCACGCCTCGCCTCCACAGCTCACGGCGGTACTTGTCGTGGTCATAGCCGCGGTCGGCGAGCAAGCGCTCGGTGCGCTTGCGGGGACGCCCGGGCTTGCCGGTGACGGGTCCAACCCCGTCGATCAGCGCCAGCAGTTGGGTGACGTCATTGCGGTGCCCGCCGGTCAGGCTGATCGCGAGCGGGACCCCGTTGCCGTCCGTGATCAGATGATGCTTGGAGCCAGCGCGGGCACGGTCAACCGGCGAAGGCCCAGTGTGGAGCCCCCCAAAAGAGCACGGACATGGCTGCCATCGACCACTGAGGTGGACCAGTCGATCCTTCTCGCGGCGTTCAACCGGCGCAGCAGCACGCGATGCAAGCGCTCCCACACTCCGGCGGCCTGCCAGGCGGTGAGCCTGCGGTGCGCGGTCGCTGGCGAGCACCCCATCTCCGCCGGCAGATGTCGCCACGCGATTCCCGTGAACAGAACGAACACGATCGCGTTGAAGCACACACGATCATCGACGCGCGGACGGCCGCCACGCGGGTCAGCAGGACACTCCGGGAGCAACGGCTCAACCGCCTCCCACAGCTCGTCCCGCACCTGCCAGGTCGACCTCGCCACCAGGACACCTCCTCGCCGGGTTATGTCACCCAGCAAGATTCGCCCGGCAAGCCCCAAACCCTCCCCAGAGAGGTATTGAGACAGCTTCTAAGCCGGTCATCACGGCGGCTCCGAGTCCGAGCGACCTGGCGTCACCCTCCGGAGGGGGTCCCCCCCTCCGGCGAAGAAACTCTTCGCATCCGAAGCCCATGAATGGGGCGTTTATGCGGCTCGGGTCAAGCATCTGTGTCCCTCACCGCCGACCGCTCATCAGCTCCCACGGGCGGCTCCGCCGTCGCCGCACGGATGACCGCCGAGCCGGTCATCGCGGCGGGTCCTGGTCCGAGCGACGTGGCGTCGCCCTCAGGACGGGGGTCCCCCCCTTCAACGAAGGACCCCTTCGCTTCCGGAGGCCATGAATGGGGTGTTCACGGCGGCACGCGTCTAACATCCGGCGTCCGTCCCCGCAACAGCCTCTATGCCGAAGCTACACCAGGACCGCCGCAGGTCCGAAGGGCTGACGAAACGGATGTTTCGGCGGAGACGACCTCGTCGATGACCCAACCCATCGTGTCGAGGAACGTCGTGAGCGCGGTCCGGACGTAGAGAGCTTTCAGCTCGAAGCTCGGCCACCGGGTCAGGCTGTCTGGAGGCAGATCAATACCGGGGATGGCGTTGAGCCTCGCCCGTAGCTCCTCGCGCCTGTCCTCCAAGTCGAACGGGGCGCGTCGCATGAGCGTCTTGAACTGGATTCCGACCTTGCCGTACGTGTAGAGGACGAACGGCCAGCAGCCGGTTCCCGTCTCCGTCCCAGCGGCCACGGACCCCATTTGAGAGCCGCGCCCGTACCAAAGCTGCAGGTGGTGCTGCTTGGCCCACTCCATTATCTTCCGCGCGACCTCCGCGGCGTCCGGCTCTTTCGCTTCCAGGGCATCAAGAAGACGCTCCCGGTTCCAGCGATCGGCCGAAGCGGTGCCTTTGGCTTGGCGGGCACGTTCGGTTTGCCCGACGAGTCGCGGGACGAGCGTCTGGTGCTCGCCCTCTGCGTCCATGTATTGCTTGACCTCCACGGCGAGCACTTCTGCTGTCTGCATCTGCTCATTCAGGAACTCGACGAGTCGTCGCAGCTCTGGAGGTATCTCGTCGGCGACGAAGACCAGCCGGACCTTCGAGGCGGCGAGATTCGTCCTGAACCGCTCCCAGAACTCGTCCGGCCCGTCCCCCTCGGAAAGCACCTGCGCATGCAGCTTCACGCTAACGCGGCGCTCAGTCTGACTCAGGGCCGGCCGCTCGCGTCAGGCAAGGTCGAATCGGTCGAGGTTCATGACCTTGTCCCAGGCGGCGACGAAGTCGCGCACGAACTTCTCCTTGGCGTCGTCGCATGCGTAGACCTCCGAGAGCGCTCGCAGCTGGGAGTTCGAGCCGAAGACGAGGTCGACCGCGGTGGCGGTCCACTTGACCTCGCCGGTTTCCCGATCGCGCCCCTCGTAGACGTTCTCAGCCGAGGTCCGATGCCTCCCACTCCGTGCCCATGTCGAGCAGGTTGACGAAGAAGTCGTTGGTCAACGTCTCCGGCCGGTCGGTGAAGACGCCGTGCTGAGACTGCCCGAAGTTCGCGTTCAGGGCACGCATGCCACCGATGAGCACCGTCATCTCGGGAGCGGTCAGCGTCAGCATGTAGGCCCGGTCCAGCAGCCCGTCTCCAGCGGGAAGGTCTCGCCCGGGCGGAGGTAGTTGCGGAACCCGTCGACGGTCGGCTCGAGCACGGCGAACGACTCCACGTCGGTCTGCTCCTGCGAGGCGTCGGTGCGCCCCGGCGTGAACGGGACCGTGATGTCGTGCCCGGCGTTCTTCGCCGCCTGCTCGACGGCCGCGCATCCGCCGAGCACGATCAGGTCGGCGAGCGAGACCTTCTTCCCGCCGGACTGTGAGCTGTTGAAGTCCTGCTGGATCCGCTCGAGCGCCTGCAGCGCCTTCGCCAGCTCGGCCGGGTCGTTGGCCTCCCAGTCCTTCTGCGGCGCGAGGCGGATCCGCGCCCCGTTCGCCCCGCCACGCTTGTCGGTGCCGCGGAAGCTCGCCGCCGCCGCCCAGGCGGTGGAGACCAGCTGCGAGATGGACAGGCCCGACGCGAGGATCTTGCCCTTGAGCGTCGGCGACATCGTCCTCGTCGATCAGCTCGTGATCGACCGCGGGGACGGGGTCCTGCCACAGCTGCGGCTCTGGAACCCAGGGGCCGAGGTAGCGCGAGACGGGCCCCATGTCGCGGTGAAGCAGCTTGTACCACGCCTTCGCGAACGCGTCGGCGAGCTCGTCCGGATTCTCGTGAAAGCGCCTCGAGATCGGCCCGTAGATCGGGTCGAGCTTCAGCGCCAGGTCCGTCGTCAGCATCATCGGCGCGTGCCGCTTCGACGGGTCGTGGGCATCCGGCACCGTGCCCTGGGCCTCCGGATCCTTGGGCGTCCACTGCTTCGCGCCGGCGGGGCTCGTGGTCAGCTCCCAGTCGTACCTGAACAGGTTCTCGAGGAAGCCGTTGTCCCACTTCGTCGGCTCGTTCGTCCACGCGCCCTCCAGACCGCTGGTGAGCATGCGCACGCCGTTGCCGTTGCCGTCAAGCTGTTCTTCCAGCCGAGGCCCTGCTCCTCCAGCGGTGCGCCCTCGGGCTCCGGGCCGATCGTGCTCGGGATCGACGGCGCCGTGGGTCTTGCCGAACGTGTGGCCGCCGACGATCAGCGCCACCGTCTCCTCGTCGTTCATCGCCATGCGGCGGAAGGTCTCGCGGATGTCCTTGGCGGCGGCCAGCGGGTCCGGGTTGCCGTTCGGGCCCTCCGGGTTCACGTAGATCAGGCCCATCTGCACGGCGCCGAGCGGCTTGGCGAGCTCGCGCTCGCCGCTGTAGCGCTCGTCGCCGAGCCAGGTGTCCTCGGGGCCCCAGAAGATCTCGTCGGGCTCCCAGATGTCCTCTCGGCCGAAGCCGAAGCCGAACGTCTTGAAGCCCATCGATTCCATCGCGACGTTGCCGGCGAAGACGAGCAGGTCGGCCCAGGAGATCTTGCGGCCGTACTTCTGCTTGATCGGCCAGAGCAGCCGGCGCGCCTTGTCGAGGCTCGCGTTGTCGGGCCAGCTGTTGAGCGGGGCGAAGCGCTGGGCGCCGCTGCCGCCGCCGCCGCGGCCGTCGGCGATGCGGTACGTGCCGGCGGCGTGCCAGGTCATCCGGATGAACAGCGGCCCGTAGTGGCCGTAGTCGGCCGGCCACCAGTCCTGCGATGTGGTCATCACCTCGATGAGGTCGCGCTTCAGCGCCTCGAGGTCGAGGGTCTTGAACTCCTCTGCGTAGTCGAAGTCCTCGCCCATCGGATCGGAGAGGGGCGAGTGCCGGTGGAGAACGCTCAGGTCAAGCTGGTTTGGCCACCAGTCCTGGTTCGTCCGGGGCCGGGTCGCCTTGGGAGTGGGGTGCGGGATCGCCGGGTTCTCGCTCTCGCTGACACTCTCGGTCATCTTGCTCGTTGTGCCTTTCTGGTCGGAGGGGCTTTTGCTGGCTCGTTCCTCGTGCTGTTGGCTGCTCTGGTCCAGAACTGTGGTGTGAGTGTCGCGTCGCTGCGCGTACGCTCGCGGCCGTTGGAGGAGGCCGACGCGGCCGCGACACACTCCGGACATCGGCCCCAGTAGATGACCTCGGCCTCGTCGATCTCGTAGCCGAGGCCGTCGCTGGCCGTCAGGCACGGCGCGTCGCCGACCGCGCAGTCGACGTCGACCATGCGGCCGCACGACCGGCAGATCAGATGATGGTGGTTGTCGCCGACCCGATCCTCGTAGCGGGCCGGCGACCCGGCCGGCTGGATGCGCCGCAGGAGCCCCTTGTCGGTGAGGGCCGCGAGGGCGTCGTACACGGCCTGGACGGAGATGGCACCGATCTCGCCCCTGACGGTCTCCGCGACGGAATCAGCTGTGACGTGAGGATGATCCGAGACCGTCCGCAGTACGGCCAGCCGCTGGGCCGTCACCCGAAGACCTTCTCGACGTAGGAGGTCGCCCGGGTCCATCTGAAGGAGCCTAAACCAAACATTGGAGGAAGTCAAAGAACAGACTGAATCAGCGTCATTGACCCAACTTCGTCGGGCGATCAGCGACCTCTTCGCGCCCTGGGGCACGATGGGCCAGACGCCGAGGGGCTCTCCGACGGCCAGCGACGGCACCGGTCGACTTTCCGCCTCTCGCCAAATCGTGTCCGCTCCGCCCCCGGCCCCGCCTCGCGTGCGGCAGCCGCGTCGGCTCGTAGACTCAAGCGCGGCGATGAAGCGCGTCGTGGAACGCGCCTTTGCGCTGATGGACTATGAGCGGGCGCGGAATCGGTTCTGAAATACGGCGACGGAGGTGAGGATGGGGAAGCGGGTTGGTCCACGCGGGCAGACGCGAAGGCCTGATGTTGCCGACGCTGCGCCGAGCACCCCCGGCGAGGCACGCGCGCAAGCGGCTTCCCTGCGCCGCGCGATCCTGTGGAGCGCGGCGGCGTTTCTCGTGGTCGCCATTGCTGGTGTGCTGTTGGTGCCCGGACTTCGCCTCGTCTGGGTCGTGACTATCGTCTTAGGGATCGCAGCTGTGCCGCAGGCGTTCCTGCGCGACCGCTGACAGAGCAGCCGGGTTGCGGTCGCCACGGCCCGGAAACACAGCGATGAAGCTGGCCTTTGAGTGCGCCCGGCAGCCTGACGGCTTCTAGCGCGCGGCACGGCGAAGGCGCCCCTTCTGCGTGCGGGCGCGCCGCGGGGACCGCCAGCTGGCCACACTGCGCGTGGGATGACCCCCATGGTGGTCCGTACCTGTCCACCTCAGCGCTGCGGTCCTGGCCGGTGGCCTGCGCTGACCGCGGCACCTATCGTGCAGTTCATGCGCTCGCGTGTCCTCGCCTCGCTCCGCCCTCGTGCGGTGTTCCCGCGTGTCGCGTCTGCGTCGCCCGCCGACGACGAACACCAGGCGCTCGGTTCAGAGCTGCGATCCGGCGCCAGGTCCTGCAGCGCCGCTCTCCGCGGAGGACCCCGACCACCTTGGCGGGTACGGGATGGAGCACGCCCTCGGCTCGACTGCCGAAGCGGTCAACGAGCGCATGCCCCAGGCGATGGGCGACCACGCCGAGGACGCATGCACGAGCTGATGGGCGCCCGATGAGCACGCCAGCGTTGACCTACGAGGTCCAGGCGCGGATCGTTCAACCCGGCGTCTCGGAGATCCACGCAAAGCAACAGCGGATCGCGTTCGACAGCGCGCCGCAGATGGGCGACGTGCTGCCCGGCCCGGCGGAGCTTCTCTGCGGGGCGTTCGGCGCCTGCCTGCTGAAGAACGTAGAGCGCTTCAGCGAGATGCTGCCCTTCGCGCAGCACGGCGCCTCCGTCCATGTGACCGCCGAGCGTCAGCAGGATCCGCCCATGTTCACGGCGATCCGCTACGAGCTTCGGATCGCCACCGACGAGCCGCAGGCGCGGGTCGAGCTGCTGCACCGCAACCTGGTCAAGTACGGCACCGTCTACAACACACTTGCCGAGGTCTGCGAGATCAGCGGGACGGTGATCGCCGAGCGATCGGACACGGTCCACGCCACCGGCACAAGGGCGGGGGCAGATGCGTGAATTCCCGACGATCGACGGCCGGCAACTGAGCGCATGAGCTCTGCGCGCACAGGCGATGCCGCTCAGCCCACGAGCGGGGACTCCGTCGAGGCGGCACTAGTGAACGTCGCCTCGCGCGGCACCGCGATGTCGCAGGAGATCGAACGGCTGGTCCACACCGCGAGTGAGCTTTCCAGCAACGCCGGCGCAGCGACGCCGTCCGAGCGCGCCGCCCGGGCCGCGACTGCGCTGCACGGGCTGCAGGCGCGCGAGGCGGACCTTGAGTTCGCGTGCCTGCAGCTGCAGGGTGCGCTGATCCGCGGGGGCAAGACTGACGCGTCGGCCCGGCCGCAGATAACTCAGGCGAATCTCGGCCATTAATCCCCGGCAGGCATGCTATCGTAAATCGACGATGAGCGATCAGGTGATGCCAGCCGAGCAAACGGAGTGTTGCGCTCCCAGTATCCCTCCGGAGGTACCCGCGCTCAGCTCGCAGGCAGGCCGAGGCGAGCTCGCGCTACTGACGAAGGCGCTCGGGCATCCGGCGCGTGTGCGAATCCTGCAACTGCTGCTGGCGCGTGACGCGTGCGTATGCGGGGAGATCGTCGCCGAGCTGCCGCTGGCGCAGGCGACCGTCTCCCAGCATCTGAAGGTGCTGCGCGAGAGCGGGCTGGTTCGGGGCGAGATAGACGGGCCGCGGGTCTGCTACTGCGCTGACCGGTCGCGGCTGGCCGTGCTGGCAGGGCTGCTCGATCAGCTATCGGAAACCAACCTGGACCGAGCGGTCCCGGAGACTATGGAGGTCTTGGCATGAGCGTGCAGGAGAAGACGAGGACGGTCGAGGTGTTCGACCCGGCGATGTGCTGCTCGACCGGCGTTTGCGGTCCCAGCGTGGATCCCGCCCTCGCCCGGTTCGCGGGCGACGTGGAGTGGCTGGAAGGCCAGGGCGTGGAGGTGCGCCGCTACAACCTCGCCCAGCAGCCCGGGGCTTTCGCCGAGCGCGAGGACGTTACGGCCGCGCTGCACGAGCACGGCGAGGGCTGCCTGCCGCTGGTGTTCGTCGACGGCGAGCTCGCCAGCCAGGGCGCCTACCCCGCCCGCGCCGAGCTCGCGCACATCACCGGCGTCAAGGCGCCCGCCACCGCGGAGTCGGTATGGGATCCGGCCGTCAAGGAGCTCGTCGCGATCGCCGCTGCGGTCGCCTCGAACTGCGAGCCCTGCCTGGAGCATCACGTCGCGGTGGCGCGGGAGCTCGGCGTGGGCGACGAGGACCTGGTTCGGGCCGTGCGCACCGCAAAGGCGGTCAAGGAGACCCCGGCGCGCAACGTTCTGGCCGCTGCCGACCGGCTCCTCGGCGCTCAGCCGGACACCCCTGCGGAGGCTCTGCGGCTCGTCGAGGTCAACGGCAAGGGCGGAGGCGGGTGCTGCTCGTGAGCGCCGACGGGCTGCTGGCCGACCCGACCCGGACGCTGTTCTTCACCGGCAAGGGCGGCGTCGGCAAGACGTCGATCGCCTGTGCGAGCGCGGTCGCGCTCGCTGCTTCGCGGCCGGCGGGTGCTGCTCGTCAGCACCGACCCCGCGTCGAACCTCGACGAGGTGCTGGGAACGGACGTGGGCCGCACGCCGACGCCGGTCGCCGGCCGCCCCGGCCTGGACGCGGTCGACATCGATCCCGAGGCCGCCGCGGCCGCCTACCGCGAGCGGATCGTCGGCCCCTACCGCGGCGCGCTGCCGGCCGCCGCGGTCGCGAGCATCGAGGAGCAGCTGTCCGGCGCATGCACCGTCGAGATCGCCGCGTTCGACGAGTTCGCCCGGCTGCTGGGCGCGCCCGAGGCGACGGCGGGCTATGACCATGTGATCTTCGACACCGCGCCGACCGGGCACACGCTCCGGCTGCTGCGGCTGCCCGGCGCGTGGAGCGAGTTCATCGCGACGAACACGACCGGCACCTCCTGCCTCGGCCCGCTCGCGGGGCTGGAGTCGCAGCGCGCGCTCTACGAGGCGACGTTCGCCGCCCTCACCGACCCGCAGCGCACGACGCTCGTGCTCGTCAGCCGCCCCGAGTCCTCGGCGCTCGCAGGAGGCCGAGCGCAGCCGCGTCGAGCTCGCCGACCTGGGCGTCGCAAACCAGCGCCTGGTTCTCAACGGCGTCTTTCACGCCAGCGACGGCGGCGACACGCTCGCGGCAGCGCTCGAGGACCGTCAGCGCACGGCCCTGGCGGACATCCCCGCCGCGCTGGCGGGACTCGCAGCGCACGACGATCCCGCTGCTCGCCGTTCGCGCCGCTCGGCGCGGACGCGCTCGCGCGCGTGTTCGACGATCACGCCCCGGCTCCGGACACCGCCGTGGCGCTCGCACCGCCACCGCCCGCCGGCACGCAGCGCCTGCAAGCGCTCGTGGACGAGCTCGCCGCCCCCGGGCGCGGGCTGATCATGACGATGGGCAAGGGCGGCGTCGGCAAGACGACGATCGCCGCAGCGATCGCGGTCGAGCTCGCCCGCCGCGGCCACCCCGTCCACCTCACGACAACCGATCCCGCCGCCCACGTCGCCCAGACCGTCGGCGGCGAGCTCGAGCGCCTGCACGTCAGCCGCATCGACCCAGGCGCTGAGACCCGCGCCTACACCGAGGACGTGCTCGCCGACGCCGGGCGCGAGCTCGACGCCAACGCACGCGCGCTGCTCGAGGAGGACCTGCGCTCCCCCTGCACCGAGGAGATCGCGGTCTTCCGCGCGTTCGCCCGCACGGTCAGCCGATGCCCAGCGACGGCTTCGTCGTGCTCGACACCGCCCCCACCGGCCACACGCTGCTGCTGCTCGACGCCGCCCAGGCCTACCACCGCGAAATCGCGCGCACGCAGCGACATCCCGCCGGAGATCGCAGAACTGCTGCCGCGGCTGCGCGACCCGGACTTCACGCGCGTCCTGCTCGTGACCGTTCCCGAGGCCACGCCGGTTCACGAGGCCGCCCAGCTCGCCGAGGACCTGCAGCGGGCACAGATCGCCCCGTATGCCTGGGTCATCAACCAGAGCCTCAGCCAGGCGCGACCCCGCGACCCCGTGCTCGCACAGCGCGCCCTCGCCGAGCTCCCCTTCATCACCGAGGTCCTGCACCGCGGCCCGGACGCCGTGATCGTCGGCTGGCAACCGGAGCCACCCGTCGGCGCCAGCCAGCTCACCGCACTACTCGCAGCAGCCTGATGATGCCCGAGGTCTCCGCGTACAGGAAGGACCCATCCCCTCTCGCAAGCAGCCGGTCCCGGCGTAACCTGCAGCGACCCGGGGCCAGCCAGTCGTCGGTGACGCCGTGAGTGTGAGCACGCGCGCTAGCGAACAAGCCGCGCCGCCCTCCCACGACGCCGGCGCGGGGACGGCTGTCATCGGGCGCCTGTCGACGCTCGATCGCTTCCTGCCGCTGTGGATCGCGTTGGCGATGGCGGGGGGTCTCGCGCTCGGCTCTGCGGTGCCTGGCCTGAACGGCTTCCTGGATGAACTGAAGGTCGGGACGGTCAGCCTGCCGATCGCTGTTGGCCTGCTGCTGATGATGTACCCGGTGCTGGCGAAGGTGCGCTACGAGGACATGGGCAGGATGCGCGGGGACGGGCGCATGTTCGGGGTGGCCCTGTTCCTGTCGTGGGTTGTCGGTCCGGCGTTCATGTTCGCGCTGGCGTGGCTGTTCCTGGCCGATCAGCCTGCGTATCGCACCGGGGTGATCGTCGTGGGCCTCGCGCGCTGCATCGCGATGGTGCTCGTCTGGAACGATCTCGCCGGGGGCGACAACGAGCGCGCGGCCGTGCTGGTGATCTTCAACGCAGTCTTCCAGGTCCTCGCCTACGCGCTGCTCGGCTGGTTCTATCTCGATGAGCTGCCGGGACTGCTCGGTCTGCACAACCAGGGCTTCCACGTCGGGATCTGGGAGGTTGGCCGCACGACCCTGATCTTCCTCGGGATCCCGCTGACGGCGGGGTACCTGACTCGCCGCTGGGCGCTGCGCACCCACGGACGCGAGTGGTTCGAGTCCAGGGTGATCCCGCGGATCGCGCCGATCACGCTGTACGGACTGCTGTTCACGATCGTGCTGCTGTTTGCGATCCAGGGCAACCGGATCACCGGCGAGCCGCTGAACGTGGCCCGGATCGCGCTGCCGCTGCTGTGCTACTTCGCCGGCATGTGGGCGCTGGGTTTCCTGATCGGCCGGGGGATGCAGCTCGGCTACCAGCGCACGGCGACGCTCGCCTTCACGGTGGCTTCCAACGATTTCGAGCTTGCGATCGCGGTCGCCGTCGGCGTGTGGGGCGCCAGCTCCGGACAGGCACTCGCCGGGGTGGTAGGACCACTGATCGAGGTTCCCGTCCTGGTATCGCTCGTCTACGTAGCCCTGTGGCTGCACCGCCGCTGGTGGCCACAGGACACGGGTCCAGCCAGGTCGACCGAGCCCTTGTGCGAGCCGGCCGCAGGGCCCCTGCAGAGCTGATGGACTGCCTGGACTGCCAGCCCTACGAGACAGCCGCTGTGGCGGTGTGCGGGCACTGCGGCGCCGGCTTGTGCACCGAGCACCTGGTCGAGTCCGAGGAGTATCTGACGTTCGTGCTGCCGATCAACCGTCGCGTGCCTGCCGCGGTCCCGGCGCGCAAGCTCCGCTGTGCGCGGTGTGCCGCCGCCGAACAAGCTCAGCAAGACAGGCGGAGCGCGTGAGACCCGCAGGCTGGCTGTATGGGATCGCGCGGATGGTTCAGGCGCTTCTGGCGGAGCTCGACGCAGTCGACGGCACCACCACCATGCGGGAGCCTGCGTGAGCAGATGAGTAGCGACCCGCAGAGCTCGATTATCGTGGTCGGCGTCGATGGCTCTGAGTACAGCATCGAGGCCTTGCGGTGGCCGGCCGCGCAAGCCGAGCTGACGGGGGCGCAGCTGCGTGCGCTGAACGCATGGAGCCTCGCGGAGATCTACGCCTACACCGGGCACGATTACGAAGCCGACGCGCACAAGACGCTCGAGGAGGCCGTCACGCAAGCGCTCGGCGGGCAGCCGCACATCCCGGTCACTTCGGACGTCGTGGAAGGACACGCTGCCGCAGCACTCATCGACGCCTCGCGCGAGGCGGAACTGCTGGTGGTCGGCTCGCACGGCCGCGGGGCGTTCACGGGCATGCTGCTCGGCTCGGTCAGCCAGCACTGCGCGAGCCATGCACACTGCACCACGGTGATTGTCAGGCAGCGTGCCTCCTGAGGAACCCGCGGCTCCTCGCGAACATTTGCCGGCGCCGAGGGAACGCGTGCGGGGCGTGTGGCTTGGGCAGGCGCTCAGCGTCGGCGAGGCTAGCGGGCTTGCAGTGGGGAGCTTCGCCCACCCCGCCACGGCCGGCAAGGCCCGCTGGCGCGCGGGGGGCGGCCGGTGGATCCCCGGCTCAGTAGGTCTCCGTATGCGCTAATCGGAGTGTCCCCGATGAGGACACCAAGATCGGGGCCTATCGTCAAGGCACGATCAAGCCATCGGCTTGCGACGCTGAGCAAGAGGAGCCGACGATGAACTGCTACGAGTGCGCAACCAAAGGACAGGTCGCTTCGGCGGTGGCGGTGTGCCCTCATTGCGGCGCCGGTATGTGTGTGGACCATCTGCGCGCGGCACAGGCCTACCGCGTGGGCGGGACGCTTTTTGGGTGCCCGCACAATCTTTCAGCGCCGATACAACGACCCGTAGCCAGCGATCACAGCGATCAGAGCGGTCGGGTTCGCGTGCCGGCCGGCGCAGCGCGGTAAGCGCCCTGGGGGAACATGAGCGCTCAGCTGACACCGCGGACGCAAGCACAGCCACCGGCCGCGAGGCTGCAGGCACCGGAGGTAACGCCCGCTGCGCCATCGGTGCTGGCAGGGATCACGAGCGGCGAGGTCACTAAACGTGCCCGCCGTCGAGATCGGCCTGCGCTTCCTCGACCGGATCGGGATCGAGACGATCCACGCCCGAGTGAGCGCGCTCGGCGCCGGACTGCTCGACGGACTGAGCACGCTGCGGCACACTAACGGGGCGCCCGCGGCGAGGGATCTACGGACCGCGGACCTGGGACCGGCGCGGCGCCACGATCGCCTTCAACTTCTTGCACGCCGACGGCTCGGTGGTGGACGAGCGCTACGTCGACCGGGTCGCGGCGCAGCACAACCTGTCGCTTCGCAGGGGCGGCGTCATCGCCCTGGGCGTCAAGGACGAGGACGGCGTCGCCGTCGATGCCCCGGGCGTCGACCTCAGCGAGTCCGAGGAGCACAGAATGCTCCAGATCGTCGCTGGGCTGACTACTCCTCACGCCGCCTTCGAGGTAGTTTGGCCCGCAGCGGTCGCTGTGCCTCGACGAGTCGGGCGCCCAAGTCTCGCTGGCCCGCCCTGGAGTCAGTCGGAGTAGCTCTCGCGATCAGCGAAGAGCGTCCTAGCCATCGCCTGCACTAACGGACTCGCCACCGCGTCACGCGGCGATACGGAGCGTCCCACGTCCGCGGCAGCAAGATGACGAGGCTCGTCTCCAAGTGGGACCGTGACCCCGCTGGCACCGGCTGACCGGGTAGGTGTGTTTCTCCGGGTCCCACTCGCGGTTGTAGGACTTCGTGAAGTAGTAGAGGACGCGCAGCACCGCCCGCACGCGCGGACGGCCACCACCCTGTGTGGCGACTTGACGTGCCACTGACGTGCCACGGCGCAGTCCGCGCGTCACCTCGTGAAGAAGAAAAGCCCCACGTCAGCAGGGCTTTCTTAGGGGTGAGCGATGGGGCTCGAACCCACGACCGCCTGGACCACAACCAGGAGCTCTACCAACTGAGCTACGCCCACCAAGTGATCAGGTGGGAAGTCTAGCGTCCGGGCCGGTGCTCCTGCCCTGCTGGGGACTCGGCGAGCTCCTGTTCGGCGATGGCCAGGCTCTCGCTCGGTGCGAGGCCGGGGGCACGCCCGGCGACCGAGCTCCACGCCTGAAGCAGCGCCTGCGCCCGGGGCCCGAGCAGGGAGCCGACCTGCATCGCCAGGGCCACGGGGTCGCCGCCGGATGCGGCCGCCTCGCCGACGGCGCTCGGGTCCGCCGCCGATCGGCTCCCCGGTGCGCGCGCCTGCTCGTCGGGCGCGAACTTCTGGCGTGCTTCGGCCAGCACCTGGTCGGTCACGTCCCGGCCCTCCCGCTTGACCGCCCGCCCCCCTCGTCCCATCGAAACCTGGTCGAGCGGGATCTCGGATCCCTCGATGATCGTGATGGTGGCCTGGTGGGGGCTCCATTTCTGGTCGCCCAGCTCGACCACCCGTTCCTGCACCCAGGGCTCGAGGATCGCCCCCACCTCCTGGCCGCTCAGGTTGAAGCGCCAGAGGCTTCGCGGGAAATGGCGCAGCTCGACGTGGTACACGGACTGAAGGCTCGCAGGTCCCGCCCTACTCGAGGGCGCCGGCCGTCCGCTCGGCGCCCGCTGCGGCCCCCCCGAGGCGGGCCCGCATGACCTCCACTGCCTGGGGGTTTGAGTCGATCAGGACGTACCGCCGGCCGAGGGCAGCGGCGACGGCTCCGAGGGTGCCGCTGCCGGCGAAGAAGTCCAGGCACCAGTCCCCGGGGCGGGTGGAGGCCTGCACCATCCGCCTGACGATCCCCTCCGGCTTCTGGGTGGGGTATCCGGTCTTCTCCCGTCCGCCGGTGGGCACGATCGTGTGCCACCAGACGTCCGTGGGCAGCTTGCCCCTGGCCGCCTTCTCCGGGGTGACGAGCCCCGGCGCCATGTAGGGCTCGCGGTCCACCTCCTCAGAATCGAAGTGGTACTCGGAGGGATCCCTCACATAGACCAGGATCGTGTCGTGCTTGGCGGGCCAGCGCCGTCTGGAGCGGGCTCCGTAGTCGTAGGCCCAGACGATCTCGTTGAGAAAGCACTCGCGCCCGAAGATCTCGTCCAGGAGCAGCTTGCAGTGGTGGGCCTCCCTGTAGTCGATGTGGAAGTACAGGGTCCCTTCGCGGGTCAGCAGCCGGTGCCCTTCCCGCAGCCTCGGCTCCAGGAAGGCGAGGTAGTCATCGAAGCTGTCGCGGTATGAGGACTCGGCCAGCAGCCGTGTGCGGTAGCGCCGACCCTGAAAGCCCGTCCGGTCCCCCTCCGCCGTCCCCGATCGTCTGGATCGTCCGGCGGGTCTGGGGCCTGCCCGTGTTGAACGGTGGATCGATGTAGATCAGCTGGAAGGAGCCCGAGGCGAAGGCGGGCAGCAGCTCCATGTTCTCGCCGAGCAGGATCTGGTCGATCCCGCAGGGCCGGTCGCGGCGTCGCATCCATCGCAGGTTATGTTCGCCCCCCGATGGACCGCCGCCCTGGCCGCCATATCATCTCCCCATGGCGGAGATCCAGCGGGCGGGCGGTCTTGCCTACCGGACCGCGGGGAGTCCAGGAGAGCGCGTCGCCCTGCTCGTCCACGGCTACCCCGAGTCCTCCGTCATGTGGCGCCATGCGCTGGAGTCCCTGGCCGAGAAGGGATGGTGGGCGCTGGCCCCCGACCTGCCCGGCTACGGCGACTCCGAGCCCGATCCGCCCGGCACCTGGGAGCGCCACGTGGAGGCTCTGCAGCGGTTCGTCCTCGCCCTCGAGCTCGGCCCGGTCGCCCTCGTCACCCACGACTGGGGGGTGATGATCGGGCTGCGCTGGGCCTGCGATCACCCCGGGGCCGCTCGCGCCCTCGTGATCTCCGACGGAGGCTTCTTCGCCGATCGCCGCTGGCACGACCTGGCGGAGGTCATGCGCACTCCGGGCGAGGGGGAGCGCCTGCTCTCCTCCTACACCCGTGAGGCCTTCGAGCAGGGCATGAGGGCGCTCTCGCAGGGCATGACCGACGAGGCCCTGCGGGAGTACTGGAAGGCCTTCTCCGACGACATCCGCCGCCAGGGGCATCTCGAGCTCTACCGCTCGGGAGACTTCGACAAGCTCCTCCCCTACGAGGGGCGCCTCGCCGGCCTCGAGGTGCCCTCCCTGATCATTTGGGGGGCCCAGGACGGGTTCGCGAGCGTTCGCATGGCTCACCGCTTCCATGCGGAGCTGCCCGGCTCCGAGCTCCTCGTCTTCGAGGAGGCAGGCCACTTCGTGTGGGAGGACGAGCCCGGCGCCTGCGCCGTGGCCCTGGCCGGGTTCCTGGCCGAGCGCTTTCCCTAGGAGCCGGCGAGCAGTTCGACCCACTGGTGCGAGCCGCGGCACAGGTCCCGCCAGCGCCTGGCCGGGACGCTCTGGATCTGCTCCGACCCGCTGCCGGGGGTGAGGTAGACGGCGGCCAGGACCGCCTGCCCCCCGTCCCCGGGAGCCAGCGTCGCGCCCAGCCTGCGGAGGGTGAGCCGGTGGGCTCCGGCCGACAGGGTCACACCGAGCGGGGGAGCCGTGTTCGGGACCAGGGAGTTGCCCCCGACCTGCCCGGCGAGCGACCCGAGGGCACGTCCGTCCACCGACACGTCCAGGGTGGGCATGACCTGGCCCTTCACCCACACCTGCCATCTCCCGGCGACCGGCAGGTGAAAGCCCACCGACAGCCGCCCGGGGCGGCGCATGGAGACGCCGCGGCGCTCGCGGCCCCACCCGGGAGGCAGCTGGACGCTCCTGATCGGCACGTTGACGAGCACCGGGGATACGGCGGCGAGAAGCCGACCGCCTCCGCCGGGGGCCGACCTGGCGAGGCCGCCGATGATCCGGCACTGCTGCGCCGGCGTTCCCACGAGCGGTCTCTGGGCGCGGGCCACGGCGGCGCCCGGGACACGGCGCCACACCCGGTAGTAGTTCCCCTGCCAGGCGAGCCTGTAGGCGGCGGGCGGGCGCAGGAGCGAGGGATCGCGCCGGGTGACGACGAGGGGGTAGGCCGCGAGGGCCGCCGGGGCCGCCCGCTGCAGCCTCACGGGACGCCCGTATCCCCCGGCGGTCACGGCCAGGGCCGGCGGCGGGTAGACGAAGCTGGGGCCGCCGGGATCGAGGCGGCGCAGCTGGTAGAGGGAGTATTCGTCGAAGTCCGTGAACAGGACCGGCCCGCCGCCGGCGAAGCGCGAGGCCACGGAGGCCAGCTCGTCGTAGCGGGCCGTCGGGGCGAGGTCCGATTCGTGGTACTGCAGGGCGTCGGAGGCGGCGACCCCTCCGAGGAGGGCCAGGGCGAGGATTCCCGCGGCCGGCATGGCGATCGCCCGGGAGGGCACCGAGCGCAGCAGAGCCACCCCTCCCCACGCCAGCAGCATCACCGCGGGGGACGTCAGCACGAGGGTCTTGGCCCCGGCCCAGGCGGTCACGGCCCCGGTGATCAGCGCCCAGGCGAGGAGCATCAGGCCCAGCCACGCCCCCAGCGGAACGGCACGCAGCCGCGCGAGCTGCACGGTCCCCAGCAGGGCGGCAAGCACCGCCACGCCGACGAGCGCATGGGTGGCGAAGTCCGCCGTCCCCGCGGGTGCGAGCTTGTAGCTGCCGCGAAGCCAGATCCCCATCACGTGAACGGCCCCGAGGGACGAGGGCAGGTTTCCCGGATTGGAGGTCGTGGCGATGTTGCCGGCGACCCGCAGGGAGCCGCCCAGGTGCGCCCAGGTCGGCCAGGCCGCCACCGCCACGACGGCGACGAGCACCCCGCCGAGGCCGAGGACCCGGCGCCGGCGGGCGGGCGCATCGAGCTCCTCCTCGGCGAGCAGTCTCATGGCGAGGACGAGGACCGCGAGCAGACCCCAGGCACCGAAGGCGATGCCGAGCGTCGAGACTCCCGCGGCGAGGACCAGGGCGAAGGGGATCACCCGCGCCGGTCCCCCCCGCAGCCACCCTCTGTCGGTCGCCACCAGGACGCCGAGGGCGAGGATCATCGGAATCGAGGCGATCTCCTTGACCGACCCGAGCAGCTCGTAGGCGTAGACGAGGGCCGGCAGGACGGCGGCCAGGGCCGCCGCCAGCGCCCACCCCCGGCGCAGCCCCATCGCCCTCGCCAGCATCCAGGCCGGCCCGACCCCGAGGGCCAGCATGAAGGCGTTGAAGGGCTGGAACGCCCAGATCAGGGGCAGGCCCAGCAGCAGGGCGCTGCCGCCGAAGAGGGTGTCCGCCCCGGAGGGGTAGCTGGTGTTGTAGTAGCGGTCGATGAACAGGCCATAGGAGTTGCTCAGGTCGAGGTGGGCATAGTGCTGGCCGTGATGGAGCAGGAAGTCGGCCCCGATCATGTGCACGGCCGAGTCCGACAGGGCCATGTACGAGGAGAAGGTCGGCCGGCCCGCGGCCAGCACCGGAGCCAGGCACAGCAGGTAGGCGAGCACGCTGGTCAGAACCGGCCCCGGCCGGCGCACCGCCGAGCCGGCGAGCGACCCGGCCCGCCGGCGGCCCAACCCCGCCCCGAGAAGGGCGAGGGCCGCCATGCAGTAGGGCGTGGCGGACGCGAGCGGGTATGCGTATGTGAGCAGCTGGGAGAGGGCGATCAGGCCCGCCGCTCCCACCACCGCGATCAGCGGACCGGGCAGGGACCCTCCGCAGCAGCGATCGACCAGCAGCCCCGCCCCCAGGCACAGCCCCGCAAGCAGGGACGGATAGAGGAGCGCCGTCTGCAGGAACATCGGCCCGCATTCTCGCTGCCCGGTGGATGTTGCGCCGGTCGGGTCCCGCTTCCCGGCGCCCGGGCGCCGCTCAGCCCACCCAGCGGGCGAGCAGCGGGTCCTCCTCCACCGCCGCCCGCAGGCGCTTGACGGTCTCGCCGCGCATGTCCCGCTTGGTGCGGGTGTAGGTCTCGGCCGGGAAGCGGGACAGCTCCCGTGCAACCTCGAGCGCCCTCGGGATCACCCGCGAGGGCTCCACGGACTCGTCGAAGACCCCGAGGCTCACGCACTCGACGGCATCCACCAGGCGGTTGCCGAAGGCGAGCCGTCGGGCGGCGTGCGGGGCGAGCTCGGCCTGGACGACCCCGAGGGCGGCCTGCGGATAGGGGACCCCGACCTTGACCTCGGTCAGCCCGTAGCTGCCCTCGCTGGAGGCGATCCGCAGGTCGGTGCACAGGGCCAGGACCATCCCTCCCGCGATGGCGTGGCCCGTGATCGCTCCCACCACCGGGCAGGGCAGGTCGTAGACCCCGAGGGCCATGTCGTTGATCGCCCGGACCATCCCCTGCTGCTCCTGCGGCCCGTATGCGGGCACCGCCTTCAGGTCGGCACCGGCCGAGAAGAACCCCTCCCTGCCGGCCAGCACGACGGCTGGGGGAGGCGCCTCCTGCAGGCCCGCGACCGCCGCCACCAGCTCCTGCAGCAGGTCGAGGCTCATCGCGTTCGCCGGCGGCCGGTCGATCCTGACGACGGCGAGACCCTCCTCGCTGCTGACGGTGACCTGGGGCACCCCGGGAGCCTATCCGGCGGACGTTTCCGTGGACATCGTCAGCGGCGAGCGACGCCATAGGGCGAGGATCGAGCCCGCGCAGAGGCCGGCGGCGATGACCATCGGCAGCTCGTCTCCGGCGACCTCGGCCACCGCTCCCCCCGCCCCGGAGCCGACTATCTGCCCTCCCGCCCAGGCGAGGTTCACGAGCGCGGCCGCGAGCCCCTGGTCGAGGCTGGAGGCTTCCGCCAGATCCGACAGCAGGGCCGTGGCCGGGGCCCAGAAGGCGCCGAGAGCGGCCGTGGTGGCCGCGATCACGACGGCCAGCAGCAGCGGGGCCTCGGGGAGGGTGAACAGCAGCAGCATGCAGGCGGCGCCCGCCAGACCGAACCGGACGGGCACGAGCCGGCCGTGGCGGTCGGAGAGCCGGCCGGTCAGCGGGCTCATCGCCGCCTCGATCGCGGCCGCGCACAGGAAGGTCGCCCCGATCGCCGCCGCCCCGGCCCCGAGGCTGTGCAGGCGCAGGGGGCCCAGGACATCCAGCAGTCCCGCCACGAGCGCCGGGAGCCCGACCAGCCACATGGCGGTGAGGATCCCCCGGTTTGAGAGGACCGGCCCGAGGTCGCGCCACCCCTGCCCGGACCGCTCCCGGGGAGAGGGCAGCCGCATGGCGGCGGCTGCGAGCAGGACCGCGGCCAGCACGACTGCGCTGAAGGCCGCCCCGCGGCCGACCGCATTGGCGGCCGTGCCGATCACCGGCCCGAACAGGGCTCCCGCGATGGCCGCCGCCAGAGCCCCGCCGATCAGGGCCCCGCGACGCTCCACCGGCGAGGCGGCGATGATCCAGGCGAGCCCGCCGGCCCAGGAGCAGGCTCCCCCGATCCCCTCCAGCAGCCTTGCCACGTCCAGGGCCACTACGTCGTTGACGAATCCGAAGGCAAGAGTGGATCCGGCCAGCAGGGCGAGCCCCACCAACACCGTCAGCTTCGGGCCCACGCGGGCTGCGAGCACCCCCGCGGGCAGGGCGGCCACGAACGTGCCGATGGGATAGCTGCCCGTCAGCAGTCCCGCCGAGAGCTTGGACAGGTGCAGCTCGTGGGCCAGGCTCGGCAGCAGCGGGGCGATCGCGGCGTAGAACATCGTGTCCACGAAGACCACCGCGCCCACCACCGGAACCAGGCCGGGCCGCCTCAGGGCTCTCAGGAGTCTCACTCCCGCTGACCCTAGACAGTCACCCCGGACGGTCCCGCGATGCCTGCGCGCGCGAGGTCGACTACCCGGTGGGCAGGGCAGATCCCACGGATGCGCCCATGGCGCCCGTCGGCAAGGCTGAGTGGCGGGACAGGCGATGCCCACGACGAAGATAGATCTCACCCGCGAGCTCAAGGAGCTCTACCTCCCGGGACGCGATCCGGTGCTCATCGACGTGCCCGAGTTCAGCTTCCTCATGATCGACGGCCACGGGGATCCCACCGTCGCGCCGTCCTTCCGGAAGGCCATCGAGGCCCTCTACACCCTGTCCTACACGATCAAGTTCGCCATCAAGTCGCGGTCGGACGGCCTGGACTACAAGGTGATGCCCCTGGAGGGGCTGTGGTCTGCCCAGGACATGAGCGCCTTCACCGCCCACCGCCGATCGGAGTGGGAGTGGACGATGATGATCCGCCAGCCCCCCGAGGCGGGCACGGAGCTGCTCGAGCGGGCAGTAGAGGAGGTCCGGCGCAAGAAGGGGATCCCCGACCTGGACCTTCTGCGACTTGAGAGGCTCGCCGAGGGCCCAGCCGTGCAGCTGATGTACAGGGGTCCGTACTCGCAGGAGGGGCCCGCGATCGCCCGCCTTCACGAGTTCATCCGTGAACAGGGCCGGCGGCCGTCCGGAAGGCACCACGAGATCTACCTCGGCGATCCCAGGCGGGCCGCCCCGGAGAAGCTTCGTACGGTGCTGCGCCAGCCGGTCGCCCATCCGGCATCCGGCGAGGAGTAGCGTGTGGGCGAGAGATGCCCGGCTCCACGCAGACGCGTAGCAGCCCCGCCTTCCTCTTCGACCTAGACGGCACCCTGATCGACAGCGTCTACCAGCATGTGGTGGCCTGGCGGGAGGCGCTCGAGGAGGTCGGCATCAACCTCTCGGTCTGGAAGATCCACCGCCGCATCGGGATGAGCGGGGGCCTGTTCGTCGCCGCCCTGGCCCGCGAGCTCGAGACCCCCCTGGACCGCCACACGCTGGCCAGGCTCCCGGAGCTGCACGCCGAGGCCTACATCCGCCACTTCGACAGCGTCAGGCCGCTTCCCGGGGCGGGCGCTGCGACGCTCAGCGAGCCGGCCCCTGGCATCGCCACGGCGCGGAACGCTACGCGCCTGGCCTGGACCTGCTCGGCCGCCGTGAGCCACCCTCGTGACCCGCGACCAGGTCCGCTACGCCAAGCCCGACCCGGACCTGTTCCTCACGGCGGCCGATCGGATCGAGGTCGAGATCAGTGACAGCATCGTCGTCGGCGACAGCGTGTGGGACCTGCTGGCCGCGCGGCGGGCGCGAGCCCTGGGCATAGGGCTGCTCTCCGGCGGCTACGGCCGCGAGGAGCTGATCTACGCCGGGGCCTTCCGGGTCTATGAGGACCCGGCCGACCTGCTCGCCCACCTCGACGAGGTCGGGGTGCGCCGGCCACTGTGAGCCCGGGGCTCAGACGCCCGCGAGTGCGGCCGGCTGTTCGGCGTAGGTCTCTCCCCGCTCGGCCTTCTCGACCAGCGAGGCCGGAGGCTCGAAGCGCTCGCCATAGACGGCTGCGAGCTCGCGGGCACGGGCGACGAACCCCGATGGGCCGGGGTGGGTGGGGTGCTGATACCCGTCGATGTACTGCAGCACCCCCCCGGTCCAGCCGGGGAACCCGATGCCGAGGATCGATCCGATGTTGGCGTCCGCCGCCGTCTCGATGACCCCCTCGTCGAGGCACTTGACCGCCTCGATCGACTCGATGAAGAGCATCCGCTCCTTGAGGTCGCGCAGGGAGATGGAGGACGGGACGTCGGTCTCGGGGAAGAGATCTTTCAGCCCCTTCCAGAGGCCGACGCGCTTGCCTGTGCCCCCTTGTGGGGTGCCCTCCTCGTAGTCGTAGTAGCCGGCGCCGGCGAGCCTGCCGCCCCGGCCCTCCGCGAGCATGCGGTCGACCACCTGGAAGGAGGGGCGATCCTCGAAGGTGCCCCCTTCCGCCTCCACGGCGGCCTTGGTGGCGTCGCGGATCTTCCGGGCCAGGTTGAGGTTGAGCTCGTCGCTGAGCTGCAGGACCGGGGCCGGGTAGCCCGCCTGGCTGGATGCCTGCTCGATCGACGCCGCGGGCACGCCCTCCAACAGCATGCCCACGCCCTCGTTGATGAAGGTCCCGATCACGCGGCTGGTGAAGAAGCCGCGGCTGTCGTTGACCACGATCGGCGTCTTCTTGATCTGGCGGGCGAGGTCCAGCGCCCTGTAGAGGGTCTCCTCGCTGGTCTTCTCCCCCTTGATGATCTCCAGCAACGGCATCTTGTCGACCGGGCTGAAGAAGTGCAGCCCGATGAAGTCGGCGGGCCGCGTCACCCCCTCGGCCAGATCGGTGATGGGGAGGGTCGAGGTGTTGGATCCCAGCAGCGCGTCCGGCGCCAGATGCGGCTCGATCTCGGCGAACACCTGGGCCTTGACCGCCGGGTCCTCGAACACCGCCTCGATCACCAGGTCCGCCCCTGCGGCCGCCGCGGGGTCGTCCGTCGGGGTGATCCGGGCCAGGAGCTCCTCGGCCTTCTCGGGGGTCGAGCGCCCGCGCGACACCGCCTTCTCGAGCAGCCCCGCCGAGTACTGCTTGCCGCGCTCGGCGGCCTCGAGGGAGACATCCTTGAGAACGACCTCGATGCCCGCTTTCGCGCACACGTAGGCGATCGCGGCGCCCATCATCCCGGCCCCCAGCACGACCGCCTTGCGGGCGGTGTAGGGCTCGATCCCCTCGGGGCGGCCGCGGTCGCCGCTCACCTGCTGCATGTCGAAGAAGAAGGCCTGGATCATGTTCTTGGCCACCTGCCCGACCACCAGGTCCACGAAGTAGCGACCCTCGATCTCGATCGCCGTGTCGAAGTCGACCTGGGCGCCCTCGACAGCGGCGGACATGATGTGGTGGGGAGCGGGATAGTTGGCCCCCTTGAGCTGCTTGCGCAGGTTGGCGGGGAAGGCCGGCAGGTTCTGGGCGAGCTTCGGGTTGGAGGGCGACCCGCCGGGGATCTTGTAGCCCTTGACGTCCCACGGCTGCTGGGCCTCCTGATGCTCGGCGATCCAGGCCTTCGCGGCCGGGATCAGGTCCTCGGCGGTGGGGACGATCTCATCGAGGATCCCGACCTCCTTCGCCTTCGCCGGACGCAGGCGCTGTCCCTGCAGCAGCAGCTGCATGAGGGCGTCGGTGATGCCGAGCATGCGCACGGTGCGGACCACCCCGCCCCCGCCCGGGAGCAGTCCGAGCTGGACCTCGGGGAAGCCGAGCTGCACCTTGGGGTCGTCGACGGCGATGCGGTGGTGGGTCGCCAGGGCGATCTCGAGCCCGCCGCCGAGGGCGGCCCCGTTGATCGCGGCCACGACGGGCTTGCCGAGCGTCTCGAGCCTGCGCAGCTGGGACTTGGTCACCCGCACCATCTCGGCGATCTCCCGGGCCTGATCGGGCTTTGCCGCCCGGAGGTCGTTGAGGTCCCCGCCCGCGAAGAAGGTCCTCTTCGCCGAGGTGATGACGACGCCGGCGATGTCCTGCCTCTCGGCCTCCAGGCGCTCGACCGTGGCGCCCATCGATTCCACGTAGGCGGCGTTCATCGTGTTCGCCGACTGGTTGGGATCGTCGAGCGTGAGGATGACGACGCCGTCCTGTCCCTTCTCCCAGCGGATGGTCGTGCTCTCGCCCATGATCAGATCGCCTCCACGACTGTCGCGATTCCCATGCCTCCGCCGACGCAGAGCGTCGCCAGGCCGTAACGCCCGCCGGTGCGGTGCAGCTCGTCGATGAGCGTCCCGAGGATCATCCCGCCGGTGGCCCCGAGGGGGTGGCCCATCGCGATCGCCCCGCCGTTGACGTTCACCTTCTCCATGTCCAGGCCCATGTCGCGCACGAACCGCAGCACGACCGCCGCGAAGGCCTCGTTGATCTCCACGAGGTCGAGGTCGTCGACCGTGAGGCCCGCCTTCTCCAGCGCCTTGCGACTGGCGGGCGCCGGCCCGGTCAGCATGATCGTCGGGTCCGCCCCGGACAGGGCCGTGGCGAGGATCCTGGCCCGCGCGGTCATTCCGAGCTCGCTGCCGGTCTTCTCGTTGCCGATCGTCAGCAGGGAGGCGCCGTCGACGATGCCCGAGGAGTTGCCGGGCGTGTGGACGTGCTCGATCTTCTCGATCCAGTGGTACTTCTGCAGGGCGACCGCGTCGAAGCCTCCCATCTCGCCGATGGCGGCGAAGGAGGGCTTCAGGCCTCCGAGGGTGTCGACCGTGGTGCCCGGCCTGATGAACTCCTCGCGGTCGAGGACGACGTTCTCGTTGATGTCCCTCACCGGGATCACCGAGCCTGCGAAGCGGCCCTCGGCCTCGGCCGCCGCAGCGCGCTCCTGGGAGCGGGCCGCATAGGAGTCGAGGTCCTCGCGGCTGAACTCCTCGATCGTCGCGATCAGATCGGCGCTGATCCCCTGGGGCACGAAGGAGGTGTCGTAGTTCGTCTCGGGGTCCATCGCCCACGCCCCGCCGTCGGAGCCCATCGGCACGCGCGACATCGACTCCACGCCGCCGGCGAGGACGAGGTCCTCCCAACCGGAGGCCACCTTCTGGGCGGCGACGTTCACGGCCTCCAGGCCCGAGGCGCAGAAGCGGTTGAGCTGCACCCCGGCGACGGTGTCGGGCAGGCCCGCCTTGATGGCGGCCGTCTTGGCGATGTCCGCCCCCTGGTCGCCGACCGGGGATACGCATCCGAGGACGACGTCGTCGATCCGGGCCGGGTCGAGCTTCTCGTTGCGTACGAGGGTCTCGTGCATGAGCCCCACGACGAGGTCGACCGGCTTGGTCCCGTGCAGGGACCCGTTGAACTTGCCCTTCCCACGCGGCGTTCGGATCGCATCGAACACCAGTGCCTCGGCGGCTGCCATCAGTCGGACCTCCTATGTCGTGGACCCGCCGGGGACCGGCCCGGGCGGGCTGAGAGCCGGCGCGAACGCTACCACAAACGTTCATGCACGAACGCAAATATCGCTTACCATCTCCGCCATGCCCGCGACCACCCCGGCTCGAGAGCGACGCAGCCAGGCCGAGCGCAGCGCCGCCACCCGCGAAGCGCTGCTCGACGCCACCATCGCCTGCCTGGTGCAGGACGGCTACGCGAAGACCACCACCAGCCGCGTGGCCGAGCGCGCCGGGGTATCCCGGGGAGCGCACCTCCATCACTTCCAGACCCGCAACGCGCTCGTGGCGGCGGCGATGGAGCGCCTGGCGGAGCGTCGCGGCGATGAGCTGCTGGCCGCCGCGGAGACGCTTCCGGAGGGTCGCGAGCGCCTGGTCAAGGGGCTCGACCTGATCTGGTCGGGCTACGCGAGCCCTCTCTACCAGGCTGCCCTGGACCTGTGGTCGCATGCCAGGACCGACCCCGAGCTGCGGGAGAGGCTGGTCCCCGTCGAGAGGGGCCTCGACCGCCAGACCCTCGCGGTCAGCAGGCGGCTCTTCGGGGACCTCGCCGAGAAGCCCGACTTCGACCGGCTGCTCGAGATGGCGGCAGCGACGATGCGGGGGCTCGCGCTGTTGGACACGCTGCACCCGGGGAGCGGGCGCAACCGCAAGCAGTGGGCCTACAGCCGGGCGCGGCTGGTGGAGCTGTTCGAGGGGGCGGCCTCGAGGGGCTGACGATCGCCCTCCCGTTCGCGGCGATCGATTTCGAACCACATGCAGGTCCGCCCCGACGAGTGATCGATCGACCAGCGGTCGGCGATGCAATCGAGCAGCATCAGGTCGTACACGACGGCATCTCTCAGGTCCGGGGAGGGCGAATCGACCTCCCTGACGTGAAAGCGAGCGGCACGCGGGGCGTAGGGATCGAGCGGCAGAATGGCCGCCAGGTCCGGTGTGGTGCTCTCCACTGGCATCGTCTTCTCTCGTTGCCCCGGTCAGCCGCACCCAAACAGGCGGGGCCCGGGTCGCCATCGTCCATATGGCCAATTCCGACAGGTGAGATACCCCAAAGCGCGCCTCCTCGCGTTCCGGATCCGGGCCGCCCGGCTCGCTCTCGGCGGAGCCCGGCGCCAGCTTGCATCCAGGGCTTCAGGGATCTGAGCGTTCGTCCGATTGGGGGGTTCGAGATGTCAAACAACTCGTCTAACGCCAGGGAGTTCCACCCCGAGGACGGAGCCCGCCGGCCTGAGCCGAGTGAGCCCTCGGCGGAGGAGCTCCGCCACCTCGGAGAGGCGGTGAGGGCGCGCGAGGACGACGTCCTGGCAGAGACGGTCGCGCGCACCTCCGATTCGGGAGAGGCGGTCGACGGTCCCGTGCAGCAGAGCTTCGAACGGATCTGCACCAACTCGACCATCGCGGTCGCGCGCTGGATCGCCGGCGACGGCCTCGAGGTGACCTACGAGGCGAGCAGGGACACCTCGAAGATCTTCGGCGAGCTGGCAGCCCACCGGGCGGCCTCGCTGCACGAGGTGACCCGGCGCATGCCTCTGGTGGCGCAACGTGTTGGCCGACGTGATGCGGGAGTGCGCCGCCGAGCTGAAGGTCGCTCCCGAGGCCCTCTCCGCACGCTCTGGACATGCTTCAGCTGAGCCTCGAGTTCAGCCTCCTGCGGATGTGCGAGTGCTTCGAGCAGCGAGCGCAAGCGCACCGACGAGGAGCTCGACCCGCCGCGAGGAGGAGCTCGCGTTCATGGCCACCCACGACCCGCTCACCGGGCTGCCCAACCGCACGCTGATCCTCGACTCGCGTCGAGCAGATGCTGGCGCGCGCCGCGCGCGGCCAGACGCCCGTCGCGGCGCTGTTCATCGACCTCGACAACTTCAAGACGATCAACGACACGCTCGGCCATGCGGGTCGGCGACGAGCTGCTGCAGGCCGTCGCCGCGCGCCTGCAGGGCGGTCGTCCGCGAGGCCGACGCGCTCGGGCGGCTCGGCGGCGACGAGTTCGTCGTGCTCGCCGAGCGACCTCTCGCTGGACGCCGGCCCGGAGCTGGTCGCCGAGCGCCTGCTGGAGGCGCTCAAGCACCCCTTCAAGCTCGGCGCCGAGGGCGAGACGACGCGTCACGGTCAGCGCCGAGCATCGGCATCGCGGTCGGCGAGCGGCCCGTCGGCCGGCGACCTGCTGCGCGACGCCGACATCGCGATGTACCGGGCCAAGTGGGACGGGCGCAACCGCTACGCGGTGTTCGAGACGGGCATGCAGGACGCGGTGCAGGAGCGCATGGAGCTCGAGATGGACCTGCGCGACGCGCTCGCGAAGGAGCGAGTTCTTCCTCGCCTACCAGCCGACGCTGGACCTCGCCGACATGCGCCCGACCGGCGTCGAGGCGCTGATCCGCTGGCGCCACCCCGAGCGCGGCGTCGTGCAGCCCGACGCTTCATCCCGCTGCTCGAGGAGACCGGCCTGATCACCGAGGTCGGGCGCTGGGTGCTGGCCGAGAGGCTGCCGCCAGGGCGCGGAGTGGCTCGAGCGCCGGCCACCAGATCACGATGGCCGTCAACGTCTCCGGGCGCCAGCTCGACAGCGACCAGCTGATCGACGACATCCGCGAGGCCCTCGACGAGAGCGGCCTGGCGGCCGAGGCGCTGACGATCGAGATCACCGAGACGACGCTGATGCGCAACGTCGAGGAGACGGCCGGCCGCCTGGCCGCGATCAAGGAGCTCGGCGTGCGGATCGCGATCGACGACTTCGGCACGGGCTACTCCTCGCTCGCCCACCTGCAGCGCTTCCCGGTCGACGCGCTGAAGATCGACCGCTCCTTCGTCTCGGGCCTGACACACAACAAGGAGGGGGAGACGCTGATCCAGACGCTCGTGCAGCTCGGCAAGGCGCTCTCGATCGAGACCTTCGCGGAGGGGATCGAGCAGCAGCAGGAGCTCTCCCTGCTGCGCGAGCGAGGACTGCGACAGCGGCCAGGGCTTCCTGTTCGCCCGCCCGCTCGACCCGGCCTCGGCGGAGACCTTCTTCGAGCGCTGGCGCCAGGCGGCCGACGGTACCCGGGCTCTCGCCCCGCAGCGCCGCTGAGAGCCTGACGACCTCCCCTCCGAGGGACGCCTCCCTCCCCCGCCAGGTCCTCGGCGCCCGCGCGAACCGGCCGGGCCTATCTGCTCAGCAGCGGCTTTACGTCGTGGATGATCTGTTCCGGTGCGAAGTTGGCCGGATAGATCGTGTAGAGGCGTCCGCTGGCGCTGATCCCGTAGATCAGGGCGGAGTGGCTGACCAGGTCAGGGCGGGAGACGTCCCGTTCAGAGCCCACGTTCCAGGCCTTCCAAACCGGCACCAGCAGGCCGGCGGAGCCGACCAGGTAGCGCCCCTCGCCAGCCAGCTGGTGGGCGCGCATGAAGGCCGCAACGGTTCCCGCGGTGTCGCCGTGGGGATCGACCGAGACGGCGACGATATCGACCCTCCGGCGCTGAGCCGGCGTCATCTTGGCGTAGGCGTTGTGCAGGTTGGATGCGATCAGGGGGCACACGTCGGGGCAGTGCGCGTACAGGAAGGTCACGAACACCGCCTTGCCCCGGTCTGACGCGAGGTTGAAGCTCGTCCCGTCGTAGTTGCGCAAGGTGTCGAGGGGGGGCGCCTGCTGTGGCGGGACGATCGTCGTCCCGTCGAAGCTCGACAGCCTGGCGGTTCCGGCGTTGCCGGGCAGAGCCGGCTTGGAAGACCCTCCCACGAGCAGCAGGGTCGCGCCGCCGAGGATCAGGAGGATCACGACGATCGGAAGGACGAGCCTCAGCGGGCCGTGTCGTCTCTCCTGCGGCGTGCCTGCCACCGACTCGCTGCTGCCCATAGGCCCGAGTATCGCACGGCGGCGCCAACCCAAGGCCGGCGTTATGGTGCGGGTTGCGATGATCGGTCTCGCGGCTGTGGCCTACCTCCTGCCGCCGCTTCTCCTGCTGCTGGTGCTGGCCCTGCGCCGCTATCCGGGGGAGCGCGCCCTGCTCGCCGTCATCGAGAGACGAGCGAGGCGCCTGCCTCGGACGGTTTGCGGCCCAATCGTGCCCCGGCCGCGTCCCCGCGCGGTGTTCCCGCGCGGCGGCCGGCTCATCGCGTCCTCCCTCGCCGTGCGTCCCCCGCCTGCGATCGGCGCTGTCTCAACCGCCTAGTCGGCGCCGCACGGCGACGTGTGCGCGTCCCCGATCGCAAACACAGGAGGACCAGGATGTCGACCAAGGTCGTGCCGCCACGCGCCGTGGGGCGCCTCGCGCGCCAAGTCGCCACGTTGACCGTCATATGCCTCGGCGCCGCAGCGTTGGCGCCATCGACCGCGAGTGCCCACGGGATCTCCGGCCGGGCGGGCCTGCCCGTGCCGGCGTGGCTGTTCGCGTGGGCCGCAGCAGCCGTGCTGGTCGTCTCGTTCGTGCTGCTGTCGACGATGTGGTCGAGCCCCCGCCTGCAGGTCGCCCGGGAGCGTCGGCTCCTCGCCTGGCCGAGGGAGCTCAGCGTGCCCGCCGGCGCGCTGGGCCTCGCCCTCTTCGCGCTCGTGATCTATGCCGGCTACGAGGGCGTGGCGTACTACACGTCCAACCTCGACCCGACCTTCATCTTCGTCATCTTCTGGGTGGGAGTCCCGGTCTCCACCGTCCTGCTCGGCGATTGGTTTCGGGCAGTCAGCCCATGGCGCGCGCTGGCCAGGGGAGTGCGATGGCTGGGCCGGCGGGCCGGTGTCGGCTGGCGTCCACCGCTTGCCTATCCCGGATGGCTCGGGCGCTGGCCGGTCGTGGCGGGCCTTCTCTGCTTCGCCTGGCTGGAGTTGATCTACCACGACCACGACAACCCATCCACGCTCGCCTCCCTGTCGCTCGCCTACTTCGCCCTCATGCTGGGAGGCATGGCGCTGTTCGGCATCGAGCAGTGGAGTGAGCGAGGCGACCCCTTCGGCGGCTACTTCGGGCTGTTCTCGCGCCTGTCGCCCTTTGAGGTGCGCGAGGGCGCGTTGTGGCTGCGCCGGCCGCTCTCCGGGGTGCCGTCCCTTGCCACCGAGAAGGGCACCGTCTCGCTGGTGCTCGTCATCATCGGCATCACCGCGTTCGACGGGGCATCCAACGGCGTGGTCTGGAACACGCTTCAGCCGCATGTCCAGAGCGTCTTCTCGGGGCTCGGCCTCGCAGACCCCGCCCCTGATGAGATCGCCGACACCCTCGGCCTGGTGCTGGCGATCGCGATCGTGGCGGGCCTGTATCGCATCGGCGTGGTCGGGATGCGCACGGTGTCCCGCCGTTTCGACACCGCCCATCTCTCGCGCATGTTCGTGCACACCCTCATACCGATCGGCTTCGCCTACGTGCTTGCGCACTACTTCTCGCTGCTCATCTGGCAGGGCCAGGCCATCGGCTACCTGGCCTCCAACCCGCTCGGCCACGGGACCGACTACTTCGGCACCGCCGGTTGGCACGTCAACTACAACTTCATCGGCTCCACCGGCATCTGGTACGTGCAGGTGCTCGCCCTCGTGATCGGCCATGTGAGCGGCCTGGCGCTGGCACACGACCGGGCACTGGCCACCTACCGCGCTCCCGCGCTGGCCGTGCGCTCGCAGTACTGGATGCTCGTGGTCATGGTGGGGTTCACGAGCCTCGGGTTGTGGCTACTGTCGGCGGTCAACACGTGACGACATGCTCAGCCCGACCAGCACATATGTCCTCGCCCACATCGGCAAGATCCCGGTCGAGGAGTGGCTGCCCTTCGTCGTCCCGATCGTCGCCCTCTACATCTACTTCCGGCGCAAGGAGCGCCGCCGGCGCAAGGCCGTCGCGGTGCTGCCCGCGACGAGCGATTCCCTCGACGAGGCCACCGTGAATCGGATCCTCGACGAGTGGAGGGCGGCGAGCTACGGCGACGTCTCCCCCGAGCATCTCCCGCTGCTGTATCCACCCGGTCCCGACGGCATGAGCGTCACCGAGCTCGCAGACCGCACCCATTCCAGCCCCGAGACCGTCGAGCTCCTGCTGCAGCAGCTCGAGGAGCGTGAGTATCTGGATCTCGAGGGAGGGACCGAACCGAACGGGCCGCGCGCCCTGCTCACGCTCAAAGGCTATGGCCTGGTCGACGCGACGGAGAGCGCGCTGCTCACCGCCCTGGCCGAGGGGTCGGCCCCGCGTCGAGAGGCGGACTGACGGCGCCCTGAAGGCCGCCGCCGGGCCTACTCCGCCAGCCCCGCCGCCTCGAGGGCCTGCTCGCGGTTGTTGTAGTAGTCCAGACGCGTGATCTTGCCGTCGCGCAGCTCGTAGACGATCGCGTCCTGTCGTTCGACCACCGCGCTGCTGCCGAGTCCCTTCGCCCTCATGCGGATGACCACGACGACGCGCTCGCCGGCGTCGATGAACTCCTCCGGCTCCATGCTGAACTCCGACCATGCCGCTCCCCAGTCCGCCAGCCAGCGTTCGATGCCCGCACGTCCGCGATACTCGCTCGCGTCCAGGATGTCGTGGTCGTGGGCCTCGATCTCGTCATCCACGATGCGCCACTCCGGTTCGCCGGTCTCTCCCCAGACCACGAAGGACCGCTGGATTATCTCGACGTCCTCCTGCGACATTCGCCCTCCCAAACCTCGGCTGTTCTCACCTGGGTTCGCACCCTGCCGGGCACGCCCCCTGGCATGAGGGAGCCGGTCACGGGGGCTTGAAGCGATGCCCCCGGCTGGATTCGAACCAGCGACCCTCGGATTAGAAGTCCGATGCTCTATCCGGCTGAGCTACGGGGGCGGGGCCTCGTCGCTGAACAGTCTGATCTACTTAGGCGTCCTTGAGCAGAAACCTGTAAAAGTTGTCCCATGAGCCCCGTGGATAGCGACGAGGAGCTGACCCGCAAGCAGCGGCGCGAGCAGGCCCGGGCGGAACGCAAAGCCCTCGAGGAGCAGGCCCAGGCGAGCACGGCCCGCCGCAAGCGGCTGACCCAGCTCGGCGTCGTCGCGGCGGCCGTGGTGGTGGCGGTCGTCGTGGTCCTGATCGCCTCGGGCGGCAGCAGCAAGAACACCCCTCCGCCCAAAAAAGGCGGCAACCCGACGCTGGTCAGGCAAGTCGAATCGGAGATCGGAGGCATCCCCCAGCAGGGCTTCGTGCTGGGCAGCCCCAGCGCCCCCGTGACGCTGCGCTACTTTGGCGACCTGGAGTGCCCGGTCTGCAGGGAATTCACGCTCGGGGCCCTGCCGACGGTCATCTCCAAGTGGGTCCGCACCGGCAAGCTGCGGATCGAATACCGCTCGCTCGAGACCGCCACACGCGAACCGGAAGTCTTCAAGACCCAGCAGGTCGCCGCCCTCGCGACGGGCAAGCAGCAGAAGATGTGGCAGTACATCGAGCTCTTCTACCGCCAGCAGGGAGAAGAGGGATCCGGCTACGTCACCGAAAGCTTCCTGCAGGGGCTCGCCCAGCAGGTACCCGGCCTGAACCTGACGCAATGGGCCAGCGACCGCAACGCCGCCGGCCTGGCCAGCCAGGTCACCGTGGACGCCCAGGAAGCCAACACCGTCGGCTTCACCAGTACACCCGCCTTCCTGGTCGGCCGCACCGGGGGGGCGATGAAGAAGCTCGAATACACATCCCTGAGCGACCCCAAGCCCTTCAACGAAGCGGTCGAAAAGCTCGTCAAGGCCTAGGCGATGAGTGCCCGCAGCCTGCGGATCGTCCTGATCGTGCTCACGGTTGCCGGCCTCGGGGTCGCCAGCTACCTGACCTACGTCCACTATTCGGGCATCAAGCCCGTCTGCACCGCCGGCGGCAGCTGCCTGAAGGTGCAGACCTCGGTCTACTCGAAGCTGGCGGGGGTTCCGGTTGCCCTGATCGGCCTGATCGGATATGTGACCATCCTCGGCTCCCTGCTGGTCCCCGAAAGCGAGACGAGCAGGTTCGCGACGATGGCCTTCACGCTCGTCGGCTTCGGCTTCAGCGCCTACCTCACCTACAGGGAGCTGTTCTCGATCCACGCGATCTGCGAGTGGTGCGCCTCCAGCGCGGTGATCATGACCGTGATGGCGTGCCTTGCCGTCTGGCGGTTCCTGCGCGGGGCGGGACCGGCCAGGGCGGCACCCGCCGATTCGCCCGCCGGCGCCGGGGCGGAGCGCCCGGCGTCCATCGGCAGCGCCAGCTGAGGCGCCGCGTAGTCAATCCGTCCAACCGCCTCCCGGGAGGTCGGCTGCGGGGCCCCGGGCAGCCGACGTGATGGGTAGATGGGGCACGACAGGACGAGCAACACCGCGCAGGAGCACCCCGCGCCGCTAGCCGGTGCGCAGGCCGGGATCGCGCGCCTGTTCGAGATGACCAGCGACCTGCTGGCCACGGTCTCCACGGACGGACGGATCATGCTTCTGAACCCGGCCTGGGAGCAGGTGCTCGGGTGGACCCGAGGAGAGCTGCAGGAGCGCCCGATCGCGGACTTCATCCATCCCGAGGACGCCGAGCAGGCCCTCTCCCCCATCCTCATGCGCGAGGACGAGGCGGCCGAGGTGGAGAACCTCAGCGCGCGCTTCCGGCACCGCGACGGCTCATGGCACTGGCTGCTCTGGAGCGCTCGGCGCGACGGGGAGACATGGTATGCGGCTGCCAGGGACGTCACCGACCGCGTGTGGCTGGAGCGCCAGGCCCTGCACGACCCCCTCACCCGTCTGCCCAACAGGCTGCTGCTGATGGACAGGGCTCGCCAGGCCGTGACGCGGCTGCACCGCAGCCGGGGGGTGCTGGCGATGCTCTTCATCGACCTCGACAAGTTCAAGGCGGTCAACGACAGCCTTGGGCACGATGTCGGAGACGGGCTGCTCGTGTCGGTGGCCGAGCGCCTTGCCGAGCTGATGCGCGAGAGCGACACCGTGGCGCGCCTGGGCGGTGACGAGTTCGTCATCCTCGCCGAGGAACTGGAGAGCGAAGCCGAGGCGATGGCTCTCGGCGCACGCGTGATCGAAGCGCTCGAGCAGCCCTTCCCGCTCGGCTCCGCCGAAGTGGCGATGCTGGCCAGCGTTGGCATCTCGGTCGCCCGCGATTCGGGGGTCGATCCGGAGGCGATGCTGCGGGAGGCGGACCTGGCCATGTACCGAGCGAAGGGAGCGGGCGGCCGGCGCCTGGAGCTCTTCGACGAGAGCCTGCGCGAGGAGCTCAGCGCGAATCTCGAGCTGGAGCTGCTGCTGCGGGACGCCCTCTCCCGCCAGGAGCTCGTCCTCGCCTACCAGCCCATCTTCCCCCTCGCGGGCGGCCGGGCGATCGGATGCGAGGCGCTGCTGCGGTGGCATCCGCGGCGCGGCGATTTCGCGGGAACAGGAGAGATGCTGCCGACGGCCTTCCTCCCCTCGGCGGAGGCGAGCGACCTGGTCGTGCAGATCGGCAACTGGGTCCTGCACACGGCCTGCGCCCAGGCGGAGTCCTGGCGGCGCAACGGCATCACGATTCCGATCTCCGTGAACGTGTCCGCCCGCGAGCTCACCGAGCTGGACCTCGCCGAGCGCGTCCGCGAGGAGCTCACCTACTGCCGCCTGCCGGGGCGGGCCCTCTGCCTCGAGGTCAGCGAGGACGCCGTGATGCGCGACCCGGAGCGGGCCCGCTCGGCCCTCAAAGACGTCAGGCGCCTGGGCGTCTCGGTCGCCCTCGACCGGTTCGGCTCGGGACGGTTCGCCCTCGGACTCCCGGGGAACCTGCCCCTCGACGCCCTGAAGCTGGATCGCATGCTGGTGGGCAGCTTCGACCGCGACAAGGAGAGCAGGGCGATGTTCGCCGCCACGATCGCCCTCGCCAAGGAGGCCGGCCTGCGTGCCGTCGCCGTCGGGATCGAGAACAACCGCCAGCTCGCCCTCGCCCGCGAGCTCGACTGCACCGTTGGACAGGGCTTCCTGCTGCACGGCCCCGCCGCCCCGGAGCGGGTTCGCCTCAGCGACGCGACCGGGTCTGTAACGTCCGCCCCATGGCGTCCCCTGGTGCGACTGGGCAGCAGCAACCGCCGCTGAGAGGCGAGGATCCGCGGGCGGCCGAGAAGCGGGCGGCGGCCAGGGCGGCGGCCGAGCTGCTGCAGGACGGCATGCGAGTCGGCCTCGGTTCCGGGTCGACGGTCGCCCACCTCCTTCCCGCCATCGCCGAGCGCGGCCTTCGGGAGGTGCGCTTTGCCGCCACATCGCCGGCGACCGAGCGCCTGGCCCGCGAGTCCGGCCTGACCGTCGAGGGCCTGGACGAGCTCGGAGAGCTGGACCTCGCGATCGACGGGGCCGACCAGGTCGATCCCCAGGGCTGGCTGATCAAGGGAGGAGGGGGAGCGCACACCCGGGAGAAGATCGTGGCGGCTGCGGCCAGGCGCTTCGTCGTGATCGTCTCGGCCGACAAGCTCGTGGGGGAGCTGGCTCCGCCCGTGCCCCTGGAGCTGATCGCCTTCGGCGTCGGCAGGACCCTCGTGACCGTCGCCCCCGCGCGGCTGCGTGGGGTTTCCCCCAGTCCCGACGGGGGCCTGATCGCCGACTACCACGGCCCCGTCGGCAACCCCCGCGAGCTGGCTGTGAGGCTCGACGCGACCCCCGGGGTGGTCGACCACGGCCTCTTTCCCCCCGAGATGGTGAGCCTCGTCCTCGTCGCGGGCGAGCGGGGCGTCGAGAGCCGCCCGGGCGCCAAGCCCGGCGCCTAGGCGGTCGGCAGGAGGGGCGCAGCTCCTCGCGGTGGGACATCGCCCGGCGGGCAATCTCCTGCCTCTCTGGGCGGACGCAGCGGCCGGCTCGCTAGGGCTTGCCCTTCGTCCCTTCGGCCTTCGGTTCGCCCTTTGCCTTTTCTTCCGGTGCGCCTTTGGCTTGTTCTTCGGGCGCACCGCTGGGTTTTTCTTCAGGTGCGCCTTTGGGCTTTTCTTCGGGTGCACCTTTGGCTTTTTCCGGTGCGCCTTTGGCTTTTTCTTCCGGTGCTCCGTGTTTCGATTCTTCAGGCCGGCTGCGGGTCGGTTCTTCGGACCTGCCGTGACCGCCCCCGCCTTCGGACTTGCCTTTGGAGCCTTCGCCGGATTTCCCGCTCGAGCCTTCGCCGCCCCCTGACCCCGAGGATCCGCCTTCGCTGTGAGAGCCCCCGCCGGCGGTTTCGGAGGACTGGCCCGGTGCGTATGGCACCGCCTGCTGGGAGCCCCTGTCGGCGCCCTGGGAGGACGGGCCTGGCCGCCCTGCGCCCCTGGAGCCCGCCGGGTGGCGGGTGTGGGAGGCGCCACGGCGACCGGATCCCCCGCTCGAGCCCCGCGAGGGCAGGCTCAGGGGGGTGGAGACCGGCAGGTGGTTGGCGGCGGCTCGCGCCGCGACGGCGACGGCCACCGACGTGATCTGGCCGTGCCTGCGTGGAGGTGGTGCGAGCGAGGCCGTGCTGGCGGCGACGTTGCCGACCAGTGCGGCCACGGCGACCACCTTCGCGGCCGTCGCGACCGTGGCCACCCCGCTGCCGATCTCAGAGACGGCGCGCTGGGGGAGGCTCGCCAGCCACGCCCACAGGGTGAGGGACCTGCGGCCCGAGTAGACGTCGCAGAAGGCTTTCACGACGGCGGGATCGAGCTGGGTGCCCGCCTCCTTGCGGATGATCGACAGCGCCTCCCGGTGAGGCCGGGCGGGCCGGTAGGGGCGGTTGGCGGTGATCGAGTCGAAGGTGTCGACGACGGCGATGATGCGGGCGCCGATCGGTATGTCCTTGCCGGCGAGCCCGCTCGGGTAGCCCGTCCCGTCGAGGCGCTCGTGGTGGTGGCGGATCAGGGAGGTGAGCTCGTCGTCGTGCAGCACCGAGGCCATGTCGGCGCCGTCGTTGGAGTGGCGCTTGATGACCTCATACTCCTCATCGGTGAGGGCCCCGGGCTTGCGCAGGATCCAGGTCGGGGTCTCGATCTTGCCGATGTCATGGATCGCCGCCGCCGTGCGGACCCGTGCGATCTGCTCCCGTGGGAGGCCCATCCTGGTGGCGACCATCGACGAGTAGCGGGCCACCCGGCGCGAATGACCATGGGTGTTCGGGTCGCGGGCGTCCATCCGGCGGGCCAGTCCTTCCAGCAGCTTGGCCTGGCGCTCGGGGGTGAGGCCGTCGGCGATCCGCTGCTGGGCGTGGCTGGCGCGGCCCAGCACGGCCCGGGCGGAAGCTAGGCGGCGCCTGCTGTACCAGCGGTGCACGTAGCCCCAGATCATCAGCTCGCTGAAGAGCAGGTTCTTGGAGCCCGGCCGGGTCTCCCACAGGGCCCTTCCCAGGTGAGCCGCCGCCAGCGAGAGGCCGACGCCGATGAGCATCCCCGGCAGGTAGGAGGTCAGCATCCCGGAGGTCCGCAGCCACCAGACCACCGCGATCGGGCACAGGGCGACCAGGCAGGTGGCCGTCAGGACCTGGGGCAGATAGCTCCGAGGCTCGGGGGCGGGCGCGGGCGGCTCCTCGAGCGCGGGCCGGATCATCGCAAGATCCTGGTTCTGGTGCGAAATTCGCTGCACCAGAAATGCTCGACCACGGGCGCGGCCGCCTGAAGCGAACGGCCGGGGTCGTGCACCTATGTATGAAGGTCTCGACGGCGGAGCGACTTGGCGGAGGAGACGCTCGACCGGAGCCGCCGGCCGCTCATTTCTTGTACTTGAAGCGGTCCTTCTTGACGATGGCGCTGGTGCCTTCCGTCGTCGTGACGGTCACGTTCACGGGGCCCATGGTCCCGGCGGGTGAGACGGCGGTGATCGAGGTGGAGGAGTTGACCGTGACTTCGGCCGCGGGAGCTTCCCCGAACTTCACGCTCGCCGGGCTTGAGAAGTGGGCCCCGGTGATCGTCACCGACGTCCCCCCGGCCGAGGGGCCGCTCTTGGGCGCGAGCTTCTTGACCGTCGGCAGGTGGGCGAGGCGCTGGACGCATTCCCCGGCTTCGTTGCTCCACACCTGCTGGTACCAGTAGAGATCCCCGTTGATCAGCTGGTTGTACTTCGAGCCATCCGGCGCCGTTCCCAGCGGTTCCCCGTATTCGGTCTTCTTCTTGAAGGTTCGGCATTTGTCAGCGACCTCTCGACCTTGGCCGTCGTACCAGGCGTTGAGCTCGGGGTCGGTGAGCGACTCGCTGTGCTCGTGTGCGATCCCGCCCCCGATCGCCGCATCGGAGGAGCTGTTGTTGGGGTGTTCTTCACCCACATCGCAGTTCATTTCGTCGACGTAGGGGTCGTTCGAGTAGACGATCACCGCGCTGCCGACCTGTATGAACCCGTGGTAGGCGCAGTAGGCGGCATGGGAGGTCCCCTGCGAGCACGAGAGACCGGCGGCTTCGAAGCAGCTTTCGACACCCGGCGGAGTCAGCAGGAAGTACTCGTGCTGCAGGTCCATGGGCAGTTTGTTCGCTTCCACGTAGCTGCGGATCTGCGCCCGCAGCTGTTCGTCTGTGAGGCATATGGGTGCGGCCGAGCAGCCGTTCGCCGGGTAGGGGTTGGCGTCGGTCAGGGCCCCGCCGAAGTGGGAGTCGTAGCTGGCGAATTCACCCGGCAGGCCGGAGTACTGGGCCAGAACCGAGTCGATGTTCTGAAGGCCGCCGCTGTCATGGGCGAGATCTTCGAAGTAGGTGTTGATCCCCGACTGGTATCTGGCGGGGTATTTGGTCCCTTTGGTGGGATCCCAGTAGAGCGTGTAGTTGGTGTTCGAGGTCATCACCGGGCCGCCGTGGTATTCGGCCGGTCCGCTCGGGGACGAGGCCCTGACCGCGCCCGCGGCGTTCCGGGTCGGCTGGTAGCTGAGACGCTTTCCGTGCACCCGCACGATCACCGCCGAGGCGTTCCCAGCGGCGACGGCCAGCGCCATGATCGCGAGCAGGCCGATCAACCCGCTGCGCCGGCGGCGGCGTTTCCTGCCCGAATGCGGGCTGACCTCAGATGCGCCGTGAGTCTCCACGAATCCCCCGGTGGTGCTGTTTGCCGCGGTGACGGTAGATGTTAGATCAAGACTCTCTCGGCCCGGCGAAGACGCCGGTCCCCGATCCGAGGCCGAATCCCGGTTGCCTGCAGCGCCTCGTCGCGCGTGGTGTAGCCGACCGTGCGAGTCGCCTTGCCGTCGCGAAACCAGGTGACGCCGGCCCAGCGGAACGAGATGGGCATCCCCGAATGGGCGCTGCGACCCTCCACGCGGAGTATCGCCACGACGCAGTCCTCCGCTGCCGCGACGATCTCCTCGAGCTCGCAGGTCGGACTGCCGACGAACTCTTCGAAGACGTCGTCCATCCAGTCCTGCCAGCCCGTCGCCCCGTGATACGTGTAGTCGGTCACGGCGCTCGCATGATGCTCCATGCAGAACCCCGGGGCGAGGATCTCGGTGGGCACCTCGCGGGCGTTGACGGCCGCGACCGCCAGAGCGTGCAGTTCTATGTTCTGCTGCGGTGACATCCCTGGTCCGGTCCGGCTGCCGACAACCCTGCAAAGCGGTGGCCCATCCTCCGCCTCTCATCGATCGGTATCGCTCTTACAAACGTTGTTGGATCGCATAGGTTGGGCGGAGAGAAAGGTCTTTCGGGGCCCCTTGCGGCGATGGGTCGAGATGGGTAGTTTGCTGAGGTAGTACTGTTCAGCGAGGGCTTGACGGAGACACGGGATGGCCGACCGCAATCGACTAATCACGGCGGGCTCGCGGGTGCGGATGCGCCTCGCCGCCGACGACCGGCTGGTGGCGGCCGTTCGCCGCGGCGACTCTGCCGCGTTCGAAGCCGTCTACGAGCGCCACTCCGGCGAGCTGTTCTCGTTCTGCGTCTACATGCTCGGCTCCCGCCACGATGCCGAGGACGCCGTCCAGGCGACGTTCGCCTCGGCCTACCGTGCGCTGCGGGCGGACAGGCGACCGGTCTCCCTGCGCCCGTGGCTGTTCACGATCGCTCGCAACGACTGCCTGAGCATCCTGCGCCGGCGCCGCCCGTGGGTGGAGCTGAACGGAGAGCCCGCGCTCCGCGGAGACCCCTTCAGGGAACTCGAGCTCCGCGAGGAGGTCCGCCAGACGCTGGACGGCCTGCGCAGGCTGCCCGAGTCCCAGAGGGCCGCGCTGGTCCTCGCCGAGATGCACGGCCTCAGCCAGGTCGAAATCGCTGAGGTCCTGGGGGTCCGCACGGAACAGGTCAAGGCCTTCGTCTACCAGGCGCGGTCGAACCTCGTCTCCGAGCGCAAGGCGCGCGAGACCGACTGCCGGGAGATACGCGAAGAGCTCGCCACAGCCCGCGGAACGGCGCTGCTGAGGGGCCGCCTCCGCCGTCACGTGCGCTCCTGTGCGGACTGCCGCGTGTACGCGGACGGGGTCGCTCGCCAGCGCCGTCACCTCGGGGCCCTCATGCCCCTGGTCCCCTCGCTCATGCTCAGGTACCGCGCCCTGGAGGATGCCCTCGGGATCGGCACCGCCGATCCGGCCACCTATGCGGGTGGCGCCGCCATCGGGGCCTCCGTGGCGGGCACCGCGGCGCAGGTCGCCGGTGGCGGGGTCAAAGCGCTCGCGGTGAAGATGGCCGCCGGCATGGCCGCCCTCGGCGCCAGCGCCGGCGTTGGCGCCTCGGTGCTGAGCGGCCCTGTCACTCCCGAAGCCCCGACGACGCCCAGCTCGATCGCCACGAGAGCCAACCTGCCGCTCGCGGCGGCCATCGGGACGACGGGCACGATCGGCCTGTCTCCGGTCAATTCGGGGGCCTCGCGGAGCTCTGCCGGACGCGCCGGCGGGCGAAGCGGGCAGCCGTCCACGGTCGGCACGAAAACCGGCGGTCCGGGAGCCAAGGACGGCGGGGGCTCGGAATCGGCGCCGGGCAACCCCTCCGCCGGTCCGGAATCGCGCACCAACGGCCGCGAACGCCAGCCCAAGGGCACCGGGCGCCCGCCGAAGAACGAACCTCAGCAGGGCAAGGGCGCGACCCACACACCCAAGACCGAAGAAGAACTCCAGCGCCAGCACCGGGAACGCCAGCTGGCCATGGAAGAACGCAAGCTCGCCGCCGAAGAACGCAAGCTGGCCAGCGAGGAACGCAAACGGCGACGCGAAGAACCGGAAGCCGTGTCCCGTCCGCCCAGGACAAAGGAAGAACGCGAACTCCAGCGCGCAGAACGTCTGCGCCGGCATGAAGAACGCGAACGGATACGCCAAGAAAGCAAAGCGGGGGCACCCGGGCCGTAGGGGGTGGAGGCGCGGGCCGTCCCCTCGCTTTGGGTCGGGGAAGCACCATCTGGCGGCGGCTAGGGCCAGGAGCCGGTGACAGTCCGGTGACAGTCCGGAGCCCGATCGAGCGGTTTCTCGCCCCCATCGAGCGGACGGGCGGCCACGCGGGCCGAGAGCGGAATCCCGCATCCTAGAGCGGGATTCCGCACTGCAGAGCCAAGCGGGGGACCCAGGAATCGAACCTGGCGTTGCGGTTTTGGAGACCGCCGTGTTACCGATACACCAGTCCCCCGGGGAGGGCGAATTGTAGGGACCCCGGGCAGGACGGCCCCCTTCCGGTGCCGGCGGCACGGGACCTCCCTGCGAGGTCCCGGCGAAGTGCCCGGATCGCCCGGTCTCCAAGGCGCTGAGCGCACCTCTCCCCGGCTAAAGCAGCGTCTCGGGCATGCCGAAAGGTCAAGTGGTCGAGTACCCCTTCGTGACAATGCGCACTTTCTCTCGGACGCCGCTCGCTGAGCACCGCCACCGTCGGCGGTCGGGCGATGGCGTCCGGAGCGGGGAGGACGGCTTCCTGCTGATCGAGGTCATGATGAGCGCCCTGCTGGTCGGCCTGATCGTCGTGTCGACCTTCACCGGGTTCGACGTCGCAACGCGGATCTCCGCCGATCAGCGCCACCACGACCAGGCCGTCCTGCTCGCCGCCCAGTCCCAGGACCAGCTGCGTAGCGATCCGGCGACGGCGCTCGACGCGCTCGAGACCAACCCGCACAAATACACCGTCGAAGTCGGCGGCACCAAATACACGGTCACCCAGGAAGCCAAACCCGTGGGCACCTCAGGGGGCACCGGCTGCAACACGAGCGAAACCGGCTCCCAGGTCGCCAACGTCCAGATCACCTCCTCGGTCACCTACCCCCAGCTGGAAAAAGCCGGCCGTCCCGTCGTCAAAGCCTCGGGCATCGTCACCCCGCCGATCGGCTCGGCCATCGAGGTCGACGTCACCGACGGCGGCAGCCCAGAAAAAGGCGTCGCCGGCATCACCGCCATCGCGAAATTCACGCCCGTCGAAGCGGCAGCCATCGCCCAGGCGGAAGGCACTACCGGCTCCGCCGGCTGCGTCGTCCTCGGCGGCCTCCCCGCCACCACCGCGACCGTCGAAATCGCCGAAAAGACCGGCTTTGTCACGACCGAGCGGCACCCTCAGGTACCCCACCAAGGAACTGACGATCGCGCCGAACCTCACGACCCACGAGCACGTGATCTACGCCGAAGGAGGCCGGATCGCCGCCGAATTCACCTACGAAGGCGGCGACCACCTGGGGCGGCAAAGAAGTCAAGAGCGACACCTTCATCGGCCTACAACAACAGCATCCCGCGTGGAACCCAAATTCGAGGTCGGAAGCACGAGCTTCGAATACCAAGTCCACGGGCGAACAGGAATCCAAGGCCGTCACCGGGAAATACGCCGCACCGGGGCGGCGACTCCGGCCGCGAGCAAATACCCCGCCGGTGACCTCTTCCCCTTCGGCACCGAAAAATGGCTGGTCTCAGCCGGAGACTGCACTGCCAACGACATCGGCGCGGTGGCCGAAGCCAGCCAGGAACCGACGATCTTCGTCAAACCCGGCCAGACGACGACCGTCCAGGTGCCCCTGTCCTACACCGAACTGACCGCCTGGACCGGACCTTACGAAAGCAGCAAGGGCGAAACCGAAAAGAAACTGCTCGGTCCCGTGAAGATCACGAACAAGAGCTGCGAATCGGCCGAAGAACCGAACAACTCCTATGGCCGCGTGATCACCCACGAACAGAAAGAAACGCTGACCGAAGGCCGCCTCGAAAACCCCTTCCAGCCCTTCGGCAGCTTCGCCCTCTGCCTCGTCGACAAAAACACCAAAAAGACGTACACGGTCAACTACACCAACAGCACGGTCGAAGGCTCCAAGCCGCAGATCTACATCGGCCAGAAGACCAAATCCGAACGCGAAAAAGAAAACGCCGAAGCGAAAACCGCGAAAGAAAAACGCGAAAAAGAAGAAACCGAAGCGAAAACCGCGAAAGAAAAACGCGAAAAAGAAGAAACAACGATGGCGACGGCGAAGACCACCCGGGAAGCTACCGAAAAAGCCAAACGCGAAAAATGGAAAAAAGAAGAAACCGAAGGAAAAATCAGCAAAGCGACACGTGAAAAAAGAGAAACAGAACAGACCGAAGAACGCGTGAAAATCGAAGCGGAAGAAAAAGCGGCCAAAGAAAAACGCGAAAAAGAAGAAACCGAAGCGAAAACCGCGAAAGAACAACGCGAAAAAGAAGAAACGGAAGCCAAAGCCGCCGAAACGACGCGCAAAGCCGAAGAAGCCGAAGAAGCGAAAAATGGCGTGACCGTCGAAAGCGGAGAAAAATGCTGAGGGCACGCACTCTCCCCTCCCTGCGCCACGACGAGCACGGCTTCACGTTCATCGAGGCCCTCGTCGCGATGATCACCGGCGTGATCGTCACCGGCGCCCTGTTCGCGATCCTCGAAGTCTCCATGCACCAGTCCTCGCGCCTTTCCGAAGCCGCCCAGGCCACCCAGCTCGGACGGACCGCCATGACCCACATGGTCGACGAGCTGCACTCGGCCTGCCTCTCCTCCAACTTCACGCCCGTCCTGGAAAAAAGCACCGGAACCAAGCTGATCTTCGTGACCGGGTATAGCGAAAAGACGGAATTCTCGGGTGCGGCGAAATCGGCGGAAGGCGCCCGCAAGGACGAAATCGTATGGAAAGAAAAGGAAAAAGGCTATGGCACCCTTACCGACTTCACGTATCTTGCGACGTCGGGTACGCCGGGTAGCGGTGCCACTGACGGCTTCGCCTTTGCCAGCCCGACCTCGGTGCAGATCGCCGAAAAGGTCCTCCCCATCGAAGCCGAAGTAGGGGCCAAAAAAGAAAAGGTCGTCTTCCGATACTTCGAATACGCGAAAGAATCCGCCGCCGGCTCCACCGAAGCCTCGACCACGCTCAGCAAGACGCCGATGGCGGGGGCCGTGGCCGGCCTGACAGAAAAAGAAGCGGACAAAGTCGCCTCGGTCCAGCTCGCCTTCAAGTCCCTACCGACGACGGGAACCGGAACCCTCGGCCGTGCTGTCGAATTCAACAACCAGGTCATCTTCGCCTTCAGCGCCCCCAGCTCCGAAGCCACGATCGAAGCGTTCCCATGCGAATGACCCGTCCGGACAGCACCATCTCGAGGGCCGCCCGTCGAGGAGGGAGGCTTCACGATGATCATCGCCATCGGCGTGATGTTCGTGACGAGCCTGCTGCTGGTCGCCGCCTTCGCCGTGGCCAACGGGGACATCCACCTCTCGAGCACCGACACCAACCAGAAGAAGGCCTACTACGCGGCCCTCGCGGGGGTGCAGCAGTACGAGTATCTGCTGCAGGCCAACCCGAACTACTGGCAGACCTGCGAAGCTCCGAAAAGCACCGTGCCCGCGGAATCCGGCGAGAGCTACGAAGTCAAGCTCCTGCCGGCCGCCAGCGCCCCAAAGGGACCACCGAATGCAGCACCGCGAGCCCCTTCTCGACGATGATCGAGACCGAAGGCTCGCTGGCGAACACCTTCCGCATCAAGTCCACCGGCACCGTCGGATCCAGCTCGCGAACGCTGATCGCCACCTTCCAGGTCAGCGGCTTCCTGGACTACATCTACTTCACCAACTACGAACAGGGCGATCCGAAAATCTTCGGCACCGGCTCCAAACTGCGAAAACAAGTACTACAGCCACCTGGTCGAAAGAAGGCCTCAAATGCCAGGAGATCGAATTCACGACCGGTGACCACATCGAAGGCCCGATGCACACCAACGACTCCGCCGACGTGGGTGGGAGCGCCACCTTCGGCCGCGAAGGGCACGTGCCCCTGGACACCGTCGAAATCAACGGCGGAACATACGGCGGCGCCTCCGGATGCTCGAGCACCGCCAAATACTACACGACGTCGAAATGCTACACCACAGGACCCACCCTGACGCCGCCTCCAGACGACACCAGCCTCGGATCCTACGTCGAATCCGAATACCAGTTCGAAGGCGCGACCTACGTCGAACTGAAAGGGTCCACGATCGGCGTCACCTATTGGGTCACGAAATCGGGCAAAGAAGAAGAAGTCAAAAAGACCCTCAACTGGCCGAAAAACGGACTTATCTACGTGAAGCCCTCCGCGGCCCCCTGCAAATACGAATTCTCGACAGCAACTCGGACAACGCCGAAGAGGTCAAAGAAGAGAAAGGGTGCGGCAACGTCTACGTCAAGGGCAGCTACTCCAAATCGCTGACCGTCGCCGGCTACAACGACCTCATCGTCAACGGCAACCTGTATCCGACCTCGGTCGAAGGCAACCTCGGCAACGAACCCACCGGCACCGTCGTGCTGGGCCTGATCGCCACCAAGTACGTCCGCGTCTATCACGCCTGCTCGGGAGGGAAAAACGGGACCTCGCTGGAAAACGCCTGGATCTACGCTGCGGTCCTCTCGACCGCGCACTCATTCATCGTCGACAACTACGGCTGCGGGGCGAACCTCGGCAAACTGCACGATGTACGGGGCCATCGCCCAGAACTACCGCGGGCGCCGTCGGCCAGGGCTCGGTCCGGCTATCTGAAGGACTACAAATACGACGACCGCCTCGCCACCGAGGAGCCGCCCTACTTCCTCGCCCCGCTGAAGGCCGGCTGGAAGATCATCCGCCAGACCGCCCCCGCGCCCGGTTAGCGGCCGGCCCCACACGTGCCGGGCGGTGCGGCCATCCCGCCACACCAGCTGCGAGAGCGCGGTCCCGCGGGGTCGAGGATGCGGGCGGAGGGACTCGAACCCCCAAGGGCTATGCACCCACCGGCTCCTAAGGCCGGCGTGTCTACCAATTCCACCACGCCCGCGCGGCCCTCAGAGCCTATCCCCGCTGGAGCCACGGCTCTCGCGGCACTCCGTGGCCTGATCCACACGAGGGCCGCGGGAGCTTGTAAGGTCATGGCGTCATGTCCGCCACACCAGACGGGGAGCGGCGAGCCCGGCGTCGTCATCACCCACCCCAACCGCGACAAGCCGGTCGTCCAGGCCACGAGGGCCACGGTCATCCTGCTGCTGCTCACCAGCGCAGGCCTGGTCCTGATCGTCACGTTGGGCGGCTGGAGCGTGCTGGAGGGGGCGATCCCCGTCCAGATCGCCTACGTCCTGGTCTACGTCACCCTGGCCTTCTTCGCGGGGCGCTGGAACCGGGGCGTGCTGCCGGTGGCCGCCGCCCTGGCCGTGCTGCTCGCGATCTTCGCCCTCGTCGCCGGCCCGGCCTGGTTCAACCGCGACAAAACCGGCTTCGCCCAGCCGGCGCTGAGCGCCGGGCTGCTCGGCCTGCTGACCCTGCTGATCGTGCCTGTCCAGATGCTGCTGGTCGCCTTCGCCATGCGCGGCTTCAACCAGGGCTGGAATGTGGAGATCGAGCGTCGCGACCCCTCGGCCGGTCCGGACCTGCATCCGCAGGCCCCGCCGCAGCCCGCCTGACCAGCCGAGTATCCTCGCCCGAGTCGCTCGGCTCACCTGCGGCGGTGGCGGAACGGTAGACGCGGGGCCCTCAAAAGGCCCTGTCCGCAAGGGCGTGTGGGTTCGAATCCCACCCGCCGCATCCGGTGGCCGAAGCGGGAGCCCTGCGGTCGCTAGGGCCCCGCCGACGAGCTCGAGCAGCTCCTCCGCGAGACCCGGCCTGGCCACGAGGATGCCCCACGGCAGGGCCTCGGTCTCGGCCAGCTCCAGGATCCTCAGGCCGGCCCGCTCGCAGATCAGGGCGCCCGCGGCGATGTCCCAGGGCTTCACGGAGCGCTCGAAGTAGGCGTCATAGCGACCGGCCGCGGTCCAGGTCAGGTCCAGGGCGGCGCTGCCGAAGCGGCGGATGTCCCGCACCCGCGGGACCAGCCTCTCCAGCACCACGGCCTGGGCCGCCCGCACCTCGGCGTCATAGGCCAGGCCGGTGGCCACCATCGCCGCGGCGAGCTCCGAAGCGGCCCCCCGGGGGCCTGCCGGCCCGGCCCGCCCCGCGAGCTCCGTCGTCCCCGCCGGCCCCAGCAGCAGCGCCGGCCCGGACCTCGTGGCCGTGAACAGCTCGCGGCGGTCGGGGTCGTATACGCGCTCCGGCAATCGCTCCCGAGCTATCGCGCACCGCCACGCTCACACACCACTGGGGGATTCCGAAGAGGAAGTTCACCGTCCCGTCGAGCGGGTCCACGACCCAGCTCAGCCCGCTCTCGCTGTCCTCGCGTCCCCCCTCCTCCCCCACGAACCCGTCCCCCGGCCGCCGCCGTGCGAGCAGCTCGCGGATCGCCCGCTCGGCGAGCATGTCGGCCTCGCTGACGAGGTCTGTGGGGGTGCTCTTGCTCGTGACCTCCCGCTCGCCTCCGCGGCTGGCCCGCTCGGCCAGCAGCCCCCCCGCCATCCGGGCGGCCTCCACGGCGACCTCGAGCAGAGCCTGCTCGGGCTCGCTCACTCGAATCCGGGCGGGCGCTGATCGCCCCAGGGCCGCTCGGCCTCGAGCTGGCCCGCCAGGGACAGCAGGGTCCCCTCCTCCTCCGGCCTGCCGACGAGCTGAACGGCCCGGGGAAGCCCGTCCGCCCCGAAGCCGGCCGGCACCGAGGCCGCCGGCTGGCCGGTGACGTTCCAGATGCCGTTGTAGGGCACCATGGCGGCGACCGCATTGAGCGTCCACAGCGCCCCCCGACCCTGAAGCTGCCCGATGCGGGGCGGCGGCGTGGCGGTGGCCGGGGTGATCAGCACATCGTGGTCACGGAACAGCTCGTTGATCCTGGCCGTGAGCTCCCCCTCGCCGGCGAGCATCCGCTCGAGCACCCCGGGCGGGATCATGGCGCCGAGCCGAGCCATCCCCCGGGAGCGCCGTTCCAGGCGCTCCGGGTGGGGCAGCGCCGCCGCATCGTCGTGGATCCCGCGCAGGTAGCGGACGAGCAGCGCGGGCAGCGCCTGCGGGCCGTAGTCGGGGTCGCGGTCGTGGACCTCGTGGCCCAGCGAGCGCAGCACCTCGACGGTCTCCCGCAGCGCGCGGTCGGCATCTGCCTCAAGGCGGGCGATCCCGCCGGGCAGGACGCGCCGGGAGACGGCTATCCGCAGCGGCCCGGGAGGCGTCGCAGCCGACTGGGCGAACGGGACGGCGGGCGGCGGCACGCTGTCGACATCCCCGGCGATGGCTCCCGAGGCGACATCGTGGAAGAGCGCCGTGTCGGCCACCCGGCGGGCAGGACCCCGTCGACCGAGAGGCCGTGCCACACCCTCGGGCGAGGGGCAAGCGAAACCCGTCCCCGCTGAGGCTTGAGGCCGAACAGGCCGCACCAGGCCGCGGGGATGCGGATCGAGCCTGCGCCGTCGGAGCCGAGGGCGGCGCCGACGAGGCCCGCGGCGACCGCCGCCGCGCTGCCGCCGCTGGAGCCTCCGGGGGCCCTCTGGGGGTCCCAGGGATTGCGGGTGGCCCCGAACGTCGCGGTCTCGGTGAACGGCCAGATCGTCAGCTCGGGGACATTGGTCTTCCCGATGATCACCGCCCCGGCCTCCCGCAGGCGGCGAACCACCTCGGCGTCTGCCCTGGCGGGACCGCCGTGGGCGTTCGTCCCGTAGGTGGTCGTCTCTCCGGCCACGTCGATGTCGTCCTTGACCGCGATCGGCACCCCCAGCAGGGGCCGCTCCCCGCCGGCACCCCGGCGGGCGTCGGCCTGGTCTGCCTCCATGCGGGCGCGATCGGCCAGGACGACCCGGAACGCGTTCAGGCCCACGTCCAGGCGGGAGATCCTCTCGAGGTAGAGCTCGAGCAGCTCCCGGGCGGAGATCTGCCCGGCGGCGATCAGCTCGGCCTGGCGGGCGATCCCGGCATAGGCGATGTCGGCGGCGTCCATCCGTCCGCAATCTATTGGACGCCGGCCTGCTCCGCCGTCGTGCGCTCTAGCATCTCTTCAGAGGGGGCGCCCCTCGGGAGAAGGGCGATGCTCGCGGGGCTAGAACCGGGGGCCGACTCTCACCACGAGTGTCACCGACTGTACGATCTCGACGGCAAGCTACCGGGGAGGAGCAATGGCTCAGGAAGTCGAGTTCGGCAAAGGCGGGGAAGGCAAGATTCGCAGCTTCTGGGTTGGCACCGGCCTGGTAGTCATCACGCTGGGGATCTACGCGTTCTGCTGGTACTACTTCGTCAACAACGAGCTGAAGGACGTTGGGCTCGCCAAGGACGACCAGAATCTCGGTCAGTCGAGCCCTGCAATGTCCGTGACCGCCCTTGTCTTGGGCGGCTTTACCATCTGGGTCGCGCCCCTCTTGTCCGTCTACAACTACGGCCAGCGCATCAAGCGATCCCAGCGTCTGACGGGCATACCGAAGCAGGATCAGATCGACCCAACCATCGCGTTCCTGCTCTACTTCCCCGGCGTCCTCCTCATCGTCCCGTTCTTCTTCCACTACTGGTACGTGACGAAGCACCAGAACATGACGATGCGCGCAGCGGGAGGGCTGCCTTACAAGGGGGAGCCAGAGATCGCACCAGCCGCGCCGCCGCAGCCTCCTGCCGGCGGTGGCGACGCCCTGCCGTCATGAGATGACCGTGAGCGCCGCCGACCCAGGGACTGCCGCTGCCTCCAAGTAGGCATCTAGCAGCCCGGCTGCCTCCGCCTCGTTGCCGGGCATGAGGTGCCCGTAGCCGTCCAGCGTGATCGAGATGTTCGCGTGGCCCGTGTAGGTCGACAACGCCTTGGCGTTGACCGCGCCGCGATCATCAGGAGGCGAAGGTGTGGCGGCACGCATCGAAGCGCCCTGCTCGATCAGCCTCACCAGCTCCAGGCGCCCAGCCAGTCCGAGCTTGCACCTACGGTCTTCCATGTCCGGCCTCCTTTGGGAGATGCAGTTGTGGTGACCGCACCTTCCGTCGGGGGCCGGACAGCCCCTCAAGCGTTCACAAGGTCCGCGGGCAGCTCAACTAGACCGGGGTGATCGGGTTGTGCTTGGCGGGCCAGTCGCGCCGCTTGGCGGCGGCGTGGGCGAACCGGCGCACCAGCTGCTCCCGCAGCGCCTGCGGCTCGATCACGGCGTCGATCACGAGCTCCGATGCAAGGTGCAGGATGTCTATGTCCTCGGCGTACTCGCGGCGCAGCTCCTCCGTGCGCCGCTCCCTCTCGGCCTCGTCCTCGATCGCCTGGAGCTGGTTGTAGTAGACGGCGTTGATCGCCGCCTGGGGCCCCATCACGGCGATCGAGGCGCTCGGCAGGGCGATGCAGCAGTCCGGCTCGAAGGCCGGTCCGGCCATGGCGTAGAGGCCCGCCCCGTAGGCCTTGCGCACGATCACGGAGATCTTCGGCACCGTCGCCTCGCTGACGGCGCTGATCATCTTCGCCCCGTGCCGGATGATCCCCTGGCGCTCCACCTGGGTCCCGATCATGAACCCGGGCACGTCGGCCAGGAACAGCAGCGGCACGTTGAAGGCGTTGCAGGCCCAGATGAAGCGGGCAGCCTTGTCGGCGGAGTCCGAGAACAGCACTCCCCCCTTGTGCTTGGGCTGGTTGGCGACGATCCCGATCGCCGACCCCTCCAGCCGGGCGAAGCCCACGACCAGCTCCTTGGCCCAGCGCGGATGGATCTCCATCAGCGAGCCCTCGTCGACGATGCCCTCGATCAGGATGCTCATGTCGAAGGGCTTGTTCTCGTCGGCCGGGATCAGCTCGGCGATCGACCGGCCCTCCGGCAGGTTCGCCGGCGGGCATGGCGCCGTCACGGGCGGCTCGGAGCGGAAGCTCCCGGGCAGATAGGAGAGGTAGCGGCGCGCCAGCGCGATGCCCTCCTCGTCGCTCTTGACGAGCTGGTGGCCGCATCCGGAGACCCCGGTGTGCATGCGGGCTCCCCCCATCTCCTCGAGGCTGACACGCTCGCCGATGACCATCTCCGCCATGCGGGGGGAGCCGAGGTACATCGAGGCGTTGCCGTCCCGCATGATCACGATGTCGCAGAAGGCGGGGATGTAGGCGCCGCCGGCTGCGCTGGGGCCGAACAGCACGCAGACCTGGGGCACGGTCCCCGACAGCTTCACCTGGTTGTAGAAGATCCGTCCGGCGCCCCTGCGGCCGGGGAACATCTGCACCTGATCGGTGATCCTCGCCCCGGCCGAGTCCACCAGATAGACCATCGGGATCTCCAGGCTCAGGGCGCGCTCCTGGATGCGCAGGATCTTCTCGACGGTCTTGGGGCCCCACGAGCCGGCCTTCACGGTCGGGTCGTTGGCCATCAGGGCGACCGGCCGGCCCTCGATCGAGCCCACCCCGGTCACCACTCCGTCGGCTCCGAGTCCGTCCTCCTGCCAGTTTGCGAGCAGGGCCTCCTCGGCGAAGCTGTCCCCGTCGAGCAGCAGCGCGATCCGCTCCCGCACCGGAAGCTTGCCCTGCTCGAGGGCCTTCTCGCGGTGGCGCTCGGGGCCGCCCGCGAGCGCCCGCTCGGTGGCGGCGTGCAGCGCCTCCCCCGCCCCGGCCTCCGTCTCGCTGGCGCTCATCGCAGATGTCGTCCGTGGGAGTGGGGACGCATGCCGCCGTGTCGCCGCCGCCTGCTCTCGAGCTCCGCCTGCACGCGGTCGAGCTCGGGGGAGGGCCCGTACAGCCGCCAGGCGTTGCGGGTGAGGAACACGACCGGGAAGATCAGCAGCCAGACGGGCCAGAAGGACCCGTTGGCGCCGGAGCCCGCCCAGATCAGCGTGCAGATGACGAACGGGGTGAGCGCCCCGCCGGCCTGCTGGATCAGGTGCCGGCGCAGCTCCGCCTGGCGCTCGGCCAGCTGTGCCCGCCGCGCGGCGGGGGCGAGCGGCAGAGCCGGCAGGTCGCGGCGCACATCCTCCAGATCCCGCATGGTCTTCGCCGCGTACACCGCCTCGAGGCGATCGGCCAGCTCGTCCTCGGTCAGCCGACCGCTTGCGAAGTGCTCCCGCAGCGCCTGCGCCGCAAGGTCGCGCTCGGCGTCCGAGGCGCGCATGTGTGCGGCATCGCTCATGCCTGGAATCTAGCGCCCCGCGGCGGCTCAGATCCCCGGGTTCTCGGCGGGGGCCTCACCGGAGTAGTCGTAGAAGCCCATCCCCGACTTGCGGCCGAACCATCCGGCGGAGATCATCTTGCGCAGGGTCGGGGGGCGTGCGAAGCGCCGCTCCCGGAACTCGTCGAAGAGCACGTCGCAGATCGAGGCCAGCGTGTCCAGGCCGACGAAGTCCGCCAGCGTCAGCGGTCCCATCGGGTGTCCGGCCCCGGCCTTCATCGCCTCGTCGATCTCCCCCACCGACCCGACCCCCTCTTCGTAGGCGCGCATGGCGTCGAGCATGTAGGGGACGAGCAGCCGGTTGACGATGAACCCCGCCTTGTCCTTGGTGGGGATCGCGAGCTTGCCCTCCGAGCGTGCGAACTGCAGGGCGGTCTCGAACGCCTCATCGGTGGTGGTCACGCAACGGACGACCTCCACGAGCTTCATCACCTGGGCCGGGTTGAAGTAGTGGAGCCCCACGAACTGGCCCGGCCGGCCGGTCGCGGCGGCCTGGTCGATCACGGCGAGGGATGAGGTGTTGGTCGCGAACACCGCCTCGGGCTTGACGATCTCGTCGATCTCGCGCCACATCTCGAGCTTCAGCGGCAGGCTCTCGGTGATCGCCTCGATCACCAGGTCGCACTCGGAGAGATCCCGGTAATGGATGGTCCCCTGGATGCGGGAGCGCACCTCGTCGGCCTCCTCCTGGGTGGACTTCTGCTTCTCCACCGCCCGCGCGAGCTGCTTCTCGATCTTCCCGATCCCCTTCGCCAGGGCGGCCTCGTCGACCTCCCGCAGCACCACCCCGTAGCCCCCCTGGGCGGCCACCTGGGCGATGCCGTGCCCCATCAGACCCGCCCCCAGCACGCCCACCTTCTCGATCTGCGCCGACATGAGACCTCCGCTCGATTCTTCAGGTTCCGGGCAGGGAGCCTATTACGAGTGCCCGGGAAGGTTGCCCCAGCTTCGGAGTCTCCACAGACCGCAGGGGGTCGAACCGCAGGGGGCGGCCCGGGCTCGGCGCGAAACGGGTTCTCGGCGTGCTCCCCCTGTTCGGGCGGTCCCGCTGGCCCTGCTCCCCTCCAGCAGGGCCGGCGGGATCTCCCGGCCCCCGCCCACCTCTCTGCAAGCCGCCGCGGCGGCAGCGGCGCTAGCCTCCGCTGCGACCCAGCGCGATCACAACGTCAGGAGCAGCCAGATGAGCATCGTCGTCACAGAGGATCGTGGACCGGTCAGGCACGTAGTGCTCAACCGCCCGGAGAAGCGCAATGCCATGAACCAGGAGCTCCTGCGCGAGCTCGGGAGCGCCCTGCACGCGGCGGCCGCGGACGAGGAGGTCCATTGCGTGGTGCTGCGTGGCGAGGGGCCCGTGTTCTCGGCGGGGGTGGACCTCGCGGAGCTCTCCAGCTTCGCCGGGGAGCCCGGCGTCCTGCGTCCCTTCCGCAGCGTCTTCCTGGACTGCGCGAACATCTGCGAAGAGATGGCCAAGCCGGTCATCTGCCAGATCCACCGGACATGCGTGGGGGGAGCCCTGGAGGTGGCCCTCGGATGCGACCTGCAGGATCGCCTCCAGCGACAGCACCCTCGGTCTGCCCGAGGTGAAGTTCGGGATCATCCCCGACGTCGGCGGATCGACCCGCCTGCCGGCGGTCGTGGGGCTGGGCCGGGCCAAGGAGCTGATCATGACCGCCCGGCTGATCGATGCCGCCGAGGCAGAGCGCATCGGACTGGTCAACCGGGTCGTCGCCCCCGACGAGCTCGAGCAGGCGACGCAGGAGCTGGTGGAGGAGCTGCTCGCCAACTCCCACGTCGCGGTCGGTCGGGCCAAGAGGGTCATCGACGCCTCCGCCCGGCCCGCCCTCGCCCAGACCCTGGAGATGGAGATCGCCGTTCAGGAGTACTGCGTGGCGGCCGCCCGCGAGAGCGCCCGCCGCAGCCGAGGAGCCGGTCGCGGGCTAGGCCCGCCAGTCGACGGGCCCCGCCACCAGCGTGTGGCTGCCGAGCGGGCGGCGCAGTATCTCCTGCACCCTGGCTGCTGCGGCGAGCAGGGCCGGGAGGTCGATCCCGGTCTCGATGCCCATCTCGTGGAGCATCGAGACGAGGTCCTCGGTGGCGATGTTCCCCGTGGCACCGGCCGGCACCGGGCAGCCCCCCAGCTCCCCGAAGCTCGACTCGAAGCTCTCCACTCCGGCCTCCAGCGCAGCGAGCACGTTGGCCAGCCCCTGCCCGCGGGTGTTGTGGAAGTGGGCGGTGAGCTCGACCTCGGCGCCGAGCGCCTCCCGGGCGGCCGTGAAGAACTCCCGCACCTGCAGCGGGTTGGCCATCCCGGTGGTGTCCCCGAAGCCCACCTCCTCGGCCCCGGCGTCGCGCAGGCGGGCGGCGATGTCGAGCACCCTTGCGACCGGCACGTGCCCCTCGTAGGGGCATCCGAAGGACGTCGAGATCACCCCCTCGCAGCGCAGGCCGGCGTCACGGGCCCTGCCCAGGACGACCTCCAGGCCGGCGAGCGACTCGGCGATCGAGCGGTTCGACGTTGCGCTGGTTGTGGGTCTCCGACGCGGACAGGAAGACGTTGACCTCGTCGAAGGCCGGCCTCCCGGGCCGTTCGCGCAGCCTCATCGCGTTCTCCAGGCCCCGCTCGTTGGGGATCAGCACCGACAGGCTCACCTCGGGCGCAACGTCGATGGCGGCGAGCACCTCAGATGCATCGGCGAGCTGCGGGATCACGTCGGGGCGGACGAAGCTCGTCACCTCCAGGCGTCGCAGCCCCGTGCGGGCGAGGGCCTCGATCAGCTCGACCTTGAGCTCGGTGGGTATGACCTCGGGCTCGTTCTGGAAGCCGTCGCGCGGGCCGACCTCGCGGATGCGCACCGTGCCGGGCATCCCCCTCACCACATCGACAGGCCGCCGCTGACGTTCAGCGTCTGCCCGGTCACGTACGAGGCCTCCTCGCCGGCGAGGAAGGCGATGGCGGCCGCCACCTCCTCGGGCTGGCCGCTGCGGCCGAGGGCGGTGGCGTTGATCATCGCCTGCTTGAGCCGCTCTCCGACCTCGCCGAGGGCGAGGGGAGCGGAGTTGAGCAGCGGGGTCTCGATCGGGCCCGGCGCCACGGCGTTGCAGCGGACGCGGTAGCGGGCCGCCTCGCGGGCGATCGCCTTGGCGATTGACAAATCGAATCTAAACACCGGTCCTCAGTATGATCAACGGCGCCTCGATGACTGCCCGTATAGGGTTCGCGCCGATGAGGCTCGAGGGGAAGACCGCTTTCGTAACCGGCGGCGCGTCGGGAATCGGAGCCGCAACGGCCCGCCGTCTCGCGGCCGAAGGCGCGCGGGTCGGCATCGGAGATCTCAACGAGGACGGCGCCCGACAGGTTGCGGGCGAACTCGATGGCTTCGCCTGCGCGCTCGACGTGAGCGACACCGCGTCCGTGCGTGCCGGGATCGAGGCGGCCGTCTCCGAGCTCGGCGACATCGACGTGCTGGTCAACAACGCCGGGACCGACAGGTTCGCGTTCTTCGTCAATACCGACGAGGAGCTGTGGGATTTCGTCCTCGGCGTCAACCTGCGCGGCGTGCTGGCCGTGACCCACGCCGTGCTCCCCCGGATGCAGGAGCGAAGGGCGGGCAGCATCATCAACGTCGCAAGCGAGGCCGGCAGGGTCGGCTCGCAAGGATCGGCCGTCTACTCGGCCGCCAAGGCAGGCGTAATCGGATTCACAAAGGCTGTCGCGCGGGAAGCCGCGCGCTACCGGGTGCGCTGCAACGCTGTCGCGCCGGGGCCGATAGAGACGCCACTGCTCAACGCTGCGCCGCTGATGCTGGGCGAGGTCGGCGAGCGGTTGAAGCAGGCGATGGTCAACACGACGGCGCTGAAACGCTCCGGCCAACCCGAGGAGGTCGCCGCGGCGATCGCATTCCTCGCGAGCGAAGACGCCTCGTATGTCACGGGCCAGACGCTGAACGTCAGCGGTGGCCTGTCGATGTGGTGAGCGCGGCAGAGCTCCTGACCGCCCACCCTGTCGAACGCATCGTCGAACGCGGCGACACCAGCACGTTGCGTACGGCGCTGATCACCGCATTTGCCACGCTGGGAGCGGTGGCCATCGGCGCCCTGCTCGCCACGTGGCGTCAAAAGAGGCAGCTTGCCCATGATCGCGAAGCGAGCGAGCGTGAGGCTCTTACGCGCGTGCTCGATGAGGGAGCCGAAGCGTTGGGCAAAGTCAGACTCGCCACCGCACGCTTGGCACGGTTTTGGGCTGGAAAACTTCTTGAGGACGATCCGAAGGTGATTCAAGCTTCTGCGGACCAGCGCGCAGGAGTCGCGCAAGCTCGAAGCGTCCGCGACAGGCTCAGTCTAAGACTGCTATCAAATGATCCGCTGCTGGAGAAGTACGTGGGAGCAGGCGCAACTCTCGATTCGATTATCTAGCTATACACACGCCACGGTCACGGGGAATATGGTCCCCATCAGCACGAGATTCGCAAGCTCGCTAGAGAGCTTGACGAGCAGACCGAGGAGTTCTTGTCCGCCGCAAGAAAGCGGGTCGGCCCTACAAGTCCTCGGCTCGTCAATTGGACACTGTGAGCCCGGCTCATGCGGCGATCACTGCAACACGACCGAACCGGTAACACACGAGAGGCCGGACTCTCGCCCGGCCTCAGTTCGTGTGTATGTGGGTGGTTCACTTCGTGTGGGTGCACTCCGCGGCGACGGCGTTCTGCCTGTCGCGCACCTTCTTGCCCTTGCCCTTGGCCGTCGCTGTGGCACCGGCCGGGAAGCTGACGATGTGGCCTGTGACCATCGGCTGGAGCGCGCCGTCCTTGAGCCGCTTCGTCCACCGCCCGATGACCTCGATGACCGTTCCGTCCGCCATGCGGACCCGGTCCTTGACGGAGACGTCCTTGCCCTTGGACGAGGGCCACTCGCTGCTGAGTCGGGCGACGGGTCCGCCACCGTTGCCGGCCGACCGCTTCTTGGCCGTCGGTTTCTTCGGCGGCTGCTTACCGCTTGCGGCGGCGACCGCCTCGGCCTTCTGCTGCAAGGGCGTGGTGACGCGGCGCTGGCCGGGTTTGACTTTCGTGACCTTCGTCGGCTTCTTCGCGGCGGCCCTGCTCCGCTCTTTGAGTGAACGCTCTAGCTCGATGCTGCTTACTGGTGACACGATGGTTCCTTTCGGTTCGGGGGTTCGCCGCCTGGGATGCGTTGCTTTTCCCGTACGTAGTGCCGGCGGCAGGTGTGTGGTGAACCACGGATGGCGGCGGGCTGAGGATTGCGTAGGTTCGCGCAAAGCCTGTCCTTTTAGAGTCGCTGCCTGCTTGCTGGCGGTGCTCGAAGAGGCCAAGTCTTGGCCTATTGGTGCCTCGCCACTGGACGTGTCAGAAAAAGGATCAGGGGCGACATGATGAAAGGAGGCAAAGTGAGAGGTATTAAACTGTTCGGCACGGGTCTTTTGACCGTGTGTATGTTGATGTTGGCGGTTCTTCCCGTGAGCGGGGCGTCGGCCACGAAGGCCCCGAAACTGCTTCGGCTGACCGAAGACGGAGGTACAAGGACTGCGCCAGCCGAAGCGGGTGCCGCCGCAGGCGTCTTTGTCGATCCAACCTCTGGCTGTGATATCGAGTCCGGCGGGCATCTGACACGCAACAGCGCGAAGACCGTCACGATGGTCACTACTGGAGCAGAAGTAGAAGTCGTATGCAATTCTCCTAATGAGTCCGAGTCAGGCGGGATCACGGAAGTTTCGCTGTCGGCGAAGGGGAAGGTGAAGATAAAGGCTCACCTCGACATTACCGAGCCTTCTGGGTGCGAGTACATATTCACCAGGTTCAAGCCCGGTAAGCTCGCTATACCGGGTCTTGCCCAAACCGAAGGCACGGTCAACGGCAAATGGGCAAAGGGGGCAAGCAAGTCCTGTGCAAAGTCGGTAACCGAAAAATTCGTCGTGTCTCTAATCGGCACCACAGAATATGAAATTTTTGAAACGGAACTAGTGAGCTGATGTCAGAGCGCGCGCCCGAGATCGACGCTTTGCGCGATCTCGGGCGTTCGCAGTGCACGGGAGAGAGATCGCGATGAACGGATTTGGCATAGGAGAGCTCGGGGCTGGAAGCGCCGGTGTGGCGGCGGCACGGTCCGCTCGGGGCCGGCGACCCGATCGCTCTCTGCCGCTGCGGCCACTCGAACACGAAGCCCTTCTGCGACGGCGCACACGAGAAGGTGAACTTCACTGCGGTTAGTCGTCGCGCACAGACAGCTCCCCAATAACCACAACCAACGCTGTCGCGCGCGCTTCCTAACCGACCGGAGCGGAAGTTAGCGGCGGGCTCCTGAGCTTGAGCACCAGCGGCAATTTGCCCGTCGGCTTGCGGCGCTCCTGCATTCACAACAGAACGGACACCAGCGCATCGGCAGCGGCGGCGTTGCCTTGCCGGGAAAGGGAGACACTCGCTTTCGTCGCACGATGCGAGCGCCGGAGCGCCAGTCCTCCGCGCGACCGCTCTGGACTGCCATGAGGAAGGCCCCCTGCGGTGACACGCTTGTCGTGTCCCGAAAAACGAGCACCGAGGAGGCCCACTTCATATGTTGCACGCTGGACTCGATCTAAGTCGAAAGAAGCTTGACGTTTGCCTGCTCTCCGATCAGGGAGAGCATGCGCTGTTGACCAGCACGTCGATGTCCCCGATCGCCGCCACCGCGGCGTCGACGGCTCCCCTCACCGATCCCGTGTCGGCGACATCGAGGTGGCATGCGAAGCCGTCTATCTCCCCGGCCACGCGGCGGGCGCCCTCCTCGTCGAGATCGCCGATGGCGACCCGCGCGCCCTCGGCTGCCAGTCGCCGAGCCGTCGCCGCGCCGATGCCCGAGGCGCCCCCTGTCACCAGCGCGGTCGTTCCCTCCAGCCTCATGCCGGAAGCCTATACTCGGCCGCCGTGTCATCGTCCCCCTCCGATCCGGTCGCCGTGATCGGCGCCTCGGGCGCTCTCGGCTTCGGCCTCGCCGTCAGGCTCGCCAGGACCGGGGTGCCCATCGCGATCGGGTCGCGTGACGCCGGCCGGGCCCGGGACACGGCCGAGCGGGCCCTCGCAATCGTCCCCGAGGGGTCCTTCTCGGGCCACGACAACGCCGAGGCCGCCCGGGCGGGTCGCATCGTGATCCTCAGCGTCCCCTTCCGCAACCAGTCTGAGACCGTGGCCAACCTGCGGGAGGCCCTCTCCCCCGGCCAGCTGCTGATCGACGCCACCGTGCCCCTGGCCGCGGCCGTGAGCGGCAAGGCCACCAGGATGCTCGGCGTGTGGCAGGGATCGGCCGCGCAGCAGGCGCTGGAGATGGCGCCGGAGGGAGTGCGGGTCGTCTCGGCCCTTCACACCGTCAGCGCCGCCTCCCTGACCGATCTCGATCATCCCCTCGACCAGGATGTCCTGGTCTGCGGTGACGTCCGCGCCGACAAGCGCGAGGCGGCGGAGCTGATCGAGCGCATCGAGGGCCTGCGCTGTGTGGACTGCGGGCGCCTGGAGATGTCCCGCATCACCGAGTCCCTCACCGCCATGCTGATCTCGGTCAACGCCCGCTACAAGGCCCACGCCGGCATCCGCCTGACCAGCCTGCCCGAGACGCTGTGGGCATGAGCGAACCGGACATCGTCCTGCTCTCCGGCGGCACCGGGGGAGCCAAGCTGGCTCAGGGGATCGCCGAGGCGTTCGGACAAGAGCGCCTGGCCGTGATCGCCAACACGGGCGACGACATCGAGATCTACGGGGCCCACGTCTCCCCCGACCCGGATCTGGTGACCTTCTGGCTCGCCGGGACCGTCGACGAGCGCGGCTGGGGGCTGCGAGAGGACACCTTCGCGGTGATGGATGCGCTTCGCGCGCTCGGGTCGGAGGTCTGGTTCAACCTCGGGGACCGCGATCTGGCGTGGTGCATCGAGCGGGCGAGGATGCTGGCCGAGGGGCTCTCCCCCACCGCCGCCCTGGCCCGGCTGGCCGACTCCGCGCAGGTGCGGGCGCAGGTGCTGCCGATGAGCGACGACCCGGTGCGCACGTGGGTGCGCACCGGCGGCGCCGGCTGGTGCTCCTTCCAGGAGTACATGATCCGCGAGCGGACCGAGGGACCGGTGGAGGGCCTCGAGTACAGGGGCGCCGAGCAGGCGCGGCCGAGCGAGGAGGTGCTTGCGGCGATCGCCGGTGCCGGGACGATCCTGATCGGCCCCTCCAACCCGCTGGCCTCGATCGGCCCGATCCTGGCGGTGCCGGGGATCCGCGAGGCGGTGCAGGCCTCCCCGGCACCGGTGGTGGCGGTCAGCCCGATCGTCGGCGGCAGGGTCCTGAAGGGCCCCACGGCCGACTTCATGGCCTTCGCGGCGCTGGAGCTGAGCGCGGCGGGCGTGGCGGACTTCTACGGCGCCCTGATCGACGGGATCGTCGCCGACGAGAACGTCTCTGTCGTGCCCACCCTGCAGACCGACCTGCTGATGGAGGATCGGGACGGGCGCACCCGGCTGGCCCGCGAGGCCGTGTCCTTCGCCGAGGCCCTGGCCGGCTGAGACGAAGAGATCGATAACAATCTGCGACCGCCCGTACGGACCCGGCGTGACCGTCGGCCTGATGCTCCTGGAGTGGTGAGCCCCGGTCGGGGCGAGGAGCCTCCCGGTGGATAGGCTCTGATGGACCACGTGCGCACCGCTGCGATCCTGCCCATAAAGCGCTTCGCCGAGGCCAAGCAGCGCCTCGGGCAGAGCGTCGCCGATCCCCTGCGCCGAGACCTGGCGCGGGCGATGGTGGCCGACGTGCTCTTCGCGCTGTCCCGAAGCCGGCTGGTCGAGAACACGATCGTGGTCACGCGCGAGGAGGAGGCGAAGGCGGCGGCCGGCGCCCACGGGGCGATCGTGGTCCTAGAGGAGTCCGAGAGCGGCCAGTCGGCGGCCGTCGCCCTGGGGGTGCAGCGGGCCCTGGCGGAGGGCTTTCAGCGGGTCCTTTGCGTCCCCGGCGACTGTCCCGCCCTCGACCCGGCCGAGCTCGACGATCTGCTGGCGCCCGCCCGGCCGTCCACCGAGGTCGTGGTCCTCCCGGACCGGCACGGAACCGGCACCAACGGGCTGCTGCTGAGCCCGCCGGATGCGATCGCCCCGAGCTTCGGCCCGGACAGCTGCGAGCGCCACCGCGGGCTCGCCGTGGCCGCAGGGGTCTGCTGGCGGGTGCAGCCGGTGCGATCCATGCTGCTCGACATCGACACCGGGGACGACCTCTCGGCCCTGCGCTCGAGGCTGGCCGGCGAGGACGCCTGGGCGGCTCGCACGCGCGAGGTGCTCGGCACTGCCGGGGCGGTCTCGATCAAGACCCCCGCCTGAGCCGCCCCGTGGGAGCCCTCTCCGCCCGCCCGCTCGACGGCATCCCGGAGGTGTGCCCCGGTGACGATCTGGCGGCCCTGATCGTCGCAGCGCTGGCGGGCGCGCCCCTGCCGGCGGGAGCCGTGCTCGCGATCGCCCACACCATCGTCTCCAAGGCCGAGGGCGCGGTGGTCTCCCTCGACGAGGTGAGCCCGGGGGAGCGCGCACGCGCCCTCGCGCAGGAGCTGGGCAAGGACCCGCGGGCGATCCAGGTCGCCCTCGACGAGTCGGTCGAGGTGCTCCGTGCCGAGCGGGGGGTGCTGATCAGTCGCACCCGCCACGGCTTCGTCTGCGCGAACGCCGGGGTCGACGCCTCGAACGCTCCGGCTGCGGATGCCCTCGTCCTGCTCCCCCGCGACCCGGACGCCTCGGCGCGGCGCATCCGCGCCCGCCTGGGCGAGCTCCTGGGTGCGGCCGGTGGCCCTGCGGATCCCCCGGCGGTGATGGTCACCGACAGCTTCGGGCGGGCGTGGCGCCACGGACAGACCGACGTGGCGATCGGGCTGGCCGGTCTGTCGCCCCTCGACGACTGGCGGGGCCGGACCGATGCCCTGGGGCTCGAGCTGCGGGCGACCTGGCTCGCGATCGCCGACGCGGCCGCGGGAGCCGCCGACCTGGTGCGGGCGAAGGACTCCGGGCAGCCCGTGGTGATCATCGAGGGGCTCGAGCCCTTCGTCACCGCCGAGGACGGCCCGGGTGCCGCCGCGCTCGTGCGTCCTGCGGCCGAGGACCTATTTCCCTAGGCGCTCGCGCAGGAAGGGGAGCAGGGCCTCCGCGGCGGCGGCCGGATCGTCCTGGAAGGCCCAGTGGCCGCTCTCGGGGAGCATCACGACCTCGCGCACGTCGAAGAACTCGCGCTGGCGCTCGGCGTAGGCCGGGTCGGCGTAGGGGTCGGCGGCTCCCCAGACGACCAGGGCCGGCTTGTGCAGGGCGGCGGCGGCCTGGCCGACCTGGGCCGCGGTCTCTCCGGGATCGGGTGTCGCCCGGTAGAGCCTGAGCACGGTGCGGCGGGTGGTGCGGTCGTAGTCGTCGTACATCTTGTCGACGAACTCCGGTGGCAGCCCCTTCGGGTTCGCGCCCGCCATCGCCCGGCGCCAGGCCCAGCGCGGGGGCGGACTCGCCCGAGGTGGCGCCCCCGCAGCTGCGGGAGGAGGGCGTGCTGAAGATCTTCGCCGGGGGGGACCCGATCCCGATCATGCGCCTGCGCCGGGATTGGCACCGCGCCAAGCTCACCGAGCTGGAGGGCTACCTGGCGGAGGTGGGCGGCGAGGAGGCGGTGAGCGGGGTGCGGGCGAGCCTGCGGGTGGGGGTGGGCTATGAGCGCCTGATGGTGGAGGCGATCGAGCGCTTCCTGGACTCTCAGGCGGCCACGGGCAGCTCGTAGCGCCTGCGGATCTCGTAGAGGGTCGTGCGCTCGGCGGCGGGGCGGCCGGCCCCGTGGGCGGCGGCGATGAGCTGGTCGGGGTCGAGCCTGGTCCCGTGGTAGCTGCCCGCCAGCCGGCTTATCGACTCCTCCATCAGGGTCCCGCCCAGGTCGTTCACGCCCCAGCGCAGGGACTCCGTGGCGGCGTCGAGGCCCATCTTGACCCAGCTGGCCTGCAGGCTCGGGATCGTGCGCCCCAGGGCGAGGCGGAAGACGGCCGTGTGCTTGAGGTTCTCCTCGCGCGAGATCTCCTGCACGCCGTGCGTGCGTCCGAGCAGGGTCTGGAAGGGGATGAAGGAGAGGGGGACGAACTCGGTGATCCCTCCCGTGCGTTCCTGCAGCTCGCGCACCACCCGCATGTGCTCGGCCAGCTCCCACGGCTCCTCGATGTGCCCGAACATGACGGTCGCCGTCGAGCGCAGCCCGGCCTCATGGCTCGCGGAGATGATCTCCACCCAGCGGGCGACGGGCAGCTTGTTCGGGGAGATGCGCTCGCGCACCCCGTCGTGCAGGACCTCGGCGGCGGTGCCAGGGGTGGAGCCGAGGCCGGCGTCCTTGAGACGGGCGAACACCTCCGCCGGGGCAAGCCCCGAGATGTCGCACATGTGGGCGATCTCCATCGGGCTGTAGGCGTGGAGGTGAAGGTCGACCCCCAATCCGGCGGCCGTGGACTTGGCCAGGCGCAGCCAGCCGAGGTAGTCCTCGAGGCCCCAGTCGGGATGTATCCCCGACTGGATGCACAGCTCGCTGGCCCCGTAGGCGACCGCATCCTCGATGCGGGCGACGAAGTCGTCGCGGTCGTGCTGATAGGCGTCCGGGGAGCGCTTGCCCTGGCCGAAGCCGCAGAAGGCGCAGCCCACCGTGCAGATGTTGGAGATGTTGATGTTGCGGTTGACGACGAAGGTCACGAGCTCCCCCGCCAGCTCGGCGCGCAGCTCGTCGGCCGCCTGGCGCATCTCCTCGATCGCCTCGGGGCGGGTCTCGGCGAACATCGCCGTCAGCTCCTCGGGCTCGAGCGCGACCCCCGCCCGTGCCCGCTCGATCGCCCCCGAGACGAGCTCCGGGCGGATCGGGGCCGGCGGGTCGGTGCGGCCGGAGCCGCGCCGGGGGATGAAGCTCCAGTAGCGCGCCTTGATCGTGTCGAGAACGCCCTGGGCGAGCCATTCGGGGGAGATGTACTCGGGGTAGACGCACAGCCGCTCGGTGAGGGCGTGGCCGCTGCCCTGCAGCTCCCTGCGCACCTGATGGGGCGAGGGGAAGGGGTGCTCGGGTGAGATGTGGTCGCCGTTGGCGCTCAGGCCGCCGAGGTCGGTGGCGCCGGCGGCCACCAGCTCCCCCCACCAGTCCGCCAGGTTGGGCGGGACCTGGATGCCCACGCCCGGCATCAGCCGCCGTGCCTCGGCGATCAGGCGCTTCATGTCCTCGATCTCGACCGGACACGCCCAGTCCGGCAGCGGCAGCTCAGGCCTGCCGTCGGCGACGCCGGTGCGCCAGTACTCGCGGGCGGCCTCGTCGGCGATCTGGGCGGGTTCTTGGCCGTAGTAGCGCTGGTGGGGTACGAAGTTCTGCAGGATCACCTCCTGGATATGGCCGTGCTCGGCGTGCAGCTCGGCGAGGGCGGCCAGCGAGTCCATTCGCTCCTGCTCGCTCTCGCCGATGCCCACGAGGATCCCGCTGGTGAAGGGGATCCGCAGCTCTCCGGCCGCCCGGATCGTCTCGATCCGGCGGGCGGGGTGCTTGGTGGGCGAGCCGGCGTGCACCGTCTGCATCAGCCGCTCGGAGGCCGACTCGAGCATCAGGCCCTGGGAGGCCGTCACCTCGCGCAGACGCGCCAGGTCCTGGCGTGAGAGGACGCCGAGGTTGGTGTGCGGCAGCAGCCCGCGCTCGAGCGCCCGTTCGCAGGTCCAGATGACGTAGGCGGTGAAGCCCTCGTGCCCGTATGCGGCCAGCCGCGCGGATACCTCCGGGTTGACCTCGGGACGCTCGCCGGTCAGTACGAGCAGCTCCTTGACCCGGCGGCGGGCGGCGCCGTCGAGGATCTCCACGACCTCCTCGGGCGAGTACAGATGCGCCTGATGGGTCGCGAAGGCGCAGTACTTGCAGTAGCAGCGGCAGGTCCTCGAGAGCGACAGCGTCAGATTGCGCGAAAAGGTGACCCGGCGGCGCATGGGTGGAGTCTATGACCCTACCCGGGCTCGCCGGGTCGCAGGGAGCCGATGAGGTTCCCGCGCTTCGCCGACAGGCTCCTGCGTCCGCCACCGCCGGACATCCCGAGGATCGAGCGCCTGCGCTTCGTTCGCCGGTGCGGGCTGCTTCAGCTCCCAGGGCTGGCGCTCGTCTGGATCGTCCCGCTGACCGGAGTCGCTCGCTCGCTCTCCCGCGGATCCCTCATGGGAGCATTCCGCGGCTCCCCGGGCCCGCACATATCGGGCCCTCAGGGCGGCACATGTGCCGCCCCGGCCAAAGCCACATGTGGCTTTGGCCGCCCCCGCCACATGTGGCGGGGGCATCCCATCTCGATGACTGGAGATCTAACCCTGCGCGGGCTCCACCACCGGGCCTGTCCCACCGGCCACCCCGGCTCCCTGCTCGACCGGCTGGCCGGGATCTCGGGGACGGCGCCGTTGCCCGACCCGTCCAACCCGATGCCCGCGGCGATCTTCGCTCCCAGCTCGGAGTCGACCTGGCGCCAGTGCCCCACGGCGCGCTCCTGCACCGCCTTTTCGACGTCGGCGCCCAAGTGGCCGATGATGTTGTTCACGAAGTGCTCGCGGTCGGTCTCGGAGAGCACCTCCCTGTAGAGGCTGCCCGCCTGCCCGTAGTCGTCGTCCTCGCTGTGCAGGGACTGGGCGGTGCGCACGATCTCACCGTCGGCCTGCCAGGTGACGTCGGGGTTGCTGGCCGGGTCTGCCGGCCGGCCCGCCGTAGCTGTTCGGCGCGTAGACCGGCTGGGCCCCCGCGTGGTGGTAGCGCATCGCCCCGTCCTTGTTGTAGGAGTTGCACCGCGCTCTTGGGCCGGTTGATGGGGAGCTGCAGGTAGTTGGGCCCGATCCGGTAGCGATGCGTGTCGGGGTAGCTGAACAGGCGGCCGAGCAGCATCCGGTCGGGCTCGGGCCGATCCCGGGCACCAGGTTGGCGGGCTCGAACGCCGCCTGCTCGACCTCGGCGAAGTAGTTCTCCGGGTTGCGGTCGAGCACCATGCGCCCGATCGTGATCGGCGGGTAGTCGCTGTGCGGCCAGACCTTGGTCAGGTCGAACGGGTTGAAGCGGTAGCCCTTGGCGTCCTCGAAGGGCATCATCTGGATCTCCAGCCGCCATTCGGGCGCATCGCCACGCGCGATCGACTCGTACAGGTCGCGGAGGTGGAAGTCGGGGTCCTCGGCGGCCATCTCCTTGGCCTCGCTGGTCGGTGAAGTTCTCGATGCCCTGCTGCGTCTTGAAGTGGTACTTGACCCAGAACCGCTCGCCGCCGGCGTTGATCCACATGAACGTGTGGCTGCCGTAGCCGTTCATGTTGCCGCCAGGTGCGAGGCGTGCCGCGGTCGGACATCAGGAAGGTGACCTGGTGATAGGACTCCGGCGAGAGCGACCAGAAGTCCCACTGCGCGTTGTTGTCAGCGCGTGTTCGTGTCGGGCATGCGCTTCTGGGAGTGGATGAAGTCCGAGAACTTCGAGGGGTCCCGGATGAAGAAGATCGGCGTGTTGTTGCCGACCAGGTCGTAGTTGCCCTCGTCGGTGTAGAATTTCAGCGCGAAGCCGCGGGGGTCGCGAACGGTGTCGGCCGAGCCGAGCTCACCCGCCACGGTGGAGAAACGCACGAAGAGTGTCAGTCCGCTTGCCCACCTGGGAGAGGAAGTCGGCGCCGGTCCACTGCGTGACGTCCTCGGTGACCTCGAAGTACCGTGGCGCCCGCTGCCCTTCGCGTGGACCACCCGCTCGGGAACACGCTCCCGGTTGAACTGGGCCATCTTCTGGATCAGGTAGTGGTCCTGGAGCAGGATCGGTCCGTCCGGGCCGACGGTGAGCGATGCTCGTCGCTGGGAGCCGGGATTCCTGCGTCGGTCGTCGTGCGGGGCGGCGTGCTGTCGCTCATTGCTCCTCCGAGTCGTCGGTGTCCAGCGCGGCGGCGCCTGCGCCTGCCGGTCCGCCGAGGGCAGGGCAGGGCGGGCGCCCCCATTATCCTGCGCGCGCGATGCCCGAGCCGCGAGACCCGCATATTCCTGGCGCGCCACGGCCAGACCGCATACAACCTCGAGGGTCGCTTTCAGGGCCACCTTCCCGTGTCCCTCGACGCGACGGGGCGCGCCCAGGCGACCGAGCTCGCCGAGCGGGCGGCCGCCCACGGATTTCGAGCCCTGTGGTGCAGCCCGCTGCTGCGAGCCCGGGAAACGGCCGAGATCGTGTCCGGGCTGATCGGGCTCTCCCCCGTGGAGGATCCGCGGCTGATGGAGACCGACGCGGGGGACTGGACCGACCGCAGCTTCGCCGAGGTGCGCGCTCAGACCCCCGAGCTCTTCGACGCCTTCGTGGCCGGGGACCCCTGCTTCGCCTTTCCCGGCGGGGAGTCCTTCGCCGCCCAGGAGGATCGGGTGGCGGCGGCGCTGGAGGAGGTCGGCAACGGTGACCTTCCCGCCCTCGTGGTCTGCCACGGGATGGTCATACGGGCGGCTCTGGCCCGCCGTGCCGGACACAGGGTGCAGCGCGTCGAGCGGGTGCCCAACGGGGCGCTGGTCCCGCTCGACCCGGTCGAGGCCGAGCATGCCGACCTCGGCGGCGGCGCCGCCACCACGCCGAGCTAGGACGGGACCTGGGCCAGGCCGTTGACGTCCTCGCCCGATACGAGCAGGAAGCTGTTGCGCGCGCCCTGCCTGCGGGCTTCGCGGTAGGGCCGGTACTCCTCGCTCTCGTAGAACTCCTCCGCGACCTCTCGCGACGGCCACTCGATGATGAGGACGACCTGCGGGTCGCGCCCCTCCCCCTCCATCCGCTCGACGTTGGCGCTGCGGGCGAGGTAGCGCCCGCCCCGGCGCTCGACCATCCCGGTCACGTTCGCGACGTAGTCGCGGACCCATGAGGGGTCGGTGACGTCGAGCTCTGCAACGGCGTAGTACCTCATGGCCCGTCCTTTCTGCTCGGGGCGGGGTCGATCCCCAGGAACCTCCGCAGCGAGCGTCTCGCCGCGGGCAGTCTCCGGCCCGCCTCCAGCTCGCGGATCGCGATCTCGGAGGTCATCGCGGCCAGGAGCTGGGCGGCAGCGGCGGCATCCGGCCAGCCCATCGCCTTGAAGCTCGGGATGGCGCTCGCCGCGAACCGCTCGTGGCGGGCGGACATCGAGGCGGTGAGGGCCGACTCGGACCGCGCCTCCAGCGCCAGAGCCTTGATCGCCCGGTCGGTCAGGCAGGCGTCCAGGTACGCCTCCGCGCCGCGCTGGATCCGCTCGGCCCCCGGCGGGACGCTCGCCGTGGCCTGCGCAACGGCGGCCTGCACGCGGTCGTGGAAGCGGGCGTGGAGGGCGTCGACGAAGGCCTCCCGGTGGGAGAAGTGCACGTAGAAGGTCCCCTTGGCGACGCCCGCCTCGGCGACCACCCGGTTGACGCTGAGCCCGGCGAGCCCGTCCTGCTCGGCCACCGCCACCCCGGCGTCCAGCAGCAGCTCGCGGGTCCTCCCGGCCCGGAGGGGGCGCTTGACGGCTTTCGCGGCTGCGGCCGGCATCTGCCCACAGCCTAGATGACCGTGTGGTCGGTAGAACTGACCGACCGGTCGGTCATGTGGTACGGTGCCCGCCATGCCACTCATCGAGACATCCACGGGACCGGTCGCCTGCGACATCCGGGGGGAGGGCGACACGGTCGTGCTCCTGCCCAGCGGAGCCCACGACCGACATGACTTCGACGAGCTGCGAGCCCTCCTTCCCCCCGGCCTCAGGACGATCGCCCTCGACTGGCCTGGCCACGGGGGATCGCCGCCGGGGGTGGGTCCCGCGAGCGCCATGCGCATGGCCGACGTGGCCGAGGAGGTCGTCGAGCGGATGGCACCCGAGGGCGCCCTGGTGCTCGGCAACTCCGTCGGAGGGTTCGCCGCCGCCCGCATGGCCATCCGCAGGCCGGAGCTGGTGAGGGGCCTGGTGATCGTCGACGGAGGCGGCTTCGCGGGCCGCCCGCCCCACGTCCGCGCGGTCTGCGCCCTGATGGGCCGCCGGCGCTTCCTGCGCGGCGTCTACCCGGCCTTTGCGACGCTCTACATGCGCCCCCGCAATGATGCCGACAGGCGGGTGCGCGACGTTGCCGTGCGGACGACCAGGAGCGACCCGGGGCTTCGCGCCGTCAGCGAGCTGTGGAGGAGCTTCGCCTCCCCCGAGCACGACCTGCGCCGCGAGGCGTCCTCGATCGCCGCCCCCACGCTCGTCATCTGGGGCCGGCGCGATCCGGTCATCCCGCTTCGGATCGGCAGGGGCATCTCGCGTGAGATCCCCGGTGCGCGGCTCGTGGTCTTCGACACCGGCCACGTTCCCCACACGAGCGACCCGGAGGGGGTGGTCCGGGAGCTGGCCGCCTTCGCCGTGGAGGTGTTCGCCACCCCCGCCCACGCGGGCTGATCAGCGCAGGATCGCGCAGCCGGTCGTCGCGTGTGCGAACAGGACGTCCCCGTCGCCCGCCAGGTTTGCAGCATCGCCGGCGCCCTCGAGGTGGTCGGCGAGCGCTGGTCGCTGCTGATCGTCCGCGACATCCTGCTCGGCCTGCGGCGCTTCGACGAGATCCAGGCCGACCTCGGGATCGCGCGCAACGTCCTGCAAACCCGCCTCACCCGGCTGCAGGAGCAGGGCGTGATCGAGCGGCGCCTCTACCAGGAGCGTCCCCCGCGCTACGAATACCGCCTCACCGAGAAGGGCCTGGACCTGTGGCCGACGATCGTCGCGCTGATGAAGTGGGGCGACCGCTATGCGGCCCCGGCCGAGGGCCCGCCGGTGCTGCTCGAGCACCGCGGCTGCGGCGGAGCGGTGGACGAGCACCGGATCTGCGCGGCCTGCGGGGCTCGCCTGTCCGTGCGTGACGGCGTCGGCGAGGCCGGGGCCAGGGGCGAGGCCCGACCATCCGCTGCGGCGCCGCGCCCGGGAGCGCCCCGGCGCGAGCGCGCCTCAGCTACGCCTGGGCACCCCGCCCGGCGCCCTCGGCGACCCTGGCAACTAGATCGGGACCCTCGCGGGCCATGCGCGAGCGCGGGACCACCAGGTCAAGCCCGGCAGCCTCGGCACGTGCGCGGATCTCCGTGTCCACGTGGGAGTAGAAGGCGAGCGTGCCCACGCCCCGCAGCCGTCCGGCGGCGGCCAGGCCCCTCGCCACCTCCACCCCGTCGAGGGAGTCGTCGGTCAGGTCCAGGACCACCACCGTGGCAGGGCCGGCCCCGGGATCGTCCAGCGCACCCTGCAGCCTCTCACCGTCCGGGAGCAGCTCCACCTCGTGACCGGCGCCCGCGAGGGCCGCCTGCACCCTCGACCCGAACAGCAGGTCTCCCGTCAGGACCAGCACGCGCCCCATCGCTACTGGGCCCGCAGCCGGCGGAACTCCTCGCGTGCGGACTGCGGACGACCCCACATCGGGGTCACCTCGACCCTTCCGCTGCGCGTCTCGCGCACGACCATCTCCCCCTCGAGCCCGGCTTCGTCGAGCAGGCGCAGGGCGCCATGCACCGCGGGGACCGCGGCGGCGTGCCCGAAGCTGTGCGCGACGAGCAGGCGCCAGTGCCAGTCGTGGTGGGAGTAGGGACGGGCGTTGCAGGTGGCCAGGTAGAGGGCGGCCTCGACGTAGCGCGACTCGTCGGCGATCCGCATGTCCAGCTCGAGATCGGTCCAGTCCTCTGGAAGCGAGTCGACGATCAGCTGGAAGGTGTCGGCGAGACCCATCTGCGGGAAGCCTAGCGTGGCTATTCTCGAACCCATGGCGAGCGTCGGGACAGAGCTCGATGTGCAGCAGCGCGCCCTGCGCGAGGGCTGCGGCCTGGTCGATCGCTCCGAGCGCGGAAAGCTCGCCCTCACCGGAGCCGACGCGGTCGAGTTCCTCAACGGCCAGGTCACCAACGAGCTCGCCGGCCTGGGTCCCGGAGAGGGACGCTATGCGGCCTTCCTGACGCACAAGGGCAAGATGCTCGGGGACCTGCGCATCCTGGCGGTGGCGGCGGAAGGCGAGGGGGAGCAGGTGGGACTGCTGCTCGACACCGAGCGGGCGGCCCTTCAGGACCTGTTCGACATGATCCGCCGCTTCAAGGTCGGCTACCGGGTGGATCTGCACAAGCGAACCCTCGAGCGGGGGCTGCTGTCGCTGATCGGCCCCGATGCCGACGGTGTGGCGCATAGCGCCGACCTCCCCCGCGAGGAGCACGCCAGCCGCGCGCTCCACGTCGACGGGATCCCGGCCCTGGCCGTGCGCACCGACGTCGGCGTCGACCTGATCTGCGATGCGGCCGACACCGCCGCCCTGTCGGAGGCGCTGCACGGGCGCGGGGCCGTGCCCGTGGAGGAGCCGGCGGCCGAGTGCCTGCGCATCGAGCGCGGGCCCCCCCGCTACGGGGTCGACCTCGACGACACGGTGATCCCCCAGGAGGCGGGCCTCAACGATCGTGCGGTGAGCTTCACCAAGGGCTGCTACGTCGGGCAGGAGACCGTCGCGCGGCTCTTCTACAAGGGCAAGCCCAACCGCCACCTGCGCGGGATCGCGCTCTCGGAGCCGACCCCGCGGGCGCCGAGCTGAGGCTCGGCGAGCGGGTCGTGGGCCGGCTCACCAGCAGCGCCGTCTCTCCCCTGCCTCGGCCGATCGCGCTGGCCCTGGTGCGCCGCGAGGCCGAGCCCGGAGCGACGCTGGCGGTGGGCGAGGGCCAGCCGCCGCCGAGGTCGTCGAGCTGCCCTTTCCCGCGGCCGGCTCGAGCCGGAGCATCGCCTGACCGTCCTCTCGCGGGCGCTCTTCCCGGCGAGCCGGGCTGCTTGAGGATCGTCTGTTCGGCGGCGCGCAGGTAGCCGATCGCCGCATAGGGGTCGGCGAGTTGTGGCGCATGCGCACGTGAGCTGTATCCCCTCGCCCCGTCGAGCTCTTTGATGACCTGCACGATCGTGATCACAGCGCCGACCACCGGCTGCGTCGGTCATCGCCGTAGTCCGCTTCCAGCGCCTCCATCTGTTCGGACGCGCACTTGCTGAGAATCGTTCCGCGAGGCATGTCGTTGCGTGCGGCGCAAGTCTGCGCGCCGGAGCTGTGTGACGCGATACGCGACACCGCGCGGAAACATGTACGCCCTCGCCGCCTACCTGCTGCGCGACGGCCGAACGTCGGGCACCTTCAACGCGATCGCCGAGCTCGACCTCTCCTTCACCCAGATCAAGGCGCTGTGCGCGCTCGAGCTCGACGGCGAGGAGCGCTCGGTCAAGGCGCTGGCCGAGTCGCTCGGCGTCTCCCTGCCGGCGATGAGCCGCGCCGTCGACGGGCTGTTCGAGCGGGGCCTGGTCGAGCGCGAGGAGGACCCGGCCGACCGGCGCATGAAGCGCGTGCGCCTGACCTCCGCCGGCCGCAAGGTGCCCGTGGCGCTCAACGAGGCCCGCCTCTCGGCCTCTGCAGGACCTGATCGGCTCGCTCGGCGAGGACGAGGCGCACGCCCTGCGGCAGGCCCTCGGCCTGATCCTGACGCGGCGCGAGGAGATCGCCGCCTACCGGCCGGCGGAGAAGGAGGCGGCCGATGACCGAGCGGATCCGAGCGCTGCAGATGAACGACGACAACCGGCGCTGGTGGGCGCTCGGGGCGATGTGCTTCGCGCTGTTCATGATCATGCTCGACAACACCGTCGTAAACGTGGCCCTGCCCTCGATCCAGCGCGGCCTGCACGCCTCGACGGCCTCGCTGGAGTGGACGGTGAACGCCTACACGCTGTCCTTCGCGGTGCTGCTCGTCACCGGGGGCCGTCTCGGCGACCTGTTCGGCCGGCGGAAAGTGTTCCTCGCCGGCGTGGTCGATCTTCGCGGGCGCGAGCACCGCGATCGGCTTCTCCCCCAACGACACCTGGCTGGTGGCGTGGCGCGCGTCCAGGGCGCTCGGCGCCGCGCTGATGATGCCGGCGACCCTGTCGATCATCACCAACGCCTTCCCCCCCGAGGAGCGCGGCAAGGCGATCGGCACCTGGGCGGGCGTCTCCGCCCTGGCGCTCGCGATCGGTCCGGTGGTCGGGGGCTTCCTCGTCGAGCAGCGTCAGCTGGCAGTCGATCTTCTTCCTGAACCTGCCCGTGGCCGTGGGGGCGGTCTTGGTGGCGCTGTTCGCCGTCCGGGAGTCCCGCGACGAAACCGTCGAGCGGACCGTCGACGTCCCCGGGGTGCTGTCGCTGACCGATCGGCCTCGGCGCCCTGGTGCTGGCGCTCGTGGAGGGCAACGAGCTGGCACTGGGGCTCGAGCCGCGAGATCGCCCTCTACGCCAGCGCCGTCGTCGGCCTCGGCGCCTTCGCCCTCATCGAGACGCGCCGGCGCGTGCCGATGGTCGACTTCGCCTTCTTCCGCTCGCGCACCTTCCTGGGCGCCAACATCGTCGCCTTCATCGTCAGCTTCGCGATGCTCGCGATGTTCTTCTTCCTCGCCCTCTACATGCAGAACATCCTCGGCTACAGCCCGCTGCAGGCGGGCGTGCGCTTCCTGCCCTCGACGCTGATGATCGTGCTGATCGCGCCGCTCGCCGGGCGCCTGGCCGACCGCGTCGGGCCGCGCCCGCTGATGACCTTCGGCCTGCTCTGCGTGTCCGGGGCCGCTCTTCTGGCAGTCCCACCTGACCGTCTCGAGCTCCTACGGCGGCGCTGCTCCCGGGCTTCGTGCTGATGGGCATCGGCATGGCCTTCGTGATGTCCCCGATGAGCACCGCCGCGATGAACTCGGTCGAGCCGACCAAGGCCGGCGTCGCCTCGGGCATCCTCTCGATGAACCGCATGGTCGGCGGCACCTTCGGCGTCGCCGTGCTCGGCGCGCTGGTCTCGACCCTCGGCCGCTCGAAGATCGACCAGCTGCTGCCGGCGACTGCCCGCCGCCGCCCGCGCGCGCGTGCCGACGGCCTCGGCTCGCGGGGCGCTCACCCACGGGGTGCCCGCGGCGATGGTCCAGGCGGGCCACGCAGGCCTTCGTCTACGCGCTGCAGAACGGGCTGCGCCTCGGCTCGGCCGTCGCGCCTCTCGGCGCCCTCCTGGCCTGGACGCTGGTCGCGCCCCGCCGGGCGCCGCGGCCCCGGCCCCGGCGGGCGCGGAGCCGCTCCCGGCGGGCGCCGAGGACGAGGTCCACGGCGCGCTGCCCGAGACCATCCAGGTCTGAGCCGTCCGCGGTGCTGCCGGACCGCAGCGCCCGCGGGAGGCACCCGCGGGTAGGATTGGGCGGTCCAACGCACCCGAAAAGACGAGGTTTCAGAGCACGTGGCGATCGATCTCCAACAAGTCTCCGCCGTAGACGTCGAGCCCGGCGAGCTGCCCGAAGACGATGGCCGCCTGGGTCATCCGCGAGGAGCGCTTCGGCGAACCCAAGGACGCCTTCCAGATCGAGGAGATCGAGGTCCCCGAGCCGGGCGCCTTCGAGGTGATCGTGCGGGTGATGGCGGCGGGCGTCAACTACAACAACGTGTGGGCGGCGCTGGGCAAGCCCGTGTCGGTGATGCGCTACGGCGACCACCCCGAGTACGGCCACCACATCGGCGGCTCGGACGCCTCGGGCGTCGTCTGGAAGGTCGGCGCCGGCGTCACCCGCTGGAAGCCCGGCGACGAGGTCGTGGTGCACTGCAACCAGGCCTCCTACGAGGACCCCGAGGTGCACGGCCTGGACCCGATGGCCGCGCCCTCCCAGAAGATCTGGGGCTACGAGACGACCTGGGGCTCCTTCGCCCAGTTCACCAAGGTCCAGGCCCAGCAGCTGCTGCCCAAGCCCGACGCCCTGACCTGGGAGGAGGCCGCCTCCTACGGCCTCGTCTACTTCACCGCCTACCGCATGCTGATCACGCCGCTGCAAGATGCAGGCCGGCAGCCAGCGTGCTGATCTGGGGCGCCGCCGGTGGGCTCGGCGTGTTCGCCACGCAGATCTGTGCGCGCCGCGGGCGCCCACTGCGTGGGCGTCGTCTCCTCGCAGCCGAGAAGGGCGAGCTCGTCAAGCGCCTGGGCGCGGTCGACTACATCGACCGCGCCGAGTTCGCCGGCATGATGCGCACCGGCAGCGAGACGCCCGAGGAGGACAAGGAACGCTTCGAGGTCTCGCGCGGATTCTCCAAGCGCGTCAAGGAGATCCTCGGCGACGCCCCCGACATCGTCTTCGAGCACGTCGGCCAGGCGACCTTCCCGACCTCCGTGTTCACGGTCAAGCCGTTCGGCAAGGTCGTGATCTGCGCGGGCACGACCGGCTTCAACCTCGACTTCGACGTCCGCTACCTGTGGATGAGGCAGAAGGAGATCCTCGGCTCGCACTTCGCCAACGCCTACGAGTGCATGAAGGCCAACGAGCTGATCGAGAGCGGCCAGATCCGCCCGGTGCTGTGGCGCACGCTCGGCTTCGAGGGCGTTGCCGAAGCCCATCAGCTGATGCTCGAGAACAAGCACCTCGGGAAGATCTCGATCCTCGTCGGCGCCGACGCCGAGGGCCAGGGCAAGACCGCCGAGGGCCCCGGCGCGATCCACGCGGAGGTCGGCGCCTGATGGCCGGCACGGTGATCGTCCCCTGGTACGCGACGGGCTTTCGCTCGCGACGCCTTCGAGTTGGCCCTGAACGAGGTCGCCGCGAGCGCCCTGCGCTACGGCGCGAGCTCCTATGCCGTCTACCGGGCCGCGCGACGACCGCTACAAGTTCCAGCAGCTCGCCGCCTTCGAGGAGCTACCTCGACTGGGAACGCTACTGGGAAGGCGACGAGATGGTCTACTTCCGGGCCAGCCACTCCAGCTGGTACCAGGTGCCGGTGCTCTACGGCTGGTGGGACCTGACCGCAGCCGGACACGTCGCCCCCGAGCCCGTCACGGCCGGTGGCGAGGGCAACGGCACCCCGCCGGGCGAGAGCTCCTAGACCGAGGACGCCGCCCGCGCGCAGCGTCGACGGGCGTCTCAGCCCTGCTCGAGGGGGGCCATCGTGAGGCCCGCCGCCTTCAGCTGCTCCCAGTAGTGCTCGGCCGTCTCCTGGTGGCCGCTGTAGACGACCGCCCGGCCGGAGGCGTGGATCACGTTGGCGATCTCGTGCCCGCGCTTGAGGGTGACGCCCGGGATGAAGCGGGCGAGGGTCCGCGCGACGTGGTCGAAGGTGTTGTGGTCGTCGTTGCAGACGATCACCCTCCAGGCGCCTCCGAGACCCGTGCCCGGGCCACCGATGCGCGGAATCTCGACTGTCTGATCCATGGCCGGCAGGATAGAGGCCGCGGTCGCGGCCGTACAATTGCGCCCATGAGCGGTGAGAAGCCTTCGCGGCTGCCCGAGCCCGACCGGCCGTGGATGATGCGCACCTACGCCGGGCATTCGACGGCGAACGGCCTCCAACGAGCTGTACCGCCGCAACCTGGACAAGGGCCAGACCGGCCTGTCGGTGGCCTTCGACCTGCCCACCCAGACCGGCTACGACCCCGATGACGAGCTCGCCCGCGGCGAGGTCGGCAAGGTCGGCGTCCCGGTCAGCCATCGCGGCGACATGGCGGCGCTGATGGACGGGATCCCGCTCGGGGAGATGAACACCTCGATGACCATCAATGCCACCGCCGCGTGGCTGCTGGCGCTCTACATCGTCGCCGCCGAGGAGCAGGGGATCGCCCAGGAGCAGCTTCAGGGGACGACCCAGAACGACATCATCAAGGAGTTCCTGGCCCGCGGCACCTATGCCTTCCCCCCGGCTCCCTCGATGCGCCTGATCGCGGACATGATCGCCTACACGGTCGAGCACGTCCCGCGGTGGAATCCGATCAACATCTGCTCCTACCACCTCCAGGAGGCGGGCGCGACACCGGTGCAGGAGATCTCCTACGCGATGAGCAACGCCATCGCGGTGCTCGACGCCGCCCGCGAGCGGGTGCCGGAGGAGCGCATGGGGCAGGTCTTCGGACGGATCTCGTTCTTCGTCAACGCGGGCGTCCGCTTCATCGAGGAGCACGCCAAGCTGCGGGCGATGTCGATCCTCTGGGAGGAGCTGGGCCGCGAGCGCTACGGCGTGGAGGACCCGCGCCACCTGCGCTTCCGCTACGGCGTGCAGGTCAACTCGCTGGGGCTCACCGAGGCGCAGCCCGAGAACAACGTGCAGCGCATCGTCCTGGAGGCGCTCGCCGTGACCCTCGGGCGCGACGCCCGCGCGCGGGCGATCCAGCTGCCCGCATGGAACGAGGCCCTCGGGCTGCCCCGCCCGTGGGACCAGCAGTGGTCGCTTCGCATCCAGCAGGTGCTCGCCTACGAGACGGACATCCTCGAGTACCCCGACATCTTCGAGGGCTCGAAGGTGATGGAGGGCCTCGTCGGGGAGCTGCTCGAGGGCGCCCGCGCGGAGATGGCGGTCGTGGCCGAGCACGGCGGGGCAGTGGAAGCCGTCCCCTACATGAAGGCCGCCCTCGTCGACTCCCACCGAGAGCGGATCCGCAGGATCGAGGCCGGCGAGCAGATCGTCGTCGGTCAGAACCGCTTCGCCGAGTCCGAGCCCTCGCCGCTGACCGCCGACGCCGAGGGCGGGATCCTGGTGGTCGACCCCGCCATCGAGGCCGAGCAGATCGAGGACCTGCGAGGGTGGCGCTCCGAGCGCGACCAGGGCGCCGTGGACGCCGCTCTGGCGCAGCTCGCCGGCGCGGCGCAGACCCCCGGCGAGAACCTGATGGTGCCCACCATCGCCGCCGCCAGGGCCGGGGCGACGACCGGAGAGTGGGCGGCGACCCTGCGGGAGGTGTTCGGCAGCTACCGCGCCCCCACGGGTGTCGGTGAGGCCACGGCAGCTCCCTCCGACGGCGATCTCGGAGAGCTGCGTGACGAGGTCGCCCGCCTGCAGGAGAGGCTGGGGCGACGGCCGAAGATCCTCGTCGGCAAGCCCGGGCTCGACGGGCACTCCAACGGCGCCGAGCAGATCGCTGTCAGGGCGCGGGATGCGGGCATGGACGTCGTCTACGAGGGGATCAGGCTGACCCCCGCCCAGATCGCCGCCTCGGCCCTGCAGGAGGGGGTGCACGTGATCGGCCTGTCGATCCTCTCCGGGTCCCACCGGGAGCTGATCCCGTCGGTCATCCACGCCCTGCGGGAGGCGGGCGTGGAGGCCCCCGTCGTGGTCGGGGGGATCATCCCCGATCAGGACGTGCCCCTGCTCGAGGAGGCCGGAGTGTCCGCCGTCTACACGCCCAAGGACTTCGACATCACCCGCATCATCCGGGACATCCTCGCATTGGTCGGAGAGGGCGCCTCTCGCCCCGAGGTGGCTGCGGGGAGCTCCTCCGCCAACGGCTCGGCGTGAGCGAGGACGGCGCCGCGGTCGGGAGGCGACTGCGCGAAGGGGACCTGCGGGCGGCCCCGGCGGCGCTGAACCTGCTCGAGAGCACGGCCCCGCCCGACCGCGAGCAGGCGCAGGCCCTCCTGGGCGAGGTGTCGCCCGCCGCGCTGGGCGGCGAGGCGCCCGGCCATGTCATCGGGGTGACCGGCCCGCCTGGCGCCGGCAAGTCCACCCTCCTGTCGGCCCTGCTCGCCGGCTGGCGCGCACAGGGCCTCACGGTGGCGATGCTCGCCGTCGACCCGAGCTCGAGACGGTCGGGCGGCTCCCTGCTGGGGGATCGGGCGCGCATCGACTTCGACCCCGCCGACGGCGGCGTCCTGATCCGCTCGACAGCCGCGGGAGAGCGCCTGGGTGGGCTGGCGCATGCGACCAGGGCGGCCGCCCATGCCCTCGCCGCGGCATTCGACGTGGTCGTGATCGAGACGGTCGGCGTGGGTCAGGCCGAGACCGAGGTGGCGGAGGTCGCAGACACCGTCGCCGTGGTCGTGCAGCCTGGGGGCGGCGACGTGCTGCAGTTCCTGAAGTCCGGGATCATGGAGATACCGGATGTCCTTGTCGTCACGAAGGCCGACCTCGGTCAGATCGCCCTGCGCACCAGGCGCGATCTCAGCGCGGCCCTGCGCTCGCTGGGCTCGGAGGCGGGCCGCGTCCTGGCCGTCTCCTCGCTGCCTCCCGCCAGCGGCATCGAGGAGCTGATCGAGGCCCTGGAGGAGCACCGCCGCGGGATCGACCTTCCCGCCCGGCGAAGCCGCGCAAGGCGCGCCGGCGCCGTGACCGACTTCGCCCTGGAGCACGGGGAGAGCGGGCTGCGAGAGATCGGCGGGCGCAGGGCGGCCGAGGCCCTCCTGGAGCGCGAGGATCCCGGTCTCGGCGCACCGGCCCTCGTGGAGGTGCTCGAGCGGGCGCTGCGCGACGAGGCCGGCAGGCGCTAGGGAGCCGTCGGCGTGGCCCGCGACCTGTTGATCTGTGTGAGCGCCTTCGTGCTGGCCAGCGCGCTGGCCGGCGCGCTGGGCGCGGCCAACCTCGGCACCGCCCTCGCGTTCGGCCAGATCGCCTTCGCAATCAGCATCGTCTATGTGATGACCAGACGCTGACCCGCGCCGCCGCTCACGACGGTCAGAGTTCGTACATAACTACTGAGCCGGCAGCGGAGCCGGCACCGATGCGGGCCCCGCCGGGCGGGCGTACCTTCGCTGCGATGGTTCGTCTCGCCGCACTGTCGATCCGCCGGCCCAGGGCCGCGCTCATCGGATGGGGGACTCTGGCCCTCCTCCTTGCCCTGATCGGCCTCGGCGTCGCGAGCTCCCTCTCCCCCTCCGTGGTGATCGTCCCCGGAAGCGAGTCATCGCGCGCCCAGCAGCTTGCAGAGGCCCATTTCGGTCCCACCCAGCTGGTCCCGATCCTGCTGCAGGGACCCAGGGCGCAGCTCGACAGCCAGGGCCCGCGGCTCGTCCGCGCGCTCGTCAGGCGCCCCCACACCCGTGCGCTCTCGGCCTGGGACGCCGGCGCGGCGTCGGAGGGGCTGCGGCCCTCCGCGACGGCGGCCATGATCGTGGTGTCCGTCGACAGGCCCGAAAAGGAGGCCGTCAACCACGACCAGCCGCAGATCGAACGGCTGGTCTCACGGACGATCTCCCGCCCGGTTCACGCAAGCGTGACCGGACAGCCCTCGATCGATCGCGCGTTGAAGAACCAGGCCCTCAGCATCACCCGGCGCTCTGAGCTGATCGCTGTGGGCGTCCTCTTCGTGCTCCTCCTGCTGGCACTGAGGGTGCCGCTCGCCGCCGCCGCCGTCACGCTCGTGGGGGCCGCCACGGTGCTCTCCGCCTACGGGCTGATGGCGCTGCTCGGCAGGGTGATCGACACCGATCCGATCGCGGTTGCGCTGGCCTCGATGACGGGCCTCGCCCTCGGGGTCGCCTACTCGCTGCTCATCCTCGATCGCTTCCATCAGCAGCAGCGCCCCACCGACACCGCCGCCGCACGGCGCGCCGCGGAGGAGGCCGTGGCGACGACCGGGCGGGCCGTGCTGTTCGCGGGCACAGGGCTGATCCTCGCCCTCCTGCTCGCCACCGCGATCGCTCCCACGAAGATCCTCACCTCGCTCGGGATCGGCGTGCTGCTCTGCTCGGCCCTCGCCGTGGGCGGGGCCGTGGTCGTGATGCCGGCCGCCCTCGTCCTGTTCGGGCGCAGGCTGACCGGGCCGCCGCGCCTCGCGGCGACCGGCCTCACCCGCGACTGGGACCGCCTGGTCGGGGCCGGCGCATGGGTCCGGGGCAACGCGATCGTCGCGGGCGCGATCGCGACCGCCGTCCTGCTGGCCCTGTCCGTGCCCGCCCTCTCCCTCAAGACCGGGCCGCCCGACGTGAGCCAGCTGCCCAAGGGCGACCCGGCGCGAAGGGCCTTCGAACAGGTGGCCCGGGTCATGGGCCCCGGCTGGCCCACGCCCTACAACATCATCGTGGTCAACCCCCACGGGCCGATCACGACCGCCGCGACGCTCTCCGCCCTGGACTCGCTGCAGGAACAGATCGCCCACGATCCGCGCGTCGCCTCGGTCGCCGGACCGGGCGGCCTCAGCGCCCAGACCAAGCCCCTCGGAACCCTCCCCGGCCAGCTCAAGGAATCGAGCAAGCTGCTCACAGGCGGCAAGAGCGACCTGCAGCGCCTGGTGAACGGGCTCGGGCTCGCCGGCAGCGGCGCCAAGCAGCTCAAGAGCGGGCTCGCCTCCGCCACGTCGGGGGCCGGTCAGCTGCACAGCGGCTCCGGAAGCGCCCAGAGCGGAGCCGCTCAGCTGCACGCCGGGCTGGCCGCCGCGAACAGCGGCTCCAACCAGCTCGCCGCCGGGCTCGGCCAGGCCCTCGCGGGCGCCACCGCGCTCAAGAACGGCGCCACCCAGGCTCTGGCCGGCTCGATCGAACTGACCAACGGGATCGGCTCGGCCAACTCCCCGGTCTCGGCCGGGCAGGCATCCCTGCGGGAACTCGCCTCGGTCACGGCGAGCACCAGCAAGGCCATCGGCGCCCTGCACGAACAGGCCCAGACCGCCTCGGGTGACATCTCCGCGGCGATCGACTCCCTTCGCCCCCTCAGCGGCGATCCCCACGTCGCCGCAGCCCTGGTCCAGCTGGAACGCGCGCAGGCCTCCGTGGGAGCGCTCTCCGGCGGGCTTGCAGGCGCGGCGCCCGGCGCAGAACGCGCCGCCAGCCTGGCCGCCACCGCCGCCACCCAGGGCGCCTTCCTGACCCGCGCCCTGTCGGAACTGCACAGGGGAGCGACGAAGCTCCAGGCCGGGCTGGCCAAGCTGCGAGCGGGGAACGTGAAGCTGGCCGCCGGCATCTCCGCCCTGTCCGGCGGCGGCTCGCCAGCTCACGAACGGGCTGACGCGACTGCGCGACGGGGCCGGTCAGCTGGAAGTCGGGCTGGGACAGCTCACGAGCGGGACCGGACAGCTTGAAAGCGGCTCGCCGGCGGCATCTCCCCCACCGGCCAGCTCGTCAACGGCCTCGGCGTGATGCAGAGGAGCGTGGCCAAGTTCCGCGGCCAGCTGCCCTCGCCCAAGGGTCTGGAAGAACTCCAGCAGAAGTCCCCCGAACTGTTCAACTCCGGCTACTTCCTGCTCGCGGCGATCGCGGGCGCCCCGCCCGCGAGCAGCAACGCGGCGGGCTTCGCGGTGAACGTCACCAAAGGCGGCAACGCCGGCCAGATCGTGGTCGTCTCCCGCTACCGCTCCAACGACGGCCAGACGGCCGCGCTCGGACGACCGCCTCGGCCGGATCGCCCGCCGCTTCGCCGTGCACAACCGCCTCCAGGCCGCCGTCGGCGGACCGGCGGGCAACCTGGGCGACTTCGCAGCGCACGACCGCGGACCGGTTGCCGTGGGTGGTCCTCAGCACTCGCGCTTGCGATCGCGCTCACGCTCGGGGCTGGCCCTGCGGGCGGTCGTGCTGCCGATCGTGGCGGTGCTCTTCGACGTGCTCACGGCCGCAGCCACATTCGGAGTCATGACGCTCCTGTTCGGGGGCCACCATCCCGCCCTCGGCGGCCCCGGCTATCTCGACCCGATGTCGATCGTGGGCATCTTCGCTGCCATCTTCGGAATCTCGCTCGTCTTCCTCGTGGTCCTGCTCGCACGCACCCGCGAAGAGTTCCTCGCCGGTGCGGACGGTGGACCATGCGCTGGACGTCGCCCTGCGCCGCACCGCCGCCGCCAGCACGGGCGCGGGCCTGCTGATGATGGCCGCCGTGATCCCGTTCGCGACCACGCGACCTGCTGACCGTGCGGGAGTTCGGGCGTCGGCGATGGCGACAGCGGTTGCTCCTCGACGTCTTCCTGGTGCGGCCCGTGCTGCTGCCGGCCGCGGTCGAGCTGCTCGGCCGGCGGGCGTGGTGGCCCACCCGGCCCGGCGGCGCCGAACTACGTAGGCCGGACGGGCAGAGCACCCCGATGACCGCGCCCCAGCGCGGGTCTAGCTTCAACGGCAGCCCCCTCGTCGACGCAGGTCAACGAGAGGAAGACGACACCAAGTCACTCAGCAAGGAGAAGATCCAGTGAGAGCAGTCAAGTTCATCGCAGCCATCGCGCTCGCCGTCGTGATGCTGAGCGCCGCCGGGCTCGCGTACGCGAGCTCCCAGTTCACCCAGACATCCAAAATAACCCTGACGGCCACCAAGGCGGACAAGCCGACGGGCCTGAAGGCGAGCCTCCAGTCGAGCGACCCCGGGCGCCTCCAGCCGCAGGGGCTCAAGACGCTCACGATCACGCTGCCGACGAAGACCAAGTTCAACTTCAAGAGCTCTGCGATCAAGCAGTGCAAGGCGACCGACATCGAAATCAAGGCCACGGGCGGTCAGCGCCTGTCCCTGCCAAGAGCATCGATCGGCTCCGGCTCGGCCGTCGCCAACGGCGCCCCGGTGATCCCGGTGATCCCCGAGAACGTCGTCGCCTACGCCGGCAGCAGCCAGATCATGTTCCTGCTCTCGCCGAAGGGCCCCGCCGGGCAGGTGCTGGTGCTGCACGGAAAGGTCTCGTCGAACAAGGTCACCACGAACGTCCCGGTCCTCAACGCCGGCGGGCTGAACGTCGTCATCACGACGCTCGAACCTGACCGTCAAAAAGATCGGCTCGGGCTCGAAGGCCTTCATCACCGCCGGCAAGTGCACCAAAGGCAAGTTCGTCGTGAAATCGAGCTTCGTCTACCAGACGGGCGAAAAGCTCGCCCGCACGAGCTCCTCGAGCTGCAGCGGGTAGCTGGTAGAGAGCATGTCCTCGGGCACCGTCCTCCCACCGGTCGCAGAGCGCATCACCGGCGCCACCACGCTCGGACGCATGATCATCTCGGCGTCCGAGCGTGGAGAGGACGTCGCGCTGCGCCGCCCCGTAGGCGAGGGGTACGAGTCGATCACCTACCGCGACCTCGGCGAGCGGGCACGCCAGATCGCACAGGGCCTCATCGCACTCGGGATCGAGCAGCGGAGACGTGGTGGCGCTGCTGTGCTCGACCCGCGCGGAGTGGACGCTCTGCGAGGCCGGCGCCGCTCTGCGCAGGAGCGGTGGTCGCGCCGATCTACCACACCAACTCGCCGGAGGAGTGCCAGCATGTGCTCGCCCACTCCGAAGCCCGCCTGGTCTTCTGCGAGGACGCCTCGCAGGCGGCGAAGATCGAGCCGATCGCCGACCGCTGCCCCAAGCTCGAGCACGTGATCGTGATGGAAGGCCGCGCGCCGGCGCGCACGGCCACTGTCAGAGCTGCTTGAGGGAGGCGCCTCGGTGGACCCCGAGCAGGTCGAGGAGCGCGTGCTCGCGGTCGCTCCGGAGGACGTTGCCACGCTCGTCTACACATCCGGTACGACGGGGCCTCCGAAGGGGTGCATGCTCACGCACGCGAACTTCCTCTCCGCCACGGCGATGTACCGCGGAGCAGCTCGAACTCGACGACATCCAGCCGGTCATCTACATGTTCCTGCCCCTCGCCCACGTGCTCGCCCGGGTCGCTCAGACCGTCGTGCTGGACGTCGGCGGAACGCTCGTCTACTGGCGCGGCGACTCCCGGCGGATCCTCGACGAGGTGGTGGAGACGCAGCCGACCCACTTCGTGGCCGTCCCGCGCATCTACGAGAAGCTGCACACCGGCGTCGTCAGCGCCGTCGCCAGCCGCGGGCCGCATCGCGCGGCTGCTGTTCTCCTGGGCTCTTGAGGTGGGGCGCCGGGCGCGGGCGGCGCAGCGCGCCGGAAGGCCCCTGGGGCCGGTATCGACGCTGCGGCTGGGCCTCGCCGACCGGCTCGGGCTCGCCAACGTCCGTGCGCTGTTCGGCCCGCGGCTGAAGCTCGCCCTCGTGGGCGCCGCGCCGATCGACCACGAGCTGCTCGAGTTCTTCGACGCCTGCGGAGTGCCGGTCCTGGAGGGCTACGGCCTGACCGAGAGCTGCGCCACCGCGACGCTGAACCCTGCCAGCGCACCCCGCTTCGGGACCGTCGGCCGAGCGCTGCCCGACAGCGAGGTGATGGTGGCCGCCGACGGGGAGGTCCTGCTCCGCGGCCCCCATGTCTTCGCCGGCTACCACCGCGACCCGAAGGCGACCGCGGCGAGCGTTCGCCGACGGCTGGCTCTGCACCGGGGACACCGGGTCGCTCTCACCGGACGGCTACCTGACGCTGACGGGCCGCAAGAAGGACCTGATCATCACCTCCAGCGGCAAGAACATCACGCCCGTGAACATCGAGAACGCGCTGCGGGAGACCCGCTGGATCGCGGAGGCGGTCGTCTACGGAGATCGCCGGCCCTACCTGGTGTGCATGATCACCCTGGACCCCGACGAGGCGCCGAAGCTCGCCGAGCAGCTGGACATACCCGCCGACCTGGCGAGCATGGCCGGCGACGAGCGGTGCAGGGAGGTCCTGCAGGTGGACATCGATGCAGCCAACAAACGCTTCGCCCGCATCGAGCAGGTCAAGCGCTTTGGCATCCTCGACCACGGCCTCACCCAGACCGCGGGGGAGCTGACGCCAACGCTGAAGGTCAAGCGGGCCGTCGTATACGAGCGCTACGCGGACTTCTTCGGGGCGCTCTACGACAAGCCGCGATGAGGTGGAGGCCGTGAGCGCCCCCGCGACCGGCTGTCCAATGCCGACGCGGCATGGCTGCACATGGACAGGCCGACCAACCTCATGGTCATCAACTCGATCCTGCTGTTCGACCAGCCGCTGCCCTGGGGCGGTTCGCCGAGATCGTCGACGAGCGCCTGGTCGGGCGCTATCCCCGCTTTCGCCAGCGGGTCGTGGAGGGCGGGCCCGCCGCCGGCGCCCGCTGGGAGGACGACCCGGACTTCGACCTCGCCCGCCACATGCACCACCGAGGCCTGCCGGAGCCGGGCGGGGAGGCGGCCCTGAAGGGTCTGGCCGGCGACCTCGCGGCCGTACCCCTCGACCGCGGCAAGCCCCTTTGGGACATGTACCTGATCGACGGCCCCGGGAAGGGGTCGTCGGTGATCGTGCGCATGCACCACTGCATCGCCGACGGCATCGCCCTGGCCAGGGTGATGCTCTCGCTCACCGACTCCGAGCCCGGTGCGGCCGCCCCGCCTCCCCCGCCGGGCACCACGTCCCCGGCGGGCACCACGTCCCCGGCGGGCGCGCTGCGACTGGCTTCGCGGGTGACCGCCCCCGCCGTCGGCGGCGCCAACATGGCCGCCCGCATCGCCCGGCGAGGGGTGGCGAGACGGCCTCCCACCCGCAGCACGCCCTGGACCTCGCCGGGGCGGTGGCGGCCGACGCGCGGGCGCTGGCCAAGCTGCTGTTCGCTCCCAGCGAGGCCCCCGGCGTGCTCAAGCAGAGGGCGGGCGCGCTGCGCAGCGTGGCCTGGAGCCGGCCCCTCTCGCTCGAGCGGGTGAAGACCATCGCCCACGCCCAGGGGGCAACCGTCAACGACGTCCTGCTGGCGGCGGTGAGCGGGGCCCTGCGCGGCTACCTGGTCGAGCGCGGGGAGGCGCCGCACGCGATCCGGGCCATGGTCCCCTTCAATCTGCGCCCGCTCGACCGGCCCGTGCCCTCGACGCTCGGGAACCGCTTCGGGCTCGTGTTCCTGACCCTCCCGGTGGACAGCCCGAGCCGAAGGGAGCGCCTGCAGGAGCTCAAAGGGCGCATGGACGAGATCAAGCATTCCCCCGAGGGACCGGTCTCCTACGCCGTGCTCGGGGCCGTCGGGCTGACGCCACCAGACGTCGAGCGCCGCATCGTCGACATCTTCACCGCCAAGGCGACGGCGGTCATGACGAACGTGCCCGGTCCCCGCCAGACGGTCTATCTCGCCGGCACCCCGCTGCGCTCGGTGCTCGTGTGGGCTCCGACCGCCGGCAGCGTCGGGATGAGCGTGAGCATCTTCAGCTACGACGGGCGAGTCACCGTCGGCCTGCTCGTGCACGACGAGCTCGTGCCCGACCCCCAGGCGATCGTCGGCCGTCTGCACGGGGAGGTCGCCGCGATGGGGCGGCTCGCACCGGCCACGAAGGACGGGCGCCGGTGAGCACCCCGTCGATCGCGCTGTTCGCGCCGCACCCCGTGCTCACGGTGACCCTCGAGGTGGAGGGCGGCGACCGTCAGAGCATCCACTTCCATGCCGGCGGCCAGGGCGTCTGGGTCGCAGGCATGGCCAGCGCCATGGGGGCGCGACCCGTGCTGTGCGGCCTGATCGGCGGGGAGCCCGGTGAGATCCTGATCCCGCTGGTGCGAGAGGGCCGCCGGGGCGACCGGTCCATCTCGTGCAGACCGCGACCTCCAAGTGGCTGCTACGTCACCGACCGCCGCTCGGGCAAGCGGGAGCTGCTCGTCCATGAGCCTCAGCGATCCTCCCTCGCGTCACGAGCTCGACGAGCTGTTCTCGCTGACCTGCGCGGAGGCGCTCGGCCTGCGGGTGGCTGGTCGTCACCAACCCTCTGCCGGCCGAATCGCTGCCGCTCGAGGTCTACGGGGACCTCGTGGCCGACGCCCGCGCGGGCGGCTGCCGCACGCTCGTGGACCTCTCCTCCCCGCGTCTGGACAGCGCCCTCGAACGGCGAGCCCGACCTCGTCAAGATCAACGACTGGGAGCTCGCGGCGTTCGTCCGCGGGCCCGTGTCGCACGCCGAGCCGCTGCTCGCCGCGGCGCGCAGCGGCTGCGCGAGCGGGGGCGAGGCACGTGATCGTCACCCGCGGCGAGCAGCCGGCCCTCTTCCTGCAGGGCGACGACGCCTGGGGCTGACCCCGCCGCGCTTCGAGCACGGCTTCCGTGAGGGCTGCGGAGACGCGATGATGGGCGCCCTGGCGGCAGCCTGGGCCGGCGGCGACGAGCCTTCGAGCACGCGCTCGTGCTGGGCGCCGCCGCGGGCGCCGCGAACTTCCTTCGCCACGGCCTGGGGCACGCCTCTCGCGAGGTGGTGGAGGAGCTCGCCGAGACCGTCACGCTGGAGCCTGGCCAGGCGCGCCGCGGCGCCTGAGCTCACCAGGGCGCGGACAGCGGCTCGCCGCGCAGGATCGCCGCGGGTGCCCGCTCGATCCACTCGAGCTGCTCGGGCGGGCAGACCTCGCGCAGGCGCTCGAAGCCCTCGCTCAGGCGCACGGGCCGCCCGCCGTGGGACGGATGCGCGTCGCTGGCGAGCAGTGCACGAGCCCTTCGCGGGCAAGCCGCAGCACGGGCTCCTCGGGCCGCCGGCTCGCTGTCGGCGATGAACTCCGCCGTCCACTGGATCAGGCAGCCCCGCCGCCAGCGCCCGCAGACGCGACTCGAAATCCGCGCCCGCATGGCGCTCCGGGTGCGCGAGGATCGTCCGCGCGCCGCGCGCGGCGAGCCTCTCGACGAGCACCGGCAGCTCGTCCGCCCAGCGGCCCCGGGGCCGGCTCGAGCAGGATCCAGCCGCCTCCGTCGCAGCGAGACCGCCCGCAGTTGCTCGCGTCGCTCAGCTCGTCGGCCGCTGAGCTGCGAGACCTCCCCGCCGCGGGCGATGCGCACATCCACGCCCCGCTCGGCGAGCTCCCCCTGAGAGCTCGGCCGACGCGCTCGGGCAGCTCCTCTATGCGCACATCGTGGTCGCCGCGGATGTGCGGCGTCGCGCACACGACGCGATGCCGTCGCGCTCGGCCTCGCGCGCCATCGCGAGGCTGTCCGCGAGGTCGAGGCCGCCGTCGTCGAGCCCCGGCAGGATGTGGCAGTGGAGGTCGATCACGTCGCCCCGGGGTGCCTCCCAGGGTCACCCGAGCCCTGCTGTCGGACCGGGGACCTCAGCGGCCTCCGGCTTTGCGCGTCCGCGAGGCCGCCGAGCTTTTCGCTCTGGCTTTCGTGGCTTTGGTCCGAGATTTGACGGCTTTCGATTTCGTCGCGGCTTTCGCTTTGGCTTTTGCTTTCGTGGCGGCTTTCGCTTTCGTGGCGGCTTTCGCTTTCGCTTTCGGTTTCGCGCCTCCGGCGACCTCTTTCTGCAGCCGCTTGAGGTCTTTGCGCACAGTCGTGCCGATCTTCGCCGCGTCGCGGCGGGCGTCTTTCAGCATGCGAGAGAGGTCGCGGCGCAGTCCCGAGGCACCGGTGCCGAGGCTGCCGCTCAGCTTGCTGAGTTCCTTCTGAGCGCCGTCGAGGGAGTCCGTGATGCGACGGATCACGCGGTCGTTCTCCCTGTGGCGGGCGTGCTCGGCGCGCACGCCGGATGCTTTGGCCGCCGTTTTCCTGGCTGGTCTTTTCGCTTTGGTGGCCGGTTTCCTCGCTTTGGTGGGTGACATCGCTCCTCCGCTTTCAGTTGGTTTGCATGGCAGGGCTTAGCCGGACCCTATATTCCCCGGCCGTTGGACGACGAGTGAAATATGCTCCGCCGCGTGGGAACGGGGTGCTTCATATCGACCGGACGCTCTCTCGAGGAGGCGATCGAGCGCGTCAGGCTGGCCGAGTCGCTCGGATACGAGTCGGTCTACGTCACCCACATCGCGGGCCGGGAGTCCCTCACCGTGCTCGGGGCATATGCCCAGGCGACCAGCTCCATCCGGCTGGGAACCGGGGTCGTCCCGATCTACACGCGGACCCCCGCCACCATGGCCCAGACCGCCGCCACCCTCGACGAGATCTCCGCAGGACGCTTCACGCTCGGGCTCGGGGTCTCCCACCGGCCGGTCGTGGAGGGATGGCATGGACAGACGATCGACAGGCCCGTGGCCGAGATGCGGGAGTACCTCGGGATCGTCCGGGCGATCCTGCGCGGCGAGGACCCGCCCGCCGGGAGCAAGTGGCGCACCTCCTTCCACCTGATGGGCATCGAGACGCGTCCCCGGCTTCCGATCTACGTGGCGGCCCTCTCTCCGGCGATGCTGCGGCTCGCCGGGGAGATCGCGGACGGAGTCCTGCTGTGGCTGTGCAACCCGAGCTACATCCGCGACGTGGTCGTTCCCGAGGTCACCGCGGGTCGCGAACGTGCCGGACGGTCCCTGGAGGGCTTCGACATCGTCCCCGCCGTCCCCGGGGCCCTCACCGACGACCGCGAGGCGGCCTACGCGGCGATGCGCAGCGACCTCATCCCGTACTTCGGCCTGCCCTTCTACCGGGCCATGATCGAGCGAACCGGCTTCGGGGCCGACATCGCCGGCTATGACGCGGCCGCCGGCGACCTCGAGGGGATGCGGGCGGCGATCTCACAGGACTTCCTGGAGGAGCTGACGGCCGTCGGGGACGAGCAGGCGGTCCAGGCGGGCATGGAGCGCTACCGGCAGGCGGGGGCGACCTCGCCGTGCATAGGACCCATCGCCAGGACCGACTTCGAGGCCACCCTGCGGGCGGCCATCGTCACCTGAGGAGCGGGCACCTCGGCCCCACGCGGTGCGCGGTCGTGTAACGCGAGCGCGCAATCCCGGACCTACGCTTAGAGCGCATGATCGTCCTCATCGGCTTCGCCCTCCTCGCAGGGGCCGGCACGGCCCTGTCTCCGTGCGTGCTCCCGGTGCTCCCCGCCCTGCTCTCGGCGGGCGGCGTGGGCGGGCGGCGCCGTCCCCTCGGGATCGTGCTCGGGCTGTCGGTGACCTTCACGATCACGATCATCGGCGTGGCCAGCGTCGTCGACGGCGTAGGCCTCGGCAGCGATCCCCTGCGCGATCTGGCGATAGCCGTCCTGCTCGCCTTCGGCCTCGTCCTGATGGTCCCCTCTATCTCCGCCCGCCTGGAGGCGCCGCTGTCGCGCCTGGCCCGGTTCGGCCCGCGCTCGGGCGGCGACGGCTTCGCATCGGGCCTGCTCGTCGGCGGGGCCCTCGGGTTCGTCTACACGCCCTGCGCGAGCCCGATCCTCGCCGCCGTGATCTCGGTCAGCGCCGCCTCGGGGAGGACGATCGCCATCGCCATCGCCTATGCGGCCGGCTCGGCGGTGGTCCTGCTGGCGCTGACGCTGGGCGGCCGGGCGGTGTTCGACCGGGTTCGCAGGGCCGGGCGCGGGCCGATGCTGCAGCGGGCCCTGGGGGCGGTGATGGCGCTCACGGCGATCGCGATCCTCGCCGGCCTGGACGTCAACTTCGATCAGCTCGTCGCCGAAGAGATCCCCAACGTCAACGTCGCCGCAGCGCTGGAGTGCTCCTCCGGCGTCACAAGCCGCCTGCACGAGATCACCGGACGGCGAGCGCGGTTCGTGCCGGCGAACGGGTCATCGAGCTGCAGCGGATCGGCCACAGCGCTCCGTCCCGCCGGCAGGGGTGCCCAGCAGACCACCCTGCTCGCCGACGCGCGATCGCTGCCGGATCTGGGCGCGGCCCCCGATTTCAGGGAAACGGAGAGATGGTTCAACACCCCCGGCGGGCGTCCGCTCAGCCTCGCCTCCCTGCGGGGCCGGGTGGTGCTTGTGGACTTCTGGACGTACACCTGCATCAACTGCATCCGCACGCTGCCCTACCTGAGAGCCTGGGATGCCGCCTACCGCCGCGACGGCCTCGAGATCGTCGGGGTGGAGACCCCGGAGTTCTCCTTCGAGCGGGATGCCGGAAACGTGGCCAACGCAGTGGCGCAGTTCGGCCTTCGCTATCCGGTGGTCCAGGACAACCGGATGGGGACCTGGAACGCCTACGGGAACGAGTACTGGCCGGCCGACTACCTGATCGACGCCCGCGGACAGGTGCGCTATGCGGCCTTCGGCGAGGGCGACTACGACAGGACCGAAACGGCGATCCGGGCCCTGCTGGCCGAGGCCGGGCGATCGGTGGGCGGCAGAGGACATCCGACAGGGGTGGTCAGCCCCTCCCGGCAGGCGACTCCCGAGACCTACCTCGGCACGGCCCGGGCGCAGGGGTGGCTCGCCGCCCCCCGGGCCGGCCTGCACGACTACGGCCCCCCGCCCGGCCGGCTGGAGCTCAACCAGTTCGCCTACAGCGGCAGCTGGGAGATCTCCGACCAGCCCGCCAGGGCCGTCTCGGCCGCCGGGATCGACGTCGACTTCCAGGCCCGCAACGTGTATGTCGTCCTGAGCTCTCCGGGCGGTCGCCCGAAGCCGGTGCGCGTCCTGCTCGACGGGCGCCCGGTTGCGGGCGCCGAGGCGGGTCCGACGTCCACGGCGGGATCCTCACGGTCCGCCGGCAGCGCCTCTACACGCTGGTCTCCCTGCCGCGCGAGGGGCGCCACCGCCTCTCCCTGCGCTTCGCGCCGGGGATCAGCGGCTACGCCTTCACGTTCGGTTAGGGACGGGCCGGCGCCGGCCCCAGCGGAGCCGGCGCCGCGCCGCGATCATTTTTTCTTTTTCTTGTGGTGCCCGGGCACGCAGGTGTGGAACGTGCGCTGGTCACCGTAGGTGTCGCCCTTCGAGGAGGTCGTGATCATGAGGACTCTGAACGTCCCCTTCGGCAGGCCCCTCAGGTCGATGAAGGTGTGATGGGCGGTGAGTTTGCCGATCAGCTTGAGGATCCCGTTGATCCTCACTTCCACCTTGACGAGCTTGATGCCCCTGGCGCTTTCGGGTGCGCGATGAAGTGCCGCTTGCTCACGCACTTCTTGCCCGAGGGCAGGCCGACGGCGGAGGCGAGATGCCTGGCGACGGTCAGGACCTCGGTCCCGCATTGGCTCGTGGAGGCCTGGTTGTTGATGTCCCCGCCGTAGAACGCCTGCCAGTAGTACTTGCCGGTGGCTAGCTTCGCGGGCGGCGTCGACGGCCCGCTGACGCCGTTCGTCACTTCGGCGGAGCCGGCTTCGGCGGCCAGCTTGGTGCAGGCGGCGTCCTTGAACACCTTGAAGGTGACCACGCCGGTCGCGCTCGTGCCGCCCGCGCCGCCCACCGTCGGCCGTGTCGGACACGGGCGTGCCCTGGGGAACCGTGATCGAGGTTCCCGTCACCCCTCCGGCCGTGAGGCTCGTCGTCAGGGTGGAGGCGTTGCCGACCGTGATCAGCTTCCCGGCGGGCGGGGACTCGAGCCCGAAGTAGGTCGATTCACCCGGCGCCAGGGCGGGCGAGAAGTTGACCACGCCGCTGTTGAAGAGCGGAGTGGCGATGTTGGAGAACCACGTCCTCGGCCCCTCGTACCCGCTGACCGCGTCGCCGTTGGCCGCGAACCCGTTGACCAGGATCCCGCTCGGGAACGTCGTGCTGGCCGGCTCGCCCGGGGGCGGCGGGAACCCGCAGGAGATGACCGCCGGCGGGCAGGGTTTGCCCGCTTCTGCGTTTTCTTCGCCGGCGCTGTTCTTGGCCTGCACGACACAGCCGCTCGGAAGCGGTTCGCCGCTGTTGCAGATGCCGTCGATCTCGAACCCGAACAGCGCATTTTCGGTCGACAGCGGGATCGACGTGACCGGCTTCGAGGATGAGTTGACGACCCCGATCAGGGCATCGTCGGACGCCTCGTAGGGCCCCTGGGTTTTGTCTTCTTCGACCTGGACGCCTTTGCTGCTGACGGTGATCAAGAACTGGCAGCCGGTGTCGTGACTGACCGGCGGGCACTGCGTGAAGGCCGCCGCTCCTGCGCCGGCCGGCACCAGCCAGGCGAGGCACATTGCGGCAGCGAGGGTGAACAGCGAAACGATGCGCCTCATCCCAGAAAACCTCCAGTAGCGAGTTGACTCAGCCCGACGCCCCCCGGCGTGGAGCCCTCGAAGATGGCCAGCAATCTACACCCTGCGACCCCCTGAGCGGGACCGGACGGACGCGTGGACTATCCGTGGTTGCGGGAAGAACAGTCCCGATGAACTGACTTGGCTCTACGTTGAAACGGCGTACAGGCCTCTCAGAGGGTGTCGGACGATCCCATACGCTTCCGCCGTTCCGCGACCGGTCGTCGGGGGCGGTCGTCCCCGGACCGAGCACCGGCACCACTGATCCTCGGGGGGCAACCGGGATGGGCGGCGACTGCTTGGGCGCCGCCCATCCCGGCCCGGGTGCGGCCCGGGTGGGGGCCTCGAGTACGGAGGGGAGGCGTATCGGACGTAGAATGGGCGGGATGGAGCTTCCCGGCTCGGACACGACCGCCCGCAGCTGGCTGCGCTGCTACCGCTGCTGGTCCCAGGATCTCGAGGTGCAGGTCCACTACGAGGGCATCCACAAGATCGACCCCGACACGGGCGAGCGGGCGGAAGTGGTCGACGAGCTGCAGGAGGCCGTGGTCCAGTGCCTGGACTGCATGCACGACCAGCCTCACCTCGGCTTCAACAACGGGAGCGTGGAGCCGATCGAGGACCGCTGGGAGCGGATGATCGCCGGCACCCCCTGGGTCGCCTCCTGCACGGTGACGGTGGACTCCGAAGACGTCGAGAGCTGCTCGGGCCCGGAGGCCGGGCGACGCCCTCTCCTACGCCGCCTTCGGCGACCACGGGGTGCGCGAGTTCTTCACCCACGTCCGCTTCCACAAGCACGAAGACGACGCGCGCATCATCGTGCACCTGCTCGTCGAGCTGTACGCGCGCTCCCTCGAGGAGGCGACCGACGTGCTCGAGTCCTCGGCCCGCGGCTCGCTGACGATCACCTCGCTGGCCGAGGAGTCGCGCCCGCCGGCGGCAGCCGGCGAGAGCCACGCACGATTAGCCCAGCTCCCGCGGCCGCGGCACCCGTCGCGCCGACCGCACGACCGATGCGAGCAGAGGCGCGAGCAGAGCCCACAGCGTGGAGCCGGGCACTGAAGGTCCTGTTCGCGGACGACCATCCCGCTGATCCTGCAGGGTCTGCGCCGCACGCTCGAGGCAGTGCGATGACATCGAGGTCGTGGGGAGGCACGCACGGGCAGCGAAGTGCCGCCCCCTGGTCGAACGCCGCAGCCCCGACGTGGTGCTGGTGGACCTGCGCATGCCGGGACTCGACGGCGCCGAATGCGTGCGCGAGATCAAGGCGGCCGCCGCCCGGCGGTGAAGACCGTGCTGCTGTCCGCCTCGCGAGGACCGCGCCGCGATCGACGCAGCGATCCAGGCGGGAGCGAGCGGCTACGTCCTGAAGAGCGTCAGCGCGATGGACATCCCGGCGGTGGTGCGCCAGGTGGCCGCCGGGCTACACGATGTTCCACGAGCCCGCCGCGGAGCGCGCTCGGCAGACGGGGGCGAGCGATGCCGGGCGCCCGCGCCCTGACCGAGCGCGAGACGACGATCCTCGCGGCCGTCGCGGGCGGCAAGACGACCAAGGCGATCAGCGCGGAGCTGTGGGTCAGCGAGCACACGGTCAAGTTCCACCTCACCAACATCTACCGCAAGCTCGGCGTCAGCAACCGCAGCGGGGCCGTGCGCTACGCCTTCGAGCACGGCCTGGTCGACGGCCCGCGACTGACCGGTCCGCGGGCCGGCGTGCGGCGCGCGGCCGGCGGTGCCGCTCGGCACGCCCCGGCGCGGCTCCGCCGCGGGGGCGCGCCAGCGCGGCAGCGCGAGCGTCACCTCGGTCGGCCCGCCGGGCGGCTCTCGACACGGCACTGGCCGCCGAGCAGGCGTACCCGCTCGTGCATGCCGGCCAGTCCCATGTGGCCGCTGCGCGCCGCACGCAGCAGCTCCCGCTCGACATCGAAGCCACGGCCGTCGTCGCGCACGCGAGCCCGCAGCCCCTCGCGATCGAGCGTGATCGTGACGCTCACGGCTGCGGCGCCGGCCGTGCTCGCGGATGTTGTTGAGCGCCTCTCCGACGACGCTCAGCAGCGGCCATCCGCTGGGAGGTCGAGATGCTCGTCCAGCTCCCCCTCGCAGGCGGAGCTCGGGCTCGATTCCGGCTGCGCGCCTGAAACGCCTGCGAGCAGATCGCTCGAGCGCGTCGCGGAAGGGACGGCCGGCGAGCACGCCGGCAGTGCACCGAGGACGAGATGCGGCGCAGTCCCCGCTCGAGCGCCACGAGCCGCGCGTCGAGGTCGTCGAGCCGGCCGCCGAGCAGCTCCCTGCCGCGCCGGCCCTCCAGCACGATCGCGAGCTGATCGCGGAACAGGCCCAGGTCCTCGCCGAGGAGCAGCAGCTCCTGCAGGGGCCCGTCGTGGAGGTCGAAGCCGAGCCGGGTCAGTCGCCGCTCGCTGGCCGGCCAGCAGCATCCGCTCGCTGGCCGCGCTGCTCGCCAGCAGCGTCTCGCGCTCGAGGATCGCCGACAGCGGCGCGAGCAGCTCGCGCAGGAGAACGCGACAGCGATCCCGCCGCTGGGGCTGGACGCGCACGACGATCGCACCGATCGGCTGCTCGCATGCGCTCGATGGCGACCGCCGTCCAACTCGCAGCGGGGCCGCGGACCGTCGCTGCGCCCCTCCATCAGCCCTCGTGCGAGGGCCCCCATCGCGGCCGTCGGCGCCCTGACCCCGACGTGCTGTGCGAGCTGGACGTGCCCGTCGGGATCCAGCAGCCACAGCGAGGCGTCCCTGAGCCCGGCCAAGCCGGCGAGCAGGGTCAGCGCCACCTCCACGGCGATGGCCGGAGGCAGGGCGGCAAGAGCCTGACATCTGAACGCCTCGCGGGCCAGCGCGAGGCTCGAACGGTCCCGAGCCGGTCGAGCGCGGTCAGCAGGGGCTCGAGCGCCCTCGGCCGGGATCCCAGCTCGGCGGCCGCTGCCACCAGCAGCTCCGCGGCGAAGGCCTCCGTGATGCCCCCGGCACGGAGGTCGTCGGGCCCGTGTGCCGCCAGCGCCTGCTCGACCCGCTCACGCGCGGCGGGCACGATCGCCGCCAGCGCGTTTCGGCCGAGCCCCTTCTGCCCCGCGAACACGCGCTCGATCCGGTCCAGATCGCGCATCATCGCCGCGCTCGGGGTCTCGTGGTCGTGCATCGTCGATTGTGACCTTCCACGGCGCGCCGCGCCGCTCACCGGTGTATCGGCATCCTGGCCGAAGCGCTCAACCGCTCTCGCCGGAGCGCTCCTGCCTCGCCGGGGACCAGCGGGATGAGCGATCCGCCCTGGCGATCCTGCGCCGCCCGTCCGTGCGGACCACCGAGGCGAACAGCTCCTCGAAGGGACTCCACTTCGCAAGCTCCTCGTATTCCCTCCCGCTCCGGCCGCCGTCCTGCCTCAGAGCATCGTCCACCACAGCGACGACCCCCACCGGGGCCCACCTCTGCCTGGGCTCGTCGGGGCGGACGCGCGCATCGGCGGTCAGGATGGCCACGAGGAGCTCCTCGAAGCGGCGCCGATCAGAGGTCCGCTCGACGAGCAGCACGTCGATGCGCTCCCCGGCACAGAGCGCGATCGCCTCTGCGAGGCCGGCGGCGGCGAAGGCGGCGCATCCCCTGCGGCCGAGAAGTGCGCAGGAGGCGGACCGGAAGCAATCGTCGGGGGAGAGCACCAGGACCCGAACCGGCAGCAGCCGCACGACCTCCCCTGTCGGCTCGGATGCCCCCAGATCTCGCATGCACATCATCTTGCGTCCGAGCGGGCACGCTCGCCACTCCCCCTTCGTCTAGGAGGTCGGGCGCCCAGGCGGGCGTCCTAGCCGAAGGTCTAGGCACGACTAGCGGAAGGTGCGGCGAGATGGCTGCACGGACAGTTCACGATTCCCGGCAGGTGATCCCGGCGAAAGGCAAAGCTGTCGCCCTCACGCAGGCGGGTCCATCTCGCTGGCCGACACGGCCGCCAAGCGGGACGCACTGCAAGGGCGCCGCGATCTCGCTGGCGCTTTCAAGCTAGCGAGGGATGGGGGATGCGCAGGAGGAGGAGCACGGAGGCTCCTCCTCCAGCGCGATGAGCGCCGCCGGCCCTCAGGCAGGGCTCAGTCGCAGGACGGGCACGTGGCGGATGCCGGCCGTCCTCTGCTCGTAGATGCCGTACCCGCGGTACAGCTGCTTGGCCATGGCGTAGAGGCGCTCGCGCTCCTCTCCCTCCACCTCTCGAGCCCGAAAGCTCCCGCCGCGGCCCATCGCCTCCAGGCGCACGTCCGGATTGGCCTTCAGGTTGTGGTACCAGGCCGGGTATCGCGGGCGACCGAAGCTCGAGGCCATCAGGATCACGTCGTCGCCGTCGGTGAAGTACAGCAGCGGGACCGTCCGCTCGACGCCGCTGCGGGCTCCCCGGGCGGTGAGCAGGACGATCGGGAACAGCCCGGCGGCGGAGCTGACCCGCCCCCTGCTCGCCCGCACCAGCCAGGGATCGATCCTGGCGGCGACCCGCGAGTAGAACCAGGTGCCCGGGCCCGTCAGGGCGACCCGCGTTGCCAGCTCCCGCAGCGCCCGGGGGCGTCGCCGCGGATCCACCGGCGGGATGCCAGCCTGCGCCATCGCGCCTGCTCTAGCCGAGCCGCTCCTCGAGGGCCTTCAGCTGGGCGTGCAGATCCGCGGGCAGGTGGTCGAACTTGGCGTAGTGCTCGTGGAACTGGGGGAGCTGCTCCTTCCACTGCCCCGCCTCGACCCGCAGCAGCGCCGCCATGTCCTCGTCGGAGACATCCAGGCCACGCGTGTCGATCCCGTCCTCTCCCACCGGCGGGACCAGCCCGATCGGGGTCTCGGCAGCGGCCCCATGGCCGGCGCAGCGGGCGAACACCCATGCGAGCACGCGCGAGTTCTCCCCATACCCGGGCCACAGGAAGCGGCCGTCCTCGTCCTTGCGGAACCAGTTGACGTAGAAGATCTTCGGCAGCTTCGCCCCTGAGGTGCGCCCGATCTCGAGCCAGTGGGCGAAGTAGTCGGCCATGTTGTACCCGCAGAAGGGCAGCATCGCGAAGGGGTCGAAGCGCAGCTCCCCGACGGTTCCAGCCGCCGCGGCCGTCTTCTCGGAGCTCATGACCGAGCCGAGGAACACCCCGTGCTCCCAGTCGAGCGCCTCCGTGACCAGCGGCACCACCGTCGAGCGCCTCCCTCCGAAGAGCATCGCGTCGATCGGCACGCCTGCCGGGTCCTCCCACTCGGGGGCGATCGCGGGTGTCCGGTCGGCGCGGACGGTGAAGCGCGCGTTCGGGTGGGCGGCCGGGGAGTCGGAGTCCGGAGTCCAGTCCTGGCCCCGCCAGTCGATCAGGTGGGCGGGGGGGTCTTTGGTCAGCCCCTCCCACCAGACGTCCCGGTCGTCGGTCCTGGCGCAGTTGGTGAAGATCGGTGTCGCGGGCGACCATCCGCATCGCGTTCGGGTTCGTCTTCTCGCCGGTCCCGGGGGCCACCCCGAAGAAGCCCGGCCTCGGGGTTGATCGCGTACAGCCGGCCGTCGTCCCCGAACTTCATCCAGGCGATGTCGTCGCCGATCGTCTCGACCTCCCAGCCCTCGAGGGTGGGGATCAGCATCGCCAGGTTCGTCTTCCCGCAGGCGCTGGGGAAGGCTCCGGTGACGTACTTGACCTCGCCCTCCGGCGAGGTCAGCTTGAGGATCAGCATGTGCTCGGCCATCCAGCCCTCGTCGCGGGCCATCACCGATGCGATGCGCAGGGCGAAGCACTTCTTGCCGAGCAGGGCGTTGCCGCCGTAGCCGGACCCGAAGGACCAGATCTCGCGGGTGTCGGGGAAGTGCACGATGTACTTGTTCTCGGCGTTGCACGGCCACGGGACGTCCTCGGCGCCGTCGGCCAGGGGCATGCCCACGGAATGCAGGCAGGGCACGAACTCGCCCTGGCTGCCCAGCACATCCAGGGCCCCCTGCCCCATGCGGGTCATGATCCGCATGCTCACCGCCACGTAGGTGGAGTCGGTCAGCTGCACCCCCACGTGGCTCTTGTCAGATCCCAACGGGCCCATCGAGAAGGGCACCACGTACATCGTCCGGCCCCGCATCGCGCCGCTGAACAGCTCGTTCAGGGCCTCCCGCATCTCCCCCGGCTCCCGCCAGTTGTTCGTCGGCCCGGCTTCCGCCTCGGTGGCCGAGCAGATGAACGTCCGGTCCTCGACCCGGGCGACGTCCCCCGGATCGGACTGGGCGAGGTAGGAGTTGGGCCGCTTGGCATCCGAGAGCCGCTCGAAGGTCCCAGCCTCGACGAGCTCGCCGCAGAGGCGGTCGTACTCCTCCGCCGACCCGTCGCACCAGTAGATCCGATCCGGCTGCGTGAGCGCCGCAACCTCCTGAACCCAGGCCAGCAGACGCTCGTTCTTGGTGGGTGCGGGGACGGTGGCGTTCATGGTGGTCCAGGCGGCTCCTCGGTTCATGACGGGGTCGGCGCGCGCGATCTGCGGCGCTGATCGGGGCCGTGCAACGGCCCCGGGAACACAAAACGCCCTTTAGGGGCGATAAAGAAAGCCTACAGCACGCCTGGCTACTCGACATTTCCCTCGGCCGAGCCGCCCGGGCGGGCGGGATCCGGATTACGCCGAGGAACCAGCACCAGCCGCTTGAACTCGGCGACCAGCACGCCGTCCTGGTTGAGAACCCTCGTGTGCACCTTGACGGTGCCGCGGTCGGGCTTGGAGCGTGACTCCTTCTTCTCCAGCACCTCGGACTCGCAGAAGAGGGTGTCGCCGTGGAAGACGGGAGCCGGATGCTTGAGCTCCTCCGTGGCGAGGTTGGCGATGGCCTTGCCGCTGACGTCGCTGACCGACATCCCCAGGGCGAGCGAGTAGACGAGCGGGCCCACGACCACGTTGCGGCCCTGCTGGGAGCCCGCGGCGTACACGTCGTTGATGTGCAGCGGGTGGTGGTTCATCGTGATCAGGCAGAACAGGTGGTCGTCCGCCTCTGTGACCGTCTTCGCCGGCCAGTGCTTGTAGACGGCGCCGACCTCGAACTCCTCGAGATAGCGGCCGTACGGGTGGGCTCCGCTGGCCTCACGGGTGGCCTGGTCGGTGTCGACGGAATGGGTCTCGCTCATGGGTTCTCCTTGGCCGATTGCGGGGCGAACTCTAGACAGTCGGCCCCTCCCAGGCGATACCGTTCTCAGCCTCCAGACGACACAGGAGACCGACTTGCGCAACCCCCGAGACTTCTTCAAGCCGCTCGCGATCGACGCGCCCGAGCCCGCCCGGGAGATCCCCTTCAAGCCGTCCCGGATGATCCACTTCCTGGACTTCTCCAACGAGAAGATGGTGGCCAAGGTGCCCGACATCGCGCCCACCGTGGACATCCTCCTGGGCAACCTCGAGGATGCCGTCCCGGTGGACCGCAAGGAGGCCGCCCGCGCGGGCCTGATCCGGGTCGGACGGGAGATGGAGCTCGGCGAGACCGCCCTCTGGACGCGGGTCAACGAGCTCGCCTCGCCGTGGGTCCTGGACGATCTGACGCAGCTCGTCGGAGAGATCGGCGACAGGCTCGAGGTGATCATGATCCCGAAGGTCGAGGGGCCGTGGGACATCCACTACGTCGACCGCCTGCTCGCCCAGCTGGAGGCCAAGGCCGGGCTGGACCGACCGATCCTCATCCACGCGATCCTCGAGACCGCACAGGGGGTGGCCAACCTCGAGGAGATCGCCTGTGCCTCGCCCCGCATCCAGGGGATGAGCTTCGGGCCCGCCGACCTGGCGGCCTCCCGGCGCATGAAGACCACCCGCGTCGGGGGCGGCCACCCCGGGTACCGCACCATCGCCGACCCGGACCCCGAGAACCCGGAGGCCCCGCGGGCCAGCTACCAGCAGGACCCCTGGCATTACTCGATCGCCCGCATGGTCGATGCCTGCACCTCGGTCGGCGCCCTGCCCTTCTACGGCCCCTACGGGGACATCCGCGACGAGCTCGGCTGCGAAACCCAGTTCCGGGCCGCCTTCCTGCTCGGCTGCGTGGGCGCCTGGTCCCTGCACCCCGCCCAGATCGCGATCGCCAAGCGCGTCTTCTCGCCCGATCCGGAGGAGGTCGCATTCGCCAAGAAGGTCATCGAGGCGATCCCCGACGGGCGCGGTGTGCACATGATCGACGGCAAGATGCAGGACGACGCGACCTGGAAGCAGTGCAAGGTGATGGTCAACCTCGCCGAGATGCTGGCCCGCAAGGACCCGGAGCTGGCGGAGGCCTACGGCCTGGCCCCGACGGGCGTGTAGGCTTCCGCGCCGCGATGAGATTCTTCGAGTACGAGGCGCGCGAGCTCGTCAAGCGCGCCGGCATCCCGGTGACCGACTACGGCTTCACCACGGATCCCTCCGAGGCCCGTCAGATCGCCCAGCGCATCGGCGGGCCCACGGTGATCAAGTCCCAGGTCCTCACGGGGGGACGCATGAAGGCCGGCGGGGTCAAGTTCGCCGACACCCCCGAGGAGGCCGAGGCCCATGCGCGCGACATCCTGGCCCTGGAGATCAACGGGCACATGCCGCGGGGCGTGCTCGTGGACCCGCGGGCGGAGGTCGCGCAGGAGTACTACGCGGGGGTCGTCTGGGACGGCACGCGCAAGCAGCCGGTGATGATCTTCTCCCCCGTCGGGGGCATCGACATCGAGCAGGTCGCCGAGGAGCAGCCCGACAAGGTGGGCCGCCGGCACTTCTCGAACATCCTGCCCTTCAGCGAGTTCCAGGCCAAGGAGGTCATCGCCTCCACCGGGGTCACCGGATCGGCCCTCGGCAAGCTCGTCCCGATCCTCACCCGCCTGGCGAGGCTGTTCGTGGAAAACGACATGGTCCTGGCGGAGATCAACCCGCTGGGATGTCTCGCAGACGGCTCCTTCGTCGCGCTGGACGCCCACATGGACATGGAGAACGAGGCTCGGGGCAGGCACGGAAAGCTGCTGGAGGAACTCGGCGTCGGGGCCGAGGAGACCAGGCAGGCCCGCGAGGCGACCCCCTTCGAGCTGGCGGGTGAGGAGGTCGACGCCACCGATCACCGCGGGGTGGCGGGCAACGTCACCGAGTTCGACGGCAACCTCGGGCTCGTGATCGGGGCCGGCGGCGGATCGCTGACGCTCTTCGACGCGGTCCGCGCCCACGGGGGCCGGCCCGCCAACTACTGCGAGATCGGGGGCAACCCCTCCGTGGCCAAGGCCTGCGGCCTGGCCAAGCTCGTGCTCGGCAAGCCGGGAGTCGACAAGATCGCCGTGATGATGTCCATCGTCTCCAACACCCGCGTGGACATCGTCGCCCGCGGCGTGATCAAAGCCTGCCTGGAGCTCGGCCACGATCCGGCCGAGAAGATCGCCATCTTCCGCATCCCGGGGGCCTGGGAGGAGGAGGGCTTCAAGATCCTCGAGCGCTACGGAGTCGACTACGCCGACCGCTCCGTGTCGCTGAACGAGGCCGCGCGCCGGGCGGTCGAGAAGATCCAGGGAGCGGCCGCGTCACAGCCGGGGGGCGCGAAGTGAGCATCCTGATCGACGCCGAGACCACCTTCATCGTCCAGGGCATCACCGGGCGGGAGGCCGTCAACCTCACCCGGGAGTGCCTGGACTACGGCGCCGGCGCCAAGGTCGTGGGCGGTGTGACGCCGGGACGGCTGGGGCGGGAGGTGCACGGGGTACCGGTCTTCGACACCGTCGCCCAGGCCGTCGCCCACCATGGCGGCCCCATCGACGGCTCCGTCGTGACCGTCCCCCCGGCCTTCACCAAGGACGCCGTCTTCGAGGCGATCGAGAACGGCATCAGGCTGATCGTGATCGTCACCGAGCGCATCCCGCGCCGGGACGTCGCCCAGATGGTCGAGCTGGCCACGCTGCGGGGGTCCCGCATCATCGGGCCCAACTGCCTCGGGATCATCGTCCCCGACGTGATCAAGATGGGGGGCATCGGTGGACCCGCGAAAAACGCGGCCCAGGCATACAAACCGGGGCCGATCGGAGTGATCTCGCGTTCCGGGGGAATGACGACCGAGATGTCCTCCACGCTGAGCGCAGCCGGGCTCGGGCAGTCCACGGCCGTCTCGATCGGGGGTGACGCCATCATCGGCTCCAGCTACGCCGAGCTCATGCCCCTGTTCGAGGCCGACCCGGAGACGCAGGGGATCGTGATCTACACCGAGCCCGGCGGGCGCATGGAGGCCGAGCTGGCCCGCTGGGTCGCCGACAACGACTCCCGCCTGCCGATCGTGGCCTTCATGGCGGGCCGCTTCATGGACGAGATGCCGGGGATGAGCTTCGGCCACGCCGGGACCATCGTGGAAGGCAGGGAGGACACCGCCTCCGAGAAGATCGCCCGCCTCGCCCAGGCCGGGATCGCGGTCGCCGAGCGCATCGAGGACATCCCCGGGATGATCCGCGACAAGATCGCCCAGGGGAGCCCGGCATGAGAAGCGACGGGACCTTCATCGCGATCGAGGTCGACGACGCGGTAGCGGCCGATCCGGAGGTGGCCAGGAGGCTGGCGGAGGCATGCCCCGTGGACATCTTCGGCCAGGACGCCGACGGGCGCCTGCACATCATCGAGTCCAACCTCGACGAGTGCGTGCTCTGCCGGCTGTGCCTCGACGCCTCTCCGGACGGTGCGGTCAGGGTGGTCAAGCTCTACGATGACGGCGCCCTGCTGGTCTGAGGCTGGCAGCCCGGCGACCTGGCGGTCCCCTATCCTCTGATCAGGAGCTGTTCACGCGCATGAACGAAAACTTCTCCCTGATCGTTATGTGCCTCTTCCTGCTCGGCTCGCTGGCGTTCCTGGCCGAGCAGCTGACCTCCTACCACTAGGTCGCGCCCGTCACGCCTGCCTTCTGGCCTTCGGGGTGCGCTCGCGTTCCTGCTGGCGCTCGACCACATTGATGATCAGGCGCAGGATCTGCTCGGGGCCGGAGGCCTTGGCCTGCCCGTAGGTGAAGGCCTCGATCCAGTCGGGCACCTTCGCTTCCCGGGCCATCACGTTGAAGAACTCGCGCCGCATGTCCACCCGCAGGCGGGCGTCGGCGGCAGGGCCGCGGATGACCTTCACGCTCGGCATCTCGAGCCTGAACTGCTGCACGTCCCCCCTGCCGCGCAGCTCCACCCCGACCACGAGCTTGATCGGCTCCAGCGCGGGCACTTCGCCGATGAACCTGCGAACGGCCTGCTCGATCAGGGCCTTGGCGTCATCGGCCATACAGCCTCAGATCTTATGACGCTGCAGGAGCTTGCGACCGATCACCATGCGCTGGATCTCCGAGGTTCCCTCCCCGATCAGCAGCAGCGGGGCATCCCTGTAGAGCCGCTCGATCTCATACTCCTTGGAGTACCCATATCCGCCGTGGATGCGGAAGCTTTCCTCGACGCAGAAGCGCCCCGCCTCGGAGGCGAAGAGCTTGGCCATCCCGGCCTCCAGGTCCGAGCGCTCGCCCGCGTCCTTCAGGCGGGCGGCCCGCAGCGTGAGCAGGCGGGCGGCGTCGACCTGGGTGGCCATGTCGGCGAGCTTGAACTGGATCGCCTGGTGCTCGGCGATCGGCTTGCCGAAGGTCTTGCGCTCCTGTGAGTAGCGCAGCCCCAGCTCGAGAGCCCGCTGGGCGATCCCGACCCCTCGCGCGGCGACGTTGACCCGGCCGACCTCCAGCGCGTCCATCATCTGGGCGAAGCCCTTGTTCAGCCCGGCATCCTCGCCGCCGAGGATGTTCTCCGCCGGGCAGCGGTAGCCGTCGAAGACGAGCTCGGTCGACTCGACCCCCTTGTAGCCGAGCTTCTTGATCTTCGGGGGTACGTTCAGCCCCGCGTAGGGACCGGTGTTCTCGCTCGCTCCCGGCTCTTTCTCGGCGATGAAGCAGGTGAACCCCTTGTGCCGGGGGTCGGCCTCGGGATCGGTCTTCACGAGCACGAAGACCATGCTCGAGAGCAGGCCGTTGGTGACCCACATCTTCTGCCCGTTGATCTCATATGAGCCGTCGTCGGTCTTCTTGGCGGACGTTTTGATGGCCTGCACATCCGAGCCGAGCTCGGGCTCCGAGAGGGAGAAGGCCGCCCTGATCTCCCCGGTGGCCATCCTCGGCAGGAACCTCTGGCGCTGCTCGTCGGTGCCGAACTTCATCAGCAGGTAGGAGCCGATGAAGTGCGTGTTGATGACCCCGGAGATCGAGATCCAGCCGCGCGACAGCTCCTCCACGATCATCGCGTAGGTGGTCAGGTCCAGGCCCATCCCGCCGTACTCCTCCGGGATCGTGACCCCGAACAGGCCCAGCTCCTTCATCTGCTCGACGATCGGCTCGGGGAAGGAGTCCTCGTGGTCGTAGTGCTCGGCGTTGGGCAGGATCTGCTCGTCGACGAACTGGTGGACCATCTCGGTGATTGCCCGCTGCTCGTCTGTCTTCTCGGTATACGGGGAGGCGGCTACGGACATTCTGATTAGCGCTCCAGGGGTCGGTTGTCCTTGGACCATGGAGAATACCGGGGTGAACTTCGCCCGCGAGATCGTCGATGCGAGCCCTCCCGAGCGGCTCGCCCTGGTGGAGCTGGCGCGCGACGGCGAGCGCCGCGAATGGCGCTTCGGGGAGGTCGCCGATCGCTCGGCCCGGCTGGCCGGCACGCTGCAGGCACACGGGGTCGGGCGCGGGGACGTCGTGATGACGGTGATCGGCAACCGGCCCGAGTGGGTCCTGACGATGGTGGCCTGCTTTCGCATCGGGGCCGTCGTGCTGCCGTGCACCGAGCAGCTGCGGGCCAAGGACCTGCGCCTGCGGATCGAGCTCGCCCGTCCCCGCGTGATCGTCGCCGATGAGCGCGACGCCGGCGAGCTGGCCCAGACCGACGTGCCGGTCCTGACCGTGCCCGGCGAGCACCTCTTCGACTCCGATCCCCCCGCCCCGGTGGATCTCGGCGAGGGCGACCCGTGCCTGATCACCTTCACCAGCGGCACCTCGGGTGAGCCGAAGGGGGTCCTGCACGCCCAGCGCTACCTCCACGGCCAGCGCCTTCAGGCCCGCCACTGGCTGGACCCGAGGGCCGAGGAGCTCGTGTGGTGCACCGCCGCCAGCGGCTGGTCGAAGTCGGCCCGCAACGTCTTCATCGCCCCCTGGCTGATGGGCGCCGCCGCCCTCCTGCACGACGCCCGCTTCGATCCCCACGAGCGCCTGCGGCTGCTGGAAGGCGAGCGGGTGGGCGTCCTCTGCATGGCCCCCACCGAGTACAGGGTGATCGCCAAGCGGGCGCAACTGCGCCCGCTGCCCCACCTGCGCGCCATGGTGGCTGCCGGGGAGGCGCTGAACCCGGAGATCCTGCGGGCGTGGCGGGAGGTGACCGGCCTGGAGATTCGTGACGGCTACGGACAGACGGAGACCGGACAGCTCACCGGTGCGCCGCCGCAGGTCAGGGCGAGACCCGGATCGATGGGGCGTCCGCTGCCCGGGGTCCGGCTGGCGGTGACGGAGCGGGAGCTGACCGTGGACCCCCTGAGCGTGCCCACCTTCTTCCTCGGCTACCTCGGGGAGCAGGCGAAGCGGCGCGAGGACGGCCGCTGGGAGGTCCAGGACAGGCGCGAGCTGGGGGCCTGGCGCACCGGCGACCGGGTGCGCGAGGACGAGGACGGATGGCTCTACTTCGAGGGCCGAAACGACGACGTGATCGTCTCCGCCGGCTATCGCATAGGCCCCTTCGAGGTGGAGTCGGCCCTGGTCTCACACCCGGCGGTGGCCGAGGCCGCCGCAGTGGCCGCCCCCGACGAGGAGCGCGGCGCCGTGGTCAGGGCGGTCGTCGTGCTGCGAGACGGGCACCTGCCCTCGCCGGCCCTCGCCGGCGAGCTGCAGGAGCACGTCAAGCGGGAGACAGCCCCCTACAAGTACCCGCGCATCGTCGACTTCGCGGAGGAGCTTCCGAAGACGGCCAGCGGAAAGGTCAAGCGGGCCGAGCTTCGATCGGGTTGACCGTCTCCGAGCACGGTCAGGCCGCCTGAGCCGCGGGCTGGGCAGCCCCGAGACGGCGGCCGGCCAGCAGCAGGAAGCCGCCGAAGGTGATCAGGTAGCCGTTCATCACCCACGTCAGGCTTGACTGGGTGAAGTGGAGTTCGCTGACCCGAGCCCTGTACACCTCCGAGCCCGGGGCCTCCGACCGCTACAGCGCCACGATGGCGTCGATCTCGACGTAGGCGCCCCGCGGCAGTTCCGAGACGCCGATCGCGACCCGGGCGGGCGGCTCATCCGCGAAGAAGCCTCCGTAGACCTCGTTGACCTCCGCGAAGGACTGCAGGTCGGTCATGTAGACCGTCAGCCGCAGGGCCCGCTGCAGCGAGGTGCCGGCAGCCTCACAGACCGTCTGCAGGTTCTCCAGACAGCGCCGGGCCTGCTCCCCCGAGCTCGTGCCGACCAGCTCGCCGGTCTGCGGGTCCAGCGGGATCTGACCGGAGCAGACCAGCAGCTCGCCGAAGCGGACGGCGTGGCTGTAGGGCCCGATCGCCGGAGGGGCCCCGACGGCCTCGATGATCTGTCGATCCGCGCCCATCGGGCGGGACCCTACCGGGGGCGCCCAGGCGGCGTCCCCACGGCCCCGTGCGAGGTATTGTCGACGGCGATGAGGCGAGGAGCCCTCAGCGTCGTTCTCGCCACAGCCCTCTCGGTGTCGATCCTCGGCGGCCTCCCGGCCGCGGCCGGCGCAGCGCCGACCCTGACCTTCACCGCCTGCCCGAACACGCCCGGATTCACGTGCGCGAGCCTGCCGGTTCCACTGGACCGGACCGGGGCGATCCCCGGAACGGTGGCTCTGGCCGTCGCCCGCAGGCTGGCCGGCCAGTCCCCCAGCACCGACGCGGTCGTCGCCCTCGCCGGCGGGCCGGGGCAGGCGGCCCTTCCCCTCGCCCGGTTCATCGCCGAAGCGATCACCCCCGCTCTCGCCGCCAGGGACCTGCTCGTGTTCGACCAGCGGGGGACGGGCAGCTCGGGGCCTCTCGCCTGCCCCTCCGTCGGGGCCGAAGAACTCGGCAGCGGCCGGGGGGCCGAAAGGTGCGCCCGGGAGCTCGGTCCCGCCCGTGGCCATTACACCACCGAGGACTCGGTCGAAGACATCGAGGCCATCCGCCAGGCGGCCGGCTACGAAAAGCTGGTCCTCTACGGGACCTCCTACGGGACGAAGGTGGCCCTGGATTACGCGGCCCGCTACCCCCAGCACGTGGAGTCGCTCGTGCTCGACTCCACCGAGACCCCGGAAGGACCGGACCCGTTTCATCTCAGCACCTTCCGGGCGATAGGTCCGGCGCTGGCGGAACTGTGCGCCGGGCACGCCTGCTCGCACATCACCGGGGCGCCCCTGGCCGACCTGGCCCGTCTGGTCGCCCGTGCGGAGGCCCGCCCGCTCGCCGCGGAAGCGTTCGAGGGCAACGGCCGGCGCGTGACCGGCACGATCGGCGCCCAGGACCTGTTCGGCCTCCTGCTGGCCGGCGATCTGAACCCGATCATGCGCTCGGAGCTTCCGGCGGCCGTCCGTTCGGCCCTGCGGGCGGATACCGCTCCGCTGGCGCGGATGCTGACCCTGCTCTCCCTGCGTCCCCCCCACGAACCAAGCGAAAGCGAGGTCGATGACGTCCTCTTCCTCGCCACCTCCTGCGAGGAGACCCGCTTCCCCTGGTCCCGGGAAGCACCGCAGGGAACGCGGGCGGTGGAAGCGGAATCGGCGCTCAACTCGCTGCCGGAATCGGCCTTCTACCCCTTCGACGCGGAATCGGCCCTGCTCGACGAGACGATTCCCCTGTGCGTGGGCTGGCCGGACGCCTCCCCGGCACCCGCCCCCACCGGCTCCCTCCCGGACGTGCCCACGCTGATCCTCTCAGGCCGCCAGGACCTGCGAACTCCCACCGAGAACGCCCGCGCGGTGGCGAAGCTGATCCCCGACGCACAGGTCGTGACGGTCCCCTTCACCGGCCACTCGGTGATCGGGGCCGACCTGACGGGGTGCGCGCAGGCCGCCCTCTCGCAGTTCTTCGCCTCCTCCCCCGTCACGCCCTGCACCGCGACACGCAACCGCTTCCCCCCGAGCCCGACCGCCCCGAGACGGTTGTCGGCGCTGGCCCCCACCCCGGGGCTGCACGGAGGCCCTGGGCGGACGGTGACGGCCGCCGTCGACACCCTGGCCGACCTGCGGCGGACGGTCATCGCCCTGATCTTCGACTTCGGCCAGGCGCCGAACGGGCTGCGCTTCGGAGGGCTCCACGGCGGCGTCGCCAGCATCACCGGAGGCTCGCTGCGGCTCAACCGGTTGACCTTCGTGCCCGGCGTCCAGCTCAGCGGCGTCATCTCCATGGCCACGCTGCTCAGACACAGGGGCAGCCCCATGAACCTCACGATCGCCGGGAGCGCCGCCAGCCACGGCCACCTCAGGATCACCCCCACGGGCAGGGTCAGCGGGAGCCTCGCCGGCCGCACCCTGCATGCGAAGGCCGCCGCGGCGGCTGACCTGGGACCCCAGCCTGGCCCGACCTCCTTCCCCCTGCCCGGGCTCGCGCGGGTGCGGTGATGGCGAACGCCCTCGCCGCCGAGACCTCCCCCTACCTGCGCCAGCACGCCGAGAACCCGGTCGACTGGCTGCCATGGGGACCCGAGGCCTTCGCCCGGGCCCGCGAGCAGGAGAAGCCCGTCATCGTCTCGATCGGCTACTCCTCCTGCCACTGGTGCCACGTGATGGAGAGGGAGTCCTTCGAGGATCCCGCCACGGCCCGGTTGATGAACGAGGACTTCGTGTGCGTGAAGGTCGACCGGGAGGAGCGTCCGGACGTCGACGCTCTCTACATGGAGGCCGTCCAGGGCATGACCGGGCGGGGCGGATGGCCCCTGAACGTGTTCCTCACCCCGGAGCAGCTGCCCTTCTACGGCGGCACCTACTTCCCGCCCGAGCCCCGCCACGGGATGCCGGCCTGGACGCAGGTGCTGCAGGCGATATCCGAGGCCTGGAGCTCCAGCCGCGAGGAGATCCGCGCCGGCGGCGAGAGCCTGCGCGAGCGCCTGTCCGGAGGTGCGCGCCTGAAACCCTCGGCGCAGGCCCCGAGCGAGGAGTCCCTGGACGCCGCGGTGGCCACGCTCAGGGAGAGCTTCGACGCCCGCAACGGCGGCTTCGGCTCGGCCCCCAAGTTCCCCCAGGCCTCCGTGATCGAGTTCCTGCTCGTGCGCGGGGAGCGCGAGATGACGCTTGCGACCCTGGCGGCGATGGCCCGCGGCGGCATCCACGACCAGGTGGGAGGAGGCTTCGCCCGCTACAGCGTGGACGAGAGCTGGACGGTGCCCCACTTCGAGAAGATGCTCTACGACAACGCCCTGCTGGCCCGCGCCTACCTGCACGGCTGGCAGGCCTTCTCCGACCCCCTCCTGCTCGAGGTCTGCGTGGGCACGATCGGCTGGGCGCTGCGGGAGATGCGGGGCCCGGAGGGCGGCTTCTACTCGGCCCTCGATGCCGACTCGGAGGGCGTGGAGGGGCGCTTCTACGTGTGGAGGATCGAGGAGCTGCGCGAGCTGCTCGGAGACGACGCCGCCGCTGCCATCGCCTGGCTGGGAGTCGACGAGCGGGGCAACTTCACCGACCCCCACCATCCGGAGCCTGGCCTGAACGTCCTCACGGCCCGCGGAGAGCAGCCGCAGGAGGCGACCCACGGACGCATCCGAGCGACCCTGCTCCAGGCGCGCTCGCGCCGGACCCGGCCAGGCCTGGACGACAAGCGGCTCACGGCCTGGAACGCCCTCATGATCGCCACCCTGGCCGACGCGGGCTCTGCCCTGGCCGCGCCCGGCTCCGGCGTCGACCCGGAGCTGGGGCAGACGATGCTGGCCGCCGCCGAGCAGTGCGCCGAGTTCATCCAGCGCGACCTGCGCGACGGAAACGGGCGCCTGCTGAGGACCTACAACGACGGCCGCGCCAAGATCCCGGCCTACCTGGAGGACCACGCCTTCCTGCTCGAGGCCTTCATCGCGCTGTTCGAAGCCACCTGCCAGCAGCGCTGGCTCGATCTCTGCGTGCAGCTCGCCGACCAGACGATCGAGCTGTTCGCCGACCCCGACGCGGGCGGGTTCTTCTCGACCGCCGTCGACCAGGAGGCGCTGATCGCCCGGCGCAAGGACATCGAGGACACCCCGATCCCGGCCGGGTCCTCCAGCGCCTGCCTGGGGCTGCTACGGCTCGCCCAGCTGACGGGTGAGGAGCGCTACGAGCGCCACGGAGCGTCGGTGCTGAGCCTCCTGCACGAGATCGCCCCCCGCCATCCGGCCGCCTTTGGCCACCTCCTGCAGGGACTGCACTGGTACCTCTCCCCGGCCCGCCCGATCGCCTGTGCGGTCCCCGGCCCCGCTCCGCTGCTCGATCAGAGGATCGACAGGTAGCGGTCGAGCTCCCACTGGGTGACCTGCACCCGGTAGTCGTCCCACTCCTGACGCTTGATCTCCACGTAGCGGTTGAACATGTGCTCGCCGAGGGTGCGCAGCACCAGCTCGGACTCCGCGGTGATCTCGATCGCCTCCCCGAGGCTCTCGGGGAGCTGCTCGACCCCGAGGCGACGGCGCTCCTCGCTGGAGAGGTGGTAGAGGTTCTTCTCCATCGGCTCGGGCAGCTCGTAGCCCTTCTCGATCCCCTCCAGGCCCGCCTGCAGCAGCACGGCGAAGGTCAGATAGGGGTTGCACGCGGGGTCCGGGCATCGAAGCTCCATGCGGGTCGCCCGCTCACGGCCCGGGTGATAGAGGGGGACCCTCACCAGCGCCGAGCGGTTCCGGCGCGACCAGGCCACGTACACGGGCGCCTCGAAGCCGGGCACTAGTCGCTTGTAGGAGTTCACCCACTGGGCGAAGATCGAGCAGATCTCCCGGGCGTGCTTGAGCTGCCCGGCGATGAAGGCCTTGCCCACGTCGGACAGGAAGTACTGGTCGTCGGGGTCGTAGAAGGCGTTGCGCCCGTCGCTGAAGAGGGACTGGTGGGTGTGCATCCCGGAGCCGTTCTCGCCGAAGAGGGGCTTGGGCATGAACGTCGCATGCCAGCCGTACTTCATGGCGTACTCCTTGACGGTGATGCGGTAGGTCATGCAGTCGTCGGCCATCTTCAGGGCGTCCGCGTAGCGCATGTCGATCTCGTGCTGGGAGGGCCCGACCTCGTGGTGGGTGTACTCCACGTGGATCCCCAGCTGGTCGAGGGCCAGCACCGTCTCTCGCCGCACGTCCGAGCCGGCGTCGAGGGTGGTGAGGTCGAAGTAGCCCCCCTCGTCGAGCACCTCCGTCGAGCGGGAGTCCCGGAACAGGAAGTACTCGAGCTCGGGCCCCACGTTGAAGGTCTGAAAGCCCATCGCCGCGGCGCGCTCCACCGCCCGCCGCAGCACGTGGCGGGGGTCCCCCTCATAGGGGGTTCGCTCGGGGGTGATCACGTCGCAGAACATGCGCCCGACCCCCTGCTCCTCCGGGCGCCACGGCAGCACGGCGAAGGTGGAGGGATCCGGCATGGCGATCATGTCCGACTCCTCGATCGCGTTGAAGCCGGTGATCGAGGACCCGTCGAAGCCCATCCCCGCCTCGAAGGCGTCGTCCAGCTCTGCGGCGTTGATCGAGAAGGACTTCAGCTGACCGAGGATGTCGGTGAACCAGAAGCGGATGAAGCGGATGTCGCGCTCCTGCACGAGCGCCTTGACGTCCTCCGCGGTCGTGGGGTGGTCGGCCATCGTCTCGGACGTTAGCCGATGGCCCCGCGGCGGCGGTATCGACGCCTGGCCAAAGGAGCCGGGCTCAGTGCCCGGCGACGGCCGCCACGAAGTCGGCGACGTCTTCGGCTTCCTTGCCCTGGTAGAGCAGGGCCGGCATCTGGCCGAGGCCGCGGGCGCGGCCTTCGGTGATGGCGCTCAGGACCAGGGCCTTGCGCCCTGCCGGGGTGGCGATGTCCTGCCCCACCCGGACATCGAGGTTCGGCCCCACCCGGCCCACGGCCCTGGCCCCCTGCAGGGTGTGGCAGACCGAACATGACTTGGCGAACAGTTCGCGGCCCTTGACCTGCGCCGCGTTGAGATGCACGCCTCCCACCCCGACGCTGGCCTTGTGCTCCCCGTTGAACGCCATCACGAGGGCCGGGACGGCTAGGCCGAAGGCGAACAGGACGATCACGCCGAGGGTCACCATCCGCTGGGAGACCTTGGATTCCGCGTGCGGCGCCTCGCGCGCGCCGCGGGCCCCTCCGCGCATCGCGATGAAGAAGACCGCGAGGCCGAGCAGGACCCAGAGGATCACGAACAGGATGACCATGCGGGTGGGGAAGATATCGGGTGGCGCCGCCGAACGGCCGATCGTCGTCCCCGGGGACCGGGACGGCCCGGCGGTGAGAGCGCTCACAGCCTTTAGGCGAGCCGAATGTTGAGCGCTAACCTGGAAGCTCCAGGACCAGCTCCCGGAAAGGCGCATCCACGTGAACATCCTTCGCCGCCTCCCCCTTTCCCGCCTCCTGCTCGCATGCGGGCTGGCCGTCGCGATAGGCGTGTCGGCGACCGCTCTGGCCCTCGCCGTGGGATCTGGACCCGTGCCGCCCTCAAAGCCGCTGGCCCAGGCCGTCCACGACGCCCTCGGCGGCCCCGCGGTGGAAGGCGTGAGCGCGAACGTGAAGCTGACCAACCACCTGCTCGAAGGGGCGAACCTGGCCAGCGGCGGTCAGGGCGGCGAACTTGCCTCCAGCCCCCTGCTCAACGGAGCCACCGGCCGGCTGTGGATCTCCAAGGACGGGCGCATGCGCCTGGAGCTGCAGGCCGAAAAGGGCGACACCCAGATCCTCTACGACGGGCACACCATCACCCTGTATGACGCGGCCACGAACACCGTCTACCGCTATACGGTCCCCGCCTCCAGCTCGACCGGGCCCACCGGGGCCCATGATGAACATGGCGCTCCGAGCCTCGCCAAGATCGAAGAAGGGATCTCCAAGCTGAGGGCCCACGCCGGCGTCTCCGAAGCCACCCCCACCGACGTGGGCGGCCAGCCCGCCTACACGGTCCGGGTGTCGCCGAAGGAAGGCGGCAGCATGCTCGCGGGCGCCGAGCTCTCCTTCGACTCCGTCCACGGCCTGCCCCTGCGGGCGGCCGTCTACTCCACGACCAGCTCCTCCCCGGTCATCGAACTGGCCGCCACCGAAGTCTCCTACGGGCCCGTCTCGGACTCAGTGTTCTCCTTCGCCCCGCCGACGGGAGCGAAGGTGAAGCAGATCGCCGCACCCTCGACCTCCGGCTCGACCGGGACATCCCACCCCGCCCATCAGGGCAAGGTGACCCTGCATGGGCACGGTGCCTCGGCGATCGCCGTCGCCGAAACGCCCGCCGGGTCGGGGAAGACGAGCGGGACCGATCCCCTCGAAGGGCTGCCGAAGGTAAAGATCGGCAGCGCGAGCGCCAGCGAGCTGCGCACGGCGCTCGGAACGGTGCTGACCTTCGAGCGCTCCGGCGTGCGCTACATCGTGGCCGGCTCGGTGGAACCGTCGGCGGTCGAGGCGCTCGCGCGGGGCCTGTGACGTGAGCGGCGACGCCCCGCCCGTGAGGGCGCGGGGGCTGGTCAAGCGCTACAAGGAGGTGCTGGCGGTCGACCACGTCGACCTCAACGTGCGCACCGGCGACGTGTACGGGTTCCTCGGCCCGAACGGGGCGGGTAAGACGACCACCCTGCGGATGGCCCTCGGGCTGATCGTCCCCAGCGAGGGCACCGTGCAGCTGTTCGGACGCGACCCGATGCGCGAAGGGGCTCGGGCGCTGGAAGGCGTGGCGGGCTTCGTCGAGGCTCCCCGCTTCTACCCCTACCTGACAGCCCGCAAGAACCTCCAGCTGCTGGCCGCCCTCGACGGCGACGGAGCCGCCGCGCGGATCGGCGAGGTGCTCGACATCGTCGAGCTGGCTCCCCGCGCCGACCACCGCGTGGGCGGCTTCTCGCACGGCATGAAGCAGCGCCTGGGCATCGCCGCCGCCCTGCTGCGCCGGCCGCGGCTGCTGATCCTCGACGAGCCGGCGACGGGCCTGGATCCCGCCGGCATGCGGGACATGCGCATCCTCATCCGCCGGCTCGCCGACGACGGGATCACGGTGCTGCTCTCCAGCCACCAGCTGCCCGAGGTCCAGGAGCTGTGCGACCGGGTGGCCATCGTGGACCGGGGGCGGGTCGTCTATGAGGGGGCGCTGGCGGATCTCCGCCGCCAGGGCGGGGCGGGCTACCGGCTGCGGACGACCGACGATGCGCGGGCCGTCGAGGTGGCGAGGGGTCAGCCCGGGATCGAGGGAGTCAGAGCGGCCGAGCACGGCGTCGGGTTCCAGGCCGACGAGCGCGACGTGGGCCCTCTCTCGATCGCCCTCGCCCAGGCCGGCATCGGGATCCTCTCCCTCTCCCCCGAGCTGGCCACTCTCGAGGACCTCTTCTTCCGGCTGACCGAGCAGACCGACGGCCCTGGCTCGCCCGACGGCCCGGCCGCCAAAGCGCACGAGCTGGTGAGCGCCCCGTGAGCAGCGTCTCGGCAGCCCGTCCGCTGGCCCGGGAGGCCTCCCGCACGCGGCGGCCGTCCGTGCTGACCGTCTACCGCTGGGAGCTGCGCAAGCTCGTCTCCCAGAAGCGCACCTACCTCGGGTTCGTCCTGGCGTCGCTGATGCCCGTCATCTTCGTCATCGTCGAAAACATCCACCAGCGCCACGACCACCGCGACAACATCTTCGCCTCCCAGATAACCCAGTCGGGGCTCGCCACGCCGGTGCTGATGCTTCTGTTCCTGTCCGTCTTCATGCTCCCGGTCGTCGCCTCCCTGGTGGCCGGAGACATAGTGGCCAACGAGGACGGCAACGGCACGCTGAAGACGATCCTGACCCGCTCGGTGGATCGCGGCCAGGTGTTCGCGGCGAAGGCGATGGCGGCGATGACCTATGCCGCCATCGCCGTGTTCCTCGCGGCCGCCGTGGCCACCGTCGGCGGGGTTGCATCGTGGGGCTTTCACAGCATCACCACATACTCGGGAACCGTCGTGCCGGCCTCTGAAGGGCTGCTGCTGGTGGTGGCCGCGAACGCCTGCTACCTGATCCCCCTGCTCACGGTGGCGAGCATCGGCGTGCTGCTCTCGGCCGCCACGCGCAACAGCGCCGCCGCCGTGGTGGGGACGATCGGGTTCGTGATCCTGCTGCTCATCATCGGACAGATCCCGGGCCTGCAGGGGATCCATCCGTACCTCCTCAACGAACAGTTCGAGAACTGGCACGGCCTGCTGCGAACCCCCACCGACTGGGCCCCGATCGCCCACTCGGCGTGGGTCTGCGCGCTCTACGCGGTCCCAGCCCTGTTCGCCGGCTACCTGATCTTCCTGCGCCGCGACGTCGCCGGCGGCTAGCGGTCAGCCGACCTCGGCTCCCATCTCCACGACGGAGAGGTCCACGTCTCCCATCAGGCGCCTGGCCTCCCGCGGGTCGATCAGACCCGCCCCGAACCGGGCGGTGGACTCGGCTCCGCAGGCCACCCCGAAGCGCAGGCACTGGTCGGGCGGACGCCCTTCGTAGCGCGCCGCCAGGTAGCCCGCCAGGAAGGCGTCTCCCGACCCCCGTTTGGCGAGCGGCTCACGCGGTTCGATGCGCGCCCGCTTGAGCCGCCGCTGACCGTCGATCACGACCTGGGCCAGGCATCCGTCCGGAAGGGTCATGATCGCTTCCCGCGGCCCCTGGGAGACGATCTCCCCGAGGGCCACGGCCCGCTCCTGCTCCCCGGCGAACTCGTGGCCGACGAGCTCCTCGGCCTCCAGCACGTTGGGGGACACCAGGTCCGGCTCGGCGCGGGCGGCCAGGCGCAGGGGCTCGCCGTCGGTGTCCACGACCGTGGTCACCTCCATGCGCTCGAGGTCGCGGATCAGGGAGGCGTACAGGTCAGGCTCCACACCCCGCGGCAGCGACCCCGCGAAGACCACGATGGCGGCGCCGCGCGAGAGGTAGACCAGCTTGTCGCGGAACAGCTCGACCTCGCGGGCCGAAACGGCCGGGCCGCGTTCGTTTATCTCCGTCTGTTCTCCTGTCGTCGGGTCCAGGACGGAGGTGTTCGTGCGCGACTCCTCGCGGATGCGCACGAAGTCGTTGAGGATCGACTCCTCGGTGAGCTGCTCGACGATCTGGGTGCCGGTGGCGCCGCCGGCGAAGCCGGTGGCTATGACCGGCTGCCCAAGGGCCTTGAGGGTGCGGGCGATGTTGACCCCCTTGCCTCCCGCCATCGTCCGCTGTTCGACCGTGCGGTGACGCCGCCCGAGTCGAAAGTTCGGAACCGCCAGCGACTTGTCCATCGCGGCGTTGAGGGTGACCGTGATGATCATCGTGGCTGTGTATCCATCACCGGTGCGCGTGGACGGTCCAAGGGAGGCCCCCCCAGTCGCGCGACACATAGGCTAGCGAACGCCCCCGGACCCCACGGAGGCTCCCGGCTGCCGCGGCCCCCCGCTCAGCTCCCGACCGAGGCCTGCGCGGCGAGGGCCCACGCCGCCGCCCGCAGGCGCTCGGCCTCCTCCCGGGCCGCCTGGGCCGGCTCGCCCCCCGCGATGCCGTGGGCCCCCGCGATGCCGCGGGAGGCGCTCACCAGCCCGCCGGCGGGACCGGGCAGGAAGGCCGGGGCGAGATCCTCGACCCTGCCCCCCTGGGCGCCGATCCCCGGCAGCAGGAAGGTGGCGGCCCCCATCAGCTCGCGCGCCCGTGCGAGGTGTCCCGGCGCCGTCGCCCCCACGACCGCCCCGACGTCGCTGAGGCCGGACCCTCCCCGTCCCGGCATGCCGATCTCATCGACCAGGCGGGCGATGCGCTCCCACACGGATCCGCCTTCGGCGAGGGGCAGGTCCTCGACGTCGGCGGCGCCCGGGTTCGACGTGCGCACGAGCACGAGCACGCCCGCCCCGGAGGCCCGGGCGGCGGTAACGAACGGCTCGATCGCATCCAGCCCCATCAGCGGGTTGACGGTGGCGAGGTCGGCGCCCAGCCCCGGGATGCGTCCGAACGGGGAGTCGAGTCCTGCGAACAGGGCCGCCGCGTAGGCCCGGGCCGTGACGTCGATGTCGCCCCGCTTGCCGTCGGCGATCACCAGCAGGCCGTGCCCGTGGGCGTGCTCGGCGAGCTGCACCATGGCCCTCCAGCCGGGAGGGCCGAGCACCTCGAAGCGGGCGAGCTGCAGCTTGACAGCCACGCAGGCCGGGGCGGTGGCGTCGATCAGGGCGCGGCAGTGCGCCAGTACGGCGGCAGCGGCTGTCTCGGCCGGGCTCGATCCGGCTTGCCGGGATCCTGCGGGCGCCGGCCACAGCTGCGATGGGTCCGGGTCGAGGCCGAGAACGAGCTGCGACTCCCGCTCCAGGACCCGGGCCGCGAGGGTGTCGGCGAAGGAGTGGGCCTGCGTCAGCGGCCCTTCACTGCGCTCTTGAGCCCGCTTCCGGCGGTGAAGCGGGGCACCCGCGAGGCGGAGATCTGGATCCGCTCTCCCGTGCGGGGGTTGACGCCGAGCCGCGGGCCGCGCTCGCTGACGTGGAACTTGCCGAATCCGGACACGGTCACGTCGCTGCCGCGCCGCAGGGCGTCCTCGACGGTTGCGAGCACCGCATCAACGGCCCTGGAGGCATCCTGCTTGGTCAGACCGGCGCGATCGGCGACCTGCTCGACCAGCTCGGACTTCGTCACTTCGTCCTCCTCGTTCGTAAGACGGTCCTGTTGACGCTAACAGCGCGTGCGGACGGGCGCTTTCCGCAACAATGCCCCCATGGCGATGGCCCGAATCGCGTGGATCATCACGGTGCTGGTGGCGCTGATCACCGCCCTGCTGCTGCTGCTCTCCGGCTACACCGGCTACGCGGGCCTGGGCGTGGCCGTCGCCATCTCGGCAGCCATCAACCTTCTCTGAGCAGCCACTCGATCATCGCCCGCAGCGCCCTGCCGCGGTGGCTGATCTCGTCCTTCTGCTGCTCGGAGAGCTCTGCCATGGTCAGCCCCGGCGGACCCTCCTCGGGGATGAAGGCCGGGTCGTAGCCGAAGCCCCCCTCCCCCCTCGGGTCGGCGGCTAGGCGGCCGGCGCAGCGTCCCTGAAAGAGCCGCTCCTCGCCGGAGCCGGGATCCACGTATGCGATCGCACAGACGTACTGCAGCCCGCTGCCCGCCGGGGCCTCGGCGAGCAGCTTGCGAAGGTTCTCCTCGTCGGAGGCCTGCCGGCCCGCATACCTGGCAGAACGGACCCCCGGCGCTCCCCCGAGCGCCTCGGCCTCGATCCCGGAGTCGTCGGCGAAGCTGGGCAGGCCGGTCGCCCGCGCGCAGGCCCTCGCCTTGACAAGGGCGTTCTCCGCGAAGGTCTCTCCGTCCTCCGGGGGCAGGACCACCTCCTCCGGGAGGGCCTGGACCCGCCAGCCGTCGCTCGTCCAGCGCCCGATCATGCGCTCGAACTCCCGTCGCTTGTGCTCGTTGTGGGTGGCCAGCAGGAGCTTCACGCGCCGGCCGGGTCGCGACCGGCCACCGCGGCGGCAGCCGTCGAGAGGGCCCGCTCCTGGAGCCCGCGCAGCTGCTCGATCCCGGTCGTGGCGAGCCCGAGCAGGTCCTCCAGGTGGGCTCGCGACAGGGGTGTGCGCTCGGCGGTGGTCTGCAGCTCGACCAGGCCGCCCTCGCCGGTCATCACCACGTTGGCGTCCACCTCGGCGGCCGAGTCCTCCCCGTAGTCGAGGTCCAGCAGGGGGGTCCCCTCGATGACCCCGCAGGAAACCGCCGCCACCGATCCGGTCAGGGGCGAGCGCTCGAGCCCCCCCTGCTCCTGCAGCCTGGCGCAGGCCAGCGAGAGGGCGACGTAGGCGCCCGTGATGGAGGCGCAGCGCGTGCCTCCATCGGCCTGCAGGACGTCGCAGTCCAGGTAGATGGTGTGTTCGCCGAGGGCCTGGAAGTCCACGATGACCCGCAGGGAGCGCCCGATCAGGCGCTGGATCTCGATCGTCCTGCCGTCCTGGCGGCCCTCGTCGCGTCACGCTGCTTGCGCTCGCCGGTCGAGGCCGGCAGCATCCCGTACTCCGCGGTCACCCAGCCGCGCCCCTGTCCCGCCATCCAGCGCGGCACCCCGTCCTGGGCGGAGGCGGTGCAGATGACCCTCGTCTCCCCCATCGAGATCAGGGCCGAGCCGGTGGCGGTGCGCACGAAGCCGGGCTCGATCGTGCAAGGGCGCAGCTCGTCCGGACCACGTCCGTAGCTGCGCTCGCCGGTGGGGGCGCTCGACATGCCGGCCATCATTCCAGAGCGCTACGGTCGGGGGAACGTGCGGGCGCTCGTGGTCTCGAACATGCTTCCCGACGCCGGCCACCCGGGACGCGGCCGGTTCGTCCGCGATCAGGTCGCCGCCCTGCGTCGCCTCGGGGTGGCCGAGATCGAGCTCTACGAGTTCCCGCCGGGCGGGAGAGCCCTCGCGCGCGCCGCGGGGGAGCTGCGCCGCCGCTTCCCGCATAACGGCGGGTCAGGCTCGGGGGCCCGCTTCGACGTGGTTCACGCCCACTTCGGGCTGAGCGCCTGGCCGGCCCTGGCCGTGAGCAGCCGGGTCAGAGCCCTGACGGTGCACGGGACGGACATCCACCATCCCCGCACGCGCCTGGCGACGGCGCTGGTGCTGAGACGGATGGACATCGTGGCCGCCGTCTCCGCGCCGCTGGCGGCCGAGCTCCCGGGCCGGGCCGCGCGGCGTCGCGCCCTGGTCCTGCCCTGCGGGGTGGACGTCGGGCGCTTCGCACCGATGCCCCGGGAGCGGGCGAGGGCCGAGCTGGGCCTCGAGGCGAAGGGCCCCTACCTGCTGTTCCCAGCCGACCCCGCTCGTCCCGAGAAGCGCCACGATCGCGCGGCGGCCCTGGCCGAGCGGGCGGGTGTCAGGCTGCTGAGCCTCGGCTCGGCCGACCCCGCCACGGTCCCCCTGTGGGTGAACGCGGCCAACGCCGTGCTGGTGCCCTCCGACCGCGAGGGATTCGGCCTGGCGGTCCTCGAGGCCCTGGCCTGCGACGTGCCGGTCCTGGCCACCCCGGTTGGCATCCATCCCGAGACCCTCGAGGGGGTGCAGGGCGCCCTGTGCGCCCCCTTCGACCTCTCGGCCTGGCTGGCGGCGGTCGAGCCCCATCTGACCGCGGAGGATCCCCGTGTGCAGGGCCGCTCCCGCGCGCAGCGCTTCTCCACCGACGCGATGGCCGAGCCCGTCCTGAGGGCCTGGGAGCAGGCGCTGCACCGGTCCGGGTAGATCTCCGGGTAGCATGGGTTCGGCTGTGGACCCCACTCCCACAGATGCTTCCACGCAGGCCCTGCAGGACGGACAGCCCGACCAGGCCGTCCCGAGCGAGCCGGCAGGGTTCGGCTCGCGCGGACGGGTGCGTCGGCGTGCCCGCTTCCTGCGCAGGGCGCGAGAGCTCGCCTACCGTGACCTCGGCGGCCTCGTCTTCAACCTGCATCGCTTCGGCCAGCGCAACGACGCTCTCGTCCTCGCCAAGCTGACGACACTCGGACAGATCGACGCCGAGCTGCGCACGCTCGAAGAGGCCCTGCACGAGCGCCGGCCGGTCACCGTCCTCAGGGAGGCGGGCATCACCGCATGCCCGCGCTGCGCGGCCATCCACGGCAGCGAGGACCGCTTCTGCCCGAACTGCGGGCTGCCGATGGCGCGCAACGTGGACCTCCCGATCGCGGGCGCGGCGACAGCGGACGCCGGCCAGGCGGCTCCCGCCGGACAGGCACCATCGGCGACGGCCCCGGCCCAGCAGCAGGCAGCCCCGGCGAGCGCGGCCCCCTCCAGCCCGTCGCCCCCGCCGCCGGCACCCGGCCCGGGTGCCCCTGCCGGCGCCCCGGCCGTGGGGCGCTCCCCCACGCCGCCCCAGACCTTGCAGCAGCCCGCCGCGACCACGCCGCCCGTGCGGGCTCCGGGCAGGCCGGCCGCAGCGGAGGAATCCACAGAGATACTGCACCCGCCCGCCCAGCGCTCGTGAGCGCCGCCGTCTCTGCCCCGGGTGGCGGACCCGGGGCGATCGCGCCGGGAGCCCCGCCAGCGTCGAGCCCCACGGAGGGATGTCCGCTGTGCGGCGCCCCGCTCCAGGACGGGCAGGAGTGGTGCCTGCGCTGCGGCGCCGCGGCGCGCACCCGCCTGGCGGCCGCTCCAAGGTGGCGGCTGCCCGTTGTGGCGATCGCCCTCGTGCTCGCCCTCTCGCTGGGGGTCCTGGCGGCGGCCCTGGTCAAGCTCGCCGCAGACTCCGGCCCGGCCCCGGCGCCGGTCACCAGGACCGTGACCGCCCCCGCGGCGGCGACCCCTCCGCCGGCAACGACGACGACGCCGGCCGCCGTCACACCGACGACGACCGTGCCGAGCACCACCACCACGACGCCCCCCGCGGCCACCGCTCCCGCAGGCAACGGGGCCGGCGGCGCCACGGGCACGACGCCGACGACGACCACGCCGCGGGGCTCCAACCCGGCCAACGGCCTGCTGCGCGGGCTGAAGTCGAAGTCGCGCTAGAGCGGGGGTCCCCGGCGCGGGAACGGTACGGTTCCGGCGATGCCCGTCACCGAACCGGCGAGCACCGAGGTGGCCGATGTCGCGGTCGTGGGCGCCGGCGCCGCGGGACTCTACGCCGCCCTGTGCGCCGCCCGGGAGGGAGCGCGGGTCGTGCTCGTCTCGGCCACCCCGCTGGCGCAGACCGCCAGCTACTGGGCCCAGGGGGGGCTCGCCGCGGCGATCGCCGCGAACGACAGCTTCGAGCTTCACCTGCGGGACACCGAGCAGGCGGGTCGGGGACTGGTCAGGCGCTCGGCCGCCGAGGTTCTGGTCCGTGAGGCACCGGAGTGCGTTCGCGACCTGCAGACTCTCGGGGTCAGCTTCGACGGGGACCGCTTCGGAAACCTGGCTCTGGGGCTCGAGGGCGGGCACTCGGTGAGGCGGATCGTCCACGCCGGGGGAAGCGCCACCGGCCGGCGGGTCGTGCGCCAGCTCTCGGCCGTCGCCGCCGAGGACCCCCGGATCACCGTCTTCGAGGGGGTGCGGGCGCGCTCCCTGCTGCGGGTGGAGGATCGCTGCCGTGGCCTGGTCTGCGAGGACGGCCGGGCGATCGCCGCGGGGGCGGTGGTCATCTCCACCGGCGGGGCCGCGGCCCTGTGGGCGAGGACGACCAACCCGCCGGGCTCGCAGGGGATCGGCCTGCTCCTCGCCCACGCGGCCGGCGCGGCCCTGGCCGACCTCGAGATGCTGCAGTTCCACCCCACGGCCGTCATCGGCGTGAGGGGCAGGGAGGGCTTCCTGGTGACAGAGGCGATCCGCGGCGAGGGCGCGACCCTCCACGACGCCTCGGGGGAGCGGTTCGTCGACGAGCTGGCACCGCGCGACGAGGTGGCCAGGGCGATCGAGGCCAAGCTCGCCTCCACGGGGCAGCGGTCTGTCGCCCTGGACATGCGCGGGATAGACCCGGCCCACTTCCCGAACATCGTCGCGGCCCTTCGGGAGGCGGGGCTCGACCCGACGCGGGAGATGATCCCGGTCGCCCCGGCGGCCCACTACATGATGGGAGGGATCGTCACGGACTTGCACGGACACTCGACGGTCGCGGGCCTGTATGCGATCGGGGAGGCATCCTGCACCGGCCTGCACGGCGCCAACCGCCTGGCCTCGAACTCGCTGAGCGAGTGCTTCGTGTTCGCCCGCCGGGCGATCTCCGACATCCTCTCCAACGAGCGTCCCGCCGCCCTCTCCCCCTCGACCTTCGCTGCGGCCGCCCAGAGCGCGCCCCCCGCGCCCCCCACCGCCAGCCGGGAGACCCGGGGGGCGCTGTGGCGCGATGCGGGCATCGTGCGCTCCAGCGAGAGCCTCAGCCGGCTGATGGAGGATCCGCATCCCCTGGCGCGGCTGATCGCCGCCTGCGGGCTGGCCCGGAAGGAGAGCCGCGGGGCGCACCTGCGCAGCGACTTCCCAGAGCGCGACCCGGACCTTGATGGCCGCCACGCCGTCGTCGGTGCGGACGGCTCGCTGGCCTGGCAGACCTGGACCTAGCGCGGCCGCCTCAGGCCCGGAAAGCCGGGGCTGAACATAAGAAGTTGGCCCGCTCGTCTTTATCTCGATCCTTTCGCACACGAAAGGTGTTTTTGCCCTTGATGGAAGGTCTTCCAGCAGGTCGGAGTCTCTGAGATACGACGCCATGTACCAGTTCAGCAGAGCCATCTACCGTGAGCTCGCCCCGCGAATCCTGGCCCCGCGGCCGGGATCGCCCGCCGGCAGCAACCACGCCGCCGTCCTGAGGGCCTGCGAGGAGGTCATCACCCGCCTGGCAGTCGACCGCCACTACTTCGCCAAGCCCGCCCGCACCCTCTTCTGCGACATCCGCGGGTACTTCCCGATGTCCGCCCAGGGGCAGGTGTACAGCGTCGTCTCCCGTTATGTGGGCTTCGCCCAGAAGTTCCTGGCCGAACATCCCCACGAGGGCTACACGGCCGTCAGCGGCGCTCCCCCGCGCTGCCGGGCCACGACACGCAAGGGGGCGGCCTGCCAGCGCACGCCGCTGGCCCGCAACGGCTACTGCCCCTCCCACCAGCACCTCGCCGACACCGAGGATCGCGAGCTGGCCGCCGCCTGAGCTGCCCGGCCGCCCGGGGCACGGCGCCCGGCGGCCTCTCATAGGCTGCAGCGATGCTGCTCGGAGTTGATGTCGGTGGCACGTTCACCGACGCCGTCCTGCTCGACGCCTCCCACGCCCTGCACGCCGCCAAGGTGCCCTCGACGCCCGCGGACCAGTCGGCCGGCGTCCTGGAGGCGGTGCGGCTCGTGCTCGAGCGGGCCGGAACGCCGGCTAAGGACGTGGAGCGCTTCGCCCACGGGATGACGGTCGCCACAAACGCCCTGCTCGAGGGACGCACCGCCCGTACGGCCCTCCTCGCGACGGCCGGGTTCACCGACGTTGTCGAGCTCGGCCGACAGAACCGGCCGCACCTCTACGACCTCTGCCGGGGCGCCCCGGCGCCGCTGGTGCCCGCCGATCTCCGCTTCGGCGCGCCGGAGCGGATGGGCCCGGACGGACCCCTGGAGGCACTCGACCCGCGGGCCGCCCGCGAGCTCGTGGAGCGCCTGGCCCAGAGCGCCCCGGAGGCGGTGGCGGTCTCCCTGCTTCACTCCTATGCCGATCCCTCCCACGAGCGGATGCTCGGAGAGCTGATCGCCGAGCTGCTGCCGTCGACCCACCTGTCGCTCTCGAGCGATCTCGTGGGGACCTTCCGCGAGTACGAGCGGACGGCCACGACCGTGCTCGACGCGGCCCTCTCCCCGCTGATGGCCTCCTACCTGCGCCGGCTCACCTCCGAGGCGACCGCTCTCGGCCTCGCACGGCCCGAGGTCATGCAGTCATCGGGTGGGCTCACTGACGCCGGCCGGGCCGGGGCGCACGCCGCCGTGACCGTCCTCTCGGGCCCCGCCGGCGGGGTCGCCGGGGCGCTGCTGGTGGCGGAGCTGGCGGGGGAGCCCGACCTCGCCTGCTTCGACATGGGGGGAACCTCCTGCGACGTGTGCCTGATCGCCGGCTCGCGGGTGCCGGAGACCGCCGAACGGGTCATCGCGGGGCGTCCGGTCTCGCTGCCCGCCCTCGACATCCACACGGTGGGAGCCGGAGGCGGCTCGATCGCCTGGCGGGACCCCGGGGGCGCGCTTCGGGTCGGTCCCGCCTCGGCGGGGGCGAGCCCAGGCCCTGCCTGCTACGGCCTCGGAGGGACCGACCCCACGGTCACCGACGCCAACCTGCTGCTCGGCCGCCTGGTCGAGGACCTGCCCCTCGCGGGCGGCGTCCGGCTGGACCGGTCGGCCGCCGAGCGGGCGGTCCGGGGCCTTGCCAGCGAGCTGGGGCTGGAGCTGGAGCGATGCGCCGAAGGGATCCTGCGGGTGGCCGAGGCGGAGATGCTCGGGGCGCTGCGGGTGATGACCGTGGAGCGCGGGATCGACCCCCGTTCCTTCGCCCTGATGCCCTTCGGCGGGGCGGGTCCGCTGCACGCGGCCGCCCTGGCATCCCAGCTGGGGATCTCCCGGGTGCTCTGCCCGCGCGCATCGGGGGTGCTCAGCGCCCTCGGGCTGGCCGCGGCTGCGCCGCGGCGGGATGTCGCCCGCACGCTGCTGCTGCCCCTGGCTTCGTTGTCGGCCGAGCATCTGGGCCGGGCGCGACGGACCCTCGCCGATCAGGCCATCGCGGCGCTGGAGGCCGAGCCCGCCCGGCTGCGGGTCCGCCACGAGCTGCGCTATCGCGGCCAGTCGTTCGAGCTGCCGGTGGAGGAGGAGCTGGCCGTGGACGGGGAGGCCTGCGGCCTCGGGCCCCTGGAGCTCGGGGAGGCGTTCGCCGCGGCCCACGAGCTGCGCTACGGCTACCGCGAGGACGGGGCCGAGGTGGAGCTGGTCAACATGAGGGTGTCCGCCTGGGGGGCGGCTCCGCCCCTGCACCCTCGCCTCGGCGGACGCCGGGCCCCCACGGTGCGGCGCCGGCCGGTGATCTTCGACGGCCAGGCTCTGGAGTCGCTGATCCTCAGCGGGGAGCCGCAGCCGGGGAGCACCGTGGAGGGCCCGGCGGTGTGCGCCCTGCCCGAGGCGACCGTGCTCGTGCCCCCGGACTGGAGCGGCGAGGTGGACGCCCACGGGACGATCGTGCTGCGCCATCGCGCAGGAGGCGCGCCCGATGCTTGACCCGATCGAGCTGCAGGTGCTGACCGGCGGCCTGCGCGCCGCCTGCCAGGAGATGGGCGTCGTGCTGATCCACTCCGCCCACTCCTCCAACATCAAGGAGCGGCGCGACGCCTCCACCGGGCTGTTCGACGCGAGCGGAGAGATGGTGATGCAGGCCGAGCACATCCCGGTCCATCTCGGGGCCATGCCGGCGGCGGTGGCGGCGGTGATCGGCGAGGGGCAACGTCCCGGAATCTCCTGGATCCTCAACGACCCGTTCGCCGGAGGCACCCACCTGCCCGACATCACGGTGGTGACGCCCGTCTTCGCCGACGGGCGGGAGCTGATCGGCTTCGCCGCCAGCCGCGCCCACCACGCCGACGTCGGTGGGCGGATGCCCGGCTCGATGCCCGCCGACAGCCGCACCCTGGCCGAGGAGGGGGTGGTGATCTCGCCCCGTCCGCTGGAGGAGGGGACGATCGAGGAGCTGGTGAGCCGCATGCGCCAGCCCGAGGAGCGCAGAGCCGATCTGCGGGCGCAGCTCGCCGCCAACGCCACGGGGGCCCGGCGGCTGGCCGACCTCGCCCGGCGGCTGGGCCCGAAGCGCCTGCGGGAGGGCACCGACGCGGTGCTCGACTACTCCGAGCGGCGCACCCGCGCCTGCCTGGCCGACCTCCCCGACGGCGTGCGCGAGGCAGAGGACGTGCTCGAGGCGCCCGAGGAGGACCTGCACCTGCACCTGCGGGCGGTCGTAGACGGGGAGAGCCTGCTGCTGGACTTCGCCGGCAGCGCCGCCCAGCACGAGGGGAACCTCAACTGCCCCCTCGCCGTGACACGCTCGGCCTGCCTGTTCGCCGTCCGCGTGCTGACCGATCCTGACATCCCGGCCTCGGCCGGGGCCTACCGCCCGGTCGAGGTGAGGGCACCGGAGGGGAGCGTCCTCAACGCCCGGCCGGGAGCGGCCGTGGCGGCGGGAAACGTCGAGACCTCCTCCCGCGTGGCCGACATGGTCCTGAGCGCCTTCGGCCGTGCCCAGGGGCAGGGAACGATGAACAACCTCACCCTCGGGGCGGAGGGATTCTCCTACTACGAGACGCTCGGCGGAGGCCAGGGAGCCTGCGAGGGAGGCGACGGCCCGAGCGGGGTGCACGTGGCGATGAGCAACACCCTGAACACCCCGATCGAGGCGCTGGAGCGGGAATTCCCGTTGCGGGTCCTGGAGTACGGGCTCAGGAGGGGCTCAGGCGGCAGCGGGGCCAGGCGTGGCGGGGACGGGGTCGTCAGGGAGCTGCAGGCCCTCTCGCCGATGACCTTCTCCCTCATCGCCGAGCGCCGGCGCCACGCCCCGCGGGGGGCGGGTGGCGGCGGGCACGGGGCTCCGGGACGGGACCTCCTGGACGGCAGGCGGATACCCGGCAAGGCCACCGGCTGCCTGGCCCCCGGACAGCGGCTTCGCATCGAAACGCCGGGAGGAGGAGGATTCGGGCATGTCTGAGCGCGTCGGCTTCCTCGGCCTCGGGATCATGGGCTCGCGCATGGCCGCCAACATCGCCCGGGCGGGGTACCCCCTGTCGGTGTGGACCCACACGCCGGGAAAGGCGGAGCGGTGGGCCTCCGAGCACGGGGCGAGCGCCCTGCCGACCCCCGCGGCCGTCGCCGCGGCCAGCGACATCGTCGTGACGATGGTGGTCGACGGCGAGCAGGTCGCCTCCGTGCTGCTGGGGCCAGACGGGGCAATCGAGGCGGCCCGCCCGGGCCTGCTCTGCATCGACATGTCCACGATCGCCCCACCGGACACGCGCAGGATCGGGGCCGCCCTGCAGGAGCGGGGAGCCGCGATGCTCGACGCCCCCGTCACGGGATCGGCTCCGCGAGCGCAGGACGGCACGCTGACGATCATGGTCGGAGGGCGCCGGGAGGACTTCGACCGGGCACGCGGCCTGCTGGAGACGATGGGCAGCCTGGTGGTGCACGTCGGAGAGCTCGGCCAGGGGGAGATGCTCAAGCTCATCAACAACTCGCTGGCGGCGGCCAACGCCGCGGCGGTGGCCGAGGCGCTGCTGTTGGGGAAGGCCACGGGGATCGACCTCGACGTTCTGGTCGAGGTGGTCTCCTCGGGCTCGGGAGCGTCCACCCAGCTCGAGCTGAAGTCCCGGGCGATGCGCGATCACGACTTCACGACGCTCTTCAAGACCGACCATCTGCTCAAGGACGTGCGCCTGTGCCTCGAGGAGGCCCAGGCCGCGGGCGTCCCCTTCCCCTCCGCGGGCCACGCCCGGGACCTCCTCAGCGCGACGAGGGGCCGCGGGCACGGCGAGGAGGACTACGCGGCGATCATCGAGGCGGCCGAGGGGCTCGCCGGCCGGCGTCTGTGAGAGAAGCCTTATCGGGCAGTGCACGCGGGGAAATACTGACGGAACCGCCCTCCCGCGCGGCACGATTGATGCGTGGACAGAGACTGGATATGCGACCGCTGCGGCGACTTAATCGGGTTTTACGAGCCGGCGGTGATCGTCGAGGGAGAGACCCGGCGGCGGACCTCCCGCCTGGCCGAGCCCGGTCCCGGGGGCCCGACGGGCGGGCGCTACCACGAGGCCTGCCTGATCGACGGCGCAACTGCCGCCTCCTAGCGCCCTCGAACGCCGCCTTCCGATGACTGACTGACCAGCCAGTCAGCCGAAAAACAGGCTGATTTGCAGGGGATTTGGGATTTTCGCTCAGGTTTCGTCTCTTTAACGCGCCGACGTCCCGTGAGTGCGGCCCGTCCGGTGCAGTCCATCCGTATTCCCTCACCCCGTCGCCTTACAACCAATGCCAATTGCTTTCAAAGAATGGGCCGTCACCGTCCGCGCGCTGGCGGAAGGAGAGCAGCTCCTCACCCTTCGCAAGGGGATGCTTCCCCAGGCGGGCAAGCCATTCCGGCTGGCCCACGAGCGCTTCTTCCTCTACCCGACCTTCGACCACCAGTCCGGCCACCTGGTCCGCGAGTCCCACCAGCCCGAGCTGCGCAGGGCCCTGGAGGAGGGAGTCTGGAGCGACGGGGAGCCCCCGCTCCACAGCTTCGCCTCGGGGGCGCCCGTGCAGCAGCCCGACCGCGTCCGGATCCGCGCGTGGGCAGAGGTCACCGACCACTTCACGATCGTCGACCCCCGCTGCGTCGACGCCCTCTCCCCCTTCTACGTGTGGACCCCCGACTACGCCGAAAAGCGGCTCGGCTGGCGCGGCCGCCAGCCGCTGCACGTGCTGCTCCTTCGCACCTACCGGATCCCCCGACCGGTGACGGTGAAGGTCAAGGACGACTACATCGGCCCCAACGCGTGGGTCGAGCTGCAGCGCGAACTCCCCTTCGAGGGCACGCCCGTGCTCTCCGACGCCGAGTTCGAGCGCGCCTCGGAAGAGATCCGGGCGATCACCAGCGACGCCGGCCAGCCGGTCCTCGTCTAGCTCTTCGGCGGGGCGAGGGCTTCCCTCGCCGCCTGGGCCCCGGACTCGGGGACCAGGATGTCGCGCGGTCCCGCGGCCAGGAAGTCGGGCACGTCGAACCCTCCCGAGCGCCGCTGCATGCTCGGGATCCCCTCTTCCAGGAGCATCGTCTCGATCAGCTCCGCCTCCGGCTGGTTGGACGCCCGGGCCACCTTCACGAGCTGCCCTTCGGTGTACTGGGGCTTGATCTTGCGGGCCCTGCGCCGGCGCGGGCTGGGGTCGCCCTCGGATCCCTCGCCGTGGACGAGGGGCATGCCGCAGGCCTCGCAGAACCGCTCGCTGTCGGGGTAGGTGCGCTCGCATCGCGGGCAGACGAGCGGCTCCTCGGTCACGGCGCCGTCCCCATGATCTCCACCTCTTGGATCCTGCCGTCCTCGATCAGATAGGAGCGCACCTCCGGCTCCTCCCCCGCGGCGAGCCCGACGATGATCCACTCCACCCCGGGCCAGTTGGCGGCGAAGTTCACGTCGGTCTGGGAGGGGAAGGGCCTGCTGCGCACGTGGGAGTGGTAGATGGCGCCGAGCTCGTCGCCCTCCTGCTCGATCGCGTTGTGCAGGGCGAGCAGCTCCTTGGGCTCGATCTCGAACCTCATCGGGCTGGCGTGGACGTTGGTGGCCCGGTACACCCGGGTCGCAGCCCGCGAGGGCCCGTCCGCGACCGCCACCACGCCGCAGACCTCGTTGGCGGGATCCTCCAGGGCGTGGGCCACCACCTCGTCGAGTAGTGGCTTGGAGATGTTCATGTCCAGGCGCGGGCCGGGGTCCGGGCGCGGGCCGCTACCACCAGACGGTCGACTCGAGGTTCTCGATCTCGTCGACCGGCAGGGTGTATATGCCGCTTGAGAGGTACTTCCAGCCGTCGTCGGCGACGACGAAGACGACATTGCCCTCCTCGAGCTCTCCTGCGATCCGCACGGCGATGCTGGCGATGGCCCCGCTGGAGACGCCGGCGAAGAGGCACTCCTCGTCGAGCAGCTTGCGCGTCCACAGGATCGCGTCGCGGTTGGTGACGAAGATCTTGCGGTCGAGCAGGGAGAGGTCGATGATCGGGGGGATGAAGCCGTCGTCGAGCGAGCGCAGCCCCTGCACGGGCTCGCCCTGCATCGGCTCGGCGGCGACGATCTTGACGGCGTCTCCGAAGGTCCTCCTTGAGGCGGCGCCCGTTGCCCATCAGGGTGCCGCCGGTGCCGAGACCGGCGACGAAGGCGCTCACCTCGTCGAGCTCTTCGAGGATCTCCACGGCGGTGCCGTTGTAGTGGGCGCCCGGGTTGGCCTCGTTCCCGTACTGGTAGGGCATGTAGTAGGAGGAGTCCGCGGCGGCCATCTCCAGCGCCATCGCGACGGCTCCGTTGGAGCCCTGGGAGCCCGGCGAGTAGACGATCTCGGCCTTGTACATCTGCAGCAGCTGCGTGCGCTCGGGGGTCACGTTCTCGGGCATGACCACCTTCAGGCGGTAGCCCTTGCGCGAGCAGATCATCGCCAGCGAGATGCCGGTGTTGCCGGAGGTGGGCTCGAGGATCGTCGTGCCGGGGCCGATCGCGCCCTTCGCCTCGGCGTCCTCGATCAGCGCCCGGGCGACACGGTCCTTGACCGACCCGGTCGGGTTGCGCGACTCGAGCTTGGCCCAGATGCGCACGCCCGGCTTCGGGCGAGAGGCGGGGCAGCTCGACCAGCGGCGTGTTGCCGATCGACTGGACGATATCGCCGTAACGCCCCCCGCAGGGACGGTTGCTCAGCCGCTCCACCGCCATTACTTCACGGAATATAGCGGGGTCTGACCGCCAGGCCCAGCGAGCCGGGCAGAGCCTCCCGAGCGGCGCCCAAGCGGTGGTGCCTTCCCCGACTGGCTGACCAGCCAACCAGAGGATAAGATGCTCCTGAAGCGGCGATGACCGCCGGCCGCCAGCCAATGGACACCTCCCCCGCAAGCTACGACTACGACTGGCTGGTGATCGGCTCCGGGTTCGGGGGCAGCGTCTCCGCGCTGCGCCTGGCCGAGAAGGGCTACTCGGTCGGCGTGCTCGAGTGCGGGCGGCGCTTCGCCGACAACGAGTTCCCCACCTCGACGGCGGACCTCAAGCGCTACTTCTGGAACCCCCGCCTGGGGATGAAGGGCATCTTCCGCCTGACGACCTTCAAGGACGTCTCGGTCGTCTCGGGCTGCGGCGTCGGCGGGGGGAGCCTCGGCTACGCATGCACCCTCTACGTTCCTCCCAGTCAGTTCTTCGAGGACCGCCAGTGGGCGGACATGCGCGACTGGGAGCAGAGCCCTGGCGCCGCACTACGCGGAGGCCCAGCGGATGCTCGGAGTCGTCGAAAACCCCCACGAGGACCCCGCCGACCAGCTCCTGCGAGAGCTCGGCGAGGAGCTCGGCGTGGGCGACAGCTACAAACGGACGCCCGTCGGGATCTACTTCGGGGAGGCCGGCAAGACCGTCCCAGACCCCTTCTTCGGCGGCGAGGGCCCGGACAGGACCGGCTGTCATCTGTGCGGACGCTGCATGGTCGGCTGCATCCACGGGGCGAAGAACACGCTCGTCAAGAACTACCTCTACTTCGCCGAGCAGCGGGGCGCCAAGGTGATGCCCGAACGCACCGTGGTCGACATCCGCCCGATCGGCGCGGCCGACGGAGCCGACGGCTACGAGGTCGAATCGGTCCGCTCCGGGGCATGGCTGGGCAAGCAGCGGCGCGTCCTGCGGGCGCGCGGGGTGGTCGTCGCGGCCGGCCCGCTCGGCACCAACAGGCTTCTGCAGCGCTGCCGCCTGGAGGGATCCCTGCCGCGCGGTCTCCCCTCGCCTCGGCGAGCTCGTGAGGACCAACTCCGAGTCGATCCTCACCGTGACCGTGCCCGAGGACTACCCCGAGGACCTGATCAAGCGGGTGGCGATCACCTCCTCGATCTACCCCGACCCCAACACCCACATCGAGACCGTCACCTACGGGACGACGGCGACTCGATGCGCCTGCTCTACACCCTGCTGACCGGCGACGGCACCCGCCTGACCCGTCCGCTGAAGCTGCTCGCGCAGATACTCCGCCACCCCGGCCGGCTCGCGAAGGTCCTGTTCGCCAAGCGCTGGTCGCGGCGCACGATCATCCTCCTGGTGATGCAGACGCTCGACAACGCAATCGCCCTGCGGCCTCGCAAAGGCCCCTTCGGCTCGTTCTGGCTGCAGACCGAACAGGACCCCGAGCGTCCCATCCCGACCTTCATCCCGGTCGCCAACGAAGCCGCCGAATGGTTCGCCAAGCGCACCGGCGGGATCGCCCAGAGCTCCCTCACCGAGGCCCTCTTCAACATCCCCACCACCGCCCACATCCTCGGCGGGGCCGTCATCGCCCCGGACCCCGAGCAGGGAGTGGTGGACGCCGACCAGCGCGTCTTCGGCTATGAGAACCTGCTCGTCTGCGACGGCTCGGCGATCCCGGCCAACGTCGGGGTGAACCCCTCGCTGACGATCACCGCACTGGCCGAGCACGCCATGAGCACCATCCCTGCGGCGCAGGGGACCGCTGTCGAGGAGGTCGGGCCCGAGGCGGCCGCAGCCGCCTAGAGAGCCCCGCCCGCCCCGCCGGCCATCGCCGGCAGGATCACGAGGATGTCCCCGGCCCCGACCGCCGTGTCCAGGCCATCGAGGACGCGGACGTCCTCGTCGTTGAGGTACACGTTGACGTAGCGGTTGAGATCCCCCTCGGCCGAGAAGAGCTGGCTCTGGGTGGCGGGGTGGTTGGCGGCGAGGTCGCGCAGCACCTCTCCGACGTTCTCGCCCGAGGCCGAGACCTCCTTCTCCCCCCCGACGGAGGCGCGCAGGACCGGCGGTATCTTGATCGTGGCCATTGCAAATGATTACCACGCCGGGGGCATGCGGCGCCCGGCCGTCGCGTGGCGGGTCCCCATCCGGATGACCCTGCCTACCCGGCGGCGGCGCAGAACGCCTCGTAGTCGGGGAAGACGCCGAGCTCCTCGTCGGCTATGTCCTCGGGGTCCCGCGAGCAGATCGGGCAGTCGGGATCGCGATGGACCTTGACCTCCGTCAGGGTCGCCCCGAGGGCGTCGTAGAGCAGCAGCCGCCCGATCGCCGGGTCGCCGATCCCGAGGATCAGCTTGACGACCTCGGTGGCCTGCAGCAGCCCCATCGTCCCGGGCAGCACGCCGAGGACGCCGTTGGCCCCGCAGGAGGGCGCCAGCTCGGCCGGCGGCGGCTCGCGGAACAGGCAGCGGTAGCACGGGCCCTCGTAGGGCTTGAAGACCGACAGCTGCCCGTCGAAGCCGAGGATCGAGGCCGAGACGACCGGGATCCTCAGGCGCACGGTGGCGTCGTTGAGCAGGTAGCGCGTGGGGAAGTTGTCCACCCCGTCGACGATCACGTCGTAGCCCTCGATGATCTCCATGATGTTCGAGGCGTCGATCCGGGTCTTGTACTTGACCACGTTGACGTCGGGGTTCAGGGCGTGGATCGACTCCTCGGCCGAGTCCACCTTGGGGATCCCGATGCGCTCGGTGGTGTGGATCACCTGGCGCTGGAGGTTCGACAGGTCGACGACGTCGTCGTCGACGATCCCGAGCGTGCCCACGCCGGCCGCGGCGAGGTAGAGGGCGGTCGGCGAGCCGAGCCCGCCGGCGCCGAGCAGCAGGACCTTGGCGTCGAGCAGCTTCTGCTGGCCCTCGGCGCCGATCTCCGGGATCAGCAGGTGCCGCGAGTAGCGGTCGCGCTGCTCGGCGGTGAGCGCCCGGGGGACCTCGACCTCGTAGCCGCGGTCCTTCCACAGGGTGATGCCGCCGGTCATCGAGCGCACGTGCTCGTAGCCCATGTCCTCGGTGCAGCGTCCGGGCCGCGTAGGCCGAGCGGTTGCCCGAGGCGCAGTAGAGGATCACCTGGGCGGAGCGGTCCGGGCACGACGCCCTCGATGCGGGTCTCCAGATGGCCGCGCGGGATGCTCTTCGCGCCGGGCAGGTGCCCGGTGGCGAACTCTTCGCTGCCGCGGACGTCGACGATCGTCACGCCCTCGTCGACCAGCTCCTTGACCTCGGACGGGTCGACCTCCTCGATCTTGCTCTTGATCTCGGCGGAGAAGCTCTGCTCCGGACGGACTCATGCTTGAAACTCCTAAACCACGGTCGGGATTCATAGACTTCACAAAGTATAGCGCCTGGCGCCGCGGGCCCGTCCCCTAGGCTGGTCTTCAGAATGCGCCGGCGCCACCCGATCGCCCTGCCAGCGCTGCTGGGCCATGGCCGTGCTCGCGGCCCTCGCCTTCGCCATTGCGGCGAGCAAAGGCGGCTCGTCCGGGGACTCGACCACGCCCCGCGGCGGCGGTCGCCGAGCGCCGGCGGGCTTCGAGGGCGCGGCCCTGCCCGTCGCGCGCCGCGCCCGGAATTCACCCTCACCGACCAGTACGGCCGGTCGCGTGTCCCTCGCCAGCTACGCGCGGCCGGGTCAGGGTGCGTGACCTTCCTCTACTCCCGCTGCGGGGCCACCTGCATCCTGATCGCCCAGCAGATCCGCGGGGCGCTGGACGAACTGGCGAGGCCCGGTCCCGGTGCTGATCGTCAGCGCCGATCCCAGGCGGCGACACGCCGCGCGCAGCGTGCGCCGCTTCCTGCGCAGGTCGTCGCTGAGCGGCCGGGTCCACTACCTGACCGGATCGCCCTCGGACCTGGCTGCGATCTGGCGGGCCTACCGGCGTCCGACCCCCGGCCGGTCGGGTCGGGCGGCCTTCGCGGCGCTCGGCCGCCGTGCTGCTGATCGACCGCCAGGGCTCGCGAGCGCGTCCTCTTCGGCCAGGAACAGCTCACCCCCGAAGCGCTCTCCCACGACATCCGCAAGCTGCAGGCGGGCTGATACCCTAGCTCGCAGGTAGGAAATCGACGATGATGTTCTCAACGAAGGCCGAGTACGGCGTGCGCGTGATGGTCGAGCTGGCTCGGCGCAGCCGGCGAGGATCCGATCCCGCTGGCCGAGATCGCGGCCCACGACGGCCTACCGCTGGCCTACCTGGAGCACCTGGTGGCGCGCCTGCGCAAGGCCGGCCTTGTCGACTCACGCCGCGGCTCCCGCGGCGGCTACCTGCTCGCCCGGCCCGCCGACGGAGATCACGATGGCCGAGGTCGTCGAGGCCCTCGAGGGCTCGATCGCCCCGATCGAGTGCATCTCGGAGGCCGCTGACGGCTCGATCGTGTGCTCACGGGAGTCGAGCCCGGATCACGTCTGCCCGACGAAGCTCCTCTGGACGCGGGTGCGCATCTCGATCATCAGCACGCTGCGCGACACGACCCTCGCCGACCTGCTGCTCGCCCCCGCCCTCCCGGCGGGCCGCCCGACACCCTGCAAATCGAGACCCCTCACGACCGGAGCCTGATCACAGAACATGGCCGACCTAGAGATCAAAGACCTGCACGTTCGCACCGAGGAGCGCGAGATCCTCCGGGGCGTCGACCTCGACATCAGCCGGGGCGAGATACACGCCCTGATGGGCCCGAACGGCTCCGGCAAGTCGACCCTGGCCAACACCCTTCTCGGCCACCCCGCCTACGAGATCACCTAGGGCTCGATCGTCTTCAAGGGCGAGGACATCACCGAGGCCGAGCCGCACGAGCGGGCCAAGGCCGGCCTGTTCCTCGCCTTCCAGTACCCGGTGTCGATCCCGGGCGTGTCGGTCGCCAACTTCCTGCGCATGGCCATCAACGCCAAGCGCGAGGAGCCGATCCAGGTCAAGGAGTTCCGCAACCAGCTCCAGCACGCGATCGAGCTGCTCGACGTCGACCGGGCCTTCACCTCCCGCCACCTCAACGACGGCTTCTCCGGCGGCGAGAAGAAGCGCGCCGAGATCCTGCAGATGGCGATGCTCGCCCCGGACGTGGCGATCCTCGACGAGACCGACTCGGGCCTGGACATCGACGCCCTGCGCACCGTCGCCGAGGGCGTTCAGCGGCTGCACGACGAGCAGGGCCTGGGCGCCCTGATCATCACCCACTACCAGCGCATCCTGCACTACGTCCAGCCCCAGTTCGTCCACATCCTGATGGATGGCCGGATCGTGCTCGAGGGCGGCGTCGAGCTGGTCGAGCGCCTCGAGCGCGAGGGCTACGACCAGATCCGCCAGGAGGTCGGCGCGGCCGTCACTGCCGGTGACGACGATGTCTGAGCCGCGGACGAGCGAGAACCGGCAGCGGCGGGCAACGGCGCCGCCCCGGCCCGAGGAAGCGCCGGGCGCCACCGCGAGGCCACCCTCTACCAGGCCCTCGCCGGGGCCGGAGCAGGCGACGGGCGGACCCTGCAGGAGCTGCGCGAAGCGGCCCTGAAGGCATTCGAGTCGGCCGAGCTGCCCGTCTGGCGCCGCTCGGGATTCTGGACCACGAGCCTGCAGAGCCTCGATCTCGACGCCCTCGCGCACGAGCGTCCGGCGAGCGAGGTGCCCGATGTCGTGATGCGCACGATCCCCGAGCGGCCCGCGGGCGGGACGGATCGTGCAGAGCGCGGTCGCGCGTCGTGCACGTCGAGCTCGATCCCGCGCTGGCCCAGCGGGGCGTGATCCTCTGCTCGCTCGAGGAGGCCTTCGAGCGCCACCCCGAGCTGGCCGCGGAATGGTTCTCCAAGCGGCTGCCGATCGACCGCCACAAGCTCGAGGCCGCCAACGCCGCCTTCTGGACCGGCGGGATGCTTCCTGCACGTCCCCGACGGGCTCGTCGTCGAGGACCCGTTCGAGCTCGTCTACGCGATCGACAGGCCGGGCATCGCCCAGTACGGGCGCACGCTCGTCGTCGGCGGCCCCACGAGCGAGTTCAGGGTCCACGAGTACGACCTGGCAGAGGACTTCTCCTCCTATCGAGGGATCCCGCCAGGCCCTGCACGCCGGAGCCTTCGAGCTCTACCTGCAGGACGGAGCCCGCTGCCGTCTGGCCCAGATCCAGGACTGGGGCGACGGCGAGGTGTTCGACGTCTCCACCCGCTTCGTCGGGGTCGGCCGGGACGCCTACTGCCACTGGCTTCCGGCCCTGCTCGGCGGCCACATGATCCGCCAGCACCTCGAGCTCGCCGTCTCCGAGCCCGGCGGCGACATGGCCTTCCGGGGCCTCTTCTTCGCCGAGGGCAAGGAGCACCTCGACGTCTTCGCGGCCGACCTGCACGAGACCGGCCCCTCCGGCGGCGACGTGCACTGGCGGGGAGCCGCCAGCGGCGAGAGCCGGGCGAGCTTCGAGGGCCTGATCCAGATCGACCCGGGGGCCCAGCAGACCCACACCTACCTGCAGATCCACTCGATGATGCTCTCCCCGCAAGCAGCGCATCGACGCGATCCCCTCGGTGCTGGTCTCCTCCGACGACGTCTCGGCCTCCCATGGAGGCACGGTGGGAGAGCTCGACGAGGCGGCGATCTTCTACATGCAGAGCCGCGGCCTTGACCGCCCGGCGGCGGTGCGGATCATCGTCGAGGGGTTCTTCGAGCCGCTGATCTCCGAGCTCGCAGGACGAGCCCCTCGAGGAGCATCGTGCGCGAGAAGATCGCGCGCAAGCTGGCCGCCGCACGAGAGGACATCGAAACCTATGCCACCAGTCGCTGAGAGCTCGCTCGCGGTAAGGGCCGACTTCCCGATCCTCGCCCGGCGCCCCGGCGGCCGGCCGCTGATCTACCTCGACTCCGGCGGCCACCTCGCAGAAGCCGCAGGTCGTCATCGATGCCCTGGCCGACCACCTCGCCAGCCACAACGCCAACGTGCACCGCGGCGTCTATCCGCTCGCCCAGGAGGCCGACGCCGCCTTCGAAGGGGCCCGCCGGCGCGGATCGCGGCCTTCACCGGCGCCGACCCGCAGACGACGATCTTCACCAAGAACGTGACCGAGGCGATCAACCTCGTCGCGCACTCCTGGGGCGCGCGCCCACCTCGGTCCCGGGCGACGCTGTGCTGATCACCCAGATGGAGCACCACGCGAACATCGTTCCCTGGCAGGTGCTCTGCCGCGAACGCGGGGCGAGCCTGCGCTACCTGGAGGTCGACGAGCGCGGGGAGCTCTCGCTCGCAGGCGTCTCGAGGCGGAGCTGGCCCGCGGAGACGTGCGGCTGGTCGCCTTCGCCCACCTCTCGAACGTCCTCGGAACGATCAACCCGGTCGCGCGAGATGACCGCCCGTGGCGCGCCGGGCCGGGGCGGTGTCGCTCATCGACGGCGCTCAGGCGGTGCCCCAGATGCCCGTCGACGTCGGCGGATGTCGGGGCCGACTTCTACGCCTGGACGGGCCACAAGGCGCTCGGGCCGACCGGCATCGGCGTGCTGCACGGCCGCCGCGAGCGCTCGAGGAGATGGAGCCCTTCCTCACCGGCGGGGACATGATCGCCTCGGTCGACTTCCAGAGCGCGACCTGGAACGAGCTGCCCTGGAAGTTCGAAGCGGGCACCCCCACGATCGCCGAGGCGGTCGGGCTGGCCGCCGCCGTCGACTACCTGGCCGCGCTCGGCATGGACCGCGTGCGAGCGCACGAGCGGGCCCTGACCGAGCTACATGCTCGACGGCCTGGCCGAGGTGCCCGGCCTGCGGGTCGTGGGGCCGCCCGGAGGCTGAGGGACGCGGCGGGCTGGCCTCCTTCACGGTCGAGGGCATGCACCCCCATGACATCGCCGAGCTGCTCGGGCCGCGAGGGCGTCTGCGTCCGCGCCGGGCACCACTGCGCCCAGCCGCTGATGCGCTGCCTGGGAGTCGGCAGCGACCGCCCGGGCCAGCCTCGGCGTCTACAACGAGCGAGCCGGACATCGACGCCCTCGTGGCGGCCCTGCAGAGCGGCCGACGAGATCTTCGGGCTGTAGACGATGGACGACCTCTACCGCGACTACATCCTCGAGCACTACAAGCGGCCGCAGAACTTCGGCGAGCTCGACCCGCACGACCTCGAGGGAGCTCGAGCACAACCCGCTCTGCGGCGACGAGCTGGGCGTCCACATCCGGGTCAAGGACGACCGCATCGAGGACCTCCGCTTCCACGGGCACGGCTGCGCGATCTCCCAGGCCGCCGCCTCGATCGCCTCGGAGGAGCTCAAGGGCATGCCCCTCGAGCAGGTCGGGCAGGCTCGACGCGGACTGGATGATCGAGCTGCTCGGGATCCCCGTCTCGGCCACCCGGCGCAAGTGCGCACTGCTCAACCTGAAGGTCGTGCGGGGGGCCGTGACCGGCGACAACGCATGGCCCGCCTGAGGCCCGCGATACAATTCCTACTTCGGAGCACAGGATTCGCAAGCTACCAGTGACGAGGGACTCCAATGGCCACGATTGAACGCATCGCAAAGCCGAGCCCGATCGTCGAGGACGAGCAGGGGCAGCTACGCGCCCGTCAGGGCATCTCGCGAGAGGTCGTCAGCGAGCTCTCCAAGATCAAGGGCGAGCCCGACTGGATGGCCGAGAAACGGCTGAAGTCGCTGGAGATCTTCGAGCGCAAGCCGATGCCGACCTGGGGCCCGGACCTCAGCGGCCTGAACCTCGACGACCTCGTGCTCTACTCCCCCCCGACGGCCGGGCGGTTCAACAGCTGGGACGAGGTTCCCGAGGAGATGAAGCAGACCTACGAGGACCTGGGCATCCCCCAGGCCGAGCGCGAGCACCTCGCGGGCGTCGTCGGCGTGTGGCGCCAGGAGCCCGTCTACGAGGGCCTCAAGGAGGAGTACGCCAAGCAGGGGATCCTGTTCTGCTCGATGGACACCGCCATCACCGAGTACCCGGAGCTGGTCCAGAAGTACTTCATGAACAAGTGCGTCCCGCCCCAGGACAACAAGTTCTCGGCCCTGCACGGGGCCGTCTGGTCCGGGGGGCCTTCTGCTACATCCCCGAGGGCGTCAAGTGCGACCTGCCGCTGCAGTCCTACTTCCGCATGGAGGGCGCCGGCGAGGGCACCTTCGAGCACACCCTGATCGTCGCCGACGAGGGCCGAGGTGAACTACATCGAGGGCTGCACGGCCCAGACCTACAGCGTCAACTCGATGCACTCGGCCGTCGTCGAGATCTTCGTCCACGAGGGGGCCAAGGCCCGCTACACGACCGTCCAGAACTGGTCCAAGGACGTCTACAACCTCAACACCAAGCGCGCCGTCGTGGACGCCGAGGGAACCGTCGAGTGGGTCGGCGGCTCGATGGGAGCCAAGTACGTGATGCTCTACCCGGGATCGTTCCTGATGGGCGAGGGCGCCCGCGCCGACCACCTCAACGTGGGCGTCGCCGGCAAGGGGGTGCACAAGGACACCGGCGCCAAGGTCGTCCACCTGGCGCCCAACACGACCTCCAACATCCTCGCCAAGTCGATCTCCAAGGACGGCGGGATCATGGGCTACCGGGGCCTCGTCAAGATGGGCCCCAACTCGGCCGGCTCGAAAGCGCGGGTCCAGTGCGACGGGCTGATGATGGACGGCGAATCGCGTTCGGACACCTGGCCCGACATCCAGATCCAGAACCCCCACGTCACCGTCGCCCACGAGGCCACCGTCGGGCGCATCTCCGACGACCAGCTCTTCTACATGGGCTCGCGCGGGTTCACCGAGGACGAGGCCGCGGCCATGATCGTCAACGGCTTCATCGAGCCCGTCACGAAGGAGCTGCCGATGGAGTACGCGGTCGAGCTCAACCGGCTGATCCAGCTGGAGATGGTCGGCTCCATCGGCTGAGCCAGCCGATCGCCGGCGCCTGGCGGCGTCCTCGGTCGCTCGCCTGTGCCCGAAGGGGTATGTGCAAAGCACACTTCGCTCACTGCGTCCTTGCCAGGCTTGACGCTCGACCGGCTTAGGGGCGGCCCGCTGCGTCAATGCGTGTTCCCGTAGACACAATCGCCGCGCCGCTGTTCCCGACCCGCCTGCCCTGGGTCAACACCGCCGGGCCGCAGGCCACGATCCAGCGGGGCAGGCCGATGCTGGTGGAGTTCTGGGACTTCTGCCGGCCCAACTCGATGCGGACGCTGCCCTACGTGAAGGCGTGGCACGAGCGCTACGCGTCGGCGGGCCTGCGGGTGATCGGGGTGCACTGCCCCGGGTTCGAGCCCTCCCGCGACGAGCGAGGCGGTGCGACGGGCGGTCGCCCGCCTGGGGATCGCCTACCCCGTGCTGATCGACAGCGAGCTGGAGCTCTGGCAGGAGTACGAGAACGAGGGCTGGCCCGCCCGCTACCTCTTCGACGGGCGCGGCGCGGCTGTTCGAGTACCACTACGGCGAGGGCGCCTACGAGGAGACCGAGCTGGCGATCCAGGAGCTCCTGGGCGTCGAGCGCGAGCCCTTGCACCGGTGCGCCCCGAGGACGCGCCCGGGGCGGTCCTCGTGGCGCAGACGGCTGACCGGGAGGGCCCTACAGCGGCCCCTATGAGGCCGGGGGGGTGTGGCTGGTGCTGGAGGGAGCCGGGACCGTCGGGCCACCCTGGAGGGGATCGGCGAGGAGGTCGAGCTGGCCGTGCAGGAGTCGGGCGCCTACCCGCTGATCGAGCACCCCCGCCACACCCGGGGGAGCCTCCGCCTCGAGCTCGAGCGGGGACCTTCGCTGCCACGCCACCTGCTTCACCCCCGGCCTGGCCTGACCCGAGCTTCCCGCCCAGGACCCCTGGCGGGACGGCGGGCGATAACGGGGGGTGACACCAGGCTTATGTGTGTCCTGTAAGGTCGCCCGCAGATGCGATCCGCTGGTCGGAGACATCTGTCCGCGCTTCCCTGCAAGCGGACCGGGAGGCGCGTCGCGCTGGCAGCCGTGGCCGGCTGCCTGGCCTCGTGCGGCCCCCTGGCCGCGCCGGCCCTCGCTGTGACGGGACCCTCGGTCTCGGGGATCGAAGCCAACAACGGACCCGCCGCCGGAGGAGCGACGGTGGTGATCAGCGGCCAGCACCTGGCGGGCGCCACCCCCGTCACACAGGTCTTCTTCGGCGCCCGCCCCTCGCCGAAGGTGATCGTGGTGTCGGAAACCGCCGTGACGGCGCTCGCCCCGGCGGGCTCCGGAGAAGTGGAAGTCCGGGTGGCCAATGCGAAGGGGGAAACCTCGCCGGACGTTCCCCGCGACCACTACGCCTACGACCCCCCGCCGCGCGGCCCGTGGCTCGGGCTCAACGGCAACAGCAGCACCTACCTCGGGGCGCTCGAATCCTTCGTCGAACACAAGGTCGTCTTCGATCGCAGCGCCGCGATCGAGTGGTCGGCGAAGGAGACCCTCAAGCAGGGCGGCCCCGCCCTCGCCCTTCGATCGGGGCCGGGATGATCCCCGTCATCACGATCGAGTTCAAGGGCTACTCCCACTGCAGCTGGGGCCAGGAATGCCTGCCCAGCGGCCGCAAGATCGGCAGCTACGTCAAGGGCTTCGTCCACTCGGCAGGCGAAATCCTCGCCAAATACCCGACGGCCCCGATCGTGTTCGAGGCGATCAACGAGCCCTGGGGATACGGGACCTCCGGCCAGTACGCGAACATCGTCGCCGCGCTGCTGCCCGAAGCGACCCGGGCGGGCATCCCCCTGGAACGGATCTACGTGGGGGCCACCGGCGCCGGCTGGCTGCAGAGCATGTATGCCGAACAGCCGCGGCTGCAGACCGAAGTCAAGGGCTGGTACCTGCACCCCTACGGCCCACCCGCGGGAAGCTTCTCCCAGAACACCCGGGGCATCCAGTCGGTGCCCGCCGTGCAGGCCGAAATGACCTCCGGGCAGTCAACATCATCGTCTCGGAGATCGGCTTCTGCGCTCCTGACGTCAACGGCGCGCAGCAGGAATGCCAGGGAGCCGGAGCCGCCGCGGCGCCCAACAGCTCCACGGCGGCCGCCGAGCTGACAGAAATGCTGGGCAACGCCCTGACATATCGCCGGGCCGGGTGGCTCCGGGCCCTGATCGTCTACTCGCGCAACGCGGGCGGCTGGGCGATGCAGCAGCTCCCCGGTCCCACCCTCACCGCCCAGGGACGGGCCCTGCTGAGCTTCGCCGACGCCCACGGCTAGGGCACTCCGCGGCGCCCCCTTGAAGATGTCCAGGCGGACCGCCGCGTGCGGGGGATGGCCGCCCGGTCGGGGGCGAGCTCGTCGTGGGAGCGATCGCCGAGCAGTCCCTGCACCTGCGGCGGCCCCGAGTCCTCCACCAGCACGCAGCGTCCCGGCCAGTAGGGACTCTGGCCCGCGGTCGAGGTCAGGAAGACGGAGGAGTAGGTCCAGCTGCCGCAGTTGACCAGACGGGCGCCTGCCGAGTCCCGCCACTCCTGCGGATCATCGCCGGGAAGCGGCCCGGCGCGGTGGGTGTGGCCGAAGACCACGTAGGCGTCGCCCAGCCCGAGCCGGTCGGCCACCTCCCCCATCGCCCGCAGTCCCGCCCGGCGCAGCTCGGCGGCCGAGATGTCGGCCCGCAGCGGACCGATTCCGGCCCTGTTGAGCGCGGCGACCGCGATCGGGAAGCCGTGGCGATCGCTGCGGCGGCGCAGCTCCGCTGCGGATCGGCCCCCGCGCCCGTTGCGGGCTCCCGCGGCCGCCGCCGAGCGCCCGCCAGGCGGTGACCGTGGCCATCCCGTTCAGCGCCGCGCCGGTGTGGGCGTCGCGGGCCACGGCATCGCGCCAGGCGAACACCGGCGCCCCCATCGCCTCGTAGTCATCGGCCCCGCGAGAAGCCCGCCGGCGGGCTTGCCGCAGCAGCCGGCTCATGAAGCCCACGCTGAGGCGCTCGAGCGTCGGGATCGTCAGGTGGCAGTCGAGATAGTGGCCGTGCGTCGCATAGACGTCCGGTCGCACCCACAGCCCCGGATAGGCGACGCTGCAGCCTGGCCGGGTCGGACCCAGTCGGCGATGCGGGCGAAGGCCGGGCGACGCCTCGGCGGGCTCGATCAGCTGCTCGACCTCCAGCGGGGGCGGCTCGATCTCCGCTCCCCGCGCCGACAGCCACGGTTCCACCAGGGCATGGTCGTGGTTGCCCACGGTCATCACCACCTCCCGTCCCTGCATGGCGCCTGCCGAGGTCCTCGAAGAACGGCCGGGCGGCCGCCATCGCCTCGCGCAGCGGGCCGTGGCGCAGCTCGAGGACGTCCCCGAGCAGCACCATCCGGTCGACCTCGCCGGCCATCTCCAGCAGCCCGCCGCGGAGCTCCGGGCGGCGCAGCAGGTCGGCCCCGGAGATGCTCCCCAGGTGCAGGTCGGAGATGATCAGCGTGCGCATGCGGCCCCCATGCGAGCCTCGGGTCCCTCGCCGCAGCGCCGCCCGCCGTCGGTCAGGAGGCCCCGCCCATTTGGGGTGCGCCCTGGGCGTGTGCCCCGCCCTGGGGTACCTGTGCGCCCACCGCCTCGCGGATCTGCTTGGGCAGCATGAAGCGGACGTCCTCGCGGACGACGTCGAACTCCGAGATGTCCTGCACGCCCCGGTCCGGAAGAAGTCGACCAGCTCGCGCACGAGGTTCTCGGGAGCGCTGGCCCCGGAGGAGATACCCACCACACGCCGCCGGGAGAGCCACTCCTCCTGCACCTCCCCGGCGTTGTCGATGAGGTAGGCCTCGGTGCCGCAGTCGCGGGCGACCTCCACCAGGCGGGCGGAGTTGGAGGAGTTGCGCGAGCCGATCACGAGCATCAGGTCGCAGCTCGCCGGCCATCTGCTTGACGGCCGCCTGGCGGTTGGTGGTGGCGTAGCAGATGTCATCGGTGCGGGGTCCGGCGATACTCGGGAAGCGCTCCCGCAGGCGGGCGATGATCGCCGTGGTTTCATCGACGGCGAGGGTGGTCTGGGTGATGTAGGCGACGCGCTCGGGATCCTCTATCTCCAGCAGCGTCGACGTCCTGCTCGCTCTGCACCAGCAGGATCCGGTCGGGCGCCTCTCCCATCGTCCCTTCCACCTCCTCGTGTCCGGCGTGGCCCACGAGCACGATCGTGTATCCGTCCTCGGCGAACCTGACCGCCTCGCGGTGCACCTTCGTGACCAGGGGGCAGGTCGCATCGATCGTCTGCAGGCCGCGCTCCTGCGCTCCCGCCCGCACCGCTGGGGAGACCCCGTGGGCCGAGAAGACGCAGACGGCCCCCTCCGGGCACCTCGGTCTCCTCCTCGACGAAGATCGCCCCCCGCGCGCGCAGCTCCTCCACCACATGCTTGTTGTGGACGATCTCCTTGCGGACGTACACGGGCGCGCCGTGCAGATGCCAGTGCGCGTTCGACCGTCTGCACGGCCCTGTCGACGCCCGCGCAGTAGCCCCGGGGAGCTGCGAGCAGCAGCTTCTCGACCGTGTTCGTCATGGGTGTCATTGTATGGTGGGCGTCCAGGTACGCTAACCGCCGTGCCTCAACGTCACCTCGACCGGCTGACCCCAGTCGACGCCTCCTTCCTGCACCAGGAGGGCCCCGTCTCGCACATGCACATCGGCGGGCTGACGATCGTCGAGGGCCCGGCGCCGAGCATGGAGGAGTTCCTCGAACAGATCCGCCGGCGCCTGCACCTGGTCCCCCGCTACCGCCACAAGCTCGCCCACACCGCGATCGACAGCGGGCGGCCGGTGTGGATCGACGACCCGAGCTTCAACCTCGAGTACCACGTCCGCCACAGCGCCCTGCCCGCCCCCGGGCGCTTCGAGCAGCTGCAGGACCTGACCGCCCGGATCTTCTCCCAGCAGCTCGACCGGTCCAAGCCGCTGTGGGAGATGTGGCTGATCGAGGGCCTGGAGGATGACCGCTTCGCGCTCATCACCAAGACCCACCACTCGCTGATCGACGGCATCGCCGGGGTCGACCTCGCCACCGTCCTGTTCGACCTCTCCCCGAACCCGCCGCAGATCCCCAACTCGGGACGGCCGTGGCAGCCCCACCCCGAGCCCGGGACCGCCCAGCTGCTCGCGTCCGGGCTGATCGGGGCGGCGCGCACGGGGGTGGCGCTGCTGGAGGGGGCGATGGACGCCCTGGCCCACCCCGAGCGGGCCCTGCACCGCGCCCGCGAGGCCGCCGAGGGCGTAGGGGAGATCGTCTGGGCCGGTCTGAACCCGGCTCCCGAAACGCCCCTGAACGTCCCGATCGGCCCTCACCGGCGCTTCGTCGCCGTGACCAGCCAGCTGGATGACTTCAAGACCGTCAAGAACGCCTTCGGGGGCACCGTCAACGACGTCGTCCTGGCGGTCGTCGCGGGCGCCCTGCGCACCTTCCTGATCTCCCGCGGGCGCCGCACGGCGGGGGTCGAGATGCGGGCCCTGGTGCCGGTCTCGGTGCGGACCGAGGACGAGCACGACGGCGGAGGCAACCGGATCGTGGTCATGCGGGGTCCGCTGCCGATCTACATCGCCGACCCCCTGCAACCGCCTGCGCTTCGTCTCGCACGCGATGGACGGGCTGAAGGAGTCAAAGCAGGCGCTCGGCGCCGAGGTCATCGCCGGCGCACAGAACTTCGCCCCGCCGACGATCCTCGCCCAGGCCTCGCGGCTGAACTTCTCCACCCGGCTGTTCAACCTGATCGTCACGAACGTGCCCGGCCCGCAGTTCCCGCTCTACGTGCTCGGCCGCGAGATGCTGCAGGCGATCCCGGTGGCCTTCCTGCCCGAAAACCACGCGCTGGCGATCGCGATCATGTCCTACAACGGCCAGATGAACTTCGGCCTGCTGGGCGACTTCGACGCCCTCCCGGACATCGACGCGATCGGCGAGAGCATCGCCTCCGAACTGGCCAAGCTCGTCGCCCTCGCCCGCGAGACCGCTCCCGCGGCGGTCTGAGCGGTACCGGCCGCCGGGGCCGGGCTCAGAATCCGAGCGCGAACTTGGCGTCCTCGCTCATCCGCTCGGGCGACCACGGGGGAACGAACACCATCTCGGACTCCACGGTCCTTACACCCTCGAGTTCCCCGACGAACTCATCGATCTGTTCGGTCACCTGGGGGCCGATCGGGCAGCCGGGCGTCGTCAGCGTGAAGGTGACCCGCACGTTGCCATCGGCGATCTCGACCCCGTAGATCAGCCCCAGCTCGACGAAGTCGAGACCGAGCTCCGGGTCGATCACGTTGGAGAGGGCGTCCATGACGTCCTCCTCGCTGGGCACGGCTGTCGACGGCTCGGACATGAGCCCAGTCTATCCACGCCTGCGCAGGCTCGACAGCCGCCGCCCGGCTCGGGGCCCGTTGCGTGCCACCAATCCCTCCTAGGGCGTCGAGGGGCAAGCCAGGCAAGGACGCAGATGACGTGGCGTGCTAAGCACGTACCCCTTCGGGGCACAGGCGATCACCGAGGACGCAGCATGGCGCCGCCCATCGGCGTCCTAGTTGTCGCAGCCGAGGCGGTCCCACATGTACAGCTGAATGCACTCGTTAGCCAGTTCGATCGCCCGCTCGGGCGAGAGGCGGGGCAGCACCGTGTCCAGGGCCTGGTCCTCGGCGACTCCCGCCTGGAAGGCCTCCTCCCCGCGGAAGCCCGCGGCGATCTTCAGCGCCTCACGGCGGTTCTCCCCGAGGCTGGGGAAGACGCCGACGAGGAACTCGGTATTGGGGATCGGCTGGCCCACCTCCAGCGAGGCGTGCCAGGCGGCGAGCAGGTGCAGGTCGTCCTCGTCGAGGTCGGCAATGGCCTTGGCGTAGTGGACCGACAGTTCCTGGTCGGGGATGTCATCCACCCACGCGCGCACGACCTCCCCCACGAGTTGACGGCGCGCCTCGCGGCCGACGGACTCGGCGATGACGCGGATCGCATCCTGAGGCTCGATGAAACAGAGGGGCATCGCGACTCCCGGAGATCTGGGGCAACTGACACCTGGCACTGTAGGTGGCCGTGTGGACGGCATCTTTCGCCGCCGCCCGCCCCCGCGGCGTGTCGACTAGAGCCCGAGCGCTTCGCCGGCCAGCTGCTCGGCCGTCTCGTCGCGGGTCTGCGGCGGGATCCCTCCGCTGGAGCGCTGCTGCGACGACCAGTTGGCCAGGGCGAGGTCGAGCGTCTCGACGGGCATCGAGGCGGCCTCTGTGAGGGCTCTCGCGCGGCGCTCCAGCAGCAGGGGGTCGGCGATCCCGAACACCCGCTTGGCGCCCTCGACGGTCGCGTCGGCGACGCCCCCGAGGTGCAGGGAGTCGGGGCGAAGCTCGTAGAGTCCGAGCCTGCCCAGGGAGACGAGCAGCTCGTAACGGGCGGTCCGCGACAGCCCGGGCAGGGCCAGGCGCTCGTACAGCCGTTCGAAGCGTCGCTGGGGAGTCCAGGTCGGGTCGCCGGTGAAGGCCCGTGCCTGGGGTCCGGAGCCGCCCTGGTCGGGCTGTGCCCCGCCGCGACGCACCCACTCGCCGTAGGCGCTCAGCGCGGCGCCGGGCTGCGCGCAGCTGCGCGGCCCGAGGGGAATCCCCTCCAGAAGGCCCGGCAGGCCCTCCGCCCGTGCGATCTCGCCGGGGGCGGGCAGGACGGCGAGCGCCCGGCGGATTCCCCCGAAGGGCTCATCGCCCTCGACCGGGCCCAGGCATGCGGTCAAGAAGCAGATCCAGGTCGCGGCCTCGAGGTCTGAGGTTGCGATCTGGCGCGCCTCGCCGTAGAGCCCGGGGGGATCGACCGCGAGCACCTGCAGGCGGGCGCTGGAGAAGGCCATCTCCTGCGCGAGCCTCGCCGCGTCCGCGGAGGCCCGCAGCCCGGGGACCAGCTCGCAGCTGTAGCCGTCCTCGACGGCCCGTCCCTCCCGGCGCACCCGCATCTCATGGGCCCCGCCCCGGCCCCCGCCCGCACGGCTGCTCGTCCGCCGGCGCGGGGAGGCACCCGTGGAGGCGGCGCGGGCGCCGGCCCGCCGCGAGGCGCCCCCGCCGGGCCTGTCATTGCCGGGCAGGGTCTTGCTGCAGATCGGGCAGCGCTCTATGAAGCGGTTGTGGCGGCAGAAGGTCGGCATGGCACAGGTGGGATGTAGCCGGCCGCCCGCGCCCGCTCGGCTCCGGCCCTGCGCTCCTTTGCGAGGGCGTGGAGGTAGTCGTCGAAGTCGACCTGGATGGTGTGCCGCTTGGAGGCCACGTAGCGCTCCCTCATGGCCCTCTGGTCGGCATCGATGTCCGCCCTGACCTCCGCCTGAGAAGGGAGGGCGTAGTCCCCGAGCAGGTAGTCGCCCACCCACGCCCCCTGCGCCTCCGAGAGGGGCATGATCGCCCCGAGCGGCTGAAGCAGGCCGATGAAGAAGACGTTGGGGATGTCGGGGTGGAAGACCCGGCGGAACAGCTCGATGTGGTTGTCCGGCGCCGAGATGAGGTGCTCGTCGAAGAACGGGAACGTGATCTTGTAGCCGGTGCAGTAGACGACCACGTCCGCATCCGCCGTGCTGCCGTCCGCGAAGCGCACCTGCCCGCCGTCGAAGGAGTCGATGTTGGGCTTGGGGGTGATCGTCCCGTGCTGGATGCGGTCGAGGATGCGCCCGGAGACGGTCGGGTGGGCCTCTCCGAAGCGATGGTTCGGCTTGGGCAGCCCGTAGCGCTCGGGCGGCCCGGCGTAGCTGCGGATCAGCTGCTGGGTCAGGCGCTGGCGCACCTTGAAGGGCACCCGGGGGTCGTTGCGCATCTGGTCCACCGGTTTGCCGAATATGTACTTGGGGATGATCCACACCCCCTGCCGGGCGGCAAGGTAGGTGTGCTCGGCGACATAGGAGGACTCCACCGCGATGTCCATCGCCGAGTTGCCCATCCCCAGCACGACCACCCGCTTGCCGGCGAAGATCGAGTTGTCGATGTAGGAGTGGGCGTGCAGCTGGGTGCCGGTGAAGGAGTCGGCTCCCGGGAAGGCCGGTTCCGGCCAGCGGGGATCCCAATGGTGGCCGTTGGCCACCAGGAGGGCGTCGTACCTGCGGGTCTCCCCGGTGTCCAGCTCCACCGTCCAGGTCCCGTCGGCCTCTCGCGAGGCGTGCTCCACGCCGGTGTCGAAGGTGATCCGGTCGCGAAATCCGAAGTGGTCCACGTACGCCTCGAAGTAGGCGGCGATCTGGGTGTGGTGGGGAAAGTCGGGATAGGAGGTGGGCATCGGGAAGTCCGAGTACTCCATCCGCGGCCGGGAGGTGTTGATGAAGAGGTCCCGGTAGGCCGCCGACATCCCGTTGCGGTTTTCGAACACCCAGTTTCCGCCGACGCGGTCCGACTTCTCGAAGCAGTCGAAGTCGATGCCCCTCTCGTGCAGGGCCTTCGCGGCCGCGATCCCCGAGGAGCCGGCGCCGATCAGGCATACCTTGGCGTTGGAGGACTCGGGCCGGTGCCCGTTGGTGGTGCCGTTGCTCATCGCTCCCACCCTAGCTAGCCGGCGCCGATGCCGGGGCCTACGTGCTGCGGCGGTCCCTCGGGCCCTTCGTCGGCGTCCGCGTGGCCGGCGAGCCCCTCGTCGTGCGCGGATACCGCCGCGGGTGACCCGTTGCGCCGGCCCGCGAGGTAGCGGTCGACCATGCGGGCGCATTGGCGGCCCTCGTTGATCGCCCACACGATCAGCGACTGCCCGCGGCGGGCGTCGCCGGCCGCGAACACACCCTCGACCGAGGTCGTGTAGGGCCGGACGGCCTTGACGTTGCCACGCTGGTCGCGCTCCACGCCGAGCTGATCGAGAAGGCCCTGCTCAGGGTGCAGAAAGCCCATCGCCAGCAGCACCAGCTGGGCCGGCAGCTCCCGCTCGGTGCCCTGCACCGGGGCGAACGGCGGCTGGGGCTCGGCCCGGGCGATGCGAAGGGCCGCCACCCCTCCGCTGCCGTCGTCGATGAAGCTCGTGGTCGCGACGGAGAAGTCCTGCTCCCCGACCCCCAGCTCCTGGCCTCCTCCATGGCGTAGCTGAGGCGGTACTTCACCGGCCACAGCGGCCAGGGGGTGCTGTCGTCGGGACGGTGCTCGGGCGGCTCGGCGAGCAGCTCCAGCTGGACGATCGAGCGGGCCTCCTCGCGCAGGGCGTTGCCGACGCAGTCGGCCCCCGTGTCACCGCCCCCGATCACCACCACGTCCTTGCCCGCGGCGGTGATCTCCTCACCCGCCTGCGGCTGCGGGGAGGTGGGCTCGGGCCCGGACTCGCGCGCCACCCAGCGGTTGCGCTGGTAGAGGTAGTCCATCGCGAAGTGCACGCCGGCGAGCTCCCTGCCCGCCACGGGCAGGTCCCGGGGCACCCGCGAGCCGGTGGCGAGCACGATCGCGTCGTGACCCGACCGCAGCTCCTCCACGTCGATGTCCCTGCCGACGTCCACACCGCAGCGAATCTCCACGCCCTCGGCGACGAGCTGCTCGACCCGCCGCTGCACGACCGCCTTCTCGATCTTGAAGTCGGGCACGCCGAAGCGCACGAGCCCTCCGATCGCCTCGTCGCGCTCGAACAGCGTCACCCTGTGCCCAGCGCGGCTCAGCTGCTGGGCGGCCGCCATCCCGGCGGGCCCCGATCCCACCACCGCGACGGCCTGTCCGGTCTCGCGCCGGGGCGGCTGGGGAACGACCCAACCCTCCTCCCAGGCGCGGTTGATGATCGCGTTCTCGATCTGTTTGATCGTTACGGCGTCCCCCTCGCGGATCTCGAGCACGCAGGCCGCCTCGCAGGGCGCCGGACAGAGGCGCCCGGTGAACTCCGGGAAGTTGTTGGTCGCGTGCAGCTGGACGATGGCGTCCTCGAAGCGATCGCGGTAGACGAGGTCGTTCCAGTCCGGGATCAGGTTTCCGAGGGGACACCCGTTGTGGCAGAAGGGGACCCCGCAGTCCATGCAGCGGGCGCCCTGGTCGCGAAGCTGGGGGACCGGCCTGGTGAGCTGGAACTCGCGATAGTCGCGGGCGCGCTCGGCGGGATCCCTGTAGGGGACGCCGCTGCGTTCTATGCGCAGAAAGCCGCCGAGCTTGCCCATCAGGCGCCCGTCTCGCCGACGGCGTCCAGCGGACGGGTGGCGGTGACGGCCCCGTTGCCGGCGGCCCGCTCGGCGATCGCCTCGCTTTCGGCCGCTTCTCGCAGCACCCGCTTGTAGTCGTGGGGCATCACCTTCACGAAGGCTCCCCTGCCAAGCAGCTGCTCCCACTGGGCGAGCACCCGCGCGGCCACGGGGGAGTCGGTTCGGCGCCCGTGCTCTTCGATCATCGCCCGCAGCTCGATCGCATCGGCCTCGGCGAGATCCTCGAAGCCGACCATGCCCATGTTGCAGCGCCGGGCGAAGCTCCCGTCCTCGTCGAGCACGTAGGCGACCCCGCCGCTCATGCCCGCCGCGAAGTTCCGCCCGGTCGGCCCCAGGACGACGACCCGGCCCCCGGTCATGTACTCGCAGCCGTGGTCCCCGACGCCCTCGACGACCGTCCAGGCACCGGAGTTGCGGACCGCGAACCTCTCCCCCGCCAGCCCGCGGAAGAAGGCCCTCCCGGACGTCGCCCCGTAGAGCACGGTGTTGCCCACGATCACGTTCTCCTCGGCCTTGAAGCCCGGGTCCATGCCCTCGCGCGGGCGCAGTGCGAAGACGCCCCCGGAGAGGCCCTTGCCGGCATAGTCCTGGGCGTCCCCCCAGAGGGTAAAGTCGACTCCCGGGGCCAGCCAGCCCCCGAAGCTCTGACCCGCCGAGCCCTCGAACTCGACCCGTATCGAGCCCTCAGGCAGGCCCTCTGCCCCGTGGCGGCTGGCGATGTGGCTGGAGAGGATGCCTCCCACGCAACGGTTGCGGTTGCGGATCGCCATCTCGATCCTCACCGGCTCGCCGCGCTGCAGCGCGGGCTCGGCCCGCTTGACGAGCTCCCAGTCCAGCGCGTCCTCGAGGACCGGCGGGGGCGGTTCCACGCGGTGGCGGGGCTCGCCATCGGGCCGCGCGATGTGAGTGAGGATGTGGGTCAGGTCGACCCCGCGGGCCTTCCAGTGGTCGATCGCCGCTCCCACCCCCAGCAGGTCGACCCTGCCGATCGCCTCGTCGAGGGTGTGCAGGCCGAGGGAGGCGAGGATCTCCCGCACCTCCTCGGCCACGAAGAAGAAGAAGTTCACGACGTGCTCGGGGGTCCCCTTGAAGCGCTTGCGCAGCTCCGGGTCCTGGGTGGCGATGCCGACCGGGCACGTGTTGAGGTGGCAGGCCCGCATCATGATGCAGCCCGTCGCGATCAGGGGGGCCGTCGAGAAGCCCATCTCGTCGGCGCCCAGCATCGCCGCGATCACGACATCGCGACCCGTCTTGAGCTGGCCGTCGGTCTGGACGACGATCCGCGAGCGCAGGTCGTTCAGCAGCAGCGTCTGCTGGGTCTCGGCGAGGCCGATCTCCCAGGGCACCCCGGCGGCCTGGATCGAGGACAGCGGGGAGGCCCCGGTGCCGCCATCGTGGCCCGCGATCAGGACCCGGTCCGCGTTGGCCTTGGAGACGCCGGCGGCGACCGTGCCGACGCCGACCTCGGAGACGAGCTTGACGGACACCTGCGCCGAGGGGTTCGAGCAGCGCAGGTCGTAGATCAGCTGCTTTAGGTCCTCGATCGAGTAGATGTCGTGGTGGGGAGGCGGGGAGATGAGGCCGACACCAGGGGTGGTGTGCCGGATCGAGCCGATGTAGGCGTCGACCTTGTGCCCGGGCAGCTGGCCTCCCTCGCCCGGCTTGGCCCCCTGGGCCATCTTGATCTGCAGCTCGTCGGCGTTGACCAGGTAGTGGATGGTCACCCCGAAGCGGCCCGAGGCCACCTGCTTGATGGCCGAGCGCCGGCGGTCCCCGTTCGCGTCGGGCACGAACCGCGACGGGTCCTCCCCGCCCTCGCCCGTGTTGGATCGGCCGCCGAGGCGGTTCATCGCGATGGCGAGCGTCTCGTGGGCCTCCCGGGAGATCGAGCCGAGGCTCATCGCCCCGGTGCAGAAGCGCCTCACGATCGCGCTCGCCGGCTCCACCTCCTCGATCGGGATCGGCTCGGGCCGCGGGCCGGCGCCGCCCCCGATCTCGATCAGGCCCCGCAGCGTCGCCCTGCGGGCGGCGTCCTCGTTCACCGCCCGGGCGTACTCCCGGTACTTCTCGAAGGCCGGGCTCTCCCGCACGGCTCGGTGCGCCTCCTCGTCCCCCCGCAGCGCCGCCCCCACGTCGCCGTTGGCCGAGCGCACGGCGTGCTGGACGAGGGCGATCGTCTCTGGGTTCCACATGTGGTGCTCCCCGTCCCGGCGCCATGCGTAGACCCCTCCGACCGGCAGCAGCTCGTCCTGGCGAACGGGGTAGGCGCGGGCATGACGCTCGAGCGCCTCGGTGGCGAGGACCTCGAGCCCGACGCCGCCGATGCGGGAGGCAGTGCCCGTGAAGTGCTTGTCGATGAGCTCCCGCTCCAGGCCGACCGCCTCGAAGATCTGCGCTCCCCTGTAGGACTGGATGGTCGAGATCCCCATCTTGGAGATCGTCTTGAGCAGGCCTTTCCCGATCGCCTTGACGACATTCTGCGCCGCCTCCTCGGCCCCGATCGGCACCTCGACGCCGTCCGGGCTCGTGCGGGCAATCCTGCCCTGGAGGACCAGCTCGTCAAGGGTCTCGAGCAGCAGGTACGGGTTGATGGCGCTCGCCCCGTAGCCGATCAGGGTGGCGAAGTGGTGGACCTCGCGGGGCTCCCCGGACTCCATGATGATCCCGGCCCGCAGGCGCGTCCCCTCGATGACCAGATGGTGGTGGACGGCCGCCACGGCCAGCAGCGAGGGGATCGCCGCCCGGCGCGGCCCCAGCAGCCGGTCGGAGAGGATGATGATGTTCACGCCCTCGGCGATCGCCTCGTGGGCCTGGCGGCAGATGCGGTCGACCGCCTCGACCATCCCCTGCGCACCGTCGACGACGGGCCAGGTCGCGTCGATGGTGCGGGCGGCGTAGACCTTGTGGTCGACGTGCCTCAGCGTCTCCAGCTCGCGGTTGAGCAGGATCGGCTGGTCAAGCAGCAGCTTGTGGGCATGCTCGGGGGTCTCGTCGAAGAGGTTGCGCTCGTTGCCGAGGCTCGTCGCGAGGCTCATCACGATCTCCTCGCGGATCGGGTCGATCGGCGGGTTGGTGACCTGGGCGAAGAGCTGCTTGAAGTAGGAGAACAGGGGTGGCGCCTGGTCGGAGAGCACGGCCAGGGCGAGGTCGTTGCCCATCGAGCCGACCGGCTCGGCCGCCTCGATCGCCATCGGGGCCAGCAGCACCCGGAGGTCCTCCTGGGTGTACCCGAAGGCCCGCTGGCGCAGGTGCATGGGCTGGTCGGAGAGGGTCACTTCCGTCGAGGGGGGCAGCTCGCTGAAGTGCACCGCGTTGCGTGCGAACCACTCTCCGTAGGGGCGCCGGGTGGAGACCTCCTGCTTGACCTCCTCGTCCTCGACGATCCGCCCCCGCTCGAGGTCGACGAGGAACAGCTTGCCCGGCTGCAGCCGGCCTAGGCGCCGCACCTGCTCCGGAGGGATGTCCAGCAGCCCCGACTCCGAGCCGAGCACCACGTGGCCGTCGGTCGTCTCGACCCAGCGGCCGGGCCGCAGCCCGTTGCGGTCGAGGGTCGCCCCGACGACGCGCCCGTCGGTGAAGGCCACCGAGGCGGGGCCGTCCCACGGCTCCATCAGGCAGGAGTGGAAGGCGTAGAACCCCTTCAGATGCTCGGGCAGGTCCTCGCGGTCGCGATAGGCCTCGGGGATCATCATCATCGCCGCGTGCGGCAGGGAGCGGCCGGCGAGCATCAGCAGCTCCAGGACGTTGTCGAAGGTGGCCGAGTCGGAGTTGCCCGGGCTGACCACGGGGAGCAGCTTCGGCAGGTCGTCGCCGAACAGCTCGCTGCTCAGCTCGCTCTCCCTCGCCCGCATCCAGTTGACGTTGCCCATCACCGTGTTGATCTCGCCGTTGTGGCAGATCACCCGGTACGGGTGGGCGAGCTCCCAGCTCGGGAAGGTGTTCGTCGAGAAGCGGGAGTGGACGAGGGCGAGGGCGCTCTTTGTGCGCTCGTCCTGCAGGTCGGCGTAGAAGGCCGCCAGCTGGTAGCTGATCAGCATGCCCTTGTAGTTGATGGTGCGAGACGAGCTGGAGGCGACGTAGAGACCCGGTCGCTCGGCGGTCAGCTCGCAGATCCGGCGGATCACGTAGAGCTTGCGCTCGAAGGCCTCCTGGTCTGGCTCCTGCTCCTCGCCGGCCCCGACGAAGAGCTGGCGGATCGCCGGGCGGCAGGCGCCGGCGACCTCGCCCGTGTGCTCCGGGGCGACCGGCACGTCGCGCCATCCCAGCACCCTCTGGCCCTCCGCGACCACGGTGCGCTCGAGCAGCCCCTCGAGGTCCCTGCGCGCCTCCTCGTCGTTGGGCAGGAAGCACATCAGCACCCCGTAGCGGCCGGGCTCGGGAAGCTCGAAGTCGATGACCGCCCGGAACAGCTCGTCGGGCATCTGCATGAGGATCCCGGCGCCGTCCCCCGTCGTCGGGTCGGCCCCGGAGGCCCCCCGGTGCTCGAGGTTCTCCAGCGCCGTTATCGCCCTCGTGACCACCTCGTGGGTAGGCCGGTTGTCCAGCCGGGCGACCATGCCGACGCCGCACGCGTCGTGCTCGAAGCGAGGGTCGTAAAGGCCTACGGCCTGTGGCGGCTGCGTGATGTGCGGATTCATGCAAGTGCTCCCTTGGGGCGGTGCATCCCCCGTGGCGCGGGCAGGCGGGCACCTGAGGCGGAGCCAGAAAGGGTATCAGTGCAGAAGGGCCGCAAATCGGCCTCCAGCACGAATCTTAGGAGCCCTCGAAAGGCCCTTCCGGGGGCTCCGTTGCCATCACATCATCGCCCACCCCGGGGCGCAGCGTCTCGGCCTCCCCCCAGGAGCACAGTCCCGCTCGCCCGGGGCAGGTCAGGCACAGCCCGCGGTGGGGATCGCGGCTGACCGCATAGCCGCGCGCGCGCGCCCGCGCGACCCTCTCGGCGAGCTCCTCCTCCAGTCCCGGGCGATCAGCCGCCGTGAAGCGCACCGCCACAGGCTCCTCCGGGCGCTCCAGGAACCAGTGCACGATCTCCACCGCCTCGCCCTCGCCCCTCAGCACGGCCAGGGCGTAGACGAGGCGCTGCAGGCCGTACTCACGCTCCACGAGCTCCGAAAGGTCGTCTGCGGGCCCGACGCGGTCGCTCTTGTAGTCGACCACCAGGTATCCCCCGTCGTCCTCCCGGGCCAGGAGGTCGATGATCCCGCTGATGACGCTCTCGCCGTCCAGGGAGAAGGCGAAGGGATGCTCGCGGCGGACCGTCGCGGCGCCCCCTGCGCGTCTGGCCAGCGGGGCCCCCGTGGAGCGGGCGATCAGGTCCGCGATCGCCCTCGCATCCTCTTCCCCCAGGGGCGTTCCGATCTCGGCGGCCATCCGTTGCACCTCCGCCGCCTGCGGCGGTCGCGGGCGGGCGAAGTCCAGGCCCTCCATCAGGGCGTGGACGAGGGTCCCCCGCGCGCGGGGATCGGGGTCGGAGCCTCCCCGTCCCCCCTGGCCGGCGCCCGATGGGGGCCGGGGAGGGCGCTCCTGGGCCAGTCCCAGGACCCGTTCCAGGTAGTAGCGGTAGCCGCACCGCTCCAGCTCGCTCAGGGACGTGTAGCTGAGGCTGGCGAGCCGGTCGGTCGGGACGGCGCGACGATCGCCGCGCTCGGACAGCCCGCGGGGCGAGGCGGGCGCCGGGGGGATCGCGCCCCCCGGCCGGGGGGTGGATCGGACGCCGGCGAGCATCCAGGCGGCGTTGGCGGGGTCGTTTAGCCGGCAGCGCACCCCCCCGCCTGCGGGACCGCCCCCGAGCTCCTGCTCCCCCGGCGCGGCGGCCAGCAGGCGCTCGGGCAGGCCCTCCACGAGGGCGGGCCCCACCCAGGAGATAGGGGTGGGGGCGCTGCGGGACGCCGGCCAGCGCTCGAAGTCGACCGCCCCGCTGAGCAGCAGCCGGTCCCGGGCCCGGGTCATCGCCACGTAGAGGATCCTGTCCTCCTCCTGCGCTTCGCGCTCCCGGCGCTCCTGGCTGAGCTGATCGAACTCCAGGGCTGGGCTCGCCCTCTCTCCGTCGAGGCGAGCCAGGCGTAGGCCGATCCGGTCCGCGTCGACGAGCAGGTCGGGCACGCGGATGCTCGGCTGGCGGCCCAGGTCGGCCAGGCAGACGACGGGGAACTCCAGGCCCTTGGCGGCATGGATGCTCATCAGCCGCACGGCGTCGGGCTCGACCCCCTCCACGGGGGCGTCCGGCTCGACGGCCTCGGAACGCTGGAGATGGGCGACGTGGTCGAGGAAGCCCCGCAGGTCGCGACCCTCCCCGGCTTCGAAGCGGCGCGCCAGGCGCAGCAGCTTGTGGACGTTCGCCATGCGCCGCTCCCCCCACTCGAGCTCTGAGACGTGAAGGTCGTAGCCGAAGCCGCGCACGGCCCTGTCGATGAGCTCGGAGAGCCCCCTCCTCGGCGCCTGCGCACGCTCTGACGAGAGCTGCAGGCAGAAGGCCCCGAGACGCTCGCGGTCCTCCTGCGCGAGCCTGTCCACCCAGGGGGCGCCCTCTCCCTGCGCCGCCCTCAGGGCCGTGGCCCAGGCGGTCTCCCCGGCCTCCCTTGCCCCGTCGGCGAGGTGGGCGAGGGCATCCCGCGAGCACCCGCACAGGGGTGAGGCGAGGGCCTCGTAGAGGGCCTGCCCGTCGAGGGGGTTCGCGAGGGCGCGCAGGTAGGAGATCAGGTCGGTGATCTGCTGGTGGTTCCAGAACGCCCCGACCGCCGCCAGCGTGCGCAGGCCGCACAGCTGCAGTGCCCGCTCGAAGACCTCCAGGTCTCCGGTCGCCCGCAGCAGCACCGCCACGTCGCCCGGGCGCACCTCCCCCGCCGCCACCAGCTCGGCCACCCGACGCGCCAGCATCCGCGCCTCGGCCTGGCGCCAGAGCTGCGTGCGGGGGAGCCCGGCCGCGACGGCGGCGGCGAGGTCGGCCCGCTCCTCCCAGCCGCGGGTGTTCGTCAGCAGCAGCTCCACCTCGGCCCCCGCCCCGCCCCCGGCCGGGCCCTCACCCATGACCGCCGCCTGCGCCTCGGCGCGGGCGCCGACGAGGGCGGCGTAGCCGTCGAAGCGCGCCGCGAAGACCGTGTTGACGACCTCGATGACGGGGTCGGCGCTGCGGAAGTTGCGGGTCAGGGCGAGGGCGGCCCCCCGCCCGCCGAGCTGCTGGCGCCGGGCGCGGAAGAGCGTCACGTCGGCATGCCTGAACCCGTAGATCGACTGGAGCTCGTCTCCGACCGTGAACAGGTTGTCCCGGTCCAGGGCCTCCAGGATCGCCAGCTGGCGCGGATTGGTGTCCTGGAACTCGTCCACCATCAGCAGCTCGAAGCGCTCCGCCCAGACGGCCCGCAGCCCGTAGCGGCCGCCCAGGAGCTCGCCCGTCAGAAGCTCGAGGTCGTCGAAGTCCACCGCCCCTCGACGCCTCTTGATCGCCTCGTACTCGGCCCCGAAGCGCCCGAGCAGCTCCCCGAGAAGGGCGCACGCTCGGGCGGCCTCGCACTGGGACTCCTCCTCCTGGGGCCCCGGGTCGGGAAGGCGCGGCATGCGCTGGCCGCGGCTGCGCAGCTCCCGGTGGACCTGCTCGACCATCGTGGCGATCCGGTCGACCCCGTATGCCGCGAGCAGCTCCACGGCCTCGCCTCGCTCCCCCCCCAGGAAGCCTCTCAGGGCCGATTTGAAGGCGCGCTCGCGCATGCGCCCGGCGAGGCCCTCGTCGAGGATCTGGAAGTCGGGATCGAGGCCGGCGGCCAGTGGATGGGTGCGCAGCAGGCGCGCGCAGAACCCGTGGAAGGTGCCGACGAACGCCGCCTCGGTGTCTCGGGCCGCCTCGCGCTCCCCGAGCGCCAGCAGGCTCGCCCGCACGCGGTCGCGCAGCTCTCCCGCCGCCCGCTCGGTGAAGGTGATCGCCAGGATCCTCCCGGGCGCGATCCCGTCCTCCCGGATCGCCCGCACGAAGCGCTCCACGAGCACCGAGGTCTTGCCGCTCCCCGCCGCCGCCGACAGCAGCAGGGGCTCGCTCCTGCGCGACACCGCGAGCTCCTGCTCCTCGGTCAGCCGCCTCATCGCTCGCACCGGCAGATCGTCGGGAACCTGCATCCGCCCCGGAAGGCGCAGGTGGCGGGGCGGGGCTCGAGCAGCCCGCTGCCGGCCTCGCGGGTGGCCTCGCGGGCGGCGGCCACGGCGCGGCCGAGCAGCTCGCGGAACTCCTCGTGCTCGAGCACGTCGGTGTGCAAGCAATCGACCTCGACCCCGCTGTCCCCGTCCATCAGGCCCCGCGGACGCAGATCCGAGCCCGCGAGCGGCTGGTAGAAGCCGCCGACGACCCGCAGGTCGAGCAGGTCCTCGACCGCGCGCATGTACAGGGCCACCTGCAGGTTGGCATCCGGGAGCCACTTGGCGGCAGGCGGGGCCTGGGTGCTCTTGTAGTCGTAGACCAGCGCCTCTCCTCCCTCCCCCACGTCCACCCGGTCGATGCGCCCGCGCAGCATCAGCCCGCCGCCGAGGTCGAGCGCCGGCAGCCGCTCCTGATCGCCCGGCGTCTCCTCCTCGGTGAAGCCGAAGCCGAGCTCCAGCGGCCCCGGTTCGAGGGGGCTCCCGCTCTCGCAGGCGTACTGAAGGAAGCGATCGAGATCGGCCTGGAGACGTCGCCGCACGGCCGTGCGGCGCTCCGGCTCGACGGAGAGGGGGTACTCGTGCTCGTTCGCGGCGAGGGCCTCCCGCAGCAGCCGGCGCGCCAGGTCGAGCCTGGCGGGGGTGACCCGGGCCGTGCCCGTCTCGCGGCGCAGGCCGTCGAGGGTGTCCTTGAGGGCGGCGTGGGCGAGGCCGCCGCGGGCGAACGGCTCCGGATCGGGCTCCAGGGCGTCGGGGCGAAGCATCCGCTCGACGAACCAGCTCACCGGGCAGCGGATCCAGCGCTCGATCGAGGAGGCCGACCAGATCCTCCCGCGCAGCTCCTCCAGCAGGCGCTCGTCCCGCAGCGGCATCCGGGCCAGGGCCTCCGGGTCGCGCGCGACGGCCGGACGCGGGCCGTCGAGAGTCCCGAGCGCGCGGCGAATCCGGCTCGCCGCCAGGCTCTCCTCGAACAGGTCGCAGACGTCGTCGATGAACAGGGAGCGCGAGGTGGGGTCCCCGTCGTCGTCGGCCACATGCCAGCTCAGGAACAGGCGCTCCTCGGGACGCGAGAGAGCTGCATACAGCAGGTATCGCTCGTCCGCCAGGGAGTCCCGCGCCTCGCCCACCCTCAGCCCGGTCAGCTCGGCCAGGCGGCGCCGCTCCTCCTCCACGAGGAAGGGCAGCGGCCGTGAGCGACGCGGGAAGACGCCCTCCTGCAGGCCGCACACGAACAGCGCCCTGACCCGCCTCGCCCGCAGCGCCAGCGGATCGAGCACCGACACCAGCCCCGGCCCCGGCTCCTGCCCGCTGAGCACCTCGATCCGCTCGAGCGCGCGGGCGAGGTCCGCGGCCGTCCCCGGCACCAGCTCGGGCGCGACGCGGGCCAGCTCGCGCAGCTCCCCGAGCGCGCGTCGGCCGGCCGCGAGGGCGCCGGCCTCCTCCAGCTCCTCCCCCTCCAGCACATGGGCCTGCCGCCGGCGCGGGGCGGTGAACAGCCACAGCAGCTCGCGGGAGACACGATCGAGCAGCGCAGCCGGCCCGCGTCGCTGGGCCGCCGCGAGCTGGTCGATCGCCTCCAGGGGCCAATGCCGCTCCTCCCACATCGCCCTCGCTCCCTGGGCGCCGGTCACCCCCGAGCGGCGGGCGCGGCGCTCAAGGGCATCGGCCAGCTCGGGGCGCTCCAGCAGGCCGGGGGCGCGCAGCCAGGCCAGCAGGTCCGCGAGCTCGCCGCCGCCATCTGGTTGCTCCTGGGGCACGCACCGCAGCAGGCCGATCAGGGCCGCTCCGGTCGAGGTGGCGGCGAAGGGCCTACCCCGCCGCAGCGCGAATGGGATCCCCGCTCCGGAGAAGACCTCCTCGAGCAGATCCAGAGCCGGGCCGGAGAGGCGGGCGAGCACGGCGATCTCCTCGGCGGCGGTCCCCCTCCGCAGAAGCCCGAGGATCTCGGCGGCGACCAGCTCGAGCTCGGCCCTTTCCCCTCCGCCCTCGAGCAGGTTGACGGCGCCGCCCGGCTCGGCCCTGGTGGCCGTCGCCTCGAACAGGGAGCGCTCGAGATGGCTCAGCGGGCCCCGGGCGTCGGGCGCGTAGTGCTCGGCCCGGGCTCCCAGCGCGCGGTGCTCATCGGCGAGGGGAAGCAGGGCCTGGAAGCTCGCCGCCCGGCCGGCGAAGGCGGCCCTCTCCGGCTCGTAGGCCAGGGAGACGGCGACCTCGGCACCCACGATCCTGCCGAGGGTCTCGATCACATCGAGCTGAAGGGGGGTGAGATCGTCGAACCCGTAGAAGAGCACCGGCGTAGCTCCCCACAGGGCCGGGCGCAGGCGCAGCGCGTCCATCGCCCTAGCCGCCTGCCGCTCGGGATCGGTGCGCCCCAGCCGGTCCAGCAGGGCCTCGTAGTCGCCGTAGATGCGTCCGAGCTCGGGGTGGGCCGCCTGCGGTCCATCCGCCGCCGCCCAGTCGGCCAGGGCCCTGATCAGGCGTGCGGGGCCGACCCGCCGCTGCTGCAGTTCCCCGACCAGCTCCCCCAGCGAGCGGACCAGGCCCGGCTGGGATCCGCCGGGTCCCGCGAGGGCCTCGAGGATCCGCTCCCTGGCGACACCTCCCAGCAGGGGCGCGCGGGTTCCCGCACGGCGGGCGGCCTCCTCGATCAGCCCGGAGAAGCGCTCGACCCTGGCCCCCATCGCCACACCCTCCCCGGCCAGCTCCCTCATGTAGTGATGGGCGTCGGTGCGCGTCGGGACGACGAGCAGGGGGTCCTGCCCGCGGGCGAGGTGCAGGCGCACGGCCTCCATCACGACCTGCGCCTTGCCCGCGTTGGCGGGGCCTGTCACGAGGGTGATCGGCATCTGCGCCCATCCTGGCGCACGGGTCCGACGCGCTCGAGCGCCGCGGAGCCGCCGTCAGGCCGCGCTTGACGCGGCCACCGTCTCGCCGGCCTGGGCCGAGTCCTGCGCCTCCACGTCCGGGGGCTTGGCGCCCTCACGGGCCCAGACCTCGTCGAACTCGACCCGCCATTTGCCCTCCTCGGTCTGGCTGAGGGCCAGGTGGGCCCGGAAGCTGCGGCCGCTGCGCCCCCGAAAGCCGGTCACCGCCTGGGATGTGTAGCCCTTCTTGATCAGCTCGCGAGCCACGGCCACGGGCAGCTGCTTGCCGGCTTTGGCCTTCCAGATCACGAAACCGCAGCCCGGGTCCTCCCGTGCCCAGCAGGAGTATCCCTTGCGGTTCTCGACTATCTCGTGGCCGCATATCGGGCAGGGACCCAGGCGGGCGCGGGGGATCCGTACGTCCTTGAGGGTCTCGTCGAGCTGCTTGACGGTCTCGGTGGCAAAGCCGGCGATATCTCCCATGAACTGCTTGCGGGACTCCTCCCCGCGCCCGATCTTGCCGAGACGCTGCTCCCAGCTGCCCGTCAGCCCGGGGGAGGTCAGAGCGTGCTCTCCGAGCAGCCGGATCACGTTGAGGCCCTTCTCGGTCGCGACCAGCGCCCGGCCGTCTCGCTCCACGTAGCCCACCTGGATGAGGCGCTCGATGATCGCGGCCCGGGTGGCCGGGGTCCCGATCCCGGAGTCCTTCATGGCCTCCCTGAGCTCGTCGTCGTCGACCAGCTTTCCGGCCGTCTCCATCGCGCCGAGCAGCGAGGCGTCGCTGTAGCGCCGTGGCGGTTTGGTTTCCTTGCGGGCGCTGCGGATCTCCCGCGTCTGCACCCTCTCGTCCTGGACGAGGCGGGGCAGCTGCTGGTCGGTGTCCTCGTCGTCCTCCCGTCCCTCCCCCTCGCCTCTGGCGTCGGCGGCGACCTCGTCGTAGACGCCCCGCCAGCCCGAGACGAGAAGCAGCTTGCCCCGCGTCCTGAACACGAGACCCTCCCCCTCTGCGGCCCCCTCGGGCGTGATGGTCGTCTCCACCCGCGTGTTCTCGAAGACGGCCTCGGGGTGGAAGACGGCCAGGAAGCGCCTGGCCGCCATGTCGTAGATCCGCCGGTCGTCGTCGCCCATCTTCTCGAGTGCGTGCTCGGAGCGGGTCGGGATGATCGCGTGGTGGTCGGTGACCTTCTCGTCGTTGACCACCCGTCCCAGCGGGAGCACGTCCAGCCCGGTGACGTACTCGGCCCCCTTGCGGTACTCGGGGTGGGCTCCCACCAGCTCGGCGATCGGCTTTATCTCCTCGATCATGTCCGAGGTCAGGTAGCGGGAGTTGGTGCGGGGATAGGTGAGCGCCTTGTGCTCCTCGTAGAGCCGCTGGGCGGCCGCGAGCGTGCGCCTGGCGGAGAACCCGTAGCGGTTGTTGGCCTCCCGCTGCAGGGTCGTGAGGTCGTAGAGCATGGGCGCTTTCTCCCGCTGCTCCTTCTTCTCCAGCTTGGTGATCGTCCCGATGCGGCCCTCGCAGGCGGCCACGATCGACTCGGCGTCCTGCTCGGTGGCGATCCGGGGGCCGCGCCCCTTCCCGGCGCCGCCCCCGATGGCGTGGAAGCGACCGCTGTAGACGCGGTCGGCGGGGGCATCCTGCGCCGCGAAGACGGCATCGACGAGCCAGTAGGGCTCCGGCTTGAAGGCGCGGATCTCCTCCTCCCGCCGGGCGACGATGGCCAAAGTGGGCGTCTGCACCCGCCCCAGCGACACGGCGCCGTCGAAGGAGCTGCGCAGGCGGATGGTGGCGGCGCGGGTTGCGTTCATGCCCACGATCCAGTCCGCCTCCGACCGTGACCGGGCCGCCTCCTCCAGCCGGGCGAACTCCTCCCCGGGGCGCAGCGACGCCAGGGCCTGGCGCATCGCCGCCCCGGTCATCGAGTTCAGCCACAGACGTTTGACCGGCTTCTTCGATTTCGCCTTCTCGTACAGGTAGGCGAAGATCAGCTCGCCCTCGCGCCCCGCATCGCAGGCGTTTACGACCTCCTCGATGTCCTCCCGCCCGAGCTGTTTGGTGACCACGCTCATCTGCTTGCGGGAGCGCTCGTCGCGCACGACCAGCTTGAAGTGGCTCGGCACGATCGGCAGGTCCTGCATGCGCCAGCTCTTGTACTTCGCGTCGTAGGCCTCCGGTTCGGCGAGCTGCACGAGATGGCCGACGGCCCAGGTGATCACGTGCTCGGGCCCCTCGAGAAAGCCCTCGCCCTTCTTGAAGGGCCCGGGCAGGACCCGCGCGAGGTCCTGGCCCACTGAGGGCTTCTCGGCTATCACCAGGGTGTTGGGCATGGCGGTCAGCGTAGCGGGTGGCCCCCGCTGCGATCCGCCGACGGGGGGATCATCCGGCGGTGCAGGGACCCGTGCCGACCGTCCCTTCCGCTCCTTCGCGGACATGGGCCAGCAGTCCGGCGACCGTTTCGTTGGCGACGCCGTAGCCGCCTCTCACCCCTCCCCCGACCGTTGCGGCGAACACGGTCGCCAGGACCCTGCCGTTGAGGTCCACCACGGGCCCGCCGGAGTTGCCCGGCCTGACCAGCCCGCGCAGGGGGGTCAGCAGCCGCGTCACGGACCCGCGGCCGTAGGCGTCCTCGGTGACCACCGGCTGGGTGCGCCCGATGCGGCCGGGCTCGGCGTCGAAGGGCCCGTTTTCGGGGTAGCCCAGGATCGCCCCGGAGGTGCCAGACGTCTCCGTCTGGGAGAGGGTCAGCGAGGGCAGGCCGAGCCCGGGCACCCGCAGCACGGCAATGTCGTCTCTGGGGTCGTAGAGGACGGCGCTGGCCGGGAGGCTCGGAGAGCTGCCCCCCACCTCGACGGTCGCGTCCTGCTCCCCGGCCACGACGTGGGCGTTGGTGACGACGAGATCCGGCGCGGCCACCCAGCCGGAGCCCTCGATCGCCAGGCCGCAGGCGGTCCCGAGCACCCGCACGACGCTGCGCGAGGCCCGCCTGACCCCGGGCGCACGGGCCACCCCGGAAGCCGGCGGGCCGACGTTTGGAAGGGGTCCCGTGATCGACGGCAGCGGGTCCAGACGGGCGAGGGCGTCGAGGATCGGGCCCGAGGGGGGCAGGATCGAATTGAGCCGGCGCAGGATCGCTGAGCGCTGGATGTCTTCGCGCAGGGCGCTCTGGCCGGGCGTCTGGCCGGCCACGGCGGCGGCGATCCAGACGATCCCCAATGCCAGCGCTGCCCCCAGCAGGGCGCCGAGGATGCCGTCGATGGTCCCCAGGCCGGGGAGGATCAGCGTTCGCCGCAGCCTGAATCCGATCCCCTCCAGCCCGCTTGCCAGGATCGCCCCCCCGAGCAGCGCCCCGAGCAGGCCGAAGGCCGGGGCGTACGGGGAGGAGGATCCCTGCGGCAGCAGCAGCGGGCCGACCCTGGTGCCGAGGAAGGCCCCGCCGATGAACCCCGCGAAGGAGAGCGCGCCCACGATGAAGCCCTGCCGGAAGCCGAGAATCGCGAGGATTGCGGCAAACGCGACAATTAGCCAGTCCAGCTGAGTCACCTGCCATGTTCTACAAGCTCCTTGTCTGAGAACCGCCACCCGCGCCTGCGCCGTGCCCGCCCGGTGCTGGCGCTCGCAGCGGTCGCCTTCGCGATAGGGGCCGTCGCCGGGGCGGATCGCGGCGCCCCCGCCTCCTACACCCTCGCCGAGGAATTCGTGCGGTCGTGGACGCACGGGGACTACGCCGCCATGTACGGCGACATCACCCCCTCCGCCCAGCGCTCGACGCAGCCGAGCGAATTCGCCGAGGACTACGGCAGCGCGTTGAGAACCGCAACCGCCGTCCAGCTCAGCGCGACGGGCAGGGCGCGCTCGGGCGGGGGATCGATCGTGACCGTCCCTGTGCAGGTGCGGACGCGGCTGTGGGGGACCATCCGGGAGAGCTTCTCCCTCCCGATCGCCTCAGGGCCCGAAGGCCAAGCGAAGATCGCCTGGACGCCCTCGCTGACCTTCCCCGGCGTGGCCTCCGGCCAGGTGCTCAGCCGCAGCACCTCTCTTCCCAGGCGAGCCACGCTGCTCGCCCGCAACGGCACCGTGCTGGCGGAGGGCTCGGCTCTCGGCTCCGGCGAAGGGCCCCGCAGCTCGCCCCTCGGGTCGCTGGCGGGAACCGTCGTCGGAGAGGTGGGGCCGGTGCCCGCCTCGCGGCGCAAGGCCCTGGAAGCCGAGGGCGTCCCCCCGGACGCCTCCGTGGGCGTGAGCGGCCTGGAGCTCGCCCTGGACGACAGCCTGCGGGGAGTCCCCGGCGGGCAGCTGATGGCGGGCGGGCGCGTTCTGGCCTCATCGCAGCCGCGCCCGGCGGATCCCCTGCGCACGAGCGTCTCCCCGTCCCTGCAGAGCACGGCCGTCAGCGCCCTGGGCGGCCAGCTGGGCGGCATCGTCGCCATGCAGCCCTCGACGGGTCAGATCCTCGCCGTCGCCGGCATCGGCCTCGACGGCCTGCAGCCGCCCGGATCCACCTTCAAGATCATCACCCTGACCGGGGTCCTGCAGGCGAAGATCGCGAACCCCCACACGGTGTTTCCCTACGCGACCTACGCAACCCTCGACGGCGTGAGGCTGAACAACGCCAACGGCGAGGAATGCGGAGGGTCCCTGGAACTCGCCTTCGCCGTCTCCTGCAACTCCGTCTTCAGCCCCCTGGGGGCGAAGCTCGGGTCCGCCCGGCTGGTGGCCGCCGCCGAACGGTTCGGCTTCAACCACCCGCCGGGCGTGCCCGGGGCGGCCGAAAGCACACTGCCGGCCGCGAGCGGGATCCAGGGGGAACTGGACATCGGGTCGACCGCGATCGGCCAGGGGCAGGTGCTGGCCACCCCCCTGGAGATGGCCACCGTGGCGGCCGCCATCGCCGACGGGGGCCACCTGCCGACCCCCACATTCCTGCCGCGGGGGGCCCGGCCCGGCCCGGCGGCGACGAGCGCGGAGGTGGCGAGGACCGTCCGCCGCCTGATGATCGGGGTCGTCCGCAACGGAACCGGCACGGCCGCGGCGATCCCCGGAGTGGTCGTGGCGGGGAAGACCGGAACGGCGGAACTGAAGAGCGCCTGCACCCCCCGCGGCTCGTCGGGCGAAACCGCGAGCTCGGAAGGAGAAGACAGCGAAAGCTGCCACCAGGGGGAAAGCGAAGCGAGCAACACCGACGCCTGGTTCGCGGCTTTCGCACCCGCCCTTCATCCGCGGATCGCCGTCTGCGTCCTGCTCGTCAAAGACGGAGCGGGGGGAGCGACGGCGGCGCCGGTCGCTCGGCAGGTGCTCGAGGCGGGGCTGAGCTCCGGCGGCTGACTAGAGGGTTGATGTGGGTTTAGCGTCCGTCGTAGGCGGCGAGGGCGCGTGGTGGGCGGCCGGTGTGGAGGTTGAGGTAGATGCCGAGTGTGAGGGCGAGCAGGCGCCCGACGATTCGCTGCGCGAGGCCGGGCTTGGTCTTGGCGAGGTGCTCTTCGAGGCGCATCTGTCGCTTGAGGTTGGAGAACACCGACTCGATGATCAGCCGGATGCGGGCCTTGGAGATCTCGCTTTGAGGTCGCTGCCCGAGCTTGTGCTTGGCGGGGGTGATGAGCTGGATGTCGATCAGTTGCATGCTGCTGTCGTACTCGGTGCCCCAGAAGCCGCCATCGGCGAACAGGACGCTCCCCGCATGCGCCGTGGCCAGGCGAAAGGCGCTCTCGCGCTCCTGTCCGGTCTTGGGCCCGACCAGGTCATAGCCCACTGGAACCCCCTTTCGGTCGCAGATCACCACCAGGCGCATGCCCCACACGTAAAGGCTCTTGGACGGGCAGTAGCCGTAGGCCGCGTCGGGCGCGAAGGAGCTCTTTTTGGCACAGCCGGGATAGTTGGCGCAGCCGATCAGCGTCCCATCGACCAAGCGGACCTCACCCTCGGCGATCAGCTGGGCGACCATCAACTGCACCGCGGTGATCTGTGGTGTCAGGCGCCGCAAGCGCCGGTTGTACTGCGGCTGGTCTGGCAGGTAGGGAAAGAACCCCGGCAAGAGCTTGCCGATCACGCCCAAGAACTGCCGGTCGCTGCTGAGGCCCGTCACGGCCTGTGCGACGGCGAGCGCGATCAGCTCCTGATCGGTGATCAGCCCCTGCGGGCCAGGACGAGGAATCGACAGCGAGCAGGCGAACACGTAGCCTGCGACAACGAGGGTGTCCAGCGATGCGATCACGTCGAGCCCCAATCTCGAAGTGGTTGGCAGAGCTGGACGCCCTTTCTTTATGTCAACCCCGACTCCTCCCGCCGGGGACAACCCACATCAACCCTCTAGACGTCCAGCTCGGCCCGGGCCGTCTGCAGCGGGTTGGTGGGATCCACGATCTTGACCTCGATGGGTCGGTTGTCCAGCGAGACGATCTGGATCTTGTAGAGCAGCAGGGCTCCCTGCGTGGGGCCCTGGCTGGCGGGAGTGCCCGCTATCGGGATCTGCCCCTTCGGGAGCACGAAGCCCCCGCGATAGGCGAAGAGGTTGGTCTGGTCGGGGACGATCGGGCTGTAGACGTTGCCCTGGGTGTCGTAGATCGTGATGTTGCTCGACGCCGGCAGGTGGGCGGAGGTGTTGTTGTAGACCTGCATGAACACCCCGAACCACTCCTGGCCCGGCGCCAGGGCGCGCTGGGCGGGGGTCAGCCCCTCCAGGTAGGCCGAGTCCTCGGGGTCGTTGGGGTTGAGCTCCCGTGAGAGCTGCACCTGGTAGATCAGGGGCCCCACGTCCAGGTAGGGGGCGTTGGCCCCCGACTCGCCGGCATAGGTGCCCGTCGTCACCCTCGTGTGGGAGTCACCGCAGGCTCCGAGGGCGAGGGCCGCGAGCACGGCGGGAAGGGCCAGGATGAGCTTGCGCGGACGGCTGGACATCGGCGAGGCGGCAGTCTACCCGCCTGCGACCGTGACGCGCCGTCCCCGACCCTCTCCCTGCTCGAGGATCGTCCGCAGCCTGCGCATCGCCCGCTGGTTCTTGCGCCTGACCCAGCCGCGGAAGCCGAGACCCTCCATCAGGCGGTCGGAAAGGGTCGCTGGAATCGTCTGCAGGGTGAACCGGACCCGGGTGGAGTCGGCGGGAGCGGGAGCGAGGTCGTAGACCCCGAGCGTGCGGACGCGGTTGTTCTTGCCGGCGCGGCCGACCTCGACGATGCGGTGCGGCCGCTCCACCTCCGCGAAGGTCACGTCCCCCCAGCTGAAGCGGTTGCCGGGAACCTTGACGCGGAAGCGGGCCCCCGCGCCGCGCCCGACGGAGTCGATGCGGGTCAGGTGCCAGTCGACCAGGTAGTGGTCGGTGAACTCGGGATGGTTGGCGATGTCCTGCAGGTAGTCGAAGACCTGCTCGCGAGGCTTGGAGACGACGATGGAGACGGTGACCGGATCCACGGCGCAGGCAAGTCTATTGACCCCCGGGATGGCCGATGGACCCGGCCGGGGCGGCGGGCTAGGCGGCGCGGGCGGTGAGGCGCACGGTCTGGCCGCGCTCGAAGTGGCGCACCACCTTGCTGAGCAGGGGCGTCTGCCGGCGCCGGGGGCGGCACAGCTCGCACACGACGATCGGGTTGCGCGGCGGAGGGACCTCGAACAGGTGGACGTGCTCTCCCGCCAGGGGGGTCCGCCCGCAGTCGACGCAGGTGCTGCGATCGGCCTCCAGGGCACCCAGCCCGCGCCTGAGCAGGTGGCGCTCGAGCCGCTCCGCGTCGTGCTCCACGTCGTTCACGTGTGCCGAGGTCATGGATGCGTCTTCGCCGTGCCCCGGGGTGGTCCTCCCCCGGCTCAGGCCGTGCCGGAAAAGTTGCGATCGGGGCGGGTCAGGAGTTTCCCCTGAACCTGCGTCGGGTACCTGGGCCAATACGTCCAATGGCCCGTTCCAGCTCCACCACACAGTCATGGGCCAATACGTCCAAAGGCCCGCTCCGGCCCCAACCGCACAGTACAATCCACCCTGCGGAATCCGCGTGGGCGTGGTTGACAGTCTTGTTATGATCGCCACGAGGTTCCCTCGGCGACGGAGCGCCCCCTTGGCAGTATCCAGATAGAGGGAGGAGAGCATGCAGTCACTAACCTCGGGTACCTTCGTCGGAGCCGGATCGTTCAGCTGCAAGCGCTGTGGTTACGTACTGACGCTGTCCGGCAGCGAAAGCCTTTCGACATGCCCCAGCTGCGGCAGCGAGGACTTCGCCAGGGCCTCCCTCTTCGGCACTGAGCGGATCGCCCACGGCGACTCCGGCGAGACGGACGAAGCCGCGCTGGTCACCCCGGCGGCACCGGACCGGGAGGCTCAGCTGGGCCTGGCGCGGGAGCGGCTCACCGAGCCGGGGGAGTACCTCTGCTTCGAAGACGGCGACGAGCTGCGGACGGTGCCGCTGAGGCGGGAGTGGACGCGGATCGGACGCAGCCTGGCCGCAGACGTCCGCTTCGACGACCCCACCGTGTCGCGACGCCACGCCCTCATCGTGCGCCACCCCGACGGGGTGCGCCTGCTGGACGACCGCAGCCTCAACGGGGTGTTCGTCAACGGGGCGAGGATCGACGGCAAGACGCTCAAGGACGGCGATGAGATCATCGTCGGGCGCTACAGGCTGAGCTTCCTCAGCATCCCCGGGGCGACCTCGGCCTCCACCGGGGGGCCGGCCTCGGCGGCGACCTCCGCCTGAGCGCGCCGGCAGCGGACACGGGCGCGTAGTATCGCGCCGATGGCCCACACGATCGCCGTGCTCTCTCAGAAGGGCGGCACCGGCAAGACGACCGCCGTACGCACCCTCACCGACGTCCTGCGCCGCAGCGGCGTGCGCACGCTCGCGATCGACCTGGACCCCCAGGGCAACCTGTCCGACTACTTCGACCTGCCCACCGACGTGGAGCCGACCATCGCCGACGTCCTCACGGGGAGGGCCACGGCCGCCGAGGCGGTCCACCAGGACATCATCCCCGCGAACCTGAGCCTGGCGGAGGCCGAGCTGATGCTCGGGGGCAGGATGGGAAGGGAGCTGACCCTGCGCAGGGCTCTGGCGGCGTGCTCCGAGGACTACGAGGTGTTGCTGATCGACTGCCCTCCCTCCCTGGGGCTGTTGACGGTCAACGCCCTTGTGGCCGCCGACCATGCCCTGATCACGGCGGAGGCCCAGTACTTCGCCCTGCAGGGGGTCGAGCAGGCGATGGAGGTGGTGGGGCTGGCCCGGGACAGCCTCAACCCCGAGCTGTCCCTCGTCGGAGTGCTGCTGAACCTTGCCGACATGCGCACGGTCCACTCGCGGGAGGCGCTCGTCTCGCTGCAGGAGCGTTTCGGGGACACCGTCTTCGACACCGTGATCCGGGCCTCGATCGCCTACGCGGAGTCGGCCGAGCGGGCGAGGTCGATCCTCGACCACCGCCCGGACCTGGGGGCCGACTACATGTCCCTCGCCGGGGAGCTGCTGGGACGCCTTGAAGGTCTGGAGGAGGCGGGCGCCCGCCTGGAGACGCTCGCTCAGAGCTCGCGCACGTAGGCGCCCTGGGGCTCGAAGGAGGCGCGCAGGAGCGTCGCCCAGCCCTCGATCTCCGCCGACACGGCCTCGGCGACGGAGCCGGTCTGCTCGTAGAAGCACCACAGCAGCACCGACGGCCCCGCGCCGGAGATGCTGGCCCCGAGCGCGCCCAGCTCCCGGGCACGGCTCGCCAGCTCGAATGAGCGCGGGAAGAGGTGAGAGCGGGCCTGCTGGTGCAGGCGGTCCTGAAGCCCCCGGGCGAGCAGGTCCCAGTCGCCCCTGGCGAGGCCCAGCGTGAGCATGGCCGCGTGGGCCACGTTGAAGACCGCATCCTGCATCGGCACCTCGGCCGGCAGGGCGGCGCGGGCGGCCCGCGTGCGCACCGCCTGCTGGGGCACCACCGCGAGCGCCTCCAGCCCAGTCGGCGGATCCAGGCGCGTAGCCCTGCCGTCGGCGCAGATGACGAAGCCGCCGAGGAGGGCGGCGGCGGCGTTGTCGGGGTGGCCCTCCATGTCGGTCGCCTGCTCGAGCAGGTCGGCGTCCAGCTCGAACAGGTGATCGGCCGCCATCAGCCCCGCCAGGGTGGCCGCCGCGCTCGACCCCAGGCCCCCCGAGAGAGGGATCTCCGAGCGGATCCTGAAGGTGAAGGCGTCGGTCGGGTGCAGGCGCTCGAAGGCCCGCACGCAGAGGTTCTCACGCCCCTTGGCGACGGCGAGGTCCGTCTCCACGGCGAAGGAGCCGGTCTCCTCGACCTCGAGCTCCAGAGCGGGGGCGAGGGCCGCGGCCATGCAGTCGAAGCCCGGGCCCAGGTTGGCCGAGGAGGCCGGCACCCGCACGACCCGCCTACGGGTCACCCAGCACCGCCTCCTCGATCGCCTCACGCTCGGCGGCGCACCTGATGACCTTGCCGTCGTTGTTGGCGATCGCCGTCTCGGGGTCCTTCAGGCCGCGGCCGGTGAGCACGCAGGCGATCTGCCTGGCCCCGTCGGGCCCGTACTTCAACAGCCCGGCGACCGAGGCCGCCGAGGCCGGCTCGCAGAAGATCCCTTCTTTGGACGCGAGCAGGCGGTAGGCGGTCAGGATCTCCACGTCGCTGACGGCCCTGATCGCACCTCGGGACTCGGTCGTGGCGGCCATCGCATCCTCCCAGCGGACCGGGTTGCCGATGCGGATCGCGCTGGCCACCGTTTCGGGATGCTCGACCGGGTGCCCGAGCACCAGGGGGGCGGCCCCCTCCGCCTGGAAGCCGAACAGGCGCGGCGTGGCCCCCACCTCGCGAAAGCCGCGCCAGTAGGAGGTGATGTTGCCCGCGTTTCCGACCGGGATGCAGAGAGCGTCGAGCTCCCCGGCCAGGTCCTCGTGCAGCTCGAAGGCGGCCGTCTTCTGGCCTTCGATGCGGAACTCGTTGACCGAGTTGACGAGCACGATCGGGTGGGTGTCGGTGAGCTCCCGCACGAGCGCCAGGGCCTGGTCGAAGTTCCCGGCCAGCGAGATCACGCGGGCGCCGTGGATCAGGATCTGGGCCATCTTGCCCTTGGCGATCTTGCCCGCGGGGACGATCACCGCGCAGGTGATCCCGGCGCGGGCGGCGTAGGCGGCGGCGCTGGCCGCCGTGTTCCCGGTGGAGGCGCAGATCACCGCCTTGGCGCCTTCCCGCACGGCCGCCGAGACGGCGCAGGTCATCCCCCGGTCCTTGAAGGAGCCGGTCGGGTTGGCCCCCTCGAGCTTCAGGCGCACGGTGGCGCCGACCATCTCCGAGAGGACCGGGGCTCGCAGCAGCGGCGTGGAGCCCTCCTGCAGGCTCACGATCGGGTCGCCCTCCTCGAACGGGAGCCGGTCGCGGTAGCGCTCGATCAGCGGTATGTGAGAGCCCGTCACGGGCGCCTCCTGCAGGTCATAGGAACTCCTCTTCGATCACTCGGATCCTCCGCGGGGCGGAGCGGATGAAGGCGCACTGGGAGATCTGCTCGATGGCCGCACCCAGGCGCGAGTCGAGCACCGGGTGGGTGACCATGACCAGGCGCGCGTGCTCGCCCATCCCGCGCTGGACGACGGACTTGATCGAGACCCCGCGGTCGCCCAGGATCTTCGTGATGACCGCGAGCACACCCGGCTCGTCGGCGACGTCGAAATGCAGGTAGAAGGCGCTCTCGACGTCCTCGATCAGGGGCATCGCCAGGGGCGCGGCGGGCGGGCGGGCCCCGCCGGTCATCACGCTGACCACATCCCCGAGCACGGCGCTGGCGGTCTGCCGTCCGCCCGCGCCGGGCCCCGACATCGTGATCTCCGTGATCGTGGCGGACTCCACCGTCACGGCGTTGAAGGTCCCCGACACGGAGGCCAGAGGGTGGCCGGAGTAGAGGAACGCCGGATGGACCCTCACCGAGAGCCCATCCGGCCGGCGTTCGGCGGTGCCGATCAGCTTGAGGCCCAGCCCCAGCTCGCGCGCGTACTGCAGATCGACGATGTGCAGGTGCTCGATGCCTTCGTAGGGAACGTCGTTGAGGTGCACCGGCGTTCCGAAGGCGAGCCGGGCGAGGATCGCCATCTTCGCGGCCGCGTCCCGGCCCGTGACGTCGTCGCTGGGATCGGCCTCGGCATAGCCCCGCCGTTGAGCCTCCGCGAGCGCCTCCGCGTAGGAGCTGCCGTGGGCCATCTCGCTCAGGATGAAGTTGGTGGTGCCGTTGACGATCCCGTGGACGCGCTCGATCGGCGTCGCCGACAGGGACTCCTCGAGCACCCTCACGACCGGGACCGCCCCCGCCACGGCGGCCTCGAAGCGCAGCCTCACACCATGGTTGCGGGCGGTCTCGAACAGCTCCTCCCCGTGCTGGGAGAGCAGCTGCTTGTTCGCGGTGACCACGCTCTTGCCGGCGCGGATCGCAGCCAGCAGGTACTCGCGCGCCGGCTCGATGCCGCCGATCAGCTCGACGATCAGGTCGGCCCTGTCGAGGATCTCCTCGAAGTCCCCGCGACTGCGCGTGAGCACCCCGGAGACGACCGGCCGCAGGCCGTTGAAGCGCTCGATCTCGCCGGCCCGCTCCTGCAGCAGGTCGGCGAAGGCCGCCCCCACGGTGCCGTGCCCGAGCAGGCCGACCCTGAACGGCTCCGGCCCCGCGCCGCTAGATGACATCGCGTGAGGTCAGGTCTTCGAGGCTCTCGCGGCGGACGACCACGCGAGCGTTCCCTTCGGCGCAGAAGATGACCGGCGGCCGGGGAACCCCGTTGTAGTTGCTGGCCATCGCGTGACCGTAGGCGCCCGTGGCCGGCGTCACGATGACGTCCCCGGCCCTGGGGTCCTGCAGGCGGGCGTGGCGCACGATCACGTCCCCCGACTCGCAGTGCTTGCCGGCCAGGGCGCACTCGGTCGCCGAGCCGAAGCGGTCGGCGACCTGCGCCTCGTACACGGCCCCGTAGAGCATCGGGCGCAGGTTGTCGGACATCCCTCCGTCGACTGCCACCCAGCGGGAGACGTTCTGCTTGACGCTCTCGACCGTGTAGAGCGTGACGGCGGCGTTCGCGGTCAGGGCCCTGCCCGGCTCGATCAGGATCCGGGCGTCCGGACCGATGCCGCTGGCGCGGGCGGACTCGACGATCGCGCCCACGTACTCCTCGATCGTGGGCGGGGGGAGCTGCTCCTCGGTGTACTGCACGCCGAGACCCCCGCCCAGGTCCCAGACCGGGAAGTCCCCCAGCCCGGCCAGCTGCGGGACGGCCCGCCGGAAGGGATCCAGCGCCAGCAGCTGCGAGCCGATATGCGCGTGCAGGCCCTGCAGGGACAGGCCCTCGACCGCCCGCACGCGCTCGATCGCCTCCGGCGCCTGCTCCATCGCGAAGCCGAACTTCGAGTCGGCCTGACCGGTCGAGATCTTGTCGTGGGTGTCCCCCCGCACGTCGGGGGTCACCCGCACGAGCACGGGCTGCCCGTCCGCGCCGCGGTCGGCCAGGGCGCCCTCGGCGACGAGGCGTGCGAGCCTGTCGATCTCGTCGTGGTTGTCGATCACGATCAGGCCCACGCGGTGGCGCAGGGCCATGCGCAGCTCGGCCTCGGACTTCGCGTTTCCGTGCAGAACGATCCGCTCCGGCCGAAAGCCCGCATTCAGGGCCAGGTACAGCTCCCCTCCTGAGGCGACGTCGCACCACAGGCCCTGGCGGGCGAACAGGTCCAGCACGGCCGTGCAGGGAAAGGCCTTGGAGGCGAAGACGACCTGCAGGTCGCCGTGACCGGAGTCCCGGCATGCCTGCATGAAGGCTCCGGCGCGCGCCCGCAGATCCTCCTCGGCGACCACGTAGGCCGGCGTCCCGAACTCCCGGGCGAGCTCGATCGTGTCGCAGCCGCCCACCTCGAGGCGGCCGAGCTCGTTGAGGCGGCTGCCCAGGGGGAAGACGGGCGAGAGCGAGGTGCCGGTGGCCATGGCGACTGATTATCGCTTGCCGGCTTGCGAGCCGGTCTGACGACCGGCCTCAGGCGGGTGAGGCCCGCAGCCTCGACAGCCCTCCGCCGCGTGCCATCACCCACAGCCAGACGCCGCCGATCACGCACAGCCCCAGGCTCTCGAGCTGGGGGGCGGTGAGGCCTGCGACGACCTCTTCGTTGCGGCGGATGAACTCGACGAGGAAGCGCTCCAGGCCGCTGCCGAGCAGGTACAGGGCGAACACGACCCCGGGACGCACGCGGTCTCGCAGCTGCCAGAGCCCCCAGGCGAGCAGGCACATCGCGACGGTCTCGTAGATCGGGGTGGGCTGCACCCGCACCCCCGGCGGGGTGGGCACGGTGCCGTGGGGGTAGCCCATCGCCCAGGGCAGGCTGGAGCGGATCCCGTAGTCCCCGTCCCCGGAGACCTGGCAGCCGATCCGCCCGATCGCATAGCCGAGCGCCAGGGCCGTGGCGCACATGTCGAGCATCCGCAGTTCGAGCACGTGGCGCCAGCGCATCCAGGCGATCACGCCGATGGCGCCGCCTATCGCCCCCCCGTACCAGACCAGCCCCGAGCCCGAGAAGATGCTGCCGACGAGGTCGTGCTTGACCTGTTGGTAGTTCTGGATGACGTAGTACCCGCGGGCGCCCACCACGCCCCCGATCAGCGCTGCGAAGACGATCTCGTACGCCCAGTCGGTCGGACGGCCGAGCTCGCGCAGGCGCCGGGCGACCACGAGGCCGCAGGCCGCGAACCCGAGGGCGAAGGCGATCCCGAAGGTCTTGATCGAGATGCCCAGGATTTCGATTTCGGGCTTCATTGGGGGCGGCGGAGCGGCATCGTGACTCGGGTCGCCACTTTAGGGCACGCCAATCTGCTTCTGCGACAATCTCCACGATGGCAAGCAGACGCGCGAACTTCGGCAAGGACACCGGGCTGCAGGCCCGCATGCTGCTGACGATGTTCCTGCTCGGCCTCCTCTACGTGGTCTTCGTCGGGGTGCTGTTCGCCGCCGGCGCCTCCGCCGGGCTGATCGTGGTGGTCGCCGTCGTGCTGCTCCTGCTGCAGCTGTTCACCTCCGACAAACTTGCGATGGCCACGATGGGGGTCAAGGAGGTGACCCCGGCTCAGGAGCCCGAGCTGCACGGGATCGTGGAGCGGCTGTGCGTGCAGGCCGACCTGCCCAAGCCGCGGGTCTGCGTGATGGAGACCTCGATGCCCAACGCCTTCGCGATGGGCCGCTCCCAGAAATCCACGACCGTCTGCGCGACCCGGGGGATACTCGACATCCTCTCCCCCGCCGAGCTGGAAGGCGTGATGGCCCACGAGCTCACCCACGTGATCAACCGCGACGTGATGGTGATGACGCTGGCGAGCTTCTTCGCCGCCCTGGCCTCGATGATCCTGCAGTTCGCCTTCTTCTTCGGCGGCGGCTACGGTGGCGACAGCGAAGAGGAGGAGTCGATCGTGGTGGTGATGATGGTCTCGGCGCTGGTGTACGCGATCTCGTTCCTGCTGCTGCGGGCCCTCTCCCGCTACCGGGAGTTCGCCGCCGACCGCGGCTCTGCGGTCCTGACCGGGCGCCCGAGCGCCCTCGCCTCGGCCCTGCTGAAGATCAGCGGCACGATGGAGAGGGTCCCGAGCCAGGATCTGCGGGCGGCCGAAGGGATGAGCGCCTTCTTCATCATCCCCGCCCGGACGAAGAAGTCGCTGATGAACATCTTCTCCGACCACCCGCCGCTGGAGCAGCGCCTGGCGGCGCTGGCCCGGCTGGAGTCCCAGCTGCAGGGCGCCGCCTGAGAGCCGCGTGGGCCTGCGGGACATCCTCACCGGTCGCCACGAGGTCAAGGGTCCGGCGCCCGATCGCCTGTTCGCGATCTCGACCGGCTACATCGCGCTCGAGTCCGAGCACGGGGTCACCCCCACGGGAACGGCCGCCATCGTCTTCCAGGCCCTGGCCACGAGCGAGTTCGAAGCCACCCTGCGGGAAATGGAAGAGGTCGTCACCGCCACCGGCCAGGAGAGCGGGACGACCGTCTCCACCCAGGACGACAGCTACGGGTACCGCTGGATGATCCTGCGCAACCCGCCCGGGCAGCCGAGCGTGGAAGACCTCGCCGTCGGGATCAACGCGGTCTCCGGCTCGATCGAGACGGCCGGGCACGGCGAGCGACTGCTGTGCGCGGTCTTCGCCTTCGCCGACGGCAAGGGGCGGCCGGTGTACTTCATCTACAACTACAAGCGCGGCTTCTGGTACCCCTTCGTCCCGGACCCAGACCAGTCCCAGCAGCGCCTGACCGAGCGCGAGCTGCAGCTCAAGGCCCAGATGCAGGGCGAGCTCCCGATCGAGCCGGAGCTCGAGCGCTGGTTCCCCCTCTGGGGCATCCCGATCTGAGGACCGAGCCCTCGTCTCCCAAGAGGCACGAGGGCGACCCGCCGGGGACGGGGGCCGCCCTCGTCCTCATCGGCTAGCGGGAAGCACGCTGCACGTCCTCGGCATCGGTGACGGCCCAGGCCAGCCGCTCGATCAGCTGAGCGGAGGCATGGTCGTCACACAGGTGCACGGAGTCGACGCGCTCGTCGAGCAGCACCTCGGCGTCCTGACCGGGGGGCCAGGACGTCGGACGGTCGGTGGGGTCGGCGGTAACGATGATCCTTGCCATCTCTCCTCCTTGGGGGTCGGGGACGAGATCCCGTCCAGACACCGTTGCCCGCTGGCCTGAAGGCAGACTTAATTCTTCTGTTGCCGGCGGCCGGCCCGGGCTCGGGCCGCCTAGTCCGGGATCAGCCCCTCGCCGGTGAACTCGCTGGCGGCCTCCTGAAAGGTCAGGTCGGCGGGCGGGAGGATCAGGTCCGAGTGCTCGAGGTCGTCCTCGGCGAGTGGCGTACCACCGCTCCTGACGTAGTCGACCAGGACACGGATGGCCTCGGGATAGGCCTCCTCGCGTCTCTGCTCCACGGCGGCCACGACGGCGTTCTCGAGCTCGTTGAGACGACCCGCCTCCTCGTCGGCGAGGCGATACTGCCCCTCGCCGGATATGCGGACGATCATGCCTGGCCGCTCTCGCTGGGCTGCCCCGGGGAGATCTGGGCGGCCTCCCCCGAGCCGCCCTTGCCGAGTTCGCTCTTCATCTTGGCGAGCTCTTCGTCGACGACCGGCTGGCTCGAGAGCTCCTTGAGCTGACGATCGATGTCGTCTTCGCCCGACCCCAGCGCCGTGACGTCCTCGAAGGTCCCCGCCGCTTCGAGCTCGGAGACGGCGTCGGCGCGAGCCTTCATGTTTTCGGTCTTGTCGACCGCCCTCTGCATCGCGAGCCCCACGTCGGCCATCTGCTCGCCGACTCCGGTGGCGGCCTCGGAGATCCGCACCTGGGCCTCGGCGGCCGAGTACTGCGCCTTGATGACCTCCTTCTTGGTGCGGAAGGCTTCGATCTTGGCCCTCAGTTTCTGCTCGGAGTCGGTCAGCTTCTGCTGCTGCTCTTCGAGTTCTCCGACCTGGGTGTCGAGCGACTGCAGCTCGGTCTGAGCCACGTTCTTGCGCTCAAGGGCCGTGCGGGCGAGATCCTCATGTGCGGAGGCGAGGGCCTGGCGCGCCTGGGTGTCGAGCTTGACCACGCTCTGCTGCAGCGAGTTCTCCTGCATCTGCAGGCGCTTCTTGGCCGTGACCACGTCGGCGATGCCCTTCTTTACGTTCTGGAGCTGTTCGACCTGCCGCTGGTAGCTGTAGTCGAGCGTCTCGCCCGGGTCTTCCGCCCGGTCCAGCAGCTTCGAGACCTTCGCCTTCACGACGGTAGACATGCGCCCGGCCAAGCCGGCCATGTGATCCTCCTGTTGGGTTGCGACGGGGGCGGCCGGTCGCGACCGGCCAACAGCCTCAAGCGTAGCCGACCCGGGCCCTCAGAGCCCCAGGGGATGCCTGACCGTGAAGCCCCCGTTGCCCGTTCGCAGGGGCCGCCAGCGGGGGCCCTGCTGGTTGGTGGGGTCGTCGGCCGCGCTCGTGTCCAGGCGCAGGCCGGCGACGGTCATGTAGGCGTGCCCCGGGTTGGAGAAGATCGTCACCCACCTGCCGAGCCCGTGGGAGCCCCAATGCATGAATTCCGAGGAGTCCGCGGGCATCGTGAGCAGGCTCGCCCCGTGCAGGGCGAAGGAGACGGTCCCCGAGCAGTCGTACCCGGGGGCCGTGAAGGAGGCGTGGCCGCCGCCGTAGATGTAGGGCAGTCCGATCAGCTGGTTGCCCGCCCAGACGATCGCCTGGATGGCGGGCGGGGCGGACATCGGGGCGGCCGCGATCCCGGCCACGTAGCGGGCGCGGCTGCCGGGGACGAGCAGCTCGGGCCTCGTGGCGGCGGTGACGCCCACCGGGCTGCCCCCGGTCGTGCCGCCCGCCTGGGAGGTCTGGGAGAGGGGCACGTAGGGGACCACTTCGCCGGTGGCGGTCTTCTGGAAGATCGGGCCGGTGTAGCGGAGGTCGGTGGAGCGGGAGGTGACCGGTGCGGTGTGGATGGCGGGCGCCGGAGGGGTCGCGGCGCTGGTGTTGGTGGGGGCGGGAGCCGGCGAGGCGCCGCCGGTGCTGGCAGCGAGTGCGTTGGAGGCGCCGCCCAGCAGCCCCAGGCTGCAGATCAACGCGGTTGGAGTGGCTAGCCGCAAAACAACTACCTCTTTCGTCGGCCTGCGGGGTTAGCTGACGGGCTAGCGCTGAAAGAGCCTGCGCTTCCTGCGGGTCTACCGCGGGATTAGCCCCAACAAATTGGGTCCCCCGTTCCCTGACACCTGGCCAGAGACTCGGCGATTTCGCGGGCACGCTAGCAGAGTGCAAGGACGGTTGCAGCGCTTGCACGCCCGGTCCCATCCTGCCTGCCCGCATCTGCCCCCCTTTTCCGGCATCTGCGAACGGCAGCGGCGGCCCGTGCGCAGGGGCCTCTCCTGCCCGACCGATACCGTTCGCCCATGTCCTGGCTCCCGAGGCGATCGCTGCCGCTGGCCCTGCTCGCCGTCGCGACCCTCGCCGTCGGGTGCGGGAAGTCGGGCTCCTCCAGCCGCTCCGGGGGAGGGCCTGCCCAGGCCCTCGCCCCGATCGCCCCCCAGGGGGCGGTCAGCGTGACGACGCGCAACACCACCAGGGTCGGGGGCTCGCAGCCCACGGTCGACGCGGCCGCGGTCGCCCGTGCGGTGTATCCCGGCCTGACACCAGCCTCACGCCCCCAGGCGGCCGTGCTGGTCGACCGCAGCGACTGGCCGGCCGCCCTGACCGCCTCGGTCCTCGCCTCGGCGCCCACCGGGGCCCCGATCCTCTACGCGCAAGGGGGCTCCCTGCCGCAGGTCAGCGCCGAAGCCCTGGCGGCGATGCATCCGACCGGGGCCGCGGTCCTGGGGGGCGCCCAGGTCATCCGCATCGGCGCGAGCGCCCCCGTGCCCGACGGCCTGGCGGTCCGCTCGCTGCCCGCGGCGGGAGCAGCCGCCACCGCCGCCGCGGTGGAGCGGCTGCTCGTGGCCGCCGACGGAGGGACGGCCCCGCGGCAGGCGATCGTCGTCCCCCTGCAGGCCCCCAGGTCCCTGCAGATGCCCGCGGCCGGACTGGCGGCCGAGAGCGGCGCCCCGATCCTGTTCGCCTCCACCACGGGCGGGCTGCCCCCGCAGACCGCCGCCGCCCTGACCTCGATGGGCCACCCGTCGATCTACGTCCTCAATCCCTCCCTCGTCAGCCGGGATGGCGTCTCCCAGCTCTCGCGGCTGGGACGGGTGACCCTGATCCCGGGAGCCGCCGCGGGTGAATCCGGGGCGGCCGCCCAGAACGCGATCGCCGTGGCCCGGTTCACCGACGGGTCCTTCGGATGGGGGATCAAAGATCCCGGGCACGGCCTCGTCTTCGCCAGCACCCGCAGGCCGCTGGACGCGCCCGGCGCGGCCCTGCTGTCGGCGACGGCCGACTACGGCCCCCTGCTGCTGCTCGAACGTCCCGACCAGATCCCGGCCTCGCTGGCGACCTACCTCGGGGACATCCAGCCGGCATACACCTCGGCCCCCGCCTTCCGCCCCGTCCGCGGGGTCTACAATCGCGGCTGGCTGATCGGCGACGAAGGAGCGATCTCGGCGGTGACCCAGGCCGAACTCGACTCCCTTCTGGAGATCAGCCCCCGCAAGCAGAGCGCCGCCGAAGAATCCGTCGTCCAAGCCGAATAGCCGTCCCGGAGACCGAGTTGAGCCAAGCCGAGGACCCACGACGCCTCAGTCGCAAGCAGGAGCGCCAGGAGGTCACCGTCGAGGACGTGCGCCAGCTGATGGGCGCCTCCACGCCCCATTTCGCGCTGCAGCTGCGCAACCGCATCGCCAACCTGATCGCGGGGCTGCCCGCCGACCACCCGGCCCGCCTGGAAGGGGAGCGAGAGATCGCCCGCCTCGAGCAGCTCGGCCTGCTCGGGGAGACCAGGGGCGAGGGCGCCAACGAGGGCGAGCGGCCGCTCCCGTCGCTGAGCCTGTCCGCCGTCCAGCCCTCGGGCGGGGACTAGCGCCGGGCGTTCAGGACCCGCTCGCGCAGGGCGTCCTGGTAGCGGGCTCGCAGCAGTTTGAACAGGACGGCGAAGAGGGGCACGTCCAGGAGGACGGGCACCACCACCAGGGCCGGCGTGGGGGCACCCAGGGCGTACAGGCCGAGGGCCGCCCCGCCGTGGAAGAGGGCGGTGGGGACGGCGGCCAGGAGCGTCGTGTGGGAGCGGTAACCGCTCAGGTGCTCGCGGACGGAGAAGTCGAGGGTCCCCAGCATCACCGCGCCCAGCCCGGCCAGCAGGACGGGCACGCCGGCTTTCCCCCGGGAGAGGCCGACGACGGTCCCGATCATGCCGACGAGGATCAGCAGCTCCGAAAGCGGCAGCGGATGCCACGGGGCCTGCGGACGCTCCCCGACCCCGCCTGGGTCCCGGTGGGGTCGCGCCGACCGAGAGGGCCGCGCAGGGCGGCTCTTGGCCGCCGGGGCGGGTGCGGAGACGGCCCCCCGCCCGGCCTCCCCTGCCGGGGCGCGCCGCTTGCGGGAGCGCGCCCGCCTGCCGCTGTTCCGCTTTGCCACGGCTTCAGGAGGCAGGCCGGGGTTGGCTGCGGCGCATCGCCGTCGATCGTAGCGCCTATGCTGCCCTCGATGTCCTCGTTCACCGGCGACCCGACGGCTGCGGGCATCCCCGAGAGCCAGCTCGCGGGGCCCTTCCCCGTTGGCGAGTACGCGGCCGCCCTGCGCTCGAGGCTGCGCGCCTTCACCCGCGTGCAGCTGATGGGAGAGCTCGTCAACCTGCGGACGGCTCGGGCAAGGGTGTACTTCGAGCTCCGCGACGCCGGCGGGGCCATCCCCTGCGCCGCCTGGCGCCAGGACTGGGAGGCGATGCTGGCCCGGGGCGGGCAGGAGCCCGCCGAAGGCATGCAGGTGGTCGTGGCGGGAGGCTGCGACTACTACACCGGCAGCGCAACCTCCTCACCGGCCTTCTCCTTCTCGGTCCAGGACCTGAGGGTGGCGGGAGAGGGGGATCTGCTCGCGCGCATCGAGCGGCTGCGCAGGCAGCTCGATGCCGAGGGTCTGCTGCAGGCGCAGAAGAGGCTGCCGATGCCGCTGCTGCCGGTCACGATCGGGGTGGTCACCGGAGAGGGCGGCAAGGCCCGGGACGACCTCCTGGCGGCCCTCTTGCGCCGGGGCTGGGCCGGGCGGCTCGTGTGGGCCTTCGCCCCGGTCCAGGACCGCCACGCCGCGCCCGCGATCACCCGCGCCCTCGGGGACCTGGCCGCCGTCGGAGGGGTGGACGTGGTGATCGTCGCCCGCGGCGGGGGGTCCCTCGCGGACCTGCTGTGCTTCTGCGACGAGACCCTGTGCCGGACCGTGGCCCTGCTCGGCGTCCCGGTGATCGCCTCGGTCGGCCATCACACCGACCGCACCCTGCTCGACGACGTGGCGGCGGTGAGCTGCTCGACGCCCACCCATGCGGCGGAGGCCGCCGTGGGGGTGGACTGCCGCCGCGCCCGGGCCGACCAGGCCGCGGCGGCGGCCCGGCTGCGCGATCACGGCCGCCGGGCCGTGCTGGCGCGGGCCCGCCAGCTCGCCCTGCTCTCTCGCGCCCCCTCCGCCCACCTGGAGCGGCAGCGGTCGCGCCTTCACCAGCGGCTGAGGGAGATCAGGGCAGGGTCGCGGCGGCGGCTGGCGGCCGAGGGTCGCCTGACCGAGCGTCGGGCGATGGTCCTCGCACGCAAGGCCTCCTCCTGCGTCTACGACTGCCGCGAGCGCCGTCCCCGCGAGCTCGAGCGGCTCGCCCTGGCCCTGGCCGGCCATGACCCCCAGCGGACGCTCGAGCGCGGCTACGTGATGGCGCAGTCGCCCGAGGGGGAGCCGATAGTCAGCGCTCCGGTGGCCCAAGATGCGCAGGAGCTGCGCCTTCGCTTCGCCGACGGGGTGGTTGCGGCAAGACCGATCAAGAGATGAGCGGCGAGCCCTCCGAGCCCCTTCCGGCGGCCGGCGAGCCGCAGACCTACGAGGCCGCCACGGCACGGGTGGAGGAGATCATCCGGCGGCTGGACTCCGGCGAAGCAACACTCGACGAGACCCTCAGGCTGCTGGCGGAGGCCAAGGGGCTGATCGAGCGTTGCGCGGGCGAGCTGGAGGCGGTGGGGAACGCCCTGGAGGAGCTGCGGCTGGACGAGCTCGTCGCCCGCCTGGAGAAGGAGGCCGGAGGATGAGCACCTGGGAGGCCCTGGCCGGGCTGCCGGTGCAGATCGAGGGCTATGAGCTGGAGCCCCGGCAGGCCACCGTCTCCAGCGAGTTCGAGCGCAAGTCGACCCTCATCCGGCTGCGGGGGGGCGGCCAGGAGGGCATCGGGGAGGACGTCACCTACGACGCGGTCGACCAGGAGATCCTGCAGGCGGCCGGCCCGGTCCTGGAGCTTGCGGGCCGGTTCACGGTGGCCTCGTTCAGCGAGCACCTGGCCGGGCTGGAGCTCTTCCCCGAGCCGCCCCAACGGGAGGTGTCATCGCGCTACCGGACCTGGGCGTACGAGTCGGCCGCCCTGGACCTGGCGCTGCGCCAGGCCGGCAGGAGCCTGGCGGATGCGCTGAGCCTGCAGGCGCGCCCGGTGCGCTTCGTCGTCTCGCTGCGGCTCGGCGAGCCGCCGTCCCTGGAGCCTCTGCTGGCGAGGCTGGGGCCCTATCCGAGCCTGCGCTTCAAGCTCGACCCGACGAGCTCCTGGGACGCGGAGCTGATCGCGGAGCTGGTCCGGACGGGGGCCGTCGACTCGGTCGACTTCAAGGGCCTGTACTCCGGGTCGATCGTCGACCAGCCCGCGGACCCGATCCTCTACCGGCGGGTGGCGGAGGCCTTTCCCGAGGCCTGGATCGAGGATCCGGCCCTGACCCCCGAGACGGACGCCATCCTGGCCCCCCACCGTGACCGCTTCTCGTGGGACGCCAACATCCACTCGATCGAGGACATCGAGGCGCTCCCCTACCCGCCGCGGATGGTCAACATCAAGCCTTCCCGCCTGGGCGGCCTGCGCAACCTCCTGGACGCCTACGACTACTGCTCGGAGCGGGGGATCGGCTGCTACGGGGGCGGCCAGTTCGAGCTCGGGGTCGGCCGCGGCCAGAACCAGTACCTGGCCTCCCTCTTTCACCCCGACTCCCCCAACGACGTGGCACCGACGGGGTTCAACCTCCCTGTTCCGGCGCCGGGCCTGCCGACGAGCCCCCTCCCCCCGGCTCCGGCGCCGGTGGGCTTTCGCTGGGGCTGATTCGCACAAGCGCAACTTCCGTCCCGCCGGCACGTTGCAGGCGCAGAGAAGGTAACGTCGGTTTCCGTTCCTCGGGACATCGAGCGTTCGCCCGAGGCGGAAGGGAAGGCAGGTCGTGCCCAGGGGTACTTCGTGATGTCGGCGAGCAGCATCGCTCGCGAGCGGTTCGGATCGATCGCGGCTGCCGCCGCCGGGCTGCTGCTGGGGGTGGCATTCATGTCCCCCGCCGCCGCAACGGCGGCGAGCACCGGCGGGGCGCCCGCCGGCGGCGGCGCCCCGGCGGCCCCCGCTCCCGCGGCGAGCGGGGGCTCCGGCACGACCAGCGCCCATGTGACCTCGGTGCGGATCACCAACGTCAGCTGCACACCCACCGCTCGCTGCAGCGGCAACCCGCGCCAGGTCTCGACCCACGGCACCCTGATGCTGAAGGGAATCGGCCTGACGGCATCGATGGCCGTGGCCTTCCCCCGCGCCCCGGGGGCGCGCATCGGCAGCACCTCGCCGGTGGGACGACTGCGCCAGACCAGGGCCGGGCTGCTGGTGACGGTGCCCAACGCCGCCCATTCCGGGCGCATCATGGTGCTGCTCAGCCGCGGCCGGCACACGAGCTCATACGGGCCGATCTACGTCTACAAGCACGCCCTGCACCCGCCCGTCAAGAGAACGACCTCGCCGATCATCGCCGGGGCCGCCGGCGCCAGCCCCCTCGAAGGTCAGGGCATGTGGATCTGGTACATGAGCAAGTCCAACGGGGGCAGCATCCCGGCGATCGTGGCCCAGGCCCGCGCGGCCGGGGTGAGCACCCTGTTCATCAAGAGCTCGGACGGCTCGAGCAGCTACTGGAGCCAGTTCTCCAGCCAGCTCGTATCCGAACTGCACGCCAACGGGCTGAGAGCGTGCGCCTGGCAGTACGTCTACGGAAGCAACCCGGCCGGGGAGGCCAACCTCGGGGCGAAGGCGGCGGCCAACGGGGCCGACTGCCTGGTGATCGACGCCGAGGCCGAGTACGAAGGCCGCTACGCCGCCGCCCAGACCTACATCAACGACCTGCGGGCCGTGGTCGGGGCGTCATACCCGGTGGCCCTGGCCTCCTTCCCCTACGTCTCCTACCACCCCTCCTTCCCCTACTCGGTGTTCCTGGGCCCGAACGGGGCCCAGTTCAACGCCCCCCAGATGTACTGGAAGGACATCGGGGTGTCGGTCGACACCGTCTACGCGAACACCTACATCGCCAACCGCATCTATCAGCGGCCGATCTTCCCGCTGGGCCAGACCTACGGCGGGGTGTCCGGATCGGATGTCCTGCGCTTCCGCGAGGAGGCCGTCGACTACGGCGCCTCCGGCTTCTCCTTCTGGGATTGGCAGGAGACCCCCAAGAGCGGGTGGGAAGCGCTCGCCGCCCCGCTCGCCCCGCTCACCAGCGTGACCCCGAACACCTCCCTGCCGGAACTGTCGAAGGGGAGCAAGGGAGACCAGGTGCTGTGGCTGCAGGAGCACCTCGCCAGCGCGATCCCGTCCCAGGAAACCACGGGCGTCTTCGCATCGAAGACGACGGCCAACCTGGAGTCCTTCCAGACCGCGCACGGCCTCCCCGCCAACGGGGTGGCCACAGCGCCGACGTGGGCGGCCCTGCTCGCCCTTCCCGTCGTGGTGGTCGACTGGACAGGCGGCGGACCGGCGGGCTGAGCCCCCGCCGGCCTCACCGCGCGGCCCGTCCCCGGCCTGGACGGGCCCTGAGGCTCAGACCCGCTGGATCAGGGTGCCCGTACCCAGGCCCCCGCCGCAGCACATCGTGACGAAGCCGATCTCCTTGTCGGAGCGCTCGAGCTCGTGCAGCACGGTTGTGATCAGGCGGGCGCCGGTCGAGCCCAGCGGGTGGCCGAGGGCCATGGCGCCGCCGTTGACGTTGACCCGATCCATGTCCGGCTCCAGCTCACGCCGCCAGGCCGCGATCACCGGGGCGAACGCCTCGTTGATCTCGATCAGGTCGATGTCGCCGATCGTCATCCCGTTGCGCTGCAGGATCTTGCGGGTGGCGGGGATCGGACCCTCGAGCATTTTCACCGGGTCGCAGCCGACGGTCGTCTGGTCGACGATCCGGGCGCGGGGGGTGAGGCCCAGCTGCCTGGCCTTCTCGCCCGACATCAGCAGCACCGCGGCGGCACCATCGGAGATCTGGGAGGCGTTGCCGGCCGTGATCTTGCCGTCCGGCTTGAAGGCCGGCTTCAGCTGGGACAGGGCCTCGAGGCTGGTTTCGGGACGGATGCCCTGATCGGTGACGAGTGTCGTGCCGTCGACCGTCATGGGCACGATCTCGCGCTCGAAGCGACCCTCCTCGGTCGCCTGGTGGGCGAGCCGGTGGGAGCGGACGGCGAGCTCGTCGAGCTCGGAGCGGGAGATCTCCCACTGGTCGGCGATCATCTCGGCCCCCAGCCCCTGGCCGATGATGTTGTGCTTGGCCATCAGCTCGGGGGTGAAGGCGTAGCCGAAGTCCTCCTGGGTCTTCATCCCGGCGGCGAAGGGGAGGTGCCCCATGTGCTCGACACCGGAGCCGATCATCGCGTCGTGCACCCCGGCCGCTATCAGGGCGGCGGAGAAGTTGACGGCCTGCTGGGCCGAGCCGCACTGGCGGTCGACCGTCGTGCCCGGAGTCTCGATGGGCAGTCCCGCCTGCAGCCAGGCGTTGCGGGCGATGTTGAAGCCCTGCTCTCCGAACTGCTGCACGCAGCCGGCGATCACGTCCTCGACCTCGGCGGCCTCGACCCCGGAGCGCTCGATCACCTCCGTGTAGCACTTGGCCAGGAGGGTGTTGGGGTGGGTGTCCTTGTAGTAGCCCTTCTCCTTGTGGCCGCGCCCGATCGGGGTGCGGACGGCCTCGACGATCACTACTTCGCGGCCCTCGGGTTGCCTCATGTCAGCCATCCTCCTACGGTCAGTTGCCAACGTTCGATGTGGAGGAACCGGGGCGCTCCAAGCGATCGGCGGCGCGTCTGAAAAGATGCCCGGACCCTGCAGGGCTTACTGTACCGCGTAGGCACCCCTAGATTGACTGGTCAGTCAACCAGGGTCGTGCCCCGATCGACCCCCCAGCACAGCAAAGGAGCATCGTGACCCATTCCCTGGCCGTGGCAGGAAGCGGCGCCATCGCCTGCGGCCTGGCGGCGACGGCCGCCCATCACGGGCCCGTGCTCCTGCTCGCCCGATCCGAGAGCTCCGCCGAGAGAGCGCGGGAGACGGTCGAGAAGACCCTCAGCCGGCTCGGCGCGGAGGTGGACCCCGAGCACGTCCAGGTCGTCACCGACGCGGGTGCCCTCGCCGACGCGAGCTTCGTGGTGGAGGCGATCGTCGAGGACCACGACGCCAAGGCCGCCCTGCTGTCGGAGCTGCACGGGATCCTCGACCCGCAGGCGATCCTCGCCACCACCACATCGTCGCTCTCGGTGGAGGAGCTGGCCGAGGCGAGCGGCCGGCCCGACCGCTTCCTCGGCCTGCACGTCTTCAACCCGGTCACCAAGATGAAGCTCGTGGAGCTGGTCTTCCCGCGGGCGGTCAACGAGGAGACCCGCAGCCGTGCCCTGGCCCTTTGCGAGACCTTCGAGAAGACCCCCGTCGAGGTGCCGGACATCCCCGGCTTCGTGGTCAACAGGCTGCTCTTCCCCTATCTCTTCGCCGCCGTGCGCCTGCTCGAAGAGACCGGGATGGATCCGGCCGACATCGACACCTGCATGCGAGCTGGGCGCGGGGCACCCGATGGGCCCGCTGGCCCTGCTCGACCTCGTCGGGCTCGACGTCTCCCAGGCGATCGGGGAGACGATCGGGGAGACGATCCCGCCCCGCCTGGCGCAGCTGACCGCCGAAGGGGCCCTGGGCCGCAAGAGCGGGCGCGGCCTGCACGCCTACTGAGACCGACGCCGCGGCGGGTCGGAAGATTTAGGCGTCCTGAGACAGCTTTTAGCTGCCGTTCATCAACGTGGCGATACTGGTTCGTGCGACGTCAAGTCGCATCGCACACCCGCCTCCTCCCAGTGCACACGGTCCGGCCCGCTCCCCCCGCGGGCCGGACGTGTTTAGTCCTCCGTTTTCCGCCCCTCGCGGGGCGGGACGGGGCGGCGCTCACGGATCCGCACAGCCTCGATGCGATTGTCACGGACGGACTCCACGCGGATGGAGTACCCGTCCGCGGTGACCGTGTCCCCGCGCCGGGGCAGGCGGCCGAGCTCTCCGAAGACGAACCCTCCGACGGAGTTGTAGGCGTCGGTGTCGACGGGCAGGTCGAGCCCGTGGTCGAGCAGGTCGGTGAGGGCGACATGGCCGCGCACGAACCAGTCCCCGTCGGACAGCCGGCGGATCTCCAGGGCCATCGGGTCGGTCTCGTCGGCGATCTCCCCCACGACCTCCTCGATGATGTCCTCGACGGTGACGACCCCCACCACGCGCCCGTACTCGTCGACGACGACCGCCATCGAGGTCCGCTGGCGCTGCAGGTCGGCGAGGAGATCGTCAAGGGGCTTGGTCTCGGGGACGATCAGGGCGTCGGAGATGAGGGGCTCGATCGGTGCGTGGGGGCCCTCCTGCATGAGCTGGCGGACCAGGGCGGAGACGTGCACCAGTCCCCGGACCTTGTCGCGGTCGTCCTGTTCGGTCACGACCAGGCGGGTGTGGCCGCTGGAGACGCACAGCCTCAGGGCCGTCTCGACGTCCTGGGAGGCGTCGAGGGTCACCACGGCGGGGATCGGGGTCATGACCTGGCGGGCCTCCTGCTCGTGCAGGTGGAAGACCCCGGTGAGCATCCCCGCCTCCCCCGGGTCGATGTGGCCGCCGGCGAAGGACTCCGCGATAAGTAGCTTGAGCTCCTCGGAGGATCCTCCCCGCCGCTGCTCGGAGATGTCGACCCCGAGCATGGCGAGGATCGAGTTGGAGACGGCGGTCAGCATGACGATCACGGGCCGGAAGAGGACGCCGAAGGCGCGCAGCGGCCTCGCCACCCGCCTGGCCACCGCCTCCGCCCTGTCGATGGCGTAGAACTTCGGCACCATCTCGCCGCCCACGAGCTGGGCGAAGGCGATCAGGGCGAAGGCGACGACGGCGGAGATGGCCACCGCGACCCCGTGGCTGAGGGTGCCGCCGAGGGCCCCGTGCAGCACGGAGGCGAGAGCGGGCTCGCCGAGGGCTCCGATCCCGATCGAGGTCATGGTGACCCCGATCTGGACGGCCGAGATGTACTCGTTGACCCTGCCCAGCTGTTCCAGGGCCAGCGGGGCGCCCTTGACCCCTTCGTCGCGCATCACTTCCAGACGCGCACGGCGGGAGCGCACGAGGGCGTACTCGGCGATCACGAAGAAGGCGTTGACGGCGATCAGCACCGCCGTGAGGATCAGCTTGAGCCCGTTCACGCGCTACCGGCGCCCGCCATGGGAGGGCGGGAGAGAGCGGGCTGCGGGGATGCCCCAACCGGCGCGAGTCGCCGCCGGGGCCACGCTACTTCGGGGAAGTTCTTCGTCGTCGTTCATCGCGCTTGCCGACCTCTGAACGGTAGCAAGGGCCACGGCCGGACGGGCGGGGGCGAGGTCACGCGCTCAGGCGAGGCCGTCGATCTCGCCCGCCAGGCGGAAGTCGGCCTCGGTCAGGCCGCCCTCGGAATGGGTGGAGAGGGTGAGACGGACCCTGTTCCAGCCGTGCAGGAGGATGTCGGGGTGGTGGTTCGCCGCCTCCGCGGCCTCGCCCACGCGGTTGACGAAGTCGAGCGCGGCGGCGAAGTCGGCGAACTTCCACTCGCGCTCGATGGAGCGGTCGGGCCCCGGCTTCCATCCGCCTCCGTCGTCCAGGCGCCGGCGCACCTCGGCGTCGCTGAGCAGGGTCATGGCCTGAGGTTACCCGGGGCGGCGATCTTCACGCCGATCGGCGGATGCGACCGACGGCGGCGGCGTAGAGTCACAGGATGCGCATCGTAAGCCTCGTTCCCCATGCCACCGAGCTGCTGTTCGCCCTCGGCCTGGGCGGGCGAGGTGGTGGGGGTGACCCACGAGTGCGACCATCCGCCGGCCGCCACAGAGCTCCAGGCGGTCACCCGCGACGTGCTTCCCGCCGGCCTGAGCGCGGCGGAGATCGATGCGGCCGTTCGCGAGCGCACGCTCGAGGGCGAGGCGATCTACGAGCTCGACCGCGAGGCCCTGGCCGATCTGGAGCCCGACCTGATCGTGACCCAGGCACTGTGCCCCGTGTGCGCCGTCTCCTACGAGGAGGTGCAGGAGATCGCCGCCGAGCTTCCGGGCCCGCCCCGGGTGATAGCGCTCGATCCCGAAGACGCTCGGGGAGACGCTCGGGGACGTCCGTACCGTGGCCGAGGCGACGGGACGCCGCGAGCAGGGGGTGGATCTGGTCGGGCGGGCATCCGGGCGCATCGACCGGGTCAGGCTCGCCGTCCGCGCCCAGCGGCGCCCGCGGGTGGCTGCCCTGGAGTGGCTGGACCCCGTGTACGCGGCCGGCCACTGGACCCCCCAGCTGATCGAGCTGGCGGGAGGAGAGGACGTGCTCGGCCTGCCGGGGAGGCCTCGCGGACCGCGACCTGGGAGGAGGTTCGCGCGGCCGAGCCGGAGGTCGTCGTGGTGATGCCGTGCGGGTATGACGCCGAGGGGGCTCTGCGGGAGGCGGGCAAGCATCGCGACCGGCTGCTGGAGCTGGGGGCCGAGCGGGTCGTGGCCGTCGATGCCTCGGCCTACTTCTCCCGGCCCGGTCCGCGGCTGATCGACGGGCTGGAGCTGCTGGGGCACATCCTGCACCCGGATCGACTGGAGCCGCCCGCCGACGCCCGGGCCATGGATCTGGAGCCCACGGCCCCGGTCGAGCTCCGCTCCGGCTAGGCGATCCCCGTCCCGGAGGCCCCGGCGACGGCGATCGAGCCGGCGATCGCGATCGCGCTCAGGACCCCGCATGCGACAAGGCCCAGCGGCCTGACCTTGTGATCGTCGGCCGTGCGGATGGCCAGGGCCGCGAGGATGCCCCCGATCAGGCCGCCCACGTGGGCTCCCACGGAGATGTTCGCCCAGGTGAAGCTGAGGATCAGGTTGATCAGGATCAACCCCCCGATCCCCGACTCCATGATGCTCATCCGTCTCGCGCGCAGCTCGACCGCCGCGGCCCCCATGAGCCCGAAGACAGCCCCGGAGGCACCGAGGCTGGGGCTGGCTGTCGCGAAGAGGGCCCCGAATGAGCCCGCCAGCAGGGAGGTGAAGTAGATGGCGGCGAACCGCACCGATCCCAGGGCCGGCTCGAGCATGCGCCCGAGCAGGTAGAGCAGGTACATGTTGAAGCCGATGTGCACGAAGTTCTCGTGCAGGAAGCCCGCCGTGATCAGCCGCCAGTACTCGTGTTCGGTGGCGATGTTGTAGCGGTCGAGGACCCCTTCTTCGATCACCTTCCCGTAGATGGACGTGCCGAAGAAGGTGAGCTGTCCCTGCTCGGTCAGGAAGACGATCACGTTGATGGCGATCAGCGCGTAGGTGACCCGCGGGATGACCGCCATGTCCCGCAGGCGGCGGACCTGGGTGCGCTGGCCGGCGCACTCCGGGCAGCGCATGCCGACCGGGGTGGTCGTCATGCAGTCGGGGCAGATGGGCCGGCCGCAGCTCGAGCAGGCGACCCCCGTCTCGCGCGAGGGATGGCGGTAGCAGGTGGCCATGGCCGGGGCAGAGCCTAGCCACCCCGGCGGGTGGTCACCGGTCGCCGAGCAGCTTCCGGGTCTCGCGGCCGAGGTCGCGGATCGTTCGCTCGGCCGTGTCGCGGACGCCGAGCAGGCCCCCGGGGGAGGTCTCGGCGCGACGCCTGGTGCGCAGGAGGACCAGGGCGGCGCCGGCGGCGCCCCCGGCCACCAGAGCGGCGGCGGGGCGGGCCCAGTTGCGGGGGTCGCGCATCGACGAGAGCTCCCATGCTTCGAGCTCGTCGGCGGCCATCTCGGTGATGCTGGTGAGGGTGCTCTCCAGCCGCAGGACCAGATCGGCAGGAGGCTCGACCGGGGCGAGCGCTTCCCGCAGCAGGCCCTCGAGGTTGGGGATGGCCTCACTCATCCCCGTCTCCCTTCGCCGGGGCGGCGGCCCGCCGGCCGTCGCGGTCCTCGCCGACGATCTCCTCGAGCTGCCTGATGGCGCGATGGATCAGGACCTTGGTCGCCCCGTCGGAGCGGCCGAGGGCGCGGGCGATCTCCCGGTTGTCCATCCCCAGGGCGAAGCGCATGATCAGGGCCTCGCGGCGATCGTCGGGGAGCATCCCCACGCCATCGAGGACGCGGCTGAGCTCGTCTCGCCCCTCGACGAGCTGCTCGGTCGTGTGCAGGGCGGCGAGCGTGGTCGTCTCGTCGATCGGAGAGGCCGGCTTGCGCGAGCGGTCCCGGTAGAGGTTCGCGGCGAGGTTGTGGGCGATGCGGATCAGCCACGGCCGCAGCGGCCGACCGTGCGATTCCCGCTGGGCGCGCTCGAAGTGCCGGTAGGCCTGCAGGAAGGTCTGCTCGGTCAGGTCCTCGGCGTCGTGATGGTTTCCGACCCGGTAGTAGGCATAGCTGTAGACGTCGCGCAGATGGGCGCGGTAGAGCTCGGAGAACTCCGCGTCCAGTTGCGTCTTGGGCTTTGGGCTGACCTGCTCTGGCACTCATGGCACCCTACCTTCGCGTTGCTGCGAGGACTAGGCGGCGCGAGAGATCTCCCGCGGTCGGACCGCGCTGAGGAGGGTGGGACGTTGAGCCTCGACGGTGCCGAGCCAGTCCCACTGAAGGCTCACGCAGGCCCAGATGCGCTCGGTCACGGCGCTCGCCAGCGACGGGGAGGACCGCTCCACGAGCGGAAAGCGCAGGGGTCGTCCGACGCGCAGGCGCACCTTGCGGGGACGTATCCGCCAGCCCCTGCGGACCTCCTCGGTGCCGATCACGGCGACCGGGGCGACCGGGGCCCCGGTTTCCAGCGCCAACCGTCCGACGCCCCGGCGAGGGTCGCCCAGCGGCCCGGGTCGCACGCGGGTCCCCTCGGGGAAGACCACCACGCAGTCCCCTCTTCCAGGATCTCCCGGGCGGTCTGCATGGCCTCGCGATCGCCGGCATCCCGGTCGACGGGGAAGGCGCCGAGAGCGTTCAGGATCCAGGCCTGCCAGCGCTTTTCGAACAGCTCGCGCTTGGCCATGTAGTAGACGGGCCGCCTGACCAGGGTGCCGATCACGAACGGGTCGAGGAAGCTGCGGTGGTTGGCGGCAAGCAGCAGGGGCCCGCTCTTGGGAAGGTGCTCCCTGCCCGACTCTCTGCATGCGCAGGTAGACGAGAAAGCAGGGCACGAGGATCGCCCGCAGCGGCCAGTAGATGAAGGGGTTCACCCCGCGGCGCAGGGAGCGCTCGCGGAATCCGCCCAGCTCCACGCGAGGCTCCGGAGGGGGGCCTGCGGACGGTCTGCGGTCGGGGAGTGGCGTGAGCTTGGTCACGCCTGCAATACACCGCCGCCGACCGGCTCGTTACAGCGCCGGCAGGGTCACACCCGGGAGCCGACCGGAGTCAGCTCGAGCAGCTCTCCCGGCGGCTCTCCGTAGAGCTCCCATCCACCGTCGACAGCTCTCGCCAGCCCCCTTCGGGAGAGCTCGGACAGGGCGCTGCTGACGGTGGGACGGCGGGCAGCCGCGATCTCCGCCAGGAGGGCGTGGGTCAGCGGCAGGGGCAGGCTCACCCGCCCCACCCCAACCCGGCCCCAGCGGGCGGCCAGGTGCCAGAAGAGCATGTGCAGGCGCACGTCCACCCGCGCCTGGTGGACGATGGCCATGTTCACCGCCAAGTGGCGCGATCGACCCACGGCGCGCCCGACCAGGCGTCCGGCCAGCTCCGGGTAGCGGGCCAGGCGAGCCGAGAAGGCGTTGTCGAGGATGGCCACCCTGACCTGCGACAGCACCCGCCAGCCGGTCGTGATGGGAAGCGTCGGCGGCTCGTCCTCCCCGTGCCACGGACGCAGGAGGTCGCCCTGGCCGAGCAGCTCCGCCCCGAAGCGACCGTCGATGCCCACCCGCCTGATCAGCAGGCCCTCCAGCACCAGCAGCCCGATCCCCTCGCGCATCCCCTCGGGGGGTGGGCCGCTGCCGCTGGCCACCGGCATCGTCCGGACGCTCGCCTGGCACTCCCGCACAGCCTGCTCGCGGCGTGCGGGCGAGATCGCCTCGGCCAGATCGGGATCCTCCTCGAGGACTCGGCACGTGTCGGGCGAGAGAGTGTCGAGGCCAGCCACGGTCCTTACTGTCGCAGAAGGCCAGGCGCGGCGGGGTCGCAGGACGGATGCTCGTACGATTGCCCGAGGCCGTGCCGGAGTAGCTCAGTTGGTAGAGCGCCTGTCTTGTAAACAGGGGGTCACGGGTTCGAGTCCCGTCTCCGGCCTAGACGGAAGGCGTTTCCGACTCAGCTCGGCTCCGTCGAACCCTGCGGCTTGGAGGCGAGCCTCTGCGCCTCGGTGCAGTAGTAGACGGCAAGGGTCGCGTGGACCTGCGCCTTCACGTAGGAGGTGAGGAGTCCCAGCCGGCCCGCCAGGAGGCGCTCGGCCTCTTGCACATGATGTTCGGCGCGTTGGTCTAGATCGGTGTTCATCTCCGGTTCCCTCCCGTAGTCGTCGGCGAGCATCGCTCCTCAGGCCCTCGCGCGCCCGAGCACTCGCCCGTTGCCTTCGGCTGCACCACCCCTGGAGGAGGCATCGCCCGCGGACCCCTCCGCGCGCCGCTTGAGGTTGGCGAACTGCCGGGTCTGCATGACCACGTGGGCGGGCTCCCACAAGATGAGGTTCCCGAGCGCGGTGAACGCTCGCGGGCGGGAGATCGCATACCCGCTGACGACGAGGCGCGTCCTGCCCGGGGGTAGGGGGTTGAGCAGGAAGCACCACGAGGTGTCGCTGAAGAGGAGCGGGCGCGGGCCTTTTGCAGGGAACGGGCGGCCGCGGAGGTCGAGTGGCGCCCGCAGGGCCAGGAAGCGCTCGGGCACGGCCGCCGCGACCTCGAACCAGGCATTTCCGCTCGCCGTCGAGGCCAGACGATCTCCGACCTCGATCGACTGCCACTCGGGATGGATCCGCTCGGCGCTGGCCGTGCCGCCGTTGTCGAGGCGGTCCCAGCTGTAGAAGCCCGCCCGGCCACAGCCCATCTGCACGAGCCAGGGCCAGACGCGGCTCGGGGGCGCATCGATCGTCACCGCCATGGTCGAGGTGCGCCTCCCGCCGGGGACGATGTCGGCGCCGGGGTAGGGGCCGTCGACCTCCTCCTTGGTGGCGCCCCAGCTCAGCAACCGAGGCCTGACCAGCGCGCCGTAGGCGCCTGCAGCAAGGGCACACCCGAGGATGAGCCCGCTGGGGCCGCGCCGTTCCGCGCTCGATGGCATTGCCTGAGCCTCACAGACGCGGGTCGCCGGGGCTTCCGGACTGAGCCGCCCGGTCGATGCGGAGAACTACGGCCACCGGGCTCAGTGGCCCTCGCGCCAGGCGAATACGTCGAAGAGGCCGATGATCTCGAAGAGCCTGCGCTGCGCCGGGTCCTCGCTCGGTATCAGGAAGAACGCCGCGCGGTGCTCACCGCACAGTTCCTGGGCCGTCAGGATCGCCTTCAGCCCGGTCGAGTCGATGAACGCCAGGCCGCGCAGGTCGACCTCGATCTCGCGCGCTGCGCTCATCTTCCCCCGAACGGCCTGATCGGGCCTGAGAAGGGGAATGTACCAACCGCACGAATTGGCTACCCACTGGACGGATGTCCACTACACATGCGGACTTCGGAGCGCTACCTTCCGAACCTCACTTTTCTGGACAGGGGGTTTCCGGATGCTTGTCGGATCGAGAGGAATACGACGCGTCCTCCTTGCGGGGATTGCGACGACGATGGCAGCACTCGCCTTTGCCTCAGCCGCCGCCGCCGAAGGCAGCTTCGTGATCGGCGACGGGAACGCGGCCGTCGGCACCAGCGTCACGTTCTGGGGCGCGAAATGGTGGAAGCTGAACACGCTCAGCGGCGGGGTCGCGCCGGCGGCGTTCAAGGGCTTCGCCGACACGGCTGCCCCCGCGTGCGGGGAATCCTGGACGACCCGTCCAGGCAACAGCTCCGAGCCTCCGGCCGGGCCGCTGCCCGTCCTGATGGAAGCGGTCGTCTCGACTCACGTCGCCAAGACCGGCCCCACCATCTCCGGCGACACCGCCGAGGTCGTCCTGATCGCAACAGAACCCGGCTACGCGCCCAACCCCGGCCATCCCGGCACCGGAACGGTCGTCGGCGTGGTCTGCGAAGGGGAAGAAGGGGTCCACTGACGCTCCAGCCGCTGGCGGGAGCTCCACGAAGGACCACGGAGGCCCGCTTCAGGCGGGCCTCCACCGCGTCGCGACGCCGGACGCCGGGGCCCTCAGCCCGCCCCAGGCCGCGGGAACTGCGTGGTGAGGAACCGGTCCCACAGGCCGGCGGTCATCATCCGCCGCTGGGCGACCAGCATGTGCGCCGACGGTGTCACCCGCACGCGGATCGGCGGCGGCGGCGGTCGATGGCCCGCTCCACGACGCGGGCGACCGCATCCGGGTCGCCGCCGAGGCGGGCGAGGGGCCCCTCGTAGACCTCTCTTGTGGCCTTGGCGACGCTCGCGTTGAAGTCGGCGTAGGGCCCCTCCCCCTGCTCGACGGCCGAGGCGGCCGTCTCCCCGAACGAGTCCGCGAACTTCCCGTTCCGCGTGCGACCGGCTGACGGTGCTGCCGCATCCGGCCAGCCCCAACGCAAGACCAAGCCCGGCGCCTAGACATCCTCCTCGCACGCTTCCTCAGCTCCCCCAACCTCCGCCCTACCCTGCGAGCCCGCGGGGCGGCTCACCCTGCGTCAGCTGGTGCGCTGGCCGACCGGGCCCAGGCGGGCGTGCAGATCGTAGAACCCCGTCGGTCGCTTCAGGACGCGCGATCGCACGCCACGGTAGAGCATCCCCGGCGGCAGGTTGGCCCAACGTCCGCCGCGGGCGCCCAGCTCATGCTGGATACGCAACGCGCACCCCTTGATGCGCGCTTGCCTGATCGTCAGCCACCGACCCGGCGTCTCCGCGCCGAATGGCCCGCTTGCGTCGACGCTCCTGGCCGGCTCGGCGAAATGCCGCCCCTCCAGCGGAGGATTCGGCAGCCTGTACGGGCGCATCTGGTTCACATACTTGAACCGCTGATAGCCGAGCGTCCGCAGTTCGGCGAGCTCGCCTAGGATCTCGTCGAAACCGAGTCGAGGCTCGGCGCTTTTCACACTCGACTCCAGCGAGAGGTACTTCGGCCTCTCATCGAAATCGCGCAACGCTTTCACGCAGAGCCGATCCAGGCCCTCGATGTCGATCTTCAGGTAGTAGGGAATGCCAACCTCATCCAAGATGTCCGAGAAAGGCACGCTCGGCACGTCGATGTAGTGAAAGTTGACGCCGCGCTGTTCAGCGCGCTGGACCTCGGAGCCCGAGAGTGTGCTCAGCCCGCTCTCGTTGGCAACCGCGAGTTTGGCCGTGCCGTGCCGCTCGGCTATTGCCACGCCGAAGATCTTCAGCCGACCCTCGGCGATCTCCGACGCGAACCGCTCCTCGGCGGCCTTGACCAGGTCCGGGTTGGCCTCGACAGCGACCACGTTGAACCCCTTCGCGAGGTAGAACTGGGTGTCGAAGCCGACGTGCATCCCAACATCGATGATCAGGTCGGTCCGCATCGAGCCGCGAAGCATACCCCTGGTCGTGCGCCAGGAGAGGGGGGCCAAGACCGCCCGCTCAGCCCGGCCCCGTCGACCCCTGCGGATCCGGGGCCGGCTTGTGCGCCTGGGTGCAGTAGTAGAGGGCGAGGCTCGCGTGGACCTGCGCCTTGACATAGGAGGTGATCACTCCCAGCCGGCCCGCGAGCAGCCGCTCGGCCTCTTGTGCATGATCTTCGGCGCGTTGCTCTAGGTCGCGCTTGCTGTTCATCTCCGGCTCCTCCCGCTGCATCGAAATGGCTTCTTCATGCAGACCCTAGGCTCGCATCGGCCTCACGACGTCCGCGACCGCCACCGAACGGGACTCCGTAGAGACCCCTCCGTGCCGGACGACAGTCGGGTCAGCCGCGCGCGGGGCGCAGGGGCCCCGAAGGACCCGTGCGCCAGACGGCTCACACGACCGCGTTCACCTCGATCGCTTCTTCGTTTTTCACGAAGGTTTTGAGGATGAGGGCGGATTCTTCGGCGCCGCCCCCTCCGAACGCACTTGACAGGACATCGCTTGGCAGGCCTTCGAACCCGAGCGGGAACTGGTGGGCGTTCACCACGTGGGCCGACTCGACGGCGGCCGTGATCATTTTGTCGATGGGCACGGGATGGACTATCGATCCCGTGACCACCACGGGTTCTTCTCCGCAGCTGAATTCGGCCCAGACTTCACCGGCGGCCGGGTACCAGTCGACGCCGATCCTGCTCTTCGTCGGTGCTTCCGCTTTTTCGATGACGCCGAGCTGCCCTTCGAGCGTGGAGGTCATGACTTCGCCCGGCCCAGCGCCCGCGGACTGACAGGAGACCGCATTCATCGTGCATTCGGTGAAGGTGATGGTCACGCCGCTCATGGATTTGGTCCCGGAGTATTCGCCCGAGCCGCTGAGGCCTCCGCAGGTGAGCGGAGCGTGGCCGACGGTTTTGAGCATCACCGGGGACTTGGCCGTTTCCTTGGCGATCAGCTTTTCGCACCCAGCCGTGTCAAGCCCGGCCAGTTCACGTTCCTGTTCGGCGGTGACCCGGTACTGGTTGGCTTCGTTCTGCAGCCGTTCTCTTTCCACCTGTTCGGTGGCTTCAGCCGCTTCCGCTTCACGCTGATTTGCGAGCGCTTCGTCCTCGTGGGCGGTGACGCAGTAGTGGAAGTTATGCGAGTAGCCGAACCGTTCTGTGAGCGTGAACCGGTTCGCCGGCCCCGGTCCGGGCACCCATTCGAACTTCGCCTTGCTTTCCGAGGCGAAGACGCAGTTGGGTTTCTTGACGAAGCCGGCACCGGCCGGCTTGCCTTCTTTCTTGACGCATCGGCCATATTCCGGCGCTTCGGCGTGTGCGGCGGACGCCCCCAGAGCCAGGGCCAGCAGCGCGCACGTCAGCGCCACGACGATGCGTGGACGTGATCCCTCCCGATCCATCTCCATCCTCCTTGTTGCCGTCCGTTGATCTCTCATCCGCGGCTCGCCGCACGCCCAGCGGCGCATGCGACCACGATGGCCGCAACAGTACCGCAGCGAGCCGTGCATGTGTTGATTTACACAAATGCTTCACGCATCCGACGCGGCCGCCTCCGCGTCTTCGCGCACGACGTCGAGCAGGCCGTTCACCTCCGCCTGCGCTCCCGAGCCGACGCCGAAGGTCCAGGCGCGAAATGGTGGAAGCTGAACACGCTCAGCGGCGGGGTCGCGCCGGCGGCGTTCAAGGGCTTCGCCGACACGGCTGCCCCCGCGTGCGGGGAATCCTGGACGACCCGTCCAGGCAACAGCTCCGAGCCTCCGGCCGGGCCGCTGCCCGTCCTGATGGAAGCGGTCGTCTCGACTCACGTCGCCAAGACCGGCCCCACCATCTCCGGCGACACCGCCGAGGTCGTCCTGATCGCAACAGAACCCGGCTACGCGCCCAACCCCGGCCATCCCGGCACCGGAACGGTCGTCGGCGTGGTCTGCGAAGGGGAAGAAGGGGTCCACTGACGCTCCAGCCGCTGGCGGGAGCTCCACGAAGGACCACGGAGGCCCGCTTCAGGCGGGCCTCCACCGCGTCGCGACGCCGGACGCCGGGGCCCTCAGCCCGCCCCAGGCCGCGGGAACTGCGTGGTGAGGAACCGGTCCCACAGGCCGGCGGTCATCATCCGCCGCTGGGCGACCAGCATGTGCGCCGACGGTGTCACCCGCACGCGGATCGGCGGCGGCGGCGGTCGATGGCCCGCTCCACGACGCGGGCGACCGCATCCGGGTCGCCGCCGAGGCGGGCGAGGGGCCCCTCGTAGACCTCTCTTGTGGCCTTGGCGACGCTCGCGTTGAAGTCGGCGTAGGGCCCCTCCCCCTGCTCGACGGCCGAGGCGGCCGTCTCCCCGAAGGTGGTGCGGATAAGCCCGGGCTGGATCACGACCACGTCGACCCCGAAGCCCTTGACCTCGAAGCGCAGTGCGTCGCTGATCGCCTCCACGGCGTACTTCGTCGCGTGGTAGATCCCCCCGCCGGGAAACGTGAAGTTGGCCCCCATCGAGCTGATGTTCACGATCCGCCCCCGGCCCTGCTCGCGCATCCCCGGCAGGACGAGCTGGCTCATGCGGATCAGGCCGAAGACGTTGGTCTCGAACTGGCGGCGGACATCCTCCATGGCGACCGTCTCGATCGCCCCCGACTGTGAATAGCCGGCGTTGTTGACGAGCACGCCCACCGCCCCGTGCTCGGCCACGACCCGATCCACGGCTGCGCTCATCGAGGCCTCATCGCACACGTCGAGTGCCAGCGTGACGCAGCCGGCCGCCCGCAGGTCCTCGACCGCCTCCTCGCGGCGGGCCGTCGCATAGACGGTGTGGCCCGCCCTGGCGAGCCGCTCGGCGGTGGCACGTCCGATCCCGGTCGAGCAGCCGGTGATGAGAAGGGCCTTCGATGGCTCCCCCATTGCGAGGGACAGTCTACGGGCTCTCCTGGGACCGGGCGGGCCCGACAGTCCTAGGCCTCGGAGGCGACGAGGATGGCCCCCTCGCCCGTCGCGTAGGCCTGCTCTCCGTGCTGTGCGACGTCGAGCCCCAGGGCCTCCTCGCGCTCTGTAACCCGCAGGGGCATCACGAGCTCGATGGCCCGCAGGATTAGGTAGGTCCCGGCGAAGGCGTAGGCCGGGGCGGCCAGAGCGGCCAGGGCCTGCCAGCCGAGCTGCCCGGGGTGACCGTAGAGGAGCCCGTTCGCCCGTCCGTTCCATGAGAGCTGGGCGAAGAAGCCGACGAACAGGATGCCGGTCAGGCCAGCGAGCCCGTGGGCGGCCAGGACGTCGAGGGTCTCGTCGAGCCGGGTGCGCGGACGCCACAGGATCACCGCGTAGCTCGGCAGCGCGGCGAGGGCCCCGAGCAGCATCGCCCAGGTCGGGCTCACGTAGCCGGAGGCCGGGGTGATGCCCACGCACCCGACGATGATGGCCGTGGCCGCTCCCACGGCGGTGGCCCGCCCGCCTCGCAGCAGGTCGAGCAGGAACCAGACGACCAGGGTGCAGGCCGGAGCGAGCAGGGTGTTGACGAAGGCCAGCACCCCGGCATGGCCCGTGGAGTATCCGCTCCCGCCGTTGAAGCCGAACCATCCGAACCAGAGCAGGCCGGCCCCGAGCAGAACGTAGACGGCGTTGTGTGGGAGCAGCGCCTGACGGCCGTAGTCCTTGCGAGCCCTCACCACCATCGCCGCGGCGAAGGCGGAGAAGCCCGAGCCCATCTCGACCGGCACCCCGCCGGCGAAGTCAAGGGTGCCGTGCTGCTGCAGCCATCCCCCGCCCCACACCCAGTGGGCCAGGACCGCGTAGACGAGCACCGACCACAGCACGGCGAACAGCAGGAAGGACCCGAACCGCATCCGCTCGACCACCGCTCCCGACACGAGCGCCGCCGTGAGGATGCAGAAGGCCCCCTCGAAGGTCATGAACAGCAGGTGGGGGATCGCCGTGCCCTGACGGGGCCCGAAGGCGACGTCGTGCAGGGCGACGTATTTGAGCCCCCCGATGAAGGCGCCCCCGGAGTCGAAGGCGAGGGAGTAGCCGACAAGCGCCCACGCCACGGTCACCACGCCGAGGGCGCCGAGGCTCATCATGAAGGTGTTCAGCGTGTTCTTCCCCCGCACGAGCCCCGCATAGAAGAGGCCGAGGGCCGGCGTCATCATCAGCACGAGCGCCGTCGCGACGAGCATCCAGGCCGTGTCCCCGGCGTTGATCCCGGCCAGTCCCGCCACCGCCGTCCCCGCCATCAGCCGCCCCGCGGCGTGACAGCCCCGCGGTCCACCTCGCCGGTGCGGATGCGAACCACCTGCTCGAGGGGAACGACGAAGATCTTGCCGTCTCCCACCTCCCCCGTGCGGGCGCTCTCGCAGAGCGCCTCCACGGTCGGCTGGACGAAGGGGTCCGACACCGCGATCTCGAAGCGGACCTTCTCGGCCAGCTCCATCTTGACCGTGGTGCCTCTGTACGTCTCGACCCTGTCGAGCTCCCCACCGTGGCCCTGGATGCGGCTGATCGACAGGCCCCTCACGTCGGCCCTGTAGAGCGCCTCCAGCACGTCATTCGCCTTCTCCGGACGGACGATGCCGATGACCAGTTTCACGATGTGATGCTCCTCCTCAGGCGTGCTTGCGGCCGTCCTGGCTCGCCGGACGGGGCGGGGCAGCTTACCAGCGCGTGGAGGCTCGCGACCCGCCACACGCCCAGCTCGTGGCTCGGGCACACCCGCGCAGCGTCTGATCGCTGGGTTATCCACCATTAACATTCACCTTATTTGTGAGCATCTATTTACCTTTATTGGGAATTTCTCTTACGCAAGATTTCACTGCTACGCTCGTTGTCAGGTGCATGTAACGGATTCACACATTGCGCCTCGATCTGCCTTCACACATATGTGACGTATCGGAGACAGAGAGAAATCCCCCCATAGACGGAGGTATGAGAGATGCACCCCAAAGCCCGCATTGCCGCTCTTGCGGCGACCACCCTGCTCGGAGCGATGAGCCTGAGCGCCCCCGCCCTGGCCGCTTCTTCGCCCCACTGGGCAAAGAGTCAGTGTCAGACCTGGGAGAAGGGGTTTGTCAAGCGCAACCCCCACGCCAGCAAGTCCCACAAGGCGTCGGCGAACAAGGTCCTCTCGGCCCACGCCTGCTCGATCAGGGTCAAATAGGGCGCTTTGAGCGCCGGCCGGCGGGGTTACCCGCCGGCCGCCCCCAGCGAGCCCGCCCCGGCGGGCTCGCTGGGTTCTCGGCCCGCCCGGGCGCCGATCAGCCGTCGGACAGGATGCCCCACCGCCTCAGGAAGTCGACCTGGTCGGCCGCCACCCGGGCGGGCCCATCGCCCGCGAAGGCGCCGAAGTGGTCATAGGGGTAGCGATGAAGCTCCCCGTCCACCGCCCGTCCCGCGAGGTGTTCCACCGCACGGGCCGAGACGGAGATGTCCTGCTCGCCGAGTCCCACCCACACCGGCGCCCGCAGGCCTCGCGCCCGCAGAACGGGCCGGTGCAGGGCGACCGTGAGGAACACTCCGGGGGATATCTCGTTGCGCCAGGGGGAGCCCTCGGGCACGACCGCCGCAAATCCCTCGGCCTCGCCCGGGAGGGTCATCGCCGCGTGGGTGCCCGGGGGACCCGTCACCGGGACGAGCGTCGGCCTCCCGCAGAGGTCGGCCACCGCGCGGGGGATCAGCCAGGCGCTCACACGCGGCGGGGTCGCCAGGACGCGGGCCAGGCCGTCCACCAGGGGGCAGAGGGCCAGCACGCCGGCCAGGCGGGTGTCGGCAGCCGCGGTCTCCACGGCATGGCCGCCGCTGAAGGAGAACCCCCACAGGACGATCCGGTCGGGATCGACCCCCTCCACCCCGCGGGCGAACGACACGGCCGCCCGCCAGTCGGCCAGCTGGTCCCCCTTGCGAAATCGCTGCCGCGGCTCTCCTGGGGAGTCGCCCAGGTAACGGTGGTCGAACGCGAGGACGGCGGCCCCGGCCGCGGCCAGCCGCTGGGCGTAGGCCTCGAGCCCGTCGTGGCGGGTCAGCGAGAAGCCGTGGGCCATCACCACGCAGGGCGCCCCCGGCGCCGCCGGCCCGTAAAGCCAGGCCGCGCAACTGCCCCTCCCGGACGGGAAGGAGACCTCGGCGCGCTCGGACACCGAAGCCTCCTGCGCCTAGGCCGAGGCGGAGTACATCTGCTCGATCGTGTCCTCGTACTTGGCGGCGATGGGCCGGCGCTTGAGCTTCATCGTCGGCGTCAGCTCATCGCCTCCCGGCAGCCAGTCGCCGGGGACGATCGAGAACCGCTTGATCTGTTCGACTTTGGCAAGCCGCGAGTTGGCCTGCTCGATCCCCTCGGCGACGGCCGCCCTCACGCGCTCGTCGGCAGCGAGAGCCTCCAGGGAGGTGTCCTCGATGCCCTGCTGTCCCGCCCACGCCGGGGCGAAGTCGGCGTCGAGGACGATCAGCGCCGTGTTGTAGGCCCTCATGTCGCCGATGCAGCAGGCCTGGCCGATCAGGGGCGAGGAGCTCTTCAGGGCGGCCTCGATGTTCGCCGGGGACATGTTCTTGCCCGCCGCGCTGATGATCAGCTCCTTCTTGCGGTCGACGATCCTGAGATAGCCCGCCTCGTCGAAGACGCCGATGTCCCCCGTCCGCAGCCAACCGTCCTCGGTGAAGGCCTCCCTCGTCTTCTCGGGCAGGTTGCGATACCCGAGCATCACGACCTCGGACTTGACCAGCACCTCCCCGTCCACGTCCAGCTTGATCTGCACCCCGGGGGCCGGCGGGCCGACCGTGCCGATCCGGATGCGCCCGGGCGGGTTCACGCTGCCGGCGCCGCAGGTCTCGCTCATCCCCCACAGCTCGGCCAGCGGCAGGCCGATCGCGTGGAAGAACTCCAGCACCTCGACCGGGGTCGGGGCCGCGCCGACGTTGATCGCCTCGACCTGGTCCAGCCCTAGCATCTGGCGCAGGCCGGCGAAGATCTCCTCGTCGGCCCGGGCGACCTGCTCGGCGAGGTCGGCCGGCACCGGCTCCCCCCGCTGCTCCAGACGCACCTTCGTGATCGCCGCCTCCAGCGCCTGCTCCATCGCCGCCCGCTGCTCCTCGGGCTGGGCGGCCAGCATCGTCTCCAGCCCGGCCTTCAGCTTCTCCCAGATCCGGGGGACGGCGAAGAACCAGCTCGGGCGCACTTCGGGCAGGTAGGAGAGGACCTGGCGGGGGTCCTCGCAGCAGGTGATCTGCAGGCCGTAGACGATCGGCAGGTAGTGATGGGCGTTGCGCTCGGCGATGTGGGCGCTCGGCAGCCAGGAGATCACCCGACCGTCGCGGGGGAACTGGATCAGCTCCTCCAGCCCCTCGACGGCCGCGAGCAGGTTGCGGTGGATCAACTGGACGCCCTTGGGCGGTCCGGTGGTGCCCGAGGTGTAGATGAGCGTGAGCACGTCGGTGGGACGGATCGCGGCGATCGACGCCTCGACGTCGAAGTCGGGATTGCTCCCCTCCACCTCCGAGAGGGGAAGGGTGCCGGCGGGGGCCTCGCCGTCGACCACGATCACGTGCTCCAGGCCGGGAAGCTCCTTGCGTGCCTCCAGCACGCGCTCGAGGTACTGCTGCTCGCAGATCAGCACGCGCGCACCGGCGTCCTCCACGAGGTAGCGGATCTGCTCCGGGGTGTAGGTGTTGTAGATCGAGAAGGGCGCCGCTCCGAGCATCATCCCCGCGAGGTCGCAGAGGTGGAACTCCGGGCGGTTGCCGAGCATCAGGGCCAGGGTGTCCCCCTGGCGCAGCCCGAGCTTGGCCAGGCCGCCGGCGAGGGCATCGACGCGGTCGCGCAGCTCTCCCCAGGTGATCGTGAACTCGTCGTCCTTGGTGCGGATCGCGATCTCCTCGGCGCGCTGGGCCGAGGTGATGCGAAAGGCCTCAGCGATGGTCGTCGCGCCGACCGCCGTGCCCTCCCGGGCTGCTGCCCCTGACGTCACTGCGGCCTCCATAGTGGCTCCTCCCACTTGCAATGCCCCACCCCAGGGCGATCTGTCTTTGAAATGGCCCGCGGGCCCGCGTCGATGATAGCCCTCGGCTGGCTGCTTGGATAGAGCGAGGGTAGGCTCGCATCATGCGAACCGGGGAGCTCGGCTTCTGGTGGCGCTCGCTGGGCGGGCCACCGCCCCCGAGGGCCCCGCTGCAGGAGTCCGCAGAGGCCGATGTCGCGATCGTCGGAGCGGGCTTCACCGGCCTGTGGACGGCCTACTACCTCAAGCGGGCCGACCCCTCGCTGCGGATCCTCCTGCTCGAGCGCGAGATCGCCGGCTTCGGCGCCTCGGGCCGCAACGGAGGCTGGGTGTCGGGCTTCTTCTCCGGACCGCCCGCCGCCTATGAGAGAGGGGCCGGCAGCCCGGGCTTCGCCGCCATGCAGAGGGCGATGTTCGACACCGTGGCGGAGATCGCAGGTGTCCTCTCCCGGCATGACATCGACGCCGACCTCCTCCGGGCCGGGCACCTCGGCGTGGCCCTCGACGAGGCCCAGATGCGCCGGCTGGAAGAGACCGTCGCGGACGCCCGCGCCCGCGACCTCGGGGAGGGAGACCTGCGGCTGGTCGATCGGCAGGAGCTGGCGGGCCGGCTGCACCTCGCCGGAGCCCGCGGGGCGACCTTCTCCCCGCATGTCGCCAGGGTCCATCCCGCCAAGCTCGTCCTCGGCCTGGCCCGCGTCGTGGAGGACCTCGGGGTGACCATCCACGAGGGCACCCGTGTCACATCGGTCGAGCCCCGCCTGGCGCGAACGGATGCAGGGACGGTGCGGGCCCACTGGATCGTGCGGGCCACCGAGGGGTACACGGCCAGCCTCAGCGGTCTGCGAAGGGCCCTGGTCCCGATCAACAGCTCGATGATCATCACCGAGCCGCTGACGAGCGAGGCCTGGGAGGAGATCGGGTGGTCGGGGGCGGAGCTGCTCGGGGACGCCGCCCACGTCTACGTCTATCTCCAGCGCACCGCCGACGGGCGCATAGCCATCGGGGGTCGGGGGGTCCCCTACCGGTTCGGCTCGCGCACGGACGGTCGTGGCGAGACGGCCCCCTCGACGGTGGCCTCGCTGCGCCACAAGCTCCACACGATGTTCCCGGCGGCGGCATCGGCCTCGATCGATCACGCATGGTCGGGGGTGCTCGGGGTCCCCCGAGACTGGTGCATCTCGGTGGCCGCCGACGAGCGCACGGGGCTGGCATGGGCGGGGGGTTACGTGGGCGAGGGGGTCGCCGCGGCGAACCTCGCAGGGCGGACGCTGAGGGACCTCATCCTCGCCCGCCCCACCGAGCTCACGGCGCTGCCCTGGGTGGGACGGGCACCGCGGCGGTGGGAGCCCGAGCCGCTGCGCTGGGCGGGGATCCACTCCATCTACGCCCTCTACCGCGCGGCCGATCGGTGGGAGCGCCGGACGGGGCGCCCCTCCCGCCTGGGCAGGATCGTGGACGCGGCCTCGGGACGAGCCTGAGCAATACCATCGCCCCGTCCGACCGCCCGCCCGCCGGGAACCGCTCGATCGCCAGGAGGCCCAGATGCCCTACGAGACGCTCCTCTACGACACCGAGCAGGAGGTCGCCACGATCACCCTGAACCGGCCCGAGCGGCTGAACACGATCGTTCCGCCGATGCCCGAGGAGATCGAGGCGGCCGTGAACCGCGCCGTCGCGGACCCGCAGGTGAAGGTGATCGTCCTGCAGGGAGCCGGACGGTCCTTCTGCGCCGGCTTCGACTTCGGGCAGGGCTTCCACCACTGGGACGACGCCCTGACTACCGACGGCCGCTGGGACCCCGGCAAGGACTTCACCTTCGCCACCTCCCAGAGCCTGGGCGCCGTGCCGAGGTTCATGAGCCTGTGGCGCTCCCCCAAGCCGGTGATCGCCCAGGTGCACGGCTGGTGCGTGGGGGGCGGCAGCGACATGGCACTGTGCGCCGATTTGGTCATCGCCAGCGAGGACGCCCGCATCGGCACCTCCTACTCGCGCATGTGGGGCTGCTACCTGTCGGGCATGTGGCTCTACAGGCTGGGACTCACCCGGGCCAAGGAACACGCCCTGACCGGGCGCCCCCTCTCGGGCGTGGAGGCCGTGGACGCGGGACTGATCAACGCGGCCGTGCCCTTCGAGCGGCTGCAGGAGGAGGTCGCCGAGCGGGCCCGGCAGCTCGCCGCGATCCCGATCTCACAGCTCACGGCGATGAAGCTGATCGTCAACCAGGCCTACGAGAACATGGGCCTGGCATCCACCCAGCTGCTGGGACCTGTGCTCGACGGGCTGATGCGCAACACCCCCGACGCCCGCCGCTTCATCGAGCTGGCCGAGCGCGAGGGGGTGTCCGCGGCCGTGGCCCGGCGGGACGGCCCCTTCGGCGACTACAGCCAGGCCCCGCCCGCCGGGCAGCCCAACCCCGAGAACGTCATCCGCCCGCCGGGCGCTGGGGCTTGACCGCCCCGTAGCGGCTCCAGTGGCGCTCGGGGATGGCATCGGGATCCTTGTACCAATGCCACTTGCAGGGGTCCTTGGTGTAGTCCTCGGGCGGATCGGAGGGGTACAGGGGATAGCCCGACCACTGGATCGGCAGGGACTCGTTCATGAAGCTGCAGTGGGTGCAGTAGAGGGGAAGTCCCTTGCGGCCGAAGGACCAGTCGTGGGCCTCCCGCGTGAGGCCCCCGTCGGGCAGGCCCTCGTAGGCGCCGTTGAGGACCAGCCGCTGCCCCGAGCCGCAGGGGTGCATCGCGAAGGTGACCTTCTCCTCGTCCTCGGTGATCGTGAAGCTGCCCGGGTTCGGGCCCACCCCCGAGCAGGAGTGGGCTCGCCATGTGGCCGCCAGCAACTCCACCAGGTCGCGCCTGTCCAGGGAGAGGATCGCATCGTGATGACGGCGCCAGCCCCGGCCCATGCTCTCGGTCCACGCCTCGGCGACCCCCTCCTCCCCGAGCCGCTGCTGGATGAACGAGACCAGGTCGAGCAGGCCCGAGGCCATCAGGTCGTGGAGCATCTGCCACTCGTGCTTCATCTCCGCGCACAGGCGCCTGGCCTGGTCCAGATCGCCCCGATCGATCGCCTCGATCGCCCGGTCCATGGTCGGGCGTGAGAGCTGGGCCAGCTCCTCCTCGGTGAACCAGCGGTCTGTCATCGTTTCCTCCTTCGATGATGAGCGGGGACCAATTGTGACCGAGCGGCGCAGGGCGCTGGTGACCGGGGCGGCACGCGGGATCGGGGCGGCGATCGGGCGGCGCCTGGCAGCCGACGGCCTGGAGGTGGTGACCCTCGACCTGCAGGAGGGCTGCGACATCGTCCTGGACGTGGCCCGGGGCGAGTTCCCCGAGCTGGGCGACATCGACGTGTGCGTCGCCAACGCCGGGCTCACGACGACGATCGCGCCGGCCCATCGGATGACCGCCGAGCAGTGGCAGCGGGACATCGACGTCAACCTGACGGGCGCCTTCCGCACGATCCAGGCGTGCCTGCCGGGCATGCGCGAGCGCGGTCACGGGCGGATCGTGGTGATCTCGAGCATGGCCGCCGTCGGCGGCCTGCCCGGCCAGGTCGCCTACGCCGCCTCCAAGGCTGGGCAGCTGGGGATGGTGCGCACCCTGGCCGGGGAGAACGCCGGCAGAGGGATCACCGTAAACGCCATCCTGCCCGGCATGGTCGCCACAGAGCAGGTGCGGGGGATGCCCGGACCTGTCCTGGAGCGGGTGCTCGCAGCCCTCCCCTCGGGGCGGCTCGTGGAGCCCGAGGAGATCGCCGCCGCGGCCTCATTCCTGGCCGGGCCGCAGGCCGGGCAGATCAACGGCCAGGCGATCGCGATCGACGGCGGCGCCTCGCTGAACCTGCTCGGACTCGGCAGCGCCGGGCGCTAGCGGCCCCGCCGGCCGCACGGTCGATTGCAGGGCCCGCCGGGGGTGCGGGGCACCGCATCAAACCGTCCGCGAACGGGTTAGGGGTGCGAGAAGACCAGTCCAGTCCGACCATCCCCCACCAAGGAGAAGGCACAAGATGCGTTCACTCAAGCTGTCCTCGGCCGTGACGGCCGCGGCTGCCTTGCTGGCACTGGCCCCCGCCGGAGCGGTGGCCCGCAACCACACGCACACCCACGCCAAGCACCGGACCAGCGGCGCAAGCTGCGGCCTGACATTGAACGTCGCCCCGCGCCTGGTCACCGCCGGGGAAACCGCGCTGGCCTTCGGGCAGCTCTCATGCGCCCCCGCCACCGAAGGCGGTCAGACCGTCATCCTCTACGAGCACGCCGCCGGCACCCCGAACTTCACCGTCGCGGGAACGGCCACCACCGACGCCCACGGCTCCTATCAGATCACCACCCCCGCCCTCACGGCGAACAGCGACTTCTACGCCGTCGCCGCGGGCGCCCAGAGCCGTCACCGCAACGTGCGGGTGGCGGCCCAGGTGACCCTCAGCGGCCCCGCCGAAGCACACCAGCTGTTCATCGGCCATCTCAAGACGGGGCGCGTGAACGCAGTCACCTTCACCGGGACCGTCAGCCCCAACGACGCCGGCGCGAGGGTCGTGCTGCAGCGCCAGAGCGACGTCCGCGGGAACGGCTGGCACCGCATCGGCCTCACGGTCGTGACCTCGAACGGAACCTTCGCGATCACCCACATCTTCCGTGTGCCGGGTGACTCGAACATCCGCGTCCTGGTGCGCGAGAACCACCACAACGTCGCAAGCCCCTCCAATGTGCTCACCTACGAGATCTCCCAGGCGCAGAACCCGGCCCTGACGATCCAGACCTCGTCCAACCCGATTCCCTTCGGGGGCTCGGTGACGATCACCGGGAGCGTGCCGGGGGCCCCCAACACCGCGGTCACGCTGCTGGCCCGCGGGGCCGGGGCCAAGTTCGCCCCCGTGGTCACGGGCAAAACGGACGGCAGCGGGAACTACTCGTTCCCGCCCCAGTCTCCGCCCGTCTCCACCTTCTACAAGGTGCAGGGGGCCGGGAAGAGCTCGGCCGTGCTCTACCAGGGCGTCAAATACCTGCTCACCGCCGCGGTCTCGGCGACGAGCGTGCAGTCGGGGCAGCCGCTGACCTTCACGGGCACGGCGACCCCCGCCCGTCCGGGGCACGTGATCTACCTGGAGCGCCAGAACCTGCTCGGGACCGGCTTCCACGTGGTGGCCGTCGGCACCGAGTCGGCGGGCGGCGCATACGCCATCACCCACGCGATCTTCCCGCCCGGAAACGACGTGTTCCGGATCAAGATCCCGGGTGACCCCGGCAACGGCGGCACGGCCAGTCAGCTGTTCACGATCAACGTGACCCCGCGTCCGTCGGGGTCGAAACTGACCCCCGAGTCCCCGGGCAACTCCGGGCTGCCCTCCCAGGGCCAGGTCTAGCACCCTCCCCTCCAGCGGTGCTGGTTGGGCTGTGGCCGTCCCGCAAGGGGCGGCCACAGCCTTTGACGGGGGCCCGCCCGCCCCGCCCGCCCCGCCCGCCCCAGCCGCCCCCGACCGCCCGTCCCGTCCTGCTCAGGCGGCCACGGCGCGGGACTCGAGGTGGGCGCCCACCTTGCGCTTGACCCGCTGCAGGGCGTTGTCGACGGTCTTGGTGTCGCAGGACAGGCGCTCGCCCACCTGCTCGTAGGAGTAGCCGTCCAGGTACAGCGACAGGACCCTGCTCTCGAGCTCCGAGAGGGCGGTCGAGAGGCAGCCCACCAGCGAGCGCAGCTCCTCCGAGGAGATGACCTGGTTGACCGGATCGTGAACCGCCGGCCCCGGCAGCATCTGGTCGAGGGTCGGAACCTCGTCCCCGCTGCCGGCGGGGGTGGAGGAGAAGGAGACGTACTGGTTGAGGGGGGTGTGCTTGTTGCGGGTGGCCGTCTTGACGGCCGTGATGATCTGGCGGGTGATGCAGAGCTCGGCGAAGTTGCGGAAGCTCGACTCGCGGTCGGTGCGGAAGTCCCTGATCGCCTTGTAGAGGCCCACGAGCCCCTCCTGGATCAGGTCTTCGGCGTCCCCCCCGGCCAGGAAGTACGAGGAGGCCTTCAAGCGTACGAAGCCGTGGTAGCGCCGGACGAGCCGGTCGTAGGCGTTGCGGTCCCCCTGCTTCGCCAAGGCGATCAGGAAGTAATCCTCAACCTTTGGTTCAGAGTTAGGGTTGTGGGAGATTCGGGCCACGAGCAGATCCTTTCCAACGACCCCGCCCTTACGGCGCGGGCATCGACAGTTGCTCAGTGGCGCACTCCTCCCCTGGCGCCAATGCGTATTTGATTCCCAAGGTCTCTCAACCTTAGGTTCAGCCTTAATGCCGGGGGCAGCCTGACACAGTTATGAAGCCTTGTCAACCCGTTTTTGCAAGATCTCGTACAGGAGGGCCGAGGCCGCAGCGGCCACGCCCAGGGACCCGACCCTGCCCCTCATCGGCAGGGTGATCAGCTCATCGCATGCCCCCGCCACCCGGGGGCGCAGGCCGCGGCCCTCGCTGCCCAGCACGAGGACCACTCCGCTGCCGGAGTAGTCGGGGCGGTCGTAGGGGACGGCCCCGGCCTCCTCGGCGCTGGCCCCGTAGCACCAGCATCCGGCCTCCCGCGCCTGGGACAGGAAGTCCGCCAGGTTGCGCACCCTGGCGACGGGCAGGTGCTCCACCGCCCCGGCGGAGGCCTTGCACACGGCCGGGGTGATCTCGGCCGCCCGCCGCTCCGGGATCACGACCCCGGCGGCCCCCGCGCACTCGGCCGTACGGCAGATCGAGCCCAGGTTCTGCGGATCCTGCACCTGGTCCAGGGCGAGCAGCACCGGGCTCTCCAGTGCGAGCAGCTCCTCGACCGGCGCATAGCGATATGGCCCGGTCTCGGCGCAGATGCCCTGGTGGGCCTCCGAGCCGCAGCGAGCGGCCACCTCCTCGCCCGTGGCCGGCCTCACCCTGACCCCCGCGAGCCACGGCTCGCGGGCCGCCCCGGCGGTCGCCCACACCTCGCCGATCGTCGCGGCCCGGCGCCCTCGCAGGGCCTCCCTGACGGGGTTGCGCCCGTAGACGATCACAGCGGGAGCAGCTCGAAGCCCTGCGCCCCGTCGCGGACCTCCCACCCCATGGCGGCGATCTCGTCACGCAGCCCGTCGGCGGCCGCGAAGTCACGGGCTTGGCGGGCGGCCTCGCGCCGCCGGGCCAGCTCCCTGACATCTTCGGGGGCCTGCTCGGCCGGGGCCAGCAGCTCCTCGAGCCCCAGCACGGTGAGCATCTCTCTCAGATGGGAGTCTCCCGGCGCCTCCTGCGAGGCCGCCGAGGTGGCCTGCCGCAGCCACTCGTTGAGGACCGCGAGGGCCTCCGGGGTGTTGAAGTCGCGGGCGAGGGCATCGAAGAACGCGTCGCGCAGCGGCTCCAGCTGCGGGGGAGAGTCCCCGCCGCCCAGGCGCCGGGCGGCCTCCCTGATCCGGCTCACGTTGGCGCTGGCCTGCTCGAGGGCGGCCGGGGAGAAGGCCAGCGGCTGGCGGTAGTGGCCTGAGAGCAGGTACATGACGACCGTCTGGGGCCCATGCTCGGCGATCACCTCGTGCAGGGGGGCGATGTTGCCGACCGACTTGGCCATCTTCTCCCCGGTCGACTGGATCATGCCGTTGTGCATCCACAGCCGGGCCAGCTCCTGCCCGCGGGCGGCCCGGGTCTGGGCGGCCTCGTTCTCGTGGTGGGGGAAGAGCAGGTCAGATCCGCCCCCGTGGATGTCGAAGCCCACCCCGAGGTGCTGCTCGGCCATCGCCGAGCACTCGATGTGCCAGCCCGGGCGCCCCTCCCCCCAGGGGGCCTGCCAGAAGGTGTCCTCCCCCTCCTTGCGGGCCTTCCACAGGGCGAAGTCGAGCGGATCCTCCTTGCGGTCGACCCCCTCCACCCCCTCCCCCTGGTCCATGTTCTCCAGGCGCCGGTGGGAGAGGCTTCCGTAGCCCGCGTCTGAGCGCACCCTGAAGTAGACGTCCCCGTCGGCGAGATAGGCGTGGCCGGCCTCGATGAGATCCTGGATGTAGCTCACGATCGGCTCCATCGTCAGGGAGGCCAGCGGCTCCCGGTCGGGGCGGCCGAGACCGAGGAGGCCGGTGTCCTGCATGTAGCGGTCGGTCATCTCGGCCGCCAGCTCGGCGCTCGGGCGCCCCTGGGCCGCGGCCGCGTCGTAGATCTTGTCGTTGACGTCCGTCACGTTGATGACGAGCGTCACCTCATAGCCCTCGTGCTCGAGGAAGCGCTTGAGCAGGCTGAAGATCACGAACGGCCTGGCGTTTCCGATGTGGATGCGGCTGTAGACGGTCGGACCGCAGGCGTAGATGCCGACGCGGCCGGGGTCGCGCGGGCGCAGGGGCATCAGGCCGCCCGTGAGGGTGTCGTGAAGCTCGATCTCCCGCATGGCCGTCTAGCCCTTCTCGCGCAGGGCGGCCACGGCGAGGGCGGCCACGCCCTCCTCCCGCCCGACGAACCCCATGCGCTCGCCGGTGCTCGCCTTCACGTTCACCCGCCCGGGGTCCAGGCCCAGCACCTCGGCCAGCCGCTCCCGTATGGCACTCCGGTGGGGGGAGAGCTTGGGAACCTCCATCACGACCGTGCAGTCGAGGTTGCCCACCGCCAGCCCCCGCTCGCCGATCATGCCCACCACCGCCCGCAGAAGCTCGATCGAGTCGGCGTCCCGCCAGCGCTCGTCGGTGTCCGGGAAGTGCTCTCCGATGTCTCCGAGGCCGGCGGCCCCGAGCAGGGCGTCGATCACGGCGTGGGTGAGCACGTCGGAGTCCGAGTGACCCTCGAGGCCGCGGTCGTGGGGTATGTGGACGCCGCCGATGATCAGCCGCCGCCCCTCGGCCAGGCGGTGGCTGTCGAAGCCGATCCCGACAGCCGTCATGGTCGGCCCTCCCCGGCGTTCGGGGCCCCTCCCGTCCGGGTCGACTCGACCTCCGCCCCGATCGGCTCCAGGCGGCGGCTGCGACCTTCAAAGACGCACAGCTCCCGCACCCCCATCTGCTCCAGGAGCTCCAGGGCCCGGTCGTAGTCGGCACCCACGTCCTGCGGACGGTGGGCATCGCTGGAGAGGGCCACCGGGATCCCCGCTTCCACGCACATCGCAAGCAGGGCCGGGGCCGGATAGATCTCCCCGGCGGGCTTTCTGAGGCCGGCCGTGGAGACCTCGACGGCCACGCCCGCCTCGGCGATCATCTCGACCGCCGGCTCGTAGTAGCGGCGCAGGTCCCCTTCCGGCAGGGGCCGCCCGGAGGACGGCCGCCCCGGGGTGGGCGGGCCGAAGTACTTCACCAGATCGGGGTGGGCGATGATGTCGAAGAGCCCGCTGGCTGCGCTCTCGCCCACCATCTGGAAGTAGCGCCGCCAGATCTCCTCGGCGCTGCGGCCGCTCCCCCACACGCCATAGTCGTCCATGTCCACGGCCCCCTCCCGGATGAAGTGGACCGACCCGACCACGTAGTCGAAGTCCCTGGCCGCCAGCAGGTTCGCCGTCCGGTCCTCCGCCCCCGGGATGAAGTCGACCTCGAGCCCGAGCCGCAGGTCCGTGGCCTCGCGGACGAACCCGCAGTAGTCGTCGAGGTCGTCCCGGGCGTAGCGTTCCCAGAAGGGATGCCGCCACAGCTCCAGCGCCTGCTCGAAGCGGTAGACGTGCTCGGAGACCCCCAGCTCTGCGATGCCCCGCTCCCGGGCCGCCTCCCGGTAGCGCTCGGCATTGGCGGCGGTGAAGTGCTCGGCGGCGGTCGCATCGACATCGTCGCTGCGCAGATGCAGGTGATAGTCGGTCAGCATCGATCCGCGATTCAAGCAGGATTCCCCGCGGGCCCGCCGGTGCGCTCGGCGAGCAGCAGGGCCGCCACGTGCAGATCCAGCGGCGTCGTCACCTTCAGGTTCTCCGGGCCGGCCCTCACCACGATCACCCGGCCGCCCGCCCGCTCCACCAGCCAGGCGTCGTCGGTGGCCCGGGCGAGCTCCTCGGCGGGCACCGCGAGCGCCTCCTCCAGTGCCCGGCGACGAAAGACCTGGGGCGTCTGCACCGCCCACAGCCCGCTGCGGTCCAGGGTCTCCTGGACGATCCCCTCCCGGTCGGCCCGCTTGATCGTGTCCGACACGGGGGCGGCGGCGATCGCCCCGTCGGCTCGCGGGTCCCCCTCCAGGCCGGCTATCACCCGCTCGGCCAGCTCGGCGGTGACCAGCGGGCGGGCGGCGTCGTGGACGAGAACGGGGTCGCCCTCCCCCGCCGCCTGCAGGGCTCGCCGCACCGACTCCGAGCGGGTGCTCCCCCCTTCCACCACCCTCACTCCGGGCGGGCCCTGCTCGCCCGGAGGGAGGGCGAGGACGAGCGCCTCGAGGCTGGGCAGGGACCCCAGCGCGTCCAGGCTCCACTGCAGCATCGGACGGCCCGCCAGCTCCACCAGCGCCTTCGGGCGACCGCCGGCCAGACGCTCGCCGCTTCCCGCGGCGAGGATCAGGGCGACGGTCATGTCGAGGGGGGCTGTCGCGCACGCGGCACGTTTGCCACGGCGGCCGCTGCCGCGTGCGCGAGAGCCTCGCTACTTGGCGCCGGCCACGGCCAGCTGCTGGTTGGCCGAGTCGGCGAGGAGCTCGTCGAGGTAGGACTCGGCCTCATCCTCGTCCTTGTCCAGGGCGTACATCAGCTCCGAGGCCAGGATCTTCTTGGTGCGGGTGAACATCTGCTTCTCGCCCGTCGAGAGGCCCTTCTCGCTCTCGCGCAGGGAGAGGTTGCGCACGACCTCGGCGAGCTCGTAGATGTCGCCCGTCTTGATCTTGTCCCGGTTGTGCTTGAACCGGCGGTTCCAGTTCTTGGGCATCTCCGAGACCTCGTCTCGAAGGACGTCGAGGACCTTCTTGACGGTTTCCTCGTCGATGACCCGACGCAGGCCCGCCAGGGCCGCGTTCTCGGTCGGGACGCGGACGGTCATGTCGTTGTGCAGGATCTTGATCGTGAGGTACTCGCGCCGTTCGCCGAGTATCTCCATCTCCTCCTTCTTGAGCACCTTGCCGGCGCCGTGATGGGGATAGACGACGTGGTCTCCGAGCTCGAACTCGATGAACTCGACCTCGCGCGTCTCCACGAGAGCCTCTGTCAGGGTGCCATCTTCAGTTGCTTGTGCCGGAATGGTGTCCTCCTTCGTTTGCGGCCGACCTCCGGTCGGCCCTACTCAAGTCTGCAGGTAGCGATCCACGAGGTTGAGCTCCTGCAGCCTGCGCAGGCCCTCGCGGATGTCCTTGGCCCGGATCTCCCCCACGCCCTCAACCGACTCGAGCTCGGCGTCGGTCGCGGCGAGCATCTCGTCGAGGCCTCCGAACTCGGCCACGATCTGCGAGACGACGAGCTTCGGAAGCCTCGGGATGCGCCCGAGGACCCGGTAGCCGCGGGGTGAGACGGGGTAGTCCAGGGTGTTCAGCTTGCGGTCGTAGCCGAGCAGCTCCGCCAGCCGCCCGAAGTCGAGCAGGTCCTGGTGGGCGAGCCGCCCGATCTCCTCGAGGGCGGCCGCGAAGGCCTCGTCGCTGTAGCTGGAGAGGTAGTCCCGCACGAGGGCGGCCTTCTCGGCCGCGGCACCGACCATGGTCTCCTCGAGCTGCATCTCGATCAGCCGGCCCTCGCTGCCGAGCTCGACGATGTAGCGCTCGATCTCGACCGCCATGCGGGTCACCAGCTCGGAGCGCTGCATGACCGTCAGGACGTCGTGCAGGGTGGTGCCCCCCTCGAACTCGAGGGCGGTCAGTCGCGTGGAGACCTGGTCGAGCCGCGTGCGGAACTTGTCCAGCGTGGCGAGGGCCTGGTTGGCCTTGGCAAGCACGACGGGGATGTCCTCGAGGATGTACTTGACCCCGTCCACGTAGACGGAGACCACCTCCCTGCGCTGTGAGATGGCGATCACGAGGGCCTCCGTCTGCTTGGAGACGCGCTCGGCGGTGCGGTGCCTGGTGCCGGTCTCATGGGAGAGGATCGTCGGGTCGGGCATCAGCTGCACGTTGGCCATCGCGATCTTGGTCGCGTTGGCGTTGAGGATGATCGCCCCGTCCATCTTGGCCACCTGGTAGAGGAAGGCCGGGCTGTAGTCGATCTCGAGCTTGATCCCGCCCGAGTTCAGAAAGCTGAGCTCCTCGGGCTCCCCGATCACGATCAGACCGCCCGTGCGGGCGTGGAGGATGCTCTCGATGCCCTCCCGGAGGGCCGTACCGGGCGCGATCATCTCCAGCGCCCTCATGAGCCCCGGATCCGGTCTTACTTCACTGTCTAGAACTTCTCCGGATCGCGGCGCCACGATCCCAATTCTAGGGCATTTAGCGATGCTCTAGCGCCCCGGGGAGCCCGTACGGATCGCTACAAACCTGCTACACGGGCCAGTTCGGAGCCTCCCCGATCCCCCACCGCACCGGCGCGTGCTCCGCCGCCGGTCCGGGCCGGAAGGGCTGTCGCAAGGGCCTCGCGCAGGGTGGCCGCCTCGCAGGCTCCGCCGCCGCTGTCCGGCGGGGCGATCACCCCCTCCAGCCCGTGCCGGGAGGACTCCTCCAGGCGCCTCTCGGGATGGCCGACCCAGCGCAGCTCCCCGGTCAGCCCCAGCTCCCCGAAGCACGCCCTGGGGCTGCCCTGGACGGGCACCCCGCGGCTGGCCGAGGCGACGGCCAGGGCCACGGCCAGGTCGCACCCCGGCTCGTCCACCCGCACGCCCCCGACCACGTTCACGAAGACGTCGCAGGCGCCTGTCCCCACCCGCCCGTGGCGGCCGAGGATCGCCAGCACCAGCGCCAGGCGGTTCCGGTCCAGCCCCGAGACCACCCGCCGAGGCTGCTCGAGCTCGGAGGGCGCCACCAGCGCCTGCACCTCCACCAGCAGCGGCCGCGAGCCCTCCATCGTGGCCAGCACGACGCTCCCCGGCGCCCTCGTGGCCTCCGCCACGAACCTCGCCGAGGCGTCGAGCACCTCGACCAGGCCGCCGTGGCGCATCTCGAACAGCCCGGCCTCGTTGGTCGAGCCGAAGCGGTTCTTCAGCGCCCGCAGCTCCCGGTAGGGGCGCTCGCGCTCCCCCTCGAACTGGAGCACGCAGTCGACGAGGTGCTCGAGCACCCGGGGACCGGCAAGGGCACCGTCCTTGGTCACGTGCCCGACCAGGATCACGGCCGTCCCCTGTGCCTTGGCCAGCTCCATGATCCGGGCCGCCACCTCCCTGACCTGCCCCACCGAGCCGGGCGCTCCCGAAAGCTCCCCCGAGCGCAGCGTCTGGACCGAGTCGATCACGCACGCCCGCGGCGTCTGGGAGGCGAGCGTCTCCAGCACCGCCTCCAGGCCGGTCTCGGCGAGGATCGGCACCTGCAGGGCCGGGTGGGAGGGCCCCGATCCCAGTCGCTCGGCCCGCAGGCGCACCTGCTCGGCCGACTCCTCGCCGCTGACGTAGAGGGTGTCGTGGCCGGCCTGCTGGAGGTGACCCAGGACCATGTTGGTGAGGGTGGACTTGCCGATGCCGGGCGACCCGCCCAGGAGCACCAGCGACCCGGGCACGAGCCCTCCGCCGAGCACGCGGTCGAGCTCCCCGATGCCGGTCGCCATCCGCGCCACGGGGGCCGACCCCACCTCCCCCAGGGGCATCGGCGCCTGTCGGGGCTGCCCTCCCGCCCTCCCGGAGCCGCCCTTGGCCGGGCGTCTCTCGGCGGAGGCCGCCGGGAGGCGCTCCTCGACGAGGGTGTTCCAGGCCTCGCAGCCCGGACACTGCCCGTGCCACTGGGCCGACTGGATGCCGCACTCGGAGCAGACGTGGACGGTGGTGCGAGGCACCACGCCAATCTAGGGACCGGAGGGGACGGCTTCCTCGTCGCCCACGACCGGGCTGCGCCGCTCGTAGAGCAGAACGTCCCGCCAGCGCCCGTCGGGCATCTGCCCGAGCCGCTCACGCACCCCCACCAGTCGGAAGCCGCAACGCTCGTGAAGGGCGATGCTGGCCGCATTCTCGGGGAAGATGCCGGCCTCCACGGTCCAGAAGCCGGCTCGCTCGGAGCTCTCGATGAGCGCCTCGAGCAGCTTCCTGCCCACCCCCCGGCGGGCGTGCCCGGGTGCCACGTAGATGCTCACCGCTCCCACGCCGCTGTAGACCGGACGCCTGGAGACCGGGCTCAGGGCAGCCCATCCGAGCACCTCTCCTTTCGCCCCCCGCGCCACCACCGCCGGCATGCGCGAGCGCGAGCGCGACCACTCCTCCCAACCGGGCGCCGCCGGCTCGAAGGTGGCGTTGCCGGTGGCGATGCCCGCCTGGTAGATCCTCGCGGCGTCCGGCCAGTCGCCCTCCTGTAGAGGGGACAGCAGAATCTGCTCCTCGACGGCGCTCAGCTGTCCGGCCTACTGCTCGCCGGGCGGCTCGTCCGCGGGCGGGCTCTCGCCCTCGGCGATCTCCTCGGCGTGTGCGCCTTCGGCTCCGACCCCCACGGGGGTCTTCTGCTTCTTCGGGTTGACGATCGAGAGGCGCACCTCGCCCTCTTCCTCGCCCTCGGCCGGGTCGACCACCACGGTCGCCCCGGGCGTCAGCTGCTCGCGCAGGACGAAGTCGGCCAGGGGGTCCTCGATGTAGCGCTGGATCGCCCGGCGCAGGGGACGGGCGCCCATCGACGGGTCCCAGCCCTTTTCGACCAGCAGGTCCTTCGCCGGCTCGGTGAGCTCCAGCTGCAGCTCCCGCTCCGCCATCGACTCGCGGATCCGCAGGAGCAGCAGCTCGACGATCTGCTTGATCTCCTCCTTCTGCAGCTTGTGGAAGACGATCACGTCGTCGATCCTGTTCAGGAACTCCGGGCGGAAGACTTTCTTGAGCTCGCCCATGATCCGGTTCTTCATGTCCTCGTAGGTGATCCCCGTCTCGTCGTCGGAGACGGCGAACCCCAGCGGGGTGTTGCGGGCGATCTCGGCGGCGCCGATGTTGGAGGTCATGATCACGATCGCGTGGCGGAAGTCCACGGTGCGGCCCTGGGCGTCGGTGAGCCGCCCGTCCTCGAGGATCTGCAGCAGGATGTTGAAGACGTCGGGGTGGGCCTTCTCGATCTCGTCGAGCAGCAGCACGCTGTAGGGCTTGCGCCGCACGGCCTCGGTCAGCTGCCCGCCCTCGTCGTAGCCGATGTAGCCGGGCGGGGACCCGACCAGCCTCGAGACGGCGTGCTTCTCCATGTACTCGGACATGTCGATGCGGATCAGGGCCTCGTCGTCCCCGAACAGGAACTCGGCGAGGGTGCGGGCCAGCTCGGTCTTCCCGACGCCCGACGGTCCGAGGAAGATGAACGACCCGGTCGGGCGCTTGGGGTCCTTCAGACCCGCCCGGGAGCGCCTGATGGCCTTCGAGATGACCTCGATCGCCGGGTGCTGCCCGATCACCCGCTTGTGCAGTTCGTCCTCCATCCGCATCAGCTTCTGGGTCTCGGCCTCGGTCAGCTTGAAGACGGGGATCCCGGTCCACATCGAGACGATGTCCGCGATCTCCTCCTCTCCGATCGACGGGCGCTCGCCCGATTCGCCGGATTCCCAGGCCTGCTCGAGCTCCCGTTTCTTGTTCGTGAGCTTGCGCTCCTTGTCGCGCAGGGCCGCGGCCTTCTCGAACTCCTGGGCCTCGATCGCCGACTCCTTCTCGCGGCGGGTCGTCTCGACTTCGGTCTCGAGCTCGCGGTTGGCGGGCGGCGAGGTCATGGACTTGATCCGCATCCGCGAGGCGGCCTCGTCGATCAGGTCGATGGCCTTGTCGGGCAGGAAGCGGTCGGATATGTAGCGGCTTGCGAGTTCGCCGGCGGCGCGCAGGGCCTCGTCGGTGATCTGCACCTTGTGGTGCTGCTCGTAGCGGTCACGCAGGCCCGTGAGGATCTCCACGGTCTGGTCGATCGTGGGCTCGTCCACGCGGATCTGCTGGAAGCGGCGCTCCAGCGCCGAGTCGCGCTCGAGGTACTTGCGGTACTCGTCGAGGGTCGTGGCGCCGATCGTCTGCAGCTCTCCCCTGGCCAGGGCCGGCTTGAGGATCGAGGCGGCGTCGATGGCCCCCTCGGCGGCGCCGGCGCCGACGAGGTTGTGGAGCTCGTCGATGAACAGGATGATGTCCCCGCGCTGGGTGATCTCCTTCATCACCTTCTTCAGGCGCTCCTCGAACTCGCCCCTGTACTTCGAGCCGGCCACCAGGGCGGCCAGGTCGAGCGTGTAGATCTGCTTGTTCTTGAGCAGCTCGGGCACCTCGGAGCTCGTGATCCGCTGGGCCAGGCCCTCGACCACGGCCGTCTTGCCCACGCCGGGCTCCCCGACCAGCACCGGGTTGTTCTTCGTGCGCCGGGAGAGGATCTGCATGATGCGCTCGATCTCGGTCTCGCGCCCGACGCAGGGGTCGAGCTTGCCCTCGGCCGCGAGCTTGGTGAGGTTGCGGCCGAACTGGTCGAGCAGCTTGGAGGACTTCTTGCCCTCGCCGGCGGGCGATCCGGCTCCCGCGGCGCCTCCGCCGGAGGCGCCCTGACGGCGGCCGCCGGGGCCCGACAGCATGCGGATCACCTCGTTGCGGATCTTCTCGGAGTCGGCGTCGAAGTCGAGCAGGATGCGCGCCGCCACGCCCTCGTTCTCGCGCACGAGGCCGAGCAGGATGTGCTCGGTGCCGATGTAGTTGTGACCGAGGCTGAGCGCCTCTCTCAGGGCCAGCTCCAGCACCTTCTTGGCGCGGGGCGTGAAGGGGATCTGACCGGAGGTGACCTCCTCACCGGAGCCCACGATGCGCACGACCTGCGCGCGCACCCGCTCGACGGTGATGTCCAGGCTCTCCAGCACGCGCGCGGCTAGGCCCTCCTCCTCGCGGAGCAGGCCGAGGAGGATGTGCTCGGTGCCTATGTAGTTGTGCTTGAGCGTCCGCGCCTCCTCCTGCGCGAGAACGACCACCTGGCGGGCCCGTTCTGTGAATCGCTCGAACATGATGTGATTCCTTCCTACTCAGGGTCCCTTGGTGGTCCAGTGACGCCTCGTGGGAGCAGTCTACCAACCGGTCACCCTGCCCCCACCGGGCTCATCGGCAGCGGCGGGGCGGGCCTTGATTGCCGGGCGCCGGGGTCGTCGCAGGGCCTCTGGGGGCCGGCCGGCGGGCGCGATCAGTCACGCATCGCCGGGAACAGGACCACCTCGCGGATGGAGTCCCGCCCCGTGAGGATCATCACCAGCCGGTCGATCCCCACCCCCACCCCCCCGGATGGGGGCATCCCCTGCTCGAGCGCCTGGACGAAAAGCTCGTCGTAGGGCTGCACCTCCTCGGCCCCGAGCGTCTGGTGGCGCCGCTGGGCCTCGAAGCGCTCCCGCTGGACATCCGGGTCGATCAGCTCGCTGAAGGCGTTGGCTATCTCCATCCCGCCCACGAAGGCCTCCCAGCGCTCGACCAGGCCCGGCCGGGAGCGGTGATCGCGGGCCAGCGGGGAGAGCTCGACCGGGAAGTCGAGGACGAAGGTCGGCTGCTGGAGGGTGGGCTCGACGTACTTGGAGAGCAGATCGTCGGCGAGGGCGTGCCAGGGCAACCCCTCGGTCGGCATCTCAAGGCCCCGCTGACGGATCGCCCGGGTGAGGTCCTCGGCATCGCGGTGGGCCATCACGTCGATGCCGGTCTCCCGCTCGATCGCCTCCACGAACCCCACCCTCCGCCAGGGGCTCGAGAGGTCGAGCTCGCCCTCGTACCCGATCGCCTGGGCGGCGAGCCTGACCATCTCTTCCAGGCGGGCCGCCTCGGTCTCGTAGTCGGCATAGGCCTCATACCACTCGACCATCGTGAACTCCGGGTTGTGCTTGTGCGAGACGCCCTCGTTGCGGAAGTCCTTGCCGAGCTCGTAGACCCGCTCGAGGCCGCCGACGATCAGCCGCTTGAGATACAGCTCCGTGGCGATCCGCAGGTAGAGGTCCCTGTCGAGAGCGTTGTGGTGGGTCGTGAAGGGCCGCGCCAGGGCCCCCCCGTACAGCGGCTGCAGCACCGGTGTCTCCACCTCGATGAAGCCCTCCCCGTCGAGGTAGGAGCGGATCGAGGAGATGATCCGTGCCCGGGCGGCGAACAGCCGGCGGGCGTCCTCGCTGGCGATCAGGTCCAGCTCGCGGCGGCGGTAGCGGGTCTCAACGTCGCTCAGCCCGTGGTGCTTGTCCGGCGGCGGCCGCAGGGACTTGGCCAGGACCTGGAAGTCCTCGACGCGCAGGGACACCTCGCCATGGCGGCTTCGCATAGCCGAGCCCTCGACCCCGATCAGATCGCCGAGATCGAGGGACCTGAGCAGGTCGAAGCGCTCCGCGCCGAGGACATCGATGCGGGCATGCAGCTGAATCTTGCCGGTACGGTCGACCAGGTCGAGAAACGCCGCCTTGCCCGCACCCCGCCGAGCGGTGATCCGCCCGGCCACGCGGTGTCTCTCCTCGGTTTCCTCGCCGTTGCCGAGGTGCTCATAGGCACCGAGGATGCCCTCGATCGGCTCGGGGTCGGCGAAGGCGTAGGGAAAGGCGCCGGGGTCGGATTCGCGCAGGCGCCCGGCCTTGGCCCTGCGCTCGGCCATCAGCTCCGCCAGGCCGTGCCTGCCTGGCTCGTCCGGGGGCGAGGAGTCGTCTCCTGGGCCCATGGCGGCGAGCCTACTCGAGGCCGACGTCGATCTTGGTGATCTTCAGTTTGCGGGCCGGGCCCCGTGGCACCTTCACGGCCACGGTCTCGTTGCGTTTGCGCCCGATCAGGGCTCGGCCGACCGGGGACTCGTTGGAGAGCTTGTGCTCATCCGGCTTGGCCTCGGCGGAGCCCACGATCGTGTACTTGACCGACTTGCCCGTCTTTTCGTCCTTGACGTGCACCACCGAGCCGACCTGGACGACGTCGGTCGAGAGGTCCTTGGCCTGGATCACGGTGGCCATGCGGAGCTTCTCCTGAAGCTGGGCGATGCGGCTCTCGATCATCGCCTGCTCGTTCTTGGCGTCGTCGTACTCCGAGTTCTCGGAGATGTCGCCGAACTCCCTCGCCTCCTTGATCCGCTCGGCGACTTCGCGCCGCTTCTCGGTGGACAGCAGGTCGAGCTCGTCTTTGAGCTTCTTCAGTCCTTCTGGCGTGAGGATGACGTCCTTCGGCATGTGACCCTCGGGTACGGGTTGGTGGTCCGGCCGGCGCACACAAAACCCCGCTGCGAGCGGGGATGTCGCCGTCCGTGAGCTCTGGCGAGCGCAGCAGTATAGCGAGGGACCGGACCCCCGTGCCGAGGTCTCAGGCGGCGGCGCGCGCGGGCTCGCGTGCGGCCCGCAGGAGCTCCCTGGCGAGCTCGAGGCTGTCGGCCTCCTGCAGCGCTTCCTGCAGTCGCCGCAGCGCCGCCGGCTCGAGTCCCAGGCGGCCCACGTACCAGGGGTAGAACTTGCGCATGTAGCGGGTGGCCCGCGGCGCCCCGAGGTGCTCGACCGCGCGGTCCATCGTCCAGCTCAGCTCAGCCAGCACCTCCCCGGGAGCGGGATCCCCGTCGCGCTCGCCGAGCAGCCGGGCGAACAGCCAGGGGTTGCCGAGGGCCCCGCGGGCGAGCATCACCGCCGCCGCCCCGGTGCGCTCCCAGGCCTCCTGCGCGCGCTCGGCGTCGCTCAGCCCGCCCGTGAGGATCACCGGCGCGGGCAGGGACTCCACCAGCCTCGCCGCCAGGTCGTAGTCGGGGGTTCCCTTGTGCTGGACGGCCGCCGAGCGCGGATGGAACCCGATCGCCGAGACCCCGGCCTCCGCAACCAGCCGGTGCGCCAGCTCGAAGCCGCTCTCGTCGCCTCCCTGCATGCCGGAGCGCAGCTTGACGGTGACCGGCAGGCCCCCATCCCGGCCGTCGGCGGCCCCCCGCACGGCCGCCTGCGCCAGGGCGATCGCCCGCTCGGGGTCGCCCAGCAGCGAGGCGCCCGCCCCGGTCTTGCGAACCTTCGGCACCGGGCAGCCCATGTTGATGTCGATCGCGTCGGCCCCCGCGGCCGCCACGGTGGCGGCCGCCGAGCGCATCATCTCGGGGTCCTCCCCGAAGAGCTGGATCGCCACCGGCCCCCCGGCCCGCTCCCGCGGGTCGATGCGCAGCATCTCCGAGCAGGTCTTGCGGTTGCCGTAGTGGACGGCGTGGCAGGAGACCATCTCCGAGACCGCCATCCCGGCGCCGTAGCGCTTGGCCTGCAGGCGCACGAACCAGTTGCCGATGCCCGCCAGCGGGGCGAGCAGCACGCGGTTGGGCACCCGCAGCGTCCCGAGGCTCCATGGTTCGCTCAGCGAGGGGGAGCTCATCGGTCCCATTATGGCCGCGTGCGGTCAGGAGTTGAGCTCGTACAGCAGGCGCAGGCCCGTGAGGGTCAACAGGTCGTCCACCTCGTCGATCTCCTCGGTGTAGGGAACGACGAGGCCGGCCAGCCCGCCGGTGGCGACCACGTCCGTGCGCTCCCCGAGCTCGTCGTAGAGCCGGCGCAGGATGGCGTCGATCGCCCCCGCGTACCCGAACACCACCCCCGAGCGGATGGCGTCGATGGTGTTCTTGCCGATCACGCTCCGGGGCGGGGCGAGGTCGATCTTGGGCAGCCGCGCCCCCCGTTCGGAGAGGGCTTCGAGGGAGATCTCGATCCCGGTCATCAGGGCTCCGCCGACGTACTCGCCCTCCCGGGAGACGACGTCGAAGGTGGTGGCCGTGCCGAAGTCCACGCACACGGCGAGCCCGCCGAACCGCTTGCGGATGGCGACCGCGTTGACCAGCCGGTCGGCCCCGATCTCCTTCGGGTTGTCGTAGCGGATGGCCAGGCCCGTCTTGGTGCCCGGGCCGACCGCCAGCATCTCGTGCCCCAGGTACCGGGCCGCGGCGGTGGTCCACTCGGGCTCGAGCTGGGGGACCGTGGAGGAAATGATCGAGGCCTGCAGGTCGCTGAACGAGTATCCGCGCAGCGCCAGCAGGTTGCTCAGAGCCGCACCCAGCTCGTCGGCGGTCGACTGGCGCACGGTGGCAAAGCGCCAGTGCTCGAGCAGCCGCTCGCCGTCGAAGGCCCCGAAGTGGGTCTGCGTGTTACCGACATCGACGGCGAGGAGCATCGGCGCCCATTATGCTCGGCGGGGCATGCCCGTGAGCGCCCCCAAGCTGTACGCCCTGCCCGGCTCCCATCCCTGCGCCGCCGTGGAAGCCGCCATGGCCCTCAAGGGCGATCCCCTACCGCCGGGTGAACCTGCTCCCCCTCGCGCAGGTGCTGATCGGCCCTCTCCTCTACGGAGGCCAGACGGTGCCCGGGATGCGGATCGACGGCGAGCGCCTCGTCGGCTCGCGGGCGATCATGCGCCGCCTCGACGAGATCGCCCCCGAGCCGCCCCTGCTGCCGCCGCCGGGGGATGCCGCCTACGCGCGGGTGCTCGAGGCCGAGCGATGGGGTGACGAGGTCCTGCAGAGCGTTCCCCGCCGGCTGCTCGACGCCGCCTTCCTTCGCGACCCGGCGTCGATGGAGAGCTACGCCGGGGATGTGAAGCTCGTCCTGCCGCGCCCCCTGCTGCGCCCGGCCCTGCCCCTCACGGCCCGCCTGATGGCGATCAGGAACAGGGCCGGGGACGAGAACGCCAGGGCAGACCTCGCCGGCCTGCCCCGCCAGCTCGATCGCATCGACGAGCTGATCGCCGAGGGCCTGCTCGGCGGCGAGCGGCCCAACGCTGCCGACCTGCAGATCGGCAGCTCGATCCGGTTGATGATGAGCATCGGGGACGTCCGCCCGCTGATCGAGGGCCGTCCCTGCGCCCGCCTGGCCGACTACTTCCCGCCGATGGTCGGCGGGGTGCCGGCCGGGGTGCTCCCGGCCGACTGGATCGAGAGCCCGGCAGTAGCCCCCCGCCCCGCCGGCCGGGGGGCTACCCGGTCAGGGTGATCGTCCGCAATGCCGTCACCGTCCTGGCGGCCGGAGCGGTGAGGACCAGCCGCACCGTGACCCCGAGGTGGCGGTGGCGGTGCAGCGCACGAACGCCCCGCCCGTTCAGCGGGACGGTGAAGTGCACGGTCCCGGCGTGAAGCGGCGAGCGCCTCAGCTGCCCCACGAGCACCGTCGCCGGCGTGCGGGCGACAAGCGCCCGGCGGGCCAGCAGATCGACCTCCAGCCCCCCGCCCGAGCCGGTCGAGGCGATGCTCAGCGAGCCGTGCACCGAGCGGCCGTGGGCTCCGGCCAGCACCCGGATCGCTCCGCTCGCGAGGGGCGAGGGGAGGACCCCGCCCGGGCCCGGGCCGGGCGACCCTCCAGGCGGGGCCGGCAAGGTGGTGGTGGCGGTGGTAGTCGTGGTGGTGGGCTGCGTTTCGGTGCTGCCGGTCGTCGTCGGGCTGGCGACGGTGACGCGGGCGGTCATTTCCGATCCGTGGACGGTGCAGTAGAACGTGTAGATCCCGGCCGCCGAGAAGGTGCAGGTTCCGTTCCAGCCGGTCGCGGAGCTTTCGATCCCGGTGCCCACCGGGACGCCGCTGCATTCGGGGGTCGCCGGACCGCCCACCCAGTGGACGCCGTGCGGCACGGCGGTCGGGTTGGAGAGGGCCACCGTCCCTCCGGGGGCGATCGTGACCGCGGTGGGCGCCCAGTAGTGGTGCGTTTCTTTGTTGACCGCTTCGATGGACGGCGCCGTTTCCGAGACGGCGACGGCGGGGAGCACCGAGGCCCCGACGGCCAGCAGCGCGACTGCCAGCCACCCCCACGGTCTCATGCGCATGCGACCCCTCCGTTCGGTTCGGCCGTGCCCGGGCCCGGCGCTTTGCCCTCCAACCGGGTGGACGCCGGCGCACGCGGATCCTTCCCCGCCGCTACAGTCGCAGTGACGGGCGCGATCGCGGCCCAGCCTCATGCGCACACTCGATCCGCAGTCACTGACAAAGCACGTCGACCGCCTCTACCGGGCGGCCTGGGCGCTGTGCGGGTCGCGGGAGGATGCCGAGGACCTCGTGCAGGAGACCTTCGCCCGCGTGCTCTCCCGTCCGCGCGTGCTGCGTGGCGACGACGAGATCTACTACCTGATGAGGGTGCTGCGCAACACCTTCCTGACCGGGCTTCGCACGGCCTCGCGCCGGCCGGTCACGGTGGCCACCCTCGAGGACGTGGTCGCAGCCGATCCCCGACCGAGCACCCGCCCCGACAAGGCGCTGGAGGTGCAGGAGGTCTATGCGACGATCGCCGCCCTGCCCGAGGACTTCCGCCTGGCCCTCGTCGCCGTCGACGTGCTCGGCCTCTCCTACAGGGAAGCCGCCCGCGCGCTGAGGGTGAGGGAGGCCACGCTGACGACCCGTCTCTTCCGGGCCCGAAAGCAGATCGCCGGTCGCCTCGACGCCGACGCTCCCGCAGGCGGGGGCTCTGAGGGGACGTCCTCCACCCGCGCCTCGGCCGGACGGGAAGGGAACAAGGCGGGCGGAGTCCTCTCTGGTGGTGAGACAGGATGACCGAGAGCCGACCACATACCGAATCTGAGCTGATCGAGTTCGTACGGGCGATCGACGTGCCCGCGCCGCAGGCCCTGCACGACCGCGTGCGGGCGATGACCGCCGAGCGGCCCCGCCGAGGTCCGCTCGCCGGGGCGCTCTCCCCTCTGCGTGTGGGGATGGCCGCCGCCGTGGTGGCCCTCGCGGCCGTGGTGGTCGTGCTCACCCTTCCCGGCTCCCCCGGCGGGCCGAGCCTGCGGGAGACCGCGGCCCTGGCGCTGCGCCCGGCCACGCTGGCCGCCCCGGCGGAGTCCCCGCGCGACCACTCCGAGCTCGCGGCCTCGGTGGATGGGGTCTCCTTCCCCTACTGGGGGGATCGCTTCGGCTGGCGCTCGAACGGCGCTCGCGTCGACACCGTCGGCGGACGCCCGGTGCGGACGGTCTTCTACGTGGACGGACGCGGCCAGCGGATCGGCTACGCCATCGTCTCGGGCTCCGCCCCGCGCGTCGGCGGAGGCAGGCTGAGCTGGCGCGAAGGCACTCCCTACCGGGTCTCTCGGGAGAACGGGATGCTGGTCGTCTCCTGGCTGCGGTCGGGGCATCTCTGCGTGGTCTCCGGGCGCGGGGTCCCCGCCTCCACCCTCGTGCGCCTGGCCAGCTGGGACGATCACGGCACCCTGACCTAGGCCGGGAAGGTTCCTCCCGGGCGGGGGTCCTTGTCTGCGAAGGCGCCCCCAACCAGGCGAGGACGAGCACAAGGAGATTCGCATGACGGGCATCCGGAGAAAGACGATCTGCTCGCTGGGCGCCCTCGCCCTGACGGGCGCGGTGCTGGTTCCCTCAGCCGCCCTCGGCGGCGCCGGAGCGGCGGCGACCCACACGGTCGTCCTGAGGGAATTCCGCTTCCATCCGGCGACACTCAACATCAAACGCGGCGACAAGGTGACGTGGCTGTGGCGCGACCAGACCGAACACAACGTGACCTTCCACGGCTTTCACTCGCGAACCCAGGAAAGGGGTTCCTACACGGTCCGCTTCACCCACAGCGGCACCTTCAACTACCACTGCACGATCCACGTCTCGGAAGGCATGAAGGGCAAGGTCGTCGTGCACTAGGCGGCTGAGGCTCGCGGCACCGCGAGGGGCGGCCCGGCCCATCGCACCCCCTCCCCCGTGGGCAGGGCGGCGAGCGCATCGGACAGTCGCTGTCCGCCGGGGGTCAGGAGCCCGAAGTCGAGCTCGAGCGCCGGGATCAGCACGAAGCGGCGCGTGAGGAGCTGTTCGTGGGGCAGGCGCATCCGCTCGTGCTCCAGCTCGAGGTCTCCGAGCAGGAGGATGTCGATGTCTATCGGCCGCGGCCCGTGGCGGACGGTGCTCGCGGCGCGGCCGAGCTCGCCCTCCAGCGCCTTGACGGCATCCAGCAGGTCGAGCGGCTCCAGCGCGGTGCGGACGCGCAGGCAGGCGTTCAGGAAGCTCGGCTGGTCGAGCACCTCTCCCACGGGGTCGGTGTCGTAGGTGCTGGAGCTGGCGAGGACCTGCACGCCGGCTGAGTGCAGCCCCTCGACCGCCGCCTGCAGGTTGGCGCGGCGCTCGCCCACGTTCGAGCCGAGCCCGAGCAGCCCGAGGCGGCCATAGTCCACTGACCGGTCCCGCCGCTAGGCCCTGGTGGTCTGCAGGCCCGCCTGCTGCGCCTTCTCCCCCATCGCCTGGGCGAAGGGGACGAGACCGGACAGGGGCCGCAGCATCACCGTGAAGTCGGCGATCAACCCGTCCTCGTCGAAACGCAGCAGGTCGATCCCCTCCAGCTCCCGTCCCGCGGCCGAGGCCTTGAAGATCAGGGCGTGGGCGCCCCCCGTCTCCAGCTCGTCTGTGTAGCGGAAGTCCTCGAAGGTCTCCCCCACCAGAGCCAGCAGTCGGGAGACGGTCTCGCGTCCGATGAAGGGATGGAACGTGACCGGGCTGTGGAAGACGATGCCCTCCGCCAGCAGGCCGCCCACCCCCGCGATGTTCCCTTCCTCGACCGCACGGCGGAAGAGGGCGGCTGTCTCGTGACTGGAGTTGCCCATCCGCGCTCCTAGGCCAGCGAGGCCCCGGCGGGGGCCTGCTCGGCGCCGGAGGCCTGTGCCGTGCCGTAGCGGATCAGGTCGGCGGCCCTCTCGGCCAGGGCGATCGTCGGGGCGTTGGTGTTGCCGCGGGGCACGACGGGCATGACCGAGGCGTCCACGACGCGCAGCCCCTCCAGGCCGTTGACCCGCAGCTCCGGGTCCACGACCGCCTCCCCGTCCTCGCCCATGCGGCAGGTCCCCACGGGGTGGTAGATGGCGAAGGTGGTCCGTGCCACGTGGGTCCGCATGTCCTCCTCGGAGTCGCCCTGCGGGGTGTTGAAGGGCTCGGCGCTGTAGGGCCGCATCGCCGGCTGGCCGCAGATCTCCAGCGCCGCCCGCAGGCCGGCGATCATCCGCTGCATGTCCGTCCCGGCCGTGTAGAAGGCGTTGTGGATGATCGGCTTGGCCGTCGGGTCGTTGGAGGCCAGCCGCACCGTGCCCCGGCTCTCGGGGGTCAGCAGACAGGGCGAGACCCACACGCCGTGTGCTTCGGGGTCGCGCATGCCCTCCTCGACGATCTGGACCGGCGCCACGTGGAACTGGATGTCGGGGGCGGGAGCGTCGCTGCCCACCCTGATGAACCCGCCCGACTCGGCGAGGTTCGAGGCGAAGGGGCCGGTCTGGCTGGCTTCGAACTCCTGCAGGGCCTGCGGCTCGAGAGCAAGCAGCAGGCTCTGCGGCTCGGGCGTCGTCCACACCAGCTGGGTGGCGGGATGGTCGGAGAGGTTCTCCCCGACCCCCGGGCGGTCCAGCAGGACCTCGATCTCCCGCATCGTCAGGTGCTCGCCGGGCCCCACGCCGGAGAGCATCAGCAGCTGGGGAGAGTTGTAGGAGCCGCCGCAGAGCAGCACCTCCCGCTCGGCCCTGAACTCCTGGGCCTCCCCGAGCCGCGTTACGCTGACCCCGACCGCGCGGGTGCCCTCGAAGAGGATCCGCTGCACGTGCATGTAAGGCACCACGGTGAGGTTGTCCCGCTCCATCGCGGGACGCAGGTATGCCGCCGCGGCGCTGCCCCGCATCCCACCCCGCTGGGTCACCTGGTACATCCCCATGCCGTCCTGCTCGTCACCGTTGAAGTCCTCGTTGCGGGGGTGGCCGGCCTCGACGCCCGCCTCGACGAAGGCCTGCGAGATGAGATTGCCCGAGCGCTGCTCGCTGACCGGCAGGGGACCGCCGGCGCCGTGCCAGCGCGAGGCTCCGCGCTCGTTGTCCTCGGCCCGCAGGAAGTAGGGCAGCAGGTCGGCCGAGGACCAGCCCGGCACGCCCCAGTCGTCGTAGTCCAGGCGGTTTCCGCGGATGTACACCATCGCGTTGATCGAGGAGGACCCACCGAGCACGCGGCCGCGGGGCAGGGTGATCCTGCGCCCGAAGCACTCTTGCTCGGGCGCCGAGTGATAGTCCCAGTCCACCTCCGTGGCACCCAGCTGCAGGTATCCGAGCGGGACGTGGATGTTCTCGTTGACGTCGGGCGGACCCGCCTCGAGCAGCAGCACCCGGATGTCGGGGTCCTCGCTGAGGCGGCTCGCCAGCACGCACCCCGCCGACCCGGCCCCCACGATCACATAGTCGTACATCTGCCGCTCCCCTCCCCCGCCTCACGTGCGCCGGGCCCCATGCCCGGCGACCGCCACGAGACGATGACCTCGCTGCAGGATGCCACTTTTACGAGGCTGCCAGCCGCTCGGCCCGCTGCTCCCCACGTCAGGATCGGCCCGCGCAGGAACGCCGCGTAGGCGCCCGCCGAGAGTGCTGCGAGGACGACGGTCCGACGCTTCACCTCCCGGAGTCTCCCACCGACGATGAGAAGTCTCTACTCGGCTGCATATTCATCCCTTAGGTGGGCAGAACAGGATGGGCGATCTTCATTTCCTCGAAGAACTGGGACGGACGGGTGACGGAGGCGGAGCTGGTTGCCCGCAGCGCGGGCTTTCGCAGCCTCCGCGACCGCATGCTGGCGCTGGCCGATCCGCAGCCCCATCACACCGTCGTAGACGTGGGGTCGGGCACCGGGCTGCTCTCCCTCGCCTTCGCGCCCCGCAGCGCGCGCGTGTGGGCGATCGACAGCTCTCCGGCGATGGGCGAGTACCTGCGGGTCAAGGCGGCCAGCGCAGGGCTCACGAACATCGAGACCGTCCTCGCCTCGGCCGTGAGCCTGCCGCTGGTGGACGGGGTCGCCGACGTCGTGGTGTCCAACTACTGCATGCACGAGCTGCGCAACGTCGAGAAGGTGCGCGCCCTGCAGGAGGCCCGGCGCGTGCTCAAGCCGGGCGGCCTGCTGATCGTCGGGGACATGATGTTCTCGCTGAGGGCCACGGGAGCACGCGACCGCCGCGTGATCGCCGAGAAGGTGCGGCTGATCGCATCACGCGGGCTGCCGGGGGTCTGGCGACTGACCAAGAACGCCGTCCGGCTCGCGACCGGCCGCTGGGAGTATCCGGCCGGGGAGGCCTGGTGGCGGCAGGCCCTGGCCGATGTCGGCTTCCTCCAGGTCAAGGTCGAGACGCTGGCCCACGAGGGCGGGATCGCCGTGGCTGTCGCACCGGGGATCTGCGCGACGGTCCTGGCTAGGTCGCTGTCAGCAGCCGGATAGTCAGCGGTTCGCCGGTGTAGCCCTGCACGAGCTTGATGAACCCGATCACGTCCTGGACCGTGATCTGCGCCGACCGAGGGTGTGCCCGCGGGCGCGGACTCCATCCTGTAGCGGGCCTCGGCGGCGCGCAGGGCGTCACCTCGTCCTTCATCTCGCCAGCCAGCTTGGCCCAGCGGCCTAACGGGAGGGGAAAGGGCGGGTGAGAATCGCCTCACCGCAGGCCGCGGCGAGGGCGCCCTCAGGGTTCGGCCAGCAGGGTCGCCGTCCCGGGGACGTTGCCCACCGCTCTCAGCCGTGTCAGGGCCTGCGAGCGGTGCTTGAGGTAGCCGTCCAGGAATGCGATCGTCACCCGCTCGACGATGCCGAGCTGGGGCTGCTGGGTGGTGTAGGGCGGCAGGTGTTCGGCTTCGAGCAGGCGCAGCAGGTACTTGGGCCGGCGGGCGGCCGAGAAGAAGGCTTCCGTTTCCGGCGGCCGGTTGACCGCGTCGGCGGTCCCCTGGGTCGCGAGGAGAGGCGGCCCTCCGGCCGGGAAGGCGAACGGTTCGAGCCCCGGGATCTCGGCCCCGGAGAGGATCATCGCCGCCCCGATGCGGGAGTCGCGGTAGCGCGGGTCATACGCCGCCGCCAGTGCCGTGTCGCCGCCGTCGGAGTGCCCGGACACGGCCACCTCGGCCGGATCGATCAACCCACTGAAGGGGCTGGAGGGTTCCTGCGCGGTCCGCAGCATCCGCGTGATCAGAAAGGTCATGTCGGCGGGCTGGTTGGGCAGGTCCGACTCGTCGGGGCCGCCCGCGGCTTCGGGGTTCTCGCGCGGGAAGACGGGGGCGACCACCACGTATCCGGCCCGCGCCCAGCTCACCAGCAGCGAGCGGTAGAGGGAGGGCAGCACATCGAAGCCGTGACCGAACACCACGAGGGGGAACGGTCCGAAGGCGCGGGCGGGGGCGGCGTTCGGGACGTCGGCGTTCGCCGAGGAGCCGAGCGCCGGGTAGCGCACGTATGTGAGCAGGCTGCGGGGCTCGGTCGTCCCGTCGGGCAGGGCGATGGTGCGGGCGGGGTCGGTGAGCCGCATGACCCTGAGCCCGACGGCGAAGCTGGTGGGCGGCTGTCTGACGGGAGCGGGCCGGGTGGTGGCGGTGGCATGGCGGTGGGTGGAGCGAGCCCGCCCGCCGGAGCCGCCGCCGGCGAGCAGGACGATCAGGAGGACCGCGGCCGCCGCGAGCGCCAGCAGGCCCACCGCGAGCGTCCGTCGTGCGCGGTTGCCGGTGCGGGCAGGCTCGCCCCTCGGCTGGGATCTCGGCTGGGGCGCAGACACGCCTTCAGCAGGTACCCGAGTAGACGGGGGTCCCCGGACCGGAGGCCGGTTCGTCGACCATCCCGGTGACGCTGGAGCGCAGGATCGCGCCGAGGTGCACCACGTACCAGACCCCGCGCCAGGAGATCATCGAGGCGATGCCGAAGGAGCTGGTGCGGCCTCCGGCGCGGTAGACGATGCGGGCGTTGGGCAGCTCCCAGTAGCCGATGCGGTTGTCGCAGACCCCGGGTTCGATCCAGTGGCCGAAGGCGGCGGGAGCGTGGATCGCCTCCAGGCGGGCGCCGGCCGCGTGGCGACCGAGGAGGTTGTGGGCGGCGGCTATGTCCAGCCCGTAGTCGTAGACGAGGCGGTTGCTCCAGTCCGAGGCCGCGGAGGGGATCGCCTTCAGCTGCACGTATGCCCCCCGGGGAAGAAGGCGGGCAGGGCGGGGCCGAGGCGTCCGGTGACGATGCCCGCCCACAGGGCCCCGATCACCGACCTGAAGCGGGTGCCGCGGGAGGAGGGACGGACGTGCGTCTGCGGGAGCGATCCGGGGTCGGGCAGAGGATGGTGGGGACGTACGGGCTTGCGGGTGGTGACGGGAATGGCGCTGGCCGGTATCCGCGCCGGGGCAGGCGCGGCGTGGGTCGTGGCGGCCACCTGGCGTCGGGCGCGCGGGGACCCGCCGCCGGAGACGGCGACGGCGATGGCGGCCGCCGCGGCGATGGCGAGCAGGGCGACCATCGCCAGGCGTGCTCTTCGTCCTCGGCGGGACCTCATCCTGGCTGACTCATCCTGGCTGACGAATCTAGCCGAGGGGAGGGGCGAGCGCGGCAGGTCCGGCCGCGGGGCCGCGGCCCTGAGAGCCTTCTCACCCCGGGTTTACCTTGTGCCTATGCGGGGCAGCCTCAATGTGGCCATGGGGACCGTGCACATGGGCCGACGCGCCGGCGCCCTCGGGCTGGGCGCGGCAGTGGCCATCTGCCTGGCCGCCGGCTGCGGGGAATCGAGCCCGCGCTCGGCCTACGCCCAGGCCCTTGGGCGCACCGGCAGGGTCCCAGCGAGCCTGCCCGTCACCTCCACGGTCTCACGCCCGGCCCCTCCCCCGCCACCTGCGCTGGCCGTGCGGGCGCCCGCCCACAGGGGCGTCGGGTGGACCCCTGTCGCCTTCGTCCACGGCCGGCCGGCGGCCTGGCTCTCGCAACGGGGCGAAGCCACGCTGCTGCGCTTCGACCAGGCCATGGTCCACCTGACCCTCCATGCCGGATCCAGCGACGGCGGAGAAGGCGGCTGGAGGTACGGCGACCGGATCACCCCCCGCGAGATCCACAAGGTGATCGCGGCCTTCAACGGCGGCTTCAAGCTCACCTACCGGGACGTCGGCTTCGTCTCGGGCGGTCACGTGGCCGCGCCTCTGAAGCCGGGTCTGGCCTCGATCGTCACCTACACCGACGGGACCACCGCCATCGGCGCCTGGCACCAGGGGGTGCCGAGCGCGCGGGCGGACGGTGTTCTCGGTCCTGCAGAACCAGCAGCTGCTCATCGACCGGGGGCAGGCCGCCGCCAACGTGGACTCCTGCATCGTCGCCTGCTGGGGGGAAACGATCGGATCGGCCACGACCGTCGCCCGCTCGGGGATCGGGGTGACCGCCGGCGGGCAGCTCGTGTGGGCGGCCGGGGAGCAGCTGACCCCGGGCCAGCTCGCCCGCGCCCTCCTGGCGGCGGGGGCGGTGCGGGCGGTGGAGCTCGACATCAACCCGTTCTGGGTCGCCGGCTACCTCTACGTCCACCGCTCCTCGGGCCCGGCCCCGGTGCCCGTCGTCCCGGGCCAGCACGGAATCGCCGGAGAGCTGCTCGAACCCGACGCGCGCGACTTCCTGGCGATCGTGGCCAACGGCTGAGCCCCGTCCGCCCGGTCAGTCGGCTTCCCGCCAGACCTCCACGGAGACCTCGTCCACGCTCAGGGGGATCGGCGGCTCGGGCTTGGTCGCCTTCACCCACACTCCCTCGAGCTCGTAGTCGGCGAGCAGGCGATCGGCGATCGAGCTGCACAGCCGCTCGAGGGTCTTGTGGGAGCGCTGCTGGGCGACGAGGGCGACGAGCTGGCAGACCTCCGCATAGTCCACCGTGTCCTCGATCGAGTCGGTGACGGTGGCGTCGGTCTGACCCACGTCCAGGCGCAGGTCCAGGACGAGCCGCTGGCCGACCTCCCGCTCGGCGGCGCTGACGCCGTGGTGGGTGTAGAGGGAGAGGCCGGAGATCTCGATCGTCACCGCCTCGGCGGCTTCCTCATGCTCCTCGTCGAGCTCGCCGCCGTCCTCGCCCTCTATGTCCTCTCCGTCGTCGCCCCGCTCCTCGCCGTCCATCTCCCGCCCAACGTAGCAGCCGCCACGGCGAGGGCATCACGCACCGGGCCGACGTCGTGGACGCGGAACACGCTGGCCCCGCGCTCGAGGGCGAGCACGTTGGTGGCGACGGTGCCCGGCAGGCGCCCGTCGGGGTCGGGCCCGCTCGGGGCGAGCCGTCCCAAAAAGCCCTTGCGGGAGGTGCCGATCACCAGCGGCGGCCCGATCGCGGCCAGCTCGTCGAGCCTGCGCAGCAGCTCCAGGTTGTGGTCCACGGTCTTGCCGAAGCCGATCCCGGGGTCGAGCAGGATGCGATCCTCCCGAACCCCCTCGGAGACGGCGAACTCGAGCCGCGCCACCAGGAACGCCTTGACCTCGTCGACGACGTCCTCGTAACGCGGTTGCAGCTGCATGGTGCGGGGGTTGCCGAGCATGTGCATCAGACAGCAGTCGACGCCGGTCTGGGCGACCAGTCCCGCCATCTGGGGATCGGCCCGGAAGGCGGTGACGTCGTTCACCAGCCGCGCCCCGGCCGCCACCGCGGCCTCGGCCACCGCCAGCTTGGAGGTGTCGACCGAGATCTGGGCGGCGACGCCCTGGCGGGCCAGACCCTCGATCACCGGCAGCACGCGCTCGGTCTCCTGCTCGGCCGGCACGGCCTGCGCCCCGGGTCGCGTCGACTCCCCACCCACGTCCACTATGTCCGCCCCCTCCTGCAGGAGCGTTCGCGCATGGTCCAGCGCCGCCTCGGCCTGCAGGTAGCGCCCTCCGTCGGAGAAGGAGTCGGGCGTGACGTTGACGATGCCCATCAGGCGGAAGGCCTCAGGGCCCTCCGCGCCGGCGCCGTCGACGGCGCGGTCGGTCAAGCGATCTCTGGGCGCTCTGGGTCGCTGGCGCGAAGCTCGGCCGTGCCGCCGGCCAGCCCTGGCCGGGGGATCGGACGCGGCGCTTCACGCTCGGTGCGGTCGACCGGAGCCGGGGGCGCAGGCAGCTCGGGCTTGGTCTCGTCCTCGACCCCGAAGACCTCCTGCTCGCTCTTGCCCGCCAGCAGGGCGAGGAACTCCTCCTTCTCGATCGTCTCCCGTTTGACCAGGATCTCCGAGATCTTGGTGAGGTCGTACTGGTGCTCGGTGAGGATGCTCCTGGCGCTCTGGTGGGCCGCCTCGATGATCCTGCGGACCTCGTCGTCGATCTCGCGGGCGATCTCGTCGGAGTAGTCGGGCTCGGTGGTGAACTCGCGGCCGAGGAAGGGCTGGCCGTGATCGTGGCCGAAGACGCGCGGGCCGAGCTTGTCGCTCATCCCGAAGCGCATCACCATCTGCTTGGCCGTCGCCGTGACCTTCTCGATGTCGTTGGAGGCGCCGGTGGTGATCTCGCCGAAGATGATCTCCTCCGCGGCGCGGCCGCCGAGGGTCATCGCCATCGTGTCCTCGAGCTCGGCCCGGGTGGTGAGGAAGCGGTCCTCCTGGGGCATCGAGATCGTGTAGCCGAGCGCCTGGCCGCGAGAGATGACCGAGATCTTGTGGACCGGGTCGGAGTGCTCGAGGAAGTGCCCGACGAGGGCGTGGCCCATCTCGTGGTAGGCGGTGATCAGCCGCTCTTTCTCGCTCATCACGCGGGTCTTCTTCTCGGGGCCGGCGATCACGCGCATGATCCCCTCCTCGAGCTCTTCCTGGCCGATCTCCCGCTTGCCGGTCCGGGCCGACAGCAGCGCCGCCTCGTTGATGAGGTTGGAGAGGTCGGCGCCGGTGAAGCCGGGGGTCTGGCCGGCGAGCGCATCGATGTCGATGATCTTGGCCAGCGGCTTGCCCCGGGTGTGGACCTCGAGGATCTTCGCCCGTCCCTTGCGGTCGGGGCGGTCCACCGCGATCTGACGGTCGAAGCGGCCCGGGCGCAGCAGCGCCGGGTCGAGGATGTCCGGCCTGTTGGTGGCCGCGATCATGATGATGTTGTCCTTGGCCTCGAAGCCGTCCATCTCGACGAGCAGCTGGTTCAGCGTCTGCTCGCGCTCGTCGTGGCCACCGCCGAGACCTGCTCCGCGGTGACGGCCGACGGCGTCGATCTCGTCCATGAAGATGATGCAGGGGCTGTTCTGCTTGGCCTGCTCGAAGAGGTCCCTGACACGTGAGGCCCCGACGCCCACGAACATCTCGACGAAGTCCGACCCCGAGATGGAGAAGAAGGGAACGCCGGCCTCCCCGGCCACCGCCCGGGCGAGCAGCGTCTTGCCGGTCCCCGGCGGCCCGTACAGGAGCACCCCGGTCGGGATCCTCGCGCCCAGCGCCTGGAACTTCTTGGGGTTCTCGAGGAATTCCTTGATCTCATGGAGCTCCTCGACCGCCTCGTCGACGCCTGCCACGTCACGGAAGGTGATCTTGGGAGAGTCCGCGGACATGCGCTTGGCCCGCGACTTCCCGAAGGACATGACTTTCGAGCCCCCGCCCTGGACCTGGTTCATCAGGAAGATCCAGAACCCGAAGAACAGGACGAAGGGGATGATGTACATGAGCAGCCCGAGCAGGGCGCTGCTCTTTTCGGATTCGACGTTGTAGCTGACCCCGGACGTCCTGAGTTCTTTGATCAGTTCGGGGGCCGCCTGGTCGATGAACCCGACTTCATAGTCTTCTTTGTTCTTGAGTTTGACCTCGAGGGCTTTGCCCTTGTTCTTGAACTCGACCGATTCCACTTCCCCTCTGGGAAGCTCGGCGCCGACGAGGGTCTGGTAGCTGTGCTTGCGGTGGTTGGTCGAACCGGGGTTGACCAGTTTCACCGCGAGGAACGCCAACACCACGACGATGAGGATGGGAAATGCGGCGCTCTTGAAGAAACGGCTCATAGGGAGTTGCTGGGGCTCCCGGCACCCTCTGGAGTCGTGGCCACCAGTCCCCTAGGGTACCATGGCCCCTTGCGCTCTCGGGCCGGTGCAGCCCCGCCGCGCGGGCCCGGTCACCCCTCCAGGGCCGCCACGAAGGGCAGGTTGCGGTGGCGCTCGGCGTAGTCGAGCCCGTACCCCACGACGAACCGGTCCGGGATCTCGAAGCCGACATACCGCGTCGGCAGATCGACCTTGCGCCGCTCGGGCTTGGTCAGCAGGGCGCAGACCTCCAGCGAGCTGGGGTTGCGCGAGCCCAGGTTGCGCAGCAGGTACTGGAGCGTGAGCCCGGAGTCGACGATGTCCTCGACGATCAGCACGTCGCGCCCTTCGATCGAGGCGTCGAGGTCCTTGAGGATCCGCACGACCCCCGAGGAGTCGGTCGCGGACCCGTAGGAGGCCACGGCCATGAAGTCCACCTCGACGGGCACGTCGATGACGCGCATGAGGTCGCTGAGGAAGAAGACGGCGCCCTTGAGGACCCCCACCAGCAGCAGTGGGCGGGCCGGGGTCCGGTAGTCGCGGGAGATCTCCCGCCCGAGCTCGGCCACGCGGCGCTGCAGGTCCTCCGCCGTTACGAGCACCTCCCCCAGCCCTGGCTCGTCTGACACGTGCGCGGGTGTGGCCACGCAAGGGAGTCTAGTCCCCGCCCGGCGGTACCCTCTCGGCGCGGGGGGGCAGCTTGACCATGCGCAGGACCCCGCCCTCGATCACAGCCCCCGCACCCCCGCCGACGTGCAGCTCGGCGGCGCCGCCCCGACGGTCCAGGGCGATCAGCTCCTGGACGCGATCGCCGGCCTGGGGAACATAGGTGCCGACCGCCTCCTCGGCGAGCCGCACCACGACCATCCGGGCGAGGGCCCCGGGGAGCTCGCGCAGACGGGAGACGGGGATGCTCCGGCGCCCGGCCAGCTCGGCCTCCACGAGCTCGTCGAGCAGCTCCGTCTCCTCCCGCAGCAGGGCCGCCGTGCGCAGCACGTTGGCCTCGGCCGCGGGATGCACCTCGCGGAGAGCCTGCAGCAGCGGGCCACGCACGCGGGCCCGGGCGTAGCGCTCGTCCTGGTTGCTCTCGTCCTCGCGCCAGGCCAGGCCGCGATCGAGGCAGTAGGCGGCCGTCTGCTCCCTGGAGAGGCCGAGCAGCGGACGGATCAGGCGCCCCTCGGAGGGGACCATCCCCAGCAGGGCCCTGCGTCCGGGAGAGGCGGCCAGGCGGTAGAGGATGGTCTCGACCTGGTCGCTGGCGGTGTGGCCGGTCGCCACGAGGGCATCCCGCTGCACGGCCAGGCGCTCGGCCTGCTCGTAGCGGACCTCGCGGGCCCAGGCCTGCAGGTTGCCCGCGCCCGCGGAGCCCTGGCTCGCGTGCGCGACCTCGAGCTCCACCCCCAGCGTCCGGCAGAGCTGGCGGCAGTGCTCCTCATCGCCGGCGGCAGCCTCCCGGAGGCCATAGTTGACGTGCAGGGCGGTCACCTGCGCCGGGCCCAGCAGGGCCACGGCGACGTCGAGCAGGCAGGTCGAGTCGCGGCCCCCCGAGAGCATCACCACCACCGGCCGGTCGCGCGCGAACAGCCCTCCGCGGCGAACCGACTCGCGGACCTCCTCGTACGTCATGGGGCTTACTGCTCCCGGGCGGAGGCGATGAACAGCTCGGTCGGCTCGGAGAACCCCTTCAGCCTGACCTCCCCGATCCTGTCGAACTGCAGACCGTCGACCCCGTCGGCCATGTTCACGACCGACCTGGTGACGAGCACCTCCCCTCCCCCGGCCCGAGCGACCACGCGAGCCGCCTGGTTGACCTCGCGCCCGTAGTAGTCCCCGTCGCGGTAGAGGGCCTCGCCGTAGTGGATCCCGATCCGCGGCGGTGGCCCGTCCCCCCGCACGCCCTCCTGCAGATCGACCGCCCACCCCGTCAGGGCTGCCGGATCGGATCCGACCACCATCACCTCGTCCCCGAGGGTCTTGATCACCCTCGCGTCGGCGGGCAGGGTGCTGGCGACCGCATCGACGAACCTCTCCACCGTGCTCACCGCCGCCTCGTCCCCGCGCTCGACCGTGAGGCGGGCGTAGCCGGCCAGGTCGGCGAAGGCGATGGCGACGCGCAGGCGTCCCTCCTCGAGGACGTCCTGGTCGAGGTCGGCCTCCATGTGGCCGATCATGTCCTGCTCGACGAAGTGGGCGAGCAGGCGGGCGTGCAGGTGGTTCATCAGCGGCGCCGCCAGCGGCAGGACCTCCCTGGCCATGCCCTCCATCTCCTCGGCGATCTCCACGCTCGACACGCCAGCCCGCATCAGCGGCTCGTGGACGTAGAGGTGCATCAGGCGGACCTCCGCGTCCGCGATCTGGGCGATCACCTGGCCGTAGACCCGCATCAGCTGCAGGAAGGCCGGACGCGGGAAGCCGGCGGCGAGCACCGCGGCGACGTACTCGAGCATCTGCAGGTCGTCCTCGGACACCCCGCCGGGCGGCATCGCCCCGAGCCCCATCGCAGCGTAGATCTGCTTGATCAGGTCCGGTTCGAGGCCGCTCGTGCGAGCCGCCTCCCGCAGCGAGTACCGCGGTCCGCCGCCGGTCAGCAGGTTCTCGATCGGGCCGACCGCCAGCTGGCCGTGGTCGCTGGCCTGCTTGATCTGCTCGAGCGAGTGCCCGCGGGCGCGGAGCCTGGCCACGACCCTCAGGTAGGCGACGGTCGAGGCTGTCCAGCGGCCGTCGAACCCGGGCACCAGGCCCTTGGATACCCAGCGCCTGACCGTGGCCGGGGAGACGTCGACGCGCGCGGCGACCTCGGCGAGCGTCAGCTCGTCGGTCTCGCTGAGGGCGTCGTCACCCGGCTCGGGCACTCAGGCGGAAGAGGCGACGGGCATTCCCATGACCCGCAGTCTAAAGTCGCCGCCGATGTCCCACGGCGGCCCCCTCCACCTGCGGCCCACCGCACCGCTCGCGGAGCGGGTCCTGCTGCCGGGCGATCCCGGCCGCGCCCTGGCGCTCGCGCAGGGGCTGCTCGAGGATCCCCGCATGTTCAACCACCACCGCGGGCTGTGGGGCTACACCGGCACGGCGCCCGACGGGGGGGCCCTTACGATCCAGGCGACCGGGATGGGCGGCCCATCGGCGGCGATCGTCCTCACCGAGCTGATCGATCTGGGAGCGCGAAGCGCGATCAGGGTGGGGACGTGCGGCGCCCTCGAGCCGGCCCTGGCGCTGGGGGAGTTGGTGATAGCCCGCGAGGCCATCTGCGCCGACGGCACCTCCCAGGCCCTGGGTGCGGGGGAGCGCGCCCCCGCCGACGGCCCCCTCACCGAGGCGCTCCTGCGCCGCGCCCCGGCCGCGCGGGCGGGGACGATCGTGAGCGTCGACCTCTTCTACGAGTCCGGCCCCCCCGGGGCGGGCCATGCGGCTCTGGCCGTGGAGATGGAGGCGGCGGCCCTGTTCGCCGTTGGCGCCGCCCGCGGCGTGCCGGTGGCCTGCCTGCTGGCGGTGTCGGACACCTTCACCGCTTCGGGAGGCCGGGAGCGGATCGCCGACGAGGATCTGCTGTCGGCTGCCGAGAGGATGGGCAGGGCGGCGATCGCCGCCCTCGCCGCCTAGCTGGAGCCCTTGGCTGGGGTCTTGCCCTGTTTGCGGGCTTTCGCGCCGCCCCGCGCGGAGGCCGCTTTGGCCGCCGTTGGCGCGGCCGGGCTCGCGAGGGACCGGTCGATCTTCTCGGTGAGGACCCGCAGCTGGCCCTCGATGGCCGCCAGCCTGGCCTCCACGCCGGCGGGCGAGAGCGCCCGGTCGAGCCTGTCGACCCCGTCCTCGATGGCCTCGAGCCGGTGCGAGACCGCCCGCAGCCGGCGGGTGAGCCGTTCGATGTCGGCGGCCGAGGGGATGTTCAGGGCGCCCATCGCCACCTCCTGTGCCTGAGCCGCCTTCTCCCGTGCGTCGAAGGCCCGTCCGATGGCGCCAGTGAGGAACGGGCTTTCGAGCAGCTCCGAGAGGGCCTTCCCGAGCCGCTCCTCGGTGTTGCCGCCGAGGCGGTCCCGCAGGCTCTTCGCGGCGTTGGCGGGGTCCGACATGCTCTGCTCCCGTCGTCGAGTCGGTGGAATCGCCCACCGGTTGGTTGACCGGCCCGGGGCCGTGAAGGAAGGATACGGTGAAGCCATGCCCCAGCGGCTTTTCATCTTCATACAGCTGGAGTTCCCCTGGGCGCTCGGACCGCCGGACGGCCGCTACCTGCTCCGCGACTCCGTGGACGCCGAGCCCGAGCGGGTCGTCGTGATGGAGACCAGCTCCCCCGTGCGGGGATGGGGAGCCCCCACCCCGCCGACCCCGCCCGCCCCGGCGCCCCGGCGGCGCGGGAGGGTGGTTCGCGCGCCGGGGCGGCCACCGGGCGGGAGAGCCCCCCGGGCCGCCCGAGCCGGCCCCGGTGAGCACGACCCGGGTGACGGTCATCGATCCGGTGCCCCTGTCGGCCGAGAACCAGGCGCGGGCGTGGCTGGAGGAGCTCGACCGCGAGCGGGACGTCGAGAAGGCGCTGAACGTCGTCAACCGCGTGGTCCACCTGCACCGGATCGCCTCCGCGGATCCCTACGTGCGGGAGGTGGCGGTCGCCCAGGCCCTGGTGATCAGGGCGGGCTGGGGCGAGGGCGAGCAGGTCGCCGGCGGTCGCTGGCTGCACGCCCGCGAGCTGAGGCAGGGGGCCGGCGGGCGCCGCGGACGGCGCGCCCGCGGCGGGCGCTCGGCGGCGCTGCGCCCGCAGGAGCGCCTGGCGGCGCTGCTGGGAGGACGCACGACGGTCCTGCTCTGCGAGGAGCTGGTGCTGCGAGCCCGCCTGGACCTCTCCCAGGCGCGCCCGGGACACGCCGCCGTGGAGCTCGACAGCGCCCTCACCGCCGCCCTGCCGGAGCTGATCGCCGAGGGCCGCCAGGACCTCGCACTGCGGATCGCCGAGCTGGAGCAGCTGCGCGCGGGTGTGAGGGCCCAGGCCGAGGCGGCGCGTCGGGGGGCGCCGCAGGAGCTCGACGAGGACGTCCTCGCCCACGCCCTGGGGCGGCTGGAAGCCGCGCTGCGCGCACGCACGGCGACCGGGTTTACTGTCGGGTGAGCATGGATCCGACGACGACCGCCATAGGCACCTGGAGCGGCGGACGCTTCATGCACTTCGGCGAGTCCCTCGAGGACGGGCGCCTGACGGCCCTGCTGCGGCCCGGGGGCGGGATCGACACCGTGATCACGGCCGACGTCTACGGGGCCGGAGAGGCCGACCTCGCCCTCGGGCGGGCGCTGCGAGGGGTCCCGCGGGAGGACTACTGCCTGGTCGGGGCGATCGGCCACGACCTCTACGAGGGACGCCGACAGGGGGCCAAGGGCTTTCCCCGCTTCACCGATCCCGCCCTGCGCTCCGAGAGCGGCTACGCGGAGTACATCCGCGATGCCGCCGAGCGGAGCCTGCAGCGCTGCGGGGCGGAGCGGTTCGACCTGCTGCTCCTGCACAACCCCGACAGCATCGGCTACTCGAGCCCCGCCGTCTGGGAGGGGATGGCGGCCGTGCGCGAAGCCGGCCTGACACGGCTGCTCGGTGTGGCCCCCGGCCCGGCGAACGGCTTCACGCTCGATCTGATCCGCTGCATGGAGCTCTTCCGGGAGCAGATCGACTGGGCGATGATCATCCTCGGCCCGCTCGAGCCGTGGCCGGGGGAGCTGGTGCTCGGCGCCGCCGAGGCCAACGGGGTGAGCCTGATCACCCGCGTGGTGGACTACGGCGGGCTGTTCCACGGGGATGTGCTGCCGGGCCACCGGTTCCCGGAGTACGACCACCGCCGGTTTCGCCCCGAGGGCTGGGTCGACGAGGGCCGCGAGCGCCTGGAGCTGATGCGCCCCCTCGCCGATCGCCACGGCCTGACGCTGCTGCAGCTGGCCTGCGCGTGGAACCTCGCCCAGCCGGCCGTGCGCTGCGTGGCTCCAACCCTGATCCAGGAGGGAGGCCCGGGTGCGCGGCCGATCGAGGACAAGCGGGCCGAGCTGGCGGCGCTGACGCCCGAGCTGATCGGGCGCCTGTCGGCCGCGGAGGTCGACGAGATCCGGGCGATCGGGGACAACGCCCGCTGCATGGCCCTCAAGGGGGCGAGCGTCGAACACGAGGGGGCGGCGATCGCGGATCGCTGGCCGTTGAACGAGGAGCTCGCGGCGGTCGCGAGGCGGTGGGAGATAGATCCGCGGGGCGACCTGGCCCTGGCGGGGCCTGGCTAGACATCGACGGAAGGGGCGGGACGATGGGCATCGACGTTGAGGGCTTCAAGGACGGGCAGAGGCTCATGTGGTCGACCGGGGACTATCCCGATCTCGCCACGACCATCCAGGGGGTGGCCGACCTGCTCGCGGAGGCCGTCGGGGCACAGCCGCAAGAGCGGCTGCTGGACGTCGCCACCGGCAGCGGGAACGTGGCCATCGCGGCCGCCCGGGCGGGCGCGACCGTGACCGGCCTCGACCTCACCCCCCAGCTGCTGGAGGTCGCCCGGAGCAGGGCGGCCGAGGAGGGGCTGGAGGTGGAGTGGATCGAGGGGGACGCCGAGGCGCTGCCCTTCCAGGACGGATCGTTCGACCGGGTCACCTCGTGCTTCGGGGTGATGTTCGCTCCCCGCCACGAGGTGGCGGCGGGGGAGCTGGCGAGGGTCGCCCGGTCGGGGGCGACCGTGGCCGTCGCCGCCTGGACCCCGGAGGGCCTCAACGGCAGGATGTTCAAAACGGTCGGCTCCTACATGCCCCCGCCTCCTCCGGAGATGAAGCCGCCGGTGATGTGGGGCACCGAGGACCACGTCCGCTCGCTGTTCGCCGACACGGGCGCCGAGCTGAGCTTCGAGCGCCTGACGGTGACCTTCGAGCACGACTCCCCCGAGAGCTGGGTCGCATACAACTCCCGCGTCCTCGGCCCCGCGATCCTCGCCCGCAACGCGCTGGAGCCGCAGGGACGGTGGGACGAACTGCAGGCGGACCTGATCGACCTCTACAGGACGAGCAACGAGGCGCAGGACGGGACTCTGCGCGCCCGGGCCGAGTACCTGGTGAGCGTCGCCCGCATGCCGGCCTGAGGCAGCGCTAGCCGATCTGCAGCGCGGCGGCCAGGGCGCGCAGCTCGGCCACCACATCTCCCCGCAGGCGCAGGACGGCGAGGCCGTCGAGGGGGGTCGGGCCCTGGGTGATGATCGCCACCCGTCCTCCCGCGGCGTCGGTCAGCAGGGGAAGGCCCGCCACCGGGTGCACCTCCAGGGAGGAGCCGATGCAGAGCAGCAGGTCGGCCTCTTCGCACAGGCGGCGGGCGCGCAGGAGAGCATCCTCTCCGAGCATCTCGCCGAACAGCACGACGTCGGGCTTCAGCGGCGCCCGGCAGCCCTCGCAGCGGGGCACGCCCTCGGGATCCGCCGCCAGCCGGGCACGGGCCTCGCCGATCTCCACCCGCTCCCCGCACTGCGGGCAGGTGCAGTGGGCGATGCTCCCGTGCACCTCGACCAGCTCCCGGGTCCCGGCACGGCGGTGGAGCATGTCCACGTTCTGGGTGATGACAGCATCGAGGAGCCCCCTGCGCTCCATCTCCGCTAGCACCTCGTGGGCCCCGTTGGGAGCCTTCGCCTGAAGGGTCGCGAAGCGCTGCCCGTAGAACCGCCAGAAGCGGACCGGATCGCGGCGGAAGGCGTCGATGTGGGCGACCTCCACCGGGTCCACCCTCTCCCAGAGCCCCGTGCCCGGGGTGCGGAAATCGGGGATCCCCGAGGGGACGGATATGCCCGCCCCGGTCAGGGCGACCACGGAGCCGGCCGCCCGCACAAGCTCGGCCAGGCGCTCGGTGGCGGTGCCCCCGGAGACGTCCGTGCCGGATCCGGTCATCTGCCCTGGAAGCGCGGGGCGCGTTTGGCCAGGAAGGCCGAGATGCCCTCCTTGGCGTCCTCGCTCGCGAAGGCCGCGGCGAAGCCGGCCTTCTCCGCCTCGATGCCCTCGTCCAGGTCCCCCGCAGCCGAGACGGCCTTGATCTGGGCGAGGGCGATCGGGGCCTGTCCGGCGAGCTTGCGCGCCCACTGCATGGCGGTGTCGAGCAGTTCGTGATCCTCCACGAGGCGGTTCACGAGCCCGAGCTCGAAGGCTTCCTCGGCCAGGATCGGATCGCCGACGAGGTTCATCTCCAGGGCCTTGTTGACCCCCACCAGGCGGGGCAGGCGCTGGGTCCCCCCGAAGCCCGGGATGATCCCGAGCTTGATCTCCGGCTGGCCGAAGATGGCCGAGCGGGCGGCGATGCGCACGTCGCAGGCCATCGCCAGCTCGCACCCGCCGCCGAAGGCCAGGCCGTTGACGGCGGCGATCGTGGCCACCCCGTCGGCGCCCATCTCCCGGAACAGCGCATGGGTGGCATCGATCAGCTCCCGGCCGGCGGCCTCGTCCATCGTGGTGAACGCCTTGATGTCCGCCCCGGCGCTGTAGAGGAAGGGGTTGGAGGAGGCGACCACGAGCGCCCGGACCCCGCTCTGGCGGACCTGGTCCCAGACGCTGCGCAGGTCCTCCACGACCTGGGGGGCGATCGAGTTCATCTGGCCGTTGGCCAGCCAGGCGATCGCGACGCCGTCGGGGCGGGTCTCGAGCTTGACCACCTCGCCGGGCTGCTCGGCGTCCGGGCGCGGGTAGGCGTAGAACCCCTGGCCGCTCTTCTGCCCCAGCCTGCCCTGGGCGACCAGCCGGCGCAGGATCGTGGGCGGGACGAAGCGCTCGCCATGGCGCTCCTGGGCGCTCTCCATCCGCTCCAGGATCACGTCGAGCCCTTCGCTGTCGGCCTTCATGAAGGGGGGCATCAGCCCGCGCCGCGGGTCCAGGCCCGCCCCGGCCATCATCCCGAAGTCGATGTCGCGGTGGGTGGCCACGCCCTCCTCGAGCACCAGGCAGGCCTCGAGGAAGGTCTTCAGCGACAGCAGCTCCACGAGCTCCTGCACGTCGGGCTCGTTGTCGCCGGGGACGTTGGGGTTGCCCTCGGGGTCGTAGAAGCCGTCTCCGCCGGTCTTGGCCCCCAGCTTCCCGTCGGCGACGAGCTTCTGCATCGACCTCGGTACGTAGAAGCGTTCCTCCCCGTAGGACTCCACCAGGTGCTCGGCGACGTGCAGGACGGTGTCCAGGCCGAGCAGGTTCACGAGGTAGTAGGGCCCCACCGGGACCACGCCGGCGGCGCCGACGCCCTCGTCGATGGCCTTGATCGACAGCCCCTTCTCCTCCTGCTCGCGCCATACCTCGGCGATCCCCGAGTTGAGGATCCGGTTGACGACGAACCCGGGCACCTCTGCGCAGGTGATCGGCTGCTTGCGGATGTTCTGGGCAAAGGTGACGGCCGCGGTGACCGTCTCGGCCGACGTCTCCTCGCCCTCAACGATCTCGATCAGCGGCATGACCGAGGCGGGGTAGAAGTAGTGGAAGCCGATCACCCTGTCGGGGCGCAGCGTCGCTTCGCCGATCTCGCTGATGGACAGCGAGGAGGTGTTCGAGGCGAGGATCGCGTGGCCCGGGGTGGCGGCGTCCAGCTCCGCGAAGACACTCTGCTTGATGTCCATCCGCTCGGGGACGGCCTCGATCACGAAGTCCACGTCGCCGAAGCTCTCGTAGGAGGTCGTCCCGTGGATGCGCCCGAGGATCTCCTCGATCTGGGCCTCGGCCTGCTCGGCGGTGATCTTGCCCCTCTCGGCGAGTTTGCCCACCTGGCCGCGGGTGACGTTGGCGGCCTCGTCCAGGCCCGCCTGCACCAGCGCCTCGTCGATGTCCTTGAGCACCACGGGGATCCCCGCGGCGGCGATCGTCTGAGCGATCTGGCCGCCCATCGTTCCGGCGCCGACCACGGCGGCTTTGAACACGAACATGCTTGTCGGTCTCCTCTGCTGACTAGGGGTGGGGGAGCCTAGCGGTGACGGCGCCCCGCCCGCCCCGCCGCACCTCTCGGCCCGTCCGCGGGTTGTTCTGGTCGGGGGCCTGTGCAATCGAGCCCAGGGAGGCGGAAATGCAATCGAGGACCAGACCGGATCGAGCATCCGCGCGCCGAGGCGCGCTGTCGCTGCTCGCCGCGGCGATGGCGGGGCTCGCGGCGGCGCCGGGCGCCGGCGCCGCCACCGGCGCACCGACCGTCACGACCGGCGGGGCGCGGGCGGTCAGCTTCGGGTCGGCCACGCTGACGGGATCAGTCAACCCCCGCGGGGCGAACACCTCCTACTACTTCCAGTACGGCCCGACCCGGGCCTATGGCGGGCAGAGCGCGATCGCCGACGCCGGGGCGGGAACCGGGACGGTCGGCGTCAGGGTCGCCATCGCCGGCCTGCAGCCGCTGACCGTCTACCACTACCGGCTCGTGGCGGTCAACGTCCACGGCGCCTCGATCGGGTCCGACCGCACGCTGCTGACGACCAAGGTGCCCCTCTCCCTGCAGATCCTCGCCTCGCCCAACCCGGTCCCCTACGGCGGCGCGGCTGTCGTCCAGGGGACCCTCTCGGGCACGAACAACGCCAACCGCACCGTCGTGCTCCAGGGCAACCAGTGGCCCTTCACGGGGGGCTTCCAGAACGTCGGCAACCCCGAGCTGACGAACGCCTCGGGGGGATTCAGCTTCACCCTGCTCGGGATGCAGTTGATCACCCAGTTCAGGGTGGTCACGACGACCAATCCCCCGGTCGTCAGCCCGGTCGCCCTGGAGAACGTCGCCGTGAGGGTGTCCAGCCACGTCGCCCGCACCCGCAGGCGGGGCTTCGCCCGCATCTACGGGACCGTGACCCCCGCCGAGGACGGCATGCAGGTCGGGATGCTGAGGATCGTCCGTGGCCGCGGGGTCCTCGTCGGCGGGACGGTCCTGCGCCACCGCAGCCCCTCGATCTCGACCTTCAGCCGCGTTGTCCGCGTGCACAGGGGGATCTACCGGGTGCTGGTCCGGGTCACCTCGGCGGGCCAGGTCTCCAGCTACGGACAGGCGCTGCTGATCGGTTGAGGCCGTCCATGGCGCGGCGGTCCGCCTCTGCTCAGACGGCGACCGCCGAGGGCTCCTCGACCCGGCGGGGAAGCAGCGTTTCGCGCGCGATCACGAGGCGCTGGATCTGCGATGTGCCCTCGTAGAGCTGCATGATCTTGGCGTCCCGGAAGAGCTTCTCGACCGGGTACTCCTTGATGAAGCCGTAGCCGCCGTAGACCTGGACCGCGTCCGTGGCGACTTTCATGGCCGTGTCGGCCGCGAAGCGCTTGGCGTGGGAGGAGACGAGCGTGTTGCGTTCCCCGTTGTCCAGCATCGCAGCGGACTTCCAGGTCAGCAGGCGAGCCGCTTCGATGTCGGTGGCCATGTCGGCGATGATGAACTGGATCGCCTGGTGCATCGCGATCGGGACCCCGAACTGGACCCGTTCGCGGGCGTAGTTGGTGGCGAACTCGAAGGCCGCCCGGGCGATGCCGGTGGCCATCGCGGCCACGCCCGGCCGGGTGCGGTCGAGGGTCATCATCGCGAGCTTGAAGCCCTTGTTCTCCTCGCCCAGCAGGTTCTCGGCAGGGACCTCCACGTTGTTGAAGGAGATGGTCGCCGTGTTCGACGCCCGCTGGCCGAGCTTGTCCTCCTTCTTGTCCACCACCACCCCCCAGTCGCGCTCGACCACGAAGGCCGAGATCCCGCGGTGCCCGGCGTCCTTGTCGGTCTTCGCGTAGACCGTGTAGTAGTCGGCGTATCCGCCGTTGGTGATGAAGCACTTGGAGCCGTTGATGACGTACTTGTCGCCCTTCTTGACGGCCGTCGTGCGCATGCCCGAGACGTCCGATCCCGCGTCCGGCTCGGTGAGGCAGAAGGAGGCCAGCTTGGGGGCCTCGGTGAGCATCCCGAGATACTTCTTCTTGATCTCCTCGGAGCCGCCGAGCGCGATCGGAGCGGTCGCCAGGCCGTTGCAGCCGAGCGATGTCTGGATCCCCGAGCAGCCCCAGGAGAGCTCCTCCTCGATCAGGCAGCCGTCGAGGTAGCTCGCGCCGGCGCCACCGTACTCCTCCCCGATGTGGCTGTTCATCAAGCCGACCTCCCAGGCCTTCTTGATGAGATCCTCAGGCCATGTCCCGTCCTTGTCGTACTCCCAGGCGACGGGGCGGATCTCTTTGACGGCGAAGTCATGCGCCATCTCGCGCAGGTTCTTCTGCTCGTCTGTGAGCGTGAAATCGACCATTCTTGTTGCTCTCCTAGATGGGCTGGCGCATGAACATAGATTGACTGGTCAGTCAATACCGCCAGCCAGCGTAGCGGAGAGCCCTCCGATCGGCAACAATGCGGAGCAGTGCACAGCGCCCTCTCGACCCTCGTGCCGGCGATCGCGGGGAACGGCCTGAGCTTCGTCGTGTTCGGCACCGTCGCCTTCTCCGTCGTGATGTCGGTGCTGTTCCTCGTGACCCGGGGGAGCGACAGCATGTACGACCAGATCGGGCAGGGCGGGCTCTCCAGGGACAGCGACTACAGCGGGTCCTCCGGGGGCGGCGGTCCGGGCTCTCCGGCGGCGAGGGCCGAGCAGGAGCAGGAGATCCGCCAGATGCTCAGCGCCCGCAGCGAGCGCATGGTCCGAAGGGGTGAACCGGCGCTCGACATCGAGGCCGAGCTCGAGCGCCTTCTGGCCCCGCCGGATGGGCCACGCGAGCGCGATCCGGTGCTCCTGGCCGAGGTGCGCCAGCTGGTGGTCGCCCGCAACGAGCGGCGAGAGCGCCAGGGCATGCAGCCACTCGACGTGGAGGCCGAGGTGGCCCGGACCCTGGACGAGCTGGACCCGTGAACACGGGTAACGAGCCGGACCTGTGAACAAGGTATAAACGCGCGATGACCCACGCTCGCAAGTTCCAGATCGACGAGCTGGTCCTTCGCCCCGGGACCTACTTCAACCCCCAGACCGAGGTCATGATCGTGGTGGACGACACGCCGGAGGTCGACCACGAGCTCTTCGAGGGGGATGACCTCGAGGAGTCCGAGTGGGTCCTGATCTCCGACGAGACGCCCCTGGACGAATCCAAGCGGGACGACCTCGTGGAGCGCTTCCAGCTCGCCCATCAGACCGGCACGGCCCTGCCCGGGGACGACGACGTGGAGGACGAGGAGGACGGCCTCGAGGAGGACGAGGAGGACGAACTCGACGGCGTGGACGACCTCGAGTTCGAACGGGAGTGACCGTCGGCCCCGGCGCGGGGATCGCAGCGCCCGCCGCAACATCCCCGGCGGGCGACGTGTTGACAGAGCGTGGCCTTCAGCCCGCCAGACCCGGCTGCAAGCGCCCCTGCGCAGGGCCGCCCACCACGCCCTAGCATCAGGGCGATGCGCGCGAAGACCCTCGCGCTGCTCCTCCCCGGCCTGATCGGGATCGGGGCAGGCGCCGCCCCACCCGCCATCGCCGCCGCCCGAGCCGGCGAGTCCCTCGCACCGCTCGGAGCGCCCCTGCGAGCACGCCTGGCGGGCAGGGAGGCCTCGACCAGGGCCCGCCTGGCGGCCTCCCACGGCCCCACCGTCTCGGCGGCCCTGTCCTCTCTGCTGCGCAGCGGGAGCATCTCCTCTGCGACCTACCGGCAGGACCTCGCCATCTATGTGACCGCGAAACGCTCGCTGGGACGCCTGAGCGGAACCCGCAGATCGGAGCTCGGGGCGGTTCTGGCGAACGTCCAGGCGATCGCCGCCGCGGGCCAGATGACGCCCTCGCGCCTGGCGGTCATCTTCCTCACCCTCGAACGCAACCGCAGCTGGTGGACGACCGGCTCCCTGCTCTCCAGCGGCCAGCGGATCAGCTTCCCGGGCAGCCGGATCGTGTGGGAGTACTACGCAGGGCAGGGGATAGAGATCCAATGGCTGGCCACCTTCGGAGAGGCAAACGGCTACTTCCTCTCGGGCCACGAAAACGCGAACCTGCGCCAGCTCTTGACGGAGGTGATCCCGCTCGCGAGCAGCCGGGCGGGGGGCATCGCCTGGGAGTACATGTTCCGCTTCGACGGCGGGCTGCCGCCGTGGACGAGCGGGCTGTCCCAGGGCACGGCCCTGCAGGTCATGGCCCGAGCCTGGTCGCGATTGAAGGACCCCTCCTACCTGACGGCCGCCCAGCAGGCGCTGCGCCCGTTCCAGGCGTCCGCCCCACAGGGGGTGAAGGTCCCGACGAAGGCCGGGGCGCAGTACGCCGAGTACACCTACGCCCCCAGCGACCGCATCCTCAACGGGTTCATACAGGCCCTCGTCGGCCTCTACGACTACACCTCGATCACGAAGGACCCGGCCGGGCTGGCCCTGTTCGAAGCCGGCGACGCCGAGGCTCGCGCCGAGGTTCCCCACTACGACACCGGCGCCTGGTCCCTCTACGACCAGTACGGGGAATCCGATCTCAACTACCACGAACTGCTCACGGAATTTCTCCAGCACCTCTGCGAACGCACCCGCAAAGGGCCGCCGATCGCCCCCACCCCGGCACCGACCACCCCCAGCTCCCCGCCGACCACCCCCCAGGGGGGCGCAGGCGAAGGCAGCACGGGCGGCGCGGCCGCGGCCCGCGTCGGGGCCCACGCCAGCCAGAGCGGGGCGGCAGGGGGGGCAGGCGGGGGGGCGGGCGGGGGGGCGGGCGGGACTCCTATTCAGGGCGACCAGATCTACTGCACGACCGCCCAGCGGTTCACCGCGGACCTGAGCACCCCGCCGGCCGTCGCCCTGCTGAGCAAGACCGTCCCGCGGCGGGCGCGGGCGGGGTTGCAGATCTCGCTCTCGAAGATCTCGACCGTGCACATGACCGTCAGGCAGGGCTCCAAGGTGGTGTGGAGCAACGGCGCGACGCTGGAACGCGGCCGGCCGAGGCTGCTGTGGGTCACCCCGTCACGCGGTGGCACCTTCTCGATCACGCTGACGGCGACCGACCTGGCGGGTAACTTCGCCACGGCCAACGGCACGGTCACGCTCGCCGGTCACTAGGACCGGCCCGCCCGCCCCGCGCCTAGACTAGGCGCGAGAGACAGACCGTGACGACACGACCGCGAGAGCCATCCAAATGAGCCGTCTGGGGCATGCCTGGCGCGCGATGGACGCGGAGCGCCGGCTGGCGGGGCTGGCCGCGCTGGCCCTGCTGATCACGATGTTCTTCCCCTGGTACGGGCTGCAGAGCCTGAATCGCAAGACCGGTGCAATCTACTCGCACGACATCAACGCCTTCGGGGACGTGTCCTTCGTCGAGGCGGCGATCTTCCTTGTGGCGGCAGGGGTGATGGCGATGCTCTTCGCGCGGGCCGAGGGCCGCGAGTTCCACCTCCCGGGAGGGGACGGGACGATCGTCCTGGTCGCCGGTGGCTGGGCCGCGGTGCTGATCTTCTACCGGGTCTTCGACCGCCCCTCCGGCCACGGCTATCCGGTGGGCATCCAGTGGGGCTTCTTCCTCGCCTTCGTGGCAGCCGGAGCGCTCTCCTACGCCGGCTGGCGGATGCGTTCCTCCGAGCGTCCCGGGCCGCCCGCGTCCCGACCCAGGCCGAGTCGCAGGCGCCCGCCCGCCGACCCCGAAGAGCCGACCGTCGCCGCCACCCCGGTGCGCAGGCACCGCTCCGCTCCCGTTGCCGCGAGGGAGCGCTCCCCCTACCCTCCGGGCCCGCCGGAGCAGCTCTCCTTCGAGGATCCCCCCACCACCCACCCGGAATAGCAGCCGGACGGGAGGGTCGTGCCTCGCCTCCCGGCTTCCCGCGGGCGCCTATCATTGGCCGGGATGCCCACCGAACAGCCCGCGGCGCCAGCGTCTGTCCGGGAGGTCGCCGACGGCCTTCGCTCGGTCGGCTACCTCCCCGGAGAGTCAACCGCCCTGGTCTCCTACCTGGCGATCAGGCTCGGCAAGCCCGTCCTGGTCGAGGGCCCGGCCGGGGTCGGCAAGACCGAGCTGGCCAAGGCGCTGTCCGCATACCTCGGGCGAGAGCTGGTGCGCCTGCAGTGCTACGAGGGACTCGACGAGGCCAAGGCCCTGTACGAGTGGAACTACCGCAAGCAGCTCCTTCGCATCCAGGCCGAGGCCGCCGGGACCGGCTGGGAGGCGGTGCAGGACGACATCTTCGGGGAGGAGTTCCTGCTGGCGCGGCCGCTGATGACGGCGATCGCCTCCGAGAGGCCCGTCGTGCTGCTGATCGACGAGATCGACAAGACAGACCAGGAGTTCGAGGCGATGCTGCTGGAGGTGCTCTCCGACTTCCAGATCTCGATCCCCGAGCTGGGCCGGGTGGAGTCGCGCACCCACCCCGTCGTCCTGCTGACCTCGAACAACTCCCGTGAGCTCACCGAGGCGCTCAAGCGCCGCTGCCTGTACCTGTGGCTGGACTATCCGGAGCTCGAGCACGAGCTGGAGATCGTGCGCCTCCACGCGCCCGAGCTGTCCGAGACGGTCGCCCGCAGGCTGGTGGAGGTGGTCGGGATGGTGCGCGACCTCGACCTCAAGAAGCCGCCCTCGATCGCCGAGTCGATCGACTGGGCCCGCGCCCTGCTGCTGCTGGGGGTGCAGGACATCGACGCCGACGTCTTCACCGAGACGATGTCGGTGATCGTCAAGCACCGCACCGACATGGACGTCGTGGCCGATCGGGTCGGGCTCAAGCTCCGCTCGCCCGCAGATGTCGCCTGAGCAGGGGAGCGGCGGGGGGTCCGCGCCCGAGGGGCTGCCGGCGCGCATCCTGGAGCTGGCCGAGGAGCTGCGCCGGGAAGGGCTGGCCGTGGGCACCTCCGAGATGCTCGACGCCTTCGCGGTCCTGGGGGAGATCAGCTGGACCTCCCAGGAGGACTTCCGCGAGGCGCTCGCCGCGACCCTGGCCAAGAGCCAGGAGGACCGGCGCGTGTTCGAGCTCGTCTTCGACCGCTTCTTCTTCCGGGCGGTCGAGCTGGCGGCCACCAGGGAGGGTGTGCGGGAGGGAGGCGAGATGGACCTCACCGAGCTGTCCGATCAGGAGCTCGACGCCCTGCGCGAGCAGATCGCCGCCGCCCTGCGCGATGGCGCGGAGGGGGCGATGAGGGATCTCGCGCGGATGGCCATCGCCGCCTTCGCCCGCCGGCAGGAGGGGTCGGGGGTGATCGGGGTCGACGTCCAGCGCATCCGCCGGGCCCTCGGCCTGCGGGCCGAGCCCCAGCCCGAGCTGCCGCCGGAGGATCCGCGGCGGGACGGGCTGCCGCGGGAGGCCTTGCGCAGGTTCGAGGCGCTCCTGCGGCGCGAGCTGGAGCGCTCGCAGGTCGAGTGCACCGGCAAGCTGCCCCCCTCCCGCCCGCTCGGGGACCTGGACCGGGCACTGCCCTCCGGTCCGGCGGCTGACCTCGCCGCCGTGCACCGGGTGGTGGCGCAACTGCGCCGCCGGCTCGCCACCCAGGGCCTGCAGGCCCGCGGCCACCGCCGGCACGCCCACGTCGACGTGCGGCGCACGATGCGCGCCTCGCTGCAGACGGGGGGCGTTCCCGTGGTCCTGAAGTTCCGCCCCCGCCGCCCTCGCCGGCCGGAGATCTACGTCCTCTGCGATGTATCCACGAGCGTCACCTCGGCCTCGGTCTTCTTCCTCTCGGTGCTCCATGCCCTGCACGACTCCTTCCGCAAGATGCGCTCCTTCGTGTTCATCGAGCGGATCTCGGAGGTCACCGACATCTTCGAGCACGAGCGCGACTTCAAGACGGTCAGCGAACGGATCTCAGGGGACGCCGGTGTGGCCGACATCTCCGGGTACACCGACTACGGGCGCGTCTGGTCGGAGTTCCTCGAGCAGGTCGAGGACGACCTGCACCCTCGGGCCACCGTGATCGTCCTCGGCGACGCCCGCACCAACGGGCGCGACCCCCGCGCCGACGTCTTCGCCCGCATCACGGCCCGGGCGGGACGCACCTTCTGGCTGAACCCCGAGCCCCGCCTGTACTGGAACTACGGCGACTCGGTGATCGCCGCCTACGAGGAGTACTGCACGGCGTTCGAGTGCTGGACGACATCCCAGCTCGAGGACTTCGTGAAGGCCCTCACCCGTCCGGTGGTCGAGGCCGGCCGCTAGTAGCATCAGCCCAGGAACAGAGAAAGACACCAGGGGGGCTGGCGGGAAGGCCGGCTGAGATGGCGTCCGGGAAGCGATTCCCCCGGCGCCGACCCTTTGAACCTGTGGGGTAATGCCCGCGAAGGGAGAGATGTTGCCGACCGAACTGCAGTCCCGCCCCCAGTCCCCCTCCCGGGAGGGCCCGGGTGAGGACGCGGTCGTTCTCGACGGGGTGTGGAGGGCCTACAGCGCGCGCTCCGGGAAGGTCCCGGCGCTGGCCGACCTCACCCTTCGCGCCGAGCCCGGCGAGCTGCTCGCCGTGGTGGGCCCGAGCGGCTGCGGCAAGACCACCCTGCTGGAGCTGATCTGCGCCCTGCAGTCCCCGGACGAGGGCCGCGTGCGCTGCCCGCCGGCCGTCCTGATGCCGCAACGGGACCTGCTGCTGCCGTGGCTGAGCGCGCTGGACAACGCCGCCCTGGCGCTGCGCGTAGCCGGACTCTCCCGCGGGCGCTCGCGCGAGCAGGCCGCGGCGATGTTCGCCGAGCTCGGGCTCGACGGCTTCCAGGACGCCCGGCCGAGGGAGCTCTCGGGCGGCATGCGCCAGCGGGTCGCCTTCCTGCGCACCCTGCTGTCCGGCAAGCCCGTGCTGTGCCTGGACGAGCCCTTCGGCGCCCTCGACGCGATCACCCGCGGGGAGATGCAGGAGTGGCTTGCCCGCACGCTGGAGCGCGAGCGCCGGACGGTCGTGCTCGTGACCCATGACGTGGAGGAGGCGATCCTGCTCGCCGACAGCGTGGCCGTCCTCTCGCCGCGCCCCGGAAGGGTGATCGGGCGACTGCGACCGACCGCGCCCCGCCCTCGCCGGCGCACCGACCCCGAGGTCCTCGATCTGCGCGAGCGTGCCCTCGGCCTGCTCGCCGGGGGCCGCCCATGAGCGCCCGCATGCGCATGGCCCTCCCCGCCATCGGGCTCGTCCTCGCCCTGGTCGGGATCTGGGAGGGATACGTGGACTTGAGCGGCGTGCAGGCCGAAGTCCTGCCCTCACCCCACGCGGTGGCCTCAGCCCTGTGGAACAGCGGCGGGCTGCTGTGGAACAACTTCTTCGTCACCGCCCGGGAGGTGGCCCTCGGTCTGGCGATGGCCCTCGCCGCGGGCTTCCTGCTCGCCGTCGTCCTGCATCTCTCTCCCCTGCTGCGCCGGGCGGTGTACCCCCTCGCCGTGGGCTCCCAGGCGATCCCGATCCCGGTCGTGGGGGTGCTGCTCGTCTTCTGGTGGGGCTTCGGGATATTGCCCAAGCTGATCGTGGTGGCGCTGATCTGCTTCTTCCCGGTCCTCGTCACGACCGTGGACGGGCTGGGGGCCGTCGACCCCGACCAGCTCAAGCTGATGCGGACACTCGACGCCTCGCGATGGCAGGCTTTCCGCCTGGCGGAGCTTCCCGCCGCGCTGCCGGCTGCCCTCAGCGGCGCCCGCATCGCCCTGGCCGTCGGGGTGATCGGGGCGTTCATCGCCGAGGTCGCCACCCCCACCACCGGGGCCTACCCGGGCCTCGGACGCGAGATCATGAACGACATCAACTTCCAGACCCCCCGCGCATATGCGGGGACGGCGATGCTGGTCCTCTTCGCCATCGCCTGCTTCTACGCTCTGGCCCTCGCCGAGCGCCGCCTGGCCCCGTGGAGCATCCGACCCCGAGGAGAGACCCAGTGACACCACCCCCCACCCCTTCCCTCCGCAGGCGCCTGGCACCGGCGCTCGCCGTGCTCGCGGGATGCGCGGCGCTCGCCGGCTGCGGAAGCAAGCAGGACGTGCTCTCGGCCAAGCCGACCAAGCCCTTCACGGTGATGCTCGACTTCTTCCCCAACGCCGATCATGCGGCGCTGTACTCGGCCCTCGCTCACGGCGACTTCCGGGCCGCGGGCCTGGCGGTGCAGCCTCAGGCCCCGGCCGACCCGGCGCAACCGCTGAAGCTGCTCGCCGCCGGCAGGGTCGACCTGGCCATCTCCTACGAGCCCGAGCTGCTGCTCGCGAGGGACAGCGGGCTGAAGCTCGTCTCGATCGGCGCCCTCGTGCAACGGCCGCTGACCTCCATCATCGCTCTCCCCGGCAAGCACGTCTCGAGCGTGGCCGACCTGGCGGGCAAGAAGGTAGGGACCGCCGGGATCGCCTACCAGGCGGCCGAGCTGCGCACGGCCCTGCAGCACGCGAAGGTGAGCCCGAGCACGGTGCGGGAAGTCAACGTCGGCTTCAACCTCATCCCCGCGATGACCTCAGGCCAGGTCGACGCCACCCTGGGCGGCTTCTGGAACTACGAGGCGATCCAGCTGCGGCTGGCCCACCGCCGCCCCGTCGTGATCCCGGTGGACCGGGCCGGGGTGCCCAGCTACGACGAGCTCGTGCTGGTCGTCAGGGAGGACGAGGCCCATCGCGACGGGCAGGCCCTGCGCGCCTTCCTGCAGGCCCTCACCCTCGGCGAGAAGGAGGTCCGCTCCAACCCGGCCCTGGCAGCAGATGCCGTCGTGGGCGCCAACCCGTCCCTGGACCGCAGGCTGCAGCTGGAATCCATCCGCCAGACGCTGCCCGCTGCCGAGCCCGCGCAGGCCGGCAAGCCCTTCGGGTGGCAGGACCCCTCCGCATGGGCCTCCTTCTCCAACTGGATGTACTCCCGGGGTCTGCTGCGCCAGGACCCCAACCTCGGCCTGCCCCCCTTCACGAACGAGTTCCTGCCCGGACAGGGGATCTAGCGGCCTCGAGCCCTCACAGCGGCCAGAACGGGGAGAGCGTGGCGATCGCCTGCGAGGTGAGGGGCCCCGGCTCGCCCTCGTGCGCCTCCTGCGGGTGCTCGCCGTCGGTCTCCCCCGCCAGCGCCGGCAGGATCGCGCAGACGCAGTCGGCGAGGATGCGGGCGTTGTAGCCGCCCTCGAGCACGAGCCCGAGGGGGATGCCCGCCCTCGCCGCCAGCTCGCGCAGCCGCACCGCCATCTTCACGAAGGAGCCGGTCTGCAGCATGCAGTCGGCGAGGGGATCCTCCGCATGGGCGTCGAAGCCGGCCGAGACCAGGACGAGCTCCGGCTCGAAGGCGACGGCCGCGGGCAGCACCACCCGGTCGATCAGCTCCAGCCACTGGGCCTCATCCGAGCCCGGCGGCACCGGAAGGTTGATCGTGAACCCCTCCCCCGCCCCCGACCCGACATCCCGCAGGGGCCCGGTTCCGGGATACAGGGGCGACTGGTGGATGCTCGCGAACAGCACGTCGGAGCGGCTCCTGAATATCTCCGCGGTGCCGTTGCCGTGGTGGACGTCCCAGTCGAGCACGAAGACCCTGCGCATGCCCAGGTCGGAGATCGCCACGGCGGCGGCGACGGCGATGTTGTTGAACAGGCAGAACCCCATCGCCCGGGCCGCCTCGGCATGATGGCCGGCGGGCCGCACGCCGCAGAAGCCGACCCCCGCCTCCCGGGCGAGGAGCGCCCGGGTCATCTCGCAGGCGCAGCCGGCCGCGTGCAGGGCGGCCGAGTAGGAGGGCTCCCCGACGAACGTGTCGGCGTCGATCGCCCCGCCTCCTGCGGCGCACAAGGCCCTGATCGCCCGCACATGCGCGGGCGAGTGCACGAGCTCGAGCTGTTCCTCCCCGGCGGGCGTCGCCGCCGCCCGCCGCCAGCCCATCCAGTCGCGCTCGGCGAGCGCCCGCTCGAGCACGGCCAGGCGCTCGGGGGTGTCGGGATGGCCCGGGGAGTGCCCGCGCGGATCGTGCTCCATGCAGGCCGGATCGCTGTAGTAGAGAGCGTCGGTCATCTTCGCCCCCTCCAGATGGTGTTCACTCTCCCAATATGGCGCAAGCGGGCGCGCAGGACACGATGCGGGCGATGCTCTTCGAGGGCGTCGGGCGACCGTTGCGGGCCGAACGCCGTCCCATCCCCCGCCCGGGGCCCGGGCAGGTGCTGCTGCGGGTGCAGGCCTGCGCCGCCTGCCGCACCGACCTGCACATCCTCGACGGAGAGGTGGAGGTGGCCTCGCCGCCCCGCATCCTCGGCCACCAGATCGTGGGCGTCCGCGAGGCCGGCGAGCAGCTCCCCGAGGTGGGGGACGGCCGCGTCGGGGTGCCCTGGCTGGGATGGACGTGCGGGGAATGCGTCTACTGCCTCAGCGGCCGCGAGAACCTCTGCCCGAGGGCGCTCTTCACGGGCCGTGACATCGACGGCGGCATGGCGGAGTTCGCCGTGGCCGACGTCCGCTACTGCTTTGCGATCCCGAGCGGCTTCACGAGCGAGCAGGCCGCCCCGCTGCTGTGCGCCGGCCTCATCGGCTACCGCTCCCTGCGCCTTTGCGGGGACGCGCCCCGCATCGGCCTCTACGGGTTCGGGGCGTCGGCCCACATCCTCTGCCAGGTCTGCGCCTGGCAGGGGCGCCGGGTGTTCGCCTTCACACGCGAGGGCGACGAGGAGACGCAGGCCTTCGCCCTGGAGCTGGGGGCCGTGTGGGCGGGCAGCTCCGAGCAGGCTCCGCCGGAACCGCTGGACGCAGCCATCATCTTCGCCCCGGTGGGCCCGCTGGTTGCGCTGGCCCTGCGCGCCCTGGCCCCGGGAGGGACCGTCGTGTGCGGGGGGATCCACATGAGCGACATCCCCTCCTTCCCCTACGACCTGCTGTGGATGGAGCGTGCGGTGCGATCGGTTGCCAACCTCACCCGCCGGGACGGGGTGGAGCTCCTCTCCCTCGCTCCCAAGGTCCCGATCCGCACCCGCGTGACCACCTATCCTCTCGAGCAGGCGGGGCAGGCCCTGGCGGATCTGCGGGCCGGGCGGTTCACCGGCGCGGCAGTGATCGTCCCCTAGCTTGTCAGAGACATCTGCGGCGGGCGAGAGGCCCCGAACAGCCCGCGATCGGCCCCGCGCGGTCGACAGGCTGTCGGAATGATTCCGCCAGCGGGGTTGGTGCTATATGGTCAGACAGCCGACTCGGCAGACGAGGAGCCATGGCGAGCGCGAGCCCAGAGAAGACGAGATGGATGCGGGGTCCTTCGACCCCACTGCGCGGAGCGCTCCTCGGTCTGCTGCTCGAGCGGCCCGGCCACGGCGGCGATCTCGCCAACAGGCTGGCGGCGCGCCTCGGCGAGACCTGGCGCGTGGACACCAACGACGTCTACCGCCTGCTCGAGCAGCTCGAGAAGACCGGTCTGGCCCTCTCCCGCGCCGAACCCAAGCGCACCAACCACCGCCGAACGCACCTCGTCTACCACCCGACCACGGAGACCTCCGAGGCTCTGACCCTGTGGATGGAGACCCTGCTGCCCCGGGAGCCGGTGCGGCTCGGGCTGCAGGCCAAGCTGTCCGTCGCGCGGGAGCAGGACGCGCCTCGGCTGCTCGTCGCCCTGAAGGCATACGAGCGCGAGTGCCTGGTGCTGGCGCAGGTGGTCTGTCCCACCGACGGACACGCCCGCTCCTGGGCCGCCCTGTGCATGGAGTGCTCCCGCGACGCCGTCTACGCCCAGCTGCAGACCGAGGTGGACTGGGCGGCCCGCACACGTCGTCGGATCAACGAGTTCCTCGACCACGGCCAGTAGCCACGCGGCCCGATGACGGCGCTGATCTCCTTCCTCAACGCGAGCAAGAGCTATCCGGACGGCGGTCGCGAGATAGTGGTCCTCGACCGCGTCTGCATCGAGATCGACCCCGGCGTGTCGGTTGGGGTCTACGGGACGCGCCGATCGGGCAAGTCGACGCTGCTGCGGATGGCGGCCGGGATCGTGCAGCCCGACTCGGGAGCCGTGTTCTTCGACGGGACCGACATGGCGCGAATGACCGCCGGCGAGCGGGGACGGCTGCTGCGCGCGGAGATCGCATTCATGTCCGCCTCGGACTGGCGGGCCCATCCGGGCGAGACGGTGGTCGACCACGTCGCGACATCTCTGGGCAGCGAGGGGTTGACGATGCGCGAGGCGCGGCGGCGTGCGCTCGGGATACTCGACCGGGTGGGGGTCGGGGCGGCGGGAGCCCACGAGCCGACCGCCGCCCTCTCCCTGACGGAGCGCACCCGCGTGATGCTCGCCCGGGCGCTGGCGCGCGAGCCGCGCCTGCTGATCCTCGACGAACCGGCGCTGATGCCCAACCTCGGCGACCGGGACCGCTTCTACGCGCTGCTGCGTGAGGCCGCCCGGGAGCGCGGCATGGCGCTGCTCGTGGCCTCGGAGGAAATGGCCGCCCTGCAGGGGGTCGGCGTGCTGATCTCGATCGCCGACGGGGAGGTCTGCTCGACCGAGGAGCGCGGGACGGTCGTCAACCTCCCCGGCCGCAGACGGGCGGCGGGGGAGCGCTCCCGCCTGTGAGCGCCCTCGAGCTCCGGGAGGTCAGCAAGGCCTACCGCAGCGGCGCCGCAACGGTGACGGCCGTCGACCGCGTCTCGATGACGGTCTCGGGCGGGGAGTTCGTGGCCGTCTACGGGCCCAGCGGCTCGGGCAAGACCACGCTGCTGCTGATCGCCGCCGCCCTGCTCGCCCCGGACACCGGCTCGGTGCTCTTCGCCGGCCGTGAGATCGGCGGGCTCTCCGAGCGGGAGAGCTCGCTCTACCGCCGCCGCGACGTGGGCTTCGTGTTCCAGTCCTTCCACCTGATGCCCCACACCTCGGCCCTCGACAACGCCACCATCAAGCTCACCGGGGCGGGCCTGAACCTCCGCGAGGCCAGGCGCCTGGCCATGCCCTGGATCGAGCGGGTGGGGCTGGCGGCGCGAGCGGAGCACACGCCCGAGCAGCTCTCGATGGGCGAGCGCCAGCGGATCGCGATCGCACGTGCGCTCGTCAACGAGCCGCGGCTGCTCCTCGCAGACGAGCCGACCGGCAACCTCGACTCGCAGCGAAGCCGGGAGATCCTCGCCCTCATGCGCGACGTCTGCCACGAACGGCGGATACCGGGGGTGCTCGTCACGCACGACCCCGAGGCCTCCTCCTACGTGGACCGCGTCCACACGCTGCGAGACGGGCGCCTGCTCCCCGCGACCGATCACCAGCCGGCCGCCCTCTTCCCGTGAGAGGCGGGCTCAACCCCCGCATCGCGGGGGTCCGTCTGAGCATGCTGGTCCACCTCTATCGCGTGCGCCTGCGCTCCCATGCGGTGCAGGAGCTGCTGGCCGGCAGCGGGATCGCCGTGGGGGTCGCCCTCGTGCTGGGGGTGCTCGTGGCGAACACGAGCCTCACCGGCTCGGCCGGGCAGCTCGTCCACGAGGTGGTGGGCTCGGCTCGGCTGCAGCTGAGCTCACGGGGGCAGGAAGGGGTCGACGAGGCGCTCTCCCGCCGGGTGGCGGGCCTTCCGGGTGTACGCGCCTCGGCGGGGATCCTGCGGGAGAACGTCGCCGTCGTCGGCCCCGGGGGCCGCGGATCCGTGCAGCTGCTGGGGCTCACGGGCTCGATCGCCTCGCTGGGCGGCCTGGCCACCCGCCACCCGGCCCGGCCCGGCTCCAGTTTCGGCGCCGGTCTGCTGCTCCCAGCCGGCGTGGCCGAAGCCACCGGAGCCGCCCGGGGGGACACCGTAACCCTCCTCGCCCGCGGTGCGGCCCGCAGGGTCCGCGTCGGGGGGATCCTCGGCAGCTCCACCTTCGGCGCCCTCGCGAGCAGCCCCGTGGCGGTCGCCATCCTGCCGGTCGCCCAGCGCCTGACCGGGCTGCGCGGCAGGGTGACCCAGGTCCTCGTCGAGCCCGAGCCGGGAGCGGACGCGACGGTGACCTCCGAGCTTCGCCGGCTGGCGGGCACCACGATGGACGTGCACCCCGCCGACCACGAGCTGGAGCTGCTCGACAACGCCGCCCGGCCGAACGACCAGTCGACTTCGCTGTTCGCCGCCATCAGCGTCATGGTCGGCTTCCTGCTGGCGCTCAACGCGATGCTCCTTACGGTCCCCGAGAGGCGGCGGTTCGTCGCCGACCTGCGGATGCAGGGCTACGACTGGCGCCAGATCCTCGTGCTGCTGGGCTTCCAGGCGGTCGTCCTGGGCGTGACCGCCTCCGCCGTCGGAGTCGTCCTCGGGGATCTCCTGTCCCATGCCTTCCTGCACCGGGTACCCGCCTACCTGGTCACGGCCTTCCCGGTGGGAAGCGAGCAGATCCTCAGCCCCGGGACGGTCCTGCTCGCGCTCGGCTGCGGGGTGCTGGCGACGATCCTCGCCTCCCTGTCCCCCGTCCTCGATCTGCGTCCGAGCCGGCCCACCGACGCCGCCCTAAGGGAGAGGGACGGCGGCAGCGAGGTGATCGCGCCGTCCACCACCGTGAGGATCTCGATCGCAGGCGGCCTGGCGGTCGTCGCGATCACGGTGGCGGTGCTGGCCGAACCGTCCCTGACGATCGCCGGCGGAGTCGCCCTGGCGCTGTGCATCCTGGCCGCGATCCCGGGCCTGTTCGCGTGCCTGGCCCGCGGGCTGCGCTGGACCGGCGAGAGGGTTCGCAGCAGCGCCCTGATCGTGGTCGTCTCGGAGCTGCGGGCGACGACCACCCGCGCCGTGGCCCTGGCGGGCATCGCAGCCCTGGCCGTGTACGGCAGCGTCGCCATCGGGGGCGCCCGCGACGACCTCCTGCACGGGCTCGACGCCAACTTCACCGAATACCTGCAGACCGCCGACATCTGGATCACGACGGGCGGCAACGACCTCACGACCAACGCCTTCGCCGCCGGCGGCGAGGCGGCGGCGATCGCCCGGGCACCGGGGGTGGCCTCCGTGCGCGCCTACCAGGGCGGCTTCCTGGACGTGGGGCCGCGGCGGATGTGGATCATCGGCCGACCCTCCGGGGACGCGCCGCTGGTGCCGGCCAGCCAGGTCCTCTCGGGCGCGCCGGCGCACGCGGACAGCCTCCTGCGCGGCGGGGGGTGGGCCGCGGTCTCGAGCGCCTTCGCGGCCGAACGTCACCTCCGCGTCGGGGGATCCTTCACGCTTCCGACCCCGACCGGAAGCGCCGGCTTCGGGGTCGCCGCGATCATCACGAACCTCGGCTGGTCCCCGGGGGCGGTGATCATCAACGCGTCCGACTACAGCCGCCGCTGGGGCACCGCCGATCCGGCGGCCCTGGAGGTGACGCTGGCGCCGGGGGTCACCCCCGCGGCGGGGCGGCGGGCGGTCGCCGCCGCGCTGGGCGACCGGCCCGGCCTGGGCATCCAGACCTTCCGGGAACGCCAGGCCCAATACGCCGCCGACTCTCGCCAGGGCCTGCAGGCGCTCAGCGAGATCGCGACCCTGCTGCTGGTCTCCGCATCGCTGGCCGTGGCCTCGGCCCTCAGCGCCGCCATCTGGCAGCGCCGCGCACGGTTGGCCTCGCTGAAGATCCAGGGCTATGACGCCGGCCAGCTGTGGCGGGCCCTGCTGCTCGAGAGCGCGGTGGTGCTCGGCATCGGCTGCGTCGTGGGGGCCGGCTTCGGCATCTACGGACATGCCCTGGCCGGCCGCTGGCTGAGGCTCAACACGGGCTTCCCCGCCCCCTTCACCCTGGGATTGCCCGGGGCGTTTCTGACTCTCGTGCTGCTCGCGGCGATCGCTTTGGCCGTTGTTTCCCTGCCCGGATGGGTGGCAGCCCTGGCTCCGGCCCGCACCAGCTTCCAAGAGTGACTATCTAGGGCACATCCAACAGACGAAACTGTTTCGGTGGTCGCCCCCTGCCGCCGACGACTCACGCTGGCGAACGCCTTCGTGGGTCCCATCCCCGCGGTGGGCCGACCAGTAGTTACTTGAAACTCAAGTATTGGACTTTCCACTTGTTTGGATCCATCGGTCAGGGGGATGATCGCGCCACAGCGCGATTCCTGTCCCTCGAGCGCATCAAGGCTCCTCGGCATCCGGGATCTCGCTTTGTCTCGCAACCGACGAGCCGGGTGCATGTAACCGCCCGGCTCCTTACTCGACACGGGGTCCGATCTGATGAGCGGCAGTTCAATCACCATAGAGCTGACCCCTTCCCAGGTGGATCGCGTGGTGCGCGAGGCCTCGGAGAGCGACGGTGTCGCCAGCCTTCTGCGTGGCATGGCCGAGAGCGGCAACCTCGCCTCCCGGTACGAGGCCCTGTCCGACAGCCCGCGGCTGTCGCGCTCGCTGCTGCTCGGCCTTCTCGTGCTCGCCTGCTTCCCCTCCGACGGCGGGTCGCTGGCTGTCACCGACGTGGCCGGCCGCCTGGAGATGAGCCCGAGCACCACCCACCGCTACATGACGACCCTGCTCGCCGTCGGGCTCCTCGAGCAGGATCCCCGCACGCGACGCTACCGCCTCCCGGTGGCAGCGTAGGAGCAGCTGTGCGACGGGTTCCACGCCGGGTGTGCGAGCGCAGCACGGGGATCCGGCCCCGCCCCGACTCAGGGCACCGCCACGGGCTCGTCATCCGCAGCACCCGTCTGCGCTCGACCTGTCCCTGCCCGCAGGGGCTCATGGCTCGCGGTCACGGCGCCGTCCGCCGGCGCGAAGCCCGGTAGCTCGAGCACGATCCGGGCCCCGCCCGCGGAGGCCTGGCCCGCGCTCACCTCGCCCCCGTGGGCCTCGGCGATCGCCCGCACGATCGCCAGCCCGAGCCCGGTCCCCCCGGAGGCCCGGTCGCGAGCCGCATCGGTGCGGTGGAAGCGGTGGAAGACCTGCTCGCGCTGATCGACGGGGATCCCGGGGCCGTCGTCTTCGACCATCAGGCGCAGCCTGCCGCCCGGAAGGGCGTGGCCGCCGAGCCTGATCAGGCCCCGCTCGGGGGCGGTGTGATCGATGGCATTGCCCAGGAGGTTCCTCAGCGCCTGGGTCAGCCTGTCGGGGTCGGCCTGCAGCGTGCCGGCGGGGACCGGGCCGAGCTCGAAGCGGCGGTCGGCGAGCAGGACCACCCCGTCCCACAGCTCGCCGATGAACCCGGCCAGGTCGATGGGCTCCACGCGCAGGAACTCCGTCTGCTCGGACTTCGCCAGCAGCAGCAGGTCGTCGACCAGGCGGCTCACGCGGGCTATCTCGGCCCGGACGAGGCGCTCGACGCGACGCACCTCGGCCGTCGAGGGATTCTCCTGGGCGGCGAGGACCTCCAGCTGTCCGCGGATCACGGTCAGGGGCGTCCGCAGCTCGTGGGAGGCGTCGGCCACGAAGGCGCGCTGCCCGGCAAAGGCCTCCGTGAGCCGGTCGAGCATGTGGTTGAAGGCGTCGGCAAGAACCGTCACCTCGTCCCCCTGGGCCCCGGTGTGGTGCATCCGGGGGTGCAGGTCGCCGGCGTCGACCCTGGCGGCGACAGCGGCCATCTTGCGCAGGGGCCGCGAGACCCTCGCACCGATCAGGTAGGAGGCCAGCAGGGCGAGTGCCAGGGCCAGCAGGCCGGCGAGGATGAAGGCGCGGGCGACCCCGCGCTGGGCGTGTGACACCGCTGCCAGCGGCTCCCCCACGCCGACCGTGGCCCTCATCCCCCCGGGCACGCGCACGACCCGCTTGAGCAGGCGCAGGTCCTGGACGTCGGGAAGCGCGAGGGTGGAGTATCCGGCGTGGGCGGCCGGCAGGGCGCGGGCGAGGGCGTTCTCCGTGGCCTGTTCCTCGGGCGACTCGCCGTCGTCGGGGTTGTGGGGCGAGAACAGCTCGGGGCGGTTGGTGACCGTGCCCGCGCCGGGCACGGTCACGAACAGGAGTGTCGAGCTGGCGCCGAATGGCTGCCCCTTGACGTAGCGGGCGGCGGCCGTCGAGAGCTGCTTCGGGTTGCGGGCGCCCGAGACGGTGAGGTTGTGCGCCAGCTCGAGGGCGTCCCCCGATACCTCCTGGTCGATCTGGTGGCGCAGCTGTGTGCCGGTGCCGCTGTAGACGGTCACGAAGACGATTCCCGTGCACAGCAGTGTCACGAGCGTCACCCAGCCCGCCAGGCGCCAGCGCAGCCCGGACGGCGCCAGCCCTCTCAGCCGGGAGAGCATGGCTTCAGCCCGCGCCGCCGAGGCGGTATCCGACGGCGCGCACCGTGAAGATCGGCGCCGGGGATCCCTCCTGTCCGAGCTTGCGCCGCAGGTACCCGACGTAGACGTCCACGACGTTGGTGGCGGGGTCGTGCTCGTAGCCCCACACCGAGCTCAGGATCTGCTCGCGGGTGACGACCTGCCCGTGATGCCTCATCAGGAAGACGAGCAGCTCGAACTCGGTCGTCGAGAGCACGACCGGACGGCCGCCCCGCTGCACCTTGCGCGTGAGCAGGTCCACCTCGATGTCCTCCACCGAGAGGCCGCTCGAGGAGGCCTGGGCGATCACCCGCAGGTGGGCGCGCACGCGGGCCACCAGCTCGGCCATCGAGAAGGGCTTGACCAGGTAGTCCACGGCGCCGGCTTCAAGGCCCTGCACGCGATCCTCGATCTCGCCGCGCGCCGTCAGGACGATGACCGGGACCCCCGGGATCGAGCGGTGCAGGGTCTGCAGGATCTCCAGGCCGCTGCGCCCGGGGAGCATCAGATCGAGCACGATCGCGTCGAACTCGCCCCTCAGGGCCAGCTGCTCGCCCTCGACCCCGTCGAGGGCGGCCTCGACGGCGAATCCCTCCCTCTCCATCCCCCGCTTGACGAAGTCGACGATCCCGGGCTCGTCCTCGATCAGGAGCACCCGCGTGTCCTGCACGGGGCCGTGCTCGGCGCCCGCCTCGCCCAGGAGCGCCGCGCTGTCGCGGCCCGAGCCCGTGTCAGCTGCCATGCCCACAGGATAGGCATCGACGCACACGGCGATTTTCCTGCCGTTCGAATCCGATGAGCTTTCTCATCCAGTGGTTACCGATTCCTTAGCCATCATGAGCAGACTGCGCTCATGGCGGTGGACCGGCAGGCACCCATATCAAGCGCGCCCTCGTACGCGCCCTCGGCCTGGCGGGATCGCCTGGCCGGCGGCGGCACGACGGGCAACGAGCGGCTCACCACGGCCACCGGGGCGATCCTCATCGTCCTGCTGGCGATCATCGGCCTGACGATCCTGCGGCTGCAGGGCCTGCTCTCGGTTCACCTCTTCGTCGGGATGCTGCTGATCCCCCCGGTGCTGCTGAAGATCGGGAGCACCGGCTACCGCTTCCTGCGCTACTACACCGCCAACCGCCCCTACCGGATGAAGGGGCCCCCGGAGATCGTGATGCGGCTGATCGCACCGGCCGTCGTGCTCACCACGGTCGTCGTCTTCGCCAGCGGCGTCGCACTGCTCTTCGCCGGGCCCAGCTCGAGGGACACCCTGCTTCCGGTCCACAAGGTGAGCTTCGTCGCGTGGGGCATCTTCTTCGCCCTGCACGTCCTCGGGCACCTGCCGGCGATGCCGGCCGTGCTGCGGGCCGAGTACGGCCGTTCCGAGCGGTGGAGCAGCGACGTGACGGGCCGGACCGGTCGCACGATCGCCCTCGCCGGGGCGCTCGTGGCCGGCGTCGTGCTGGCGCTGATCACGATTCCCGAATTCGCCCCCTGGCTGCATTCCGCCGCCCTGCACCACCACGACGGCTGAGGACATGGTTCACACCACCCACACCCGCGATGCCGCCCTGCGCCAGCTCGGCCGTCTCAACCGCTGGGTGATCGCCGGCAGCGTGGCGCTCACCGCCGTCCTCTCCGAGGTCGCCGCGAGCGCCTTCCCGGGGAAGACGATCAAGCACGGCTCGACGAGCCCGGCGAAACACCCCTCGACGACCACCACGGCCCCCCTGGCGCCGCCGTCCGAAGCTCCGCAGTCCTCCGGCGAATCGGGCTCCTCCCAGGAAGCTTCCCCCGAAGCGGGCGTCGAAGCCGCGCCCGAACAGAGCGGCGAAGCGCAGTCGGCTCCCTCGGAATCCACTCAGGAATCGGCCCCGACGGAATCCGCCCCGGCTCAGGAACCATCCCAGGAAGCCGCTCCCGAACCGGCCCCCGAAGCCCCGGTGGTGTCAGGTGGCTCCTGAGCGCGGCCCCCTGTCCACGCGTGGCGAGACCACCGCGAGCTGGGCCGCCCTCGGGACCGGCGTGACCCTGCGCGTGAGCGATCCGGCGAAGCTGGACGCGGCGCGGGCGGCGACGACCCGCGAGCTGGACCTGGTCGACCGCGCCTGCAGCCGCTTTCGCGAGGACTCCGAGCTGGCGGCGCTCAACGTCGCGGGCGGCCGCCCGGCCCCCGCCGGGGACCTGCTGATCGAGGCCCTGCAGCTCGCCCTGCGCGCCGCCGCCCTCACGGACGGCGACGTCGATCCGACCGTGGGAGTGGCCCTGGAGCTCGCCGGCTATGACCGCGACTTCTCCCTGCTCGCCGCCCCCGCGGCAGAGCCCGAGCCGGTGGCGACGATCACGATCAGGCGCCGCCCGGGATGGCGGGCTGTGAGGGTGGATCGGCGGCGACGGACCGTCACGATGCCGGCCGGGGTGCGCCTGGATCTCGGTGCCACCGCCAAAGCCTGGGCGGCCGACCGCGCCGCCGCGGCCGCGGCGGCCTGCGGCTGCGGGGCCCTCGTCGGCCTCGGCGGTGACATCGCCCTCGCGGGGAGCGCCCCCCCGGACGGCTGGCGGGTCCACGTCACCGACGATCACCGCAGCCACTGGACGGCCCCCGGCCAGACGGTCTCGATCCGCTCCGGTGGCCTGGCGACCTCCAGCACCGCCGTGCGGCGCTGGAGCCACGCCGGAAGGACCATGCACCACATCATCGACCCGGCCACCGGCACCCCGGCGCAGGGCCCCTGGCGCACCGTCAGCGTTGCGGCGGGGACCTGCGCCGACGCGAACATCGCGGCCACGGCCGCCATCCTGCGCGGAGCCGAGGCCCCCGCATGGCTGGCGAGCATGGGGCTCCCGGCGCGGCTGGTGGCGCTCGACGGCAACGTGAAGACCGTCGGCGACTGGCCCGCAGACGAGCCCGCGGCGGTGGCGACGTGACCGGTGTGAGCCTGGCGGCGGCCGGTCCGAGCACCTACTGGTACCTGACCCGCTCGACGGGGGCGGTCGCCCTGCTGCTGCTGACGCTGGCCGTCGCCCTCGGGGTGGCCGACGTCAAGCGCTGGAGCACCGACCGCTTCCCCCGCTTCATCGTCGACGGGCTGCACCGCAACGTGTCCCTGCTGGCGACCGCCTTCCTGGGCCTGCACATCCTCAGCTCGGTCCTGGACAGCTTCGCCCCGATCTCGATCCGTGACGCGCTGATCCCGTTCGTGGGGTCATACCGGCCCTTCTGGCTCGGGCTCGGTGCGGTCGCCTTCGATCTGATGCTGGCGGTGGTCATCACCAGCCTCCTGCGGGCCAGGATGGGCTATGCGAGCTGGCGTGCCGTGCACTGGCTGGCCTACGCCAGCTGGCCGATCGCCCTCCTGCACGGCTTCGGCACGGGCAGCGACGTGAAAAGCGGCTGGCTGCTCGTGCTCAGCATCGGCTGCCTGGCGATCGTCGCCGCCGCGGTGCTGAGCCGGGTCATCTCCGGCTGGCCGGCCCAGCTGCCCCGCCGCGCCGTCGCCCTGGGAGGCACCGGGGCCTTCGCCCTGTTCCTGCTGCTGTGGCTGCCGAGCGGGCCGCTGGGCTCGGAATGGGCTCGGCGCTCGGGCACCCCCTCCTCGCTGCTCGGGCACTCGCACCCCTCAAGCTCGGCGAGGGCCGGCCGCTGATGAGCGTCTCGCCCTCCACCCTGACCGAGGTCATGCCCGCCCGCGGCGCACGTCCGGAGCCTTCCCTTCCCAGACTGCTCAACGGCATCCCCGAGACGGGAGCGATGAGCCTGCGCGAGCACCTCGCCGTCCACGGTCCCGCACCGGTCGCGCACGGAGGCGGACGCCGGCGCGGCCGCGAGCGCGCGGGGATGCTGATCGACGAGCTGGAGCGCTCGGGCCTGCTCGGCCGCGGCGGAGCCGCCTTCCCGGTCGCGACCAAGATGCGCGCCGTGGCCTCCTCCAGGCGCCGCGCGATCGTCGTCGTCAACGGCGCCGAGGGCGAGCCGGGCAGCCTCAAGGACCGCACCCTGATGGAGACCCTTCCCCACCTGGTCCTGGACGGCGCCGTCCTCGCCGCGCAGGCCACGGGCGCCGACGAGATCCTCGTCGGCGCGTGCGAGTCGGCGCCCGAGAGCCTGCAGAGCCTCGCCCGGGCGATCAAGGAGCGCGAACGGGAGCCCGCCTGCGCCGGCGAGCCGCGTCTGGTGCTCAGCGCCGTCCCCAGCCACTACGTGGCGGGTCAGGAGTCCGCCCTCGTCAACCACCTGGGGGGCGGACCGGCCAAGCCGACCTTCACCCAGCCGATGCTCTTCGAGCAGGGCCTGCGGCGGCGGCCGACGCTGGTCAACAACGTCGAGACCCTCTCCCACGTCGCCCTCATCGCCCGCCACGGCGCGCCGTGGTTCCGCCAGCTCGGCACGCCCAGCCAGCCGGGGTCGGCCCTCGTCACCCTCTCGGGACCCGTTGCCCATCCGGGCGTCTATGAGATCGAATATGGGGCCTCCCTGGGGTCCCTGATCCAGGCCGCCGGGGGGGCGACCGGCCGGGTGCGGGGCGTGCTGATGGGCGGCTACGCCGGATCCTGGATCGACGGCTCGCGCCTCGGCGCCATCGCCCTCTCCAACGAACACCTGGCCCCCCACGGGGCGGCGATGGGAGCGGGGGTCATCCTCCTGCTCTCCGACCAGGCCTGTCCCGTGGCCGAAACGGCCCGCCTGGGCCGGTGGCTGGCGGGCCAGAGCGCCCGCCAGTGCGGACCGTGCCTGCACGGCCTCGACGCGCTCGCCGGGACGCTGGAGCAGATCGCGGGAGGCACCGCCAGGGGCAGGCCCGCCCAGCGGGCCGACCAGCTCGCCCGGCTCGCCGCCGGTCGCGGCGCCTGCCGCCACCCCGACGGCGCCGTGAACGTCCTCATGAGCGCGATGGAGACGTTCTCCAGCGACTTCGCCGACCACGCGCGCCACGGCCACTGCGACGCCTGCCGGCTGCCGCCCGAGCTGCCGCTGCCGGCGCGCTGGCCCCACGAAGAATCGCGCCGGCCCGCGGAGGGCCGTCGATGAGCCACCGCCACCGCGTCGCCGTCAACCCGATCGCCTGCGAGGCCCACGGGATGTGCGCCGAGCTGCTGCCCGAGCGCGTGACCCTCGACGAGTGGGGCTACCCCGTGCTCGACGACAGGCCCCTGCACGGCGCTGAGCTCGACCACGCGATGCGGGCGGCCCGCGCCTGCCCGACCTTCGCCCTGCTCGTCCAGAGGGCACCCGACGCCCCGCGCAGACGCGGGCGCCGGGGCGACTGACCCTCGCGGCGCCCCGACCAGGAGAGCCTCACAGGGCGAGCATGTGGGCGGCGGCCAGGCCCGCCCACTCGCCGTAGGGGGCGAACAGCTCCCTCACCTGGCGCTCATCGGCGAAGGCCCGGGGGTCGCCGCTGCCGAGCAGGCGGCCGACGAGCTTGAGCAGGCCGAGATCCCCCGCCGGAAGCTGATCGTGACGGCCCTGGCCGTGCAGGGCGAGCATCTCGACGGTCCAGGAGCCGATTCCGGGGATCGCCCGCAGCCTGCTCCATGAGCGCTCGTGATCGGGGCCGTGCAGATCCACCCGCCCTCGTGCCACCTCCCGGGCCGCCCGCACGAGGGTCATAGCCCGGCTCCCGGCGAGGTCGAAGGACTGCAGGAGGGCCGGCGGGGTGCCCGCCAGCACGGACGCGTCGGGCAGGTCCCGCAGGCCGCTGTGGCCTCCGTCCCATCCGACCCAGCGGCGCCCGAGCGCGGCCACGACCCGACGCTCGATCGCCGCCGCCCGCTCGTATTCGATCAGCTGCTCGCAGATCGCCCACGTCAGCGCCTCGAAGGGGTCCGGCCGGCGCGACACCCGCAGCCAGGGGCGCCGTCGCAGCGACCGCCCGATCAGGGGGTCGCGGGCGAAGCGGCGCAGGAAGGGGCGCAGGTCCTCGTCGACCCCGAGGGCGAAGCGCATGCGGGCGATGCCGTGGGCGGCCGCCCGCCGATCGGTCGAGCGGGCCCCGAACAGGACCCTGTCGGGGGCCGGCTGGGCGACCCTCACCAGCACCGGCGTCCCCTGGTGATGGAGCAGGCGCTCGAGCACGTTCCCGCGGCGGCGCATCAGGCCATCGAGGCCCGTCCGTCGCGGTAGGCGGAAGGGACCGGCGGGCGCGACCTCCTCGCGCAGCTCGAGCAGTGCGCTCAGGACGGCCGGTCCGTGCCGGGGATGCCCAGCAGGTGCACGTCCAGCAGCAGCGAGCGGCTGGCGACTATCTGCAGGCCCTCACCCGCGGCGGAGCGCCGGCGTCCGCGTCCCAGCCTGCGTCCCGCCGGGCGGCGGTGATGCCGGTGGACGAGCCTTGCCACGGCGGCACCCGCGACGAAGCCCCCGGCCGCCACGGCGGCGGCCTGGACGGCGGGGATCATGACCGTGCCCGTCCGGCCGTGGGCGGGGTGGGGTGCGACGGGCCGAGGAGCGAGGATCGCGCCCTCATCGGCGATCACGGTCAGCGTCCTGACCTGCGCCGGCTCCGGGGATGACCGGCCCGGCAGCTCCTCGAGGGGCTCGCTCATTCGCGCAGTGTAAAGGGCGGTTCAGATCGCTTTGCTACAGGACCCGCTCGTAGACCCGGTAGCGCTTGACGATCCGCCCCCCCATCGCTTCCATGCCGCGGTTCATGGGGGTGTTCGTCTCCAGGATCCAGCCCATCTCGCCTCCGTGCTGGGGGCGGGTGGCGGCCGCGTTGAAGTGCTCGACGTACAGCTTGGCCGCGACCCCGGTGTGCTGGTACTCCGGCTTGACACCGAGGAAGCCGACCCGGACGCGGTCCATGATCCGGCCCTTGTTGAGGAAGTGCCACCAGCCGAGGGGAAGCAGACGGCCCTTCATCCGGGCGAGCACCTGGTTGATGTCGGGGATCGTCATGGCCATGCCCACCACCTCCTTGGTGTCGAGGCGTTCGGCGATCATGAACCAGTGCTTGTCGAAGACCAGGTGCAGCTCCTGGGCGTAGGCGTCCAGGTCCTTCTTGGAGAAGGGCACGAAGTCCCAGTTGTTGGCCCAGGCGGCGTTGTAGACCTCCGCGAAGGCGTCCAGGTCCTTGCGCAGCTGCCAGCGGCGCATCGGTCGCACCCGGATGCCGTGCTCGCTCTCCACCTTCTCGGCCAGCTCGAAGATCACCGGCAGGACCTTCTCGCGGTCTGAGACCTCGAGGTTCCACATCAGCAGGTCCATCGCCTTGGTCATCTGGGCCCCCTCCATCAGCCGCTGGTAGTAGGGGGGGTGCCAGGGCTGGCGGACCATGGGCGCAAGGTCGAAGCCCTCGATCAGGATCCCGCTCTCGTCGTTCATCGAGAGGTCGGCCGGCCCGACCATGCGCTCGCAGCCGCGCTCGCGCAGCCAGGCGGCGGCTGCGTCCAGCAGCGCGGCGGCGACCTCGGGATCGTCCTCCAGCTCGATGAAGCCGAACCAGCCCCAGCGGCGATCGTGGTGGTCGTTGAAGGCGTGGTTGATCTGGGCGGTCACCCGGCCCACCACCCGTCCGTCGCGGCGGGCGAGGAAGTACTGGGCCTCCCCGTGGCTGAAGAAGGCGTTCAGGCGCCGGTTGAGGAACAGCCGCCGCTCGAGCTTCAGCGGCGGCACCCACAGCGGGTGGCTAGCATGCAGGCGAAAGGGCAGGTCGATGAACCGCTTCAGGTCCGCACCGCCCGACACTGGCTCGACTGCCACGCTCACCGCCGGGGACCCTATATGCACACCTCCACCGACGTCTTCGCCAAGGTTCGCGGCCACGAGCGCGAGCAGCTCCTGCGGGCGGCCAGGGAGGCCGACCTGCTGCCCTACTTCCACGTCCTGACCTCCCCGGCGATGCCGATCGTCGAGATGGAGGGGGCCGAGCGGATCATGCTCGGCTCGAACAACTACCTCGGCCTCACCGGCGACGAGCGCGTGCTGGCGGGCGCCGAGGATGCCCTGCACCGCTACGGGACGGGGCTCACGGGCTCCAGGCTGCTGAACGGCACGATCCCCCTTCACCTCGAACTCGAGCGGGAGATCGCCGAGTGGATGGGGACGGAGGAGGCGCTCGTGTTCAGCACCGGGCATCAGGCCAACCTGGGAACCCTCGGCACACTGCTGGGAGCCGGCGACACCGTCATCGTCGACTCCGCCGACCACGCCTCGATCCTCGACGGCTGCCTGCTCTCGCGGGCGAAGCTGCGCCCCTTCCGCCACAACCGCCTGGACAAGCTCGAGAAGATGCTGGAACGCGCGCAGGGCGACGGCGGCGGCGTGCTGGTGGCCGTCGACGGGGTCTTCTCGATGGAGGGCGACATCGCACCCCTGGCCGACATCTGCGAGCTGTGCGAGCGCTTCGGGGCGCGGCTGATGGTCGACGAGGCCCACGGGGCCGGCGTCCTCGGGGCCCGGGGGGCCGGCGCCAGCGAACTGCTCGGGGTGGCCGACCGGGTCGACCTGCGGGTCGGCACCTTCTCCAAGTCCCTGGCCTCGTGCGGGGGCTTCGTGGCGGGACCGCACGAGGTCATCGACTACCTGCGGATCTCCTCGCGGGCCTTCCTCTTCACCGCCTCGGCCGTGCCGGCCGCAGTCGGAGCGGCCCTGGCCGCCCTGCGCGTCGTGCGCTCCGAGGACGGCCCGGTCCTGCTGGAGCGAGTCCTCGAGAACGCCGAGAGGCTCCGCGGCGGGCTCCACGAGCTGGGCTACTCGGTCGTCTCGCCTCAGCCGCTGCCGGAGGGGCCCGGCGTCCAGGAGCAGGCTCCGGGCGTGCGCGACCGCACGATCGTCACCCCGATCGTCCCCGTGCTGGTGGGAGACGACTGGAAGGCGGCCCTGCTCTGGAAGGCCCTCTACGACGCCGGGGTGTTCGTCAACACCGCCCTGCACCCGGCCGTGCCGCCCGGGGGAGCGCTGCTGCGGACGAGCGTCATGGCCACCCACGACGCCGCCACCCTCGACCGCGCCCTGGACGTGTTCGCGAGGGTCAAGACCGAGTTCGAGTCCGTCCACGGACCCCTTCCCCGACCGCAGCGGCTGTGACAGGCCGGCCCAACGGCGGGCCGCAACTTGTCCAAAAGTTCACAAGTCGACCCGCCACCGAAAAAGGTCGCTTCTAGCGTACGAACCGCCGTCCACGTGGTTGACCGCGGGGGCGGTCCTGGCTTAGCTTCCAGAAGCGCTCTGCATGGCCGTTCGGGGGCTCGCCCCCATACCAAAGCCGTCGGGAGGGGGTGGACTCGCCGCGACCAGCCGGTCGCTCCCGTACGGGCATGGAGGGCGCGTCCACAGGTCAACAATCGAGCAAGCATGTCGCCCCGCGTGATCTCTGCGGAGGCGACGGGGAGATGCCTAGACATGAACGCGACAGCGACGGTTGCCCCTGCCGGTCCTCAGTACATGCGCGCCCTGGAACGCGCCAACGAGGTTCGACTCGCTCGCGCCGATCTCAAGCGGCGGGTTGCGACAGGGGAGGTCGATGTCGCGGACGTCATTCTCGAGTGCCCCTGGGAGGCGGCCAGCATGGCCGTGGCCGACCTGCTCATGAGCCAGCGCCGCTGGGGTCAGACGCGCTGCCGCAAGTTCCTGGCCCAGATCCCGATGTCGGAGAAGAAGACCGTCGGCTCGACGACCGAGCGCCAGCGGCGCACCCTGGCCGCGATGCTCACCTCAGCGCAGAGGGGTCGCGCCTGGAGCGCGACCCCCTGGTAACGGACAGCCGGAGGACAGCTTCAGCTGCCACCACCCGGCGAGCATGCCGATCAGGCCGAGGCGGGGTCGGACCTCCCAGACCCCGCATCCGCCCTGGCCCAGATCGCTGACGGGCAGTCGCACGAACTTGTAGCGACCCGGTTCCAGCCGCATCCGTTGAAGCTGCTCCCGCGCCCGGGCCTCGGCCTCGGCGCGGGCGCTGGCCAGCCCCCGCAGATCCTGCAGGCGACCGGCGAGGCGGTCGCGGGAGCGCTCGAGCTCGCCCAGGTCGGGAAGGCGGGGGCACCGCGCCCGGCCGCCTCGACGCCGGCGCTGGGCAGCGGGATGAAGGGGAAGCGATCGACGACGATCTGCGAGAGCTCGTTCTCCAGGCGCGCGATCTGCGTCCGCAGGGACGCCCGCGCCGCTCGCTCGGCGGCCACCCCGGCGTGCAGCGAGATGTGGCCGGGCGCCTCGCCGGGCGACTCCATCCGATCCGCTAGGGGCTGCTGGTACTGGGTCAAGCCCGACTCCTCGGCGGCGGTCCTCGAGGCCCCGAGTCTACCAGCGCGCCAGGAACCCCGTGCCGGGTCGGCGCGACGGGTCACGGCTGTTCCAGCGCGCTCCTGACGCTCCACAGGGCCTCCTCGGCGTAGAGGGTCGGCACGCCCGGGACCTGGATCGCGAACAGGGTCAGCACGCGCGTCGCGGCCTTCGGCTCGTGTCCCCGCCCCGCCTCCCCGAAGAGGATCGCCAGCGCCGCCTGCTCGTCGGCCACCACCAGCCGCCCGGCCGGCAGCCGCAGCGCCTCGGGGTGGCGCCCCAGCGCCTCCCCCTCGCGGCTGGGGCGGATGCCCAGCGGACCCTCGACCCCCTCGGCGTCCAGCGCCCAGACCGGCACCCCGGTGTCCATCAGGGCGATCAGCAGGACGTCCTCGAGCAGGCCTCCGGTGAGGAACCCTCCTCGCAGCATCCGCTCGAGCACCGCCGCCTCGATCGGGGTCCGCTCGACGTCGGGATCCAGGCCGATGTGGCGGAAGAAGACCCGGTAGGCGGCCGGCACCGGCTCGCGACGGATCCCGATCGCGCGGGCGCCTCGAACGCGGTTGGACAGTTCCCTCATGCGTGCCTCCACGTCGGGCGGGGAGCCGCCGGTGAGGGGCTGGCGCCGGGCGACCCGCACGCGGGTCTCGAGCAGCCGCAGGCCGGGGAGCTCGCTCTCGACCTCCGGGTCGCTCCAGCCGACCGCCGGCTCCCGCGGCTCGGCCGAGCTCATGCGACGGGGCCGGAGGCCGCCGCCAGGGCGCTCACCCGCGCCCGCAGCTCGGCCCTTGTCGGGGCGTGCAGGAGGGCCTTGCTCTGAACGATCCCTCCCCGCAGGGCGAACGTGATCTGGGGGCAGCTCGCGACCTTGTACAGGGCCGCCAGGTCCCCTTGGTCGTCGATCCCGACGGGCATCGTCAGGTGGCCCTTCGCCACGAGCCTGCGCAGGGACCCGCGATCGCCCCTGAGCGAGACTGCGGCGAAGCGGACATGGGGGAAGGAGGGCATCAGGGCCTGCAGGTCGCCGAGCACGTCCGCGCAGGAGCCGGACTGGACGAACAGGACGAGCACCACGGGGCCCTGTTCGTAGAGCTGGCAGATGTTGAGGATGCGGGCCCCGCGCACGGTGCAGGCCGGGGCCCGTCCGGTCGTGGAGACGTTGGCGTCGCCCTTGAGGGTCCCCGTCGCGAGGGGGACGGCGAAGGGCGGCAGCGGCTCCCCGGGAGCGATGCCGCTCGCCCCGTTGGGCTCGGTCACGATCGTGTTGATGGTGATCAGGACGAGGACGAGCACGGCGAGCAGGCCCACGTAGCGCCCGTACCGGGGAGGCTCGGGCGGCGGGCGGTGGCCGTCAGGCGCGCTCATGGCCCGAGTGGCCACCCGCGGCGGTCCCTCCGCCGCGTCCGAGGATGCGCACCACCGCCCCGCGCGCCCCTCCCGGCCGCCGGGAGGCCACGGGGGGCGTGACCAGCGGGCGCTCCCGGCCCCCCTCGGCGGCCCTGTCCGCGAGCACCAGGGCGGCCGGCAGTGCCACCAGCACCCCGACCAGGGACACGCTCAGGTCGATCAGGGTCACGAGACCGAAGTCGCGAAGCATCCGGATGTCCGACAGGACGAGGACCCCGAACCCGGCGATCGCCGTCACCCCCGAGGCGGCAACGGCCGCACCCGTGCGCCCGTAGGCCCGGCGCAGCGCCTCGACGGTGTCGTGCCCGGCGAGCCTCTCCTGGCGGTGGCGCTCGGAGAGCAGGACGCTGAACTCGGTGGCGATCGCGATCACCAGCGCCCCCAGGGTCACCGACATCGGGTTCAGCGGGATGCGCACGGCGAAGAGGATCAGCGCCGACCACCCGGAGGCCAGGGCCACCGGGGCCACGGGCACGAGGGCCCGGCGGAGGTCTCCGCGGAAGGCCGCGAGCAGCACGAGGGCGACGGCGGCCAGCCCCGCCAGCAGCGTCGCGAGGCGACGCCACGGGTCGGCCACCTGGGAGCCCGACTGGGCGGCCAGCACGGGCAGCCCGACGAGCTCGGCGGTCAGGCCGGCGGGGGGATTCAGACGGGAGCGCATCTGTTCGATCAGCCTCTGCTGCTGGTCGAGCCCCATCGTGCGGATCCCGAAGGCGAGCGTGGCCACCCGCCGGTCCGGCGTGATCACGGCCTGGGAGAAGTAGGGGGGAATCACGGCCAGCAGGCCGCTGACCTGCGCCTGGGTGAGCTTCTGCTTGGAGGATCCCGAGCCGGTGCCCCTGAACAGGTCCGGCAGCGAGAAGGCCGGGCACAGCCTCGCCCGACCGCACCCGCGGCCGGAGCTGTACCCGAACCGCCGCAGCATGGCGGCCTGGTAGCCGGTCATCCATTCGATCGCGGCCGGGGTGGCGAGGTTCCTGCCCGACACGAGCAGGGAGATTTCCCCGCCCACGCCGGTCGTGCGCTCCAGGGTGTTCAGCGCCTGCAGCGAGCCGAGGCTCTGGGGGACGAGCTTGGTGATGTCGGTCTCCACGCGGGTCTGGGTGTCCAGGCCCCATCCGACCGCGGCCACGGCCAGCCCGACGCACAGGAACCTCCCGGGCCGCCTCACCGCCCCCACCAGGGCGGCGTTCGAGATCAGGCGCGTCACGGGGTTCTCCCGCACGAGCTCCCTCGCCCCCCGCCACGAGGCGACCAGGGCGCCCGGCCACGGCGGTCGCCCCGTGCCCCTCCGCGGGGGCAGGGACAGCGCGGCGGCCCCCACGGTCAGGGCACAGAGCAGGGCGATGGCCACCCCCACCACGAGCAGCACCGCGAAGCCGCGGACCATCGGCACGGGAGACAGCAGCAGGACGAGCATCCCCGCGGCGCTGGCGGCGGCCGCGGTGGCGATCGCCGGCCCCCCGGCGGCCGCGGCCCGCTGCACCAGCCGGCCGCGATCGGCCGGGCCGTCCTGTCCCTCCTGCTCTGAGACGCGGGATTGGAACTGGATCGCGTAGTCGACGGCCAGCCCCACCAGCACCGGCAGCACGGCGATCGAGGCCATCGTCAGCGAGGCCCCGGCCACGGAGAGGGCGCCGAAGGTCAGGGCCGCCGCCAGCACGGCCATCGCGAGGGGGAGCAGGCGCGGGCGCCCGGTGAAGACGAGGGCCAGGGCGCCCGCCATCACCAGCAGCACGGCCACCAGCAGCAGCTCGATGCTGCTGGTGATCGACCCGGCCAGCTCGGAGACGATGACCGGCTCGCCGGTGAGGAGGTAGGTCTCCCCGTGGGCGAGCCGCCACTGGGGCATGGCCACCGCCCGGCGGATCAGCGAGATCGTCCGTTCCCGGGCGGCCTGGGAGAGCCCGGCCCTCATGCGCGCCGAGATCAGGGCCGAATGCCCGTTGGGGAACAGGTAGGCGAAGCGCTGCTTCGGCGTGCCGGCCGGCTTGGTGGAGTCGAAGACGAGGTCCGAGACGAAGTTCGGGTCGCTGATGCTGGGCTTGGCGGTGAGGCCGTACTGCAGGGCGAGCGTCACAAGGCTCTCCTGGAAGCGCCCGATCGTGACCCGTTTGGCCTGCCGGCCGAGGGAGAGCGCCTGCGAGCGGGGCAGCCCGCGGGCGAGGGCCGCCTTGTAGACGACCCGTTCGGCCTGCCTGGCCTGGGCTTCGGCCTGGCGGGTCTGGACGGTGAGCTGTTCGTTGAGCTGGGTGGCGGCCTCGTTGACGAAGGTGCCCGGGCCGAAGACGACCTTCACGCTGTGGGAGCTGGCGAGCTGCCCGCAGGGCCCCTTCGGGCCGCCCAGGCCGGAGAGGGCGCTCGCGGGGACGTTGCCCGACAGGCATCCCTCCAGGCCGGCGAGCCTGCCGATGTCCGAGCTCAGCACGAGCTGCTGCAGGTCGCCCTTGACGAGCACCTCGATGGGCTCTTCCCCGAAGCTGCGGTAGAAGCTCTGGGTGGCCCGGTACTCCGGGCTCGAGCTCGAGACGAAGGTGTTCGTGGCGACCGACGGGGTCAGCCGCAGGGACAGCGCCGCCGCGCCCAGGCCGAGCACCACGGCGAGGACGAGCAGTGGTCTGGCCCGGCGGGCCGCACCGCCCGCGAGGGCGGACAGCAAGCCCGCCGTGGTCACTCCATTCCGAGGGGACCGACGGATTCGCCGGACAGGAACTGTCGGACGAAGGGGTTCTCGGATGCGAAGAGCTCCTCGGCGGGCCCGGACTCCACGATCTTGCCCTTCCACAGGACCGAGATGTGCTCGGCCACGCGCCGGGCGCTCATGATGTCGTGGGTGATCACCACGTAGCAGCCCCCGTGCTCAGCGTGGACCTCCTTGATCAGCTCGCACAGCAGGGCCGTGCGGACCGGGTCCAGTCCGGAGTCGGGCTCGTCGAAGAGGACGATGTCCGGTTCGAGCACCAGGGCACGGGCGAACCCGGCGCGCTTGCGCATTCCGCCGGAGAGCTCGTTGGGCATCTTCGCCCCCGCCTCGCCCAGGCCGACCTCGCGCAGGCGGCGGTGGACGATCTCGGCGATCTCCTCCTCCCCCTTCTCGGTGTGCTGGCGCAGCGGGAAGGCGACGTTGTCATACAGGGACAGGGAGCCGAACAGGGCCCCGTCCTGGAACAGCACCCCGAACTTCTTGCGCAGCTCGAACAGCTCCGCGTCGGGGAGGCTCGGGATCGACCGGCCGTGGACGATCACGTCCCCCTGGTCGGGGTAGAGCAGGCCGACGATGTGCTTGATGCAGACCGACTTGCCGGTCCCGGAGGGCCCCAGGATCATCGAGATCGTGTTCTCCGGCAAGCCCATGTTCAGGCCCCTGAGCACGTGGTTGCGCCCGAAGGACTTGTGCACCTCCACGAACTCGATCGCATCCGGCTCCTCCGTGGGCCGGATCGTCCCCGTGTGGAACTGGAACTCCTCCTCCTCGGAGCCGTGGTCGCGCTGCTGCTCGGTGGCCAACCTCAGCCTCCGATCGGAGCCCGCGGATTTGCGCCCCAGAAGATCTGCGTTCCGAGCATCCCGATGACGTGCACGAGAACCAGGTTTAGCACCATCGACTTCGCGGTCGCCTTGCCCACCCCGACCGGGCCCCCGCTGGCGTTGTAGCCGTAGTAGCAGGCGACCAGCACGATCGCGGTGGCCATGAACATGGCCTTCATGAGGCTGTATAAGAAGTCCGGCGGATTCTGGAACTGCCAGAAGATCAGGAAGTAGCCGCCGGAGGAGACGTAGCCGATCTGCTGCACCACGGCTATGTAGGAGGCCAGGAAGGCCGCCCCGATCCCCGCCATGTACATGAAGGGGAGCACCAGCCAGGCGGCCAGCAGCCGGGTCGCGCAGAGGAAGGTCATCGAGTTGATGCCCATCACCTCGAGCGCGTCGATCTCGTCGGAGATCCGCATCGCGCCGAGCTCGGCGACGATGCCGGTGCCCACCTTCGCCGCCATCATGTAGCCGAAGGCGTAGGGGGTGATCTCGCGCAGGTCGCACCAGGCGGTGAACACCCCGGAGTAGGCCGGTGCCCCCTGCGCCGCGGTGAAGTAGGCGCCCTCGATCCCGCACTGCAGGCCGAGGATGAACATCAGCGTCCAGATGATCGTCGTGGAGCCGACGATCAGGATCCCGCACTGGCGCAGGGACTCCCCGAAGAAGCGGAACACCCGCAGGCCCCACACGTCGCGGACGATCGTCCCGGTGAACCTGCCGATCTCACCGGTCGCCGCCAGCCATTCGCGGGGCATTGCGAGCAGCTCGTTCACTTGATCACCAGGATCTGCGGGTGGGTGGCGAGCAGCGTCTGGGTGAAGACGTAGTCGAAGGAGAAGATCGCCGTGAAGGCGAGCACGACCGCCTCGTTGACGGCGCGGCCGACGCCCTCGGCCCCGCCGGAGGCGCTCATGCCCTTGTAGCAGCAGACGATCGCGATGATGGCGCCGTAGATGGTGGTCTTCAGCACCGATCCCCACAGGTCCGTCGTGGAGGCGTTGGCGAACAGGGTCGCCCAGAAGGGCCCGAGCGACTGGCCGTTGACGAGCTCGGCGATGATGCCCCCGAAGATCCCGAACAGCAGGGCGTAGATGTCGAACAGCCCGGTCACGAGCATCAGGGCCAGGAAGCGGGGGACGACGAGGTTCTTGACGGGGTCCACGCCGAGGACCTGAAGGGCGTCGAGCTCCTCCCTGACCTTGCGCGCACCGAGGTCGGCCGTGATCGCGGTCCCGGCGACGCCGGCGACGACGATTGCCGTGACGCTCGGGCCGATCTCGCGCACCGCCCCCAGCACGAAGAAGCCGCCGAGGCGGTCCAGCGCGCCGAAGATGGTCAGGAAGTTGGCGGCCTGCAGCCCCGGGGCGGCGTAGCAGATGCAGACGGTCGAGACCAGCAGCGGAAACCAGCAAAGCCTCAGGGCGAAGAGGAACTGCGAGACGAACTCCCCGCCGTAGGGATAGGGCGGGCGCAGGGCCGACCAGATGGTCTTGCCCGTGAGGATCATCATGTCCCCGAATTCCTCGAGCACGTGCCTGACCGGCAGGAACGCCCGCTCGGCGACGCTGCGCGTCATCTCTTCCTAACCCTCCCTCGGGTCTCTACAGATGGTGCGGCGAACTCTACGCGATGCACCCACCGCGCGCCAGCGCAAGGGGACGGGCCTGGCGGGTGCGACGATCGACGCGCACGCCCGCTGGTATCGTGGCGCGATCGTGTGGGGGAGGCGGAGAGTCTTCTTGCAGTTGCTGCGCCGCGCCCGCGGCGGGCTCGCCGGATCGCGCCCGGCGGCAGCGGCCGGCCTCCTGCTCGTCCCCGGCGCGCTGATGGCCGCCGGCTGCGGCGGGGGCTCCACCCAGGACGCACACGAAAAGTCGGCCACCTACCGGATGGAACTCGTGAGCGCCAGCTTCCCCCCCAGGCAGGCGGTGGCACGGCCCACCCGGATGCAGCTGCGGGTTCGCAACCCTGGCCCGCGCACGGTGCCGAACGTCGCCATCACCGTGGACTCCTTCAACTACACCTCCACGTATCCGGAACTCGCGGCCAACAAGCGGCCGATCTGGGCGATCGAACGCGGGCCCGGCGTGGTCGCCCGCCCGCCCGTCGAAACCCAGGAAGTGAGCGTCCCCGGCAGCGGCCAGACGGCCTACGTGAACACCTGGGCGCTCGGGCCCCTGCCGGCGGGCCGGACCCAGACCTTCACCTGGCTGGTGGTGCCGGTCAAGCCGGGCCTGCACATCGTCCACTTCGCCGTGACCGCCGGGCTCGCCGGCAAGGCCAGGGCCAGGCTCGCATCGGGCGGCCCCGTGAGCGGCACCCTGGCCGTCCACGTGGCTGGCGAACCACCGCTGACGCACGTGGATCCCGCCACCGGGCGGGTCGTCCGGGGGCCCGCGCCCGCACACCCCTGAGGGCGCCCCCGACGGCGTTTGGCCGTCTGTCCAACTGAAGGCCCTCCCGGTTTCGCCATCCGGTGATCCTCTTCGGTCGCCTTGCCACTACGATTCCTTGCGCCGGCCCCGCCGGTCCGCCACACCCTTCTCGAGGAGGAATCGACTCAGCTCATGCCCAGGACCCGCCAGCAGAACGTAACCGCTGCCCAGTGGAGCGCCAACGGCTCCGCGCTCGGCACTCTCGACCTCACCCTTCCCGACAACCAGGTCTTCGGGCAGAACGTCTTCTCCCCCGCCGTCCAGCGCCACCGGCTCCCCAAGCACGTCCACAAGGCGCTGCAGCGGACCCTGGCCCGCGGCGAGGCCCTCGACACGTCCCTCGCCGACGCCGTCGCCCAGGGCATGAAGGAATGGGCGATGGAGAGAGGCGCGACCCACTACACCCACTGGTTCCAGCCCCTGACCAACTCCACGGCCGAGAAGCACGACTCCTTCTACGCTCCCGCCGGTGACGGAACCGCGCTCGCGGAGTTCTCCGGCAAGGAGCTGATCCAGGGCGAGCCCGACGCCTCCTCCTTCCCGACCGGCGGCATCCGTGCCACCTTCGAGGCCCGCGGGTACACCGCCTGGGACCCGACCTCTCCGGCCTTCATCCTGGAGAACCCCAACGGCGCCCTGCTGTGCATCCCGACGGCGTTCACCTCGTGGACCGGCGAGGCGCTCGACCACAAGATCCCGCTGCTGCGCTCGATGGACGCCCTGTCGGGTGCGGCCATCCGCGCGCTGGAGCTGCTCGGCGTGGACGACGCCTCCCGCGTCTTCACGACGATCGGCTGCGAGCAGGAGTACTTCCTGATCGACGAGCAGTACTACTTCGAGCGGCCCGACCTCGTGACGACCGGACGCACCCTGTTCGGCGCCAAGCCCCCCAAGGGCCACGAGCTCGACGACCACTACTTCGGGTCGATCCCGGAGCGGATCCTGGCCTGCATGCTCGACGTCGAGCTGGAGCTGGCCAAGCTCGGGGTGCCGATCAAGACCCGCCACAACGAGGTGGCCCCGAACCAGTACGAGGTCGCCCCGATCTTCGAGAACTCCAACGTGGGCGCCGACCACCAGATGATCACGATGCAGATCATGCAGAACACGGCCCGCCGCTACGGGCTCGTCTGCCTGCTGCACGAGAAGCCCTTCGCGGGGGTCAACGGATCGGGCAAGCACAACAACTGGTCGATGGGCACCGACACCGGGCTGAACCTGCTCGACCCCGGCGACACCCCCCACGACAACCTGCAGTTCCTGTTCTTCGCCGCGGCCGTGATCCAGGCCGTCAACCGGCACCAGGCGCTGTTGAGGGCGTCGATCGCGAGCGCCGGCCAGGACCACCGCCTCGGCGCCAACGAGGCCCCGCCGGCGATCATCTCGATCTTCCTCGGCGCGGAGCTGGAGAAGGTCTTCTCGGCGATCGAGGCGGGCAAGACCCAGGCCTCCAAGCCTGGGTCCTTCCTCGGCCTGGGCACGCCGGTCCTGCCACCGCTGCCCCTGCACGGAGGCGACCGCAACCGCACGAGCCCGTTCGCCTTCACCGGCAACAAGTTCGAGTTCAGGGCGCTGGGCTCCAGCTCCTCGCCGGCCTTCCCCAACACCGTCCTGAACACGATCGTGGCCGAATCGGTGGACGAGCTCGCGGACAAGCTGCGGACCGCGATGAAACGCTCCGGGGCCACCCTCGAGAAGGCGGTGACGGCGGTCGTCAAGCAGGCCTGGAGCGCCAACAAGCAGATCATCTTCGACGGCGACAACTACTCGGAGGAGTGGCACGCCGAGGCTGAGAAACGGGGCCTGTCGAACCTGCGCACCACCCCGGAGGCCCTGCCGTGGCTGACCGCGAAAGGCACGGTCGCCCTGTTCAAGAAGTACAAGGTGCTCAGCAAGCGGGAGCTGGACGCCCGCGAGGAGGTCTTCACCGAGCAGTACGCGGTGACGATCAACATCGAGGGCGAGACCGCCGCCGCGATCGCCCGCACGATGGTCCTGCCCGCCGCCGTGCGCCACCTGACCGAGCTGAAGGCCAGCGGGATGGAGGAGCTGGTGGCGGAGTTCGAGCCGATCATCAAGGAGCTGCACTTCGCGCTGATCAAGCTCGAGGACGCCAACATGAGCGTGAACCAGCCCGACTCCTCGGCCCAGAAGTGGGCGCTCTACATGCGCGACACGGTCATCCCCGCCATGGAGGACGTGCGCGAGGTGGTCGACCGGCTGGAGAAGCTCGTCGCGGACGACCTCTGGCCGCTGCCGAAGTACTCGGAGATGCTCTTCATCAAGTAGGGCCCGCCGTCAGGCCGAACCGCCCGGATTCGACCACGTCGAGCCCGGGCACCCTGGCGAGGTGGCGCGTGTTTCGCGTCACCAGGGTGGCTCCCGCGTGCAGACAGATACCGGCCTGCATCGCGTCCCGGACGTCGATGCCCATACCGCTCGACCGGAGCTCGCGCAGGACCGTCCCGGCGCGCGTGGCCGCCTCCCGAGTCAACGTGAGGCATGGAGCGGCAAGCAGCGCCTCGACCGGCCTCGGGTCTCGCGCGAAGCCGCTCCCGAGGACGAGCTCGAACGCCGTCACCGCGGTCACCCAATAGCCGGTGGTGGCCGTGAGCTCGTCGACGAGGGCGCGTCCCGGCCCGGCGTCGCGGAGGTGGTCGATCAGGACGTCGGAGTCTAGGACGGGGGGGCTGGCCACGTGCTCCACGTCCGCTCGCGCTCGCGCTCGAAGCTCTCGACGTCGGCCTCACTCCAGGCTCCCCTCGCGGCGGCGACGGCCCCCGCCCGTCTCGTCCGCTCGAGCTGGTCGTTGAAGTACTCGCTCAGCGCCTCCTCAACGATCGGTGAGAAGCCGCGGATACCGCGGTCGATGGCGGCGGACTTCAGCCGCCGGTATAAGGGGTCGGACAGCTCGACAGTCGTGCGCATGCATGCATTGTAATGCATATGCGGACCGGCGCCACCCCGCCCCGTCGCCTAGCATGGCTGGATATGCGTGACTACCTGAAGGCGATAGCCGATCGCGTCGTCGTCTACGACGGCGGCATGGGGGCCACCCTCGAGCAGTTCGACCTCACCAGCGAGGACTACGGAGGCCTGGCCGGCAAATGCCACGAGGCCCTCGTGCTCAATCGCCCCGACGTGATCGAGGGCGTCCACGCCTCGATGCTGGAGGCCGGAGCCGAGGTCGTGGAGACCGACACCTTCCAGGGGTCGCGGATCAAGCTGGAGGAGTGGGGCCTGGGCGAGTACACCGTCGAGATCAACACGAAGGCGGCCGAAATCGCCCGCAGGGCCGCGGGCGAGGAGCGCTTCGTGGCGGGCTCGATCGGGCCGACGGGACATCTGCCGGCGTCCGAGGACCCGGCCCTCGGGCAGATCCTCTTCCGGGACCTCGTCGAGGTCTTCGCCGAGCAGGCCGCGGGCCTGATCGACGGCGGGGCGGACCTGATCATCATCGAGACCGCCCAGGACATCCTCGAGGTCAAGGCGGCGGTGTTCGGCGCCCGCCAGGCGTTCGCGAGCACCGGGCGAACGCTGCCCATCCACACCTCCGTCTCGCTGCTGCCCAACGGCGGAAAGATGCTGCTCGGAACGGACATCTCGGCCGTGCTGTGCACGCTGGAGGCTCTGAAGGTGGATGTCATCGGCCTGAACTGCTCGACCGGCCCCCAGGACATGCGCGACGCGATCCGCTTCCTCGGCGAGCACTGCCCGGTCCCGGTCGCCTGCATCCCGAACGCCGGGCTGCCGCTGCAGGGCCCTGACGGCGAGACGATCTTCCCCGAGCAGCCGCAGCCGCTGGCGGAGACCCTCGGGGAGTTCGTCGAGCGCTACGGCGTCGGCGTGGTCGGCGGCTGCTGCGGCACCACCCCGGCCCACATCGCCGCCATCGCCGAGCGGGTCGGCGGACGGGCGGGCGGGCATCCCGTTCATCCGCGCCCGGCGCCCCGCCCCGCCCACCTCTCCTCGATGATCGCCGCCACCCCCCTGGTGCAGGAGCCCCGCCCGACGATGGTCGGCGAGCGGGTCAACTCGCAGGGCTCGCGCAAGGCCAAGGAGATGCTGCTCGCCGACGACTACGACGGGCTCGTGCAGATCGCCGAGGACCAGGTCGGCGGGGGCGCCCACGTGCTCGACATCTGCGTCGCCCTGACCGAGCGCCAGGACGAGGATGAGCAGATGAGGGTCGTGGCCAAGAAGATCTCCCTGACCCAGCCGGCGCCGATCCAGGTCGACTCCACCGAGCCGGAGGTGATCGAACGGGCGCTCGAGCAGATACCCGGCCGCGCGATCGTCAACTCGATCAACCTCGAGGCCGGCCGGGCCAAGCTCGACCGGGTGGTGCCGATCGCCCTCGCCCACGGAGCGGCCCTGATCGCCCTGACCATCGACGAGACGGGCATGGCCAAGACCGCCGAGCGCAAGGTCGAGATCGCCCGCAGGCTGCACGAGCTCTGCTGCGGCGAGCACGGCCTCGACCCCGAGGTGCTGATCTTCGACTGCCTGACCTTCACCCTCACCACCGGGGACGAGGAGTGGCGCCCCTCGGCCGTCGAGACGATCGAGGGCATCAGGCGCATCAAGGCCGAGATCCCCTCCGTCAAGACCTCCCTCGGCGTCTCCAACGTCTCCTTCGGCGTCTCCCCCGGGGCGCGGGCGGTGCTCAACTCCGTCTTCCTGCACCACTGCGTGGAGGCTGGACTCGACCTGGCGATGGTCAACCCGAACCACATCACCCCCTACGGGGAGATATCCGACGAGGAGCGCGAGCTGGCCGACGATCTCGTCTTCAACCGCCGCGAGGACGCCCTCGAGCGCTTCATCGCCCACTTCGAGTCCAAGGGCGAGGAGGGCCCGTCCGAGGGGGCGGCCGATCCCACCGAGGGGATGGAGCCCGAGGAGGCGCTGCACTTCCACATCCTGCGCCGCCGCAAGGAGGGCGTCGAGGACTGGATCGACCGCAGCGTGGAGAAGATCGGGGCCGTCCCCACCCTCAACGAGGTGCTGCTCCCGGCGATGAAGGAGGTGGGCGACAAATTCGGCGCGGGGGAGCTGATCCTGCCCTTCGTGCTGCAGTCGGCCGAGGTGATGAAGCGGGCCGTGGCACAGCTCGAGAAATACCTGGACAAGATCGAGGGCTATACGAAGGGCACCGTGGTGCTGGCGACGGTCTTCGGGGACGTCCACGACATCGGCAAGTCCCTCGTCAACACGATCCTCACCAACAACGGCTACACGGTGGTCGACCTCGGCAAGCAGGTCCCGATCCAGACCATCCTCGACGCCGCCCAGGAGCACGACGCGACCGCGATCGGGCTCTCGGCCCTGCTGGTCTCGACCTCCAAGCAGATGCCCGCCTGCATCCAGGAGCTGCATGCCAAGGGGCTTCAGTTCCCCGTCCTGATCGGCGGAGCGGCGATCAACCGGGCGTTCGGCTACCGGGCGCTCTACCCGGGCGGCAAGGAGTCCGACGAGGTCTACGAGCCCGGGGTCTTCTACTGCAAGGACGCCTTCGAGGGGCTGTCGGTGATGGACCAGCTCGTCGAGGCGCCCGCGCGGGAGTCGCTCGTGGAGAAGCTGCGCGCCGGCGCCAGGGCGTTCCGGGAGAAGGGGGACAAGCCCGAGGAGGAGGTCAACCTCGCCGACGACTCCGTCCGCTCGGGCGCCCGCACCGACGTGCCCGTGCCGACCCCTCCCTTCTGGGGAGTGCAGGAGATCCCCGTTGACCTGGACGAGGTGTACCGGCACCTGGACACCCACGTCCTGTTCAAGCTCCACTGGGGCGGTCGCGGGGTCAAGGGCGAGGCCTGGCAGACGCTGCTGCGGGAGGACTTCCGCCCGCGGCTGGAACGGATGTGGCGGGAGCAGGACTACCTGCACCCCCGGGCCCTGCTCGGGTTCTTCCCCTGCTACTCGCTGGGCAACGACATCATCGTCCTCGACCCCGAGGATCGCGAGACCGAGCTGACCCGCTTCAGGTGCCCGCGCCAGCCGAAGGGCGACCGCATCTGCCTCGCCGACTTCTTCCGACCGGCCGTCGACGGAAAACCGCCGCCGGAGCTGGACGTGATCGCCGTGCAGGCGGTGACCGTCGGCTCGGAGGTGACCGAGCTGATGGCCAAGCTCGAGTCCGACGGCGAGTTCGCCGAACAGCTGTTCGTGCACGGGCTCGGGGTGCAGACGGCCGAGGGCCTGGCCGAGTGGCTGCACTTCGTCGCGCGCGAGATGCTCGGCATCGAGGCCTCCCAGGGCCGGCGCTACTCCTGGGGCTATCCCGCCGTGCCCGACCAGAGCGAGCACAAGAAGGTCGAGAGCCTGCTCGGCCTCTCCCGGATCGGGATGACGATCACCGACGGCTACGCCCCGGAGCCCGAGCAGTCCACGCTGGCTCTCCTGGCCCATCACCCTCAGGCGATCTACTTCGGCACCCGGCAGGGAAGGCTGCTCCCCGACGGCAGCCCCGACGACCTGATCCGGGGCTCCCGCAAGGATCCCACCCAACTCGGCGACCTGGGGGACTCCGAGCCCCCCGAGGGGGGCGTCGAAGGCGAGGACGAGCCGGCGATGGCCGGCGAGGCCTCCTAGCCCTCGGCCCGGGGCTCGCTCGCCGCCGCCGGGGGCGACAGGGCCCCCGCCGCGGCCATCGCCAGTATCTCCTCGGCGCTCAGGGGCCGGGCGAAGTGAAAGCCCTGCCCGAAGTCGCAGTGGATCCCCTTCAGACGCTGCAGCTGGACGGTGTTTTCGACCCCCTCGGCGACGGCTTTGAGGTTGAAGATGCGGGCCAGCTCGATGATGGAGGCCGTCATCTCGGCGACCTGGGGGTTGGTGTCGGCGAGGAAGGAGCGGTCGATCTTGAGGATGTCCACCGGCAGCTCGCGGACGTAGTTCAGGGAGGAGTAGCCGGTGCCGAAGTCGTCGATCGCCAGTTTCACACCCAGGGCCCGCAGCGCTTGTAGGCGCATCAGGCTGACCTCCATGTCCTGCATCATCACGCTCTCGGTCAGCTCCAGGGTCAGGGAGCTGGGGAGGATCCCGCTCTCCTGCAGCACCTCGCGCACCTCGGCGATGAACTCGGGCCGCTGCAGCTGGCGGGCGGAGACGTTGACCGCCATCGAGAGCGGGGGCTCGCGCGGGCACTGCTCCTGCATGCGAGAGGCCCAGGCGCAGGCCTCGGAGAGGATGTGGTGGCCGACCTGCACGATCAGGCCGGTTTCCTCCAGCAGGGGCACGAAGTCGGCGGGGGGCAGGGTCCCGTGCTCGGGGTGCTCCCACCGGGCCAGGGCCTCCATCCCCGCCATGTCCCCCCGGGCGAGGTCCATGATCGGCTGGTAGCGCAGGGTGAACTCGCCGTCGTCCAGCGCCCGCTGCAGTTCGGCCTTCAGCTCCAGGCGGGCCAGCGCCTTGGCGTGCATCTCGGGCTGGAAGACCTGGTAGCCGTCCTTGCCGTGCTCCTTGGCCATGTACATGGCGGCGTCGGCGTTGTGCAGCAGCTCGTCCGCGTCGCGCGGGGAGATCATGTTCTGGTCGCTGAAGGCGATGCCGATGCTGACCGCCGCCGCGACATCCCGCCCGTCGAGGGCGATCGTGGTCCTGATCGTGCTCGTCACCCGGTGGGCGATCTCGATCGAGTGCAGCTCGCTCTCGGCGTCGCGGATCAGGATCGCGAACTCGTCCCCTCCCAGACGTGCGGCCGTGTCCACCGGGCGCATGCAGTCCTGCAGACGCCGGGCCACCTCCTGCAGCACCTCGTCCCCCGCCGCATGGCCGAGGCTGTCGTTGATGTCCTTGAAGTCGTCGATGTCGAGGAACAGGACGGCCACGGGCAGGTGGTCACGGCGGCGGGAGGCGAGGGCGTGCTCGACGCGGTTGCGAAACAGCGCCCGGTTGGGAAGCCCCGTGAGGGTGTCGTGGAAGGCCTGGTGCTCGAGTTCGTCCTGGAAGGCCTTGCGCTCGCTGATGTCCCGGATGTTCAGGACGATGCCGTCGATGTCCCGCTCCTGCAGCAGGTTCGTGCCGAGGGCCTCCACGTCGCGCCACTGCCCCTCGGACCCGTGACGGACACGGAACTCGGCCAGGGCCGGGCGCCCGCCCGGCTGTGAGGCGATGGCGGCGATCAGGGCATGCACGCGCTGGAGGTCCTCGGGGTCGACCACGCAGCCGATGTCCCGCTCGACGAGCTCCTCGGGCCGGTGGCCGAAGGTCTGCTCCACCGAGGGGCTCACGTAGCGGATGACCGCATCCGGACCGAGGATGCAGACGACGTCGGAGGAGTTCTTGATCAGCGAGCTGAGACGCTCCTCCGAGCGCCGGGCGAGAGCCTCCTCGGTCAGGGCGGCGCTCTGCAGGGCGAGGGCGACCTCCGCCGTTAGCGTCGCGATGCTCTCCCGGGCGGGGCCGTCGAGGGGCTGGCGGGAGACCGCGGCCAGGGCCCCCGTCAGCCGGCCGTGCAGGAACAGGGGCGAGACGAGCATGCTCGTCGAGGGCAGGCGTCGCAAGGCGGTCTGTGAGAGCTCGGGCAGCCGGGCGGGCACCTCCGCGATCGCCGGGCCGGCGCCGTCGGCGAGGGCCAGCTCGCCGTCACCCTGCAGGTAGAGCGCTGCCGTCACATCCCCATCCACGACCGAGCGCACCGCCTGCAGGGCGGCGGCGTGGATCTCCTCGCGGCTGGCCGCGCTGACCAGGGCCTCCCCGGCGATGCGCAGGGCCGCCTCCCGGTCGGTGGCCTCCTCGTTGCGCCGAACGATCCCCGCCATCCGCATCAGCACCAGCGAGAACATGACCGCCGCGGCCCCGATGAGCACGTAGAGGTCGAACGGCTCGTGCAGGGCCTTGCGCAGGACTATCACCAGGGGGACGGTGAAGCTCGCGCATGCGAGCAGGGCGAGGCGATGTCGCGTCAGGCTGGCGCCAGGGTCCTGCCCGGGCTCGGAGAGCAGGCGCATCGAAGGGTGCAGGGCGGCGGTTCCCAGCAGCGTGTAGAAGCAGGCCCACCCGGCGGCCGTGATGGGGCCCATCGCATAGACCCCTTCCAGCAGCCTCCATCCGTAGGCGGCGTCGGCCAGCAGCAGCATCACGGCCGCGGAGAGCATGAAGGCGAAGGCCGGCTCGCGGCGGTGGCTGCCGGCGGCCATGCGCGCCACCACACCCAGGACGAGGATGTCCATCGCGGGGTAGGCCATCGAGGCCATGCGCCTGAACAGGGAGAGGGTTTCGTCGTGGGCGTAGGGGGAGATCAGATAGACCCACAGCAGCGTCGCCAGGGCCACCGTCACGGTGAGGGCGTCGATCAGGGCGGAGCGGTCGCGTCCGCGCTCGTGGCGCTCGTGGATCAGCAGCAGCATGCCGCCGACGAGGAAGGGATAGAAGGCGAGGTGGAACGAGTCGGCGACTGACGGGAAGGTCAGCGGGGAGCCGAACAGGCGCTGGTAGTTGTAGGCCAGCACGTCCCCCGTCACGAACATCGCCTGACCGAGGGCGAGCAGGTACCAGGGCAGGCGCCGCTTGGGGGAGTTCCTCCTCGCCCCCACCAGCAGGGCGGCGACGCTGGCCCCCCCGAGCAGGTTGAAGACCAGGCCGCTGGCCAGCCAGGCGGGACCGGTGGCCCCGGCGACGATGTAGGCGGCGGTCATCGACCCGACCGCCGCGAGGTAGGTCAGCCATGGCCGGCCCGCACGTGGCTGCAGGCGCGCTGAGGACCTGTCAGGGCTGTCGCCCGGCATCGAGTCCCATCCCGGGTCCCGAGCCGCCGGGGCGGGGAGCGCGCAATCGCGCGAGCTCCATGCGCACGAGACGCATGTCGATCAGGCGCGGGGAAGGACCCGTGACCCGGAACGGCTCGCTTGGGGCGAGATCGGCGGCATCGGGATCGTCGAGGGTGGCGGTGAGGTCGTGCATGGCCCGCTCATCGGCGGCCCCTCACACCCGCTGAAGGCCTGCAGGGTTGGCTGCGAAAGACACTCGTAGGCCCCAAACGGGGGCCCGGGCCACGGGTCGTCTAGCCGTCTTCCCGGGGCGGCGGACGGAACAGGATCCGCTTGACCTCGGCCGCCGAGCCGCCCCCGAGGCGCAGAGCGGTCTGGAAGCCCTCCTTGCCGAGGTCCCCGGCGTCGAGTGCCCTGCGCAGCTCGTTCAGCGCCGGCAGGTCCTCCTCGCTGACCTGGTCGCGGGAGGTCTCGAGCAGGATCAGATGGCGAGGGCGTTTCAGGGGGGCCGCCAGCCGAACGTAGGGCTCGCGGTCCTCGGGTGTGAGCCCATCGAGGGCCAGCACCACGGTCTCCCTGTCCTGCAGGCGTTTCGCCACAGCCGCCTGCAGCAGCTCCGCCGCGCGGGCGTCGAGCTCATCCTCCCCCACACGCCCGGCCAGCAGTGCCCTGACCTTGCCCGGGGACAGCAGGGAGGCCCTGTCCTCGATCAGGCGGTCCAGGAAGCGGTCGCGCTCGTCCTGCGAGGCGCTGGAGACCACGAGCAGGCTGCCCGGCGAGTAGCGCAGGCGATCGCCGGGCCTGAGCACCTTGCAGTGGACGGTCAGGTCGGCCGGCCGCGGGGGCGCCCCCTCGCGGCGGGGCCGGTCCGAGGACCACCCTCCCCGCTCGTCCTCGCCGATCTTGACGCTTCGCCCGGTGGGTCTGGAGGCCATGCCCCCATCATGCCCTAACCGGGACCGGCGTGCGGGGGAGGTCCCGCCGGCGGCACGTCCTCCCCGGCGCCGGCTCCGATCATGGCGAGCTTCGCCGTCCTGTCAAGGCGCTTGATCCGAGCCTCCTCGCGCATGGCCGCGCTGCGGTCGGGCATCGCCACCGCCAGCTCCAGGCGGACCGGCAGGCGGCTGGCGGTGTAGCGGGAGGCCCTGGCGGCCCGATGGCGGGCGAGACGACGCTGCAGGTCGCTCGTCCAGCCCGTGTAGAGCGACCCGTCGGCGCATCTGAGGATGTAGACCCATGCCTCGGGCACGAGGGGTCCTTACGCCGGCGGGCGGCGAATGCCTGCCGCCGGCACTCGGGGGCCCTACTCGCCGCGCGCCCCGGCGACCGAGCGCTCTGCCCCCGTCGAGGGCAGGGCGGGCAGGCGCACCGGGGAGGCGTGCATCGTGCGCAGCCGCACGTCGCGCCAGGAGAGCCCCTCGTTGACCAGGGCCGGCAGGCCCATGATCAGGGCGGTCGCGATCTCCACCGCCTGAAGGACGATCCCGTAGGCGATGGCTTCGGGGGTGGCCACGTGGTAGGCCCCGGTGAGCACGGCCACGCAGGCGGCCTGGAAGACGCCGATGTTGGCGGGCGTCGCGGGAACCACGGCGGTGACGTTGACGGCGAAGAGCACCGCTGCGGCGGCATCCGCTCCCGCCTGGCCGCTGAGGCCGAGGGCCATCAGCAGCAGCCAGCAGGAGAGCCACTGCAGCGTCCACGCCCCGAGCTGCGCGGCGGTGGCCACGGCGGCGGGGCGCAGATGGCGAAAGACCTGAAGGCCCTCCCGCAGCCGCAGCAGCGAGCGGCGCACCCCGGTGAGGGCGGCCTGCAGGCGCCGCGAGCGCGAGACGGCCGAGGGCGGTATCAGCACCGGGGCCAGCAGCACCGCCAGGAGCACCCCGAGCGGTGCCAGCGCCACCGCCAGCAGGCCGCTGTGCTGGCCGTTGAGGACGCTCACCCTCGAGAGGGTGACCGCCCCGAGGATCGACAGGGCCACGAGGTTCAACAGCGTCTGGGAGACCATCGTGCCCAGCACCACCGGGAGGGTCTCCCGGGCGCGGCCGAGCCTGCGGGCGAGGATCAGGGCGCGGGAGGGCTCGCCCAGGCGGGCCGGAAGGGTCGCCGACATCAGCACCCCGATGAACGTCCCCTGCATGGCATCGCGGCGTTTGGCCCGCCTCCAGGTGGGGGCGGCGACGAGGATCGCATGCCAGGAGATCGCCCGCACGCACATGGCGGCGCACATCAGGGCCACGCCCGCGGCGACCAGGCCCGGCTTGGAGGCGACGAGGGAGGCGGCGACCCGCGCCACCCCCACCCGCTGCAGGGCCAGGGCGGCCAGGCCGGCCCCGACGAGCGAGCTCGTGGCCAGGGCCACCCGCCGCACCGTGCGCAGACGCCCATGGGCGGGAGCGGCCTGGACGTCGGCCTGCAGTCTGGGCAGGCGCTGAGCCGGTATGCGCGGCAGCAGGTCCGAGGGAGCCAGGCCGTAGCGCAGGGCGGCCCCCGAGAGCGGGCGTCTGGCGCGGGCGCTCGCGTCCCGGGCGGTGGCGATCGCCTGCTCGCAGCAGTCGGCGACTTCCGCCGCCACGTGGGGCCATGCGAAGCGCTCTGCCCGCTCCCTGGCGGCTGCCGCCATCGTCCGGCGCAGGCCCTCGTCGAGAGCCATGCGGCGCAGGGCCTCGGCGAGCGCGAGGGCATCGCCCGGGGCGGTCAGCAGACCGTCCTGGCCGTCGCGGGCCACGTCCCGGTAGCCGGGTATGTCGGATGCCACGACAGGGGTGGCGGCGGCGAAGGCCTCGGTGAGCACCATCCCGAAGCTCTCCCCGCGCAGGGATGGCGCGCAGAGCACGTCGGCCCGGGCCAGCTCGGCCATCTTGCGCTCCTCGGAGACCTTCCCCAGGGCCTGCACGCCGCGATCGTCGAGCATCATGTGGGCCACCTCCTCGGAGCAGGCGCCGACCAGGGTCAGGGTCGCGGAGACGTGCTCGCGCAGGGCCTCGAAGGCCCTCAGCAGCACCGGCAGGCCCTTGCGTTCGACCGCCTGCCCGATGAAGAGGATCCGCAGCCCCTCCTCCGCGGCGCCCTCCGCCGGCTCCGCCTGTGCGTCGGGCTCGGGCAGGTGAACCCCGTTGGGGATGATCCGATAGCGCCCGCCGTAGAAGCGCCTGGCCGTCCAGGCCGCCGCCTCCGAGACGGCGATGCGTCCGTGCAGGCGGTTCATGCGCCGGCGCCCGCCGAGCGGCACCGCGGCGATCCCGTTGGTGATCAGGCTCTCGGAGTAGGTGTGAAAGGTGCCGACGAGGGGCAGGCCGCGAATGCTGCAGAGGGCGTCCCAGCCGACGACGGGCACGACCGGCTCGTGCAGGTGGGCCACCTCGTAGGCGCCGCTGCGCAGCTCCCGGCGTAGGGTCGCCACCGAGCGGGGCGTGATGGCAACGTTGGAGACCGCCCCGTTGGCGGGAAAGCCGACCGTCCGGCCCAGCGACACGAAGCCCGGCGGGGTCGGATGGCGCTGCGGGCGCGCCCCGCGGTGAAGACGCCGGGAGAGGTCGTCGTCGGGATCGAAGGGGGCGAGGATGCGGGCCTCGTGTCCGCTCGCATTCAGCTCGGACGCCAGCGCCTCGATGTGTCGCGTGACACCGCCGGGATACGTCCACGAGTACGGCGATACGAGCGCTATCCGCACGATCACGAACTCTACCCGTCGGACGGGTCGGGCAGACGCTCCGCGGCCCCTGGCCGCGGGCCGTGGATGCGATAATCGGGGGCGTGGCCTCGCGACACTTCGTCAAGTACACGTTCCTGAAGGTCGATCCGGCCTGGCGACGCCTCGACGCGGAGCGCCGGGAGCAGGACAAGCGGGAGTTCATGGCCGCCTGCGAGGACTTCGCCGACGGGCACCTGCTGCAGAGCTTCTCCCTGGTGGGCACGCGCGGGGACGCCGACCTGATGCTGGTCGCCGAGGCTGAGAACCTCGAGCGGATCCACGAGTTCCACGTGGTGCTCGGCCAGAGCGGGCTGATGAAGTGGTCGCAGATCTCCCACTCCTTCCTGGGGATGCGAAAGACCTCCGAATACTCCGAAGACGAGCGCACGATCCTCCGCCGCTTCCGGGGCCGGTACGTGTTCGTCTATCCGTTCGTGAAGTCCCGGGAGTGGTACGCCCTCCCGGGCGAGGAGCGCTGGCGGATCATGCAGGGCCACATCGAGGTGGGCCGGGAATACCCCGGGGTCGACAACCACACGACCTACTCCTTCGGGCTCGACGACCAGGAGTTCGTGGTCGCCTTCGACACCGACGACGTCGGCACGTTCCTGGACCTCGTGCAGCGCCTGCGCACGACCGAGGCATCCCGCTACACGGTCCGCGACACCCCGAGCTTCACCTGTATCGCGATGTCGCTGGAGCGGGCCCTGAACGCCCTCGACGGCGAGTCGATTGGCGCCGAGGCACTCGGCGCTGTCTAGGCGCGGCCTGACCCATCTACGCGCCGCCGACCCGATCCTCGCGGAGCTGATCGCCTCCGTCGGGCGCCTGCCCGACGCGCGCGAGGGACGCCCGGACCGCGATGACCACTACGGGGCGCTGGTGCGGGCGATCGTCGGGCAGCAGCTGTCCGTGCTGGCGGCCCGGGCGATCTACGGGCGGCTCACCGACCGCTTCGACGGGCGGCCCCCGACCCCGGTCGAGATCCTCGCCGACGATCCGCAGGAGCTGCGCGCGGCGGCCGGCCTGTCGCGGGCCAAGGTGTCCTTCCTGCGCTCGCTGGCCGAGCAGGTCGTCTCGGGGGAGCTGGAGCTCGAGCGCCTGGACGAGCTGGGCGACGATGAGGTGATCGCCGAGCTGACGGCCGTCAAGGGCCTGGGGGTGTGGAGCGCCCACATGTTCCTGATGTTCCACCTGGATCGCCCGGACGTGCTGCCGGTCGGGGATCTGGGGATCCGCAGGGCGATCGAGCGGGCCTACGTCCTGCCGGAGCTGCCGCTCGCGGCGGAGATGGAGAGGATCGCCCAGCCGTGGCGCCCCCACCGGACGCTGGCCTGCCGCTATCTGTGGCGCTCGCTGGCGAACGAGCCGACCTGAGGCCGCGGGCGCTCCGGCGCTATTTCTTCTTCTTCTTGGAGCTCTTCCTGTGTTTGGGCCCGTACTTCTTGCGGGCCGCCTTTTCGCAGGCCTGACGCTTCTTCTTGTTCTTCTTGAACTTCGCCTTGCAGGCCTTCAGCGCCTTGGCGAGCTTGGATTCGACTTTGTGGGATGCAACGCCGGAGCAGCTCTTGATCGCGATGATGGTGTTCTGTTCGATCACCGCTCCGTTCTGCCCGGTGATCTTCGTCGGCATGAGCTGTTTGGTGGAGCAGAGGTTGCCGTAGGCGCCGAAGGCCGAGTGCGGCCCCGGGGGAAGTTCGACTTCGAAGGTTTCCACCGGAGCGTCCGGCACGGCTTCGAAGCTCGACATCGTGATGCCTTTTTTGATGTCGGTCTTCCCGTCGAGGACCAGCTTGATTCCTTCGCCCTGGAGCACGAACTCGGCGTCGGGGAAGGCGGCCCCGCCGTGGGAGACGAGGTATGCCGGCCCGACGAGCGGGTTCTTGAGCACCGGGGTGTGGGCGATCGCTTTGCCGACCACGGAGCCTTCCGGACAGGAGGCGGGGTTGGCTTCGAACACGGCGGCGAGGCAGGCTTTCTGCAGCGTCGTCAGCCTCGAGGGCAGCGACAGCGGGAACTCGACGTGCGTTCTGCCGATGTTCGCCTGACCCGGGGTGGATTTCACGAGGATGCGCAGGCCGATGCCTTCGTTTTTCGACGGCGTGCCGATCGTTTCCGCCGTGAAGCCCGGCGAGAAGGGCAGGCTCGCGCAGTTGGCCACCTGGAAGGGCGAGGAGACCGGGGTGGCCGCCCCTTCGTCCCCGCTCAGCGTGCCCGTGACGTGGAGCGTGTTGCAGTTGGTGGGGTTGAACTGGAATTCGGGGCGTTCGACGGTGACGTTGAGCTGTTTGAGCTGCACCGGGACGCCTTTGAGGAACGTCGGCAGGCCTTCGCCGCGCGGGCCCGGGTCGGTCGTGACCGTCACCTGGGCGGTGGTCTGATCGACGTTGATGCGCGAGCGGACGTTGATGATGCCGACGTCGAATGGGCCGACGTGGGTGGCGTCGGTGCTCACGAGCAGGCCGAAGGGAGCCCCGTCGTACCCGGTCGTCAGATACACCTGGCCGGTGATCGTGTACGGGTGCGAGCCCAGGCCCGAGCTCGTCGTGGCTTTGCCGAGCCAGCTCGCGGCGCCGCAGCTCCATTCCTGACCCGCGGGCGGTTCGGGGCAGGGGGTCACGTTTTTGATGATCCCCGCGACCCCGGGCGGCAGCGTGACGCTGACGCCGTTGATCTGCTGGTTGGAGTCGGGCCGCCTGATCGTCAGCGAGAACGGGGTGAAGGCGCCGGCCTGCTTGTTCGACGAGCCGCCTTCGAAGGAGGGGGCGAGCTGGCGCGGGTTGGTGGGGCACGCTTCGCCGTTGGGGCCCGTGTTGATCGTGAAGTTGCCGGTGGGGTTCGCGGGCGCTCCGCCGGACCACGGGGTGAAGGTCGAGGTCGTGGTGTAGGTGCCGCAGAACGGCGGGGTGGACTGGGACGCCTGGGGGCCGCCGAAGAGGTGCAGCGTCAGGTCTTCGAAGGCGACCTGGGGCGTGTTGCTTGAACCGCGAGACGAGCTGGCCCGTGCTCTGGTTGACCTGCACTTCGCCGGCGAGCTTCGCGACGATCCCGTCGGCGGGGTCTTCGGCGGTGAAGTACAGGACGAGCGGCGACTGGAACGGTTTGGTGTTCTGGTAGGCGAGGTACGCGTAGCCGTGCAGTTCTCGTTTGATCAGCGGCGTCTTGACCGTGACCGACCCGATCTTCGCTGCCCCGGTTCGCACCCGCCCGGCGTCGGCGTGAAGTGGTTGTTTTCGAGCGCCGCTTCTTCGCCGAAGCCGGATTCGAGCCCCAGTTCGCCCGCGGTGCAGGTCAGCAGGCCGTCCGCCGCGCCGGCGCTGGCCTCGACCCCCTGCGGCAGGGCCAGCACGGTTTCCTTCACCGTGGACTCGGCGAGCCCTTTGCCGGAGATCGTGCCTTCCTGGGGCAGGTGGACGTTGACGGTCATGCCGCTCGGGGTGCTCGCGGCATGGGAGTCGGGTTCGACGCTGATCGACGGGTTGAACGGGAGCAGGCCGCAGCCGGTGAAGGGCGAGGTGAAGGTGAAGCTGGAGCTGAGGAATTCGGTTTTCGGCAGTTCTTTGAGATCCCCGGAGATGGGCCAGGTTTCGCCGTTCATCGTCGACGCGGGCGTGTTTTCGCAGGACGTCGGCATCGTCAGGAAGGCTTCGGGTTCGGTCTGACCCGCCGGTTCGCAGGGCGCGGGTGGTTTTTCGCCGGTCGGGTCGTCGCGCGCTTCGGCGAAGTAGCCGCCGACGAGGCAGTTCCAGCCCCGCTGGCTGTCGTGGCGGATGTCACCGGGGACGCCCCAGAACGTGACCGTGCTGCTGAGCACGTTGGCCGCCTGGCTGGCCAGTTCCACGTTGGCTTCCACCGCGTAGTCGGTGCCGGCGTGAACGTGGGTGGTTATGACGATCGGGACGGTGTCGACCTCGAAGCCGAAGCGCGCCGGTTCGCCGTGCGCCGGGACGAGGTTGAAGATCGGCACGGGGACGGTGGCGGTGCCCAGCGTGATCGGTTCGGTCAGGTGACCGAGGCGACGCCGAGGACGGTTTCCGCGGAGCAGTAGTTGGTGGTGCCGCGGACGATCGCCGAGAAGTCGCTTTCGCTGCATTGCGGTGTCTTGGCGACGCTGCCGATCATGCCGGGGGCAGCACGAAGTGGAGGTTCTTCGGCAGCGCCGGCACGTATGGGCTCAGGCGGCTGCCCGTCAGGCCCGAGGAGAGTTTCAGGACCTCGTTCTCGCTGAAGATGGTCGTGAGCTGGAAGGGGTGGGAACCGGCCTGGGTGTCGATCGTCCCGTCGGCGTTTTCGGGCCTCAGTTCGTAGCGTCCCACGCCGGCTTTGGTGGCTTCTTCGCTGACTTCGGTGGTCTTTGCTTCCGTGACGTGCGGGGGTTCGGCGCCTTCGGTCGTCTTGCCGCCTTCGATGTGGAATTTGTTTTCGAGCACCGTCCCCGTTTCGAGCGACGATTCGGGTTCGACGTTGAGCGTCAGCCTGATCGTTTCGTTGGGGCGCAGCGCCTGTTCGGCCAGTTCGCAGGTCACCGTCTGCGCGACGATGGTGCAGGGCATCTGCAGCACCGGTTTCTTCTTGATCCCGGGCTGGTACGGGCCCGCCAGGGCGAATGCAGCGGGTTCTTTGGGGAAGCTGTGGGCCACGAGCTTCAGGCCGGCGGGGACGGTGTCGGTGATCACGATCGGCTTGCTCGCGGCGCTGATGTCCTGGTACCCGGCGTTCACGGCGGTGACGCTGATCTGGGCGTTCTTGCCCGGCGTGACTTTGGTCGGAGCGAAGCTGGTTTCCAGCAGCCACCAGCCGGCGGAGCTGGCCGATGCGCTGCCGGCGCCGGCGGACAGCGCGAGCAGCAGGACCGCCGCCAGCGCGCCGAGAAGGATGCGGGCTCTCGTGAGGGGTCGGCGGGTCATCGGTGGACCGGTCCGTGGCTCGTGCTGCCCTTCTCGTGGCCTTTCTTGGGCGGCCCGTACTTCTTGCGGGCCTGGACTTCGCAGGCGTGCCGCTTCTTCTTGCTTCTTCATCTTCTTACACGCCTTCAGCGCTTTGGCGAGCTTCTGGGCGCGCGTGAGCGGTTTCGGTTTGGAGGCCGGTTTCTGTTCGGTCGAGGACAGGACGCCTTTTTTCGCCACGATGTTGCCGCTGGCCGACGGCGACATCGTCGCAGGCGGCCCGATTTCGGGCGGGGTGTTCGTCGCCGTGCGGCATTCTTCGATCTTTCGCGCAAGGACGGATTGCGATGCTGCCGGGGGCCGCAGGCACGGGTGGAGCCGCACGCCGCAGATGCGCGGCGTCATAGATGTCGAACGCTGTGTCTTCGGTCGCTTTCGGCGAGCTGGGCCGTCGTGACGAAGAACACGTCGTTGCCGCTCGCGCTGGCGTCCAGGAACGCCGATTCCCGTCGGCGATTTGCCCGAGGAGATCAGCGACACGCAGCCGCCGGCGCTGCGCTGAACGTTTCGCTCGGTCGTGCAGCCACCGACGCCGGCGGGCTCGTACTCGTACACGTCCTCCTTGCCGTTTTTGTCCTGCGGGTACGAGGCCGTCGGCGCTGTGAAGAAGATCCGCCCGCCGTTGAAGAGGTCATGCGACGCGTAGACGACTTCGGTGATCGCAGACCTGTGGGTGTAGGCCGGCGATGCTCCCGGACAGCCAGCGTTCTTTCCAGAGTCCGGGCGGTCGACTAGCAGGCCGACGCCTTCGCCGTGGTGCGGACGTGCTGGTGAAGACGCCGATCGGGCGAGCGCCGGAGGGGTTGCACGAGGCGCAGATCAGCTTGTCGTGGGCGGCTTCATAGGCGAAGACCTCCTCGTCGGGCTTGCCGCTGACGACGTCGCTGGTTGTGGTAGCCGGTGAGGCTGCGGTCGGACATGAACGTGACCCAGTTCCCGTCCGGGGACACCCTGGAGACCATGTACTGGAAGTTGCCGACGGGCGGTCGCGCCCCAGTCGGGTTCGTCTTCGGCCGAGAGCGCTGCGACGCAGCCTGAGGCTCCACGTTCCGATCCGGCGTCGTAGTGAGCGACGTAGAGGTTGCATTTGGCCGTGAGCGTGAATTCGCCCTGGTTGGCGGCTTCTTCGCCGAGCCTGCAGTTGCCCGGCTGGCTTCGCCGGTGAGCGCCCCGTTGGCGACGAAGTAGACCGTGCTGCCGTCTTCGCTGGCGCCGAGCACGCTGCCCTGCACGTTCGCGTTTTCGCCGGCGTTGACGTCCGTCGGTGAGATCGGTGAGCTTGCATTCGAGTTCGCCTTCTTTTTCGACGACCTTGCACTCGTAGAGGTCGGGCCGTTCGAACTTCGAGGATGCGGTGGAGTCTTTGGTCAGGCGCTGTTCGTCGGTGAAGAAGATCCGCGAGCCGTCGGCGCTGGCGGTCTGGAAGACCGGACGCGCGTGGATCGGCGCTTCGGTGCCCGCTTCGGCCACGTCGATCTGGATCGTCTTTTTCAGCCGCCATGTCGCGCATGAACAGGTGCGGCTGGACGCCGGTCAGCGCGGTGAAGATCACGCGCGAGCCGTCGTTGGAGACCGCGTGCCTGACGTTGCGGTTTTGGATGCCGAGGCTCGGGCTGGTCGCCGCTTTGCCTTCGGGCAGCACGCTGGCCGAGCGTGAGCTTGCCGTCCGCCTGCGACCACTCGTAGAGGTTCGCGCCCGGCCCGGCGTCTTCGGTCAGCTTGACTTCCGCGGTCAGCACGTCCCTGCTGAGGTCGGGCGTGCGCGGCGACGAAGTTCAGGCCCTTGCCTCCGAAGGGAACCGGTCGTTTTTCCCCTTTGATTTCCACTTCGATGACGTTGGCGCCGGTGACCAGCGGCGTGAAGCATTCTTCGGCGCGCAGGCGAGGACCCGGCATTCCGCGACGTCGCTGCGCAGGTAGGGCGTGCTTTCCGTCGCCTGTTTGTTCAGCGGCGGGTTGTTCGAAGGCTCCTTGCCGAACGGCTGCACGATGGCCGTCGAGAGGTCCGTGGCGAACTGCGGTACTCAGGCGCAGCGCCAGGGGTCAGGCCTTCGCCTTCTTCGTGGGGGTGTCAAGGTCCGTGTAGGACCATTGGGTGCCGCCGCGCGTGGCGAGGATCTCGTTCGGTTCGGGCACGCGGTTGCCTTCGGCGCCCGGCAGAGCCCCGCGCTGGGCATAGACGATCCCTTCGCCGTCTTCAGCCGCCTGGACCGCCTCGCCTTCGGCCGTCAGCGGTTCGATCGCGGCGCCGTTCTTGTTCGTCGGCGAGACGAGCTCCCACACCCGGCCGTCGGGCAGCGTCGCTCCGAAGACTTCGGGTGGCGTCTTGAAGGTCTGTTCGCCGCTTTCCGCTGCGCCCGCGGAGTTGTTGGCGATCACCCGGTAGTGGTAGGTCTTGCCCGGGGTCAGCCCTTTCACTTCCGGTTCGACGCTCACGTCGGAGAACCCTTTGCCGATGCTCGCAGGGGGCGTTTCGGTGCAGGTGCCCGTGCATGGTTCGCTGGCCGTGGGCACGGCGGACGTGTCGTAACGGAAGGAGTATTCGGTTTCGTTGCCCGTCGGGTCGATCAGGGCGGTCAGCTTGGCGCTCATCGCCGTGATTGACGCGACGGAGAGCTCTTCGATCTTCGGCGGGCCGGGCGGTTCGGGGACGAACACGCGGACCGCGTTGGCGCCGGGGTCGGCGACGAGCACGTTGCTCGCGTTGGGTTCGCCGCTCTTGGCGGCGGCCATGCCCGCGCCCGAGGTGATCTGCCCCGACCCGAACGTGTCGGTCAGGTTGCCCGTCGTGTCGAAGACCGCGATGCTCTTGAGGTTGTCGACGAGCGGCTCTTCGTTGGAGGGGTCGACGGCCACGCCGCCGCTCGGTTCGCCATTCAGTTCTTCGATCAGCAGTTCGCCTGTCGGCTTGAGCTTTGCGATCACCGTTGGCGGTTCGGTTCCGCTCGTTACCGAGCCCGCTTCGTGGCCGACGTAGATGTTGCCTTTGGCGTCGACCGCGATGCCCGGCCTGCCTTCGCCGGCTTCCGATTCAATCGCCGTCAGGAAGAGGTTTTTGACGGCGCCGCTGTACTTGAACAGCGATTCTTCGTTGTAGATCCAGAGGTTGCCGCTGGGGTCGACGGTGACGCCGTGCGGTTCTTCGAACTTTTCGTTGAAGCCTTCTTCCTTGAAGGTTTTGATCTGGCCGATCAGTTCCCCGGTGGGGCTGAACTTGTCGAAGACCCCGAATTCGAATTCGACTTCTTTGCCGTTGGCGAGTTCTTCTTCATAGGGGGTGACCGCCTCGACGTAGACGTCGCCTTTCGACGGACCCGTGGAGTTGTCGATCGCGATCGCTTCGGCTCCGTGAAGCTGGCCTTTGCGCGTGGCCGGCGATGCCGGCCTTGCATTTCGTCATCGGCGTGCACTTCTGGAATTCTCTTTTCGCCGTTGACGACCCCGTAGCCCCACGCTTCGATGAATTCGCCTTTGGAGTCGAAGCGGTCGACCCGGTTATTGCCGCTGTCGACGACGTAGATGTCCCCGCTGGCTTCGTTGACGGCCACCCCGGTCGGGTCCTTCATCTGTCCAGCTTCGCTGCCGGTGGAGCCGAAGGAGAAGCCGAGGAGATGGCCGCGCTGGCTGAGGGCCTGGGCGCTGGTCGCGGTCGCGAGGAGCACCGCGAGCGCGGCGGAGAGGAGGGCGCACAGCCGCAGCAGGCTTCTACCCGCGGCCTTGTCCCGGCCGCTTGCGCGGCGCATCTGCGTTGCTCCCGTCATCCCGTTCCTCTCCGTGAAATCCCTCGCGAGGAAGTCTATTTGACGCCGTACGGTTGTCAAGCGAGAACCGTCGTGGTGCAGGCCCGCAATCCGGGGCGAGGCGGGGAGAACGCGGGCTCTCCCCAGAAACGACGCGTGGGGCCCGGAGGCCCCACGCGCTTGCTTCGGAACTGCTAGCTTGCTTCAAGCGAATCAGAGGTGCACCATCAGGGCTTCGCCCTTGTTTGAGGAGACGCCTTCCTGGCCGGCCGGAATGCCGGGGGAGAAGCCTTTGCCCTGGTTGAATTCATTGCAAGGAACCCGACGAACCCTTTTTCGGTGAAGACAGCAGGGTCGTCAGCGGGCACCATTCACAGTTTTTTCAACTTTTTTAGTGGCGATGTTTTCGCATTCTTCCACTTCCTGTTCGGCCCGAGAGGATCTTCCTGGACGGTGTAGGTCGTGGTCGATGTCTTGGCTGATGGCGTTGATGTCACCAGTCTGGACACCGATGGCCGTACCCTGGACACGCACTTCGGCGACGCCGGTGCACGTGAGAGGTCACAACCGGTGTTGCGCCTTCAGCGTGCAGCGACACACCGGTTCCGCCACCCTCGGCGGGGTGAATCGTGCCGAGTTCGCCGGCCATTTTTTCGGTCGTGATCTTTCCGGCTCCGACGTTCCCGCAGGAGACGGCTCCGCCAAGCGCGGTGCACTTGGAGAATTCGGCTACGACGGCTTCCTCCTTGTTGGGGAGGCCGGCTTTACCCGATGCCTTGAACTTTTTGCACGTGACGGGGAGGTCACCGTTGCCCGGGACCACCGTGTGCAGTGTGGATTCGCCCACACCCTTGGACTTGAACCCTTTGCCTTTGCCGATGCTCGGAATGACGAGTTCGTACTTCCCTTTGCCTGGTTCGGATGCCACCGTGCACAGCTTTTCGGTGTAGTTACCGGTGTTTCTTCACCGCCGCCTTCTGGCAAGCGGCCCATTCAGGCGCCGCAGACGCGCTCGCAGCCGCGACGGCCGCGAAGGCGAAGACGGCGACGAGGCAGAGCCCCAGGATCCTCATGCGTTTCATGTGTGAACTACTCCTTTTCCCTCTTGGATTGGATCGACGGACTCCGAAAGTCCCCTTCTTCAGGACAGGGATGCCCCGAAGCCTGTCGTAGCCGTTCTGCTGATCCTCAGCCAAAACGGTGCTGGCGCGACCTTGGCAGAAAACATCATCTGCGTCAAGGTCAAGCCGGTTGGGCGCAGCCAACGGAAGACATCACGAGAGCGCTCTCCAGTACACGCTACCGGTGCGTTGCCGCACGAGCGGGCCTCCCTCCCCATCGCCACGCTTGACTTCATGTCACGGCGACCGTAGCACAGTGCTTGATCTGGCGTCAAGCATCCGGCTTCAGTAGTCCTCCCCGAGATTCAGTGCTTCCTCCGAGGCGCCCGGCTGGCTGGCTGTACAGCTTTGAGTGAAAACCCGCAGCACGCTCACGCGACCCGCCTCACAGCCACGGTCCTGTCACGCTCGCCAGACCGGCTCCCAGCCGGGGGTCGACCCGCTCGCGGAACAGGCGCTCGACGACCGCCGTGGGCCCCGGCAGGCCGCGCCCGCGGGGACGCCCCGCACGGGCGTCGTGGAAGACGACGTGTCCGCCGACGGGCACGAACGGATGCCAGCTCGACCAGTCGAGCTCGCACCCCCGCTCGGAGTGATCGCCGTCGATGAAGACGGCGTCCACCGGCCCCGACCAGCCGGCTGCGACCTCGTGGGAGAGGGCCGGGTGCAACTCCACGCGCGGGGCCTGCGCCCCCTGCCGGCGGACCGCCCGGGCCAGCGCCCGGCGGGTGGCCCACTCGCTGGCCCCCCATCCGCGCGGCAGGGCATCGGGCCGGTGACCGAAGGGGTCGATCAGGTGCAGCTCGCAGCCCGGGCCCAGCGCCCCCACGAGGGCCACCGCCGAGGCCCCCTCGTAGACCCCGATCTCCACCACCCTGCGCGCTGCGGCCACGGCCTCCATCAGCACGCCGAGATCATCGTCGGAGTGCATCGAGCGGGGCGGGATCAGGCCCAGAGCCAGGGCCGGGGCGCGGACGCGCACGTCGTCGCGCAGGCCGTGCGGGGTCAGGCGGCGAAGCGTCTGGGGCAGGAGGGCCATCCTCCCCAGCCTACGAGCAACCCTGCGCGGGGGTGGGCGGCGGCCTGCCGGCGGCACGGGCGCTCGCGAGCCGCTGCCACAGGCGGTAGGTCGCGTACGTGTGGGAGAGGTCCGCGCTGAGAAGCCCGACGGGGTAGGCCGGGTCCTCGCGGAATGTGTACTGCAGGATCGCCTTGACGCGAGCGTCGGAGATACCAGCCGAGCACCTGGGCGGCGAGCGCCTGACAGCCCGCCCGTTCTTCGCCGGGGGCGGCGCTGCGCGCCCGGCCCGGCTCGGGCGCCCCGGCGCCCGCCTCGGTCACCCATACGGGCGCCCCGGAGGCACAGCCGCCGCGGGCGTCCAGCGCACGCTTGAGGGCCCCGACCGGATCCCCAGCCGCGGCGACGGGCGGGCGGGCGGCGTAGTCGTGGACCGACCAGGCCGAGGCCAGGCACAGGACGTCGGCGGGCAGGGCGTCTATGAACTGGGCGACGCTCGTGCGGTGGGGCGATCCGCTCTCATAGCCGCCCAGCTCCCCGAGCAGCATCCGGTGCTCGCCCGGGTGGGAGCGCAGCACGCTCGACATGGCCCTCGCCAGCTGGGCGTAGACCGCCGGCGCCAGGGCGGGACCGTCGGCGGAGCAGGAGGATCGCTGGGGGCTGATGAACTGCGGGTTGTTCGGCTCGTTCCAGGGCGTCCACCAGCCCAGCCCCACCCCCTCCCGTTCGCCGAGGCGCAGCAGATCGGAGATCAGGGTGCGGTAGGCCGGCGAGCGCCCGGCGGCGCAGGGGCCTGCGCGATCGGGGCCGTGCCGGGGCGTTCGCAGCCGTGGGGCGGAAGGGCCGCCCAGGCGGGAGCGCCGAGGATGTCGATCACGACCTGGAAGCCCGAGCCACCGGAGCGCTGCTGGGAGGCGATCGCCCCGAGCTCGGCCGCGATCCCGCCGTATGCCCCACAGGGACCGACCGTGCGGGCGCAGCCGCTGAGGGGACCCTCAAGATTTGGTTGACGGTTAGGGTTCGCCTGTATCGCGGCCCAGTCCACGAACAGCCTCAGGTAGTTGGGGCGCAGCGCCGTCAGCTGCCTGCGGGCCTGCTGGAAGGGAGCCCCGGCGGCGGAGGCCGCCAGGCTCGGGCTCCACAGGAGGTCGGCGTCGTCCTCGGTCAGCCCGAGGGCCGGGCCCGGCTGCGCGGCGGCCGTCGATGGTCGAGGAGGTTGGCCGCATGCCGGGGCGTTGCGCCGCAGGCGCCCAGGAGGAGGGCCGGGAGGAGGAAGCACGCCGCCAGCAGCCTCGGCGCAGCTGGCAGGCGCGAGGCCACCCGTACGGGGCCGGCCTCTTAGACCGCGGAGACCTGCTCCTCCTCGGCCACCCGGAAGGAGGAGCCGCAACCGCAGGCGGCCACGACGTTGGGGTTGTTGACCTTGAAGCCCGCCCCCTGCAGGCTCTCCTCGTAGTCGATGGTCGAGCCGCGCACGAACTGCAGGCTCTCGCCGTCGACCAGGAGCTTCAGCCCGTGGCTCTCGAACACGACATCGCTCTCGCGCTGCTCGTCGAAGGCGAGCTGGTACTGAAAGCCCGAGCAGCCTCCGCCGCGGACCCCTACGCGCAGGCCCGCCACGGCCAGATCGGCCTGCTGGGCGGCAAGGAACTCGTGCACCTTCTCGGCGCCCTTGTCCGTGATGGTGATCGGTGGCGGCGACTCCATGGCTTTCCAAAGTATAGCGGTCCGTGTGAAGCCCCGGAAAGGCTCCCGGGATCCTCTAGGCTAGGCCTCGTGCCCTCCGCCGAGGACATAAGGCAGCGCATCGAGGCCGCCATCCCGGGGTCCACCGCCGAGGTCGAGGACTACACGGGCGGCGGCGATCACTTCCGCGCGACCGTCACGGCCGAGGCCTTCGAGGGGCTCAGCCGGGTCGAGCAGCACCGACTCGTCTACCAGGCCCTCGACGGCGAGGTGGGCGGTGCCATCCACGCGCTAGCCCTCAAGACCTACGCCCCCTCCAGGGTCCAGACCAACTGACAGCGAGGAGCATCCGATGTCCAGCCAGTTCGAGCCGATCCCGATGGTGAACAGCGAGCCCCCCGCGGCCCCCGTCCCGGCCGCCGAGGACAACCCGATCCGCCAGGCCATCGCCGAGGCGATCTCCGAGCACAAGGTGATCCTGTTCATGAAGGGAACCCCCGAGGCGCCCGCCTGCGGGTTCTCCGCCCGCACCGTGTCCATGCTGCAGTCGCTGGAGGTGCCCTTCGCGGCCGTGGACATCCTGCCCGACCCCCGCATCCGCCAGGAGCTCTCGGCCATATCGAACTGGCCGACGATCCCCCAGCTCTTCCACGAGGGCGAGCTGATCGGTGGCTGTGACATCGTCACGGAGATGTACGAGTCGGGAGAGCTCGCCGAGACGCTGCGCTGACCGGCGAGGGGTACTCGCCAGAGGTTGCGGTAGCGTCTCGCCGCCATGGCCCCAGTCGCGATCGCCACCGACAGCACCCACTACCTCCCCCGCCAGCTCGCCGACGAGCAGGGGATCCATCAGGTCAGCCTGTACGTCGGCTGGAAGGGCGAGCCCCGGCGTGAGCTGGAGATGGAGGGTTTCGACGCCTTCTACGAGCGCCTGCGCACCGACCCCGAGCTGCCGACGACCTCCCAGCCCTCGATCGGGGACTTCCTGGCGGTCTGGGAGCCGCTGCTCGAGCAGGGCATGGACATCGTCTCGATCCATCTCGCCGGAGGGATCTCGGGCACCAGCGAGGCCGCCCGCCAGGCCGAGGGCATGCTGGCGGAGCGAGGCCTCGGCGGGCGGGTCGAGGTGATCGACGGGGAAACCGCCTGTGGCGGCACCGGCATGCTGATCCTGGCAGCCGCCGCTGCCGCCCGCGCCGGAGGGGACAGGGAGGCGGTCGCCGAGCGGGTGCGGGAGGCGCGCAGGGCGCTTCGGATCTGGTTCTGCCTGGACACGCTCGAGTACCTGCGCCGCGGAGGCCGTATCGGCAAGGCCCAGGCCTGGCTGGGCGGGACCCTGCGCATCAAGCCGATCCTCTCCCTCGAGTACGAGATCGTGCCCGTGGAGCGGGTGCGCACGGCCGGTCGTGCCTTCGAGCGCATGGTCCGCTACGCCGAAGAGCTGCGGGACGCCGGCTCCGACGGCTGGGTCGTGCAGCACATCCAGGCCCCCGAGCAGGCCCAGCGCCTGATCGAGCGCTGCCGGGACATCTTCGACTCCGAGCCCATCTTCACCTCGGAGGTGGGACCGGTGATCGGCACCTACACGGGGCCCGGCCTGATCGGCGTCGGGGGCATCCCCCGCTCGCTGCTGAGCTGATCAGTCGCCGCGCCGGCGGCGGCGCATAATGCGGGCGCCGAGGAAGAGCCCGACCACGGCCGCCCCCACCATGATCTCGTTGCGGTGACGCTCGACGTGGGAGCGCCAGTCGGTGAGCCGCGTGACCTCGCCACGCAGCCTCTGGACCGACAGCGCCAGCTCCTGGCGGTTGCTCTCGATCGAGTTGCGGATCTCTACGGGTGTGCGGGCGGAGCTCGCCATCAGCCGAGACCTCCGGGGGCGCCCGGCGGCGCGCCGTCGGGCCCGGGGGAGCTGATCGTCTCGCGGATCTTGCGGGCCTCCTCGATCGCCATGTTGGGCACCGGCGGGGCTCCGCGCCTGAGAGCCCTGTAGGCCATCAGGCCCGCCGCCACGCCGAGCAGTATCAGGATGACCCCCATCGCGAAGAACCCGATGAAGTAGGTGAAGTCGTTGCCGGGGAGGTAGTAGTAGAGAAGCCAGGCGAAGCCGATGAGGATGAAGAGCAGGGCCGTGAGGAAGAAGACCCCGGCCACAATCCCGACGATGGCGCCCTTCGCGAGCTTGGTCGCCTTTTCCGTGACCTCGGCCTTGGCGAGCTCGATCTCTTCGCGCACCAGCAGCGACGCCCGCTCGGAGACCTCCGCGACCGCCGCCGCGATGTTCTGCGGCTGCTCTGTGGGAGGCGGTGTCCTAGCCGCGCTCACTCCGGCGGGTCCTCATCGAAGAGGCGGCGCCAGACGGTGGCGGCCAAGCGGTTGGCGGCGATGCTCGCAAGGGCGCCGAAGCCCGCGAGCAGCCCCGACCACATCAGTCGTTTGGCCATCTCGTTCTCCATGATCGCGCCAGTCTATTCCCCGGCGAGGTCGTTTCTACTCGCCCTTCCCCGCGGGGGGAAATCCTGCGAGGGCCTCAGGAGACGCTCGGACGGTCCAGGGCGCTGCCTTCCAGCCCCCCGCAGATCGTCTCCACGACCAGCCACTTCGCGCGCTCGAGGCTCTGCTCGTCCTGGGGGAGCAGGCCGAAGATCCAGCCCGTCAGCAGCTGCTCGATCGCCCCGTAGAAGGCCATCGCCGCGAAGCGGGCTTCGATGTCGGGCCGGAAGACGCCCTCCTCCTGGGCCTTGGTGACGATCCCGGCGATCAGCTCGTAGGCCTCCCTTATCTCGCCTATGTGGGTCTGCCCGAACGAGTTGGCCGCCCTCGTCACCTCCACGATGATCACCTTCATCAGGTCGGGGTCGTGGCGGTAGCTCTCGACGATGAAGGAGGCGATCGCCTGCAGCTTCTCCCGCACCGGCTGGGGCTCGGCGTCGACCTCCCGGATCAGCTCGAGCATCACGTTCCAGCGCTCCAAGAACAGCGTGTCCAGCACCTCGTCCTTGGATGCGAAGTAGTGGTAGACGAGGCCGTAGGCGACCTTGGCCTCGTCGGCGATGTCCGAGACCCGGCAGGCGTGAAAGCCCTGGCGGGCGAACACCCGCACGGCCGCGTCGAGGATCACCCGGCGCTTGTCGGGGGCACTCCTGCCGCGGGCGGCCGCGCTCACGCCGCCTCCCGGCCCGGCCAGCGGTAGGCACCCGGCTGCCGGTTGGCCAGCGAGGGCAGGCTCTGCCGGATCTCCCCCTGGCGCTCGAGGTCCAGCTCGGCGACGATGTGGCACTCCCGATCGGGAGCCTGGGCGAGGATGACACCCCAGGGGTCCACGATCATCGAGCGCCCGCCCGACTGCTGCCCGCCCGGATGCGTCCCCACCTGGTTGGCCGCGATCACGAAGGCCTGGTCCTCGATCGCCCGGGCCCGCACGAGGGTCTCCCAGTGGTCGCGGGTCGTGGCCAGGGTGAAGGCCGCCGGTATCACGATCACGCGGGCGCCCCGCAGGGCGAGGATCCGGTAGAGCTCCGGGAAGCGCAGGTCGTAGCAGATGGACATGCCCAGCTCCACGCCCTCGGCGGTGCTGGAGAGGACGATCTCCTCGCCGGGCTGCTCCAGGGCCGACTCCCGGTAGGTGCGCCCTCCGACCTCCACGTCGAACATGTGCACCTTGCGGTAGACGGCCCTGATCTCCCCGCTCGGGTCGACGTGGACGGAGGTGTTGGCGAGCTTCTCCTGCCCGGGGACGCGCTCGACGATCGAGCCCGCCACCAGGTCCACCCCCAGCTCCCGGGCCGTCTGCCGCGCCCAGGCGACGGCCGGCCCGTCCAGCGTCTGGGCGGCCTCGCGCAGATCCTCGTCGGAGCCGATCGCCGTCCACTTCTCGGGCAGTACGATCAGGCTCGCCCCGTCGGCTGCTGCCGCCCGGGTGAGGCGGTCGGCTGCGGCGAGGTTCGCCGCCTGATCGGCGGTGGAGTTCAGCTGGACTGCCGCGACCCTCAAGGCTGGCCTCTTCCTCCAGCGCCGGCGATCCGCAGGCCCCGACGACGAGAATAGATTGACTGATCAGTCAACATCGCGAAGCATAACGTCAGCCGCCTTTCGTGTTGATGCGGGCGAGGGCCCGCCGCCCGTCGAGGGGGGCCTCTTCGTGCGGGGCAGGCCGCGCAAGCGGTGGCGCTACGTGGGGGTGTTCGCCGAGCGGCTGATGGCCTGTGCGGCGATCGTGCGGATCGGGCCGGCCCGCCAGTCCTTCTGGGCGCTGTGGCTGCCGGGCGGGGAGGGGATGCGCGAACGCACCCGCCTGCTGCCCCGGCGCGAGGAGGTCGTCCTGGTCGAGGCAGGGACCGATCGCAGCGGCCGGATGCGGGTTCGCGACCGTGGTGTCGACCTCGACCTGGAGCTGTTCGAGCAGCCCGGGATCCGGGCCCGCTGCCCTCACGGGCGCTCGGAGGTGTGGACGCGCAAGCAGGCGGGCATCCCCGTCCGGGGGACCCTCTCGCTCGACGGCGGCGCGCCGATGCCGATCGAGGCCCTCGGTGTCGTCGACGACACCCTCGGCTATCACTCCCGCCGCACCGAGTGGCGCTGGAGCGCAGGCGTCGGGGAGACCCCCGAGGGCACCCCCGTCGCCTGGAACCTCGTCAGCGGGGTCAACGATCCGCCCCGGGGCAGCGAGCGGGCGGTGTGGCTGGACGGGCGCCCCCACGAGGTCGGGCCGGTGAGCTTCGCCGAGGATCTGTCGAGCATCCGGGCCGATGACGGCAGCGAGCTGCGTTTCCGGGCGCAGGCGCAGCGCAGCCGCCATGACAACCTGCTGATCGTCAGCAGCGACTACCGGGCGCCCTTCGGGACCTTCTCCGGCGAGCTGCCGGGTGGCATAGCCCTGGCGAGCGGGCGTGGCGTGATGGAGCACCACCGGGCGCGCTGGTAGGCGCCCCGCCGAGCGGGGTCAGGCCCGGCGCCTGTCGCCCCGCTGCCTGCGCAGCTCCCCGAGCAGCAGCTTGGAGTGCATCGCCCCGATCAGCTCGCGCAGGGGCTCCACCCCGGCGGCCACGATCTCCATCGCCCGGTCGACCTCGACCTCCCCGGCGAGGCGGTCGAGCAGGGCGCGCACCTCCTCCTCCACCAGCGGCTCCAGGGCACGGCGGTAGCGCAGCGTGTCGTAGACGGTGAAGCCGAGGGCCTCGTCGTAGCCCCCGGCCCTGAAGCCGGCGATCGCCTCGATGATCTTCAGGTCGTCGCGGTCGTATCCGCGCTGGTTGGGTGTCAGCACGCCGATGTCGGCCAGGCGATCCAGGACGATGCGAGGGACCCCGTAGCGCTCCTGCACGACCCGCCGGGAGACGCGGCTCTGCTCCTCGGCGCTGTCGAGGGCGCGCTCGATGATGCGGTCCTCGAGCTCGACCAGGGCGCGGACGCGCTCGGGGTCCTCCTGCAGGGCCCCCCTGATCACCTTCAGGGGCATGAAGCGCTCCTCCTGCAGCCTCTTGATGAGGGCGATCCGCTCCACGTAGTCGGCCGGGTAGTAGGCCATGTTGCGGCTGGTCCGCACCACGTCCTCGCCCTCCCCGAGCAGGCCCTCGCGCAGGTAGTAGCGGATCGTGCCGGGGCTGACACCCGAGCGCTCGGACAGCTCGCTCATCTTCAGCAGCGGCCGCTGCTGGCCGTCGACGGCGGCCTCCGTCCTGGCGGCCGCCCGGCTCGCGCTCACGGGATCGCCCCCCGCCGGGTCACACCCGTATGGTGGCGTCCTGCCCGGCCTCGGCCGGACCGGCGGCCGCTCCGCTTGAGATCAGCTCCGCCACCTCCTCCGCGGAGTAACCGGCCGCGGCCAGGACCTCCTGGGTGTGCTCCCCCAGGGCCGGACCCGGCAGCCGGGCGTGATCGCCGGGGGTCCGCCCCAGCTTGACCGGGATCCCGAGCTGGCGTACCGGCCTGTGCGCTCCGGGCTGGGCAAGCTCGACGACCATCTCGCGCTCGCGCACGAGGTCGGTATCGAGCGCCTCGTCGAGCTCCAGCACGGGCTCCAGGCAGCAGTCGTGCTCGCGGGCGAAGGCCTCCCACTGCTCGCGGGAGCGGCCCTTGAAGATCTCCTTGACCTGGTCGTGGGCTGCAGAACCCGGTCGCTCGAACTGGGCGGGGATCAGGTCCTCGCGATCGACCCCCCGGCACCAGGCCTGCCAGAACTTCGGCTCCAGCGCCCCGAGGGAGACCCACCCGTCGGCGCACTCGTAGGGGCGGTAGCAGACCAGGGAGCCCGCCAGGGGCAGCTCGCCGCGGCGCGGCACGTTGCCGTCGGCGAAGTAGGTGGCCGCAACCATCGCAAGCCAGGACAGGGCGCCGTCGGACATCGAGACGTCGACCATCTGGCCCTCCCCGGAGCCGGGACGGGCGGGCGTGCCGTCACGCTCCCGCAGGGCCGCAAGGATCCCGAAGGCCGCCATCAGGGCCCCGCCGCCGAGGTCGGCGATCTGGCCGGCCGCCTGGACGGGCTCCCCGCCCCGCTCTCCGGTCAGGCCGAGCAGGCCGATCAGGCCGAGGTAGTTCATGTCGTGGCCGGAGGCGTCCCGCTTGGGGCCATGCTGGCCGTACCCGCTGATGGCGCAGTAGACGATGCCCGGGTTCTCCTGTCGCATCCGCTCGTATCCCACGCCGAGGCGGTCGAGGACCCCCGGGCCTGAAGGACTCCAGAACCACGTCGTATTCGGCGACGAGTCGCAGCAGGGCCTCACGGCCGCGATCGTGCTTGAGGTCGAGGCGGATCGAGCGCTTGTTGCGGTTCAGGGACAGAAAGAGGGCTGAGCGGGCGCTCTCGTGGAAGGGTGGGCGGCCCTCATAAAAGGGGGGCGACCAGCGGATGTAGTCGCCCATGCCCGTGTCCTCCACCTTGAGCACCTCGGCCCCGAAGTCGGCCAGCAGCAGGGAGCAGAAGCCCCCCGGCAGCAGCCGTGACAGGTCGAGGACGCGGATCCCCTCCAGGGGCAGGGTTGTCACCGGGCGATCCCCAGCATCGTCCTGGCCTCGGCGACGGTGGCCGGGCGGCGGCCCACGTCTTCGGTCATCGCCCGCGCCTTGGCGATCAGCTCCCCGTTGGAGCGGGCCATCTCGCCGCTGGGCAGATACAGGTTGTCCTCCAGGCCGACGCGGATCGACCCTCCGAGGGTGAGCGCGGCGGAGACCAGCATCCACTGGTCGCGGGAGATCCCGATCACGCCCCAGTGGGAGCCCTCGGGGATGTTCGCCACCATCGCCGCGAGGTTGCGGGCCGTGGGCGGGATCCCTCCGACGACGCCCATCACGCAGTCCACGTGCAGAGGCGTCTTCAGCACGCCCATGTCGATAAGCGGCTCGAGGCTGCCGACGTGGCCGACGTCGAAGCACTCGTGCTCGGGTTTGATCCCCAGCTCGTTCATCGCCTCCAGCAGCTCGATGATCTCGTCGAAGGGGTTGGCGAAGACCATGTTGAAGACGAACTGCTTGCGCGAGCGGGAGTACTTGGCGTAGTTCATCGAGCCCATGTTCAGGGCGGCCACCTCGGGACGGCACTCGCGCAGGTAGTCGATCCGCTTCTGCACCGGGACCCCGATCGTGCCCGTGGAGTAGTTGACGATCACCTCGTCGCCGACCTCGTCGCGGATCGCCTTGGTGATGGCGGCGAAGTCCTCGATCTCATAGCTGGGGGTGCCGTCGGGTTTGCGCGCGTGGATGTGGATCATCACCCCGCCCTCGTCCACGATCCGCCTGGCCTCGGCCGCATACTCCTGCGGGGTGTAGGGGATCGCGGGGCACTGCTCCCGGTTGGCTATCGCCCCCGAGATCGAACAGGTGATGACGACCGGGTCGTCGAGGCTCATCTCAGACCCCCCTTTCCTGAGTTTGCTGGACGAGTCATACGGGGACGACGCCCTGGCGCTTGTAGGGCCGCTCGATCTTCTTGCCCTGCGCCATCTCCAGCGCGCGGCAGATCGTCTGACGCGTCTCCCGCGGGTCGATGACGTCGTCGATCATGTCGTTGCCGGCGGCGATGTAGACGTCGATGATCTTGCGGTAGGCCTCGATCAGCTCCGCCTTCTTGGCCTCCGGGTCGTCCGCTTCCTCGACCTGACGGCGCATCACGATCTCCACGGCGCCCTCGGCTCCCATCACGCTGATCTCGGCGCTCGGCCAGGCGACGATCAGGTCGGGCTCGTAGGCGCGGCCGTTCATGACGTAGTAGCCCGCCCCGTAGGCCTTGCGGGTGATGACCGTGATCTTGGGCACGGTGGCGTTGGCGACCGCGTAGAGCATCTTGGCCCCGTGGCGGATGATCCCGGCGGCCTCGACCTTGGTGCCGACCATGAACCCGGGGACGTCCATCAGGAACACGAGCGGGATCGAGAAGGCGTTGCAGAGGTTCACGAAGCGGGCGGCCTTGTCCGCCGAGTCGTTGTCGAGGATGCCCCCGAGCTGCTTGGGCTGGTTGGCCACGATCCCGGCGGGGCGTCCCCCGAAGCGGGCGAAGCAGGTGATGATCGTCTTGGCCCACTGGCCCTTCATGTCCAGGTGCTCCCCGTCGTCGACGATCCGGCGGATCACCTCGTACATGTCGTAGGGCTTGCGGTTGGACTCCGGCAGGACGTCCAGGAGGTCCTCCTCGCGGCGCTCCACGGGATCTGAGACCGGCCTGATCGGCGGAGCCTGTTCGCAGTTCTGGGGCATGAACGACAGGTATTGCTTGACCCGCTCGATGCACTCCTCGTCGCTTGCGACCTCCATGTCCCCCACCCCGGACTTGCGGCAGTGCACCCGAGAGCCTCCGAGCTCCTCCTGGGTGACGTCCTCCCCCACCGCCGCCCGCACGAGGTGGGGCCCGGCGAGGGCCATCGAGCCGCGGCCCTTGACCATCGGGACGAAGTCGGCGAGCCCGGGGATGTAGGCGGTGCCGGCGGCGCAGGGCCCCATCAGGGCGGCGACCTGCGGGATCACCCCGCTCATCACCACCTCCTCCCGGAACAGGTGGCCCGATCCGGCGAACAGGGACCCCACCGCCTCCTGGATGCGCGCCCCGGCGGAGTCCAGCAGCCAGATGAAGGGGATCCGCTTGGTGAGGGCCAGCTCGCGCAGCCGCGTGACCTTGATCTCGCCCGTCATTCCCATCGACCCGGCCATCACCGTGAAGTCGTATGCGCACACTGCCACGAGCCGGCCGTCGACCTTGCCGTAGCCGGTGATCACCCCGTCCGCCGGAGCGTCCTTGCCCTCCATCGCCCGCTGGGAGAAGTGTGGCCGTGCGTGGATGCCGAGCTCGACGAAGGTTCCCTCGTCGATCAGCAGGGCCAGCCGCTCCCTGGCCGTGAGCTTCTCCTGCTCGTGCTGGCGGGCGATCTTCTCCTCACCGCCGCCGAGGGCGATCTGGGCCCGGCGGGCTTCCAGGTCCTCGACCAGGGGGCGCAGGATCGATGTGGTCTGCTCGGTGCTCATCAGCGTCCCTTCCACTGCGGCTCGCGCTTCTCGAAGAAGGCGGTGACCCCCTCGACGATGTCCTCCGTGGAGAGGGCCAGGCTGAGCTGCGCCCGCAGGTAGTCGAGGGCGTCGTCGAGGGGCATGTCCATCTGGCGGCGCATGGCCTCCTTGCCCAGGCGCATGATCACCGGGGACTTCCCGGCCAGCCTGCCCGCCCAGTCGGCCACGAGGCCGTCGAGCTCCTCATCGGCCACCACGCGGTTGACCATGCCCGCCGCCAATGCCTCCTGTGCGCTCCAGCGCTCCCCGAGCAGCAGCAGCTCGTTGGCCTTCTTGCGGGGGACGTTGCGGTAGATCAGCGACATGATCATGAAGGGGAAGGTGCCGATGTTGATCTCGGGGGTGCCGAAGGTGGCCTCCTCCGAGGCCACGATCAGGTCGCAGGCCAGGGCGATGCCGAGGGCTCCGGCGAGGACGTGGCCGCGCACGGCGCACACCGTCGGCTTGCCCAGTTCCCCGATCAGCTTGAAGAGGCCCACGAAGCGCTCGGAGCCGAAGTGCTTGTGGACGAGGGCCTGATCGGCTGCGAAGCCGCCGAGGTTGGCTCCGGAGGAGAAGGTCTTCTCGTGCGAGGAGGCCAGGACTACGCACCGCACCCGCTCCTCGTCGCGGGCGCGCCGGAAGGCGTCGATCAGCCCTCCCAGGAGCTCCTGGGAGAGGGCGTTGCGGGTGTCGGGATCGTTGAGGGTGATCCTCGCCACCCCGCCCTCGTCGACCTCGTAGAGGACCTTCTCGCCGGGCACGGCGGGGATCCTAGCCGGAAGCGGGCTCCGTGGGAAGTGAGAAGCTCTACTGTTTACTTTTCAACCGGGCTGCGTTAGCCTCCCGGCCACCCGCCGGCAGCCATTTGCAGCGACCGGCTCGACACCTCAGATCAAGGAGACCGTGCCCACCATGGCCGCCACCGCCGAGAGCGTCCGCAAGCCAGACTTCAAGTCCCAGCGCAAGCACTTCATCTTCACCGACGAGCACGAACAGCTGCGGGAGTCGATCCGCAACTTCGCCATCAAAGAGCTCGCCCCCCACGCCGAGGAATGGGAGGAGACGACCTTCCCCGACTCAGTCTTCCCCCGCATGGGAGAGCTCGGCTTCCTGGGGCTCGACAAGCCCGAGCAGTACGGGGGGCAGGGCGGCGACTACTACACCAGCCTCGTGCTGGCGGAGGAGATCGGCAACGCCAACTCCGGCGGCCTGGCGATGGGGATCGCCGTCCACACCGACATGGCGATGCCCCCGATCCTCGCCTTCGGCACGGAGGAGCAGAAGCAGGAATGGGTCGTCCCGGCGATCAAGGGGGAGAAGATCCTCTGCCTCGGGATCACCGAGCCCGACGCCGGCTCGGACGTATCGGGGATCAAGACCCGCGCCGTCAGGGACGGGGAGGACTACGTCATCAACGGGTCCAAGACCTACATCACCAACGGGCACCGGGCGGACGTGATCGTCCTCGTCACCAAGACCGATCCCGATGCGGGCTATGACGGCTTCACCCTCTTCCTGGTCCCGATGGACAGCCCCGGGGTGATCCGGGAGAAGAAGCTGGTGAAGCTCGGGATGCACGCCTCCGACACCGCCCTGCTCGCCTTCCAGGACGTGCGCGTGCCCGCCTCGGCGGTGCTCGGCCAGGTCGGCAAGGGCTTCTACCACATCATGTGGGAGCTCCAGGGCGAGCGCCTGATCGGTGCCGCCGGCTGCGTGGCAGGGGCCCAGAAATGCTTCGAACGCACCCTCCAGTACGCGAAAGAGCGCAAGGCCTTCGGGCGTGAAATCGGCAAGTTCCAGGTGATACGGCACAAGTTCGCCGAGATGGCGACCAAAATCGAGTCCGCCCGTCAGATGGTCTACGTCACGGCCTGGCGCTTCAACAACGGGGAGTACCCGGTGCGGGAGATCTCGATGGCCAAGCTCCACGCCTCCCGCATCGCCTGCGAAGTGGCCGACGAATGCATCCAGATACACGGCGGGGCCGGCTACATGCGCGAGTACGGCGTCGAGCGCGTCTGGCGGGACATGCGCCTGAACCGCATCGGAGCGGGCACCGACGAGATCATGCTCGACGTGATCGGGCGCTCCTACGGCCTGTAGGGCGAGGGGCCTCCGCGCGGGCCCTGGCCGGAGCCTGCGCGGAGGCCGCCTACAGCCGCTCAGCGCCGCGTGCCCATGAGCCACCCCACCCCACCCTTCACCGAGGAGCACGAGGAGCTGCGGGCCTCCGCCCGCGGTTTCATCGAGCGGGAGCTGACCCCCCACGCCCAGGGATGGGAGGAGGAGGAATGGTTCCCCGAAGAGGTCTTCCCGAAGATGGCCGCCCAGGGGCTGCTCGGCCTGAAGTACCCCGAGCGGTACGGGGGGCAGGGCGGCGACTACCTGCACGAGGCCGTCCTCGCGGAGGAGCTCGCCCGGACCGGCTCGGGAGGGACGGCGGCCGGGATCGGAGCCCACATCAACATCGCCACCCCGCCGATCTGGAAGTTCGGGGACGAGGAGCAGAAGCAGCGCTACCTCGTCCCGGCCATCCGCGGCGAGCTGATCGGGGCGCTCGGCATCACCGAGCCCGGAGCCGGATCGGACGTGGCCGCCCTGAACACCAAGGCGGAGCGGGTCGACGGCGGCTGGGTCGTAAACGGGGAGAAGACCTACATCACCAACGGCGTCCGCGCCCACTTCATAGTCACGGCGGTCAAGACCACCCAGGAGGGCGGCCACCACGGCATCTCCTTCCTGATCGTCGATCGCGGCGAGGGGGTCAGCTCCTCCAAGCTGCGCAAGCTGGGCTGGCACGCCTCCGACACGGCCACGATCAGCTTCCAGGACGTGTTCGTCCCCGAGGAGAACCTGCTCGGGCCCCTCAACGACGGCTTCAAGCTGATCATGTCCAACTTCCAGTGGGAGCGGCTGGCGATGGCCCTCGGAGCGGTGGGAGCGATGCAGCTGGCCTACGAGCGCACGGCCGCCTTCGCCCGCGAGCGCCAGGCCTTCGGCCGGCCCCTCTCCGGCCACCAGGCGATCCGCCACAAGCTCGCCGACCTCGCCACCTCGGTCTACACCTGCCGCTGCGTCACCTACGACGCCCTGCGTCGCTTCGTGAACGGGGAGGAGCCCATGAAGGAGGTCACGATGGCCAAGCTGCTGACACAGCGGGCCAGCTTCGAGCTGATGGACAGCTGCCTGCAGATCCACGGCGGGGCCGGCTACATGCGCGAGTACTGGGTGGAGCGGGCCGCCCGAGACGCCCGCCTCGGTCCGATCGGGGGCGGCTCTGACGAGATCATGCGGGAGATCCTCGGGAAGATCCTCGGGCTCTAGCCCGGAAAATCCATTGCAGGGGTGTCCAAACCTGCTCGCCCCGGCTCATGTCTGCGGGGAGGGCGGCCGATACGGGCCACATGGCCCGTACCCGCCTCGCCTTCGCGGCCGCCATGGGCGCCGCCTGCCTGCTTGTCTGCACGCTGGCGTCCCCGGCCCTCGGCCAGACCCGCTCCCGCGGCGTCGCCCACTGCACGCGCGCCCGCGGCGCCCATTGGGTCAGCCACCACGTAGCCTCCCGCAAGGCGCGCTGCCGTAAAAAGCACGGGGCCCACCGGCGCACGGCGGCCCTTCACCACAAGACCGGACGGCGCCACCGGACGGTGGTGGCCGACAGCAACGGGGCCTGCCCCTACGCCGGCCTGACCCCCAGCGACACGAACATCGAACTCGTCAGGGCCGCCACGATGTGCCTCGTCAACAGGGAACGGCAGACCCGCGGGCTGCAGGCCCTGCACTGGAACGGGCACCTCGAGTCGGCCGCCCAGGCCCACACCGAGAGCATGGCCCTCGGGGGCTACTTCGAACACGTCGGCCCGAGTGGGGACACGCCGCTGGCGCGCATGCGCCGGTCCGGCTACATCTACAGCTCTCAGGTCGGCTACGAAGTGGGTGAGAACATCGGCTGGGGCAGCCTCTGGCTGGGGACCCCGCGGGCGATCGTGGCCGAGTGGATGGCCTCCCCCGGCCACCGCGCCAACATCCTCGACCCCCACTTCCGGGACACCGGCATCGGCGTCTCCCCCCGCACCCCCGCCCACGGCCAGACGGGCGGGATGTACACCGAGGACTTCGGCGTCGTCATCACCGGCTGACCGTCTCGCCCGGCCCCGCTCAGGCGGGCGCTCGATAACCTCCCCGCTCCTCAACCAGACAAGGAGAAGCGACAGCTATGGGAGTACTCGACGGCAAGTCGGCCATCGTCACGGGATCGGCGCGCGGGATCGGCCGCGCCACCGCCGAGCTGCTCGTGGCACAGGGCGCCCAGGTGCTCATCAACGATCTCGACGGGGACGTGGCCGAGCAGGCCGCCGGGGAGATCGACGGGGAGACCGAGGTCTTCGCCGGCGACCTCACCAAGCCCGGTGCGGCCGACCAGCTCGTCCAGAAGGCGATCGACTCCTTCGGCAAGATCGACATCATCGTCAACAACGCCGGGTACACACTCGACGCGCCCGTCCACAAGATGAGCGACGAGCACTTCCAGGCGATGCTCGACATCCACACGATCGTCCCCTTCAGGGTGATCCGGGCGGCCGCCCCCCACCTGCGGGAGCCCGCCAAGAAGGAGCGCGAGGAAGGCAAGGAGGTCTTCCGCAAGATCGTCAACGTGTCCTCCACCTCGGGCACCTTCGGAAACGCCGGCCAGGCCAACTACTCGGCGGGCAAGGCGGGCGTCGTGGGCCTCACGAAAACGGTCGCCAAGGAGTGGGGCCAGTTCAAGGTCAACGTCAACGCGGTCGCCTTCGGCTTCATCGACACCCGTCTGACCCAGGCCAAGGTGGACGAGAACACGATGGAGAAAGAGGGCGAGAAGATCCAGCTCGGGATCCCCGAGCAGATGCGCCAGATGGCCGCCATGCTGATCCCCCTCGGCCGCCCCGCCAGTCCCGAGGAGGCCGCCGGAGGCATCTTCTTCCTCTGCTCCCCCTGGTCCAACTACGTCCACGGGCAGACCCTGCACGTGACGGGCGGGCTGTTCGGGGGGATGACCGGCTAGCTGGCGCGCAGGTCCAGCAGGCAGCCTGAGAAGTAGGCCCCGGCCGGGGAGGCGAGGTAGGCGACGAGGGTCGCCACCTCCTCCGGCCGGGTCGCCGCGCCGGGGGCGATCGTGACGACCCGGGTCCCGAACCGGGCCCACTCGATCGAAAGGGTGCGGGCGAGGTTCTCCAGGGCGGCCAGGGCGGGATCGGCATGCTCGCCGGCGTCGGGCGCGGGTGCGATCAGCACGACCAGCCCCCCGCCGTCCTCGAGCATGGCGCCCTTGGCCACCGCCCGCGTGACGTCCCAGCTCGCCTGGGTGCAGAGGCCGAGGGCCTCGCGACCGCCGGCGGCGGCGAAGACGCCCGCCGCGTCGACGACCAGCAGATCGGCTCCGCCGCTCTCGCTCAGTGACGCCTCGACCTCGCGCTCGATCTGCTCCTCGCTGAGACCATCGCCGTCCGCTCCGGTGATCGGGCAGGTGGCGACCCGAGCTCCAAGGCCCGAGCACGTGGCCCGGACGGTCTGCGCCCAACCCGAACGCCGCGTCGGACTCGCCCGACGGACCGGCCACGACCACGGCGACACCGTCCAGCAGGCCGGAGCGCAACGGCGCCCCGGCCGCTGTGCCGGCGTGACGGCCGATCGTCGGCGGACTCTCCTCCATGAGGGGAGCCTAGATCAGGCGCTCATCCAGGGGACCTGCCCTGTTCCCGCCGGCGCGCGCTCAGGCGATCCCGCCGGGCGGCCCCGGCTCGGCGGGAGCCGGCGTCGGCGCGACCCCGCCGGATATGCGCAGCAGGTCGAAGTAGAGGACCGCGGAGGCCAGGGCGGTGAAGGGGGCGGTCAGCACCCCCAGGACCACCGTCACCACGATCCCCAATCCCGTGGAGGCCGACTCGGCGGCGATCTCGAGCGCGATCGAGACGATGGCGATCAGCACCCACAGCACGAAGATCACCCCGAACACCTGCCATCCGTTGCCCCTGACCAGCTCCCGCGAGCGTCCCAGCGCAGCCAGCCCGGGTGGACGCTCGAGCACCACGACCGGCGCCGAGACCGACCAGATCGTGACCAGGTAGAGGCCGGGGATGATGATCAGGAAGAACCCGAGCAGTACCCCCACGGCCACGACCGTCGCGACCAGGATCAGACGTCCCAGCACCGGGGTGACCGCCTGCAGCAGCTGGCCAGGGGTCGCGTCCCGCTTGCCGTCCTGCACGTCGGCCACGAGCTCCACGACCATCCCGGTGAACAGCGACCCCGCCACCAGGCTGATCAGCAGGGCGATGACGCGCAGCCCGGAACCGGCGGAGAGGACGAGCGTGGAGAGCAGCCCGGTGAAGACGAACACGACCGCCGCGGCGGGCATCAGCACCGGGGCCTGGTCGAGATAGATGTCGAAGACGCGCCTGATGACCCCGCCGACGTCCAGTCGATCCCGCATCAGCGCCTCCAGGGCTCGCCGGCCGATCTCATCCGGCCCAACCCTAGGCGACGGCCCCGACGGCCACGGCTCAGGCGACGGCGGCGCCCTTGGGGGCGCCGCGCCGTGCCCTGCGCTGTTCGCGGACGCGGCGCAGGACGCCACGCCGGCCGTGCTGTTGCAGGCCCCCGTAGAGCGTGTGGATCTCGGCGAGCACCTGGTCGGCCACGGCCTGCTGCTGCTCCTGGGTGGGGTTCTCGACCTGCTCCCAGCGGATCGGCTCGCCGTACTGGATCGTGACCTTGGGGAACTGCAGCCGCTTCCAGTTGCGCACGTGGGAGGAGCCGAAGATCGCGATCGGGACGACCGGCGCCCCGGTTTCCAGGGCCAGGCGCCCGATCCCCCGCTTGGCCTTCTCGGACACCTTCCCGGTGCGGGAGCGGCCACCCTCGCAGTACATGGTGATCGCCCCCTCCCGGGCGAGGATCGCCTTGGCCGTGATGAAGGTGTCGTCGTCCCGGGCCCCTCGCCGGACGGGGAAGACCCCGCCGTGGGTGTAGATGAACTGCATCGGGGGTTTGAAGAGCTGCGACTTGGCCATGAAGCGCACCTTGCGGCGGATGTAGCACCCCATCAGGAAGTGATCCATGAAGGAGAAGTGGTTGGGAGCCAGGATCACGGCCCCGCGACCCGGCACGTTCTCGGTGGAGATCGCCCTGGCCCGCAGGAAGGCGTAGGCGTAGAGGGAGGTGAGGAACCGGACCAGCTCGTAGACCCAGTCCGGTTCGCGGGTGCGCGCGCGAGCGTGGAAGCGGTCGAAGTACTCCTTCGGACGGGGGTCCGTGTAGATCTGCTCCCGCATTGGTGCAAGCTCGCTCATCTGACCGGTCTACGTCCCAGCGCCCCGAAGGTTACGCACGAGATGCATGCCTGCCGCGAGCCTGCCTCCGGGAGAGGTACACGCGCGCGATGTCCATCAGCTGGCGGCCTCTGTGCATGAAGCCCGCGAGGTTGCGGCCGCTGGCGCGGTGGAAGAGGTCGAGCTCCACCTCGGACACCCTCATGCCGGCCCGGACGGCATCGATCGTCATGCCGACCTCCATCCCGTAGCCCGCCGCCAGCGGCAGCGCCGCCTCAAGGGCATCCCTCGTGAGCGCCCTCTGCCCCGAGATGGGAGCCGTCGTGAGCAGGCCGCAGCGACGCCGGATCGCCCATCGGGCAAAGCCCAGGGCGATCCCGAACCCTCCCCCCAAGCGCCTGGAGAAGGCCGCCACCGCCACGTCGGCCTCTCCAGAGCCGACCAGGTCCGCCAGCGGCCCGAGCTCTCCCGCCGACTCCCCGAGGTCGCCGTCGCAGAGGATGAAGAGCGAGTCCTCGCCGCCCCTGCCGCCCGCCAGCGCCTCACGGACCGCCCGGGTGACCGCACCCCCCTTCCCGATCACCCGCTCGCCGCCCACCACCCTCGCTCCCGCCTCCCGGGCAAGCTGCCCGGTCCGATCGGAGGATCCGTCGTCTGCCACCCACAGCTCCGCCCCGGGAAAGGCCTCCCCGAGAGCGCCGAGGGTGGCCCCGATCCGGTCCGCCTCGTCGTGGGCGGCCACGATCGCCAGGACCGGCCGGCGCGGGGATCGGTCGGGGGCGCTATCTATTGTCCCGGCCAACTGCTGACCCACCTCGGACGGAGGAGCGCATGACTGACATCGAGGCCCACATCACCGGGACGGTATGGAAAATCGAGTGCGCCGTCGGAGACACGGTCGACGAGGGTGACACCGTCGCCATCCTGGAGTCGATGAAGATGGAGATGCCCGTCGAGGCGGAAGACTCCGGAACGGTGGCGGAGATCCGCTGCCAGGTGGGACAGGCGGTCAGCGAGGGAGACGTCCTCGTGGTGCTCGAGTAGCCCCGCCGGGGCGCTCCCGCCGCGTCGGAGCCGCCGGCCGATCCGGCGCTCGGCTAGCCTGTCGGCCCCGTGTCCGAGACAGCCGCCACGAGGGAGCTGGCAGGGGGCAAGCTCCTGGTCGACGAGCCCGCCCAGGGGGTGGTGCGCCTCACCATCTCCAACCCCGCCAAGCGCAACGCCCTCGATCATCCGATCCTCGACGCCATCAGCGCCACCCTGGCCGAGCTGGGCTCCGAGGGATCCGGCGCCCGCTGCATCGTCATCACCGGCGCCCACGGGATGTTCTCGGCCGGGTATGACATCGGGGAGATTCCCGAGGAGGAGTTCGAGGAGCGGGCGGAGCGCCTCGTGGCACATCCCTTCACCGAAGCCATCGACGCCTTCGAGGCCTTCCCCTACCCGACCCTCGCCGCCCTTCCCGGACACACCATCGGAGGGGGCCTGGAGCTCGCCCTGGCCTGCGACCTCAGGGTCGCCCAGGAGGGGATAAGGCTCGGGATGCCCCCGGCCAAGCTCGGGCTCGTCTACTCCCACACCGGGCTGCGCCGCTTCATAGACGCGATCGGCGCCGCCCGCACGCGGGAGCTGTTCCTGCTCGGCCAGTACATAGACGCTCCGACCGCCCTGGCCTGGGGGCTGGTCAACCGGGTTGCCCCGGCCGAGCAGCTGGAGGCGCTCGCCCTCGAGGTGGCCGCTGAGCTGGCCGGCAACGCCCCCCTTTCGCAGCGGGGCAACAAGCGGGTGATCGAGGCCCTCCTGAAGGCGCGGGGAGCGCTTGCGGCGGACGTCGAGGAGGAGCTGATCGAGCTGCGCCGCGCCTCCTTCGCCTCGCGCGACATGCGCGAGGGCATGCGGGCCTTCGCCGAGAAGAGACCCGCCCGCTGGCGCGGGGAATAGCCGTCCGCCGCACCTCATACGGTGTGGCGCGATGGCGCCCCTGATCACACGCGAGGAGGCCCTGGAGCTCGGAGAGCTCGAGGACCACGCGCAGATCGAGGCGCTCGTGCGACGTGCCTGGCAGGCGCGGCTGGAGCGGTTCGGGGAGTCGACCGACATGTGCTCCCTGGTCAACGCCAAGTCGGGGGGCTGTGCGGAGGACTGCGGCTTCTGCGCCCAGTCGCGCTTCGCCGACGCCGAGACCCCGATGCACGCGATGATGGAGCCCGAGCAGATCCTCGAGCACGCCCGCGCCGCGGAGGCCGCCGGAGCCCACCGCTTCTGCATGGTCACGCAGGGCCAGGGCCTCTCCAAGAGGGACTTCGAGAAGTACCTCAAGGGCGTGCGGCTGGTCTCCGAGCACACGAACCTGAAGCGGTGCGCCTCGGTGGGTCACCTGTCTGCGGCCCGGGCACAGGCGCTCAAGGAGGCGGGGGTGCAGCGGGTCCACCACAACGTGGAGACCGCGCACAGCTACTACCCGGAGGTCACGAGCACGGTTCGCTATGAGGGTCGCCTGCGCACGATCCAGGCGGTACGGGAGGCGGGCCTGGAGACCTGCGTGGGAGGGATCCTCAACCTCGGGGAGACCCGCGAGCAGCGGGTGGAGATGGCCTTCGAGCTGGCCGAGATCAACCCCACGAGCGTCCCCATCAACATGCTCAACCCGCGACCGGGGACGAAGTTCGGGGACCGCGAGTTCATGGACCCCTGGGAGGCGGTCAAGTGGATCGCCATCTTCCGCCTGATCCTCCCCGACGCGCTCTTCCGCCTCTGCGGGGGCCGGGTGGAGAACCTCGGCGAGCTGCAGCAGCTGGCCGTGGAGGCGGGGATCAACGGGGTGATGATGGGCAACTTCCTCACGACCCTGGGCAACGACCCCTCCACGGACCGAGAGATGTTCGAGGAGCTGGGCCTGAACGTGGCCCGCCAGCCCGACAACGCGAGCAACCCGCGCCCCGACAACCGCTCGGGATGGCTGGAGGGTGAGACGCCCGATGTCGTGGAGGATCTGCTGGAGAGGGCGCCCGGCGAGGCCCCGACCTTCGAGGTTCGCCTGTGGGACCCCTCCACGCAGCTGCGCTACAGGGCCAAGGGCAAGGTGCCCGCCCGTCCGGACGGCGCCGTCAACAGAGTCCCGGTCGGCTAGGGGACGGTCGGTGAGCGAGATCGCCCAGCGCCTGGAGGAGCTCGAGCGGCTCGGCCTCGGACGGCGACTGCGGATGATCAGCGGACCACAGGGGGCGACGGTGCTGCTCGACGGCAAGCCCGTCCTGCTGCTGTGCTCGAACAACTACCTCGGGCTCGCCGACCATCCCCGGGTGCGGCAGGCGGCCGCCGACGCGGCCATGCGATGGGGCGTCGGGGCGGGAGCCTCGCGGCTGGTGTCCGGGACGATGACGATCCACCGGCGCCTGGAGGAACGGCTGGCCGCGTTCAAGGGCAGCGAGGCCTGCCTGCTGTTCGGCTCCGGCTACCTCGCCAACCTGGGCGTCCTCGGAGCCCTCGCCGGGGAGGGCGGGGTGATCTTCTCGGACGAGCTCAACCACGCCTCGATCGTCGACGGATGCCGCCTTTCCAGGGCCGAGGTGGTTGTCTACCGCCACTGCGACATGGAGCACCTCGACTGGTCCATGCGCCGCCACGGCTCACCCCAGCATGCCCGCTTGATCGTCACCGACTCCGTCTTCTCGATGGACGGGGACGTGGCCCCGCTGGCCGAGATCGCCGAGATCGCCGAGATCCACGGTGCGAGGGTGGTCGTCGACGAGGCCCACGCCACGGGCAACCTCGGGCCCGACGGCCGCGGGGCGGTGGCCGAGGCCGGCCTCGACGGCGAGATCGACGTGGTCGTCGGGACCCTGGGCAAGGCCCTCGGGTCATACGGGGCCTACGTCTGCGCCAGCGAGGAGATCGTCCGCTACCTCGTCAACACGGCCCGCCCGCTGATCTACTCCACGGCTCCCGCTCCCCCGGCCGTGGCCGGGGCTCTCGCCGCTCTGGACCTGCTCGAGGAACGACCCCACCGCGTCCAGCGCCTGCGGTCCAACGCGAGGGTGCTGCGCCAGGCCCTCGCGGCCGAGGGATTCCCGGTTGCGGACACCGACATGCAGATCGTCCCCCTCGTGGTCGGCGACGAGCGGGCGGCCATGCGCCTCTGCCAGGGGGCGATCGAGCGGGGGGTCTTCGCACAGGCGATCAGGCCGCCCACGGTGCCGGCGGGAACCTCGCGACTGCGGCTGACCGCGATGGCCTCCCACACCGCCGGCGAGCTGCGGATGGCGGCCGAGGTGTTCGGGGCGGTCGCCCGAGACCTGGGCCTCGACCTCTCCTCGATGGCCTCCCCCACGAGCCGGCCGCCCAAGGAGCCCGAGCTCGAGATGGCCGAGATCCGCATCGAACGTGCGGGCGGGCAGAGCGGGCCGAGGCCCACCGACGCTCCCTTCGATCTCGACGGGGAACCGGCTGGCGCCGCGGCCGCGGGCCCCTTCGACATGGAGGGCGAGTCCGCCGAGGAGCCCCCGGCGGTCGCGGCCAGCGCCCCGTTCGACTTCGAGCGCGAGATGTCCAGCGCCCGCGCCGCCTAGACCGTCTCGGGGGCCGTCATGAAAGGCCTGTTCGTGACGGGCACCGACACGGGGGTCGGCAAGACGATCCTGAGCGCCTGCCTGATCGCGGCGATGGTCGCCGAGGGAGAGCGGGTGCGAGCCCACAAGCCGGTCCTCACCGGGCTGGAGGAGCCGCCGGGGCAGTGGCCCCGCGACCATGAGCTGCTGGCCTCGGCGGCGGGAATGTCAGCCGAGGAGGTGGCCCCTCTGCGTTTCGGCGCGGCAGCCTCCCCGCACCTGGCGGCGCAGCTCGCCGGGGAGCGGATCGAGCCGGCCGACCTGGTCGCCGCGGCGCGGACGGCCGGGCGCGAGGGAACGGTGGTCGTGGAGGGCGTGGGCGGCCTGCTCGTCCCCCTCACCGGGTCGTTTACCGTGAGGGACCTCGCCGTCGAGCTGGGGCTGCCCGTGCTGCTCGCCGCCCGGCCCGGCCTCGGCACGATCAACCACACGCTTCTCACCCTCGAGGGGGCACGCTCGGCGGGCCTCGCGGTGGCCGCCGTGGTGCTCACGCCCTGGCCCGAGGAGCCCGGAGTGCTGGAGCGCTCCAACCGGGAGACGATCGAGCGCCTGGGCAAGGTGGAGGTCGAGGTCCTCGGACCGGTGCAGGGTCCGCATTCCGGGCAGCTCGCGGCAGCTGGCCGGGCCCTGCCCTGGCGGCGGTGGCTGAAGCAGGCCTGATGCCGCGGGTCTTGGCAGCCCGCGCCCAAGGCGCAGGTGGCTGGATACTTAAGCTGCCTGAGCGTCCCTAGATGACAAGGACGGGCCGAAATCGTGCAACCATCTATCGGAAGCCGCACCACGGATGGGAACGGATTGGCGTCAGGGGCGCCGGCAAAGAATGCCCGAGGAGAGTCGACAGATACCGCGCTGGCCCGTGTTGTGGGCGGCACTGCTGTGCATGCTGGTGCTCGTGCCGATCTCGGCGGGGTCGGCGGATGCGGCCATCGTCTCCTCGCAAATCACCGAACCGGCCGATCCCTCCTATCTGGTCTATGACGCTACGGCGGGCATCCACCACATCAAGATCAAAGGCACCACGGTTGGGACCGGCAACGTGGACATCAACTGCTACTACGGCAACGAATACGAAGAAATCGAACCGGAAGTCGAAGTCGAAAGCCACGCTTTCGAAGTCGAAGTAGAAACCTCCGAATTCCCCGAACATCCCTGCGTCCTGAGGGCGGTCCCCGAAGGGGAAACCAATCCCCATCCACCGGGCGCAGCGACCACGTTCAAAGGGCCGCGGATCGGCCATGCGGAATGGAACATCTCAACCGACTCCGAAAGCAAAGCCCAGTACGACTTCTATCTGGAAGACGACACCCTCACCGCCTCGCTCTCCATGAGCTCGGCCGGAGCCTGCGGACTGGTCGAATCGAAGCTCTACACATCGCCGCTGGCGGAAACCGAAGAACTCTTCAACTGCAACGCCCGCCTCTCGGGAGCAGGTCCGTCCCCGCTCAAACGATCGGAGATCGTCGTGGACGGCCGCAACGCCTACGCCACCCAGCCGGCAGAGCTGCTCTTCAAAGGCGTCCCGGTGCCGACACCCCCGCCTGCCATCACGGTGACCCACGAAATCGACCCCTCGACAGGCCTTGCGACGATCCACGAGGTCGAGCCGCTCGTCAAATGCGTCGGATCGAAAATCGTGTTCCCCGAGACGAAAGAAAGCTGTGAAAGCTTCGCGACCGCGGGCGTCGCGCTCGAACGGACATGGCAGATGACCAACGACGGCCATGTCGCGCATCTGGCTGACGTGTGGCGGTCCACCGACGGGGGCGCGCACGAACTCGATGTGCTCTACCAGCAGGAATTCGCCGACAACGCCGTTGCTGGAGGAGTGTTCGAATTCCCAGGCAAAGGGGGATTCGCCGAAACGACCGCGGGCGAAACGGTTTCCCTGCCGGCCGGGCAGAACGCCATCTACTACAAGGCCAAGGCCGGAACGCCCGACGGGGGCGACCTGGAACACCCCCAGGGAGCTGTCGTCTACGACAGCGCACCCGGCGAAGCGCTGAACGTGTACCTCGGCTCGAAAGGATCGCCGTTCACCGGCTTTCTGATGCCCTACAAACGCAAAATCGCCGCGGGAGGGGCCACGACCTTCCGCATGACCTTCGTGCAGGCCTTCGGTCTCCCGGAAGTCCGCTCCCTGGCCGAAGCCGCCCTGGCCACCTATCCGCCCTCGATCGCCATCACCTCCCCGACCGGAGGGAGCACCGTCAACACCTCCACAGCCACCGTGACTGGCACCGCCTCCGACACCGGCGCCATCGCCTCGGTGACGGTCAACGGGGTGGCCGCCACGCTTGGAGGGGGCGGCTCTTGGTCGGCGGAAGTACCTCTCAAACCGGGGCCCAACACCCTCACGGCCACCGCCACGGACCAGGCCGGCATCTCCAGGAGCACCTCCGTGGAAGTGACCTCCATCATGACCCCGGGGCCGCCGATCACGACGACCACCTCCACCACGCCAGTCATCACCCCCACCTTCCCCGCCGGCCCCTTCATCTCGCGGATCGGCTCCACAAGCGCCGCCAACGGCAAGGTCACGCTGACACTCGGCTGCACCGGCGGCGCCCCGGGCAGCGTCTGCAACGCGAACCTGCTCCTCACCACCACCGAGCGCCTGAAGGGGGGCAAGATCACCGGCCTCGCCGCCCGCAGCAAGGTGGTCACCCTGGCCCGGGCCAGCGTCTCGATCCCCACCGGAAAGAGCGTCAAGGTCACCCTGAAGCCGAAATCGCCGGGGCCCACCCTGCTGGCCCATTTCAAGAAGCTCCCGGCGCTGCTGAAGGCGACGACCGGCGCCAGGACCCTCTTCTCGCAGGCCGTGACGATCAAGCCCGCGAAGAAGCACTGAGGGCTCAGGCCGCCAGCGACGCCCTCGCGGCCGCACCCATCGCCCCCGTGACCCTCTCGAGGTCCTCCTCGCCGATCACATAGGGCGGCATCGCATAGATGAGGTCGCGGAAGGGCCTCAGCCACACTCCCTCCTGCACCGCCGCGGCCGTCGCTGCGGCCATGTCCACCTCCCCTTCCAGCTGCACCACCCCGATCGCCCCCAGCACCCTCACGTCGGCGACCCCCCGAATGTCCGCAAGAGGCCGAAGGCCACGGCGAAGGCCCTCCTCGATCCTCCTCACCCGCTCGCTCCAATCCTCCTGTTCGAGCAGATCCAGCGACGCCAGGGCGACTGCGCAGGCCAGCGGGTTGGCCATGAAGGTGGGGCCGTGCATGAGCCCGCCCCCCTCCCCTTCCGAGACTGCCTGAGCGACGGCGGAGGTGCAGAGGGTCGCGGCGAGGGTCATGTAGCCACCGGTCAGGGCCTTCCCGACGCACATGATGTCCGGGCTCACCCCGGCGTGCTCGCAGGCGAACATCGCCCCCGTGCGACCGAAGCCGGTGGCGATCTCGTCGAAGATCAGCAGCAGCCCGTGCTCGTCGCAGACGCTCCTCATCAGCCGCACGCACTCGGGCGAGTGAAAGCGCATACCACCGGCTCCCTGGACGATCGGCTCCATGATCACCCCGGCCAGCTCCCCGGCGTGCTCGGCCGCCAGCCGGCGGACCTGGGCGGCCCAGCCCTCGTCCAGGCCGCCATCGAACCCGTCGGGGGGCCGATCGGCGAAGACGTGGACGGGCAGCATGCCGGTGAAGAGGCTGTGCATCCCCCCGACCGGGTCGCACACCGCCATCGCCCCGGTCGTGTCCCCGTGATAGCCCCCTCGCACGGTCAGCAGGCGGGTGCGCCCCTCTTGACCCCGGGCCCGCTGGAACTGCAGGCACATCTTGATGGCCACCTCCACCGAGACCGACCCGGAGTCGGCCAGGAAGACCCGCTCAAGGCCGGGCGGAGCGAGCCCGATCAGCCTCTCGGCGAGGCGGATCGCCGGCTCGTGGGTGAGGCCGCCGAACATCACGTGGGCCATCCGCGCGAGCTGCCCGGAGACTGCTTGGTCCAGGACGGGGTGGCGGTAGCCGTGGATGGCACACCACCAGGAGGCCATCCCGTCGATCAGCTCCCGCCCGTCGGCGAGCCTCAGCCTCACCCCCTCGGCCGAGACGACCGGCAGCGGAGGCAGGGCGGCGGGCAGGGCCCCGTAGGGGTGCCAGACGCGCTCCCGGTCGACGGCCAGCAGCCGCCCCCAGTCCTCGGACGCGAGGGCCGCCTCGGGGTCGCCGGCCAAGCGGCCCTGGCGGCGCTCGACGGCGCCTACTCCTCGTAGAGGGTGAAGTCGCGCTTGCGCGCCCCGCACACGGGGCAGAACCACGTGTCGGGGATGTCCTCGAAGGCCGTTCCGGCGGGGATGCCCCCGTCCGGGTCGCCCTCTTCAGGGTCGTAGATGTAGCCGCAGGACTCGCAGATCCAGCGCTGCAGTGTTTCGGTCACGGTGCTCATCGCGGGCGGGCCTCCGTCGTGTCTGTCATGCGCCACAGGTTACCGACAGGTAGGGTCAGCCGATGGCCGCATCCACCGACAGCGAGCGTCCGGGACCGGGCGAGGAGTTCAACCCGGGGCCGGCCAGCACCCCGCGACAGGCGGCCAGCGTGCTGCTGCTGCGGGGAGGGGATCGGGAGCTCGAGGTGCTGCTGGTCCGGAGGACTCCCGAGGCCCGTTTCATGGGGGGCGTGTGGGTGTTCCCGGGGGGCGCCGTGGATGCCGGCGAGGGCGAGGGCGACGAGGCACACCGGACGGCCGCCATCCGCGAGCTGCGCGAGGAGGCGGCGATCCTGCTCGACGACCCCGAGGGCCTTGTCAAGTTCTCCCGCTGGATCACCCCGGCCGTCGTGAGGATCCGCTTCGACACCCACTTCTTCCTGGCCGCCCTGCCCCCCGGCCAGGAGCCCAGGGTGGACGGCCAGGAGTGCGTGGACCTGGGCTGGTTCTCCCCGCAGGGCGCCCTGGAGGCGCACGCCGCGGGGGAGATCGTCCTGGTCTTCCCGACCATCAAGCACCTCGAGCAGATCAGCGAGTTCTCCTCGGTGGAGGAGCTGCTCGCCCACGCCCGTGGCCGGGAGGTCCAGCCGGTCGAGCCGAGGGTGGTGATGGAAGGGGAGGTGGCCCGCATCCTGCTCCCCGGCGATCCCGGCTACTGACCCCGGCGGCGGGCGGCGGGGCGGTCAGCTCTGCTGGGCCTGGATGACGTGTGTGACGGCGTTGATCAGGGCCAGGTGGGTGAAGGCCTGGGGATAGTTGCCCAGGTGGCGCCCGGAGGAGGCCTCGAGCTCCTCCGCGTAGAGCTCCAGGGGTGAGGAGTAGGAGAGCAGGCGCTCGCACAGGTGCTCGGCTTCGCGGTGTTCTCCGATCTCCGAGAGGGCGGAGACCATCCAGAAGGAGCAGATCAGGAAGGTCCCCTCCTCGCCATGCAGGCCGTCGTCGGTGGCTTCCGTGCGGTAGCGCAGGATCAGCCCTCCCTCGCTCAGCTCGTCGCGGATCGCCATCACCGTCGCCCTCACCCGCTCGTCCTCCGGCCCCAGGAAGCGCACCAGCGGAACGAGCAGGCTGGAGGCGTCGAGGGCGTCCGTTTCGTAGTGCTGGCGGAACACCCCGCGGCTGTCCACGCCGTGTTCGAGGATGTCATTGGAGATCTCGTCGGCGGTGGCCTGCCAGCGCTCCGCCTGCTCCTGCTCGCCCCGACGTTCGGCCAGCCGCGCCCCGCGGTCCGCTGCCACCCAGCACATCAGCTTGGAGGAGACGTAGTGGCGCGGCTGTCCACGGGCCTCCCAGATGCCCTGGTCGGGTTCCCTCCACACCCTGGAGGCGCATTCCACCTGGTCGCACAGCACCGGCCACAGCCGCTCGGGGATGTGGTCGCGCTTCTTGGAGTGCAGGTAGACGGAGTCGAGCACGGCCCCGTAGACGTCGTTCTGGCGCTGCTTGAAGGCTCCGTTGCCGATCCGCACCGGGCGGGCGCCCTCGTAGCCCTTGAGGTGATCGAGGGTCGACTCCTCGAGTTCCTTCTGCCCGTCGATCCCGTACATGATCTGCAGCGAGCCGTCCCCGTTGCGCTGCATGTCGGCCACGTACTGGATGAAGTCGTCGGCCTCCCAGTCGAGGCCGAGGGCGTGCAGCCCCCAGAGCGTGAAGGAGGCATCCCTCATCCAGCAGTAGCGGTAGTCCCAGTTGCGTTCCCCACCCGGCGTCTCCGGCAGGGAGGTGGTGGGGGCGGCGACCAGAGCCCCGGTGGGCATGAACGTGAGCCCCTTCAGCGCCAGGGCCGAGCGCTGCAGGTGAAAGCGCCAGGGATGGTCGGGGTAGGTGCCTTCGGCCAGCCACGTCCGCCAGAAGTGAGCCGTGCGCTCCATGTGGCCCTCTGCCTGTTCGACCGTGTGGGGTCCCCCCAGTCCCTCCGTCCAGGAGAGGGCGCAGAAGCGCTTCTCCCCCTCGGACATCGTGTGGCGGCCGTGGGCCCGGTTGCCCTCGATCCCCATGCGGATGTCGCTGAAGAGACGAAAGGCGGTGACGTCGTCGGTCGCGTCCATGCAGCAGACCCCGTCCTCTCCGCCGGCGACGACGCTCCAGCTGGCGGGGGTGGCCCCGTAGTCGAGCATCGGCTCGCACACGATCTCCACCTGCACCTGTCCCTGGACGCATTCGACGATCCGCACCACCAGGTGGTCGGCGTCGTAGTCGGTCGGAGGCCGCGTGTGGCTGGACCCGTGCTTGTTGTCGTGCCAGGGCCCGATCGTGAGAGCGTCCATGACCCGCAGCCAGCCCTGGGGGGTCATCCAGGTGGTCTCGATGATGTTGGTGCCGGGGATGTACCTGCGCCCGGCCGGCACGTAGACGCCGTAGGGGCCGACCCGCCAGCTCCCGGCCCCACGGTCGAGCATCGCCCCGAACACCGAGGGAGAGTCGAAGTGGGGCAGGCACATCCACTCGATCGACCCGTCCGAGGCGAGCAGGGCCCCGGTGTGGCAGTCCGAGAGGAAGCCGTAGTCGGCGATCGGGGGGAAGGGGGAGTCCAGGGAGGTCGGCCGGGTGCCGGCCGACCCCGGGCGCGGGGCGGCGGAGGCGCTCACCACTCGGTCCGTTCGAACTCGGGGCGCTCCACCCCGGCGGGCAGGATCTGCTCTTCCTCGAGCTTGTCCAGGTGGGCGGCAAGCGTTGCGGCGGCCGCCGGGCGCAGGACCTCCGGCACGTCCGACCAGACGGCGTCGAGCAGCTCCGGGACGGTGCGCCGGCCTTCCCCGAGAGCGACGATCAGGCTGTTCTCGCGATCGATCCTGTGGGCGACGTATTCCTCGAGCTTGGCCTGGGCGTCCCACACCGGCGGCCCGTGGCCCGGGCACAGGACGTTGAAGTCCTCCCTCAGGCGCAGGCGCGTCAGGGCGAGCAGGTAGCCGGACATCGCCCCCTTATAGGGGCTGATGAAGACGCTCCCGTTGCCGAGCACGGCATCACCGGTGAAGCAGGCCCCGGCGGCCACGAGAGCGTAGTGGTCGGTGGCGTGGCCGGGCGTGGAGACGGCCGTGAAGGGACCGAACTTCCCGCCCTCCCGGAGGGTGACGTCGGTGCGGCCCCGTCCGGCTGCCAGCGGGGCCGGAAACCGCTCCAGCAGCGCCGGGACCGCCTCGGAGTGGTCACGATGGTCATGGGTCAGCACAACGCCGCCCAGGCCCCCGCGCTCCTCGATGGCGGCGAACAGGCGATCGAGGTGGGCCTCCTCCAGCGGTCCGGGGTCCACGACCCAGGCCGGCTCCCGTCCCACCACCCATGTGTTGGTCCCCATCAGGGTGAGCGGCCCGGGATTCGAGGCCCGCACGAGCAGGATCCCGTACTGGGCGAGCCTGTCCGCCTCCGGCCCGGCCTCGTCCCCGCGGGCGTGGGCGAGCGCCGCGCGGTCATCAGGCTGCGGGCTGGGCATGAGGCGACGTTAGCTGACGGCTCCCCGGTCCTACTGCAGGTTGGCCATCACGTGCTTGACGATCGTGTAGTCCTCGAGCGAGTACACGCTGAGGTCCTTGCCGTAGCCGGACTCCTTGAAGCCACCGTGGGGCATCTCCGAGACGAGCGGGATGTGGTCGTTGATCCACACGCAGCCGAAGCGCAGCGCCCGGGAAACCCGCAGCGCCCGGCCGACGTCCCGGGTCCAGACCGAGGAGGCCAGGCCGTAGCGGGTCGAGTTCGCCCAGGCGATCGCCTGCTCCTCGTCGCTGAAGGGCTGCACGGTGATCACGGGACCGAAGATCTCCCGCTGGATCATCTCGTCCTCCTGCTCGAGTCCGGCCACCACCGTCGGCTCGAGGTAGTAGCCGGGGCGGTCGGCCTGGCTGCCTCCGGTGACGATCTCGGCGCGTTCGGGCCTGCGGGCGAGAAAGCCCTCCACACGCTCGAGCTGGCGGGCGGAGTTGACCGGCCCCAGGGTCGTCTCCGGCGAGAGGGTGTCCCCGATCACGAGCCCTTTGGCCTGATCGGCCAGGCCTGACACCACGTCGTCGTAGACCCGGCGGTCGGCGAGCACCCGCGTGGCAGCCGTGCAGTCCTGGCCGGCGTTGTAGTAGCCGGTCCCCGCGATCGTTTCCAGCGCGCTCTCCATGCTGACGTCGTCGAAGACCACGACCGGGGCCTTGCCCCCGAGCTCCAGGTGGACCCGCTTGAGGCTGTCCGCGGCGGTGCGGGCGATGTGCTTGCCCGTGTCCACCGAGCCGGTCAGGGAGACCATGTCGACCTCGGGGTGGCCGATCAGCGCCTCGCCGGTGGGCCGGCCGGGGCCGGTGACCACGTTCAGGACGCCCTTCGGCAGCACCTCGGCGGCCAGCTCGGCCAGCCGCACGGTCGTGATGGGGGTCGTCTCGGCGGGTTTCAGGACGACCGTGTTGCCGGCTGCCAGCGCCGGCCCGATCTTCCAGATGGCCATCATCAGGGGGTAGTTCCACGGGGTGATCTGACCGATCACCCCCACGGCCTCGCGACGGGTGAAGGATGTGTAGCCCTCCATGTACTCCCCGGCCGCCCGTCCCTCCAGGCAGCGGGCGGCCCCGGCGAAGAAGCGCAGGTTGTCGGCCATCACCGGGATCTCGTCGCTCTTGACCGCCTCGATCGGCTTGCCCGCGTTCAGGGCCTCCAGCCGGGCGATCTCCTCGCCGTTCTCCTCGATCAGATCGGCCAGGGACAGGAGAGCCTGGGCGCGCTGGGCGGGGGTCGTGCCGGACCAGCCCTCAAAGGCGGATCGGGCCGCCCGCACGGCACGGTCGACCTCCTCCGGCCCGGAGACCGGGGCCTGCGCCAGCTCCTCGGCGGTTGCGGGGTTGAGGACCGGTTCGGTCTCGCCCGTCGCGGGAGCCGGCTCGCCGTCAATGAAGTTGGTGAGGGTCTCTGCGGTGCTCGCCATCGTGATCTCCGCTCCTCCGGGGGTTCTTGTCGAGGTTATGGGTGGTGTGCTCGCGTTGGGCTCGTGTCCGACAATCGTTACACGGGCTGTCGGTGCCCGGCCGACGGCTGGCGCTCCCGCAGAGGTATGCCGAGAGCCTCCGCCACGGCGGGATGGGTGATCTGGCCGTCCTCCACGTTGAGGCCCATGCCCAGCCCGGGGTTGCGCTGCAGAGCCTCCTCGATCCCCCTGTCGGCCAGCTCGATCACGTAGGGCAGGGTGGCGTTGGTCAGGGCGTAGGTCGATGTGATCGGCACGGCACCGGGCATGTTGGTGACGCAGTAGTGGGTGATCCCGTGGACTTCGAAGGTGGGATCGGAGTGGGTGGTCGGGCGGGAGGTCTCGAAGCAGCCCCCCTGGTCGATGGACACGTCCACCAGCACGGCGTGGCGCTTCATCAGCCCGAGCTGCTCGCGCGTGACGACGTGGGGCGCCCTTCCCCCGTGCACGAGCACGGCCCCGATCACGAGGTCTGCGGCCGGCAGCATCTCCTCGATGGCCAGAGTCGAGGAGTAGACGGTCGAGGCCCGGCCCCCGAAGGCCACCTCGAGCTCCCGCAGCCTGTCGATCGAGCGATCGAAGACGAACACGTCGGCCTGCATCCCGATCGCGATCACGGCGGCGTTCATCCCCACCACGCCGCCGCCGATCACGAGCACGGTGGCGGCCGCCACGCCCGGGACCCCGCCGAGCAGGATCCCCCGTCCGCCGAGTGGCTTCTCCAGCATGAAGGCCCCTGCCTGGGTGGCGATCTTGCCGGCCACCTCGCTCATCGGGGCCAGCAGCGGCAGCCTGCCCTCGGCGTCGACGACCGTCTCGTAGGCGATGCACCTGGCCCCGGAGGCCATCAGCCCGCGGGCCAGCTCGGGCTCGGCGGCGAGGTGCAGGTAGGTGAACAGCGTCTGCCCCTCCCGCAGGCGGCCGACCTCCTCGGGCTGGGGCTCCTTGACCTTCAGCACCAGCTCGGCCTCGGCGAAGAGGGCCTCGACGTCGGGCACGATCCGGGCGCCCTGGGCGCGGAACTGATCGTCGCTCATCGCGCTGCCCTCGCCGGCACCGGCCTGCACGAGCACCTCGTGCCCGCGGGTGGACAGCTCCCTCACCCCGGCGGGGGTGATCGCCACGCGGTACTCGTCGGTCTTGATCTCGGTGGGAACCCCGATCTTCATCGGCGGCAGGCTCCTTGTGGTGACGGGCGCCCCCGGCGGGAGCCTTGACGGTTGCGGTCGATCACCGGGCCAGCTCCCGCCCGCGCAGGGCCAGCCAGAACTCGATCCGGTCGCGGGCGTTGGAGAAGTCCCTGCCGGTGAGCTGCTCGATGCGGCGGATGCGGTAGCGCAGGGTGTGGCGGTGGCAGTAGAGGGCGCTCGCGGCCTTCTCCCAGTGCCCGTTGTGCTCGAGGAACACGTCCAATGAGCGAACCAGCTCGTCCCCGTACTCCCCCTCGCCCTGCTCGATCGGGCCGAGCACGCTGCGGCAGTAGGAGCTCAGGGCGTCGTCGTCCTGCAGGGAGAGCAGAAGCTGGAAGGCCCCCAGGTCCTGATAGGAGGCCACCTCGGGGGCGTCCCCGTTGCGCAGGCGCACGGCCTCCAGGGCGCAGCGGGCCTCGTGGAAGCTCATCCTCAGCGAGTGGATCGTGGCCGGGCGGCTGGCGGCGGCATGGGCCTCCCCGAGCCGGGACACCAGCTCCGCCCGGATGTGACGCGCGAGCTCCATCGGGTCGGCCTTGCGGGTGTCCACCACGGCACAGACCATCCCGGCGCGGATCGCCACGAGGTTCGGGACCTCCTCGCCCTCCAGGACCCCTTCCACGGCGGCCGCCCCGGCCGTGGCATCGGGGGTGCGGAAGGCCAGGACCGCCACCTGCTCGCCGATCCCGAAGGGCCGCAGGCGCGCCTGGAGGTCCTCGGGGTACAGGTGCCCGCTGATGGCCTCGGCGAGGACGTCTCCCACCATGCTGCGCTGCAGCAGTTCGTAGCGCTCGTCGAGCAGCCGGGCGAACGCCCGCTCGGTGATCGCGATGAAGGGCAGCTCGTAGGGCACCTCGAACAGGGGGAACCCTCGTTTCTGGGCGGCCTTCACGAGCGCCGCCGGAATGCGCCGGTGCGAGAAGCCGGTCCCGAAGCCCAGCCCGGCGATGTCGTGGTCGGCGAGGCGCTCGATCAGCTCCCGCTGGGTCTTGGGCCCGTCGAGCTGCAGGCCGGTCGTCAGCAGCAGCTCCCCCCCTTTCAGCCACGGGGTGGGATCGGAGAGCTCGGTGCTGTGCACCCAGCGCACGTGCGCCCCGGCGGCCTCCTGGCCGCTGACGAGCGTCAGCCCGAGCTCGTCGATCAGGCTCTGGACCGTGAGCTCCATTGCTCCATCCGTTCGGATGCCTCGGTGAGCACCGGGCGCAGGACCGCCTCGATCTCCTTGAACTCCTCCTCCCCCGCGATCAGCGGCGGGGAGAGCTGGATGATCGGGTCGCCGCGGTCGTCGGTGCGGCAGATCAGCCCGCGACTGTAGAGCTCCCCGGAGAGGAAGCCCCGCAGCAGCTGCTCGGACTCCTCGTCGGTGAAGGTCTCCCTGGTCCCCTGGTCCTTGACCAGCTCGATCGCCTGGAAGTAGCCCGCTCCCCGCACGTCCCCGACGATCGGCAGGTCGCGCAGCCCGTCGAGCATCTTGCGGAAGCTGCCCTCGTGGGAGCGCACGTGGGCGCACAGCTCCTCGCGCTGCATGACGTCGATGTTGGCCATGGCGACGGCGCAGGACACCGGGTGCCCGCCGAAGGTGAAGCCGTGGTTGAAGGCCTCCTTGCCGTGGAGGAAGGGCTCGGCGATGTGGTCCCCTGCGATCACGGCTCCCAGCGGTGCGTAGGCCGAGCTGATCCCCTTGGCGGTGGTGATCATGTCCGGCTGGTAGCCGTACCGTTCGCAGCCGAACCAGTGGCCGATGCGTCCCCAGGAGCAGATCACCTCGTCGGAGATCAGCAGCACCCCGTGGCGGTCGCAGATCTCCCGGACGCGCTGGAAGTAGCCGTCCTGGGGGACGAAGCAGCCGCCTCCGTTCTGCACGGGCTCGAGGATCACCGCGGCCACCGTTTCGGGCCCGGCGAACTCGATCGCCTCCTCAATCGCGTCGGCCGCCCAGAGCGGGTCGCGACCGTCCTCCCAGTGGTAGGAGTTGGTGTTCGGGACGTGGATGCCCCCGGGGGTCATCGGCTCGAAGGGCTGGCGCAGCGGGGGAAGCCCGGTGGCGGCCAGCGCGCCCATCGAGGTGCCGTGGTAGGCGAGCTTGCGGGCGACGAGCTTGTGCCGGTTGTGGTCCCCCTTTGCGTGGTGGTAGGCCTTGGCGAGCTTCCAGGCCGACTCCACCGCCTCCGAGCCCCCGGAGGTGAAGAAGACGCGGTTGAGGTTGCCCGGGGCCATCCCGGCGATGCGGGCGGCAAGCTCGATCGCCCGGGGGTGGGCGTAGCTCCAGTTGGTGTAGAAGGCCAGCTCCTTGGCCTGCTCCGCGGCGGCTTCCGCCAGCTCGGCGCGCCCGTGCCCGACGTTCACGCAGTAGAGGGCCGAGAGCCCGTCCAGATAGCGCTTGCCGTGCTCGTCGTAGACGTAGCAGCCCTCCCCCCTCACGATCACCGGGACGGCGTGGTGCTCGTCGTAGGAGCCCATCCTCGTGAAGTGCATCCAGAGGTTGCGCCTGGCCAGCCGCTGCAGCCGGTCGGGGTGGTCCTCGACAAGGGCCACACCAGCGGGGCCGGGTGCCCATTCGGTGGCTGTGGACGCGCCTGCGGTGCTGCTCACGGCCGGCGGTCGATTGGGATCGCTACCCATGGAATCTCCTCCTCGGACGAGCTTTGCGCAACGAGCCACCTTGGCTAGACACTAAGGACAACGATACCCCTGCAGGTTGTGGCTCACAAGGCCGCCTTCGGTCAACGACCGGCAGGCTGATTGTACGAGATGTACATGCAGAGGCCCTTCTCTTGGGGATCACGCCACTTGCACGTCCGCCGGAGCGGGGCGTACCTTGTATCTGTTGCCCCAAGCCCATCCTGTCGCGTGAGAGAGGAGCACTCGATGGCCACTGAAAGCGCTGCCCTAGCAGGAGCCCCAGCATCGGGGCGGGTCGAGAGCAAGGGCCTGAAGAGCAACGCGATCGGCTTCGTCTCGAACGTCGTCATCGGGGTGGCCTCGACGGCGCCCGCCTACTCGCTGGCGGCGACGCTCGGGTTCATCGTCGCCGACCCCGGTGTGGCCACGCATGCGCCGGGCGTGCTGCTGGCCGCGTTCGTCCCGATGCTCCTCGTCTCGCTCGCCTACCGCTACCTCAACAAGGCCGACCCCGATGCTGGCACCACGTTCGCGTGGACGACTCGCGCCTTCGGCCCCGGCACGGGATGGGTCAACGGCTGGGCGATCTTCCTCGCAGACGTGCTCGTGATGGCCTCGCTGGCCTATGTCGCGGCGACGTACACGTTCAAGCTCTTCGACTGGCACTGGGCCGAAGTGCACAGCGGCGCCGCGCTCGGGGGATCCGTCCTGTGGATCCTGCTGATGACGTGGATCTGCCACCGCGGGATCGAGCTCTCCGTCCGCGTGCAGCAGCTGCTGCTGAGCTTCGAGGTCGTGATGCTGGGGATCTTCGCGGTCGTCTCCCTCGTCGACGTCTACAGCGGCAACCCCCCCCACTCGATCCAGCCGCACGCCTCCTGGTTCAACCCGTTCGCGATGAACTTCCACGACCTGATCGTCGCGATGCTGCTCGGCATCTTCATCTACTGGGGCTGGGACTCCGGCGTGTCGGTCAACGAGGAGTCCGAGGACTCCAACGAGGGCCCGGGACGCGCGGCCGTCATCTCGACGATCCTGCTCGTCCTCATCTATCTGGTCGTGTCCGCTGGCGCGCAGGCCTACCACGGGACCGGCTTCCTGGCCAACGAAGAAAACGCCGGCGACGTGCTGAACGCGCTCGGCAAACCCGTCCTCGGCGCCGTGGGCGTGAAGTTCCTGATCATCGCCGTGCTGACCTCGGCCGCCGCCTCCACGCAGACGACGATCCTGCCCACAGCCCGCACGACCCTGTCGATGGCTCACTGGGGCTCGATCCCGTCGGTGATCGGCAAAGTCCACCCGCGCTTCCTCACGCCGACCATCTCGACGTGGGGGTTCGGCCTGATCTCCATCGCCGTAGCGGTCCCGTTGATCCTGATCTCGGAAACCGTGCTCGAACTCGCCGTCGTCGCGCTCGGGATCCCTGTCTGCCTCTACTACGGCACGACCGGCTTCGCGTGCGCCTGGTACTACCGGCGCGAACTGTTCAACAGCGCGCGCAAGTTCCTGCTCGTGGGGCTCGCACCGACGATCGGCGGGCTGATGTTCTACGGCATCGGCGGCTACGCGATCTACTACTACGGCAAACAGGCCAACGCTGAAGGCAAAATCTACGCTGGCCTCACCCTGCCGCTGTGGTTCGGCCTCGTCGGCATGTTCGTGGGCGTGCTCCTGATGATCGTCTCGCGCTTCTACTTCCGCCCGTTCTTCGCGCGCCGGACCGAAACGGCTCCGCCCGGGCTGCTGGACGCGCCCGTCGAGCACGCGCCCGCGCACCTGATGGGTCCGGAACACGTCCCCTCCCATCTGGCAGAGCAGCTGCACGAGGAGCTGCACGAGGCCGAGGAGCACCTGCACATCCATCCGCCGGGCGGGGACGAGCCGCCGCAGAGCTGATCAGCCGGCGGGAACCTCCACCTGCCCGTGCGGGGAGCCGTACTCGGCCAGCAGCTCCAGGAAGGGGCCGGGCGGGAACGCCTCTGGCCCGAGGACCCCGCTCGCCTTCCACGAGCCCCTGTCGAGCAGCTCCAGGGCGACGGCGGGGTTGACCGCCGTCTGCCAGACGACCGCCTGGGTTGAGTACTCGCGCATCGTGGTCTCGTTGTCGACCACGTGGTAGAGGTAGGTCGAGCGGTCTGAGCCGTCACGCCCGGTGCCCCTGACCCAGGTTCCAGCACAGGTGCGACCGGTCATGCGCTCCCCCAGGGTGGCGGGGTCGGGCAGGGTCGCGGCGACCACGTCACGGGGTGCGACCTGCGCCCCCCGCACGTTCACCGGCTCGGTCGAGTCCAGCCCCAGCTTGTGCAGGGTCTGCAGCACGTCGATGAACTCCTGCCCCAGGCCGTACTTGAAGGTGACCCGCTCGCACTGCACCCAGCGGGGGATCAGGACGACCTCCTCGTGCTCCACGTTGACGCATTCCACCGGGCCGATCCCCTCCGGGAAGACGAAGACCTCGGGCTCGGAGAAGGGAGCGGTGGTGTAGAAGCCGCGCTCCCGCTCCCAGATCAGGGGCGGGTTCAGGCACTCCTCGATGGTCGTCCAGATCGAGAAGGTGGGGGCGAAGTCGTACCCCTCGACGACCAGGTCCGCCCCGTCGCGGACCCCGATCTCCCCGATGCTGGAGAAGAGCTCCTCGGCGGCATGTCGGGCGAAGATGTCCGACAGCCCGGGCTCCACCCCGATCCCCACGAGGGCCAGCACCCCCTCCTTCTCCCACTCCTCGTGCCGTGACAGCTGGCGATCCCCGAGCATCTCCCCGGGCAGCTCATAGGGGCGCTCCGGATGGGGATGAGAGAGGGTCATGGCCATGTCCAGGTAGGTGACCCGGGCCTCCAAGCAGGCCTCGAAGATGGGCTCGTTGAAGCGCGGATCGCAGGCGTTCAGCACCGCGTCCGGGCCCACTCGTGAGATCAGCTCCACCAGCTCCTGGCGGCTGGAGGCGTCCACGCGCTCGGCCCCGAAGCGGTCTGGCTCCCCGAGCCGGTCGGCGGCGGCCGTTGCCCGCTCCAGGGAGACGTCGGCCAGGACGACGTTCTCGAAGACCTCCCGTCGCTGGGCGATAGCGGCGAAGGCGGAGCCCACTCCCCCGGCTCCCACGACGAGAATCCTCATGCCGGCCAGTTTGGCGCAAACGAAGGTCTCGGGACGTAGCGAGCCGGGGCAGCCAGTGCTCCGCTACGTCTCAGGCGGCTCTGAGTATGCTGCCCCGATCCGCTCGGCCGCGAACACCCCCGCACCGTGACGACCGGTCTGCCCAGCGCTGCGAGCGCCCCTTCCGGGGCAGCCGGCCAGCTGCACCGCGAGCCCGCGCCGGAGGACCATCCGGCGGCCGGAGCGCGCACCCGCGCAGGCGGGATCGCCTCCTGGGCCCCTTCCCCGTCCTTCTCCCGCAGGGAGGTGCTGTTCGCGGCCCTGGCCGGGATCCTGCTCGCGGTGCTGACGAGCTGGCCACTGGTTCTGCACCTGCCGAGCCGCATCGCCCCCGACCTGGGCGATCCGGTTCGCACCGCCTGGGAGGTGGCCTGGGTCGGTCACGCGATGCTCAACCAGCCGCTGCACCTGTTCGACTCCAACGCCTTCTACCCCCACCCGCTGAGCCTGGCCTTCTCGGACTCCCTGCTCGGCTACGGTCCGGCCGCCTTCTTCGGCACCGGGACCGTGGCGGCCCTGGTCCGTTACAACCTGCTCTTCCTGTTCGCCTGGTCGCTGTGCTTCCTGGGGGCCTACCTGCTCGGCCGGGAGCTCGGCCTGGGGCGCCTGGGCGGAGCGGCCGCCGCGGCGGCCTTCGCCTACGCCCCCTACCGGGTCACCGAGGCCGGGCACCTGCACGTGATCTCCTCGGGCGGGGTGCCCCTGGCCCTGTTCCTGCTGCTGCGGGGCTACCGGCGCGGATCGCGCTGGCTCGTGCTCGCCGGGTGGGCCGTGACTGCCTGGCAGGTCAGCCTCGGCTTCACCCTGGGCATGCAGCTGTGCTACCTGGTCGCGGTGCTGGCCCTGCTCGTCGCCCTGGCGTGGTGGCGGGGACGCCTGACCCCTGGGCCGGCCTGGCAGGGGCCGGCGACGAGCGCCTCTCCAACCGCCTCGAGGGGCGTCCTGATCCCCCGTCGTCTGCTCGGGGTCACCCTCGCCGGGTTCGCCCTGGTGGCCCTCATCGGCATCTACCAGGCGCGCCCTTACCTGAAGGTCTCAAACGACTACCCGACCGCGAGACGGACCCTCAAGGAAGTCAAAAACTACTCCTCCGGCCCAGCGGCCCTGCTGGCCGCCTCGACCGAGAACCGGGTGTGGAGCGGACTCACCTCGGGGATGCGCGACAAAGTGCACTCCAAGAACGAGAGCGTGCTGTTCCCCGGCGGGCTGATCCTGCTCCTGGCGGCAATCGGCCTTGCGGGGGGCATCTACACGCGCCGATTGCGCCTCGGCATGGCGGCGGGGATCCTGGTCTGCTCGATCCTCGCCCTGGGCCTCGGGCTGACCGGGGCCGGGTATCCCTACCGCATCCTCTATGACCACGTGCCGGGGTTCAACGGCATCCGCGTGCCCGGGCGCCTGTTCACCCTGGCGACCCTCTTCTACGCCCTGCTGGCGGGGGCGGGGGCGCAGCTGCTCATCGACCGGGCCGGACGCTGGGGCAAGGGCCGCTCGCTGCAGGCGACCGGGGCGATCGCCGGCGTCGTGCTCGTGATCGGGCTCGTGGGCGAAGGCGCGGGCCACCTCGGCCATCCCGTCGTCCCCCAGCCGGCCAGGGCGGAGGTCGGCCTTCCGGGACCGCTGATGGACCTGCCGACCGACGGGCCGGCCGACCGCGTCTGGCAGTACTTCTCGACCAACGGCTTCTACAAGATCCCGACCGGCAACAGCACCTTCGACATCCACTCCGTGGACGATCTGCGCGGGGGGATGCACGGCTTCCCGGACAAGGCCAGCATCGAGAAGCTGCGCTTCTACGGGATCCGCACGGTGGTGTTGCACCTGCGCATGCCCAAGCTCCCCGGGATCGTCGGCTACGCCCTGGCGGAGCCCCCCGACGCGGCGGCCGCCGCGGCGAGGCCGGTCGCCGGCCTGGGCGTCACCAGACGCAGGGTCGGCTCGCTCGTGATCTACGAGATCGGCCCGGGTCCCAAGGCGCTCCACGGCAGCGACTGATGGACGCTCCACCCGCCGCATCCCCGACCGCGGGCGGTCCCGCCGTCGATCGGAGTCCGGTCCGCCCGGCGCGCCGTCGCGGGCTCGTGGCGATCCTGCTCGTCGGCCTGGCCTACGCCACGATGATCCAGAGCTTCTCCTGGAACCAGACCTCCCACTACGACCTGATCAGGTCGCTGGACCGGGACACCACGACGATCGACGCCTACCAGGCCAACACGGGCGACAAGGTCTTCTACCGCGGCCACTGGTACTCGGCCCGGGCGCCCGGCCTGGCCCTCTTCGCCCTCCCCTTCTACGACACGCTGAACCTGGTCAACGCGAAAGCCCTGGCCGTCAAATCGCAGGCCCAGCGCAGCGACGACGAGATGATCTACTTCATCGGGCTGTGGGGCAGCGTCCTGCCGGGACTGCTGCTGCTGCTGCTCGTGTGGAGGGTGGCGGACGGGTTCGCGCCGGGGTACGGGGCCGCGAGCGCGGTGATCCTCGGCCTGGGCACGATGGTGCTGCCCCTCTCCACGCTGCTCTTCTCACACGTGTTCACCGCCTTCCTCGGCTTCGCGGCCTTCGCCCTGCTGCTCAGGGAGAGGGACGGGCCGCCGAGCGTGCTGCTTACGGGCCTGGCCGGCCTGGCGATGGGGTATGCGGTGAGCTCGGAGTACCCCCTCTTCTTCGTGGCCATCGTGCTCGGGCTGTTCCTGCTCTCCCGCCCCGATGCCCGCACGCCCGCGGCGGTGGCCCGGCGGGCCGGGGCCTACATCGCGGGGGGGCTGGTCGGGATCGTCCCGCTGCTGCTCTACAACCACTACGCCTTCCACTCCTGGACGCACCTGGCCTACTCCGACGTCCCGCGCCAGCAGAAAGGGTTCTTCGGGATCGGCATCCCGAGCCTGAAGGTCCTCGCGACGCTGCTGTTCGACTCGCGCGGCCTGCTGACGATCTCCCCGGTGCTGGCCCTCGGGGGCCTGGGGACGTTCCTGCTCTACCGGCGGGGCCGGCGGGCGGAGGCGCTGACGATCGTCGCCATCTGCCTCTGCTACCTGACCTACAACTCGGGCTACTACCTCCCCTTCGGAGGCGGGTTCATGGGCCCCCGCTTCCTGACCACGATGCTGCCCTTCCTGGTGTGCCCCCTGGGTCTCGCCTTCAGGCGCTGGCCCGCGGCGACGGTGGCCCTGGCGGGGGTCTCGATCGCCACCACCGTGGTCGCGACGGCGACCCACCCGCTGACGGGCTATGAGACCGAGACGATCCTGTGGAGCCATCTGCTCAGCCTGGGCTACTTCCAGCCGACGATCGCCTCCGCCGTCGGCCTCGGCCGCGGCTGGGGAGGGATCTGGCCGTTCTTCCTCGCCGCCGCGGCGGCGGGCGCCCTGGCACTGGCCGCCACGCCGCGCCTGCGCATGCCCTCCCGGGAGATCGTCGTGGCCGTCGGGCTGCTGGCCGGTTGGGCGCTGTTCGCCGCGCTGGCTCCAACCCTCCTCGGCATCGACCACCGGGGGCTGCTCAGCATCGTGGGCGCCGGCGATCACACCGCCCTTCACAAGACCGGCTGCCCGCACCCAAGCGCGGTCAACCAGGAATGCTTCAGCTCCTATCCCCTGCGAACGCTGGCCCCGCTCGGGGCCGCGGCCGGCCTGATCGCCCTGTTCGGCGCCTGGCTGTTTCGCAGGGAGCGCGCCGCCCCGGCGCCGGGCGCCGCCCCGCTGCAGGCCTCCCAGCCGGTTGCCGGATAGCGCCAGCGCGCCGCCGGAGGCGCCGACATATGGCCGCCTAGTTGCGGGCGGCCTTGACGCTGCAGTTGGCGCCGTGGAGCTGGTGGCAGACGACCAGATAGCCGGCCCGCGGCTGGTCGTGGGCGTTCATCAGGCCGGCGTCGAAGCGGGTCGAGGGGACACCGCCGGTCCAGTTGTAGACGTAGAGGCGCTTGATATGCGAGTCCGCCCCGGCGAGGCGGAACATGTACTTGAGCACCTTGGCGGCCCGGGAGAGCCCGGAGCCGTTGCGGTTGGGGAAGGACCCGCCGAATTTGACGATCCCGCCGGTCTCGGTGAGCCAGGTCTGGCCGCCCATCGCCCGCACCAGTTCGTGGGTGCGCCAGCTTTCCATGCGGTTCACGTCGGAGTAGTTGTGAAGGCCCCAGATCCTGGGCATCACGGTCCGCAGTTTTCCGATCTCCCGCTTGAATTCGGAGATGTAGGCCAGCGTGGGGCTGATGTTGTTCGCGTCGAGCACGTCCAGGCCGATCGCCGTGCAGCCTTTGCAGACGCGGATCAGGGCCTGGTAGTACTTCGCCGCGGTGGCCGCCGAGGGGCTGGCGAGCACACGGGGGATGTTGCCCCGGTTGGCCTCATCCCAGGACTGGTACTGGTGGACGTTGGGGAAGTCCCTGACGAACTGCTTGACGTAGCGCTGGTAGAGGCCCACGCTGGGAAGCCTCGTGGGCGTGTACTCGGAGTGGTAGAAGGCGACGAGGACCTGCTCGTGCAGGGCTTCGGCGGCGTGGATCCAGGCGCGGGCCTGGTCCAACGAGTACGAATGCGCGACCGCGTCGTAGGGGGCGATGTAGCGGACGATCTTCGTGCGCAGCTGGTGGTACAGCGGCTGCGTGAACATGCGCGTGTGCTCGTCTCCGATGCCGGTCAGGTAGGCGGAGGCCGCATGGGCGCGGGGCCTCGCGGGACCGCCGATGGCGCTGGAGACGGGCACCAGGAAGGCGGCAAGGCACGCCAGCAGAGCCAGGGGGGCGGTCGCGAAGATGCGGCGGGGGGAGAGCATGCCTGTGGTTGGAACAGTCCTCGTGGGCGTGGGTTGCGCGATGGGGGACCTTCTTATGTGGATCTTTGAGAGTGGTATCCGGCGCAGTCTACGAGCCTAGGCCGCGGACGCCGGCGGGCCGTCCCGCATCCCTTCGCCGCCCCCTTCCGGGAGTCCTTCCTCGGGAGGGCCAGCCTCGGCGCTGGGTCCCGCCTGGCGCAGGGAGGGGTCCGCGACGATCCTGACGTCGACCCCGGGGAGCCCCTCCAACAAACGCGTGAGCATGGACTCCCCGCCGGGGCGAAGGCGGCCGAGCCCCCGCCGCGGCGGGGGTGCCCCCATCAGGACGTAGGTGCTGCCCAGGTCCCGGGCGGCGTCGATGGCCAGGGCGGCCACGTCTTCGCCCTCCTCCACCCGGATCCGGGCTCCGAGCATCGAGACCAGCCGGCGAAGGTCCTCCAGCCGCCTGCGATCCTCGGCGCTCGGCTGGCGCCCGGGAGGGCGGACGATGAGCACATCGAGGGGTGCATCGAGCCGCTGGGCCGACCGCCAGGCCCTCCGGACCACGTGCTCGGACTCCCGGTCGAGGGTGGCCAGGGCGAGAAGCCTCTCGCTGATCGCCTGGGGCGCCGGCTCGGGCATCGCGGTGAGCCCCTCCTCGTCCCGGCGGGCGACCGGGCTCGGCTCTCGGACGAGCCGCTTGACCTCCACGTCCTCGGCGACCTGGCGCAGGGCCGTCTCGCGCAGAGCGGCGAGGTTCTCGACCTTGAAGAAGTTGTTCAGGGCCGCCGGGACCCGCTCGGGCCGGTAGACCTTCCCAGCCCGAAGCCTGGTGATCAGGGCCTCGGGGGTCAGGTCGATGAGAACGACCTCGTCGGCCGACGAGAGCACCTCGTCGGGGATGGTCTCCTGCACGCGCGCCCCGGTCAGCCGGTTGACCTGGTCTTTGAGGCTCTCCAGATGCTGGACGTTGACGGTGGAGTAGACGTCGATGCCGGCCTCGATCACGTCCCGGACGTCCTCGTAGCGCTTCTCGTGCTCCACCCCCGGGGCGTTGGTGTGGGCCAGCTCGTCTATCAGGCAGAGCTCCGGGCGGCGGGCCAGGAGGGCGGGCAGATCCATCTCCTCCAGGACGGTGCCCCTGTAGGTGACGGTCCGTCTGGGAACCGTCTCCAGTCCCTCGGCCTGGACGACCGTCTCGGTCCTCCCGTGCGGCTCGAGGTAGCCGATCACCACATCCCGCCCGTTCTCGGCTTCGGCGGATCCCTCCTGGAGCATGCGATAGGTCTTCCCCACCCCGGGGGCCATGCCTATGAAGACCTTGAGGTGACCTCTCTCGTCTGCCATGGGGACCGTGTGGGACGCTACCGGAGTGACCTCCTTCCAGACGGCCGCGGCGGTCCTCGGCGGCCTGCTCATCCTGGGTTCGCTGCTGTCGGGGCTCGCGCACCGGAGCATGCTCTCCCTGGCGGCCGTCTTCGTGCTCGCCGGGTTCATCCTCGGCCAGGGCGGCATCGGGGTGCTCGACCTCAAGGCCAGCTCGGGCTTCGTGACCGACCTGGCGAGCGTGGCCCTGATCGTGATCCTCTTCCGCGACGGGCTGGAGGTCGACGCCGAGCTGCTGCAGAGGCACTGGCAGCTCCCGCTGCGCAAGCTGGCCATCGCGATGCCCATCACGGCGGTCGTGGTCGCGTTGCTCGCCCACTGGCTCGTCGGCCTGGGCTGGGCCGAGTCCTTCCTGCTCGGCGCCCTGCTGTCCCCAACGGACCCGGTGCTGTCCTCGGGCGTGGTCACGGACTCGCGCGTGCCCCGGATGATCCGGCATTCGCTGAACCTGGAGTCGGGGCTGAACGACGGCCTAGCGCTGCCGGCGGTGCTGGCGTTCGCGGCCGCCCTGGAAGTCGGCCGGGGCGACTTCGTGTGGTGGCACTTCGTCCTCGAAGACGTCGGCCTCGGGTTGGCGTTCGGACTCGTCTTCGGGGCCGTGGGAGCGTTCCTGATGCCCCGTGACGGGGAGCAGCGGCTGGGCGGCGACATCCCCGGCCACCAGCGCCTCCTCTACGGCCTCGGCCTCGCCTTCGCCACCTACGGCATCACGGTCGTCCCCCCGCACGGCAACGGGTTCATCGCCGTGTTCGTGGCTGCGATCGTCGTCGGAGTCCGCCGGCCGGACATGCGCATCTGCTTCGCCGACCGGGGGGAGGAGATCGTCGAGATCGTCAAGCTCGCGATCTTCGCCGTGTTCGGCTCGCTTCTCACCATCCACGGCCTGTTCGGGGACGGCTGGGCGGCGGTCGCCGTGGTCGCGGGCACGCTGCTGCTGGCGCGGCCGCTGGCGATCTGGGTGGCCCTGGCGGGGACGCGTGTCGGCAGGGCCACGAAGGCCTTCATGGCCTGGTTCGGCCCCAAGGGCGTCGCCACGATGACCTTCTCCCTGCTGATCCTCTCCCGGCAGGTCCAATCCGGTCCGCGGATCTTCAACATCGCGGCCCTGGCCGTCTTCGCCTCGATCGTCCTGCACGGGCTGACCGATACGCCGGGCATCCGCTGGATCGCCGCCAGGCGGTCCCGGCCGAGGAGCCCGCCGCCGCCTGACCGCCGCTTTGCAGTTCCTCGGCCGGGTAAGGAACTTGGAGGATGAAGCACGAATAACATGCACCCATCCACCATGGACTCCAGCGCACCAGCGGCCGTGCCCGGCCGCCAACCCGCGCCGACGTGGTCTCTGACGCTGCCGGCGTGGGCCCAGGCGCCAAGTCCGCGAAAGCGCGATAGCGCTCGACGCAGGCTCTTCCTCGCGAGGGCGGCGCTTCGAATGCGCCCCGGACGCCGGCCCCACCGGGCAGACGAGCAGGCCTGGCCCGGGCAGACCGGCGACTGATCAGCACTGGACCCCGCACCGACGAAGCGGCGCCCATCGTCCTCGGCTGCGCGCTGCTACATTCACCGCGGTTGCGCCGGGAAGACTGGTCGGCAGGGATGAACCATGCCAGCGACGCATCCACACACGCCGCCTCTCCTAGTCGATCAGCAGGTCACCATCGACCTGCGCGGTCCCGGCGAGTGGATCGCGACCGCTCCCCCGGGAGGCCGTGACCTGCACGTGTACCGCCTGGCGCCGGCCGACTGGCTGGTCTCGGAGGTGGGTCGGGGCAGCGAGGGGCGCGGTCCTGGCCTCACCGAGGCTCTCGCTGCTCTCTCGACCCAGTCCGAGCAGCCCGTCTGGTGGGAGGCTGTCGCCGGCTCGCTCGACAGGGAGAGATGACCGAGCCACGCCGCGGAGCTTCACACGATCGTTATGTGGAGAGGACCAATCGTCATGAGGGGTTAACGGCACCCCGAGAACAATGGCTGGTGAGTAATCACGCCTCGGGAGAAGAACCGAAATGTCAACATTGAATCCCCAGATGTCCACTCGCCCCCGCGAGTGGTCCCCACAGCCACAGCGGTCCTCACGACTTCCGCTGCGCGTCCGAGTGATGATGCGCAAGGGCCGACTCGACCGGCAGCTCGCCGAGGGAGCCGACCCGGCCGACACCGACGAGCTTGCCCTGAGGGCGCGCCAGCTCACAAGCCAGTCCTATCGCCGCACGCTGGCGGACAGCTTCGATGAGGTCATGGCCATCGCCGATGGCCTGGGCCCGCGCATCAGCGCGGCACCGCCTCTCCAGTCGCGCGAGGTGCGAGCCGCACGCTCGGCGCTGCTGGACCTCTCCCGGACGCTGCGCGAGGATGCCCCGGTGGCGCCCTCCGGCGTCGCCCAGGCCCAGCGGCTGCTGACCGATGGCATGGGGCCGCTGTACGTCGAGTCTTACAACGACGCCCTCTGGCAGGCGGTCCGGCAGGCCCGCGCCGCCCTCGAGGGTCACGACTGAGAAGTCGCTCCGCTCGCCGGCTGGGCGCTGCGGAGCTCCGCGGCGCCCAGCACGGCGGCGTGGCTCCGGCGCACGTCCTCGCGATCGGCCTGCTCGGGAACCGACTCCTCACTCGAGCGCAGGATCATCTCGGCCTGCTCCACGAGGATCTCTCGCTGTTCGGCCGAGGTGGTGTGCGTCATCACGATCGCCAGCATCTCCAGCTGGCGGATCATCACGGCGGGCATCCCTCTGCTGGCCTGCCGGATCTTGTCGTGGGCACGCTCGGCGAGCCGGCGAAAGCTGGCTGTCCTGGCGATGACCCTGACGCGGCGGGTCGCGTCGCGGTGGACGGTGTGCGGCTGCCAGCGCTCAGCCAGCTTGCACAGTGAATCCCCCAGCCAATCGATGCAGGCGAGTGCCGTGAAGGTGTCATTGACCGCCGGCGAGAGCGCCCTGATCGCGATCTCGACGAGCTGATCAACGGCGAACGACAGGTCCTGGGTGAGCGTTCTGTGAGGACCGGTGGCGTGAGCGCCCCCTAGCGTGCGGGCGACCTCGGGGGCCGCCGCGGCGGGCCACACCTCCGCCAGCGGCTGACCCTCGACGACGAAGTGACCCGGGCGATGCAGGAGTCTGAGCACGGCCCCGCTTCCCGCAGCGACTTCGACCAGCTCATCGATGCGGACGAACTGCAGGTAACCGCTGCGCGGGGCGCGGACCACCCCGCTGTCCTCGTCCAGCCGCAGCGTTGCCTCGGCGAGCGACGGGCCGGCCTTGGCACCGCCGGTCACGGCGAGGGCCGCGTCCGCCTCGATCGCTCGCGAGAGGTCGCCGGCGATGCTGGCGATCACCTGCGGAAGCTGGATCGATCTGGCGATGTGATCTATGAACACCACCAGGACGGCCACGTCGACGACCACGAGGGCCATCGTCACGGTGACCGAGAGATGAGGGACGAATTCGCCCGTGGCTTGAGGGCGCGATCGAGATCAGCGCGAGGATCGCGTAGACGAAGGTGGCCACGAACGTCCCGAGCGTCACCTGGGTGATTCGATCGCGGATGAAGTTGCGCAGCATTCGCGGGCCGAACTGGGTGGAGGCGAGGGTGAGCGTCACGATCGTGATCGAGAAGACGAGCGTCACGACGGTGATTACCGCCGCCGCGATCGCCGTGAGGATCTGCCTCGCCGCGTCCGCGCTGCCGCTGATGACGAAGGAGGGGAGGTGAATCGACCCGTCGTAGGCTGAGCGATCCAGGATGTAGGTGCCGGCGAACAGCATCGTCGCGAGCGCGATCTCGGCGGTCGGCACCAGCCACAGGTTCGTGCGCATGGCCTCCTTCCGCCACGCCGAGGGCACGGGGTGCAGGAGCGAGATCACATGGCCACGCCGAAAGATCCTCGAGGGACGCAAGCTGTGTGAGTGTCGGGAGTAGCGCATGGCGGTCCTGGACAGCGCGAAGCAACGCCGACCAGGCTTCCCGGCTCACCGCACAGAACGATACCGGCCAGCCGCCGCTGTGCCCGGCCCATCGTCGGCAGCCGCGTGTCACAGATCCGTGCCGATTGCCGGGTCTTGTCATAACGATCGCGTGAGGATCGGGACACCTCACGGAATCTTCATGCGGATGGAGGTGATCGACATGGGTTCTTCATGCGCGGCGTCCGACAATGGTTGTGCGCCGTCGAGACGCAGTCGATCATCAAAGGAGTCAGCGATGAAGATCCGCAGTTCCCGCCAATACGCTCCCGGAGCGCTGCCGACCCGGGCGTGGTCGCTGACCCTCCCATCCTGGGCGACCACCCCCACCAGACCGAAGCGCGCCACCCCCGGCGCGTCCCCGTCCGGCGCCGGACGGTTTCTCCCACGCGGGGCAGCCCCCGTGCGGCGGACCTGCGCCAGATGTGGAGCGATCGAGGACGGAGCGCGAGCTGCCGCGCGTCACATCGCCGAATGCCATCCTGCCTGACCGACGGCGCACCGCCGCGCCGTGTCAGAGATAACCGCTGCGCCGAAACCAGGCGAACAGGCCGGCGCACGACAGCCAGGAGCGACCCGACGCCGAGGACGAAGGAACGTCCCACGGCGAGCTGATGTGGCCGACCATGCAACCCGAAGTTCATCCCGAAGAAGCCGGTGATGAACGAGAGCGGCAGGAAGATCGTCGCGATTATCGTCAGCTGTTTGGTCGTCTCGTTCTGGCGCACGCTGAGGACGGCGAGATTCGCCTCGAGCACGCTCGTCAGCAGCTCTCGCTGAGCGGCTATCTCGTCGTGGACCCGCTCGACGTGGTCGGTGACGTCCCGGAAGTAGTTGCGGATCTCGGCGGTGACCCCCGGATCGTCGGCCCGCTGGATGTCTGCAAGGGGGCCAGCAGGGGATGGACCGCCCGGTAGAATTCGATCACCTCGCGCTTGAGGAAGTAGATGCGCTCGGTCGGGTCGACGGGAGCGCTGAACACCTGGACCTCGACGTCCTCGATGTCGGAGGTCAGGCGAGCGGCGACCGGCTCGTAGTCGTCGACCACCTTGTCCAGGACGGCCCACACCACCGAGAGCGGACCGGCCTCGAGCAGCTGCGGACGAGCCTCGAGCCGCTCGCGGGCCGAGCCCAGCTCGCTCGCCGCGCCGTGCCGGAGGGTGATCGCGAAGCCTGCGGCCGGCGAAAATGTGGATCTCGCCGAAGACGACCGCGCCGCGCGCCTCGTCGTAGTGGGCGGTGCGCAGAACGACGAAGTAGTGCGGCTCGTAGCTGCTCGATCTTCGCGCGCTGGTGCTCGTGTCGCGCGTCCTCGACGGCGAGGGCGTGCAGCGGGAAGGACGCCGCGATCTCGACGAATCTCCTCTGGGGTCGGGTCGTGGATGCCGAGCCAGATGAAGCCGTCGCCGCTCGATGCGCACGTCGCGGCCTCGGCGATCGACATCGGCCCCGCGTGCTGGCGCACGCCGTTCGTGTAGTAAGCGCAGTCGACGATCAGCTCCGCTCACCCGCAGAGAGCTTCGACCAGCTCGCCGTTCCTCCTCGCGTCGGCCCCGATCGCAGGAGGTTCACTCGCCGAACCGATAGCCGACACCCGGCTCGGTACGGATGTAGATCCTCCCACCGTCCCGGCCGGTCTCGAGCTTGTGACGCAGGTTGGCGATGTGGGTGCGCAGCAGGGGCGCATCGGCATACGCTTCACCCCAGACCTCGCTGAGCAGCGCCCCGTGTGGTCATCAGACGACCGCGGTTGCGGGCCAGCACGCTCAGCAGGTTGAACTCGGTCGGCGTGAGCCTTATCTCGCGACCGTTTCGCTTGACCGTGTGAGCGGCGAGGTTGATCTCCAGGCCCCGCGACGAGGGATCGTCGGCTCCTCTCCGTGCTCGGTGACCCGCCGGAAGACCGCCTCCAGCCGGGCGACCAGCTCGCGTGCCGAGAACGGCTTGGTCAGATAGTCGTCGGCCCCCGCCTGCAGCGCGAGCACCTTCTGCTCCTCTTCGTCGAGCACCGAGAGCACGACGATCGGCATCGTGCTCCACGAGCGCAGCTCCTTCGGCAGAGGTCGATGCCGCTCCCGTCGGGGAGCATCAGGTCCACGATCGCCGCGTCCGGGCCGGCGCAGCTCGCGCGAGGCCGCACGGTCTGCGAGGGCCTCGGCGCTCCAGCGTGTTCCCCGAGCGCTCGGGACCTCGTAGCCGGCCTCGCTCAGGATCACCCGCAGGGCCCTGAGGATCTGCGGCTCGTCGTCGCACGACGCAGGATCCGCAGTCCGAGCGCGCGGCCCGCGGACGTGCTACCCCCCGAGCAGGTTGTGGACGATCAGGTCGATCAGCTTGATGCCGATGAACGGGGCGATGATCCCGCCGAGGCCGTAGATCAGCAGGTTGCGCCGCAGCAGCGCGCTGGCGCCGATCGGGCGGTAGCGCACGCCCCGCAGGGACAGCGGGATCAGCAGCGGGATGACGAGCGCGTTGAAGATGATCGCCGAGACGATCGCCGAGCGGGGGCTGCCCAGGCCCATGACGTTGAGCACATGCAGGGGTCCCTTTCCGCCCGGCGTCGTCGCATAGGTCGCGATGAACATCGCGGGCAGGATCGCGAAGTACTTGGCGACGTCGTTGGCGATCGAGAACGTCGTCAGCGCGCCGCGGGTGATCAGCAGCTGCTTGCCGACCTCGACGATCTCGATCAGCTTCGTCGGGTTGGAGTCGAGGTCGACCATGTTCCCCGCCTCGCGCGCCGCCTGGGTGCCCGTGTTCATCGCCACGCCGACGTCGGCCTGAGCGAGGGCGGGCGCGTCGTTGGTGCCGTCCCCGGTCATCGCCACCAGCCGCCCGTCGGCCTGCTGTTCGCGGATGAGCGCGAGCTTGCGCCTCGGGGGTGGCTTCGGCGAGGAAGTCGTCGACTCCGGACTCCTCGGCGATCTTGGCCGCGGTCAGGCGGTTGTCGCCGGTGACCATGACGGTCTTGATGCCCATCGCGCGCAGCTGGTCGAAGCGGGCCTTCATGCCCTCCTTGATCGTGTCCTTGAGGTAGATCACGCCGAGGATCTGGTTGTCGCGCGAGACCGCCAGCGGCGTGCCGCCCTCGCGGCCGATGCGGTCGAGCTGCTGCTGGAGCTCCGGGGGCGGCGAGCCGCCTTCGCGGGTCACCAGCTCGATGATCGCGTCGCCGGCCCCCTTTCGCAGCTGCTGGCCGTCGTAGTCGATCCCGCTCATGCGGGTCTGCGCCGTGAAGGGCACGAACTCGGCCTGGATCGCTGCCATGTCGTGCTCGCGGATCCCGTACTGCTTGGCCAGCACGACGATCGAGCGGCCCTCGGGCGTCTCGTCGGCCAGCGAGGAGAGCTGTGCGGCCTCCGCCAGCTCGGCCTCCGGGACGCCCGGCATCGGCAGGAACTCCGAGGCGAGGCGGTTGCCGATCGTGATCGTGCCGGTCTTGTCGAGGAGCAGCACGTCCACGTCGCCCGAGGCCTCGACGGCGCGACCGGAGAGCGCCAGCACGTTGCGGCGCACGAGGCGGTCCATGCCGGCGATCCCGATCGCGCTCAGCAGCGCCCCGATCGTAGTCGGGATGAGGGCCACGAGCAGGGCGATCAGCGTCGTCTCGGAGATCGTCGTGCCGGAGAACAGCCCGAAGGGTCGCAGGGTCGCCACGACGATCACGAAGATCAGGGTCAGGGCGGCGAGCAGGATGTTCAGGGCGATCTCGTTGGGGGTCTTGCGCCGCTCGGCCCCCTCCACGAGGGCGATCATGCGGTCCAGGAACGAGTGGCCGGGCTCTTGGGTGATCTCCACGACGATCCGGTCTGAGGTCACGCGCGTACCGCCGGTGACGGCGCTGCGGTCCCCGCCGGACTCGCGGATGACGGGGGCCGACTCGCCTGTGATCGCCGACTCGTCGACCGTCGCGATGCCCTCGATCACCGTGCCGTCCCCGGGGATCAGCTCGCCGGCCTCGACCACGACCACGTCGCCGCGGGTCAGCTCGGAGGCGGCCTTGGTGCCGCCGTCGACCAGCCGTGCCACTGTCTCCTTGCGCATGGACCGCAGCGTGTCGGCCTGGGCGCGACCGCGACCCTCGGCGAAGGCCTCGGCCATGTTGGCGAAGATCACGGTCAGCCAGAGCCAGATCGCGATCAGGAATGTGTACCAGGCGGGCTCATTGCCGCCGCCGAGCGGCTTGCCGCCGAAGGCCTGGATCAGCCATGTGACCGTCGTGATGACCGAGCCGATCTCGACGACGAACATCACCGGGTTGCGCACCTGCACGCGCGGGTCGAGCTTCTTGAGGCTGTCGATCAGGGCACGGATGACGATCTCCCGCCGGAACAGCGAGATGGCGCGCCGCTCGCGGGTGGCGGGCATCTGGGCGGACATCAGGCGTTACCTCCGGTGAGGCGGTCGAGGGCGAGGTTGAGCTCGAGCACGTTCACCCCGGGCTCACCCGAGAAGCCGAGGCCGCGGCCGCTGGTGTGCTTGGAGATCAGCCCGTCGACCGCCGAGAGCGAGAGTTTGCGCACGGCCGCGATGCGGTGGGCCTGGATGCGGGCGTTGGCCTGTGAGATTTCCGGGTCGAGGTTCGAGCCTGATGTGTTGACCGCGTCCACCGGAACCTGCGCGCACGTCAGCCCCGGGTCATACGGCTTCTCCAGTTCGATGTACGCCTTGAGGTTTTCGGCGTCTGCTTCCTCGGTGATCTTGCTGTTCGGGCCGTGATTGGAGAAGGTGCTGGCGGCGGCGTTGTATTCGCCGCCTTCGGTGGCCGAGGGCCGCGACTGGAAGTAGCGCTTGTCCGGTTCGGTGACGAGTTCTTCTTCCTTTTCCTCCGGCTTGCCGTTCTTGCCGATCACCGGCATCTTGAAGCTCTGGCCGATGATCTTCGAGCCGACGAGCTTGCCGTCCACGTACACCTTCTGCCCGTTGGCGTTGCCCGGGAAGGCGACCTGGCTGATGCCGGTGATCACGAGCGGGTATGCGATGCCGAGCAGGATCGTGAAGACCACGATCGCGATGGCGGAGGTGACGATCTCGCGGCGCATGTCAGTAGAGGTGTCCGGTCAGGCCCTGGACGATCGGGCCGAGCAGCAGGGCGGGGAAGAAGGTGAGGGCGCCGACGAGGACGACCACGCCGATCAGCAGTACCGCGAACGTCGCGTTGTCCGTGCGCATCGTGCCCAGGCCGCGCGGGTGTGACGCGCTTGCCGGCGAGCGCTCCCGCGACGGCGAGGGCGAACAGGATCGGCGCGAAGCGGGCGAAGAGCATGGCGAAGCCGCCCAGCAGGTCCGCGAAGGTGACGCCGTGGGCGCCGAGGTTGCCAGCGTTCGGCTGGATGTAGCCGGTGTAGCCGGCGAAGGCCGAGCCGTTGTTGTTGGCCTGGGACAGGTAGGCGTAGAAGCGTCTCCGAGAACCCCTGCGGGCCTCCCGCCGCCGCTTCGGATATCGACGCACGTCCCGCTTTTCGTAGCCGTGGCCATGGCCGTGCAGAAGAGCGCCGCGAGCGGCGTTATGAGGATCCCGAGGCCGGCGAGCTTGATCTCCCTTGCCTCGAGCTTCTTGCCGAGCCACTCGGGGGTGCGCCCGACCATCAGCCCGCCGATGAAGACCGCCAGCAGCACGTACAGCAGCATCGAGTAGAGCCCCGTGCCGACGCCGCCGAAGATCACCTCGCTCGCCGAGAGGTTGGCCATCGGAACGGCGCCACCGATGCCCGTGTAGGACTCGATCGCGCTGTTCACCGCGCCGCAGGAGGTGACGGTCGTGACGACGTCGAATAGCGCGGAGCCGGCGATTCCGAAGCGCTGCTCCTTGCCTTCCATGTTGCCGCCGGTGGAGCCGGAGATCACGTGCGTGTGCAGGCCGGCGGCGTGCTGCGCCGGGGAGCCGTGCGCCTCGGCGATGTAGGCCACGCTGACCGCGCCGAGGAACATGACCATCATCACTCCGTAGATCGCGTAGCCCTGGCGGCGGTTGCCGGTCATGCGGCCGTACATGAAGACCAGCGCCGCCGGGATGATCAGCACCAGCAGCATCTCGACGAGGTTCGTGAAGGCGGTCGGGTTCTCGAACGGGTGCGCCGAGTTGACGTTGAAGAAGCCGCCCCCGTTGGTGCCGAGCTCCTTGATGACCTCCTGGGAGGCCACCGGCCCCATCGCGATCGTCTGCGTGAGGCCGGTGAGCGTGTGAGCCGTCAGATAGCCGCGAGAAGTTCTGGATCGCGCCCTGGGAGACGAGCAGCAGCGCGCCCACCACGCAGATCGGCGTGAGCACGTAGAGGACCGTGCGCACGATGTCCTGCCAGAAGTTGCCGATGCCCTTGCCGCTGCGGCCGACGATGCCCCGCACGAGCGCCACCGCGACGACGATCCCGACACCTGCCGACAGCCAGTTCTGGACCGTGAGCCCGCCATCTGGCTGAGGTAGGTCATCGTCGTCTCGCCGCCGTAGTACTGCCAGTTCGTGTTGGTGACGAACGATGAGACGGTGTTGAAGGTCACGTTCCACGGCGCCGAGTGAAAGCCGAGCGGGTTCAGCGCGTGAGGGACGAAGAACGCGTTCTGCGTACGCACGATCAGATACAGCAGCAGCCAGCCGGCAAGTGAGAACAACAGCAGGCTCTTGGCGTACGCCTTCCAATCCTGCTCTCGCGATGGGTTGACGCGCAGGACGCGATAGAGGAACCGCTCCGGTCCCGCGAAGATGGGTGAGAGGAACACCCGCTGGCCCGTGTACACCTTGGCCATGTAGCTTCCGAGAGGAAGCGCCAAGGCGGTCAGGATCACCGCGAACAGCGACGATCGTGAGCCAACCTGTGAAGGTCATCGACTCAGAGTTTCTCCCCGCGAATCAGGGCGTAGAAGAGGTAGATGATGACGATCACGGACACCACGAGACCGAAGAAGTCGGCCCCGCTCATGTGCCAGATGAAGAACCCGAGCAGCGGCGCGAGGCTCATATCCGGTCGATCCCCCCGACGAGGAACAGGAGGATGGCGAAGGTCGCGATCCCGAGGATGACGGCGAGAGCGTCCATGCCGATCACTATGGGCGCGGCGCGCGTCACGGCCGCATTACGAATCGACGCGGGCGTATAACGATTCTGTGACGTTTGAGCAGGCATGCGCTGGAGCCTGCCCTTCACAGGCGAGTACCACGCTCCGCAGTACCAGCGGATTACGCCCGTAGCCCTCCACCGATCGTCACGAGGCGACGAACTACGGAGCGCTACCCGGCGAAGCGGTAGCCGATCCCGGGGTCGGTGACGATGTAACGGGGTCCGCCCGCCCCGCCGCGTCCTCCGGCTCGATCTTGGCCCGCAGCCGGGCGATGTGGGTTCGCAGCGGCTGGATGTCGTCGACGTACTCCGGCCCCCACACCTCCGCCAGCAGCTTGCGGTGCGTCATCAGCCGGCCGCGGTTGCGCGCCAGGACGCGCAACAGGTCGAACTCGATCGGGGTCAGATGGATCGGGCTCGCCGTTTCGGCGGACGAGTCGCGCGGCGAAATCGATCTCCAGACCGTCGGCCGAGATCGTCGGCTCCTCCTCGATTCGCCCCGCCCGGCGAAGGGCGGCCTGCAGCCGCGCCACGAGCTCGCGGGTGCCGAAGGGCTTGGTGACGTAGTCGTCCGCCCCGGCCTCCAGGGCCCTGACCTTCTGCGTCTCCTCCCCCACCGCGGAGAGGACGAGGATCGGCATCTCGCTCCACTCCCGCAGCCGTCGGGTCAGCTCGATCCCGTCCAGATCGGGCAGCACGAGGTCGACGATCGCAGCCTCCGGGGGGCGCACGGCGGCCAGGTCGAGGGCCTCCGAGGCGGTTTCCGCGGGGACCGCCTCGAAGCCCGCCTCCCTCAGCACGACCTTCAGCGCGCGGACGATCTGAGGCTCGTCGTCGACCACGAGCACCCTCGGCGCCCCTGGACGTGTCGCTCACGCGCCCGGCTCGCCCTCGGGCTCGGAGGCGGGCCCCGCGCACCCCTGCCATGGGGGCGGCTCCCGAGCGCTCCGTGTCCTGCTCGGCCGGCATCTCCTCGAGGGGCAGCTCGAACACGAAGGTGGCGCCCTGGCCGGGCAGGGACTCGACGTGCAGGGATCCGGCGTTGGCCTCCGTGAAGCCGCGGGCGATGGCCAGCCCGAGACCCGAGCCGCGATGCCCTCCCGCGGCGGTGCCGGCCCGGTAGAAGGGCTCGAACACCCGCTCGAGCTGGGCCGGGGGGATGCCGGGTCCGCGGTCCACCATCCGCACGATCAGGCGATCGCCCGTCGGTTTCCCACCTTCAGCAGCGCCCCCGCCCCCATCGGCGGTGGGAGTCCGCCTGCCGGGGGCAAGGCTCCGAACCGCCCGGGCCCGCACCGACACGGGGTGCCCTCCGGAATGGCGGCGCGCGTTCTCCAAGACGTTCACGAAGGCCCGCTCCATCTGGACCGGGTCGAGCCTCGCCAGGGGGATGTCCCGCTCGATCGAGAGCGAGAACGCCCCCTCCCCTGCTCCGACGTCCGCGACGGCCGATCGGATCAGCTCGTCCATCGAGGTCCACGTCCGCCGCGGCTCGGCCGCGCCGGCTTCCAGGCGGGAGAGGTCGAGGAGGTTGTCCACCAGCCGCGACAGCCGCCTGGCCTCCTCCTGGATCACGGCCGCCATCTCCTCGCGCTCCTCCTGGGAGAGCGAAGGCGACCCGATCGCCTCCCCGGCCGCCGAGATCGCCGTCAGAGGAGAGCGCAGGTCGTGGGAGACCGCCCGCAGCAGGGCCGTCTTTACGACGTCGGCCCGTCGCAGCGAGGCCGTCTCGACGACTCCGCCGAGCAGCTCGTCGCGCTCCAGGGCGGCGCTCATGAGGGCCTCCAGCGCCGGCACCACCCGCTCCTGCAGGCGGCGCAGGGTCTGCTCGGAGGCGTCCGCCCCGACCAGCAGCGTGCCGAGCCGCCTGGTCCCCTCGCGCAGCGGGAAGCAGATCGTCCGCTCGTCGCCTTCGACCGCCTCCAACGTGATCGCCGCCGAGGTCAGCTCGAGTGCCTGGGCCAGGCGCGCGGCGGCCGTGGGCAGGCTCTCGGCCAGGCTGTTGCCGCGGAGAAGCAGGCGGGCCATCTCGGCCGCCACGTCGGCCTCGCGCCGGCGCTCCTGAGCGTCGCGGGTGCGCGCCCTGGCCATCTCGGCCAGGGAGCTGGCGATGGCGGCGACGACGAGGAAGGTGAGCAGGGCGACCCAGTTGCGCGAGTCGCGGATCGTGAACTCGCCGGTCGGGGGCAGGTGGAAGAAGTTGAACGCGCCGGCGCTGATCACCGCGGTGGCGATGCCCAGCCACGCCCCCCACGTGATCGACACCACCAGGACGGCGATGAGGTACACCGAGCTGAGCGATGCCACCGGGGCGACGTGCTTGAGGGGATAGACGATCAAGGTGCACAGCGCCACCGCCACAAGCGCGACGATCGCCCCCACCCGCCGGGAGGGTGGCTCGGGGGCCAGCAGCAGGCCGAGCGGTGACATCAACCATCAGCGTAATGGCGAACGGGACGGGACAGGTCTCCCGCCCCGCTCGCTGCGCTCTGGGGTGCTGCGGGGCACGGGAGGAGGCGACTCTGCATCCATGGCGCGAGCCCGGCACCGGCCCGCGGCCGCCTCCCTCCGTTGCCGCCCAGATGGTCGCCCGCTGTCTATCCTCGAAGGTGACCGGCCGGTGACCAGGATGTTGGGAAGTGGTGACCGGTGTTCGTGCGTCTGGAATGCGTGGGACCACTCAAGCGAGGGGCCCGCGCCGCCGACTATCTCAACAGCGCACCATCGCCGCCAATGAGAAAGGGCATCCTCAACATCGCCTCGCCGTCGGTGGCCGTCGTCGCCGTCCTCTTCCTGGCCGGCCCGGCCGGGGCCACGATAAGGCCGCTGTCGGCAGCCCAGTACGCCGTGCGCCCCGCATGCGCATCCCCCGAACCGGGACACGTCGGGTGCCTCGCCCTGGGACTGTCGCTGCGCCGGGGATCGGCCCGCGCGGCCCCGGTCTCACGGCTGGCGGCCCCAGATCCGAAAGCGGGCGAACTCGGGTACCGCCCCGCCGACCTGCACGCCGCCTACGAACTTCCCACCAGCCCGGGCTCCGCGCAGACGATCGCGATCGTGGACGCCTACAACGACCCGCGGGCCGAAGAAGACCTCGCGGCCTACGACGCCGAATTCGTCCTCCCGGCCTGCACGAAAGCCAACGGCTGCTTCACCCAGGTCGGGCAGACCGGGAAAGCCTCCAGCCTGCCGTTCCCGAAAACGAGCGCCGAACTCGAAGCGTTCCGCGAAGGGACGGCAAAACAGGAAGAAGAAGCCGAAGAAGCGATCGGATGGGGCCTGGAGATCTCGCTGGACATCGAGACCGCCCACGCGACCTGCCAGACGTGCCACATCCTGCTGGTGGAGGCGAACGAAACCACCTACGAAAGCCTTGAAGCCGCAGAGCAGGCCGCCGTCAACCTGGGTGCGAACGAGATCACGAACTCCTGGGGCGGCCCGGAGGAAGGGATCACGCCCGCGGAAGAGAGCGCGGGGCCCTTCAACCATCCCGGGATCGTCATCACCGCCTCGGCCGGCGACCAGGGTTACAAGACCTGGGACGTCGAAAACGAATTCGAAGGCGGCTTCACCGACTACCCGGCCTCCTCCCCCCACGTGATCTCGGTCGGCGGGACGCGCCTGGAAGTCGGCGCGGCATCCACCTGGTCGAAAGAGACCGTCTGGAACGGAAGCGGCGCGGGAGGGGGCGGCTGCAGCGTCGAATTCACGGCGCCCGCATGGCAGCAGTCCCTGTCCAACTGGTCCTCTGTCGGCGTGTGGCACCAAACGGTCCGTGAGCGACGTCTCCGCTGACGCGGACCCCTACACGGGGTTGGCGGTCCACTACACGGCGCCCGAAGGCTGTTACACCGAATACGAAGAGCTCGAAGAAGGCAAACCCGTCGTCAAGACGCTGAACGGCTGGTGCCAGATCGGCGGGACGAGCCTCTCCTCGCCCCTCGTCGCCTCCGTGTTCGCCCTCGCCGGCGGTGCAAACGAAGTCTCCTACCCCGCGAGGACCCTCTACGAAAACCGGGTGAAGCTGCCCGGGGCCCTTCATGACATCACGGCCGGCTCCAACGGGGAATGCAACAAGCCCTTTACACAGACGGGCCTGTCGGGCTGCACCTCCGCCGAAGAGGCCGCGGCGAGCTGCCCGACGAAACAAGCGAGCTGTCTTGCCGGAAAACGCTACGACGGGCCGACCGGCGTGGGGACCCCCAAGGGGATCGGGGCCTTCTCCCCGATCCCAGGGCCCTTCGTGGAAGAACCGGCCGAAGAACCTCCGGCTGAAGAAGAAGCCAAAGAAGGCACGACCGGCAAAGAAAAAAGCACGACCGAAAGCCCGCTCATCGCCGGCTCCACGATCCCCCCGGCCCCGCCGCCCCAGGGCTCCCCGAGCCCGTCCGGCGCCGGCGCCGCCGCCAAGATCGCCATCACCAGGCTCGGGCTGACCTCCGCCGCCCTGGTTGCCCTCAACCGCTCCCACCCGAGGCTCTCCAAGGTCGGCTTCGCCTTCACGATCAGCGCAGGAGCCCGGGTGCGGGTCACCTTCACCAAGCGCCTGCACCGGCACGGCCGCTCGAGCTGGGCCGCGATGGCCCGCTCCTTCACCGTCGGCGCGGCCCGGGGCAACAACGTCCGCAGGCTCTCCGGCCGCCGGTCGCTGTCTGCAGGTCTCTACCGCCTCACCCTCACCCCGGGCAACGGCAGCCCGCGCTCGCTGCAGTTCCGGATCGGCTAGGAGCGCGCTAGCTGCCCACGGCGCTCGGCAGGGTCGCCGGAGCCCCGTAGGGGCCCAGGCACTCGGGGAGCGCCACGCTGCCGTCCTCGCGCTGTCCGCTCTCCAGCAGGGCGACGATCGTCCGCCCGACCGCGACGGCGGTGCCGTTGAGGGTGTGGGGCGCCTGCGTGCCACGCTCGCGGCGCATGCGGATGTTCAGGCGCCGGGCCTGGTAGTCGGTCGTGTTCGAGCAGGAGGTCAGCTCGCGGTAGCGGCCCTGGCTGGGTAGCCACGCCTCGCAGTCGTACTTCTTCGCCGCCGAGTTGCCGAGGTCGCCGACGGCGATGTTGACCACCCGGTAGGGCAGTCCCAGCTCGCCGAGGATCTCCTCCTCCACGGCGAGGATCCGCTCGTGCTCGGCCGCGGACTCCTCGGGCGCGACGAAGCTGAACATCTCGACCTTGTCGAACTGGTGCACCCTGAAGATGCCGCGGGTGTCTTTGCCCGCCGCCCCCGCCTCGCGCCGAAAACACGGGGAGAAGCCGGCGTAGCGCAGGGGAAGGACCTCGGCCTCCAGGAGCTCCCCGTCGTGCAGGGAGGCCAGAGCCACCTCCGAGGTGCCCACCAGGTAGAGCTCGTCCTCGGGGACGGCGTAGATCTGCTGCTCGGTGTCGGGGAGGAAGCCGGTGCCGTAGAGCGCCCTCTCCCTCACCAGGACCGGCGGGATGACAGGCTCGAAGCCGTGCCGTCGCAGCTTCTCCAGGGCCCACCGCACGAGCGCCAGCTCGACCATCACGAGATCCCCCCGCAGGTAGGCGAAGCGCGATCCCGACAGCCTGGCGGCGCTGTCCATGTCGATCATCGGCCCGGCCAGCTCGAGGTGGTCGCGCGCCTGGAAGCCGAGCTGCGGCGGCTCTCCCACCTCCTTGACGACTTCGTCCTGCGGCCCGGGCGCGGCGGTGGGGTCGGGGAGGTTGGGCAGGGGCGCCAGGGCGCGCTGCAGCTCCTCCTCCACCTCGGCCAGCTCCTGCTCGAGGGCCTTGGCCCTCGTCGCCACGGCCCGCATCGCCTCGATCTCCCGCTCCCGCTCGGAGGCATCCGTCGCCGAGCGGATCCTGGCATTGGCGGCGTTCTGCTCGGCCCGCAGGCCCTCGAGCTCGGGGAGCAGCTCGCGGCGGCGGGCGTCGAGCCGGATCACCTCATCGAGGCCCTCGACCGCCTGTGGGCCCCGGCGGGCGAGCGCGCTGCGCACCCCATCGGGGTCCTCCCTGATGAGCTTGAGGTCGAGCAAGCCCCGCCCCGCCCCGCGGGCAGCCTATTTGGTGGACAGGGTGATGTTCACGGACGGCACCTTCTGCGCCTGGCGGCCCGAGTAGGCCGCCAGGAAGTCCGCGACGGCCTTCGCTTCTCCGCCCACGACGATGTTCTCGGGCATGATCGCCCCGGAGAAGCCCCCGTTGCGGATCGCATAGAGGACCTGTTCCGCCTTCTCCTTGCGGATGTTGAAGTTCGGGCCGCTCGTCTTGACGCGGTTGGCGATGCTGGTGGCCGACCCCTGGGCGCCCACGACGGCCAGGGTGTGGCAGCCCGAGCAGTGGTCGCGGAAGAGGACCGCCCCGCGGTAGTAGGAGCTGGTCTTGGGGACGCTGATCCCCTGTGATCCGCAGGCCCCGACCAGGGCGGCGCAGGCGATCAGGAGCATCGTCGTGGCGGCGACCTTCATGCGCGGGGAATATATAGGCCGCTCAGAACCCGTGGGCCGTCCCCGCCGCGCGCAGGGCGAGGAACACGACGACGAGGGCGGACACCGCCATCACGCCGATCTCGCGGCGCACGATGGCCCCTACGAGCTCCCTCTGCTGGTCCTCGGGCAGCTGCCCCACCGCCTCGGCGCCCGCCAGGTCGTGCTGGTCGAGGATCGTCTGGGCCGCCGTCACGCGCAGCTGCTCGGCCAGGAAGGCCACCGCGAGAGGCAGCAGGGCGTACAGGTAGAAGAGCTGTTCGGTGGACTGCTTGCCCGCCGCGGCCAGCGACCCGACCGCGATGGCGAGCGTCAGAGCCGAGCCCTGACCCACCCTCAGAAGGACCCAGAAGGCGGGGGTGAGACGGCCGCCCGGGTCGCCGCGCCGGTAGATCCACAGACCGAGCAGGCCGGGAACCACGTTGAGCGCGGCCACGGCCAGAGCCCCGGCCACGACCGCCTCATCCATGGGCGGATCTCGAGCGGATTGCCACTATGTAACACTCTGCCACAAGCAGTGATATAACAGCGCCCGGTGCTGCGCAGCTATCTCCCGGCGATCGTCTTCCTGGTGCTCGGCGGCGCCGTGGGCGCAGCCTTCGCGGTGCTCAACTCGGTCATCGGCCCGCGCCGCTCCACGCCCCACAAGCAGGACCCCTACGAGTGCGGCCTGCCGTCCGAGGTAAAGCGCGGGATGCGCTTCGGGATCAGCTTCTACCTGATCGCGATGCTGTTCATCCTCTTCGACATAGAGGTCGTGTTCCTCTACCCGATCGCGGTCGAGCTGCGCGCCTACGGCACCTATGCGCTCGCGGAGACGACCGTCTTCATCGTCCTGCTCTTCGTCGCCTTCGTGTACGTCTGGCGCAGAGGGGCGCTGGAGTGGAGATGAGGCGGGAGCCGCTGGGACGTCCGGGCGCCGTCGACCCGGAGGGCCTGCGCGTCCGCTCCCTCAACGCCCGCCAGCTGCTGCGCGGAGGCGAGCTGGAAGGCCCCAACCCCTCCGCCCATCCCGAGGGGACCGACCTCGAGCGGCACGTCGAAGAGCGCGTGCTGACGACCACGCTCGACAAAGCCGTGGCCTGGGCGCGCTCGAACTCCTTCTTCCCGGCCACCTTCGGGCTCGCCTGCTGCGCGATCGAGATGATGTCGATCGTGGCCGCCCGGGTCGACGTGGCCCGCTTCGGCTTCGAGGCCTTCAGGGCCTCCCCGCGCCAGGCCGACCTGCTCATCCTCTCCGGCCGCGTCTCGATCAAGATGGCGCCGATCGTGCGCCGCATCTACGACCAGATGCTCGAGCCGAAGTGGGCGATCTCGATGGGCGCCTGCTGCAGCTCGATGGGTGTCTTCAACAACTACGCCCTCGTGCCGGCCGACAAGTTCATGCCGGTGGACGTCCACGTACCGGGCTGCCCGCCGCGGCCCGAGGCCCTGATGCACGGGGTCCTGAAGCTGCGCAAGATGGTCCAGGACGATCCCGACATGAGCTGGCGCGATCGCTACGGGGCCCGCGGCACCGAGGAGATCCTCCCGCCGGCGGCAGGTCCCGCGCCCTCGGGGGCGGTCCCGGGCGTGCCCCCGGGGGGGACGCGACCGGTGCCTGACGCCACCGGACTGGAGCTGATCGCAAGGGAGCTGCGCGAGTCCGAGGGGGAGCAGGCGGTCCTGGAGACCCTCTTCTTCCGCGCCCGGGCGACACTGGTGATCGACCCCGCGGCCGTGCGTCCGGTGCTGGCGCACCTGCGCGAGCGGGGGTACGGCTTCCTCGCCAGCCTGCACGGGGTCGACTACCACCCCCACGAGCCCCGCCTCGGTGTGGTCTACGAGCTCCTGGACATGGGCGCCGTGGATCGGATCACCGTCAAGGCGAGGGTGAGCACCCAGGCCCCGGAGATCGACTCCGTCACGCCCGACACGCCCGAGGGAGCGGGCTGGCCCACCGCCGACCATCAGGAGCGGGAGGTCTATGACATGTTCGGAGTGGTCTTCCGCGGCCACCCCGACCTGCGCAGGATCCTGATGCCCGAGGACTACGAGGGGCACCCGCAGCGGCGGGACTTCCCGGTCGGGGGCGAACCGGTGCTGTTCACCTACAACGAGAGCGAGACGCCGGGGCTGCCGCGGTGACCCAGACCGACCAGCCCACGATGTCGGAGTACAGAAGGCGCGAGCAGAGCATCACGCTCGCACCACTGGATGAGCAGCTGGGCCACGACGGGCCCACCTCCCAGGAGCTGCTGACACTCAACTTCGGGCCCCACCACCCCGCCACGCACGGGGTCCTGCGCCTGCTCGTGACCCTGCAGGGGGAGATCGTCCGCGAGATCAAGCCGATCATCGGCTACGTCCACACGGGCATCGAAAAGACGGCCGAGGACAAGTCCTACTGGAAGACCATCCCCGTGGTCGAACGGATGGACTACCTCGCCTACCACTTCAACGCGATGGCCTTCTGCGGGGCGGTCGAGACGATTCTCGAGGCGGAGGTGCCCAAGCGGGCCCAGTACCTGCGGGTCATCCACCTCGAGCTCAACCGCATCATGTCCCACCTCGTCTGGCTCGGGACCAGCGCCCTGGACCTCGGGGCGATCTCGATGTTCTGGTACTGCTTCCGCGAGCGGGAGAAGGTGCTCGACCTGTTCGAGATGTCCACCGGACAGCGGATGCACACCCGCTACGTGCAGGTCGGCGGGGTGATCGAGGACATCCCCAGCGGGTTCGCCGCCAAGCTGCGCGCGTTCCTGAAGGAAATGCCCAGCCGGATCGACCAGTACGGGGCGCTGCTCAACCGCAACGAGATCGTCCTGCAGCGCCTGCGGGGGACCTGCCCGCTCGATGCCCAGACGCTGCTCTCGCTCGGCGTGACCGGCCCGCTGCTGCGGGCGGCGGGCAACCCCTGGGACCTGCGCAAGGCGGACCCCTACTCCTCCTACGAGGACTTCCAGTTCAAGATCCCGGTGGGGACGGTCGGGGACAACTACGACCGCTTCGCCTGCCGCCTGGCGGAGATGTACGAGTCGGTGAAGATCATCGAGCAGGCGCTGGAGGGGCTCCCCGAAGGACCCCACATCACCGAGGACCGCAAGATCGCCCTTCCCCCGCGCCACGAGCTGGCCACCTCGATGGAGGCCCTCATCCATCACTTCAAGCTGGTCACCGAGGGCTTTCGCGTGCCGCCGGGCGAGGTCTACTACCCGATCGAGTCCCCGCGCGGCGAGCTCGGCTGCTTCGTGCGCTCCGACGGCTCCTCCAAGCCGGCCAGGGTGCACATGCGCGACCCGTCCTTCGTCAACCTCCAGGCCTTCTCCCACATGGCCAAGGGCGCCTACATCGCCGACCTGATCGCCACCCTGGCCATGCTCGACCCGATCCTCGGAGGGATCGACCGGTGAGCGCCGCCCCGATCCCGCCCGACGGTCGGCTGGCCGCCGCGCAGGCCTTCGGCCCCCCGGGGAGCGACGCCGCCACCCCCTCCTGGCCGGTGCCGCGTTTCGAGCACGGCTCGCGCGTACCCGGCTGGGACCGTGCTGCTGACCTGGAGAAGGAGCCCGCGGGGGTGCCCGACCCCGCAGACGTCGAGGTGCCGGAGTCGCTACGGGAGGAGATCGAGGCCCACGTGGCCAGGTACCCCGAGCGCCGCTCGGCGGTGCTGCCCGCGCTGAAGGCCGCCCAGCGGGTGCATGGATGGTGCTCTCCGGAGGCGATCGAGCAGGTGGCCTGCGTGATGCGGGTGACACCCGCCTACCTGGAGTCGGTGGCCACCTTCTACGACATGCTCGAGACGCGCCCGGTCGGCCGCCACAGCGTTTACGTGTGCACCAACATCTCCTGCTCGCTGCGCGGCGCGGACGATCTTTACGAGGCGATCCGGACCGCGGCCGCGGAGGATCCGGACATCAACGTGCGGGCGTTCGAGTGCCTGGGCGCGTGCGACATCGCTCCGATGGCCTCCGTCGACGGGGTCTACGTCGGCCCCCTCGACGCGGCGGACGTCCCCCGGCTGCTCGAGGACGTCAGGGCCGCGCGCCCGGTGCTGCCCGACAAGCAGCTCGTCAGGCGACTGTCCACCGACCCCCGCGCCAACAGCCGCGAGTTCCCCCCGCACCCGCCCGAGGACGCGGCGGACCGGCCATGAGCGCCCCCGCCTCCCCACTGCTGCTGCTCAACGACATCGACGAGCCCGGGCTCGCCACGCTCGAGGTCTACGAGCGCCGCGGCGGCTACGAGTCGCTGCGCAGGGCACTGCAGATGACCCCGCAGGAGGTCCTCACCGAGCTCGAAGCCTCGGGCCTGCGGGGCCGAGGGGGGGCCGGCTTCGCGATGGGCAAGAAGGTCTCCTTCCTGCCCAAGGGCTCGATGGACAAGTACCTGGTGTGCAACGCGGACGAGTCCGAGCCCGGGACCTTCAAGGACCGGGAACTGATGCAGAAGACGCCCCACATGCTGATCGAGGGGATCGTGATCGCCTCCTACGCGGCCGGGGCCACCCGCTCCTTCATCTACATACGGGGCGAGTACGTGGCCCAGGCGGACGCCCTCGACGCCGCCCTCAGCCGAAGCTCGCGAGGCCGGCTACGTCGCCCAGGACATCCTCGGCTCCGGGCACGACCTGACGCTGGTCGTGCACCGCGGCGCCGGCGCCTACATCTGCGGCGAGGAGACGGGCCTGCTCGACTCGCTCGAGGGCAAGCGCGGCAACCCTCGCCTGAAGCCCCCCTTTCCGGCCAACCAGGGCCTCTACCAGGGGCCCACGCTCATCAACAACGTGGAGACCCTCTCCACCGTCCCCGCCATCATGCGGATGGGAGGCGAGCAGTACGCGCGGCTCGGGGTGGAGACCTCCACCGGGACGAAGCTGGTGTCGGTGTCCGGGCACGTGCAGCGGCCCGGAAACTACGAGATCGAGCTGGGGATCCCAGCGCGGGAGATCATCTACGGGCTCGCCGGAGGACCCCCGCCGGGCCGCGAGGTGAAGTGCTGGTTCCCGGGCGGATCCTCCTCCCCCGTGCTCACCGCCGCCGACCTGGACGTCCCCTACGACTTCGACTCGCTCGGCAAGGCCGGGTCGATGCTCGGCTCGGGAGCGATCATCGTCGTCGACGACACCACGCCGATCCTCGACGTGGCGATGAAGGTGGCGAAGTTCTACCGGCACGAGTCGTGCGGCAAGTGCACCCCCTGCCGGGAGGGGACCAACTGGACGGTCAAGATGCTCGAGCGGATCGAGTGCGGGGAGGCCACGCCGATGGACCTCGAGATCATGGCCTCGGTCCAGGAGCACATCATCGGCAACTGCCTGTGCGTGCTGGGAGACGCGATGGCGATGCCGATCGGCTCGATGATCGCCAAGTTCCGCGAGGAGTTCGAAGCGGCACATCGAGGCGGCCAGGGCCAGCCGCGGCGCCCAGAAAGGGCGGCGCCTAGCGATGCCCCGGCCCGAGCCACGGACGATCACCTTCACGATCGACGGCCGCGAGGTCCAGGCGCCCGAGAACACGATGCTCGTCGACGCCGCCAAGCGCGGCGACGTCGAGATCCCGGTCTTCTGCTACGAGCCGAAGCTCGGACAGCCGGTCGGCGCCTGCCGCATGTGCCTGGTGGAAATCGAGGGCATCCCCAAGCTGCAGACCGGGCTGCTCCACCCCGGTCAAGGACGGCATGGTCGTCTACACCCAGAGCGAGCGGGTCAAGACCGCCCAGCAGTCGGTCGTCGAGTTCCTGCTCATCAACCACCCCCTGGACTGCCCGGTCTGCGACAAGGGCGGCGAGTGCCCCCTGCAGGACATCACCTTCGGCTGGGGCGGCGGCATCTCCCGCTTCATCGAGCCCAAGCGCCACTTCGTCAAGCCGCTCGAGCTCTCGCCGCTGATCGCGATCGACCGCGAGCGCTGCATCCTCTGCTACCGCTGCGTGCGCTTCTCACAGGAGGTCGCCGAGGACTACCAGCTCGTGCTCGCTGGAGCGGGGCGCCCACTCCTACGTCGCGACCTTCGACGGCCACCCCTACGTGGCGCCCTTCAGCGGCAACATCATCGAGCTGTGCCCGGTCGGCGCCCTGACCTCGCGGCCCTACCGCTTCCGCGCCCGCCCCTGGGACATCGAGGGCGCCGGCTCGGTCTGCACCTTCTGCCCGGCCCAGTGCAACGTCACCGTGACCGTCCGCGACGAGATGCGCCCTGCGCGTGCTCGCTCGGGACAACGCCGAGGTCGACGACGGATGGCTCTGCGACAAGGGCCGCTTCGCCTATCAGTCCTTCCACGTCGACGAGCGGATCACCGAGCCGCTCCTGCGCGACGGCGGCTTGCTGCGACCGGTCTCCTGGGAGCGCGCCCTGACCGAGGCCGCCGTCGGCCTGGCCCGCGCCGGCGCGCGCCACGGGTGCGATCGCCGGCGGCCAGAGCACCGGCGAGGAGGGCCTGCTGCTGCGCCGCCTGATGCGCGAGGCGCTCGGCTCGCCGCACCTGGACTCGCGCCGCGCCGGCGCGCTGGACCTCGAGCTTCTCCGCGCGCTCGGCGGCCCCGGCGCTGCAGGCGCGCACGAGCGACCTCGAGTTCGCCCACGCGGTCCTCGTGCTCGACGCCGACCCCGTCAACGACGCCCCGATCCTCGACCTGCGGCTGCGCAAGGGCATCCGCCGGCATGGGCTCGAGCTGGCCGTCGCCTCGCCGCGGACCGAGCTCCCTCGATCCCGCGCGCCGCGCTCTCGCTCCGCTTCGCCCGGGAGGGGGGGCCGCCTTCGCGGCCGCGCTGCACGCCGCCCTCGCCGGTGCCGAGGAGCTCGACCGGCTGGCCGAGCAGGCCGGCGGCGGACCCCGAGGAGCTGCGCGCGCTGCGCCACCATGCTCGGCGGGTCGACGGAGGGGTCCGAGGCGCCCGCGAGGTGGTCGTGCTGTGGGGCGAGCGCCTCACGGCCGGTGCCGACGGCGCAGCCGGGCGCCCGCGCCCTGCTGGGCATCGCCGAGGCGCTCGGCATGGGCTCGATCGCGGGCGCCGGCCTGCTCGAGATCCCCTCCTCCGCCAACGGCCGCGGGCTGCGCGAGGCGGGGGTGCTCCCGAACGCCGGGCCCGGCCTGTCCGAGCCGGCCTTGGCCGGCGGCCGCGACGCCCAAGCGATCGCCGAGGGCCTCGCGACGGGCGAGCTGGGCGCGCTCTACCTGCTGCAGACCGACCCGCTGCGGGACCTGCCCGACCGCGACCTGTGGGAGCGGGCGCTGTCCGCCGCCGGGACGGTGGTCGCCCACGCGAGCTTCCTCACCGAGGGCATCGCCGAGCACGCCGACGTCGTCTTCCCGGCCGAGGCCTACGCCGAGAAGGAGGGCACGATCGTGCACCCCGACGGGCGCCTTCAGCGCCTGCGCCCGGCGATCGCCAGGCCCGGCGAGGTGCGTGCCGGCTGGCAGGTGATCGCCGAGCTGGCCCTGCTGCTCGGCCTCGACCTCGACGTGATGAGCGGCTCGATGGTCTCCCGGCGCCTGTTCGAGGCGGTCCCCTTCTACGCCGGGCTACGCCCGAGGAGATCGGCGGCCGCGGCGTGCGCTGGCAGGAGCGCCGCCGCCGCGGAGGCCTTCCCGCGCGCGGCCGCGGGGTCCCAGGCGCCGGCGACAGCTCGCCCGCCGCCCCGCCGGCGCAGGACGCCGCCGACCTCGCCGGCTATCGCTCGGTCTGGGATGCCCCGGAGGTCGAGTTCTCCCCGCCCTCCAGTTCCTCTTCCCCCTCCGGGAGCTGGTGTGAGCGTTCCCGCCGTCGTCGGCTACTTCGAGCCCTGGTGGATCCAGGTCATCAAGGCGATCGTCATCTTCGCCGTCGCCCTGCAGCTGGTGCCCATCGTGCTCATCGCCGAGCGCAAGCTGCTGGGCCGCTTCCAGGGCCGCTACGGCCCCAACCGGGTCGGGCCCTACGGGCTCTGCAGCCGCTGGCGGACATCCTCAAGCTGCTCACCAAGGAGCAGTTCAGGCCCACCACCTCGGTCGGCTTCCTGTTCGCCCTGGCTCCCCTCATCTCGATCCTGACGGCCGTGGCCGCCTTCGCGATCATCCCCTTCGGGGACACCCAGGACATCTTCGGGACGAAGGTCGGGCTGTACGGGGTCGACGTGTCGATCGGGCCCCTGTACGTGTTCGCCTTCGGGGCCATCGCCTTCTACGGGATCATGCTCGGGGGCTGGTCCTCGGGCTCGAAGTACTCCTTCCTCGGGGCGATGCGGGGGGCCGCCCAGCTGATCTCCTACGAGGTCTCCCAGGGCCTGGCCCTCGTCGGGGTGATCATCTCCGCCCAGACCCTCTCCCTCACCGGCATCGTCCACGCCCAGGCCGGCATGTGGTACCTCCTGCCCCAGTTCGTCGGCTTCGTGGTGTTCCTCGTGGCGGGCTTCGCCGAGACCAACCGCGCCCCGTTCGACCTGACCGAGGCCGACGCCGAGCTGGTCGGCGGCTACAACACCGAGTTCGGCGGCGGGCGCTTCGCCTCCTACTACTTCGCCGAGTACCTCAACGTGCTCGTCGTCTCGGGGATCGTCACGACGGTGTTCCTCGGCGGCTGGCTGCTCCCCTTCGGCCTGCACCCGCCCGGCTGGGTCGATCCCTTCGTGGTGCTGGCGAAGATGTCGCTCGTCACCTTCCTGTTCATCTGGGTCCGGGCGACGCTGCCACGGCTGCGCTACGACCAGCTGATGAGCTTCGGCTGGAAGGTCCTGCTGCCGCTGGCCACGCTCAACACCCTCGTCACCGCGATCCTCGTGGTGGCGACCCACTGATGGCCGGCTCGGGCACACAGGGCAGCTCCCAGCCGCTGGCGGTGAGCCGGTGGAGCCCCGGCGAGGACGTGATCGAGGTCCAGCGCTCGCCGGCCCCGGGGGCCGCGCGCAGCGCCTGGCGGACCTTCCGCGAGACCGCCCGCGGGCTGAAGACGACCTTCGCCCGCATCGCCGAGGGCCCCGTGACGATCCAGTACCCCGAGGAGAAGATCCCCGTCTACCCGCGCTTCCGCGGCCGCCACAAGCTGCACCGCTTCGAGGACGTGCCCGCCAACGGGGCACACGCGGGGCTGGAGAAGTGCGTGGGCTGCTCGCTGTGCGCCGCCGCCTGCCCGGCGGACTGCATCCGCGTGGTGGCCGCCGAGAACACGCCCGAGAACCGGGTCTCGCGCCGGGGAGCGCTACGCGGCCGTCTATGAGATCAACCTGTCCCGCTGCATCTTCTGCGGCTACTGCGAGATCGCCTGCCCGTTCGACGCGATCACGATGGGCCACGACTACGAGCTCTCCGACTACGACCGCACCGATCTGATCTTCACCAAGGAGATGCTGCTGGCCGAGCCTCTCGAGCGCACGCCGCTGAGGAACGAGGGCGAGTGAGCTCGGTCCTGTTCTTCCTCGCCGCCATCGGCGTGATCTCGGGCGCGGTGGGCGTGGTCGTCCTGCGCAACCCCTTCTACAGCGTGCTGGCTCTCGTCGGTCACCTGCTCTCCCTGGCGGTGCTGTTCCTGCTGCTGCGTGCGGAGTTCGTGGCGGCCGTGCAGGTCGTGGTCTATGCGGGAGCGGTGATGGTCCTGTACGTGTTCGTGGTCGCCTATGTGGGCGGCGAGGGAGAGACGATCGGAGAGCGCCTGCGCGGCCCGGGCGCGACAGGCGGGCGCCCTGCGCCTCGGCGGGGTGGTCCTGGCGGGAGCGCTGCTGGTCGAGCTGCTGATCGCCCTGCTCGGCACGGGCCTGGAGGCGATCGACGCCTACGGCGCGCCCTACGCCCCCGGATCCCACGCCTACGGGACCCCCGCCTACATCGGCAAGCTGCTGCTGACGCGCTTCCTGCTCGTCTTCGAGGTCGCCTCCTTCCTGCTGCTGATCGCAGCCGTCGGCGCCGTCGTGCTCGCCCGCCGCCGCGGCGGGCTCGGCGAGGAGGAAGCCGAGTCCATCACCCCGCTGGACCTGCTGCGCCCGCGGGGCACCGGCACGACGGCCGAGGGGGTCGGGCGGCTGGAGACCGGATCGAGGTCGCCCTCGTGAGCATCGCCTGGTACCTGGCCGTCTCGGCCATCGTCTTCGCGCTCGGGGCTTTCGGGGTGATGACCCGCCGCAACCCCCTCGTCGTCCTGCTCTGCCTGGAGCTGATGCTCAACGGGGCCAACCTCGCGCTGATCGCCTTCGCACGGATGTGGGGCAACGGCGACGGGCAGATCCTCGCCCTCGTCGTGATGACGGTTGCCGCCTGTGAGGTCTGCATCGGCCTCGGCATGATCGTGGCGATCTACCGCCGCCGCCTGCCGATCGACGTGGACGAGCTGCGGGAGCTGCAGGGCTGATGGCCGCGGGCCACCTTCGATCGGGCGGGACAGCCAGGTGAGCGCGACCACCTACGGCTGGCTGGTGCTGCTGTTCCCGCTGCTCGGCACGGTCCTCAGCGCGGCCGGATACCGCCTTCTGCCCGGGCGCAGCGCGGGGTGGATCGGCACCGGGGCCGTCTTCCTCTCCTTCCTGGCCGCGATCGGCGCGCTCATCTCGCTGCAGGGTCACGTTCCCGACCACCGCCAGCTCGTCTCCTCGCTGTGGAACTACGCCTTCACCGCCGGCATCGACGGGCAGGTGTCGATCCTGGTCGACCCGCTGTCGGTGTTCATGATCCTCGTCGTCACCGGCGTCTCCACCCTGATCCACCTCTACTCGATCTCCTACATGGATCGCGACCGGGGCTTCGTCAGGTACTTCTCGTACCTGAACTTCTTCGTCTTCTCGATGCTGCTGCTGGTCCTCGCCGGCAACTTCATGCTGCTGATCGTCGGGTGGGCATTCGTGGGGACGGCCTCATACCTGCTGATCTCCTTCTGGTACCGGCGCGCGACCGCCACCACCGCCGGCATCAAGGCCTTCGTCATCAACGTGGTGGGGGACGCCGGGCTCGTGCTCGGGACCTACTTCATCTTCAAGCACACTGGCACGCTGGACTTCCTCAAGACCTTCCACGCCGCCGGCGCCGGGGCCTTCGGAACCGCCCCCAACGACGGCGACCTGGTGGCGGGCTGCGTGCTGCTGCTGGTGGGGGCCTTCGCCAAGTCCGCGCAGATCCCGCTGCACACCTGGCTGCCGGACGCGATGGAGGGCCCGACGCCGGTCAGCTCCCTGATCCACGCGGCCACGATGGTGACCGCAGGGGTGTACCTGATCGCCCGCATGCACCCCCTCTTCGAGCGGGCTCCGGCGGCGCAGGACGTGGGGGCGATCGTGGGTGCGGCGACCCTGCTGATCGCTGGGACGATCGCCCTCGCCCAGACCGACATCAAGCGCGTCATCGCCTACTCGACGATGTCCCAGATCGGGTACATGATCATGGGGGTCTCGGTGGGGGCCTACGCGGCCGGCCTGTTCCACCTCATGACCCACGCCTTCTTCAAGGCCCTGCTGTTCATGGCCGCCGGCTCGATCATCGGGGCGATGGCGGGCGAGCAGTCGCTGCAGCGGATGGGAGGCTTCCGCCGGGCCATGCCCTTCACCTTCGCCTGCTTCGTCATCGGCGGCCTGGCCCTGTCGGGGGTGCCGCCGTTCTCCGGCTTCTTCTCCAAGGACGAGATCCTTCTCGTCACCGGGGAGCGGGGAGGATGGCACTGGGCGCTGTACGTGATCGGCTACGTGGGCGCCTTCCTCACCGCCGTGTACACGTTCCGGATGATCTTCCGGGCCTTCTACGGCGAGCCGGTTCCGGAGGCCCGGGAGCTCGAACAGGGCCACCTCCATCACGCCGAGACCCCCACCAACCCGGCCACAGGGGAGCAGGAGGATCTCGAGGTCGGCTTCCCCGGACCGACCCATGCGATCGCCGAGCGGGCCATGCCGATGAAGGTCGCGATGACCCTGCTGGCGGTGGGGTCGACGGTGGCCGGGCTGCTGCAGATCCCGCAGGTGGACTTCGTGATCGACGACTTCCTGCGCCCGAGCTTCGGGGACTCCTCCCTGTATGCCACCCACACCCGCAACGGCCTGCTCATCACCGGGCTGGTGCTCGGCACGCTGATCGCGCTGGGCGGGATCGCCCTGGCCTACCGGATCTGGGTCGCCCGCCCGGGGCTGGCGGACGTGATCCGCGCCCGCGTGCCCGGCGGCGAAGCCCTGTACCGGCTGTTCGTGAACAAGTGGTACTTCGACGAGCTGATCGACGCCCTGGTCGTGCGGCCGGTGGCCGCCGCCGGACGCTTCGCCCGGGACACCTTCGAGCGGGTCGTCATCGACGAGACCCTCATCGGAGGCACCACCGGCCTGGTCAGGGCGGGATCGGCGGCCGTGCGGGCGGTCCAGAGCGGCTTCGTGCGCTACTACGCCGCCCTCGCTGGTCCTGGGCGTGACCGGTGTCGGCTTCTACCTACTGCTCCAGACCTGACGCCACCATGCCCCCGCTCTCGATACTGATCTGGATCCCCGCCGCCTGCGGACTGCTCGGAGCGATGCTCGGCAGACTCGGCCCGCGGGCGCGGACCGGCGACTCGGGCGGCTCCTGGAGCGTCCCCGGGGCGATCTCCCTCGCCGGCACGATCGCGGCCCTCGGGCTCGCGATCGGATACATCGCCGACTACGCCCCCGGCGGCGGCCTGCAGCACGTCACCGACACGGTCTGGATCTCCTCGCTGGGGATCCACTACAAGCTCGCCGTGAGCGGCCTCAACGTGCTGCTCCTCGGCATGACCACGCTGCTGTTCGCCGCCGCCACCCTGGCGTGCAACCTCCGCGGCTCCGCCTCCCCCGCGCGCGAGCGGCCGCGGCTCTTCTACTTCCACTTCATGCTCGCCGAGTCCGCCGTCCTGGGGGCGTTCCTCGCCCAGGACCTGGCCCTGTTCGTGGCCTTCTTCGACCTGATGCTGATCCCCTTCTACTTCCTGATCGGGCTCTGGGGGCGCGAGCCCGGACGGGTCAGGGCGACTCTCAAGCTGGTCATCTACACGCTCGTCGGCTCCCTGCTGATGCTCGCCGCCGCCATCGCCACGGGCGTGCTGGCCTCCGAACAGGGCGGGGGGCACATCACGTTCGTGCTCACGGCCCTTCAGCACCTCCCCCTGAGCACGGGCTCCCAGGAGTGGATCTTCCTGTTCTTCGCCGCGGCCTTCCTGGTCAAGATGCCGGCCTTCCCGCTGCACGGCTGGATGCCCGACGGGTACCGGGCGATGCCGATCGAGGTGCTGATGGTCTTCTCCGGGGTGCTCTCGAAGGTGGGTGCCTACGGGTTCCTGGCGATCGTGCTGCCCCTCTTCCCCCGGGCCGCCGTCCACTTCCAGACGCTGATGCTGCTGATCGGCCTGGCCTCGATCATCTACGGATCCCTGCAGGCGTTCAGCCAGACCGACGCACGCCTCATCGCCGGTTACTCGTCGGTGGCCCAGCTCGGCTTCATCACGCTGGGCATCTTCGCGCTCAACCAGCAGGGAGCTCAGGGGGCCCTGCTGCAGATGGTCAACCACGGGCTGGTGGTGGCGCCGATCCTGTTCATCGTGGCCCTCCTGGCCCAGCGGGCGGGCGGCTCGGAGGACATACGGCAGATGGGGGGCATCGCCTTCCGGGCGCCGGTGCTGGCCACCATGTTCCTGATCGTGGCCCTCGCAACGCTTGCGATGCCGGGCTCGTCGAACTTCGTCGGCGAGTTCCTGATCCTGCTGGGCGTCTTCAAAGCCAAGCTCGCCATCGCGATCATCGCCTTCACGGGGGTGGTGCTTGCGAGCGTCTACGCGCTGCGGCTGTTCATCCGCGCGATGCACAACCGGGTGGGGCCGTCGGTGGAGTCGCGTGAGATCTCCCGCGCCGACGGCGCTGTGCTGGTTCCGATCCTCGCCGTGATCCTGTTCATGGCCTTCTATCCGCAGCTGGCCCTGCATCGAAGCGAACGGTCGGTGAAGGCTGCGGTCGCCTCGGTCGAACCGGTGCACCTGACGATGTTCGGCAACGTCCACCTCGAACAGGCGCAACAGACGCTGGTGATCAAGTGAGCGTCGCCCTGCTCCCCCTCGCCACCGCCCACCTCAAGGGCCCCCACGTCGACTTCGCGGGCCTGTCCCCCCTGATCGCGCTGCTCGGTGGCGCCACGATCGTGCTCCTGGTCGGTCTGCTCGGCTCGCGCTGGATCCGCTCGCACGTCGTCCCCGCCCTGAGCCTGGTCGCTCTCGGGGCCTCTCTCGGCCTGACGATCTGGCAGTGGCACTCGGACAAGTCGATCGTCTCCGGCGCACTGCGGATCGACGACCTCTCCCTGGTCCTGAACCTGGTGCTGATCGCCGGAGGGGCCTGCACGGTGCTGCTGGCCTGGCGCTCGCTGGCGGCACGGGAAGCCGCCCACGGGGAGTTCTACGCGCTGTTGCTCACCTCGATCGGCGGGATGTCCCTGCTTGCCTGTGCCGCAGAACACGGTCGCGCTGTTCGTCGGCCTGGAGCTGCTCTCGATCCCCCTCTACGTCCTGTGCGCCACCGAACTGCGCAAGGAGCACTCGCTCGAGTCGGGGCTGAAGTACCTGATTGTGGGCTCGGTCGGGTCGGCCACCCTGCTCTACGGGATCGCGATGCTCTACGGGGCGACCGGAGCGACCGACTTCGCCGCGCATCGGGGCGGCCCTGGGCAACGGAGGCCTCGCCACCGACCCGCTCGCCCTCACCGGCATCGCCCTGTGCATCGCCGGCCTCTGCTTCAAGGCCTCGGTCGCCCCCTTCCACCAGTGGACCCCCGATGTCTACGAGGGGGCCCCGACCTCGGTGACGGCCTTCATGGCCGTGGCGACGAAGGTGGCCGCCCTCGGGGTGTTCCTGCGCTTCTTCGACGTGGCCCTGATCAGCGCCCAGAGCAGCTGGGGCCCGGCGCTGGCGGCGCTCGCCACGATCACCATCCTGGTGGGCAACGTCGGCGCGCTGGGCCAGTCCTCGCTGAAGCGGATGCTCGCCTACTCATCCGTCGCCCAGGCCGGCTACATGCTGGCGGGGATCGTGGTCGCGAGCAAGCTGGGGGCGGAAGCGATGGTCCTCTACCTGGTCGTCTACCTGATGATGAACATGGCCTCCTTCGCCGTGATCGTCCTGCGCGAGCGCGAGACGGGCCTGGGCGACTCGATCGGCGCCATCACGGGTCTGGGACGCGAGCGCCCCCTGCTCGCCTGGCCGATGACCATCTCGATGCTGGCCCTGGCGGGAATCCCCGCCACGGCGGGCTTCATCGGCAAGTTCTACCTGATCGACGCAACGGTCCAGGGCGGCTACACGTGGCTCGGGGTGGTCATCGTGATCGGCTCGATGATCTCCCTCGGCTACTACCTGCCGGTGATCGCGGCCATCTGGATGCGGGAGGCACCGCGCACCGGAGTCCCGGCCGCCCTCCCCGCCCGAACCGGCGGGCGGCCTGCCGGCGCTGGCGGGGGGATCCCCCGAGCTGGACGAGCCGCAGGAGCGGGCGGGAGCGCAGCCGGAGGTGGCGCTGGTGGCGATCCTCGCGGGGGCGGCGACGCTCTTCTTCGGGATCATCCCCCAGCCGCTGTTCGACCTCGTGCGCGGAGCCGGGGCGGCTCTCGGCGTGTTCTGAGCGCCCGCACCGGCCGGGCGGTTCGCGTCGGGCCGGCCTCTAGAGTTCGAGGATGGCTGGAGCGCTGCTCGACATCGACGGCGTCCTCTACGTCGGGGACGAGCCGATCGAGGGGGCCAGGGAGGCGCTGGCGCAGCTGCGCGAGCGCCTCGCCTCGTTGCGACTGCTCACGAACACCACCTCCCGCAGCAGGCGGGAGGTGGTGGCCCACCTGGTGAAGCTCGGGTTCGAGGTCTCCCCCGAGGAGGTGCATCACTCCGGCGAAGATGGCCGTCAGCTACTGCCGGGAGCGCGGGCTACGAGTCGGTGGCGCTGCTCGTGGGGGATGCCCTGCGGGAGGATCTCGCCGAGCTGACGGAGCCTCCTGCCGGGCCGCAGGGTGGAGGCGATCGTGCTCGGGGATCTCGGCGCGGGGTTCACGCCGGAGGTGCTCAACGGCGCCTTTCGCATGCTGATGGAGGGGGCGGAGCTCATCGCGCTCCAGCACAACCGCTACTGGCAGCGCGCCGACGGGCTCGCCCTCGACGTGGGGGCCTACTCGGCGGCCTGGAGTACGCCACCGGCCGGGAGGCGACGGTCGTGGGCAAGCCGTCGGGCACCTTCTTCGCCACCGCCCTGGCGGAGCTGGGGACCGAGAGGGCGATCATGGTCGGAGACGACGTGGAGGCCGACGTTGGGGGCGCGCTGGCCGCCGGGCTGCCGGCAGTGCTCGTCCGCACCGGCAAGTTCCGCCAGGACGCCCTGGAGTCCTCGGGGGTGGTTCCGACGGCGATCGTCGACTCGATCGCGCGACGTGCCCGGCCTGCTGGAGGGCCTGCTGCCCTGAGCCTCAGACTGCCGTGGCCTGGTAGAGCTGCCTGGTCGGGGATGCGGCGGATCTTGACCCGCCGGGGCGGGCCGAAGCCGGCGCTGGCCATCCATTCCGACAGTTCGGCGGGGCTGGGCAGATCGGCGCCCGAGGTCAGGTGGAAGAACAGGCCAAGGGCGGCCGCCGAGGCGCGCTGGCGGCGCTGGCGTCGGTGCGGAACATGTCGAGCACGGCGACGGTGCCGCCGGGCTTGATCGCGGCGCGCAGGCGGGTGAGCAGGGCGACCGCCTGCTCGGGTTGCAGGTGATGCAGGATGTCGAAGACGAGCGCCCCGTCGTGAGGTCCGCCCAGGTCGGCCTCCATCATGTCGCCCACGCGGTGCTCGACGCGATCGCTCATCCCCGCCTCGGCGATGATCTGGCGGCCGACGCGCGCGCTGCCCGGAAGGTCCAGCACGGTCGCCCTCAGGCCGGGATGGCGAGCGCACATGGCCGCCGAGAACCACCCGTGCGCCCCGGCGACGTCCAGCAGCGAGCGGGGCTGGTCCGGGAGGCGCACCGCCTTGGCGACTTCCGCGGCCGACAGCCGGGCCAGCTCGTACTGGCCGGTGATGTAGACCCGCCAGTACTCCTCGTCCTCCTCGGGCATGCGGTGGATCTCGAAGCTTCCCCCGTCGCGCAGGATCCGCTCGATGTCCCCGTACCACTCCCAGTAGCTGGCCGTGTGCTCGAGCCAGGTGCCGACGTAGGTGTCGGATGCGGGATCCAGCCACTTGCGGGCGCGCTTGGACACGCTGAAGGTGTGCCCGTCCTGGTCGAGCACCCCCAGCCCGGCGAGGTTCTCGCACAGCAGCCGGGTCCCCGGCACCTCCAGCTCCAGCTGCTCGGCGACCCGCCCGGCCGTGGCCGGCCCCTTCAGCAGGATCCCGAAGACCCCCAGCTTCTGGGCGATGCCGACCACCCGCCCTGCGGCCATCCCGTACATCGCGTATGCGCCGGGCAGCGGCGCGAGGTTGAATGCGAATCGCCACCCGCTCCAGCAGGTCGTCGGCGATCGGGCCCAGCCTCATGGCGCCACGGACTCCAGCCTGCCGGAGGCCCGGGCGGCCTCCTCGGCCTCCTGGAGCTGGCGCTCGACGAGATCGAGGCCGGCAGCCCAGAAGCCGGGGTCCGTCGAGGTCGATGCCGACGATCCTGCCGAGCTCCTCCGGGGCGGCGCGAGCCGCCCGCCGCCAGCAGCTCGAGATATCGGGGAACCAACTCCCTCCCCTCCTGCTCGTAGCGCTCGTAGACGGACAGCGCGAGCAGCTGCCCGTAGGCGTACGCGTACACGTAGCCGGGGCTGCCGATGAAGTGCGGGATGTATGACCACCAGCTGCGGTAGCCCTCGGTCAGCTCGATCGAGTCCCCGAACAGCTCCTCCTGGCTCTCCGCCCACAGCTCCCCGAAGCGCTCGCACCGACAGCTCTCCCTCGCTGCGCGCCGGAGGTGTGCACGAGATCCTCGAAGCGGTTCATGGCGACCTGGCGAAAGACCGTCGCGATCGTGTCCTCGAGGTTCTCCGCCAGCAGCGCCAGCCGCGAGGCAGGAGAGGAGTCCTCCTCCAGCAGCCTGCCGAAGACGATCGTCTCCCCGAACACCGAGGCGGTCTCGGCGAGCGTCAGCGGGGTGTGCTGGTGAAAGATCGCCCTGGCGGGCGGCGAGGGCGAAGTGGACCCCGTGGCCCAGCTCGTGGGCGAGGGTGAGCACGTCCCGGCGCCGGGCGGTGTAGTTCAGCAGCACGTAGGGGAAGACCTCGGGCACGGCCGAGGCGCAGAAGGCTCCGCCCCGCTTGGCCGGGCGCACCGGCGCGTCGATGCGCCGCTCGTCGAAGAAGCGTTCGACGACGAGCCGCCGAGCTCCGGGCGAGAAGGAGTGGTAGCAGTCCAGCACGATCTCGCGCGCCTGGGCGAACGGGAACGTGACCTCGTCCTCGGTCACCGAGGCCATGCGGTCGTAGTCGGCCAGGCGATCGACGCCCAGCAGACCCGCCTTCAGCCTGTACCAGCGGCGCGGTATCTCATAGCGCCCCCGGACGGCCTCGATCAGCGCCTGCACCGACTCGTCGCTGGCCTCGTTGGCGAGGTTGCGCGCGGCGAGCCAGTGTCGTAGCGGCGAAGACGGTCGTCGGTCGCCTTGTCGGCGAGCAGCGTGTTGAAGAGGTAGCCCGCGCGTGCGCAGGCCGGGGGCTAGAGCCGCCGTGACTGCCTCCGCCGTCGTCCGGCGCACCTCCCGGTCGGGCAGCGACAGCCGGCTGAGGGCGACGTCGAGGGCCACCCGGCCGCCCTCCGCGCCGTTTCCGGGCGTCTCGGGCAGGTCCACCTCGATGGCGGAGGTGAGCTCCTCGAACAGCCGCGTCCACGCGCTCGCCCCGGTGAGCGCCTTCTCGGCGAGGATCTTCTCCTCCGGCTCGCTGAGCAGATGGTCGCGGTAGCGGCGGACCTTGCGCAGGTGGTGGCGGCAGAAGTCCAGGCCCTCGCCGGCGAGCAGCTCCTCTGCGCGCTCCTGGGGCAGCGCCGCCCACTCCAGCTCGAAGAACAGGAGGGTCGTCTGGATCGCCGTCTCCTGCTCCTGCACCCGCTGCAGCAGGGCCCCGTTCGCCGGATCGGCGGTGTCGGTGGAGAAGCGCAGGGCCGCGTAGTAGCCGCCGCGGCCCACCTGGTCGTAGATCTCCGCGAGCTCGGTCATCGCGGCCGCGAGCCCCTCGTGATCCAGCTCGGCGAGCCTGCCCGCGTAGCGCTCGGCGAAGGCCCTGGCGCGGGTGAGGGCCTCGGTCATGCGGCGCTCCACCCCCTCCGTCCCCTCCCCTTCGACGAGGGGCTCGAGGTCCCAGGCCGTCGCCTGGAGCTCGGGGTCGTTCTGGGCGGGCGCCTCAGCGGCCATCGGCGCTGAGCTTACTCGCTGGCCAGAGCCTGCAGCAGGTCCAGACGGGCCGCCCGGCGGGCCGGCAGCTGTGCGGCGAGCAGGCCCGCGAGGGCGGCCACGAAGAGCAGGATCACGAGGGTTCCGACCGGGATCGCCTGCACATAGCCGGATCCCGAGAGGGCGAAGGTCGTCACGAGGATCGCCCCGACCACGCCGATCACGAGCCCGAAGACGCCGCCGATCAGAGCGGTGATGATGGACTCGTAGCGGATCATCTGGCGAATCTGGCGCCGGGTGGTCCCGATCGCCCGCAGCATGCCCAGCTCGCGGGTGCGCTCGTAGATCGAGAGGATCAGCGTGTTGACGATCCCGAACAGGGAGACGATGACCGACAGGGCCAGCAGCACGTAGATCAGGGTGAGCAGGGTGTTGATCTGGTTGGCCTGATCCTGCTTGAACTGGGCGGCGGTGCGCGATCGCACCTGCGGGAAGGAGGCCGCGAGCAGGCGGTTCACCGCCGGCTGCACCTGGGAGTCGTGGACGCCGGGTGCGTAGGAGACGAAGTCGATCGCGTCTTCGCGCTGGCCGAAGGCGGCCCGGGCGAGGGCGAGGCTGATCGTGAGGTCTCCCAGCAGGCGGGCGTTGTCGGAGGCGATGCCGACGATCCTCAGCGTCACGTAGCGGCTCGTGGGGGTGAGCACCGAGATCGTGCTGCCGACCTTGAGGTGATGGGATTCGGCGTAGCCCTTGGTGGCGATCGCACCGGTGCCGTCCAGCGCCGCGAGGGTGGCGTTGGAGCCCTGCTTCCATTCGACCCGGTAGACGGATCCGAAGGTGGCCGGTTCGATCGCTGTGATCGAGGAGTTGCTCGAGCCGCCCTTCGCGCGGCCGACCGTGAACGCGATCGGGGTGACGGTCCTCACGCCCGGCACCTGCTTGAGCTGTCCGGCGACGGCGGCGGGAATGCCCTGTTCGCGGCCTTCGCTGGAATTCTCCACGATCAGATTCCCCGCGAAGGAGCGGCTCACGGCCTGGTCGATCGTGGCCTTCGTCCCGTCGGCCAGCACCGCGACGAAGGTCACGAGGGCGAGGCCCACGGTCAGAGCCGCCGCCGTCACCAGCGTGCGGCCGGGCTGGCGGATCGAGTTCTCCTCGGCCAGGCGGCCCGTGACCCCGCGCCAGCGCACGAGGGACCCGATCGCCCGGGCGAGGGCCCGGGTGACGCGGTAGCGCCGGCCCCTGGCACGCTGCCTGAGGCGCACATACATGAGGAGCACCCCGATGACGGCGATGACGGCGATGGTCAGGGCGCTGTCCCCCTGGACGATCGAGACGACCAGTCGCACGAGGACCAGCACGAGCAGGATGGGCACGGCGTGGCGGCCGTGGGTGATCGGTTTGCGCGGCGGTATCTCGACCCCCTCGCGCATCGCCGCCAGCGGCGGGACCCGCGTGGCCCGCAGGGCCGGCGGCAGCCCGGCGAGGACGGTGACCCCGACCCCCACCAGCAGGGACACGACGACCGTCCGGGTCTCCAGCACGGTGCCGCTGTCGGGGAGGTCGGCGCCGAAGGCCTTGAACAGCTGGTCGAGGGCCGGTGCCAGGGCGATGCCCCCCAGCAGCCCCAGCACGGCGCCCGCGACGCCGAGCATCAGCCCCTCGTAGATCACCGAGCGCATGACCTGCGAACGGGAGCCTCCGAGCGTTCGCAGCAGGCCGAACTCGCGGGTCCGCTGGGCGACCGTGATCGAGAAGGTGTTGAAGATGATGAACGCCCCGACGACGAGGGCCACGTAGGCGAAGACGAGCAGGAAGGTGCGCAGGAAGCTCAGGTTGCTTTCCAGGTCGGAGGTGTTCTTCGCCGCCTGCTCGGCCCCAGTGCGGACATCGACGGTGGACGGCAGCAGGGCACGGATTCGGGCCCGCAGCTCGCCGGGTGTGACCCCGGGGTTGGCGGCCACGTCGATCTGGTCGTAGCGTCCTGGCTCCCCCGACGACGCGCTGGGCCTCGGAGGGTATGAGCAGGGCGGCCCCCGCTCCCCCGAAGGACTGGCCGCCTCCGAACTGCACGATGCCGACGATCGTGTAGCGGCGGGCGACGGCGGCTCCCGCCACGACGATCTGCTGACCGATCTTCAGGCTCTCCCTTTCGGCCGTCGCCTCGTCGATGGCGACCTCCTGGGCGTTGGAGGGGAAGCCTCCCCTCACCGGCTTGAAGGACTCGAAGCGGGCGGGCACGGTGGAGGCCACGAAGCCGGGCGCGCCCCCTGTCGTCAGGCGTTTGCCGTGCGTGTCGAGGAACGTACCGGGAGAGAAGATGGCGCCCGACGCCTCGGCGACGCCCGGGGTCGCGCGGACCTTCGCGAGCAGTTCTTCGGTGATCGGGGACGTCTGCGAGCGTACGCGGCGGCCGAGGGTCTGCGTCGGGGTGACGACGACGTCGTGGCCCTTGCTGGCCGTCTGGAAGATGGCCGCGAAGGAGTGGTTGATGGTGTCCGTGAGGACGTAGGTGCCGGCCATCAGGGCCACCCCGAGCGCGATCGCGACCGCCGTCAGCAGCACACGGAGCTTTCGCTGCACGAACCCCCGCAGAACGAGCTTGAACATCAGCCGACCGCCTTCATCAGGTCCAGCGTCTGCTCGGTCGTCACCGCCTCCCCGTCATGCACGATGCGCCCGTCGGCGAGCACCAGCAGGCGGTCGGCGTAGGAGGCGGCGTGGGCGTCGTGGGTGACCATGACCACCGTCTGCCCGAAGCCGTCGACCGCCTGTCTGAGCAGGTTGAGCACGTCACCGGACGCTTTGGAGTCGAGGTTGCCGGAGGGCTCGTCGGCGAAGACGACCGCCGGGCGGCTGATCAGCGCCCGCGCCACGGCCACCCGCTGCTGCTGGCCCCCGGAGAGCTCGGCGGGCCGGTGCGTGAGGCGGTCGCGGATGCCGACCGTGTCGATGAGGGTGTCGAACCAGGCCCGGTCGGGCTTGCGCCCGGCGATCGAGAGCGGCAGCAGGATGTTCTCCTCGGCGTTGAGGACCGGCAGCAGGTTGAAGGTCTGGAAGATGAACCCGACCCGATCGCGCCGCAGCTGCGTCAGGTCGGTGTCGTCGAGGCCGGTGAGCTCGACGCCGGAGATCCGCACCGTTCCGGATGTCGGGCGGTCCAGGCCGGCCAGGATGTGCATGAGGGTCGACTTGCCCGATCCGGAGGGCCCCATGATGGCCGCGAAACGGCCGGCCGGGAAGCCCACGGTCACGCCCGCGAGGGCGTCGACGGCCGCTTCCCCCTCGCCGTAGCGGCGACGGAGATCCTCTGCCTCGACGATCATCTCGGTGCCTTTCGGGGCTCCGTCGTGGTCCACTTGCGGGGAGTCTATGACGGTCGCCGGCAACTCCCGGAGGTCGTCCGGATCACTCCCTAGCATCGTGCGCCCCGATGCACGAGACCAGCCCCACCGTCCACCTTCTGGCACGTCCGTCGATCGACCTGGAGGGCATGCGGGGCTACCTGCGCGACGTGGGCGGCGAGTCCTGGCTTGCGCGGCGGCTGCAGGAGAGCCCCGAGCCCAACGGGGGCGAGCTGATCGTGGAGTTCGGCGGGCGGGCCTGCTACCGCAGCTGGGAGCCCGGCCTGAACCCCAACGTCACGAAGGTGCGCACCGACCAGCGCGAGTACTTCGCCAACATCCTGCGCTCCGCCCACGGCAGCGTGCTCGAGCACGCGAACTACACCTTGGCATTTAGAAACGTTTCGCGCGTATTCACTCATGAGCTGATTAGGCATCGCGCCGGCTCGGCCTTCAGCCAGGAGAGCCTGCGCTACGTGCGCCTCACGGACATCGGCTTCCGCGTCCCGCCGGCCCTGGAGCCGGTTCGCGAGCAGGTGCTGTCGATCGTCGAGCAGCTCGAGGAGTTCCAGGTGACGGCCGCCAAGGAGCTCGGCATCGAGGACGACGGGGTCCCCTTCCACGTCAAGAAGGAGGTCACCTCGGCCCTGCGCAGGCTCGCCCCGATCGGCCTCAGCACGGACATCGTCTGGACCGCCAACGCCCGCACCCTGCGCCACGTGATCGAGATGCGCACGGCCCCCGGCGCCGAGGAGGAGTTGCGCATGGTCTTCGACACCGTTGCCCGGATCATGCAGGCCGAGGCTCCGGGGCTGTTCCAGGACTTCGCCCGCCAGGAGGACGGCTCCTGGGTCCCCGAGCATCGCAAGGTCTGACCGGGCGCCCGCCGCAGCCACGCTCACGCGTCGATCCGTCGCGTGCGCCAGGCCCCGAGGAGCAGGAGGCCGCCACCCAGGCGAGCATCACCACCACCGCCGTTGCGGGTGCCCCGCCCTGTCAGTCCTCCTGGGCCTGGAGCTCCGTGACCTGGACCTCGAGCTGCTCCATGACCGCCGGGTCGCGCAGGGTCGTCACGTCCCCGAGGGCACGGCCCTCGGCGATGTCTCTCAGCAGCCGGCGCATGATCTTGCCCGAGCGGGTCTTCGGCAGATCGTCGGCCCAGATGATCCTCTTGGGGCGGGCGAACTTGCCGATCCGCTCGGCGACGGTCCCGCGGATCCCCTCGATCGTGTGCTCGTCTCCGCTCACCTCGCCCTTCAGGGTGACGAAGGCCACGATCGCCTGGCCGGTGTCCTCGTCGTGTTGCCCGATGACCGCCGCCTCGGCCACCTCGGCGTGGGCCACGATCGCCGACTCGACCTCCGCGGTGGAGAGCCGGTGCCCCGACACGTTGACCACGTCGTCGATGCGCCCGATCACCCAGAAGTACCCGTCGCGGTCGCGGCGGGCCGCATCGCCGACCAGATAGGTCTCCGGGCCGAACCGCTTGAAGTAGGTGTCGACGAAGCGCTCCTCCTCCCTGTAGAGGGTCCGCAGCATCGACGGCCAGGGACGGGTCAGCACGAGCAGCCCCTGGCCCTCGGAGATCGGCTCCCCGGTCGACTCGTCCAGGACCTCGGCGAAGACCCCTGGGAACGGAAGGGTGGCCGACCCCGGCTTGGTCTCCGTGATCCCGGGAAGGGGGGTGATCATGATGGCTCCCGTCTCGGTCTGCCACCAGGTGTCGACGATCGGGCAGCGTTCCCCGCCGATCATCTTGTGGTACCAGAGCCACGCCTTGGGGTTGATCGGCTCGCCCACCGAGCCGAGCAGGCGCAGGCTGGAGAGGTCGTGCCTTTCCGGCCACTCCGGTCCCCACTTGATGCATGCCCTGATGGCGGTCGGGGCGCAGTAGAGGATGCTCACGCGGTAGCGCTCGATGATCTCCCACCAGATGCCCTTGTGGGGATAGTCGGGGGCGCCCTCCCACATGACCGAGGTGGCGCCGTTGCAGAGGGGGCCGTAGACGATGTAGGAGTGGCCCGTGACCCAGCCGACGTCCGCCGCGCACCAGTACACGTCGGACTCGGGCTTGAGGTCGAAGACGTAGCGATGGGTCGCCGACACGCCCGTGAGATAGCCCCCGGTCGTGTGGAGGATGCCCTTCGGCTTGGCCGTGGAGCCGGAGGTGTAGAGGATGTAGAGGGGATGCTCGGCATCGAGGGGCTCGGCGGGGCAGTCGGGGTCCGCCGCGGCCAGGATCTCGTCGTAGTAGACGTCCCGCCCGGGCTGCATCTGGCACGGCACCCCCTTGCTCCGGACCACGACGATCGTCTCGAGCGAGGGCAGGTCGGCCATCACCTCGTCGACGCGGTCCTTGACGGGCGCCGTGTTCCCCTTGCGGGCGGCCCCGTCGACCGTGACCAGGAGCTTGGCGTCGGAGAACTCCATCCGCTCCCTCACCGCCTCCGCCGAGAAGCCCCCGAAGACGACGTTGTGCGGCGCCCCGATGCGGGCACAGGCGAGCATCGCCACGACGACCTCGGGGATCATCGGCAGGTAGATGCCGACGACGTCCCCCTTGCGAACGCCCTGCCCCTTCAGGGCGTTCGCGAACCTCTCCACCTCGGCGAGGAGCTCGGCGTAGGTGATGTCGCGCTCCTCACCCTCCTCTCCGCGCCAGTGGAAGGCCACGCGGTCGCCACGGCCCGCCTCCACGTGGCGATCGAGGCAGTTGTAGGAGATGTTGAGGCGACCGCCGACGAACCACTTGTAGAAGGGGGGGTCGGAGTCGTCGAGGACCCTCTCCCACGGGTGGAACCAGTGCAGCTCCCGGGCCTGGCGCTCCCACCAGCCCTCCGGGTCGCGGGCGGCCTCCTCGTAGACGGCGGGGTCTTTCAGCAGCGCCGCCCTGCGGAACTCCTCCGGGGGCGGGAACCGCTCGACCTCGAGCAGGCCAGCCAGCTCCCTGTCGAGCGCCTCTCCGCCCGCCTCCTGGGATCGGGTGCTCATGGCGTGACTCTACAGCTAGGGGATGCGCCTCAGCATGCTGTCAGCCGCGGCCGCCGCGCTTGCGCCGGCGCTTTGCAGACCCGCCGGCGGGGCGCATGGGTGCCGGTGCAGCCTGCGCCCCGGCGGTGGCGGCCGCCGGGGCGGCGGCGGCCTTCTGCCGCGCGGCCCGCATCTCCGCCCCGGAGGGCCAGGGCCTGGCCTCCCCGGCGGCCCAGGCCGGCGGGTCCCCGCCGGGCCAGCGCCCCGCGTAGAGGATCCCCATCATCACCAGCCACAACGCCGGCACGACCTGCAGCTCGGCCCCCCCGATCGGAAGGAAGATCAGAAGGCCCGTGAACATCCCGAGGATGCCCATCCAGCGGGGCACGAGGCCGACGCGAAGGGCGTTGACCATCGCCCCGATCATGCCGGCCGCCAGGGCCAGCCCCGCGAGCAGGGAGAGGTAGTCCACGATGAGGTTGGCCGTGCCTTTCGTCAGCGCCTGGTCGACGGCGTGGCTGGTGAAATCGTGCCCGACCGCGAATTTGTGTGTCTGGATCGCCACGACGACCTGGTGGACGACGCTGACGGCGGCCACCGAGATCCCGCCCCCGATCACGAGCGGACGGGCGGCGGACCAGGTCTGCGGGCGGCGGAAGACCGTTGCATCCAGGAGCAGGAGCAGGATCAGGGTGAGGGCGCCCACGGCGATCGCGGCCAGGATGCTGCCGGCGATCAGCGGGAAGGCGTGGTGGCTGATGAATTTCACCTCGGTGGCACGCGGGCTGACCGCGGGGTTGGCCACGCCGGAGAGGGCGGGCGAGAGCCCCTGCAGAACCCCGACCGTCGGCGCACCGTTCAGCGTGGTGGCGATGATGATGGCGCTCAGCAGGTAGAGGAATCCGCCCGCGAAGGCGGGGACGGCGAGCCGGCTCCGGCGTTCGGACTCGCGCTCGACCTGGCGCCGGATGTCTCCTGAGCTGGACATGGGCCAGGGGAGTCTATGATGCGAGCATGGAAGGTGGTGGCCTGGGAGACATGTTCGGCGACCCCGAGGAGCTGCAGAGGCGGCTGGCGGAGTTCGCGGAGCAGATGCAGGGCAACCAGCGGCTGGCGTGGGCCGACAACGCCATCAAGCTGGCCGTCGACATGACCGTCGCCGCCGTGGCCCGCGTGAACATCCAGGGCGATGCCGAGGCTCAGGCGGACCAGATACGCACGGTCATCGCCCGCGTCTTCCCCGAGGCCGTCGCCCTCGTCCGCGAGGCACGCGAGGGCCTTCAGTAGCGGGCCCGGGCGCTGCGGGGTCCTCCGCCGCCCGCGAGCGGCTCCTCCTCCTCTGCGAAGCTGTCGTGCCCGGCCGGCGCCCGCAGGCCGTCCTCGCGATCGGCCTCCCGCTCGGCCTCCCGTGAGGCCCTCCCCGCGTGAAGGACCTCCCCGAAGGACCGGAAGCGGAAGATGAAGACGATCGCCCCAAGCCCCATCAGGGCGGTGAAGGCAGCGATGGCTATCTGCTGGCCGACCGAGTAGGCGGCCACGACGGCCGTGGGGGCGCTCGCCGCGAAGACCTTGACCAGCAGCGCCTGCTGCACCCCTGCCCCACCGGGCGTGAAGGGGACCGCCCCGGCCACCTGGTTGACCGCGAACACGAGCAGGACGTTGTTGACCGAACCCCCGACCCGGAAGGCGTCGAGCAGGAACCAGAAGGCGGCGAAGCGACAGAGCCAGGCGACCGCCTGCAGGGCCGCGACCTCCCGCAGGTAGCGCGGGCGGTCGCTGAGGATGGTCACTCCCTGGCGCACGCGAGCCCAGAAGGGCCTCACCCTCGCCGACACGACGGCGAAGACGACCAGTCCGAGCACGCCGAGGAAGGTGATCAAGAACAGCGTCAGCCGGAAGTGCTCGGCCAGGTAGGAGATGTCGAAGGAGCTGAGTTTGGAGAAGTCGGGCGGCTTCGGGAAGACCCCCTGGGTGAAGGCGAAGATCAGCACCAGCACGCCCACGCAGACGTCGAAGATCGACTCCACGAAGAAGGCCGCAGCGACGGTGGGATAGCGCGAGCCCGGGATCGAGGAGCGGGTGAGGAAGAGCTTGATCACGTCCCCGCCCCGGGCGGGCACCACGTTGTTGAAGCCCACCGCCGCGACGTAGGCGCCCCAGATCCGCCGCCACTGGAAGGGGACGGCGGGATAGGCGGCCCGCAGGCTGTTGAAGAAGGCCCGCGAGCGGATGGTCAGGTTCAGGCCGAAGAAGAGCAGCCCCAGCAGCAGGGCGGCCCAGTGCACCGCGGCGAGGTCGGAGAAGAACTGCCCGACGGCGTCGAAGAAGGAGGTGATGCTCTTCCCAAGCGATGTGGAGGCGGTGAGAGCCGGCACATCTCAAGCGTACGGGGCAGACCCGCGGGTCGTTAGCGGAGCGTCAGCCCACGCCGACCAGGAGGGCCCCGGCGATGGCCAGGGGGGCGAGCAGCAGGCCCTGACGCGAGTAGTCCGCCACGGAGGGCCTCACGCCCGACGCCCCGGCCGCACGCCACCACAGCAGCACGGCCAGGGAGCCCGTCACCGCCAGGTTCGGCCCCAGGTTGAGGCCGAGCAGCAGGGCCCCCACGTGCAGCCGATGGGTGGAGGAGAGCAGCACGGCGGCCGGAAGGTTGTTGACGAGGACGCTCGCCACGGCTGCGACGACCGTCGTCAGCGGCGTGCCGGCCGAGCTCAGGACGTCGCCGGGAAAGGCGCTGGCCCGGGCGAACGTGCCGAGGGCGACGGCAACGCCGAGCAGGCTCAACAGCACCGGCACGCCGAGCCAGGCGATGGTCTCCCGCCACGCGAGCCGGCCGTCCATGACGCGCCAGACCACCAGCAGCACGCCCACCGCCATCACCGGCAGGGCGGCTTCGGGCAGGATCACGATCAGGGCTCCCGCCAGCACGGTGCCGAGCAGGCCGACGCCGAATGCGAACGGTCGGGGCGGGCCGGTGACGGGATGCCCTCCGCTCAGAAGGCGGCGGTGGATCGCGACAAGACCGAGGGCGGTGAGAAGGGTCGCGACGGCTGCGCTCGGGAGCATCCGGGCGAAGAAGGCTGCGCCTGAGACGTGATCCCTCTCCAGCACGAGCAGATTTGTCAGGTTGGATCCCGGCAGGAACAGGGAGGAGGCGTTGGCCATGAAGACGGCCCCGTACAGGAAGGGGATCACCGCCACGCCGCGGCGCCGCGCGGCGTTGATCAGGACGGGTGTGAGAAAGACGGCAGCGGTGTCCAGGTTCAGCAGGGCGGTCACGAGGGCGACGAGGGCGAAGCAGGCGAGGGCGAGCACGACGGGGGATCCCGGGAGGAGCACGAGCCGGGAAGCGGCGGCGTCGAAGAGGCCGTCTCGTCCTGCGACCAGGCCGACGAGCAGCAGACCGGCCACGAGGACGAAGGGCGGCCAGGCCTGTTCGAGGGCCGGGCGGGCGTCGCCTGGGTCGATCAGCAGGGCGAGGGGAATCAGCAGGATGCCGGCCAGGCGGAGGGACATGGAGGTGGGAGAACCTAGCCGCTGGACGGTCGCTGCTGAGCCATCAGGCGCTGGGCGCCCGCCCCTCGGCCCCCACCGCAGGGAGTGGCTCCCTCGCGGCAGGAGGCCGCCGGCGGTGCCTGAGCCGCTCGACGGCCGCGAGCGCGCACCCGAGCACGATCGCTGCCAGCACGGGCAGGGCCGCCTCCCCGCCGGGCCATCGCAGGCCTGCCCCCTCGGCGCCCCAGAAGATGCCGAAGGCCGTGAGCATCACCCCGACGGCGAACTTCATCGTGTTCTCGGGCACGCGGGCCAGCGGCCTGCGCGCGGCGATGCCGGCGGCGACCACGAGCACGGCCGCGAGGGCGGCGGCCGCGACGGCGAGGCCGGTGCGGTGGCGGGCCGCCCCGAATGTGACCACGATCAGGGCCACCTCCAGTCCCTCCAGGAGCACCCCTTTCAGGGCTACGGCGAAGGAGTAGGGGTCCCACGGCCCGACGGCGCGGACCGCCGCCTGTGCCGCCTCGAGCTCGTGCCGGTATGCCTCCTGCTCGTCCCTGAGGGCCTTCAGCCCGGCCGCCCGGAGCACCGCCTTGCGCAGCCACTGCAGCCCGAAGGCGAGCAGTGCCATGCCCACGATCAGACGCAGCGAGTCGATCGGGATGACGGTCAGCCCGGTGCCGAGGCCCACGGCGAGGGCGGCGAGGGCGAGCAGGGCGGCGCCGGCGCCGGCGAGGGCCGAGGGCCAGCTGCGGGTGTGCCCCACCGCCATGACGATCGTCAGGGCCTCGACGCACTCCACCCCGCTGGCGAGGAGCACCGAGGCCGCCAGCCCGAGCTCGGACGCGCTCATACCCTGAATCTAGCGGCGTGACCGCCGGCGCGGCGATGCGATACAAACCACCCATGGCGTCCCCCGCGAACGCCGCCAGGCAGTTGACGGTGGCGATCACCGGCCCCACCGGGGAGATGGGACGGTCCGTGGTGGCCGCCCTGGAGCGCTCCCGGGAGGTCGGCCGCATACTGGGCATGGCCCGCCGCCCCTTCGACCCCCGCAAGGAGGGTTGGAAGAAGGTGTCCTACCGGCGCGGGGACGTGCTGGCCCGCAAGGACGTGGCCGGCCTGGTGGAGGAAGCCGACGTCGTCGTGCACCTGGCCTTCATGATCATGGGCGGGGCGAAGGAGAGCCGCAGGGTCAACCTCGATGGCTCCCGCAACGTCTTCGAGGCCTCGGCGGCGGCAGGGGTGAGCCGGCTGGTCTACGCCTCCTCGGTGGCGGCCTACGGGTTCCACCGCGACAACCCCCAGCCGCTGACCGAGGACGTCCCGGCGCGCGGGACCTCGGCCCACTACTACTCGGCCCAGAAGGCCGAGGTCGAGGAGCTGCTCGCCAATGCCCTGTATGGGTCCCAGACCGCGGCCTACATCTTCAGGCCCTGCATCGTGGCCGGACCAGACGCCCCCCTGCTGATCGAAAGCATGCCCTACACGCAGATATCGGAGCGGCTGCCCGGTCCCGTCCTCAGCCTGCTCGATGGGGTGCCGATCCTCAAGCCGGTCCTGCCCGACCCCGGGATCCCCTTTCAGCTCGTCCACCATGACGACGTCGCCACGGCCATGCGGGCGGCGGTGCTCGGCAGGGGCACCCCCGGCGTCTACAACCTGGCCGGCCCCGGCGAGCTGACGATCAAGCAGCTCGCCGACGAGCTGGGGTGGTACTCGATCCCCGTGCCCGAGCTGGCCGTCGACGCGGCCGCCCAGGTGGTCTCCCGGCTCGGATTCCTCCCGGCACAGGCCCAGTGGATCGCGGCCTTCCGCGAGCCGGTGATCATGAGCACAGCGAAGGCCCACAAAGAGCTTCGCTGGCGTCCCCGCCACGACGCCCTTCAGACATTGCGCGAAACGATCCGGGCCAACCGCCTGGATCCTCTGATCCGCTAGCCGGGCCGGCGCCGGCCGTGACGCCCGGGCGGGCGCCACGGCGGCGTCGACTCTCCCGCCCTACTTGGTGATCTTGATGATCCGCTCCATGCCCAGGAGGGTGTGGCTGCGACCGTCCTGGGTGTCCATGAAGCACGCCATCACGTACCAGCCGGGCTTGGCCGTGATCGTCTCCTGCAGGAAGCCGCCCGGCGAGAGCGGACCCGCGAAGCCCGGCGGAGGACCGGCGACCAGCTTTTCGAGTCCCTTTTCGTGCCCGGTCGCCAGTGCCTTGGCGAGCTTCTGGGCCGCCCGCTTCCCCTTCGTGGGGAAGGCGATGATCATGTGCACCAGGAAGCCTTCGTTTTCAAAGCGCACGAGCTCGCCGTCGTGCAGCGTGCTCGGTCCCCTGAATCCGAACTCGATCGAGCGCTCGGTGGCGGCCGGGGCGGGCAGCGTCGCAGGCGCGCTGGCCTGCGTCACGGTGAAGGCCGTGTGGGGCCACTTCGACGAGTTTTCCCCTTCCGGGTTCAGCGCTACGTATTGACCCGGCTGCAGTTCCGTCTGCGCTTCGATCGGCTTGCCCTGGCCCGCTTCGACGTCGAAGACGATGGCCCCGAATTTGCCCACGTTGTTGGGGTCCCTGCCGAGCTTCTTGTTCTGAAGGAAGGCTTCGAGTTCGGCGACCGTCCCCCCGGGCTTGAGCCGCACCAGCACGGCCGCCGGTTCCTTGCTCTTCCCGGAGGCGAGGGCGGCGATGTTGACGGCACCGGACTGGATCGTCCCCCCGACCGCCACCGAGGTGGAAGAGACGGTGATCGTCATCGTCGGCAGCGTCGCGGCGCCGGCCGAGGCGGCCCCCATCAACGCCGCGCAGAGAATCCCCGCAACGGCGGCGAGCGGCCATGCCTGCGTTCTCGGCGCCCACGGCAGCGGGCGTCGTACGCGATCAGACATCGGTTTGTTTCCTTTCATTGGAATGAGGAAGCGGCCCGCGAGGCCCGCGGCTGCCCCCTGATGATCGGCTGACGCGTCACCGCGCGAGCACCCGAGCCTCCTCCGCCCGTCCGAGCTCCCAGCCTGAGACGGGTGAGGCTAACAAGCTCTGCGCGCCTTGTAAACGGCCGCCCCGAGGTGGTCGCGGACGCCACAGGCCCGGGTGGTGCATCCGGGGGTGTCCACGCATGAGTCGCGTCAAGCTCCTCCGTCACCCGAAGCGGATTAGGCTTCCCTTCCGTGAGAGAGGGGGATTCCGAGCAACAGGACCGTGCTGCGCGCGTCGCGATCGTCACCGACAGCACCACCTACCTGCCGCAGGCTCTGATCGAGCGCTGGGAAGTCGCCACAGTGAGCCTGTACGTGGGCTGGGAGGGCGACCTGCGCCGGGAGGACGAGTACCGCGACCTCGACGCGTTTTACCTGCGGCTGCGCGAGTCGCCGCTGCTGCCAACGACCTCGCAGCCATCGATCGGGGACTTCATAGCCGTCTACCGGCCGCTGCTGGAGGCCGGTCGGGACGTCGTGTCGGTGCATATCGCCGAGGGGCTCTCCGGCACTTGCCAGAGCGCGCGCGAGGCGGCACGGATGTTGGCCGCCGAGCGCCACCCAGGACGCGTGATCGTCCACGACGGCCAGACGGGTGCGGGCGGACTGGGCTGCCTCGTGCTCGTCGCAGCCCGGCTGGCCGCCGAGGGCGAGGACGCGGAGGCCATCCTCGCCGGGGTCCGCGCGGCGCGGGCGAGCCTCGACATCTGGTTCTGCCTCGACACGCTCGAGTACCTGCGCCGCGGCGGGCGGATCGGAGCGGCGCAGGCGATGATCGGAACGACCCTGAGGATCAAGCCGATCCTGACGTTCGGCACCGAGATCGCGCCCGTGGGGCGGGTCCGCACGCATGGCCGCGCGATGGAGCGCATGGTCGAATGCCTGAGGACGCTCAACGAGCGCGGCGCCAGGGAGTGGATCGTCCAGCACGCGCAGGCGCCAGGCGACGCGCAGTGGCTGGTGGCGGCCGGCACCGAGCTGTTCGGCCGCGAGCCGCTGTTCTGCACCGAGATCGGGCCGGTGCTCGGCGCGCATCTCGGCGCCGGCGTGCTCGTCGGCGGATTCGGCGCGGCGGCCTAGGGAACCTCCGGGGCCGGGTTTGCCGAGGCGACCCGCGCAACGACGAGCGCCGTCGGTGGCGGCCGCGTCGCACGCGGGCGCCGCGGCGCTCAGTCGGTCGGCGGCGAGACCTCGCCCAGCGCGGCCAGCACCAGCTCGTCGTGCTCGGCAGGCTTGACCTTCCGCAGCACCTTCGCGACGCGGCCGTCGGGGCCGATCACGAACGTCGTGCGCTCGTTGCCGAAGTACGTTCTTCCGTACATCGACTTCTCGACCCAGACGCCGTACGCGTCAGCGACCGCGTGGCCCTGGTCGGCAAGCAACGGGAAGTTCAGCTGCTGCTTCTCGTGGAACTTCTTGACCTTGGCGACTGGGTCGGGCGAGATTCCCAGCACGGTCGCGCTCGCCTCGGCGTAGTCGCGCTGATGATCCCGAACGCCGCACGCCTGCGTGGTACAGCCAGGGGTTGCCGCCTTTGGGTAAAAGTAGACAACGACCGGGGTGCCCCGAAAGTCGGACAGCTTGACCGCCCGGCCATCCTGGTCGGGGAGCTCGAAGTCGGGGGCCTGGGCTCCTGGCTCGATCACGGTCCGATCGTAGCCATCGACGAGTTCGAGGGTGTACGCTCGCCTCCACCCATTCGAGGAGAGGACCAGCCATGGCTGTCGGGATCAGGCTCAAGTTCAGCGGGGGCACGCAGCAGCAGTACGAGACCGTGCACCAGCACATGGACATCGACAACAATCCGCCGGAGGGTCTGATCTTTCATTCGGCAGGCCCTATCGATGAGGGCTGGGGAGTCATCGACTTTTGGGAGTCGGCCGAGGCATTCGACCGCTTCGCTCAAGGACGGCTCATGCCCGCCGTCGGAGAGCTGGGCGACCGCGCGTTCCCGGGTCCGCCGGACCGCAAGGAGTTTCCGGTGCACAACTTCAACAAGCCGTAGCCACCGGGCGGGCGGGGTGCGGCCTGTCCGGGCTGCACCATTGAGCGGAGTCCTGGCCTCCGGCCGCGCCGGCGCAGGAGATGTTCCCCTGTCTCCCGCCCAACCTCCGCGTCGAGGCGGCGTTAACGGTGCAACGGGGTCACGGAGCTGGCCACATAGCGACTGATTGCGCGGGCAGCTCCTCCGGCGTGACCTCCGGAGAGGAATCAACCCAAACGCCCCAAGCGGGAGAAGTGGAGAACCAATGCGTACGTTGAGAATCGCTGCCGTGGCAGCGCTGATGGGAGCGTTCGCCCTCGTCGGCACCGCCTCGGCCAGTGCCGACAGCACGACCTGCAACACCAGCGGGACGATCAAGCTCTCGCCGGGACTGAGCACAACCCCCCAGGTGCAGAACGTCAGCATCAAGGGCTCGCTGGCCGAATGCGCCAGCGTGGAAAGCGAAGTCACCTCGGGTAAGTACGTCGCGCACTTCAAGACGGCTGAACCGGTCACCTGCTCCACGCTCACCGGAGCCGGCACGGGCGCGGCCGCCGAAGAAAACAAGATCGTCCTGAAGTGGAAGCCGAGCGGCGGCGGAAACTCGCAGGGGACGTTCAGCGTGAACATCACCGAAGTGCCTGGCGCGCTGCTCAGCGGCACGATCGCCAGCGGGCCGTTCTCCGAAGACACCATCTCCGGAGCTATCTCGCAGACCTACACGGGCGGTGGCACCTGCGGCATCCCGCCGGAAGGCAAGAAGAAGGCCAAGAAGGTCAACAAGGGGACGTTCTCAGGGACGCTGTCCGTCTCCTAGCTCCCCGCATTGAAGGAGAGGCCCCCGCCCGAAAGGGTTGGGGCCTCTTTCTTTGCCCTCACCGCAGCAGCCGTGACAGCCGCCGATCCTTGAGCACCCGTCCCTCGGTCTGGCAGGCCGGGCAGTAGGCGATCACGTAGTCCTCGAAATGCACGGCCCGCAGCTCCTGCCCGCAGCGTGGGCAGGGCTCGCCCTGATGGCGGTGGATGCGCAGGGGCATCGGCAGCTTGTCCGGTATCGGCAGGCTGACCGACTCCTCGTAGCTGGCGAGGGCGGATCCGAGAGTCCCGACGACGGCATCCCTGAGAGCCTCGGCCTCGGACGCCTCGAGGTCCGCCCCCCGCTTGTACGGGGAGAGCCTCGCCTCCCAGAGGATCTCGTCCACCCAGGAGCGGCCGATCCCGGCGATCACCCGCTGATCGCGCAGCAGGGTGTGCAGCGGGCGCGGGGCATCGAGCAGGTCCCCCAGCGGGGGCGGGTCCGGCCAGGCCTCCGGCCCGAGCGTGGCCAGGGACTCATCGCCCTCCAGCTCCCCGGCCCTCAGCAGCTTCACCCAGGCGGCCTGCCTGGATCCGAACTCGCGCAGGCGCAGCTCCCGCGCCTCGGCGCCGCCGAGGCGCAGAAGCAGACGAGAGGTGCGGTCGCGGGGTCCCGCGAGCTTGTCGTAGAGCTGGAGCCTGCCCGCCGACATGAGGTGGATCAGGAGGGCCAGATCGCCCTCGACGTCGACGATCAGGTGCTTGCCGCGCCGGCGCACACCCTCGATCCGCCTGCCCGCGAGGGTCGCGAGCGGGGGATCGAAGGTCTTCAGAGCGTTGATCCCGGGGGCCAGGGCGGACTCGATGCGTGCGCCCCTCGTGGCCCCGTCGAGCAGACGGGCGGTTATCTCGACCTCTGGCAGCTCGGGCATCCTGCCCATCGTAGGGGCCCCGCGGGGCCCCTACGCCTGCCGTCGCCCGGGCTTTTAGTAGGCCCGGATCGGGGGCCCTTCGTAGAGCCGACCCTGGGGGCTCGTCCACCTGACCCGCCAGGCGACTCCCCTGACCGAGGAGGACAGGTGCCAGTAGCCGTGGCTGTCGGTCGTCACCGTCTTCAGCGTCCGGTACTTGCCGGAGCGCTTGGAGGTCCGCACGAGCACGGTGAGCGTGGTCGAGCCTTCCGCCGGCCGGACCAGGCCCCACAGCGCGTAGCTGTGGCCGACCTTGCTCACGGTCAGGGGGACAGGCCACCCGTGGTAGAGCGGCTTGGGGGTGCCGCTGACGTACTCCAGGCCGGTCTGGAAGCCGACGGTCCCGCCCCGGACGCTGGAGCCGGGAGCTCCGCCGAGGGGATCGTCCTTGAGCAGGTACTGCGAGAAGGCGGCCACCCGCGGGTTCGACCAGGCGATGCGCTCGGCGATCGCGTCGTACTCCGCCTGCTGGGCCACGGACACCCCCAGCTGCCTGTTGGGCTTGCTCTGCACCCCGAACTCGGTGAGGTAGATCGGGACATGGGAGGGGATCGCGTGCGCCCCGGCCGCGAGGTCCAGCGCCCTGGAGAGGCGCGAGAGGGAGCCCGAGCGTCACGCTGTCCTTGATCGGGGAGACGTAGAAGGGCCCCTGGGGGAGCGTGTAGGCGTGGTGGGCGTAGCCAGACATCACCAGCGGGCCGCAGGAGCCCGACTTGCGGTAGTGGGCGTTGAGGCACAGGGCCCCCCGCAGGAAGGCCAGCGGGGCGACGTCGTGGAGCAGCGCCCGGGACCTTTCGCGCTTCACGTTGACGGTCGTGTAGCCCGTCGGGGCGGTCTCCCCGAACAGCACCTGGGGGTGGGCCAGGCCGCCGGCCTGCAGGCCGGCGTATCCGGCCTGGTAGAGCCCGCGGTAGATGCGCGGGGAGGCCGGGGTGCCGTTGGAGTTCCACTGCGGCAGCAGGAAGGCCGGGTGGTTGGGCTCGTTCCAGATCGAGAAGGCCGAGACCTGGGTGCCGTAGTGGCGGGCCACCGCGGTCATGAATTCCTGGAAGTCCCGGTCGTGCGGGCGGGTGACGTAGGGGGCCTTGCGGTTGGAGGTCGCCCAGCGCGGCACCGGGGACGTGACGGTCAGGAGCACAGACCAGTGCAGTCGCTGCGCTTCGGCGAGCAGCTGGTCGTAGGGGCCCCAGTTGTAGCTGGCCGGGTTCGTGGCGTCGAAGACGGGCTTCGTGGAGCTGGTCGGGGCCGGTGCCACCGAGGCCCAGTAGAGCTCCACGCGCAGGGCGTGCACTCCGAGGGTCTGCAGCTGTTGGATCGCGTGGGTCCTGGCGGAGGGTTCCAGCAGGTCTGCGGAACCCTCGAAATAGGTCACCTGGCCATGGGAGGCCAGGGCCGAGGGGGCCACCACCGCACCGGCGATCGGGGCGGCGGCGAGCAGGGCGAGGATGAGGGAGCGGATTCTGGACATGGTGGGTTGAGACACCTCAGCGCAGAGAAGGTTGCGGTCTATGTAGCTTTCGGTTCCGTGAGCGCACCGATCGCCCCAGACGACATCGTCGACACCGCGGCGGAGGCGGAGGGTAACAGCCGTCCCCCCCTCCTCGTCCTCGATCCCCTGCGGGCCTTCCTCGACGAGCACGGGGTCGGCCGGGGCGAGATCTCCGTCTCCCCGATCGGGGAGGGGCACTCGAACGTGACCTACCTGATCGAGCGCGAGGGACGGGAGGCCGTGCTGCGCCGCCCGCCGCGGGGGCCGCTGCCGCCCAGCGCCCACGACGTCCTGCGCGAGGCCCGCCTGCTGAAGGCCCTGCAGGACACCCCCGCCCGCGTTCCCGAGGTCCTGGCCGTGTGCTCGGACGAGGAGACGATCGGAGCCCCCTTCTACGTGATGGAGCGCGTGATCGGCGACGTGATCGTCACGGAGATCCCCTCCGACCTTGATACCCCGCCCGAACGGCGCCGCATCGCCGAGGAGCTGATCGACTCGCTGGTGGAGATCCACGGGGTCGACTGGCGGGCGGCCGGGCTGGAGGGCTTCGGCAAGCCAACGGGCTATCTGGAACGGCAGCTGCGGCGCTTCACGGGGCTTTGGGAGCTGAACAAGACCCGGGAGATCCCCACCGTCGAGGCGGTCGGGGCCTGGCTGGCCGAGAACCTGCCCGAATCGGGCCCGGCCACGATCGTACACGGCGACTTCCGGCTCGGAAACACCATCTTCGCCCCCGGCGCCCCGGCCCGTCTGGCGGCCGTCCTGGACTGGGAGATGGCCACCATCGGCGACCCCCTGGCCGATATCGGCTACCTGTGCATGATGTGGACCGAGGCCGGGGACCCGACGAGCGGCCTGCGAGAGCATCTGGGGGCCGTCACCCGGGCCGAGGGGTTCCCAACCCGTGCCGAGCTGATCGCACGCTACGAGGAGCGCTCGGGGCGCTCGATGAGCGACATCCGCTGGTACACCACTCTGGCCCTCTGGAAGAGCGTGGTCTTCATGGAGGGCAACTACAAGCGGGCGATCGCCGGCACGACCGACGACCCCTACCTCAAGCAGTTCGGGGACGGGGTGCTCGAGCTGGCCCGCCAGGCGGAGCTGGTGGCCCATGGCGGCTGAGCCGATCCCACCGCGGGCGGGGCCGCAGGGCGGCCCGGCGGAGGCCCCGGCGGCCCCCCGCAAGGGCCTGCTGATCGACTGGGGCGGGGTCCTCACCAGCAACCTCTTCACCTCCTTTCACGCCTACTGCCTGCAGGCAGAGATCGACCCCACGAAGCTGCTCGGGCGCTTCCGGCGCGACCCGCGGGCGCGGGAGCTGCTGATCGCCCTGGAGACCGGGGAGCTCGACGAGGGGGAGTTCGAGCTGAGCTTCGCGGAGCTGCTGGGAGTCGACGCCGACGGGCTGATCGACGGCCTCTTCGCGGGCGTCGAGCCGGACGTGGCGATGGTGGAGGCGGTGCGCCTGGCCCGCCGGGGCGGAGTGCGCACGGCGCTGGTCTCGAACTCCTGGGGGGTTCACCGCTACCCCCACGACCTCTTCTCCGAGCTGTTCGACGGGATCGTCATCTCCGGGCAGGAGCGCATGCGCAAGCCCACCCGCCGGATGTACGAGCTCGGGGCCGAGCGGGCCGGGGTGGCGGCCGAGCTGTGCGTCTACGTGGACGACCTCGACTTCAACCTCACCCCCGCCCGGGAGCTCGGGATGGCGACGATCCACCACACGAGCGCCGAGACCACGATCCCGGAGCTCGAACGGCTGCTGGGCGTCCCCCTGTCGGCGCCCGCCGGCTCACCCCGGCTTTAGGGGCGCCGCCAGGGGCCCTCTCAGTCGCGCTTGCCGCGTCCGTACATGAACTTGAACAGCCCCGCCAGGAGGCGGGTCGTGCGACTCTTGTACGGGTACATGAAGGGTTCCTTCTTCATGGCCAGTTTGGGCGTCACGACGATCGCCTGCTGGGAGCAGTACTTGCGGATCCCGCCGGCGCCGTGGCGCGAGCCGAGTCCCGAGGCCTTCGCCCCGCCCATCGGGAGCTCCAGCACCGTGTAGTTGATCATCGCGTCGTTGACGTTGGCCGAGCCGGCCCACAGACGCCTCGCGACCGCCTCGCCCCGCTCGGTGTCGCGGGAGAAGACCGAGGCCCCGAGCCCGTAGTCGGAGTCGTTGGCCAGCCGCACGGCCTCGTCCGCGTCGCGCACCTTCATGATCGGGAGGGTCGGCCCGAAGGTCTCCTCGGTCATGCACTTCATCGAGTGGTCGACGTCCACGAGCACGGTCGGTTCGAAGAAGCGCCCGGCGCCCTGGATCTCGCTGCCGCCCGTGAGCACCCGTGCCCCCTTCTGGACGGCGTCGGCGACGTGGTCCTTGATCGTGTCCATCTGGGGCGGGAAGGTGATCGCCCCCACCTCGACCGAGCCCGGCCCTTCCGGCTTGCCGACCCTCAGGGCCCGCACTTTCTCGGAGACTTTGGCCACGAACTCGTCGTACACGGGCTCCTCCACGTAGACCCGCTCGATCGAGATGCATGTCTGCCCGGCGTTCTGCATCGAGTAGTAGGTGGCGAAGTTCGCCGCCCGCTCGAGATCGGCGTCGGAGAGGACGATCATCGGGTCCTTGCCCCCGAGCTCGAGGGAGGCGGGGATCAGCCGCCTGGCCGCCTCGGCGGCGACCTTGCGCCCGGTCCTGGTGGAGCCGGTGAACATGATCATGTCGACGTGCTCGACCAGGGCGGCCCCGGTCTCGCCGCGGCCGGTGGCGATCTGCAGCACGTTCTCGGGCAGGCCGCACTCCCGCAGCCCCTCGGCGAGCAGCAGGGAGGTCAGCGGGGTCACCTCGGAGGGCTTGAGGATCACGGAGTTTCCTGCGGCCAGGGCGGGGATGCAGTCCCCGAAGGAGTTCGTGAGGGGGTAGTTCCAGGGACCGATCACGCCGATCAGGCCGAGCGGGCGGAAGCGCAGCAGGATCTTCTTGCCCTTCACAAGCACCTGGCTGCTCTTGATGCGCTCGTCGGCGAGGTAGTTGGCCGCCTCCCGGGCCCAGAAGCCGAAGGCGTTGCCCGCGTAGCCGATCTCGGCGAGCTGGGCGTCCTCGTAGGTCTTGCCGGTCTCCGAGCAGATGGTCGAGACGATGCGCTCGGAGTTGTCCATGACCCACTTCTGGGCACGCAGCAGCACCCTGGCCCGGCCCTCGAAGCCGTAGGCCTCCCACTCGGGCTGGGCGGCCCGCCCGCGGGCGGCCATCTCCGCGACCTCGCCGGCGCCGAGATCGGGCACCGTCGCGATGATCTCCCCGGTGGCCGGGTTCTCGACGGGAATGCCCCCGGCGCCAGGCGCCAGGCCGCCGTCCGTCTCAGGTACCTGCTGCTCGACAGTGGCCATCTGACCCTCCCCTGCTAGTTCGCTCGTTGCAAACAAGACTACTCCCACGCGACCCGCGGGGAGGGCAGGGGGGAGTGCTAGGCGGAGAGCTCGATGGAAGCGATGCCGACCGGCTCGACGGGCCGGTCGGAACCGTCGGTGGGGACCGCCTCGAGCTTTTCCACGACGTCCATGCCGTCGGTCACCTCACCGAAGACCGTGTGCTTGCCGTCGAGCCAGGGGCAGGCGTCGGCCGTGACGATGAAGAACTGCGAGCCGTTGGTGTCGGGCCCGGCGTTGGCCATCGCCATCGCCCCCCGCTCCACCTTGTGCGGGTTGATCTCGTCCTCGAAGGTGTAGCCGGGACCGCCGGTGCCCGTGCCCTGGGGGCATCCCCCCTGGATCATGAAGTCCTTGATGATGCGGTGGAAGGTGAGCCCGTCGTAGAACCCCTCGCCGGCGAGCTTGCGGAAGTTCTCCACCGTCTTCGGTGCGTCCTCGTCGAAGAGCTCGAAGGTGATGGGTCCTTCGGTGGTCTGCATGGTTGCGCTGGACATCGCCCTACTGTACCCGCACCCGCTCGACGCTCACGGCCCGGCCCCGCACCTGCCGGCCGTGCAGCTGCTCGATGACCCGGTCGGCCTCGGCCGCGGGCACCGACAGGAAGGCGAAGCGGTCCAGGACGAGGACGTCCCGCACGGCCTCCCCGTCGAGCCCCGTGGAGGAGGTGACGGCGGCGACCACGTCCGCCACCCGGACCCCGTTTGCACTGCCGCTGCCCAGCACGAGCTTCGCGTAGGGCTCCCCGTCGTCGCGCCGGGAGACGTGCGGCTTTGAGTGCCGGCGGGGGCGCTCCCGCACGGGCGTGGGGCGGGCCTGCACGCCCTTCTCCCAGTGGGAGACCTCGGTTCCGATGTGACGTTCGATGGCCTCCAGCTCGCGATGCTGGCGGGGCTCCACGAAGGTGATGGCCCGGCCCGAGCGGCCCACCCGGCCCGTGCGCCCGATGCGGTGCACGTAGGTGTCGGGGCTGGTCGGGACGTCGTAGTTGACCACGTGGGTGACGGTCGAGATGTCGAGGCCGCGGGCGGCGACGTCGGTCGCGACGAGGATCGGCACCCGGCCGCCCTTGAAGGCGAGCATGACACCGTCGCGGGCCCCCTGCGTCATGTCCCCGTGCAGGGCCCTCACATTCATGCCCCGGTCCCTCAGGGTCCGAAACAGCTGCTCGCAGCGGACCTTGGTGCGGACGAACACGATCGCCTGGTCGGGGGTCTCGGCGCTGAGCACCTCCACCAGCATCTCGGGCTTGTGCTTGGGGTCGACCGGGAGCTGGAACTGGGCGACCGTGTCGATGGTCAGCGTCGCCGCCTCCACCTGGATCACGGAGGGCTCGTACATGTAGCGGTCGGCCAGGGTGCGGATCGGCCCGGGCATCGTCGCCGAGAAGAGGGCCGTCTGCCTGCCCGAGGGGGTGAGCATCAGGATCTTCTCCACGTCCTCCAGGAAGCCGAGGTCGAGCATCTCGTCGGCCTCGTCCAGGACCACGAAGCGGCAGTCGCTGAGCACCAGGGAGTGGCGGGAGATCAGGTCGAGGACGCGGCCCACCGTCCCCACCACCACATGTCCCCCCGCCCGCAGCTGGCCCTGCTGGGTGCGAATCGGCGCCCCTCCGAAGACGGCCACGACGTCGACCCCTGCGTGGGCGCCATAGGTGCGCAGGGCCTGGGTCACCTGGATGCAAAGCTCCCGGGTGGGCGTCAGCACGAGCGCCTGCACGGTCTGCTCGGTCGGGTCGACGTACTCCATGATCGGCAGCCCGAAGGCGGCGGTCTTGCCGGTGCCGGTCTGGGCCTGCCCGATCACGTCCCGGCCCTGCAGCAGCGCCGGGATGGCCTGCTCCTGGATCGGGCTGGGCGCCTCGTAGCCGACGTCGCGGAGCGACTGGAGCGTGGGCTCGGACAGACCGAGATCGGCGAAGGACTTGGGCATCTCTCTAGGCAGCGGGGTCGAGCAGCAGCTTGCCGGTCGTGCGCCGCGCCCGCAGGTCGATCTGCGCCTGGGCGGCCTCCCCGAGGGCGTAGGTGTTCCCCACGATCGCCCGCAGCTCACCGGCGGCGGCCCTCGCGAACAGGTCCGAGAGGGCATCGCCGAACATGCCCGGCCGCTGCAGGCAGTGGAAGAGGTAGAAGCCGACCACCGAGCGGGAGTGGCGCAGCAGGGAGCCGGTGGAGACCTGGTTCGCCTCGCTGGTGGCGATGCCGTAGACCACGATCCGCCCGAATGGCGCCAGCGCGCGGTTCGAGGCGTCGAAGACCTCTCCTCCGGACATCTCGAGGACCACGTCCACGGGCGCGGCCCTCGTTGGCCTCGATCAGGCGCTCGGTCAGGCCCTCGGGATCGGGGATCGACGGCGACGTCGGCGCCCAGCTCCAGGGCCAGCTCCCGCTTCTCGGCGGTCGAGGCGGTCGCGATCACCCGGCCCGCCCCGAGCGGGTGCCCGAGCTGGGCGGCGAGCGATCCGACCCCGCCGGCGGCGGAGTGAACGACGACGCTCTCCCCCTCGGCCACCCGCCCCGAGGTCCGGAGCAGGTGCCAGGCGGTCGTCCCCTGGATGATCAGCGCCAGCGCGGTCCCGTCGTCGACACCGTCGGGGATCGGGAAGATGCGCTCCCCGGGCGCGGTCGCGTACTCGGCGTAGCCCCCCGTGCCCACGAGGGCGACGACCCGCTCGCCCGTTTCCTGCAGCACCCCGGCGACCTCGCCGCCCGGCACGAGGGGCAGGGTGGCCTTCTGGACGTAGGAGTTCGTGCGCGTGTGGGTGTCGGCGAAGTTCAGGCCGGCGCGGGTGACCCGGATCAGCCTCTCCCCCGGCATCGGCTCGGGGACGGGCAGCTCGGCGAGCTTGAGCACCTCCGGCCCGCCGAACTCGGTCATCTGGATCGCGCGCATGGCCCCGAGGCTATCGGAGTGCGTCGCGGCCGACGGCCCCGCCCCGCGGGCCCGCGGCCGCGGGCCGGGCGGGTGCTCTAAGGTGCCCGCCGATGCCCATCACCGTGGTCGGATCGATCGCCTATGACACCGTCAAGACGCCCTTCGGCGAGCGCGAGCGGATGCTCGGCGGCGCCGCCGTCCACTTCGCCCTGGCCGCCTCCTTCTTCGACGACGTGCGCGTGGTCGGGCCGGTCGGGGAGGACTTCGGCGAGGAGCAGATCGCCGTGATGCGCCGGCGCGGGGTGGACGTCGGCGACGTCGAGCGGGTCGCCGGGCGGGCAGACCTTCTTCTGGCAGGGCGAGTACGGCTGGGACCTCAACTCGCGCGAGACGCTCGACACCCAGCTCGGCGTCTTCGAGGGCTTCCAGCCGAAGCTCACCGAGCGCTCGCGCTCCAGCGACGTGCTGTTCCTGGCCAACATCCAGCCCGACCTGCAGCGCGAGGTCCGCGCGCCAGCTGCCCGAGGCGCGCTTCGTGGCGCTCGACTCGATGAACCTGTGGATCGACATCGCCCGCGACTCGCTCGTGGCGGCGATCGAGAAGTCGACTGCGTGATCCTCAACGACGCCGAGCTGCGCCAGCTGACCGGCAAGCCGAACCTGGTACGCGCCGCCCGCGAGATCCTCTCCTGGGCCGCGCCGAGGCGCCGGCGCGCGGGCCGAGCGTGATCGTCGCCAAGCAGGGCGAGTACGGGGCGGCGCTGGTCACGACGCGAGGGCTTCTTCGCGCTGCCCGCCTACCCGCTGGAGACGGTCATCGACCCGACGGGCGCCGGGCGACACCTTCGCCGGCGGCCTCGTCGGCTACATCGCCGCCCACCCCGACGAGGAGCTCGCCGACGAGCTGCTGCGCCGCGCGATGGCCCACGCCACGGTGCTCGCCTCGTTCAACGTCGAGGAGTTCGGCACCGAGCGGATCGAGCGGCTGAAGGGCCAGGAGATCGTCGCCCGCATCGAGGAGCTGCACGCGATGACGCAGTTCAGCGGCGCGCCGCTGGCAGCTGCGCGACTGAGCCTGCGCGGCGCGCGGCGGCGGGCGCGCCAGCATCGTCCGGCGCTCGCGGGCTTGTACGGATCCCGGCCGGGTATACGATCGGCCACAGTGGACATGTGGACCTTCCTCTGGCTGATGGTCTTCCTGAAGATCCCGATCGTCGGCCTGTTCCTGATCGTGCGCTGGGCCGTCAGGCAGACGCCCGAGACGGCGCCGGGCAGGACGGCGGGATCGGCCCGCGCCCGCGGCCGCGTGCACCCGCACCACCCGCGCGCGCGGCCGCCGCGCCCTCCCGCGCAGGGGCCCGCACGGCGACCCCGCGCCGCCGTCGCCGCCGCGCATGCGCGCCGTCACCGCGCGCGCGCCGCCACTGCCGCGCGTCTGAGGCCGCCTCGCCTCGCCGCGGCGGGCCCGGCCGCGCCGCTGGCCCATAATCGAGCGCAGAGCATCGAAACCGCGGATAGGAGAAGCAGATGAGCACCGAGACCCAGACGGGCAGCCGCGAGGCGATGCAGGCCGACGGGCAGCGCGCCCGGCGCGCGAGGTCAGCTCACCGTCACCGACAGCCGCACCGGGCGACCTACGAGCTGCCGATCACCGACGGCACGGTGCGCGCGATGGACCTGCGCCAGATCAAGGTCGGACCACGACGACTTCGGCCTGATGGCCTACGACCCGGCGTTCATGAACACGGCCTCCTGCCGCAGCGCGATCACCTACATCGACGGCGACGCCGGCATCCTCCAGCACCGCGGCTACCCGATCGAGCAGCTCTGCGAGCACTCCAGCTACCTCGAGGTCGCCTACCTGCTGATCAACGGCCGCCTGCCCACCCGCAGCCAGCTCGAGGATGGGTCGACGAGATCACGATCCACACCTTCGTGCACGAGAACGTCAAGGACTTCATGCAGGGGTTCCGCTACGACGCCAACCCGATGGGGATGCTCGTGGCCTCGGTCGGCGCGCTGTCGACCTTCTACCCCGACGCCAACAAGATCCACGACGAGCGAGTCCGCGGCGATCCAGATCATCCGCCTGCTCGCGAAGATGCCGACGCTCGCCGCCTTCGCCTTCCGGCACAACATGGGCCAGCCCTACGTCTACCCCGACAACGACCTCAACTACGCGGGCAACTTCCTGGGGATGATGTACAAAATGACCGAGCTCAAGTACGAGCCCGATCCTCGCCTGGAGCGCGCGCTGGACGTGCTCTTCATCCTGCACGCCGACCACGAACAGAACGCCTCCACGAGCGCCGTGCGCTCCGTCGGCTCGACCCAGGTCGACCCCTACACGGCGGTCGCCGCCGGCGTCGCCGCGCTCTACGGGCCCGCTGCACGGCGGCGCCAACGAGGCGGCGCTGCGGATGCTCGCGCGGATCGAGAAGGTCGAGAACATCCCCGACTTCCTCGAGGGCGTCAAGGCGGGCAACGAGCGCCTGATGGGCTTCGGCCACCGCGTCTACAAGAACTACGACCCGCGGGCGCGGATCATCCGCAAACACCTCGACGCCGTCTTCGAGGTGCGCGGCAAGAGCCCGCTGCTGGACGTCGCCACCGAGCTCGAGAAGCGGGCCCTCGACGACGACTACTTCACCTCGCGCAAGCTCTACCCGAACGTGGACTTCTACTCCGGGCCTGATCTACGAGGCGCTCGGGCTGCCGGTGGCGATGTTCCCCGTGATGTTCGCGATCGGCCGCACCAGCGGCTGGATCGCCCAGTGGAAGGAGATGGTCGAGGACCCCGAGCAGAAGATCGCCCGTCCCGCGCCAGATCTACACGGGCGAGCGCGACCTCGACTACGTGCCGATCGACGCAGCGCAGCTAGGCCTAGCTGAGCACCAGCGTCGCCCCGTGGCGCGCCAGCCAGCCGCGCTCCTCGCGCCAGCCCGGCCAGTGGCGCTCGAGCAGCGCCCAGAAGCGCGGCGAGTGGTCGAGCACCTCGAGGTGGCAGACCTCGTGCCAGACGACGTATTCGAGCACCCGCTCGGGCGCCAGCAGCAGCCGCCAGTTGAAGCTCATGCGCCCGCGCGAGCGAGCACGACGCCCAGCGGGTGCGCTGGGCGCGGATGTCCAGGCCGCTGTAGGCAGCCCGGCCAGCGGCGCTCGCCCGGTCCAGGCGCGGGGCGATCTCCGCGCGCGCGGCCCGGCGGTAGAAGCGCTCGATCGCCGGGCGCGCATCGCCCGGCGGGCACCAGCAGCCGCCCGCCGCGCCGGTGCGCGCGCGTGCGGCCCGGCTCCGGCACGAGCTCAGCGTCGTGCCGAGGTAGGGCACCGTCGCCCGCCGCGCGCGGCGATCCGCTCGAGCACCTCGTCGCGCCTCGGCGAGGCGGCGCTCGATCCAGGGGCGCAGCTCGCTGACCGCCGCCGCGGCGGCCGCGCTCGGGGGCGCGCGGCGGGCAGCACGACCTCGACGCCGGCGTGGGCGTGGACGTTGACCCGCACCCGGCGGGCGCGCGCCGAGCGGCGGACGGTGTAGGGGATCTCGCTCGGTGGCGGGCCGGTCATCGCCAGATGCAGGGTACGCACCGGCGCCGGCGCGAGCAGCGGGCTCGGCGCGGCGGCGAGCACGTACCCTTCGCGGCTGTGGCCGACAGACGGACAGCCCGCACCCGCCGCCGGCCAGACCCTCGACGAGGAGCTGCTGCTGTGGCTGGGGGACGAGCCGCCCGAGGTCCGCGCGGCCGACGCCGAGCGCATCCGCGACATCGCCGCCGAGTTCGCCCGGGGCTTCGCCGCGCTGTCGTGGTGGACCGCGCCGTCGACGGTCTTCGGCTCGGCGCGCACGCCGCCGGACCACCCGCGACTACGCGCTCGCCCGCGCGGTCGGCGCGTGCCTCGGGCGCGGCCGGGTTACGCGGTCATCACGGGCGGCGGCCGCGGGCTGATGGAGGCCGCCAACCGCGGCGCGCGGAGGCGGGGCGCTGTCGATCGGCTGCAACATCGAGCTCCCCCACGAGCAGGAGCTGAACCCCTACCTCGACATCGGGCTGCGCTTCAGCCACTTCTTCGCGCGCAAGGTGATGTTCGTGCGCTACGCCAGCGCGTTCGTGATCTGCCCCGGCGGCTACGGGACGCTCGACGAGCTGTTCGAGTCGCTGACGCTGATCCAGACGCGACACGATCCGCCACTTCCCGGTGATCCTGGTCGGCGACGGCGAGTGGGACGGGCTGCTCGACTGGCTGCGCGCGGGCGCTGCGCCGACGGGCGGATCGACGCGCGCGACCTCGAGCTGCTGCACTGCGTCGACGGCCCCGAGGAGGTGTGCGCGATCGTGGACGAGGCCGCACGCGGCGCCAGCGCGAGTACGGGCGGCGCCAGCAGCGCCGGCAGTCGCCCGGCCGCGCCTCCATGGAGCGCCGCGGAGCGGCGGCATAATCGCGACCACGATGGCCCAGTCGAGGGTCAGGCTGCCGCGCGACGTGCGCGGGCCCTACGAGGTCTACCTCAACGGCGTGCCCCAGCAGCTCGGGGTCGACTACACGCGTGCGCGAAGGCGCGCTCGTGTTCGAGCGGGAGCTGCGCAAGGACAAGATCAGCGGCTGGCGCTGGCTGCTGGGCGCCTGGGGCGTCGGGCACCTACCGCCAGAACGACTCGGTCGACGTCCGCTACGAGGCCGCCGACGGCTCGCCGCGCGTCGCCGAGGGGCTCGAGATCGAGCCGGGGTAGACGGCCTTCTCCCACGGCCGGGCGAGCTTCAGCGCGCTGAGGATCGCGCGCGTCGCCGGGCGAGCGGTTGAGCGTGTAGAAGTGGATGCCCGGGCGCGCCGGCGGCGAGCAGCTCGGCGCACTGCAGCGTCGCGTAGGCGACGCCGAAGTCGAGCACCGCCTCGGGGTCCTCCCCGCGCGCGTGCAGCTCGCGGCTGCAGCTCCGTCGGGGATCGCCGCGCCGCACATCGCCGCCATCCGCTCGACCTGGCCCGACCCTGCGTGATCGGCATGATCCCCGGGATGATCGGCACCTCGATCGCCGGCCGCGCGCGCGCGCGCGACGAAGTCGAAGTAGACGGCGTTGTCGAAGAACAGCTGCGTGATCAGGAAGTCGACGCCCGCGCGCACCTTCTCGCGAGGTGCTGCGAGGTCGGCCTCGGCGCTCGTCGGCGTGGATGTGGGTCTCCGGGAAGCACGCGGCGCCGATCGCGAACGGGTAGTCGGCGGCGATCAGCTCGACCAGCTCGCGCGAGTACTCGAGGCCGCCCTCGGTCTTCGTCCACGCTCTCCTGCCCGGCCGGCGGGTCGCCGCGCAGCGCGAGCACGTTGTCGATGCCCGCGCCGCGCATCTCGTCGAGCGTCGCGCGCAGCTCGGGCACGGTCGCGCCCACGCAGGTGAAGTGGGCCATCGCCTCGAGGCCGTACTCGTCCTTGATCCGCTTGACGATCTCGATCGTCTTCTCCCGCGTCGAGCCGCCGGCGCCGTAGGTGACCGACACGAACGACGGGCTCGAGCGTCGCGCAGCTCGGCCGAGCGCCGCGTACAGGTTGCGCTCGCCCGCCTCGGTCTTCGGCGGGAAGAACTCGAACGAGAACACCGGCCCGTCGCTCGGCGAGGATCTCGTCGATTCGCATCGCTCGATTATGCCGTCCAGCGCTCGGGCTCGCCGGGGATGCGCCGCGACCGCGCCGTCGCCTCCAGGTGCGTCAGGTAGCCGAGCATCTGCGAGAGCAGCCACTGGCCGTTCTGCTGGGAGAGCGAGTCGCCGTAGACGGCGCGGACGACCTCGAAGGCGCGTCAGCGCCTCGCGCGCCGAGCGCCTGCAGGACCTCGTCGAGGTGCTCCTCCACGAGCGCGCGGTTGCCCTGGATGTGGGCGTGCACGTCGGTGAACGTGCGCCCGTGGCCGGCCAGGCACAGGCGCGCGCCGAGCCGCTCGACGACGTCCAGCGAGTGCAGGAACTCGCCGACCGGGTCGGCGAGTAGCCGTACTCGAAGTACAGCGAGATGCGCCCGAGCAGGTGGTCGCCGGAGATCAGCAGGCGCCGCTCGGGCTGGAACAGGCAGACGTGCGAGGGGGCGTGGCCGGGCGTCTCGTAGGCCGACCCACTCGCCGAGGTCGGTGCTGACGTCGACGCCGTCGAGCAGGTCGCGGTCGGGCTCGACGGGCCCGGCGATGCCCGGATCCCGCGCGCGCCGCGCTCGGCGGCGTAGCGGCGCAGCGGCTCCTCGGGGACGCCGCTCTGGCGGGCGACCTCCAGGCGCCGCGCGAGCACGGCCTCGGGGTCCTCGACCATCCGGGTCATGAGCTCGTGGCTGGGGTGCATCCACAGCTCGCAGCCGGCCCGCTGCGACGATCGTCGACGGCCTGGCCGCAGTGGTCGGAGTGGGCGTGCGTGCAGACGACCAGCTGCGCGTCCTCCAGGCGCAGGTCGCACATCGCAGGGCCCGTTCCAGGTGCGCCATCGAGTCCGGCTCGTGCATGCCGGTGTCGAACAGCACGAAGCCGTCCCCGGCCGCGACGCGCCCAGGCGTTGCAGTGCGGAACGCCCGGCCAGGGCAGCGGCAGGCGCAGCCGGATAGACCCCGGGAGCATGCGCTCGCCCCGCCCCAGCTCGCGCCGGCTAGTCACATCGGCCACGCGGCGGAGACTAGACTACGGCCCTTCAGCGGCGTAAAGGAGGCGGGGATGGCCGATCGGGAGAAGGCGAGCGAGGCGAGCACGAAGGTGCAGGAGGTCGCCGCCAACATGCAGCAGGCGGCGGCCACGCGCAAACGCATCTCGGGCAGCAAGGCCGAGGCGGTCGCGCGGCGCTACTTCGCGGCGATCGACGCGCGCGACCTCGACGACGGCCGTGTCGCTGTGGGCGGACGGCGGCCGCGAGAACGTGCGCGGCCAGGTCGACGTGCTCGCGCCCGAGGGCGTGCGCGACGTTCATCGGCGAGCTGATCGGCGCCGTGCCGGACCTGAGCATGGAGGTCGTCTCGACGACCACCGAGGGCGAGCGCTGCGGCGTGCAGTGGCGCCTGCACGGGCACGTTCGCCGGGCCCGGGCACTTCGGCGGCGTCGCCCCGACGGGCAACCCCGATCGAGCTCGAAGGCTTCGACCTGCTCACGGTGCGCGACGGGCTGATCCAGAGCAACGACGCCTTCACCGACACATGACCTTCGCCCGCCAGATCGGGATGATGCCGCCGCAGGGCTCCGCCCGCCGAACAGCGCATGATGGGCGCCTTCAACGCCAAGACCCGCCTGACCGCCGCGCCTCGCCGGCGGGCGAGGCCGAGCTGGTCGCCGAGGGCGTGTGGGTCGTGCAGGGCCAGCCCGGCCGCTGCAACGTCTACCTGATCGAGGACGACGGCGGCGTGACGCTGTTCGACGCCGGCGCGCGCACGATGACCCGCGCGGTGGCCAGCGCCGGGGCGCAAGCTGGGCGGCATCCGCCGCGTCGTGCTCGGCCACGGCCACACCGACCACCGCGGCACGGCGCCCGGCGCTCGGCGTGCCCGTGCTCTGCCACCCCGACGAGGTGCAGGACGCCGAAGGCAGCGGCGGCTTCCGCTACTGGCCGGAGGGCCTGACCGGCCTCCCGTCGCCGATCCGCCAGCTGCACCGGCTGCTGCACCGCTACGCCTGGGACGGCGGGCCGGTGAAGATCGCCGGCACGGTCAGCCGAGGGCGACGAGGTGGCGGGCTTCAAGGTGATCGAGCTCCCCGGCCACGCCCCGGGCCAGATCGGCCTGTGGCGCGAGTCCGACCGCCTGGCGCTGGTCAGCGACTGCTTCTACACGCTCGACATGCTGGGGCCGCGACTGCGCGCCGCACCTGCCCGACGCCGATCTACAACTACGACACCGAGCAGGCGCGCGCGAGCATCCGCAAGCTCGCCGCGCTGGAGCCGGCGGCCGCCTGGCCGGGCCACGCCAAGCCGGTCACCGGCGACGTGCGCGGCCAGCTCGAACGGGCCGCCGACGCGGCCTGAGCGTGGGCAGGCGCTGCCGCCGCCGGCAGGGGCCGAGCAGGCGCCTGCGGCGGCGCCGGGCACGACTACGCGGACGCCGAGGGCAACGTGCTCACGCTGCGCGGCTCGCTCACCCCGGGCTCCAGGCGCGAGTACGCGCAGGCGCTGGCCGGCCAGCCCGCTCTCGCGCGAGGACGCCTGGCAGCGCGCGCTGGAGCTGCTGTTCGAGCGCCTGGCCGTGCGCTGGGTCATCGCCGGAGTGCCCACCGAGCGCCAGCGCGAGCTGCTCGGCACGGCTTCGCGGGCCGCGCGCAGCGAGGAGCGGGCCATGGGTGCGCGAGGTCCTGCGCGCGCACTGCGCCGAGCACTTCCCCGACGTGCAGGCTGCCCTGAGCGGGCGGGTTCGTCACGAGCAGCTCCAGCCGCGGCCCTGTGCTGCCCGCGGCCGCGAGGAACCTGGCGGTCGCCGGGTTGAGCACGAACTCGTGCATCTCCCCCGCCTCGCCGCGCACCTCCAGGCGCCGGCCCTCGTCGTGCACGGCCAGCACCGTCCCCTCTCGAAGCCGCCGCCGAAGTGGGCGATGCGGGCCCGGCCCCCGACGCGGGGCACCGGACGGGTGGGACCGAGCACGCCTCGATGCTAGCCGTGCGGGCTGGCGGGCGGATGGACGGATCGGTGGGTAGGTGGGCGGGTGGGGTGGGTCCGGGTCTGGCCCCCGCGGCCCGATACCGTGCAGCCATGCGCCGCACCAAGATCGTCGCCACCATCGGTCCCGCCTCGCGCGAGCCGGAGACGCTGGTGCGCCTGGTCGAGGCCGGGATGGACGTCGCGCGGCTGAACTACTCCCACGGCACCCTCGAGGAGCACGCCGAGACGGTGCGGCGCGTGCGCGACGCGGCCGGCCGGGCCGGGCGGCCGGTGGCGATCCTGCAGGACCTCCCCGGCCCGAAGCTGCGCATCGGGCCGCTGCGCGAGGACGTCGTCGAGCTGACGCCCGGCGAGCTGCCTGACGTTCTCCTGCGGCGACGGCGGAGATCGCCGGGGGACGCGCACCAGCATGTGCATCTCCTGGGCCGGGCTGGCGGATGCGGTCGAGCAGGACTCGATCCTCTACCTCGCCGACGGCTCGGTGCGGCTGCGGGTCACGGCGGTGCGCACCGGCGAGTGCGAGATCGACGCCGAGATCGAGGTCGGCGGCGCGGTCGCCTCGCGCCAGGGCCTGAACATCCCCGGCCCGGTCGACGCCCTGCCGGCGGTGCCGGAGGAGGACCTCGCAGCTGCTCGACCACGGCGAGTCGATCGGCGTCGACATGGTCGCGCTCTCGTTCGTGCGCTCCCCGGAGGACGTCGAAACCGTACGCGACCACACCCGCCTGCCGCTGATCGCCAAGATCGAGAAGCCCCAGGCGGTCGAGCGGGCCGAGGAGATCATCCGGCGCGGCCGACTGCGTGATGGTCGCCCGCGGCGACCTCGGCATCGAGCTGCCGATCGCCCAGGTGCCGATCGTGCAGAAGCAGCTGCTCGAGCTGGCGGGCGCTGCGGCGCGGCCCTCGATCACCGCGACCCAGATGCTCGACTCGATGGTCAGCTCCTCGCGCCCCACGCGGGCGGAGGTGGCGGACGTGGCGAACGCGATCCTCGACGGGACCGACGCGGTGATGCTCTCCCAGGAGACGGCCATCGGCGCCTACCCGGTGGAGGCGGTGGCGATGATGGCGGCCGTGGCCGAGCAGGCCGAGTCGATCGCCCCCTATGAGCGCTGGAACGAGTCCCGGGTGCGGCGCACCGTCAGTCCGACCCCGCCTACACGATCGCCCACAACCTCTGCGACGCCGCCCGCGAGCTGCGCCTCGACGCGCTCGTGATCCCGACGCTGTCGGGGCGCTCGGCCCGTCTCGTCTCGGCCCACCGCCCGACCGTCCCGATCTACGCGCTCTCGCCCGGCCGCGAGACCGTCGCCGCTGCGGGCTGATGTGGGGAGTGCAGGCGGCCTCGATGCCCCGCCACGAGACCACCGAGGCGCTGATCGCCGACGCGGCACGCCGCGTCGTGGAGCTCGGGCTGGTGCCAGACGGGCCAGCGCGTGGGCATCACCGCCGGCCTGCCCTCGGGGCGGCCGGGCACGACCAGCCTGTTCCAGATCCAGGTGCTCTAGACCGCGTCGCGCCCGCCTCGCCCGGTCGTCCAGCTCGAACCAGACGGTGGTCCCGTCCGCGCGGTCGACGCCCCACCGGCAGGCGGCTTTCTCGAGCAGGTACAGCCCGTAGCCGTCCCCGATCCGGTCGGGGTCGCGGGGCCGCGGCGTGAAGCCCTCGCCCGGCGTCCGTCACCGCGACGCGGACGACCCTGCTCGGTGAGCGTCGCGTCGAGCGCGATCGGGGCGTCGGCCGGGGCGTCGGAGTGGCGCACGGCGTTCGAGACCACCTCGGAGACGAGCAGCACGATCGTCTGGCCGAGCGAGCCGTCCATGCCGCCCATCGGCGAGCTGGCGATCGACCGCCGCGCGGGCGATCGCGGGCGCGCGGACGTTGCGCTCGAGCTCGAGCGCAGCGAGCTCGGGCGGGCCAGCGGCTCGCCGCGCTCCTCGCCGGGGGCTCGTCGACGAAGGGCAGGTTCTCCTCGGCGTGCGTGATCCGGAAGATCGCGTGCATGAGACCGGGCGGACAGGAGATGCTCCTGCTCGGCACGTGCCAGCAGATGAACCGCGCAGCCCCGAGGGTCGAGGAAGCGGAGGCGAGGTCGAGCTCAGCGCCGCAGGGCGAGCGCCGGGCCTCGACCATCGCCCTGAGCGGCCGGTCGCGATGTCGAGCTCGCCGAGCACGTAGTCGCACGGTTGCCGCCTCGATTGACCCGCATGGCGCCACGCCGTCGGGACCCTCCCGGGCCTGGCCCGCGGAGCTCGTCTGGACGTCCGCAGAAGCGCATCACCACCAGCGCCCTGTCGTCGGCCTGGGCGCCGACCTGGAACTCCTCGAGGGCGCCCAGAAGAGACGCCCGGATAACCGCAGCCCGCACGCCCTTGCCCGTCATGTCGCCGATCATCATCAGCCAGTCGCCCTCGGCCTCCCAGAAGTCGTAGAAGTCCCCGCCGACCTCGGCGCCCTCCCCGGCCGGGCCGTACATCGCGGCCACCTCCCATTCGGGCAGCTCGGGCAGGGCTTCGGGGAGCAGGCTCCGCTGCAGGGTCCGCGCGATCTCCGAGCGGTCGCTGTACAGGCGCGCGTTCTCGACCGCGAGCGCGGCGCGCTCGGCGATCTGCCCGGCGAACTCCACGTCGCCCGCGTCGAACGTGCGGCCCGATTCGGCGCTGACCATCGTCAGCGCGCCGATCGTACGCCCGCGGGCGGTCATCGGCACGATCAGCACCGCGCGCATGCCCACGGCCCGGAGCAGCCCCAGGTGCTCCTCGTCGACGGCCGCCGCGACGAGCATCTCGTCGGGGATCTCGGTGTAGAGGGCCGGCTCGCCGGTGCGCATCACCCTGCCCGAGCCCCTGGTCGGGGTCGATCTCCTCCGGCTCGTAGGCGCGCAGCCGCGCGGCCGTCTCCAGCTTGGCGGGGTCGACGTGGGCGACGGCCACGGGTTCGCGCCGGCCTTCCTCGTCGATCAGGTCCACGCCGCACCAGTCGGCGATCTGGCGGCACCGCGAGGCCGGCGACGTTCCGCAGCGTCTCCTGGTAGTCCAGCGAGGAGGCCAGCATCTGTCCCGGCGCGGGCGAGGAACTCGCTGCGCAGCTGCATGCCGCTTGCGAGGCGGTGACGTCCTCGATGATCGTGACCGCCGCTTCGATCTCGCCCTGGGCGCGTCGCGCACGGCGGCCGCCTTCAGCAGCACCCAGCTCTCCTCGCCGTTGCGGCTGTCGACCGTGCGCATCAGTCAGCGGCTCGGGCTCCTCCCCGCGCAGCAGCCGCACCGAGGGCAGGTCCTCCATGCCGAGCTCTCGCCCGTCCTCGCCGGACACCACGGGGGCCCATCAGCGCCCTCGGGTCGGCTGCGGCGCAGCTCCTCGACGGTGTCCATGCCGAGCCGGTCGAGGGCGGCGCGGTTGGCGTAGATCGAGGCGGTCGTCGCGGCCGCGGATCGTGATCGCCTCGGCGAGCGAGTCGACGATCGCCGGCAGCCGCTGCTCGCTGCCGCGCAGGGCCCGCTCGAGCTCGTCGAGCAGCCGCTGGCGCTCGGCTTCGCGCGCTCGGGCGCTCGGAGATGTCGGTGATGAAGGCGTGGAAGGAGCACGCCGTCGTCCTCCTCGCAGGGCCGAGACGATCAGTTCGACCGGGAACTCGCTGCCATCCGCCCGCAGGGCGAGCTGCTCGGTGCGCCGGTCGAGCAGGTCGCTCTCGCCCCCGTCTTTGAAGCGGCGGAAGCCCCGGCGCAGTGGGCCTCGCGATAGCGCTCGGGGACGATCAGGTCCGCATGACGCTCTCCCGACCGCCTGCTCCGCGGGGCAGGCCGAAGGTCTCTTCGGCGCGGATGTTCCAGTAGGTGATGCGTCCCTTCTTCGTCCATCGAGATGAAGGCGCTGTGGGCGACGTTGAGGATCTTGCGAGCGCTGGCCCAGATCCATGTCCCGGATTATCCCCGATCGGCGATGGCGGGCCGGCTCAGCCGGCGGCCCCGACGCCGGCGCGGCGGTAGAAGTCGGCCTCCTGGCGGCCGAGCTCGGTGACCGGCTCCTCGCCGTACATCCACTCGCGGGCGATCGCGGTGCCAGTTGGCCTTCGCTCGCAGCTGGGACAGCACGGCCAGGGTGAGCATCTCCATGCGCCGGCCGAAGAGGTGCTCGGGCCGCATGTCCTGGTGGCGCATCTCGCGGAAGTGGCTCGAGCGCGGGTCGGAGCTCTCGATCATCACCTGGGTGGCGATCTCGGGGCGTGAGCTGGACGACTTCGTCGGCGGTCGTGTACCACCAGATCGCGTCGCGTGATGAAGGCGAGCAGGTTCTCGGGGTCGACCCGTGTCCGGTTCGGGCAGGAAGCCCGACTCGGCGAGCAGCGCGTGCAGCCTCGGGGCGTCTTCCTCGACGACGGCCCGCTGGCAGGCCAGCTCGAGCTCGACGGCGGCTGGCGTCCATGCGCTTGAACAGCCCGAAGTCCAGGAACGCGACGCGGCCGTCGTCCAGCAGCAGGAAGTTGCCGGGGTGGGGGTCGCCGGAGAACTGGTGGTGGCGGTAGAGGCAGCCGAGGAAGAAGCGGAAGACGATCTCGCCGAGGCGATCGCGCTCGGCCTGCGGGCCGGTCTTGAGCTCCTCGAACCCGACGCCCTCCACGTAGTCGCTGACGAGCACCCGCTCGCGCGAGAGCGAGCTGACCACTTCGGGGACGACGATGAACGGGTGCCCGGCGAAGATGCGCGCCAGCGAGCGCTGGTTCTGGGCCTCCAGCTCGTAGTCGAGCTCCTCCTCGATCCGCTCGCTGATCTCTTCGGCGATCGCCTTGACGTCGAGGCCCGGCGTCATCCGCTTGAGCAGCCGCATGATCATGTCCAGGTTCTGCATGTCGGCCCGCACCGCGCCGGCGACGCCGGGGTACTGGACCTTGACGGCCACCTCGCGGCCGTCCCGCAGCGTCGCCCGGTAGACCTGACCGATCGAGGCGGCTGCGATCGGCTCCTCCTGGAACGAGGAGAAGATCTCGGAGATCGGCTCTTCGAGGTCCTCCTCGATGACCCGGCGCATCTGTTTGAAGGACACGGTGGGGGCAGCGTCCCGCAGCTTGGCGAGCTCCCGCTGGAACTCCTCCCGATGCTCCTCGGCCACCAGGCCGACGTCGAGGAAGGACATCACCTGGCCGAACTTCATGGCCGCCCCCTTCATCGTCCCGAGCACCGCGACGATCTGCTTGGCGGTCTCCAGCTGGCGGCGGGCCATCGCCTCCTCGGCGGCCTCGTCGTCGCGGGTCACGTTGGCCGCGCGCGTCCCGAACTGCTTGACCGCCTCGCTCGCCGCCAGCGTGGCGACGGTGGCCGTCCGTCGCACGCGCGAGGTCGGGATCTTCTCGTTCTCGCGGGCCATGGCCACAATGCTAGGGCCAGCCGGCCCTCAGCGGGTCAGCCGGTCCGCTGCACCCGCGAGCCGGGAACGATGTCGTCGCTCCCGTCGGGCCAGCGGACCCAGGCCTTGGTGCCGCCGTCGTAGTCCGCTCCGAGCAGCACCAGGGTGGCGGGCTCGCCCAGGGCCGTGCAGGACTCCGAGCCCTCCGGGTCGAGGCCCCGCCAGATGCGGATGAAGGCGTTGCGCTCCCACTCCCTGGCCACGGTCGTCTCATCCGCGTGGCCGGGATAGATGACGGTCTCGGGGGGGAGCTCCATGAGGGTCCCCATGATCGAGTCCCTGAGATCCTTGTAGGTGGTGTGCCCGGGAGCTTTGACGCCGCCGACGGAGTCCTTGAAGAGGGTGTCCCCCGTGAAGACGGCCGCCCCCTCCGGCTCGGCGCGATCTGTGACCAGAAGGGAGAGCATGCCCCCCGTGTGCCCGGGAGTGTGCAGGGCCCGCACCTCCAGGTCGCCGAACTGCAGCGTCTGGCCCGCCTCGATCGGCTCCAGGTCGCCATCCCCCCCGCCGGCCTCCTGCAGCAGCTCGCGCTCGCGAGAGCTGATCAGGACCTTCAGCTCGGGCCAGCGGGCGCGCAGGGCGCCGACCTCGCTGACGTGGTCGAAGTGATGGTGGGTGAGCAGCACGTGGGTGGGGGCGATCCCGAGCCGCTCGGCGGCCTCGATGAGCGGCTGCACCGGGCCGCCCGCGTCGATGAAGAAGCCGGGGCCGCCACGGCCGTCGGCGAGCAGGTAGGTGTTCGAGACGAACTGCGGATGGGTGGCCCGCTCGACGATCACAGCAGGGATCCTCTCAGCTCGGGCACCGATCCGGCAACCGAGGACGGCGGGGCGGCGACCAGCCTCGTGAGGCCTTCGAGATAGCCCATGTCCCCGACATCCCTGCGCCACTCGAGCACGGGCACCGAGGATGCGTTTGCAACCACCCGCTCCCGCGCCTGCTCGAGGGTCGGGGCCGTGGTGGCCAGGGCGACCGCCCTGGAGGTGCCCACCGTTCTGTAGGCGTTGGGGCCGGTCTCGACGGCGGAGGAGAAGAAGACATGGCATCCGTCGGCCTCGATGCGCTCGCGGTCGAGGGTGAACTCCAGGGGAGGACCGGGTCGCAGGGCGTAGTCCGGGGACACCAGGTAGAGCACAAGGGAGGCCTCGGGCCGCAGCGGCACGTCGGCCTCGGCCAGGGTGCCGTCGGCGATGTGGCGCATCACCTGCGGCCAGTCGCCGTCGAAGAGGCTCATGATGTTCATGCACTCGGGGTCCCCGAAGCGGGCGTTGAACTCGATCACCCTCACGCCCTCCGGAGACCGCGAAGAAGCCCGCGTTCATCACGCCGCTGAAATGGCGGCCGAGCCCGCGCAGCCGCTCGATCACCCCGCTGACGATCGAGCAGGCCTGCTCGTAGTGGGAGTCGGTCATGAAGGGGAGGGTCGGACCGGGCATCGACAGCGACCCCATGCCGCCGGTCCCCGGGCCCCTGTCGCCGTCGAAGCGGTAGGGGTAGTCGTAGGTGGCCCAGGGGAAGACGACGGTGCGACCGTCGCTGATGGCCTGGATCGTGAACTCGGCCCCGTCGACCCGCTCCTCGACCAGCACCGACTCGCCCTCCCCGCATCGGGCGAGCAGGCCGGCGGCGTACTCCCGGGCCTCGGCGTGGTCTGCCAGATGGGGGCCCATCACCTTGACCCCCTTGCCTCCGGTCAGTCCCGAGGGCTTGACGGCCACCGGGGTCGCCCCGAAATGGGCGAAGGCGGCGTCCAGCTCCGACGGGGAGGTCACGACACGCAGGGCCGGAGCCGCCTCGGGCGCAACCTCCTCGAGCAGGGAGCGGGCGAAGGCCTTGTTCCACTCGATCTCCGCCCCGGCGCTGGTGGGGCCTACCGCGGCCGTGCCCTGGGCCAGGAGGGCGTCGATGACACCGGCGGCGAGAGGTTCGTCGGCGCTGACCATCGCCACGTCCACCTCCCTGGCCCTCGCGAAGGCGGCCACCGCGGCCGGATCGCAGACGTCCCCGACGAGGTGGCTGCCGCCGGAGAGCGCCGCCTGCCGCACGATCGAGGGGTTCTCGTGGCCCACGAAGGCGTGCAGCTCGCTGTGCTCGGCCATGCGCAGCGCAAGCGCGCTCTCCCGTCCGCCATGGCCCACTATCAGCGTCCGCACTGGCGCCAGTCTAGACCGGCCGCCGTGACCGAGGAGGCTAGCCCTCCGCCTCACGGGGCGGTCAACCGCCGGCTCTGGGACGAGCAGTCCGACGCCTACCAGGCCCGCCACGCCCCCCAGCGATCGTGGACCTCGCCTGGGCCCGTGGCGAGGAGCACCCGGGAGCCCGCCTGGTGTTCGACTACTGGGAGCAGCTGCGGCGCTTCGAGGAACCCGGCGAGCCGGTCACCTTCCAGCTCCCCTACGGCGAGTGGATCGCCCTCTTGCGCGCCAGCGGCCTGGTCGTGGAGGACCTCCTGGAGCTGCGTCCGGGCCCCGACGCCACGAGCACCTACCGGGATGAGACCGACCGCGAGTGGGCGCGCCGTTGGCCGATGGAGCACATCTGGAGGGTGCGGGCGGAGCTGGCGTAGACTCCGCCCATGGCTCTCATCCACACCTGCTACCGCATCACCGACATCGACCGCTCGGTGGCCTTCTACCAAGCCCTCGGCTTCGAGGAGGTCGGCCGGCTGCCGATCAAAGACGAGGCCGTCAACGTCTTCATGAACCAGCCCGGAGACGGCGACATGCCGCGCCTGGAGCTGACCTACAACTTCGGCGTCGACTCCTATGAGCTCGGCACGGCGTACGGGCACATCGCGATCACCTCCGACGACCTCGACGGGACCCTCGCCCGCCTGGCCGAGCAGGGGATCCAGCCGGAGAAGCCTCCCTACTCGGTGCGGGAGGGCGGCTCGCGGCTGTGCTTCGTCAAAGATCCGGACGGATATCGCGTCGAGATATTGGAGATGCCCCACAGCTGACAGGGAGCCCGGCCGTGTCGCCCTTCGTCGAGCGACCAAGGTCGGCGAGCGCGCAATCGCTGTCGAGGTGATCCCGCGCTGTGAGGTCCTCAGTCGCATCTGAGCCCCGCGGCCTCGAGCGCCTCTGACCGATCTCGGTAGACGCACGTCGATGTCAGGCGACCGTCCCGGAGAGTATGGACGTGCGCGTCGGGCAGCTCGATCGGTACTCCGCTCGCGCTGCCCTTGGCAACGACGCACACGAGAACCACGACCTGGTCGCCCGCGTCGATAAAGCGCTCGGGCTCGAAACGCCACTCGGCCCATGCGTCCCGGAGCATCGCGAACAGTCGAGCCTGTCCCTCCGGGCCCCTGAAGATCGGTTGGCCCTCCGGGTAGCCGCCGGGAAGCTGAAGCTCGTACTCCTCGTGGAGAAAGTCGCGAAACGCCCGATCGAGGAAGGCAGGATCCTCGTTGGGGTCTGCGTCTCGCAGATCAGGAAGCAGCGCGTAAAAGCGACGGACAAGCTCAACGTTCTCCGACATGGTCCCCCAAGTATCCCGCGGGTCGGCTCGACAGTGAGGGGCCCGATGCTGGCCCTGCCGCTCCCGGGCGTAGCAGGGTGTAAGTGAGTTGCAAACCGGACGGGATCCCGATGGTTATCGAATTGAGCTAATTGAGAAACCGGAGCTGTAGCCGGTTGCCGGCTCTGCGGACTCCGCGCATCTAGCGCCCCACGGGCCCAGATGGTCTAGCGTCCCAGGAGTGCCGCGCCCCAAGAAGTCCTGGCTTCAGAGAGCGGCTTGGAGGGTTGGAAACCCGCTGCGTATGTGGTCGCTTCGCCTGGGTCTTCCCAGCCCGCCTTACACGCGAGGAAACGCGATCATCGTCGAGACGATCGGGCGTCGCTCGGGCAAGCGGCGCAGGGTGCCGGTGGGGTTCCTAGAAGAGGATGGCAAGCTGATCGTTGTGGCCGAGGACGGTCTGGCTGCCTGGTGGGTGCGCAATGCCCTCGACAGAGAGGGCCGGCTGCGTGTCTTCTTGCGCGGGAGTTGGCGCGACGCCCGGCTGCAGCCTCGGCCAGGCGACCCAGAGGCCTACCTGCGACGAATGAACAAGACTCACGCTGCCTTCGTGCGGATGGAGTCGTCGGTCCCCGAGCTCGTCGAGATCACGCCGGAGTAGTCGCCGATCTCTAGGCCGGCGGGCGGGCGCGCCTGCCTGGCCTGGCGTTGAGAAACCGTAGGGCGTGGGCCGCGCCCCCCGGCGCTAGGCCTGGACGCGAGTCCTCACGTTCGCGTACGTTCAGGCTCCAAGTGTGCCAACCAAGGGGGAGCCATGAGTGGGCAGAGCGTCGAGTTCGTCAAGGGTATCTACGGGGCGTTCGCCCGAGGCGATGTACCCGCCGTGCTCGACGCATTCGCTGACGACATCGAATGATACGAGGCCGAGGACATGCCGTACGGGGGCCTGCACCGCGGCGGCGAGGCCGTGGCGCAGAACGTCCAGGCGCTCCCCCACGCCGGTGCCAAGCACGAGTGCTGGGAGGGCAGGTTCGCGGCCTCGCATGACGTCGTGCGGGACAACCTCGAGAAATGCAGTTGGCTCAGCATCGGAAGGGCCTGGCCTACACCGTGAGGTGTCGGCCGGATTCGGGGACTGCAAGAACGACAACTCCGGCCTGCACAACGGGTATGACTGCGCGGCGCCCGAAGGAGGCGGGCTCCACTAGCTCGCCTCGTCGGCCTGACGGTCAGACCGTGTGTTGCCGGAGAGAGCGGTGGCATCGACCCCCGCTCTCGCTTTCTGCAGGGGGTGCACCGCGACCCGCCTTGCCGCGCTACCCTGCCCTCGAGCGATGGCTGACACGGGCAAGATCGCCAAGAACCTCGAGCGCTTCGCCCAGGCGGTGGCTGGGCACGACCGCGAGAACCCCACCCACACCGCCTACGGGATCGGCCTCTCCCACTTCGACATGGATCGCCTCGGCTTCGACGAGGGCGAGGAGGTCCTGCCGGGAATCACCATTCACGCCGACAGCGGCGTCACCGGCAACTTCCGGGTGCTCTGCGACGGCGAGCACGACGAGGAGCTGACCGAGGCCGAGGAGCAGGCGGTCGAGGCGATCGCCTCCCAGGTCATACCGGGGCACGCTCCGGTCCTGCCCGAGCTCCCCTCCCGCCAATAGCGCTTCGCCGAGTCCGACCAGGCTCAGGCGGCCTGAGAGACGCCCTCTCTCAGCGGGACACGACCGGTGCCGGCGTCCCTGCGCGCGCGGCGATCATCTCGACGAGCCGCTCGATCGTCGGACACTCCAGGCCATGGCGGGCGGCGGCCCGCAGCACAGAACCCGGAATGGCGTCCAGCTCGGGGGTGCGCCCGGCGGCGATGTCCCGCTGCATGGAGCTGCCCAGGGTGTCGTGGGCGCGGTCCAGCTCGGCGACGGCGGTGGCGGCATCCACGTCCCGGGCACCCTCGGCCCGACCTACCGCACAGGCCTCCTCGATCGCCCCCACCAGGTCCCTGCGAAGGTCCGGCGTCGAGCGGATCTCCCCCAGCAGCTTGTCGTAGGCGCTGGTCGTGCAGGCCAGGGCGTTCAGCCGCACCAGCTTCGACCACATGACCTGAGCCTCCGAGTCGAGCACCTTGACCGGCACCCCGGCCTCGGACAGAGCCGCCGCGAGCTGCTCTATCGCCGGCGCCAGCTCCGCGCGGGCGCTGGCCATGCTGACGAGCAGGAAGGGGCTCGTGTGCACCACCACACCGGGGGCGGGACGGTCCGCCTCGACGCGGATCGAGCCGGCAAGCACGGATCCGCCGGGAAAGCGTTCACGCAGCACGGCGATGTGGTCGAGCCCGTTCAGGAGCGCCAGCACCAGGCCCGGATCGGCATCTATCCGCTCCAGGGCCGGGGCGAGCCCGGCCGCTTTCGTGGCCACCAGCAGCGCCTCGACGGGCTCCTCCAGCCGGGTCATGGCCCGAGGCCGGGCCACGAACTCTCCGAAGGTCACGCTCTGGACCTGGATGCCCTCGGCGGAGATCCTCTGCGCGGTGCTCTCCCGGGCCAGCACGATCACCTCGTTGCCCGACCTGTCAAGGACTGCCGCGAGCAGCCCCCCGACGCCGCCCGGGCCGAGAACGGCGATCTTCATGGCAGCGGGTCGATCAGCACGCCGGGATTCATGATGCCCGCGGGGTCGACCGCCGCCTTGGCCCCGCGCAGCGCCGCCGCGAAGGGCTCGGGGCGCTGGCGGTCATACCACGGCCGGTGATCGCGCCCCACCGCATGATGGTGGGTGATCGTCGCCCCGCCGGCGATGAGGGCATCCGAGACCGCCAGCTTGATGGCGCTCCACTGCTCGATCTCCTCCCCCCGCCGGCCGGGGGCGAGGATCGTGAAGTAGGGGGCGGGCCCGTCCGGGTAGACGTGGGTGAAGCGGCAGTGGACCCTCCCCTCGGCCTTGCAGGTCGCCCGCACGGCCTCCCTCGCCGCCTCCATCACGTGCTCGTGCAGAGCCGGGAAGCGGTCCCAGGTGATCGCCGTCTCGAAGGTCTCGCTGATCACCCCCGTCATCACGAGCACGTCGCGCAGGTAGGGGGCGCCGAGGAAGGCGTCGCGCCAGGAGCTCACCGCCTCTCCCCCCGACCCCTCTCGCTCGGGTGCGACCGTGCCGCCGTGCTCGGCGCAGATCTCCAGCGCCCGCCCCATCGCCTCCGTCACCGGATGGTCGACCGACTCGAACCCGAGCACGAGGACCGCGTGGGACCCGTCCCCGGCCATCGTGAGGCCAGCCTCCCCCTCGTCGAGCAGGCGGCAGTTGGAGGGGTGAAGGCCGGACTGCGATAGCGCCCGCACGCACTGCGCCCCGTCCATGAAGGTCTCGAAGGAGACCCCCGCCGAGCTGCGGTGCTCGGGACGCGGCTGCACCCTCACCCAGGCCGAGGTGATGATCCCGAGCGATCCCTCCGAGCCGGCCAGCATCCGGTCCGGGCTGACCCCCGCGCCTGAGCCGGGAAGGCGGCGCGACTCCCAAACGCCCGAGGGGGTGATCGCACGGGCCGACTCCAGGAAGTCCTCGATGTGCGTCCACACCGTCGCGAAGTGGCCTGCCGCCCGCGTGGCTATCCAGCCGCCGAGGGTGGAGAGCTCGAACGACTGGGGGAAGTGGCGCAGGGTCAGCCCGTGCTCGGCGAGCTGCGATTCGAGGACCGGTCCGGCGGCGCCCCCCTGGATGCATGCCGCCAGCGACACCGGGTCCACCTCGAGCACGCGGTCGAGCGCGGTCAGGTCTATCGAGACGACCCCGTTGTAGTCCCCCTCCAGGCGCGGCGTCACCCCGCCGACGACGGAGGTGCCACCGCCGTATGGGATGGCAGCCACCCGGTGGGAGGAGCACCACTCCAGCAGCCTCTCCACGTCGGCCTCCTCGCGGGGCCGGGCGACAAGGTCGGGAGGATGCTCGAAGCGTCCCCGCAAGCCCCGCACGACGTCCATGTAGGACTTCCCCAGCGCGTGGGACGCCCGCGCGTGCAGATCGTCGCTGCAGATGCCGGTCAGCTCGGCCGGGGCGGGGATCCGCGGTGGCGTCAGCTCGACCCCCTCAAGGGGGACCGGCTCCTCCACCTGCCCGATCGGGATTCCCATGCGCTCGGACAGAAGCGAGACGGAGGCCTGCAGCTGCTTGCCCGTCGGCTGCTGGTCCTCGAAGCCCCAGCCCCAGTGCTTGCGTCGGCGGACGGTCACGGCCGCGAGTCTATGGGCGATGGCCTCGTCGGGAGGGTCCCGCGATTGACTAGCCTTCCCGTGAGGTGACCGAGCAGGCCGACCCCAACAACCACCCCCCCGAGGTTCTCGCGAGGGGGCCCTGGGAGATGGAGCGCATCCGCGCGCGCTGGCGCGATGAGCACTTCGAGCCCTCCCCCTCCAAGACCGAGGCGGCCGATGCCGCGATCCGGGACCTTCAGGAGCGGGGCTCCCCGAGCCACGACGGCGTGGCCGCGCGCCTCGTCGACTACACACAGGACGAGGACGGGATCGCCATCGAGATGCAGCCGCTGCGCTGGGCCCTGCGCCTGGTGTCCGAGGATGCCTCCCAGAGCATGGCGGCGCTGTGCGTGATCCGCGCGGCGGACGGCCGCTGGCTCGCCGGCAGGAGGGCCGCCTGGGTCTCCTCCTGGGCGGGTCGCTGGGCTCTGGGGGCGGGGGGAGCGGTCGACCTCGGGGAGAGCCCCGCCGAAACCCTCGTGCGCGAGCTCAAGGAGGAGTGGGACGTGTCCCCCGAGCGGGTCAGGGGAGAGGCCCTGCTGAGGCTTCCCCAGAAGCTCGTCATGTTCGTCGGGCAGGCGTGGCTGCCCGAGGGCGCCGAGGAGGCCGTCAGGCCGGACGCCGAGCACGACCGCTTCGCCTGGTGGCCGAGCGAGATAGATGACTGGCCGGAGGAGGCGGGCGACGTGCTTCCGCGGATGGCCCGCTGGCTGACCGCGTGAACCGGACGGATCCAAGCTCCGCCGGACCGCTCACCTTCACGCGCCTGAAGTGGACCTCCTTCACTCATTCCTGCATCTATGTCGCCCTGCTGGTGAGCGCTTTCGCAGCGGGCAAGCCGGAGCCGCTCACCTTCACCCTCGGGCTCGCTCACGGGCTGCTGTGGATCTTCATGTCGCTGGCCTGCCTGACGGCAGCCCGCATGCGGATCGTCTCCCTCAAGCTCGCGGTCGCCGTGACGGTGCTGGGCGGGATCGGGCCCTTCTTCGGCTCGATCCAGTTCATCCGGGAGGAGGGGCGAGAGGGCACCGCCGACCCCTCCGCGAGTGCCGGGATTTGAGCATCGCCGAAGGCGGCCCGCCTACGGCCGGCGCCTCGCAGGTGAGGCTGTGAAAATCCAGCGGTGGAGCCCCCGGAGCCTGCTCACGCCTGTAGTCTGGCGCGCTAGAGTGATAACCCGATGGCGACCGACGCGATGACTGAGCAGATAGTCGACGTCGTTACCCCCGCCGCGGGTGAGTCTGTCACCGAGGGAACGATCCTCGAATGGCATGTCAAGGTCGGAGACCCGATCAAGGTGGACGACACGATCGTCGAGATCTCGACCGACAAGGTCGACCTCGAGCTGCCCTCTCCGGCCACCGGGACCGTCGCCGAGATCCTGACCGAGGAGGGGGACACCGTCACGGTCGGGCAGGTGATCGCCCGCATCTCCCTCAACGGGGCGGGCCCCTCCGCGCCCACCGGGGCGAGCGACACCCGCGAGCAGGCCGAGGCCCCCGCCGAGGCTCCCGCCAAGTCCGGAAACGGGGCCGCCGCCGAGTCGGCCGCGGCGCCTGAGGGGGCGAAGGTCTCCCCGGTGGCGGCGAGGGCCGCCGCCGTGGAGGGGGTCGACCTCGCGAAGGTGGCGGGCAGCGGCCCGGCCGGGCGCATCACCAAGTCCGACGTGCTCTCCGCCGCGGGCGGCAACGGGGCCTCCGCCAACGGGGCGGCGGTGGCAGAGAGCCAGCCCATGAGGGGCGGGGCGGCCGCTCTGGCCCGCTACATGGAGGAGTCGCGGTCCATCCCCACCGCCACGAGCTTCCGCACCCTGACCGTCACCGTCCTCGACGCCCGCCGCCGCGAGCTCAGGGCCTCCGGCCGCAAGGTCTCCTTCACCCATCTGATCGCCTTCGCGATCGCCCGCGCCGGCCAGGAGATGCCGGTCATGGGAAACCACTACGCCGAGGTCGAGGGCAAGCCCCATCGCGTCATCGACGGCCAGGTGAACCTCGGCCTGGCAGTGGACGTGGAGAAGAAGGACGGCTCCCGCACGCTGATGGTTCCCGTGATCGAGGACGCCGGGCGGATGTCCTTCGAGAGCTTCCTGGACGCCTACGACGCGCTCGTCGAGAAGGCCCGCACGAACACCCTCACCGCCGATGACCTCGTCGGGGCCAACATCACCCTCACCAACCCCGGTGGGCTGGGGACGGTGGCCTCCGTCCCGCGGCTGATGACCGGCCAGGGCACGATCGTGGCCACCGGGTCGATCGCCTACCCCGCGGGCCTGGCGAACATCGGCGAGATGATCGGGGCGGAGAAGGTCATGACGATGACCTCCACCTATGACCACCGCATCATCCAGGGGGCCGAGTCGGGACGCTTCCTGGGCCTGATCGAGGAGCACCTGCAGGGCGAGCACGGCTTCTACGAGGAGGTCTTCGAGTCGCTCGGGGTCGAGCTCGGCCCGCCTCCCCGCACACCCGCCCCGGCCGCTGCCGCTGCCGCGGCTGCCCCGGCCGTGGCGACGGCGGGCGAGGAGATGCTGCAGGCCGTCCAGACGGCGAGCACGTTCGTCAGCCGGGTGCGCAGCCACGGCCACCTCGCGGCGCGCCTGGATCCGCTGGGCTCCGAGCCCGAGGGCGACCCGGGGCTGGACCCGGAGGCGCTCGGCCTAACCCCCGAGCTGCAGGCCCGGATCCCGGCCAAGCTCTTCCAGGTCTACGTACCGGGAGCGACCCTGGCCGACGCCCTGCCCCACCTGCGGGAGACCTACTGCGGCACGATCGCCTACGAGATCGAGCACATCGCCTCCCACCGCCAGCGCGTGTGGCTGCGCGAGCACATCGAGTCCGGAGCCTTCCGCCACGAGCTGACCAACGACGAGCGCCGGTGGCTGCTCAAGCGGCTGGTCGAGGTGGACGCCCTCGAGCGGTTCATGCACAAGGCCTACCTGGGCCAGCACCAGTTCTCCATCGAGGGCCTGGACATGACCGTGCCGATGCTCGACGAGCTGATCCAGCTCTCGGCCGCCCACGGCGGCCAGGAGGTCGTGATCGGGATGGCCCACCGCGGCCGGCTCAATGTCCTCGCCCACAACCTCGGCCGGGCCTACGACACGATCTTCGCCGAGTTCGAGGGGGCATCCTCGCTGGAGGCGGTGACGACGATCCCCCAGGGAGGGACGGGAGACGTCAAGTACCACCATGGCACCCAGGGCAGCTACGAGCTCCCCGACGGGAGCACGATCCGGGTCAACCTGGAGTCCAACCCGAGCCACCTGGAGTTCGTCTCGGCCGTGGTCGAGGGGGCCACCCGTGCCGCGCAGACCTCACGCCAAGGTCCCCACGCCCTCCAGGACACCAACGCGGCCGTCCCGATCGTGATCCACGGCGATGCCTCCTTCCCCGCGCAGGGGGTCGTCTCCGAGACGCTCAACCTGCAGGCGCTGGACGGCTACAAGGTGGGCGGGACGATCCACCTGATCATGAACAACCAGGTCGGCTTCACGACCGACCCCGACGACGCCCGCTCCACCCGCTGGGCCTCCGACCTGGCGAAGGGCTTCGACGTTCCGATCATCCACGTCAACGCCGACGACGTCGACGCCTGCGCCCATGCGGTGCGCCTCGCCTTCGCCTTCCGCCAGGAGTTCGGCCACGACGTGCTCATCGACCTCATCGGCTACCGGCGCTTCGGTCACAACGAGTCCGACGAGCCCGCCTACACCCAGCCGGAGATGTACGCGAAGATCAAGAACAAGAAGCGGGTGACGGAACTGTGGGCCGACCGGCTGGTCGCCGAGGGCGTGGTGACCCAGGAGGAGGTCGAGCGCCAGGCCCAGGAGGTGTGGGACAACCTGACCCTCCTCCATCAGCGCCTGAAGACGAAGATCGAGGAGGTCGCCGAGCACGGAGGCGAGCACAGCACCGGCGAGTACCAGCTCGATCGCTCCCCCAGCCCCGAGGTCGACACCGCGGTGCCCGCGGCGCGGCTGCGGGATCTCGGCGAACAGCTGCTGCGTACCCCCGACGGCTTCACGGTCCACCCCAAGCTGCTCAAACAGCTCGAGCGCCGCAGGGATGCCCTTGAGGAGGGCGGCGCTCCCCACATCGACTGGGCCCATGCCGAGGCGCTCGCCTTCGCCTCCCTGCTGACGGAGGGGACGCCGCTGCGCCTGACCGGCCAGGACACCGAGCGGGGCACCTTCAGCCAGCGCCACCTCGTCCTCCACGACGCCAAGACGGGTCAGACGGTCTGCCCGATCCAGAGCCTTCCCCACGCGCTCGCCCCTCTGGAGCTGCACAACAGCCCCCTCTCGGAGCTCGCCTGCCTGGGCTTCGAGTACGGATACAGCCAGGAGGCGCCGGAGACCCTCGTGCTGTGGGAGGCCCAGTTCGGGGACTTCGTCAACTCGGCCCAGGTGATCGTCGACCAGTTCATCGTCTCCGGCCTGGCCAAGTGGGGACAGACCTCACGCCTGACCCTGCTGCTGCCCCACGGCTACGAGGGCTCGGGCCCCGAGCACTCCTCAGCCCGCCTGGAGCGCTTCCTGGCCCTGGCCGCCGAGGGGAACGTGCGGGTTGCCAGCCCGACCACCCCCGCCCAGTACTTCCACCTCCTTCGCCGCCAGGCCCGGATCGCCAAGCAGCGCCCGCTGGTGGCGATGACCCCGAAGTCCCTGCTGCGCCTGCCCCAGGCGGCGAGCTCCCTCGCCGACATGGCCGAGGGCACCCGCTTCCAGCCTGTCCTGGCCGAGCCCGACGTCCGCGACGAGCAGGTCACGCGGCTGGTGCTGTGCACCGGCAAGATCTACTACGACCTGGTGGGGCACCCCGAGCGGGCCTCCCACATCGGCCTCGCGGTTGCCCGTGTCGAGCTCCTCTATCCCTTCCCCGAAGGGCAGATCCTGGAGCTCATGGGTCGCTACCCGAACCTGCGAGAGGTCCTGTGGGTCCAGGAGGAGCCGCGCAACATGGGAGCCCGCGCCCACATGTTCCCGCGGCTGATGCAGATCATGCCCCCGGAGATGCACTTCGGCTACGTCGGACGGCCCGAGCGGGCCAGCCCGGGAGAGGGCTATCCGGCCGCCCATGCCACCGAACAGAGCCGCATCGTCAAGACCGCGATAGACCTGCGCCAGCCGATCTCCCAGTACCCGCGCAAGACGCCGGGAGAGCGCTGAGATGATGGCCCTTTGGAGACGCTTCATGGCCATCCGCCGCCAGCGGCGCCGGATGCGCGGTCGCGGCTGACCAAGCTTCGAGCCGACGCGTCCGAGCACCCCAACCAGCCACGGGGATCTGCCAAGCGAAGCGTTCGAGCTGATCGAACGCGTCAGCGACCTTTCCAGACCGGCTCCCGCTTCTCCTTGAAGGCACTCGCCCCCTCCTTGGCGTCCTCGGAGGTCATCACCGGCCCGGAGATCTCGCCCTGCCTGGCCCACATCTCCTCGCTGGACCAGTCGAACTGCTCCTGGAGGATCCGCTTGGCCGCGACCAGCGCCAGGGGCCCGTTCTTGGCGAGCTCACCCGCGAGGCCCAGGGCCTCGTCCACGGCCTGCCCGGGCTCGGTGAGCCGGTTGACCAGACCGAGCTCGTGGAAGCGCTCGGCCGGGAAGGGGTCGCCCGTGAGGGCCAGTTCCATGACCACGTGGTAGGGGATCCGGCGGGGCAGCCGCAGCAGCGCCCCGCCCGCCGCCACGAGCGAACGTTTGACCTCCGGTATGCCCATCCGGGCTCCCTTCGCCGCCACGATCAGGTCGCAGGCGAGGGCGATCTCCATGCCGCCCGCGAGGGCGAAGCCCTCGATCGCCGCGATCAGGGGCTTGCGGGCAGCGCGCTGGGCGATCCCGGCGAACCCGCGGTCGCCGAACCACGGCGACTCCCCTCTCACGAACGCCCCCAGATCCATCCCTGCGCAGAAGAAGCCGCCGGTGCCGGTGAGGACGCCCACCGACAGCGAGTCATCGCCGTCGAGCTCATCGAGGGCTCCGGCCAGGCCCTCCGCCAGGGCGGCGTTGACCGCGTTTCGCACCTCGGGCCTGTTGAGCGTGATCAGCAGGACGTTGTTCCGCCGCTCGGTCAGAACGACGGGCTGCTCGGGGCCATCCTCCTCTGCGGGCATCTTCCTCTCCTTGCTCGGGAAAGCCGGGAGCCTACCCGCCTCCGGCGGCGAACAGCCTCAGCTCGGGCTCCCGTTGCCCGCGAAGCAGCTCGGGGTCGACCTCGACCCAGTCGATCCCCCTGGCCTCGGCGAGGACCCGCGCCTGGGGCTTGACGGTCTGGGCAGCGAGGATCCCCCGGCAGGACCCGAGTGCGGGATCGAGGCGGATCCGCTGCAGGTATCGGGTGAGCTGCTCCACGGCGTCGATCGTCCCCACCCGCTTGATCTCCACGGCGATCCACTCGTCCTCCCCGCCCCTGCACATGAGGTCGACCGGGCCGATGTCGGTGGGCCACTCCCTGCGGACGAGGCGCAGACCCTCCCCGCACCACTGGGGCGCATCGGCGAGGAGCTCCTGAAGCTCGCGCTCGACCCCCTCCTTCTCCAGGCCCACCTCGGCGTCGAGCTCGTGCTCCACATCGGAGAGCACCTCACAGATCTCGATGTCGAGGCGATCCTCCCCCCGGCGGCGGCGCACCACGAGCCGGCTCAGAGAGCCCTCCGCGTCGGTCTCCTCCTCGAGGACCGTCGGCGGGACCATCCAGTTCAGGGGCTTCACGCTGGGGCCGCCCCCGTCCGCCCAGACCATGAAGGTGCCGTCGGGCTTGATCATCAGCAGGCGCACGGCCTCCGGCAGGACGGTGCTCAGGCGACCGAGGTAGTTGACCCGGCAGCGGGCGACGATCAGGCGCACGCCGGGAAACTAGCGTCCCCGGCGGACCGGTCCGGGGACCGGCCCGGGTGCCCCGCGGGGGCCTATCCGTTCAGGATCGCAGGCGCCGAGGAGGCGCCCGACGGGGTCATCGTGCGCAGCACCTGGCCGCTCGGCCCCAGCCACTGGACCTTCGCCGGAACCAGCTGCGCGAATGTGCGTTCGATCAACCTGATCAGCCTGCGTTCCCTGCGCTTGCGCTGGCTCTTGCTCAGGTGCTTGCTCGGGGGCGAGGCGAAGGACCGGGCGAGGACCGACTCGGCGTGCCTCACGAGGTCCCTCGGTGGGGTGTAGGCGTAGACGTCTTCGCTGACGGTGGCCGTGATGGCCATCCCGTCCCGGTAGCCCAGGCGCACCGCCGCCACGCCGTCGGGGACGATTTCCACCACGAGGGAGGTGGAGAAGGCGTTGGCTGCGGGCCCTTCGGCGCGGTAGATGCCCTTGAAGCTGTGGCAGGCTCCTCCTTGAAAGAGGGAGATGAGCGAGAACGAACTCGCTTCGCCAACGGTTGCCACACAGTAGACGGGAACCTTGGCGCGAGCCTGCTGCTGTTCGACGAGGCTCCTGCGCCTGGCCCGCAGCTGCGCAGGCAGGCAGGCAGCCGGAGGCACGGCGACGATCTGCGGCAGGCCCACGACCAGGAAGTAGCGGCGCCCGTCAGGGAATCGCAGCAGCTGACGGACCGATTCGGGGTAGTAGCCGGCGAGCTCGCTGCGGAGCTCTTCTTCGACGGGGTTGAGCTGCGGAAGCTGGTCTTCGGGACCAGTCGCCCGGCGCAGGACGGCGAAGCTGCCGGCGATGGCCGGTTCCAGGGGGCCGGGCAGGGTGACCACCGTGTGTTCGGGTCCGAAGAGAGAGCCGGAGGTGCATTTGACCCGGAGCCTCTTCGCGGCGCCGGCGGATGGGATCCAGGCGAGGGCAAGCAGGCAGATCAGGCCCGCGACCACCCCGATTCGAGCTGTTCGACCCGCCCCCATGCCGCGACACTACCAGCGGGGGGTGTGCGCGACTAGGCGGCGTCCTTGGAGCGCTCCTCCGCGGGCGGAGGAGACAGCTCGTCGGGCTCCGCCTCGGAGCTCATCGCCTCGCGGAACTCCCGAACGCCCTTGCCGAGCGCCCGGGCCAGCTCGGGCAGCCGCTTCGGGCCGAGGACGATCAGGGCCACGGCTGCGATGAAGAGCAGGTGTACCGGGTTCTCGATCCCCATACCGATCAGGCTAGCGGTCCCGGCGCTGCCCCGCTCGCCCAGCGCCGAGGATCACTCCGGTCGCGCCCATAGGCTCTGGTCGAAGTGTCTTATGAACCGGCAGCCGGGCCACCGCTGGGACAGGGCAGGCGCCCGTACCCGCCGCCACCGGCCTCCGAGCCGTTCTGGCCGGCCCAGGTCACGATCCTGGTCGCGATCGGGCTGCAGTTCGCGCTCCCGGATCGGCTCACGGTCGGACCGTTCTGGCTGATCCCCGGCCTGGAGATCGCCCTGCTGGTGGGCATGTTCTTCGCAACCCCGCGAGAGCTCGAGTACGAGCATCCGCGGCGTCGACGGGCGGCCCTGGGGATGATCGCCTTCGTCAGTGCCGCGAACATCTACTCGCTGGTCGAACTGAGCAAATTCCTGCTCCACCACGGCCACGTGCCCAACGGCCGCGAGCTGATCTTCTCGGGCATGCTGATCTGGCTGACGAACTTCCTGATCTTCGGGCTGTGGTACTGGGAGCTCGACCGGGGCGGGCCGGGCAAGCGTGCGGCGGGCCACGACGGCCCTCCCGACTTCCTCTTCCCGCAGATGTCAGACGACCAGATCGAGCCCCGGGACTGGCGTCCGAGGTTCATCGACTACGCCTACGTCTCCCTCACCAACGCCACGGCCTTCTCCCCCACCGACGCCATGCCCCTGACCCCGATGGCCAAGAGCATCATGGGGGTGCAGGCGGTCGTCTCGCTGGTGACGATCGGCCTGATCGTCTCGCGAGCGGTGAACATCCTCTGACCCCCCGCGCTCAGCGCACGGCTGTGGGCTCGATTGCGAGAGCCTGGATCACCAGATCCCTGACCTCTTCCCCCGCCCCCAGGGCCAGGGCCTTGCGAAGCGCGTTCAGGGCGCCCTCGCGGTCCATCAGCCGCAGCCTCAGCCGTCCCAGGCGCTCCCAGGCGCCGGCGTCGGCAGGGCCGCGCTTGGCAGCCCGCTCGGCGGCCTCCTCGGCCAGGTCCACCGCTCCCATGTCTTCGTAGATGCGGGCGGCGAAGCGATGGGCGGCGGGCTTGCGCCCGTCCACCCGCGCCCAGTCACGCACCGCCCGGGCGGCCTCCTCCAGCTTCCCGGCCTGCCAGAAGGCGAGGGTCATCAGGCGCAGCACGGCGACGTTGCGGGGCTCCGCGTCGCGGGCGTAGATCAGGCGCTGGGCGGCGAGCATGTACTCCCCTTCGGCCATCGCCCGCTGGGCGGCTATCAGGAAGCGCTCCACGCGCTCCTCGGCCGGGTCGGGCTTGGAGAAGTCCACGAAGCGCATGCTCCCGGCGGGGACCGTGCGCACGCCATGGCTGAACTTGACCCGCGCCCACTGCTGGACCTCGTCGCCGTCCCCCACCGGGTCGGAGGAGAAGTAGATCCCGGCCACAGTTCCCACGCCCCACTCGGGGTAGGAGATGCAGCGGGCATAGCGGTGCACGACCGAGTGGTCGGGCACCCTGCTTCCGAAGGGGTCGTGCTTGGCTTTGTCCTTGGCCTCCGCCCGCGCCCGCTGCTCGGCCTCGTAGGCGCGCCGGCCGGCCTCCTCCCGCTCTCGGCGCGCCGCCGCGGCGCTCGCGCGCACCGCATTGCGCGAGACCTGGCCGCCCCTGGACCCCTCGGCGATCCGCTCCAGCTGATCGGCGGCCTCGTTGATCGCCTTCAGATGGCGCTCGTGCTCGAACTGCCGTCCCGCGGGGGCCAGATCGGGATGCCAGCGCTTTGCCATCCTGCGCCGGGCGAGCTGCACGTCGCGCTTGTTGAACGGGGCCTCGAGCTCCAGGAGGAGCAGATGTTGCTCGATGTCCAGGATGGTCGTGGGCATGAACCGAACACGTTAGCGCCCCGTCCGACCTCCTATCCTGCTTGCGGATGTCCTCTCAATACGTCTTCACGATGCACCGTCTATCCCGGGTCCACCCCCCGGACAAGACGGTCCTCGACAACCTCACCCTGGCCTTCTATCCGGGAGCCAAGATCGGCGTGCTCGGCTACAACGGAGCCGGCAAGTCGACGCTGCTGCGGATCATGGCCGGGATCGACCAGGACTACCGTGGCGAGGCCGCCCTGGCGCCGGGAGCGACGGTCGGGATGCTCGAGCAGGAGCCGCTGCTCGACGAGACCAAGGACGTCAAGGGCAACGTCGAGGACGGGGTGGCGGAGACCAAGGCCCTGCTCCACCGCTTCAACGAGCTGGCCGCCGACTACTCGGACGAGACCGCCGAGGAGTTCGGCCGCATCCAGGCCCAGATCGAAGCCGCCGACGCCTGGAACCTCGACACCCAGCTCGAATACGCCATGGACGCTCTGCGCCTGCCGCCTCCCGACAGCGACGTGAGCACCCTCTCCGGCGGGGAGCGCCGGCGCGTGGCGCTGTGCCGGCTGCTGCTGCGCGCCCCCGACCTGCTGCTGCTGGACGAGCCCACCAACCATCTCGACGCGGAGTCGGTGGCCTGGCTGGAGCAGCACCTGGCCGAGTACAAGGGGACGATCGTGGCGGTCACCCACGACCGCTACTTCCTCGACAACGTCGCCGGCTGGATCCTCGAGCTCGATCGCGGACGGGGCATCCCCTACGAAGGCAACTACTCGAGCTGGCTCGAGCAGAAGCAGGCGAGGCTCTCCGAGGAAGACCGCAGCGAGAAGGCCCGCCAGCGCACGATCGCTGCCGAGCTGGAATGGGTGCGGACGAATCCCAAGGGCCGGCGCACGAAGTCCAAGGCGCGACTGGCCCGCTACGAGGAGCTGGTCGCCGATGAGCGCAACGTCAAGCTCGACGAGGTCCAGATCCACATCCCGCCCGGGCCCCGCCTCGGCGAGAAGGTGCTCACCGCGACGGACCTCTGCAAGGGCTTCGGCGAGAAGCTGCTGATCGAGAACCTGTCCTTCGACCTTCCCCGGGCGGGGATCGTCGGGGTGATCGGGGCCAACGGCGCCGGCAAGACGACCCTTTTCCGGATGATCACGGGCGAGCAGTCCCCCGACAGCGGCACGCTCGAGCTCGGGGAGACCGTCGAGCTCGCCTACGTGGACCAGTCCCGCGACGCGCTGGATCCGAACCGGACCGTGTGGGAGGAGATCTCCGACGGCCTGGACCAGCTGAAGGTCGGCGACCGCGTGGTCAACTCGCGCCAGTACACGGCCGGGTTCAACTTCCGGGGCACAGACCAGCAGGCGAAGATCGGCAACCTCTCGGGGGGCGAGCGAAACCGCGTGCACCTGGCCAAGCTGCTGCGCCGCGGGGGCAACCTGCTGCTGCTGGACGAGCCCACGAACGATCTCGACGTCGACACCCTGCGAGCGCTCGAGAACGCCCTGCTGAGCTTCCCGGGCTGCGCCGTGGTCATCTCCCACGACCGCTGGTTCCTCGATCGCATCGCCACCCACGTGCTGGCCTTCGAGGGGGACTCCCAGGTGAGCTGGTTCGAGGGCAACTTCGAGGCGTACGAGGAGCACCGGCGTGAGCTGCTCGGGGCGGCGGCCGACCGCCCCCACCGGATCACCTACAAGCGGCTCGTGCGTGGCTGAGGCCGAGGTGGCGCCGGCGAGCGCCATCGAGAGAGAGCCGGCCGGCACCTTCGACCGAGACACGGCGGTATGGGTGCAGGCACAGGAGGGCATGCGGACGACCTTCGCCGCGACCGTCTCGGCCGACTGGCAGGCCGGGCGGGGACCCCATGGGGGCTACCTGGCGGCGATGATCCTGCGAGCCCTCACCGAGGCGGTGGCCGATCCCGCCCGCTCGCCCCGCTCCCTGACGATCCACTACGCCCGGGCCCCGAAGCCGGGCCCCGTCCTGATCGACACGGTGCTCGAGCGCCGGGGCCGCTCGCTGAGCACCCTCTCGGCCAGGCTCGAGCAGGACGGGCTGACGGTGGCTCTCGCCCTCGCAGCCTTCTCTATCCCCTGGAGCGGACCGGAGATCTCCGACATCCCGATGCCCGAGGTGCAGCCGCCGGATCCCATCCGCCACCCCGGCTCTCCGATCGAGGGAGCCCCGCCCTTCACCCGCCACATCACCCTGCAATGGCGGCTGGGGGGCCAGCCCCTCTCCGGGTCCGATCAGCCGATGGAGGTCGGCGGGTGGATCGGGCTGGCCGAGCCGCGCCCGGTCGACGCCCTCTCGCTCGCCTTCTTCACGGATGCCCTCATACCCGCGCCCTTCATGAGCATCACCGAGCCGAACGTGGCGCCGACGATCGACCTCACGATCCACTTCCGCGCTCCCATGCCCCGGGTGCCCGACCCCGACCCGCGGGAGCTCTGCCTGGTGGGGATCCGCGGAGGGGTCGTCCACGAGGGGTTCTTCGAGGAGGACGGTGTGATCTGGGCCGCGGACGGGACCGTCCTGGCCCAGTCCCGCCAGCTCGGCCTCCTGCTGCCCGTGTAGATCGGTTAGGTTTCCCGCATGGCTGATTTCACGGCAAAGCGCATCGGCGAGATGGAGGCCGGCTTCGGCGGAGGGTTCGTCAAGGCCCGGGCCGAGCTGGGAGTGACCGCCTTCGGCATGCAGGTGATCCAGCTTCCGCCCGACTACTCGGACTATCCCGAGCACGACCACTCCGACAGCGGCCAGGAGGAGGTCTTCGCGGTCCTCTCCGGGTCAGGCTGGATGGAGGTCGAAGGGGAGCGGGTGGACATGGACGGCGAGACGCTGATCCGGGTCGGCTCCGACGCCAGGCGCAAGATCCACGCGGGGCCGCAGGGCCTGCGCATGCTGGTCGTCGGCGGCGCCCCGGGAGAGGTCTACAAGATCGTCCCGGCCACCGAGCTCACCGGCGCCGCGAGCTGACGCTCAGCGGGCGAAGCTGCTGTCGGGCTGCAGGCGCAGGGCGAAGGCGGCTATCAGGCGGGCACAGGCGTTGACGTCCTCGAGCTGGACCAGCTCGACGGGGGAGTGCATGTAGCGCAGGGGTATCGAGACCAGCCCGGTCGGGACTCCTCCGCGGCTGATGTGCACGGCGTCCGCATCGGTCCCGGTCGCCCGGGCGGTGGCCTCCAGCGTGAAGGGGATCTGCTCGGCCTCGGCGGCCTCTTGGAGGAGCTCGAAGACGGCGTGGTTGAGGGTCGATCCGCGGGCGATGACCGCACCCGAGCCGAGCTCGTGCTTGCCGGCCTCCTTGACCTCGATGCCCGGAGCGTCGGTGGCATGGGTGACGTCGACGACGATCGCTGCATCCGGCCTCAGAGAGAAGGCGCTGGTGCGAGAGCCGCCGAAGGTGGTCTCCTCCTGGGCCGCCGCCACGGCGGCGAGCTCCCAGTGCCCCCCTCCGGCCTCCGCCACCAGGCGGGCGGCCTCCAGGGCCACAAAGGAGCCGAGGCGGTTGTCCAGCGCCCGGGATACGAGCCGGCCGTTGGGCAGCTCGACCGGGTCGCCGTCGATGACGGCGACGTCCCCGACCCTCACGATCGCCCGCGCCTGGTCGCCGTCGCGGGCCCCGATGTCGATGTGCATCTCCCGGATCTCGGCCACCTTCTTGCGGTCGTCGCCGCGCAGCAGATGGATGGGCTTCTTGCCCACGACCCCGCGGACCGGCCCCTCGCGGGTGTCCAGGACGACCCGCTGGCCGACCAGGATCTGGGGGTCCCAGCCCCCCACTTCGCGGAACCACAGGTAGCCGTCGTCGTCGATGTGGGTGACGATCAGGCCGATCTCGTCGATGTGGCCCATCACCAGCAGGCGCCGTGTGTTGGTCTGGTCCCCGTGCTTGGCCGCCACCAGCGCCAGCGGTGTCCCGACGATGTCGGTGCTGACCTCGGCGAAGGCCCCCGCGGCCTCCCGCCACACCGAGGCCGGGGCCGTCTCGTACCCGGAGGGCCCCTGGGCCCTCAGCAGATCGAGTAGAAGGTCGGGAATCCCGCCCTGCTCGCCCTCGGCCCCGCTCATCCGGCCAGCAGCGATCGCAGGACGTACTGGAGGATGCCCCCGTGACGGAAGTACTCGGCCTCCCTCGGCGTGTCGATGCGCACCCGGGCGGCGAAGCTCACCGGCTCGGCGCCATCGCGCTCGGCCGTGACCTGCACCTCCCGGGGCGGGGAGCCCCCGTCGGCCATCGCCTCGGCAAGACCGGTGATGGAGAAGGTCTCCTCGCCTGTCAGCCCCAGCGAGGAGGCGCTGCGCCCGTCGGGGAACTGCAGCGGCAGGACCCCCATGCCGACCAGGTTGGAGCGATGGATGCGCTCGAAGCTCTCGGCTATCACCGCCCGCACCCCCAGCAGCTTCGTTCCCTTCGCCGCCCAGTCGCGGGAGGAGCCCGACCCGTACTCGCGGCCGGCGAGGACGACCAGCCCGATCCCCTCCTGCATGTATCGCATGGCGGCGTCGTAGATCGTCATCTGCTCGGGGTGGGCGGGATCGTCTCCGGCGAGGTAGCGGGTGAAGCCCCCTTCGGGCAGGGGCTCGCGCCCCGCGTCCACCCCGAGCCGGTTGCGCAGGCGGATGTTGGCGAAGGTGCCCCTCATCATCACCTCGTGGTTGCCGCGCCGGGAGCCGTAGGAGTTGAATTCCCGCGGCTCCACGCCCCTTTCGCGCAGATACTGCCCGGCAGGGCCGTCCCGCTTGATGGAGCCGGCCGGGGAGATGTGGTCGGTGGTGACGCTGTCCCCGAGCAGGGCCAGCACGCGGGCCCCCTCGATGTCCTCGACGGGCTCGGGGTGCGCCGGCATGCCCTCGAAGAAGGGGGGCCGGCGGACGTAGGTGGAGTCATCCGCCCAGGCGAAGCGCTTCCCCTCGGGGACCTCCAGGCCGTTCCAGCGCTCGTCGCCGGTGAAGACCTCGCCGTAGCTGCGGCGGAACATGTCCGCCTGCACCGCCTGGTGGATCGTCTCAGCGACCTCGTGCGTGGAGGGCCAGATGTCGCGCAGGTAGACCTCCTGCCCGTTCTGGTCCTCCCCGAGCGGCTCTCCGATCAGGTCGATGTCCATCGTCCCGACGAGGGCGTAGGCGACGCAGAGGGGCGGGGAGGCGAGGTAGTTCATCTTCACGTCGGGGTTGATCCGCCCCTCGAAGTTGCGGTTGCCCGAGAGCACGGAGGCGACGGCGAGGTTGCCCTCGCCAACGGCCTGCGAGATGGGCTCCGGGAGGGGACCCGAGTTGCCTATGCAGGTGGTGCATCCGTAGCCGACGAGGTTGAACCCGAGCCGCTCCAGGTGCTCGGTCAGGCCCGCCCGGTCGAGGTATTCGCTGACCACCTTCGAGCCCGGGGCCAGCGAGGTCTTCACCCACGGCTTTGACCGCAGGCCCCGTTCGACGGCGTTGCGGGCGAGGATCCCGGCCCCGATCATGACCGAAGGGTTCGAGGTGTTCGTGCAGCTGGTGATGGCCGAGATCACGACGTGTCCGTGGTCGACCTCGAAGGTGCTGCCGTCCATCTCGACCTGCCTGGCGGCGCCCTTCGCGAGGGTGGCGGCGCCCCCCGCCTCGGAGGAGGGGGCCTGTGCCGGGGCGGTCGGCTGGGCGTGGCCCGGGACCCCGTTGGCGGGGGGATCGGAGGCCGGGTAGGACTCGGCGACCGCCTCGTCGTGGGAGTCGAGCTGCTCTCCGTCGCTCGGAACGTAGTCCCCGAGGGCGCGCCTGAAGGCCTCCTGGGCTTCGCTGAGGGAGATCCTGTCCTGAGGGCGCTTGGGGCCGGCGAGGCTCGGCTGCACGGATCCGAGATCGAGCTCGACGGTGTCCGTGTAGGTGGGCTCTTCGGCGTCCTGGTCATGCCAGAGGCCCTGCTCCTTGGAGTAAGCCTCGACGAGGGCTATCTGCTCGGGAGAGCGGCCGGTCAGCTGCAGGTAGCGCAGGGTCTCGGCGTCGATCGGGAAGATCGCGCACGTCGACCCGAACTCGGGCGACATGTTCCCGATCGTGGCCCTGTCGGCGATGGGAAGGGCCGGCACCCCGGCCCCGTAGAACTCCACGAACATCCCCACGACGCCGCGCCGGCGCAGCATCTCGGTGACGGTGAGGACGAGATCGGTGGCGGTGGCCCCCTCCGGCAGCTGCCCGTGCAGGCGCACCCCCAGCACCTGGGGGATCAGCATCGACATCGGCTGACCGAGCATCGCCGCCTCGGCCTCGATGCCGCCGACTCCCCAGCCGAGCACCCCCAGGCCGTTGACCATCGTCGTGTGGGAGTCGGTTCCCACGAGCGTGTCGGGGTAGGCCTGGGGCGTCCCCTCCCTGGAGAAGACGACGCGAGCCAGGTACTCCAGGTTGACCTGGTGGACGATCCCGGTGTCCGGCGGCACCACCGCGAAGTCGTCGAAGCCTCCCTGCCCCCAGCGCAGGAAGGCGTAGCGCTCCTGGTTGCGCTCGAACTCCCGCTCGGCGTTGAACCGGAAGGCATCGGCGGTGCCGAAGGCGTCCACCTGCACCGAGTGGTCGATCACCAGCTCGGCCGGGACGAGGGGATTGATCAGGGCCGCATCCCCTCCCATCTCGGCCATCGCGTCCCGCATGGCCGCCAGGTCCACGACCGCCGGCACGCCGGTGAAGTCCTGCATCAGCACCCTGGCAGGGGTGAAGGCGATCTCCTTGCTGGGCTCCGCGCCGGCGTCCCAGCTCGCAAGGGCCTCGATGTCCTGCGCCGTCACAGAGCCGTTGCCCTCGGTCCGGAGCAGGTTCTCGAGCAGGATCTTCAGGGAGAAGGGCAGGCGGGCAACGTCGAAGCGCTTCTGCAGCGCATCCAGGCGGAAGATCTCGAACTCACGGGCGCCAACCTCGAGGGTGCTCCTGGCGCCAAAGCTGTTCTCCGACATGGGCGACTCCCGGCGATCCGTGTTTTTCGGGGGACAACCGGCAGTCTCGCAGAGTCTCCGCCGCGACCGCGACCGCGACGGGGCGGGGGCATGGCGGCTAGCGGGCGATCTCGGCGGCTCTCGTGACGCGTCCCTTGCCCTGCCTCTTGGCGCGCAGGAGGGCCTCGTCGCAGGCGGCGAGGAGGTCGTCGGTGCTCATCTGCGGACGCCACTGGGCGACCCCGATCGAGGCAGAGATCCCTCCCTCACCCGTGAGCGACGGTAGGCCACGCAGGCGCTCCAGCGCCCTGGCGGCCGCCGCGGCGGCAGAGGCGAGCTCGGCGTTGGGGAGGATCACCACGAACTCGTCCCCGCCGTAGCGGGCCACACGGTCGAAGGCCCGGAACTCACCCACAAGGGCGCGAACGACCTCCCGCAGCATCTCGTCCCCCGCCGGGTGACCGTAATGGTCGTTGACCAGCTTGAAGTCGTCGAGGTCGATCAACAGACAGGAGAGCGGGCCCCCCGTGCGCATGGCCCTCCCGATCTCCTCCTGCAGGCGCCGGCGCATCGCCCGGTGGTTCATGCCCCCGGTGACCGCGTCGGTCCCGGCCTCCGAGCGTGCCCTGACGAGGGCCAGGGCGGTGGCCGCCTGGTCGGCGAGGGCACCGGCGAGGTCGACGTCCGAGGCACCGAAGACCTCGCCGTCGCGGCGGACGAGCATCACCACGGCCTCCACCTCGGCTCGCTCCGCGAGCGGGAGCAGCAGGGCGCAGCTGACGTTCCCCGTGGCCGCTAGGCGGGGGACGCTCGCCGCGAATTCGGCGGCGTCGGCGGCCAGGAAGCTGCGGCGGGCCCGGGCGACCCAGTTGACACCGGGTGGGCGCTCCGCGCGCGGGACGAGGTAGCTCAGGCGCCCCTCCCCCTCGAACATGTACACGTCGACCAGGTCCTCGGCCTCGCCGGGTGCCCCGAGATGGTGTACGTGGACCTCCTCGGCTCCGGGAACCGCGAGCAGCTCCCGGGCAAGGGCGCGGAAGATCGCCTCCGGGTCGCTGGCTCCGTCCGCCAGGGCCGTCAGGCGCCTGATGCCTGCGAGAAGCGGCTGCATGCCCCCGGACGACGCGGCGGTATCCGTACCTGACACGACATCCATGCAGTCAATTTAGGGCATGGGACGACGGACAGGGGCCCGCGACCATCGTTTCAAGGCCACGGCACTCAGACGCCAGGGATCCAGACTTGACGGTCGGCGGCGTCGCGGCGGGGCGGCCACGGAAGCCGCCCCGCATCGCGCTGCTACCTGAATGTCACCGTGACGAAGGAGGCCGAGGCCCTTTCGCCCTTCTTCTTGGGCAGGAAGCCGACCCGCAGCTTCACCTTCAGCGGTTTGTGCCGGCGCAGGCCCGCGCCCGAGAGCGGGACCTTGATCGAGGTCCGCTTGGAGGCGTGGGACAGGCGGCGGTAGACCGTCTTCAGGCCCGATCCTCCACCGCTGATCCGACCCGCCGAGAAGGTCTGGACCGTGATGAAGGCGGTGTGGCCGACGACCTTGTGGCCGACGATCCTCACCCCGCATCCCGCGACCGAGATGATCGTGTTCTGTTTGATCTGCGACCCGTTCCAGCCGACGATGCTCGTCGGCATCACCAGCGGCTGGGCGCACAGGTTGGCGTTGGCACCCAGGGCGCTGTGTTCGCCGATCGGCAGGTTGACGGTCACGCTCGACACCGGGACGTCTGGCGTCGAGGCGAAGGTCGTCGTCGTGATGCCTTTTTTGATGTCCGTGTTGCCGACCAGGATCACCCGGACGCCGTTGCTCTGAACGACCAGGTCGAGGTCGGGGAAGGCCGCCCCGCCGTGTGAGACGAGGAAGGCCGCCCCGGTCATCTTGCCCGGCAGCGTCGGCGTCACCGACCGTCGCTCCGCCGACCCTGGAGCCGGTCGGGCATATGTACGGGTCATGCGCGAACGTCGCTTCGGGGCACGCTTTCTGCAGCGTGGTCAGACGCGACGGCAGCTGCTTGGGCAGCGTCACCTTGACCGACTTGATGTTCGCCTGCCCTCCGGGCTGGGTGATCGTGGTGACGAGGCTCGCCCCGAACTTTTTCGAGGTCTTCGCGCTCGAGGAGGCCTTGAACGTCGGCTTGAATTTCAGGGCGCTGCAGTTGCCGACCTGGAACGGCGTCGACACGTTCTGGACCGCACCGAAGGTGGAGGTCAGGGTCGATTCGGTGGCCAGCGGGCTGCAGCTGGTCGGGTTGAGCAGGAAGTCCTGCTTGTTGACCGCGACGCTGAGCGTCTGCAGACGGATCGGGATGCCCGCCGACGATCGTCGGCAAAGTGCTGTCGGCCGTCACCCGCGCCGTCATCGGGTCGACGGTGATCGTCCCCCGCGAGACCACGTTGCCGAGGTTGAACGGCCCCGCAACCGCGGGCACGACGACTCGACGCCCGTACGGCGCGCCGTCGTATTTTTCGGTCATGTAGGCCGTGCCTTTGAATTCCGTCGGGGTCGCGCCCGCGCCGGCCTTCACCGTCACCGGGCCGATCTGGCTGGTCGCCGGGCAGGACACGGCGATCGCCTGCGCTTCCGTGCAGAGCGTCACCTGCGGGATCTGCGCCGACCAGGCCCTCCGGCAGCGTCGTCTTGACCTGCTGTAGATACTGTTCGCCGTCGTTACGGGACAGGTTGAACGTGTAGGAGGTCTTGCCTCCGGCGTTCGCCGTCTGGTTCTGGGTGGCCTGGGTCAGCGAGAACGGCAGCGGCGAGGCGCAGCCGGTCACGTTGAGCGTTGCTGGCCCGGGACACCGGGGTCGACGGGTTGCTGAACGGCGTGAAGGTGGCCGTCGTCACCGCCGTGCCGCACTGCAGCGGGTTGGCGATCGGCGCCAGCACGTCGTTTTTGAAGTGGACCGTCAGCTTGCTGAACGGCTGTTCGGGGGTTTCGTTGAACACCGTCGTGACCTGCCCGGTCGTTCGTCGGGGAACACTTCGGCTTTGAGCCGGACCGAGACGCCGTAGCGTTCGGAGTTCGCGACCACGTAGATCGTGTAAGGCGGCTTTGTGATCAGCCCGGATTCAGGCGCGCCGAGGTAGACGCTCCCGGTGAACGGTTCGCTTTCGGGCAGCTGGGGGACCTTCAGCATCACCGTGCCGATTTCCGATCCGGCGGGGCACCCCGTGCCGAACGTTTCGCTGTGTATCCGAGCCTGCGGCGGGCGTGCACGCTTCCAGGCCGTGCGCGGCGGAGGGGTTGAGCGTCATCCTTCCGGGGGCAGCGTGATGCTCGCGGCCTTCACCTGCGAGGTGTCGACTTCTTCTTCTTCGACCTGGTGGGGGATGGTGACTTCGGTCACCGGCCCGTCCGGTTCGTCACGGGTCGCCGCACCCGGCGCGAGAGCGAATTCGGGCAGGAACGGGACAGGTTACAGCCTTTCAGGTCGATCGGCGTCGTGAACGACTTGCGCGCCGATTTGCCTTCTTTTTCGGTCAGCGTGATCGTCGTGGTGAGATTGCCAGGGCAGTTCGTCGCGTTCGTGATGAAGTCCCGTCGCCGGCGGTCCGAAGAAGACCAGGCGCGACCGCACGAGCGGGAGCGTCGGCGACACGTTGATTTCGAAGTAGTCGTGGTAGTCGCCGGCGTTCGTGCCCTTTGCTTCCTTGCCCCATTCGACGTCGCCTTCGATCAGGGTGTGCGACCACCACTGTTTTTCCTCGAGGGATTTTTCGGTGGCTGCTTTGGCAGCTTCTTTTTCGGCTTTGGTCCCCGGGAAGATTCCTTCGGGAAGCGGGTGTTCAGCGAACGCGCTTCTAGCTCGCCTTTCGTCATCGGGATCGGGATCCAGCGCAGCGCCGTAGAGGGACGAAGTGGCGGACTTTGGTGGAGCATGTCGTAGACGGTCCCTTAGAGCGGCACGTCGTTCTTTGGGGTTGCCGGAGGGTAGACCGAGGCCGTGGTTGATCGCCGATTTCGGTTTCGTCGGCATTTCGGTTCGGTCGAAGAGGCGCGTTTCCGGCGGGAAAAGTGTTCTTTGCCGAATTCCGTTTGGTGCATTTCTTTCGTCGCGTCGGATGGTCGCGAGACCGGGGGCCACGTCGGTTCGGATGTGCGTGACCCTCCGTCGGCACCGGCGTTGTCTCCGGCTCGTTCCTTCGAATTAGATCGCCACCTTGGAGTCCGTGACGCCGAACGGCACCTGCCCCCCGGCCTGAGTGACCCTTCTTCCTCGGCTTCTTCGACCGTGACTTCGGCCGCGGTTTCTCCGAGGGACCCGTTGTTCTCCTGGCCGCACGCTTGACCGCGTTCCAGTTGGTCGCCACAAGCTTCCGACAGGGGGATTTTTCCGCCGCCTGCGCGCCCGCCGGCAGGCCGGCCATGATCGCCACGGGCGCCGCCCGCAGCGCCAACGAGCCTGGGACCGCATGCGAACCTCCCTATGGAACCGAAGCAACTGTTTCCCCTGTGTCCCCTTCGACCCCGGACGAGCCCGGAAGTTGCGGGACGAGCCCGCCCTATTAGACGATCCTCCCGATGTCCTTCACAACGCGTTCAGCGCCGACCGTACTGCCCCGGTCGGCCGGAACCGGGTCGGCTGGACGCATTGACCGGCAGGCGCATTCATCATCTGCTCGACGAGCCGCTTCCCCTCGGGGGCCGTCTCGACGTCCTA
>CAVYDP010000007.1:0-226456 GCA_963767405.1 uncultured Solirubrobacteraceae bacterium | reverse complement strand
GCCCGCCAGGGTCAGGGCGCGCCGCAGGGCTTCCCGCACGCCGCGATCGTCATCGACGACGAGGATCCTCACGACGCCGATTCCTGCGTCACCGCCCCTTCCAGCTGCGCCGCCCTCCCGCCGCAGTCATACAGGGTGCCCGTACGGCTGGAGGAGCCGCTGGAGAGGGTGACCCTGCGGCAGGCGCTCGCGGCCGCCGTGATCGCCGCCTCCGAGCCCGTCCTGGTGTCCCCCCGCAGCCGGCCCCGCAAGGAGGAGCCGCCTTCTTCATCGAGCAGCCAGCGGATCCGCCCGGCCCGCACCTCCTGGGCCAGCCAGGACACGCTGACCGAGCTCTCCCGGCCCGAGAACCCGCCGATCCCGGCCACCTCGGCGTCCTGGCTGATGATCGCCGAGGCCGCCCCGGATTGGCTGGCCACGGCGATCGTCCCGCCGCCGTGGCTCTTCACGTAGGAGAGCGCCGGCGTGAGCGAGGCTGTGCCCCCGAACGCCCCTGCGCCACCGCCGAAGCCCCCGGCGCCCGCACCGGGAAATCTCGCGCCCGGAATCTGTCCGGCGCCCGCCGACGCACCCGGAGGAGGTCCGAGGCCCGCGGCCGGCGGCCCGGCGGCCCCCGCCCCGGGCGCCAGCGCCCCGGTGCCTCCCGCTCCAAAGAGCCTGGGACCGGCTCCGAAGCCGCCGGGACGCAGGCCGCCACCGCGACCGGCAAAGCCTCCCGGGCCGCCGGCCGCGGCCGAGGCCGGGCCGCCCGCCGGGAACGTCCCGCTCGTGGGGTGCCCCAGCGTGTCGAAGGCCCACACGGTTGGAGCCATGAGCAGGACGGCGAGGCTCGAGCACACCGCCGCCAGGCGCACGCGGCGGGCACTCGCCAGGCCCAGGACGGCCGCCGCCGGCAGGCAGACGGCGATCAGCACCGGCACCAGCCATGTCAGCTGGCCCGGGTAGTCGGCGCGGACGACGAGGACGGTCGCCATGCCGGCGAGGACCGCGAGGGGGGCCAGGATCCGCATCGTGCGCCCCGGGGCCAGCAGTACCGCCGCCCCGGCCCCGATCAGGGCCGCGAGGAAGGGGGCGAGCAGAGAGACGTAGTAGGGATGGAAGATCCCGCTCGCCAGGCTGAACAGGACGGCGGTCGTCACGAAGGCCCCGCCGACCGCGAGCAGCCAGCCGCTGCCCTGCCGCGAGCGTCCCCTGCGGACGTAGAACAGGACCGCGACCGTGCTAACGAGGCCGAAGCCGAGCAGCCACCCCACCTGCCCGCCGAGGGCCGAGTTCAGGAGCCGGCCCGGCCCGGCCGTGCCGCCGAAGAGGGAGCCTCCCCGCCGCCGCCGGGGCCGCCGGCGCCGCCGCCCGGGCCCCCGGTCTGGCCGTCCACCCGGCCGAGGCCGTTGTAGCCGAAGATGAGGGAGAGCACGCGGTTGTCGCTGGTGCCGGAGATCCATGGCCTGTCGGCCGCAGGCGTGAGTTCGACCAGGGCCGGCCAGGCGCCGCCGACGATCACCATCGCCAGCCCCCCGGCAAGCAGCTGGCGAAGGGCGTGCAGTCGCCCGCGTCCGGCCGGGGTGATCGCCAGCCACGCCAGGGCGATGCCGGGCACGACCGTGAGGGCGACGCCCATCTTGGTCTCGAACCCGAGGCCCACGCACACGCCGGCTCCGACCAGCCACCGCGTGCGGCCCTGCTCGAGGCCGCGGACCGCGCACCACAGGGCGGCCACGCAGCAGAGGGCCAGCAGGGCGTCAGGGTTGTTGTGCCGGGAGATGGCGACGGTGATCGGGGTCACGGCGAGGGCCAGGCCCGCGACCGCGCCGCCGAGGCGCCCGAAGCGACGCCGCACGAGGTCGTAGACCAGGGCGACGCTCGCCACCCCCATCAGCGCCTGCGGGACCAGCATGCTCAGCGAGCTGTAGCCGAACACCCGCACCGAGAGGGCCTGAACCCACAGGGCGAGCGGGGGCTTGTCGACGGTCATCACCCCGCTGGGATCCAGGGAGGCGTAGAGGAAGTCGTGCCAGCTCGAGCTCATCGAGCGGACCGCCGCGCTGTAGTACTCGTTCGCCCAGCCGTTGCGGCTCAGCGCCCACAGGTTCAGGACGCCCGCCAGCACCATCAGCGCAAGCAGCTCCGGGCGAGGGCCGCGCAGGGCGGCCAGCCTCTCCCTTCCCCGATCCGGCCAGGTGCCGTCCCGGAGCCCGCCTGCAGACGCCGCCGGCGCCGCCGAGGAGGCGGCGGAGGTTGACTGCCACGAATAGCTCATGGCGGCAGAGTCGCGGACGGCTGTAGGAGCCCCGTGTGAGGAAGCTGAAAGTTTGTTAAGCCTCAGTCGACGAGGCGCCGGCCCAGCTGGGCCACCGCCAGCCGCCACATCAGCAGGGCGAATGCCACCAGCACGGCCGCATGGCCGAGGTCGGCCGTCCCCAGCCCACCCAGCGAGGCATCGCGCACGAGCTGGACGCAGTGGTAAAGGGGGTTGAACTGCGCGACGATGCGCACCCCTTCGGGCAGGGCCGAGATCGGGAAGAAGGTTCCCGCCACCAGGAACAGGGGGGTGAGGACGGCGCTCGTTATGTAGTTGAAGTTGTCGATCGTCTTGGCGACCGCGGCCACGGTCACGCCGAAGGCGGCGAACCCGAAGCCCGTGACGAAGCAGATCAGCGGGACGAGCAGCATGCCCTCGTTGGGGGCCAGTCCGAAGGCGATCGCCACGAGCAGCGGGGCCACCCCGTAGACCCCCGCCCGGACCGATATCCACAGGACCTCGGCCGTGATCAGCTCCTCCGCGTCCACGGGGGCGGCGAGCATCGCGTCATAGGTGCGCTGGAACTGCCAGCGGATGAAGGTGTTGAACATGCCGGGGAAGGCCGAGGAGAACAGGACGGCGGTCGCCACCACCCCCGTCCCGACGTACTGGACGTAGCTGAGGTGGCCGATGTTGTTGTGGACGAGCGTGCCGATGCCCAGGCCGAAGGCGAGCAGGTAGATCGTGGGCTGGACGATCGAGGAGAAGGTGGTGGCCTTCCAGTAGCGCCCGAAGATCGCCACGTCCCGGCTCATCACCCCGGCGAGGGCGGCCGGTTCGAGCCGGCCGACGCGGCGCGACTCGGCGGCCCCGGCGCCTGACAGCGAGGCACGTGCGCTCATTCGATCTCCTCGCCAGTCAGGGCCACGAAGGCGTCCTCGAGGTTTGCCGGTCGCCGCACGCCCTCCGGGGCCAGGCCGTCGAGCTCCTCGGCCCTCATGATCGCCACGGCCGGACCGCTGCGGCGGCTGACCCAGCCGTTGCTGCCGGCGAGCTCGCTCACCTCCGAGAGGCGCTCGGGAGGTCCGTAGACCTCGAGCACCTCCTCGCCGGCATGGGCCCTGACGAGCTCGGCCGGGGGGCCCTGGGCGATGATCCGCCCCGCCGACATGACCGCCACGGTGTCCGCGAGGCGCTCGGCCTCCTCGATGTAGTGGGTGCTCATCAGCACCGTCACCCCGCTCGCCCGCAGGCCGTCGATGAGCGTCCACAGCTCCTGGCGCACCTGCGGGTCCAGCCCGACCGTGGGCTCGTCCAGCAGCACCAGCCGCGGCCGGTGGATCAGTCCGCGGGCCACCAGAAGCCGCCTGCGCATCCCGCCCGAGAGCTCCCTGACGATCGTCTCGGCCCGGGGGACGAGGTTGGCCAGATCGAGAGCGCGCTGCACGGCATCCGCCCGCTCGGCGCGCGGAACCCGGTAGAGACGTGCGAACACGGTGAGGATCTGCCGGCAGGTGAGCTCGACATCGAGGTTGTCCAGCTGGGGCACCACCCCCATCTCCAGGCGGGCCTGCTTGGACTCCCGCGGCAGCTCGTAGCCGAGGACCGAGATGCTCCCTTCGTCCGCGAGGGCCTGCGCTGTGAGCATGCGCATGGTCGTCGACTTGCCGGCGCCGTTGGGTCCGAGCAGGCCGAAGCAGATGCCGGCCGGGACGTCGAGATCCAGCCCGTCGACCGCCACGATCGACCCGAAGCGCTTGATCACGCCGTGCAGGGAGATGGCGATCTCCCTCTCGGAGCCATGCTGTTTGAACTCCATCATCGCCGACACTCTAGGTACCCGGCCGCCGGCCCCGCGTTGGCGGGGTATGTGCGGATGTCGATCGGCTCCGCCGCCAATCTGGGACGAGGGTCCATATGCCCTGCCGGGCGAATCGGCCACTCTCCCTATCGCTGCCCGGTCACCCACCCTGCAGAGCGAGGCGATTGATGCCAGCCAGATCACCGCAGATCGTCGCCCTCGGAGGAGGCGGCTTCTCGATGGAGAAAGATGGCTCCCTTCTGGACGACTACGTCCTGTCGCTCGTGGATGCCCGCCGTCCGAGGGTGTGCTTCCTGCCGACCGCCTCCGGGGACGCGGATCACTACGTGGTGCGCTTCTACCGCCGCTTCTCTCCCGCCTGCGAGGCCAGCCACGTCTCCCTCTTCCGACGGGACCAGGGAACCGGCGGGGTCGAGGACGACCTCGCCACCCACCTGATGTCCCAGGACCTGATCTACGTGGGGGGCGGCAACGTCGTGAGCATGCTCGGCGCCTGGCGGGCCCACGGCCTCGACGTGATCCTGCGGCGGGCGTGGCGGGCCGGCATCGTCATGTGCGGCCCCTCCGCTGGCTCCCTGTGCTGGTTCGAGCAGGCCCTCAGCGCATTCCATGGCGCTCCGCGCCCCGTGCGCGGCCTCGGCCTGCTGCCCTACTCCAACTGCGTCCACTACGACGCCGAGCCGGCGCGGCGGGAGGAGTACCACCGCCACGTTGCCGACGGCATGAGGCCCGGCTTCGCCGTGGAGGACGGGGTGGCCCTGCACTTCCGCGGCACGCGCCTTGAGGGGGTCGTCAGCTCCCGCCCCGGCGGCTGCGCCTTCCGGGTGGCCTCCCGCCGCGGCCGGGTTCGCGAGACCCGGCTGCGCGGCCTGTACCTCGGAGATGGCTCGGACGAGAGCGAGGTGGCGACGCCGGTCGCGGTCCGCCAGCCGGTGGCCGCGTGAGCGAGCCGCCGGCCGCCCGCATGGAGGAACGTCTGATCTTCGCCATGGGCGGAGGCGGCTTCACGATGGAGCCGTCCAACCCTCTCCTCGACGACTACGTGCTCTCCCTCTCGAGCTCGCGGGAGCCCCGCATCCTCTTCCTGCCCACGGCCTCCGGTGACACGACGGCTCACATCAACGCCTTCAAGGCCCGCTTCACGGGTCGCACCTGCATCCCCGAGCACGTCTCCCTCTTCCGCCTGCGGGAGGCGAGGGCGTCGCTCGAGGAGATCGTCAGGGGTCAGGACATCATCTATGTGGGCGGCGGCTCGATGCGCAACCTGCTGGCCATCTGGCGGGCGCACGAGCTCGATCGTCTGCTCGTCGAGGCCTGGGAACGCGGGACGGTGCTCGCGGGCCTCAGCGCGGGCGCCATGTGCTGGTTCCAGGCCGGCCTGACCCGCTCCAGCGGGCCGCCCGAGCCGATCGCGGGCCTAGGGCTCCTGGAGGGCTCGATGAGCGTGCATGCCGACGGGGAGCCAGAGCGCCTGCCCGTCTGGCTGGCCCAGCTCAGGGAAGGCGGGCTGCCCGGCGGATGGGCGGTCGACGACGGGGTGGGCCTTCTGTTCAGGGGACGATCGCTCGAGCGGGTGGTCAGCTCGCGGCCGGGGGCCAGCGCCCAGCGCGTCGATGCGATCGCCGGCGAGCTGGTCCGCCGCCGCCTCGAGTCGGACCTCCTCGGGGGCAAGGCCGGGGATCCGCTCGGCGGCTTCGACGAGGCTGTGGAGGAGCTCCGCCGCGTGCACCGTCTGCGACGGGGGATCGGGCGCGGACACAGTTGACCGACCGGGCCCCAAGGGGTCTAGTGTCTATTGCATGGACCTTCCGCCCTCCGGGGAGCAGTTCGAGCTGAGCTGCGGCGAGCACCGCGCGACGGTGGTCGAGGTCGGGGGCGGTCTGCGCGAGTACTACGTCGGCGACCGGCCGGTGCTCGACCCCTATCCGATCGGGGAGATGTGCGACGGTGCCCACGGGGCCGTCCTGATCCCATGGCCCAACCGGCTCGCAGACGGGCGCTACCGCTTCGACGGTCGCGACCACCAGCTTCCCATCACCGAGCCGGATAGGCACAACGCGATCCACGGCCTGCTGCGCTGGCGGCCATGGCTGGCGCTCGAGCGCACGCCGGAGCTGGTGGCCATGAACACGCGTCTGTATCCCCAGCCCGGCTACCCCTTCTCCCTGGAAGTGACCGTCGAGTACAGCCTCTCCGTCGAGGGACTGGAGGTCGCGACGACCGCGCTGAACATCGGCTCGCAGCCGTGCCCCTACGGGGCCGGCCAGCATCCCTACCTGTCGCCGGGCGAGGGCCTGATCGACGACTGCCTCCTGGAGATCCCCGCACAGACGCTGATCCTCACCGACCCCGTGCGCCGGCTTCCCACCGGCCGTGCTCTCGTCGAGGGAACGGAGTTGGACTTCCGCCGAGCCGGCCGGATCGGGAAGGCCGCCATCGACGCCCCGGTCAGCGACCTCGCGCGCGACCCCCTGGGACGGGGGCGCGTGAGGCTCACCGGGCCCGACGGCGGCTGTGTGGAGCTGTGGGTCGACTCGCACTACTCGATCCTCCAGGTCTACACCGGGGACAAGCTCTCACCCTCCCGGCGCCGTCGAGGGCTGGGGCTGGAGCCGATGACCTGCCCCCCCAACGCCTTCCAGAGCGGCGAGGAACTGATCCGGCTGGAGCCGGGCCAGTCGCTGACCACGCGCTGGGGCGTGGCCCTGACCGGCTGACCGCCGCGGGGCGCGGCTGCTAGAAGTCCTCCATGCCCCAGCCCGCCGCCGATGGCCTGCAGGAGCGCCGAGAGGCCGTCGTGCGAGAGCACATGGAGTCGGAGAACCACCACGACTTCGACACCACGATCGGAACCTTCTCCCATCCCCGCTATGAGCTGATCGCAACCGGCGAGGTCTACGACGGCGAGGCCGAGGTGCGCGCCTACTTCGCCGACACGAGAGCCGCCTTCCCGGACCAGCGCAACGAGCTCATCTCCCTGCGCCATGCCGAGGATGCCGTGATCGTCGAGTTCGATCTGCTCGGAACCCATCTCGGGCCCCTGCGCTCCCTGCCGCCCACGGGCCGCTCCTTCCGCTGCCGCATGACCGCCTTCTTCATCTTCGAGGGAGACCGCATCGTGTGCGAGCGGGTGTACTTCGACCAGGCGAGCATCCTGCGCCAGCTGGGCCTCGCGCACGATCCGGCGTCCCCGGCGGGACGGCTGTCCCTGCTTGCGAGCCATCCCCTCACGATCGGCCGCGCCCTGCTCGCAAAGGTCATGGGCGCAGGCCCCCCGCCAGGTCGCTGATCGCCCACATGCCGAGATAGAGCGGTCTCGACTACAGGGCTCTGACCCCGCTGCCGAAGAGCCGGTCATGCGTATCGAGGACATGACCTACCGTCCGGGTGACCGGCGATGAAGGCCCAGCAACTGACCATCAAGCAGACCCCCACCGGCTACTGGACGGTGCAGCGGGGATCGGTTGCGCTTGCGGGGGCGATGACGCGCACCGGCGCCGAACGGGAGCGAGAGATGCTGAGGAGCCTCAGCAGCCGCAGGATCAAGCGCGCCTCCTCGCGAACGGCCGCCAAGAGCGGCGCCTGAGCTAAGGGGCGGCGGAGACCGCCACCACGCTGTTCGCAGCGACATCGATCTTGATGCGCGCGCGCGAGCTCAGCCTCTGTTCGTGCAGGCTGCCGCGGGTCGCGCTCAGCACCTGGGTGCGCACGCTGGGGGCGCCCCTGATGACGACGGGCGCCCCCTTGGGATGCTCGTTGTCGAGGATCAGCAGCCTTCCGGCCGCCGTCCCATCCACGGCCGTCGCGACGAGCCCGCGAACCCCGGCGAGCGTGCGGAGCGAGGAGCCCACCGGCAGCCACTGGTTCAGCGCGGCCAGGGCGGCCTCGAGCGGTCGCGTCGCGACTTCCCCCCCGCGCAGCAGGAACGGGTCGTAGGGGTCGCCGCTGAAGTGGAAGCGCACCTCGCGAAAGCCCGTCTTGAGGGCGGCGAGGACGAACCGCACCGCCCACACGGCCGCGGCCGGGCTGTCCGAGACCCCGGCCTTGCCTCCGCATGAGGCCGAGTTGGCCTCGGAGATGATCGCCCCCGCGCCCGCCGCGTTCGCGTCGGCCACGACCCAGGAGAGCCTGCGGGGCGCATCGGCCACGCTCGCCGAGAGCAGCCCGCGGATCGTGACGGCCCTCGGGGTGCGACAGGTGGTCAGCGGATACATGTGGACGCCGACCGTCCGCTCGTGCAGGGTCGCGATCACGCGGGGCAGCGAGGCCCGCCAGCGCGCGGGGCGGGAGAGTTCCGGCCCGATCAGCGGTGCTTGCCCGATCGCCTGCTCGAGGTAGCTCGCAACCTGCAGGTAGTGGTTCACCGCCAGGGCTTCTTCACCGGCCTGCGGCTTGTCGAGCGAGGTGTAGTCCGGCAGGTAGTAGAGGTCGGGCTCGTTGCCCAGCGAGAAGTCGAGGCCGTTCGTGGCCGCCCCCTGCGCGTCGGCGACCATCTGCTGCGCCCAGGACAGCTGGCCGATCCGCGCGTTGAGGCCGACCGTGAGCGGGTCCCGGGCGACGCCGAGAAGGCAGTGAAGCTGGCTCCAGAAGGCGCCCGGAAGCGGGTATGAGGTGACCGCTTCCCACGAGGAGGGCGGGCCTGCGGGCACCTCCCCGGGCACCGTGAAGTCCTGGCTCTGCCCGGCGAGCTCCAGCGGCGGCGATCCGAGCCGCTGCAGCTCGGTCACCAGGGCGGGAGGCGGGCAGGCGCCCGTGCCGAGGTCCTGGGCCATCAGGGGGTACTCCAGCGAAAGCCCGACCGGCGCGAGCGTGACCCTGGTGCCGGTGGGCGGGCCGGGCGTGAGCCTGACTTCAGGCGGCGGCGCAGGCGCGTGGCTGCCGCCCGACCGGCGGCTGGGTGCTGCTGCCAGGGAGCCGCTCGCCAGCGAGAACGTCAGCGCCAGCGCCGACAGCACGACCAGGATCACGCGCCGGCCGGGAGAGCGTCCGCTCGATGGCGAGGTGGAGGCAGGTGTCGACAGTCGATCCGACCCGACGATCTCCGCATGCACGAGGCAAGCATCCCACAGCGCCGCGCTGCAGGGGACGCGTGGACCCCGCCCGCTGGGCGGAGCGGGCGAGGCGCCACGCGCTTCTGGAGGGGAGATTGGTTCTTACCCGCCGTCCCCGGGATCCACTCTCGTACAGGTGTCCACGACGGTGGGGCATCGCTGCAGGATCGATCACCATGCGCCGTGTCGTCCCAAAGGAACGACAAGGAACTGCCCGAAAAGTGCAACCTCTTCACCAGAACACCCCCGCATCACTCCACCCGCACGACCGGCCCCTTCGCTGCGTGTCCTCCGGATACCTCGGCGACGGCTGCTCCTGCGATGCCTCCGTCCCCGGCCGTGTCGTGGCGGCCGCGTGGGCGCGCGAGCTCGCCCAGGGCGGGGTGCGGCGGGACCGTTTCTTCCAATTCTGCTGGCGCGGTCGTGACTGGCTCGCGTTCGGGCTGGGCACCGGAGAGATCCGCGGCGTCTACTGCCCGACGCACAGCGCCGAACGGGCCGCCCGCCACTCCGCCCTGCAGTCCGAAGACGGCCGCGGGCTCGCCATCGCCATCTAGATGATTGATTCCACGGTTTAGGCGCAGTAGTTGACGAGCGCGCGGCTGGGTCGGCCGAGTTGGTGGTTGAGGGTGATGGCGGCGGCGAGGATGAGGAGGCGTTGCAGGATGCGCTCTCTCAGGCCGGGGAGGGTTCGGCGCCGTGGCGTTCGAGGGTGAGGATGTCCTTGCAGGTCCAGAAGATCGCTCTCGATGCGCTGGCGGATCGGCGCGAGGTGTGGGCCTCGGCCGGGCTCGTCCTTGCGCCGGGGCCGGATGATCGTGGCGTCCAGGTCGCTGACGGCTTGGGCGAACTGCTCGGCCGGCGTAGCCCTTGTCGCCGATCAGGGTCTCGCCGCCGGCGGCGGGTGCGCGCCAGCAGCTCCAGGGCGACCTCGCGCTCATCGCGTTTGGGGGAGGCGACCGTGACGGCCCTGGGGGTGCCGTCGGGCGCGAAGATGCGCGTGCAGGCGGAAGCCCCAGAAGAACCGGCTGTGGCTTGCGGCAGTAGCCGTAGTCGGCGGCGTCGCCGAGCGCGGAGCGCTTGACCGTCTCGCGGCTTCTGGCGCACTCCACCGGCGTGGAGTCGACGAGCAGCAGATCGTCATAGAAGCCCGGGCTCTGGCTGGCGAACACGCTCCATCAGCCACTCCAGCGTGTCCGCCAGGCGCCGGCGGCGCTTGAAGTAGCCGGCCTGGCCGGGGAGCCTCGGGAACAGGTGGCGCAGCTGCTTGCGAGCGACCGCCAAGAAACGCCGGTCGGACGGTATCCCCATGATCGCCTGCGCCACGCACAGCGTGACGACCTCCGCGTCTGTGACGCTTCGCTTGGCGTTCTCCGGCTTCTCGGGCAGGAGATCGTCAGCCGTCACATAAACGGCAGTGAGCAGCAGGTCGAGGTCGGCGTCCATCGAGGCCCCCTTAGGTCGGCGATGCTTTTGAGCACCGCCGACTTCGACCCTGCTGCTCCAAAACCCTCGAAAACCACGGCCCCCGCCGTGGAATCAATCATCTAGGCCCGCTCAGGAGGAGCGGCTGTACCCCAGCAGGGCGAAGCTCTGGAGAGCCCGGTCCATCTGCGCCTCCGTCGCCCGCACCCGTTCACTGGCCGCCTGGTAGGCGGAGAGGCTTCCGGCCGTGGCGGCCTGCCCGAGCCCCACGTAGGCGTCCCGCACGCGCAGGATCGATCCGGAGAGGGCGGCCTGGGCCAGGGCGGCAACGAATGGAGGCTGCAGGCCGACCAGCGATGAGTCGGCTGAAGTGAAGCGTTGGGCCAACGAGCTCGCGGCGCTCCCGACCGTGGCCGGGCTCGCACCGGTGGCCATCTGGCGCCTGAGCTTCACCCGCGCCCGATCCAGGGAGGAGATCAGGGCCGAGAGCTGTTGCGCGTAGGTCGCATCCGGGTTCAGGTTCGACGCGGGCTGGCCGACGAGGGTGATGCGGGCCACGATCTCCTGGCACTGGTCCATATAGGAGGCCAGGGCAGGAGTGGCATAACAGGCCAGCACGGTGGGCCCGGCTCCCGTGTTGGGCATCAGGTAGAGCTCGAGTCGCCGCCCGTATCCCGGCAGGGTGAGGCCTGCGTGTCGATAGGCCTGTCCGTCGATCAGGTCCACCACCTGCGTGCTCGGAAGCCGGGACAGGCGATCGAGGAAGGTGGCGGGAAGCAGCCCCGGTTCGCCGGCGGCGGGAAGGGTCCCGCTCACCAGCCCGGCTTCGGCGGCGCGCCCGCTGGGAGCGAGCACCACCGGCCGGGTGATCGACAGGCCGGGGATGGCGGGGGCCGACGCGGCCGGCTGCCAGCCGGCGGGATATTCGAGCAGCAGGTTCGTGCTGGAGGCGACATGGGCGTGCGCTCCGAGCGTGGCCGGCGAGGTGGTGGTCTCGCGGCGGATGCCCGCCAGGTAGCCCAGGATGGCCACGGCCACCAGCAGGGGGACGAGCACGGGCGGGAGTTTGCGGGCCTCGGCGTACATCCCTCAGCCCGAGCTTTCGAAGGATTGACCCTGGCCGCTCCCGGATTTGGAGGGCGTGCTCGGCGGAGCCGGCCGGGTGGGCGCAGGGGCAGGGGCAGGGGTGGGGGTCGGAGCAGGGGCGACCGGTGCGACGGGCGCCGGGCTGTGGACTTCCGTCACCGGCGCGGGCGCCACCGGCTGCGCCGGGGCCGGTTCGGCTGTCGTCTGCGCCGCCGGCGGCGCGGGTCGTGGCGTGGGGGCGGCCACTCCAACCGGCATCGGAGGCGCCGAGCCGAGGCTGAGCGGGACCGGCGCACCCGCCCCCGCGATCGGGGCACCCGCCCCGGCACCTGACACCGCCCCGGGTGGGCTTGCGAGCCTGCCCACGCCGAAGGCTGCGGCGAAGATGAGTCCGCACAGCGCCACGACGATGAGGATCGTGCGCGGAGCGACCGGCAGACGGTGCCCGGCGCCGGGCATCCTCTCCCGCTCCCCGCGAATGCTGTCACGGAAGGTGCTCATCCCGACGGGCACCTCATCGGCTTGATCCCGTCCGGCGCGAGGCAGCTGTCCAGACGGCTGGGCAGGGTGCCCCGGCGGACGGCGAAGCGCGTGAACTTGCCGATTTCCCCTGCCCTGGTCACGCGGATCTCGAGCACGGCACCCGCCCTCAGCGAGCGCGCGAACCGCGGGAACGACAACACGGTCGTGCGCCCACCCTTCGATGCGCGGCCCGCCAGGGCGACCCGGCTCTCGGACCGGGCATGCAATCCGCCTCCTCGCGCGCTCACGATGACCCGGGAGGAGATCGGCGCGAGGACCGTGAGCAGCTTGAGCCTCACCCCGCTGGACGTCTCCACCCCGGCGATGCGCACGATCGGGAAGGGCTGCATCACAGTGAGCGCCCGCGGCCGTACGTTGATGGTCGCGGTGGCGGTGGCGGAGCGCCCGGCGGCGTCGGTCACGCGGAGGCGGACCACTTGAGGGCCGGTCTTGGCGAAGGACGTCGCGAGCACCGCCTTGCCCGGCTGCAGCGGGACCGTTGCGCCCAGCCCCCATTCGAAGGCGGTGAGCGGGCTGCTCGCATCCGTCGAGGTTGAGACGAGGGAGACGTTCTGCCCCACCCTCGGCGTCGCCGGGAACCATGTGAACGAGGCGACGGGAGGCGGCGGGGACGGCGGCGAGACCACGCTGAACGGGACGGGTGGGCTGCTGCCCACGTTGCCGGCCCAGTCGGACTGCTCGGCCACGAGCGTGTAGCTGCCGGGCGCCAGTCCCGCCATCGTCCCGGACCAGCTGCCGCCGGACGCCTGGACTTCCAGGCTCTGCAGCGGAGGCCCTTCCAGAGCACTGCCGGGATAGACGTGCACGGTCACCGCGGGCAGGTCGCCTTCGGCCGTCCCCGCCGATCCATTGACGGCGAACGAGCCAGAACCGGCGGAGATCCCGGCTGTCGGCGAGGCGATCGCCAGCTGGGGCGGCGCCGTGTCGATCGTGAAGGTGACGGGGGCGCTTTCTTCGGGGACGCCTTCTCCTCCTTCTTCGGGCCACCTCATCGCGGAGGCCTTGACCGTGTAGACGCCAGGTTCGAGGGCCGCTTCCGGCGTGACCTGCCAGCTGCATGCTCCGAAGGTGCTGATGTCCTGTCCCGAGGATTCTTCGGAGGGAACGGCAGCGCCGGGAAACACTTTCACATCGACGGTGCAGAATGCTGCTTCTTCGGGCGGTGACTGGACCGCGCCCGCGATCGACGGAGTCACGTCATTCGTCGCAGACCCCTGAGCCGGACTGGTGATCGTCAGCGCGGCAGATGCCGAGCCCGCATCCGCCAGGGCGGCGCCCAGGATCACCGACACGAGCAGGGATATGGCCAGCGCCCCGCGGCGCCCCCGCCGCCGGGGCGGCCGTTCAGCCCTCGTGCCGACGCTGATCCTCACGACGGACACGCTTCCGGCTTGGTTTCAGTCGAGTTCAGACAGGCGTCGGCTCGCACGGGGAGCTTGCCCTTGCGGACCGCGAACCTCGTGAACTTGCCGATCTGGCCCGCTTTCGCGATCCGGATGTCCAGCACCACCCCAGGAGCCAGCGACCGCTGGAAGCGACCGAAGCTGATCGACTGCGCACCGGACGATTTCGCCTTGGCGTTGGGAACGACCTTCGCCTGGGACCTCAGCGGGCACCTTTTGCCCGTGCACGTCACCTTCACGCTCGCGCCCGCAGGAGCCTGGACGCTGAGCAGCTTCAGCCTCACCCGTCCCGCCGAGCGGGTGGTGACGATGCGCACCAGGGGGAACGGGCGCATCACCGGATAGGTGACCGGGATCCGCTGGGAGGCGAGGCTGGTCAACCCGGCCGAGTCGGTTACCCGGAGCTGGACGAGGTGGCTGCCCGGAGCCGCGAACGACGTCGTCTGGGTCTGACCGCCGGCTGTGAAGGCCGAGCCGAGGAGGTTCCACGAGTAGGCGGTGATCGGGCTCGTGCCGTCCGTCGAGCTGGAGACGAGGGAGACCTGTTCTCCGGTATGGGGGTTGCTTGGATACCAGGAGAAGGCCGCTGTCGGCCCGGCCGACGGCGGGGTGGTTGCCTGCTCGACGAAGGTGCTGGTGGCACTTGTCCCGACGTTGCCCGCTTCGTCGGACTGGATCGCCCTGACGGTGTAGGTCCCCAGGGAGAGGCCGCCGAGGATCGCCGACCACCCGGCTCCTCCGGTGCCCACGGAGACGATCTGGACAGGGGTCTGCCCGGCGCTTATCGAGGATCCCGCGAAGAGCTGGACGGTCACGCTGTGGAGGTCGTGGGCAGCGGTGCCGGCCGTGCCCGCCACGAGCTGGGACCCACCGTGGCTGACGGCCCCGTTCGACGGCGAAGACAGCGCGATGGCCGGTGCGGCGGTGTCAATCGTGAAGAGGTATTCCCTGGTCGCACCGACGTCCCCCACGAAGCTCTTCTCCGAGGCGATCGCCTGGTATTCGCCGTCTGGGAGCGCGCTTCCGAGCGTGGCAGTCCATGCCCCGCCGCCCGCCGATTTCGCCGTCCACTCTCCCGCTTCGGCCTTGCAGGGAGTTGAGAGGCGGCAGATCGCGACAATTACGGGAGTGCTGCCGCTGGCCAAGCCGGAGAAGGACGGTGTCGCGGTGTTGATCTGGGCCCGCGGAGGGCTCATCGAGATCGTCGGGGCCTTTGGGTCGATGACGAATTTGATCGGTTCGCTCTTGCCGGGAGGATTTTCGATCGAGCTGTTCTGGGTCGCGACTGCGGTGTAGGTATGCGTTTCCAGCGGCAGCGTGACCGGCCCGGTCGTCCATTCGCCTTTGCTCACCGCCGCGGTCGCTTCCCATTTTTTGCCGCTGCTCGTGATTTCCACCTTCACCTGCCCCGTTTCGCTGGCCGTGCCGCTGAACGACGGTTCGCGGTTGTTCGACGGCGTCGCGACCGGGTTGAGGGTTACCTTCGGCGGTTCGGTGTTGACGACGAAGCTCACTTCACCGCTCTTCCCGTCCAGGTTTTCCAGGCTGCTCGCCTCCGTGGCGTAGGCCGTGTAGGCGCCGCTGGCAAGCGCCGGGGTGATCGGGCCGGCTTTCCATTTGCCCGCCGACGGTTTGGCTTGCGCGCTGGCAACTTCGCCACCGCCGGCCAGCAGGACGTGCACGACCACGGGTGTCGTGTCGCTGGCCGTGCCGCTGAAGGAGGGTTCGCGTTTGTTCGACGGCGTGACGATCGGTTCGATCGTCACCGTCGGCGGGTCCGTGTTGACCGCAAAGCTGATCGAGTTGCTTCCACCGGCGGGATTGCCGAGGGAGCTGGGCTGCCTGGCGACCGCCGTGTAGATGCCGTTGGCGAGGGCGGGACTGGCGGTGCCCGAGGTCCAGGCTCCGGCTGTGACGGGGCCCGTGGCGGTGGCGACGGGCGTGCCCGTCGTGAGCGAGCCCGGATAGATCGACACATTGACCGATTCAGTGTCGCTGGCCGTGCCTTTGAAGCTCGGGGTGGTGTTCTTGGAGAGGGCGGGGATAGCTGCGAGTGTCACCACGGGCGAGGTGGTGTCGAGCACCATGGGGAGTTCTTCGCTCTTGCCTTCGGGGTTGCCGATCAAGCTCACCTCGGTCGCGTAGACCTTGTATTCATGCCGGCCCGCCGGAAGTGGCGAACCCAACGGCCCGGTGCTCCAACTCCCGGCCGAGGGGATAGCTGTCAGCTGGGCGACTTCTGTTGACCCTTCGACGACGTGAACCACTACCTGCGCCCTGCCGCTGGCGGTGCCGCTGAACGAAGGGGTCCTGTTGTTCGACGGCGATTTCGGGGGCGTCAGGGTCACCGCTGGTGCGTTGGTGTCGACTTCGAACGTCTTGGGTTCGCTGAGCCCATCCGGGTTGCCGAGCGAGCTTTTCTGGACCGCGATCGCCGTGTAGGTCCCGGAGGGAATGGCGGGCGAGGCCGGGCTCGACGCCCATCCCCCTCCGGTGCCTTCGGCGGTGGCACTCGAGACCGGGCTGCCTTTGACCGAGCTTCCCTGGTAGATCTGGACGGTCACCGTGGTCGTGTCGCTCGCCGTCCCGCTGAACGACGGAGTCGTGTCGCTCGAGCGCGACGCGGGCTGGTTGAGGGTGACGCTCGGCGCCTGGGTGTTCACGACGAAGCTGACTGGCGCGCTCATGCCTTCCGGATTGCCGAGCGAGCTGGCCTGGCTCGCCACCGCCGTGTAGCTCCCGCTCGTGAGCGCTTTCGAGAGGCCGCCGGATTTCCAGGCGCCTTTCGAGGGTGTGCCGCTCGAGAAGGCCACTTCGTGGTTGGCGCCGTCGAAGACGTGCACGACGACGGACGTCGAGTCGCTCGCGCTCCCGCTGAAGGTCGGGGTGGCGTTGTTCGAGGGCGAGGGCACGGCGTTCAGGGTCACGGTCGGCGAGCTCGTGTCGATGACGAAGGTCACGGAGTTGCTCACGCCCGCCGGATTGCCGAGCAACGAGCTGGACTGCTCCGCGACCGCCGTGTACTTACCGCTCGCCAGCGCCGGGCTCAGGTGCCCTGAGGTCCAGCTGCCCCCCGTGCCTGTCGCCGCGGCGGTTGCCACCACCGTGCCTTCGGCCGTCGGACCGGCGTAGATCTGGATCGTCACCGGCGTCGTATCGCTTGCGAACCCGCTGAAGGAGGGGGTCGTGTTCCCCGTCGGGGAGGACACCGAGTTCAAGGTGACGGTCGGGGCCGCCGTCAGGACGGTGAAGTGGATGGCTTCGCTGCTGCCTTCGCCGTTGCCCAGCGAGCTTTCCTGGACAGCCACGGCCGTGTAGGACCCGTCGGCGAGCGCCGGGCTGGCTTCACCCGAGGTCCACGCCCCGCCCGTGCCGCTCGCATGCGCCGTCGCCACCGGCGAGCCACTGGCAGAACCCCCTTTGAAGATGTAGACGGTCACCGTCGTGGTGTCGCTGGCGAACCCGGTGAACGACGGGGTGTTGTCGTTCGTGGGCGAGGACACCGCGTTCAGCGACACCGACGGCGGCGCCGTGTTGACCGTGAACGTCCGTTCCTGGCTGAAGCCCGGCCCATTGCCCAACGAGCTTTCCTGTTCGGCCACCGCCGTGTAGGTCCCATCCGCCAGCGCCGGAGACGCCGCCCCCGAGCTCCAACCCCCGCCCGTCCCGCTCGCATGCGCCGTCGCCACCGGCGAGCCACTCGCGGACCCCCCTTTGAAGACATAGACCGTCACCGAAGTCGTATCGCTCGCAGAGCCGCTGAAAGACGGGGTGTTGTCTTTCGTCGGCGAGGACACCGAGTTCAACGACACCGTGGGCGGGGCCGTGTTGACCGTGAACGTCCGTTCCTGGCTGAAGCCCGGCCCATTGCCCAACGAGCTTTCCTGTTCGGCCACCGCCGTGTAGGTCCCATCCGCAAGCGCCGGAGACGCCGCCCCCGAGCTCCAACCCCCGCCCGTCCCGCTCGCATGCGCCGTCGCGACCGAGCTGCCTTCCGCCGAGCTGCCTTTGAAGATGTAGACCGTCACCGAAGTCGTATCGCTCGCAGAGCCACTGAAAGACGGCGTGTTGTCTTTCGTCGGCGAGGACACCGAGTTCAACGACACCGTGGGCGGGGCCGTGTTGACCGTGAACGTCCGTTCCTGGCTGAAGCCCGGCCCATTGCCCAACGAGCTTTCCTGTTCGGCCACCGCCGTGTAGGTCCCATCCGCAAGCGCCGGAGACGCCGCCCCCGAGCTCCAACCCCCGCCCGTCCCGCTCGCATGCGCCGTCGCGACCGAGCTGCCTTCCGCCGAGCTGCCTTTGAAGATGTAGACCGTCACCGAAGTCGTATCGCTCGCAGAGCCACTGAAAGACGGCGTGTTGTCTTTCGTCGGCGAGGACACCGAGTTCAACGACACCGTGGGCGGGGCGGTGTCCACCGTGAATTCGACCGGTTCGCTGGTGGAGGTTTCCGAGAGCAGGGTGCTCGTCTGTTCGGCGACGGCCACATAGCGGCCGTCTTTGAGATCGAATGGCGGCTTGGTGGTCCATTCGCCTGACCCTTCCGGTTCGGTCTGCGAGCTCGCCACGAGCGATCCGCCCGCTTCCGGGGTCAGGTAGACGTTCAGCGTGACGGGATCGAATGGATCGTCGGTGGTGCCCGTGAACGGCGGCCTCTGTTCGTTGGTCACGGTTCCCGAGGAGGGGCTGGCGATGGTGAGCAGGGGCTCGGCGGCAGCGGGCTGGACCGCCGCCAGCCACGCCGCGAGCGCGACGACGACCGCCGCGGCGATGCGCACAAGGTTCCGTCCTGGCGTCATCCGAACGTCGCTCCAGACATGTCGTTATGTGCTTGGCTGCCGGCGGGGCAGCTGGCCATCCCTCCAGATGGGCCATATGCGCCGTTTGGCGGATATTCCGCCGGTAGGAATGATAGGCGCGGAATGCCAAAGCGGCAAACGCGGCGCTATTCGCCTGTGGCCGGCGCTATTCGCCGGTGGCTATTGTCAATCAGGTCCATGGCCTACGACGAGGAACTCGCCCACCGCATCCGCGAGCAGCTCGCCGAGGAGGACGGGCTCGGCGAGCTGCCGATGTTCGGCGGTCTGGCCTTTCTGCTCCACGGCAACATGGCCGTGGCGATCTCGTCCCGCGGGGAGCTGATGGTGCGAGTGGGGCCCGAGGGGGCTGATGACGCCCTCTCCCGTCCCCACGCGCGCGCGGCGGTGATGGGCAGCCGGGCGATGAGAGGCTGGGTCGTCGTCGCCTCCGAGGGCCTCGCCCGCACGCGGGGCCTAAGAGAGTGGGTGCGCCGAGGCGTGGCGTTCGCCCGTGGCCTTCCGCCAAAGGGCTGACCCGGGGTAGGTATCTCCCGGACCCGCCGCCCGGACGTCCCGACCCGTCGCCCGGCCCGACTGGCGCATCGCGCATTTTCTCGACTAGGATGGACGCAGATGCAGCATGGGGGGGAGTCCATCACGCTGGCCATGGCCGCGATGGGGGATCCGGAGGACCCCACGGCATCCTCCGGATGGCCTACGTCGGTCCTCCGCGCCCTGACGGAACTCGCCGGGCGGGTCGTGCCGGTCAGCGACACCCCGAATCACGGATTGGCTCTGGCGGCTCTGGCCGCCGGCGCGGCGCTCGGCCTGCGCCCCTCCGATCTGGTGCGACCCGGCCGCGCCAGGGAACGGCGCCTGACCGTCGGGAAGGCCAGCTTTCCCTACGCCGTGGCGAGGGAGCGCTCTGTGCGGGCCCAGCTCGCTGCCGCGGGAGAGCTCGACGGGTTCGTCCAGAACGGCGCCGACTACCGAGCGCCGGCCGGGATTCGCATGGTCACCTATCAGGACTCGACGGTCGCGCAGGCCGTCGACGCATACCCCTGGCCGCACCTGCGGGGCCTTTCTCGAGGCCAGATCAAGGGTCTCGTCCGCCGCCAGCGCGCCGCCTACAGGTCAGCGGTCGGATGCTGCACCTTCTCACGCTGGGTCGCGGACAGCATCGTCTCCGACTACGGGATACCCGAGGAGAAGGTCCATGTCGTCGGCTTGGGCTCCAACAACTCGTTCGGGGACATCGACCAGGGAGAGCGGCAATGGTCGACCCCTCGGTTCCTCTTCGTGGGGTTCGACTGGGCACGCAAGAACGGCGACCTGGTCCTCGATGCCTTCGCCAGGGTCAGGGAGAGGTTCCCCGACGCGACCCTCGACCTGGTCGGCGGCCACCCGCGGGTGGAGCTCGAGGGCGTGACCGGTCATGGCCTGCTGGCGATCAACGACCCCATCGGCAGAGCCCGGCTCACCAACCTCTACCGGCAGGCCACCGCCTTCGTGATGCCCTCCCTTCACGAGCCGGCCGGCACCGTGCACGTGGAAGCCGCCGCAGCCGGGATCCCGTCGATCGGGACGAGCAACGGTGGCGCGGCGACCTGCATCGGCGATGCCGGATATGTCGTCGATCCGGGGGCGCCCTCGGAGCTGTTCGAGGCGATGCTCAAGCTCTGCGACCCCGGGACGGCCGAGCGGCTCGGCGCGCTGGGCCGCGAGCATGCCAAGCAGTTCACGTGGCGCAAGGTCGCCGAGCGCCTCGTGCGGGCACTCGACATACCCGGTCTCGACCTGACGGGATACGCCACCTTTCTTTAGGCGTTCAGCCCTCCTGAAGCCAATAGGATGGCCCGGTGACCTCGGTCTACGTCGAGTTCGCGCTCGTCGCTCTCGGCGCGATGCTGTCGCCGACGACCCTCTCCTTCTCGATCTTCGCCCTCGTCCTCGGCGAGAGGCCGCTGCGGACAGGTCTGTGGTTCTTTCTCGGGGCCTTCGGGATAACCCTCGTGATCGGCGTCGTGGCGGCGTTCGTGCTCGGCAACGCGGCCGCCTCTCCCAAGCCGAGCACCCCCAAGACGTGGGTGGCGATCGTCGACGTCGTCGCCGGCGCCTACCTGGTCGGCTTCATCGTGCGGGCGATGCGAAGGCCGGCCGACCCCGAGCGGGCGGCGAGCATGATCGCCCGCATGAGCAGCGTCTCCTCCTCGCCGGCGATCGCCGTCGTCGCCGCCGGCGCCACCCTCGCCAACCCCGGCGGCTTCATACCCCTGGCACTGAAGGAGGTCTCCGAGCTCAACCCGGACGCAGCCGAATACGTGGGCCTGTGGACGCTGTTCGCACTCGTTTCGCTGCTCCCGCTGCTGGCGTCGATCGTGATGCTCGCCGTCGCTCCCGAGCGGGCCAAGCGGATGCTCGCCGCCGCCCGTGCGTGGATCGAGCGCAACGCGAGGACGCTCGCCGCGGCGATCCTCCTCCTGCTGGCCGCCTCGCTGCTGAGGAACGGCATCGCAGGGCTCACCGGCTAGCGCAACGGAGGGGGAGGGATTCGAACCCTCGTCGGAGGAATCTCCCCCGAAACGGTTTTCGAGACACTCGCGGGGCCCCGGGCCTACCGTCCTGCAAGGTGCCAGCGTGCGCCTGAGCCCTTGCCGGTGGACGTTGATCTCCCCTGCGTCGCGCAACTCGTTGAGCACGAGCCGTACCGTCGCGGGGCTCACCCCTGGTAGCGCACGGTGGATGTCGCGTGTGCGGAATTCTGCCGGGCGAGTGGCGCATGATGTGCTCGCGAACGCGGTCCTGCTTGGAGCCAGTGTTGGTCCACCTGCGGCGGCGACGCGCTGCTCGAAATCCTGGTAGGCACCGTCGAGGATCCGGATGAGAAACGTCGTCCACGGCCAGATCGTGTGCTCACCGGTGTGCCAGCCGCGCTGCGATTCGGAGAGGCTCTGGTAGTAGGCGTTCTTCGCCTCGTAGATGCGCTGCTCGACGCTCACATACGCGCGACGCCATAGCCGGCCGCTAGCAGCTCGTACGTGGTGACCAGTCTTGCGAGGCGCCCATTGCCGTCCGCTACCGGGTGGATCGCAGGAGGTCCACGATCAGTGCGCCGATAAGCACAAGCGGGTGTGTGCGGCCCTCCTTCTTCGCCTCGTTGTAGCGGTCAAGCAGCTCGGTCAGAAGCATTGGGGTGTCGTGCTCGTCTGGTGGCGTGAAGACGATCTCTCGTCGTCCGCTCTCGTAGGAGACGATCAGGTTCTGGTCGCTCTTTAGTGCCTCCACGGCCGTCGACATGTTTGAAGAGCAGTCGGTGGAGGTGGAGCAGGAACGGCACCGTGAGCGGCTCGTATGCTCTCGAGGCGCATGATCGAATCGATCGCGTCTCGGTAGCCGGCGAACTCCTTCTCGTTGCGGTTGCGGAAACGAGAGCTGCCCTTGGCGATCCGCTCGGCGCGGTCCTTCGCGACCGTACGTTCTCGATCGCGTTTGAGGCCGTGATCGAGGCGATGCGCGCGTTCTCTGAGAGCGCCCGTAACAGCTCCGGCATCTGGTCGGCGAACAGGCGTTCTTGCCCCTTCCCGGTATCGATCCTTGAGAGCTCGGCGCCGAGCTCTCGCGGCTGGCTGCCGAATGTCCTGTCGAGGTCGATGAAGCTCCGCATGGTGCTAATGATCGCATAATAATGCTAAAAGGCACGGCTATTAGCATCATTTCTCGTGGATTAGCACTACCCGGCGGAGTCCGGGCTGGGGGAATAAACCTCCAAACCCTCAATAGCCGACATGGCGGTCTCCGACCAGCGCCCGTGAGCTCGCGGCGACTCCTCAGCGTGAAAGACCTGCAAATAAGCCGACCTGGACTCGAAAACGGAGGGGGAGGGATTCGAACCCTCGTCGGAGGAATCTCCCCCGAAACGGTTTTCGAGACCGCCGCATTCAACCGCTCTGCCACCCCTCCACGGGGGATCGTCAAGGCTAGATGATCCGGAAGCGGTCCGCCGGGGGCCGGCGGGGAGAATCGCCTGTGCCCGCTCAGCGCCTGGCGGCGAAGAAGACGCTCAGGAGCCTTGCGCAGTCGTCTCCCAGCACCCCGCCCCGGACCTCGGGGCGGTGGTTGAGCCGGGGCTCGCCGAGGACGTCGAGCACGCTGCCGCAGGCCCCCGCCTTCGGATCGGTCGCCCCGAAGACGACCCGACGGCACCCGTCCCAGGACGATCGCCCCGGCGCACATCGCGCACGGCTCGAGCGTCACGTAGAGGACTGTGTCGAGCAGCCTCCAGGTGCCCAGGAGGCGGGATCCCTCGCGCAGGGCGAGGATCTCGGCGTGGGCCGTCGGGTCCTGGCGCAGCTCGCGCTCGTTGTGGGCGGCTGCGAGAACCTCCCCGTCCCGTCACGAGCACCGCGCCGATCGGCACGTCCTCGTGTTCCAACGCACGCTCGGCCTCACCAAGGGCCATGCGCATGAAGTGGTCGTCCTGTGGGAACACGCCCTCGCTCATCGATCTCGCCCGCCGGGTCTGCGACAGTGCCTCGCCGCCTGTCGGCCGCGGCACTTCATCATTACCGAAGGACGATGTCACCCAGCGCCCAAACCACGGCCGCGAGGCCGGCCACCCGCCGGATCACCCGGATGCTCTACGTCGGCGCCGTCGCCGTGCGGGATCGGCGCGGCGGCCCCCGCCGCCGGGGCCTCCCTGTCCAACGGCTTCGTCCCCGGGAGGATCGTCGTCGGATATGCGGCGCCGGGCTCCAGGACCCGGCCTGCCGGGGCCCGCGCCTCGGCCGCGGGGTCCGGGCGGGCACGGTCCGTGCTCGCGTGGTGCCCCTCGCCCCGGGAGAGAGCGTCCCGGCGGCCCTGCGACGGCTGCGCGGCCGCCCGGGAGTGGCCTGGGCGGTTCCGGACTATGTGGCGCGGGCGTCCGGCACGGCGCTGCCGAACGACCCGGGAACGTCCGGCGTGGCGGGAGGCTGGCAGCAGCTGCAGTGGAACTTCAGCGGGCCGTTCGGGGTGGACGCACCGCAGGCATGGGCCAACGTGGCCGCCGACGGCGCTCCCGGGCGGCCGAGGGGTCACCGTCGCCGTGCTCGACACGGGCGTCGCCTACGCCAACCGCGGCCCCTTCCGGCGCTCGCCCGATTTCGAGCACCTATGCAGTTCGTCGGCGGGCTATGACTTCGTCGCCCACAACCCCTTCCCCAACGACCGCAATGGCCACGGCACCTTCGTCGCCTCCACGATCGCCGAGGCGACCAACAACGGGCTCGGCCTCACCGGGCTCGCATTCGGCGCGCGGATCATGCCCGTTCGCGTGCTGGACACCGAGGGCGAAGGGGAAGCCTCGACGATCGCCGAAGGGGTTCGCTTCGCGGTCAGGCACAAAGCCCAGGTCATCAACCTCAGCCTCGAGTTCTCCCCCGGCGTCACCGCCTCCGACATCCCCGAGCTGATCGAAGCGCTCCGCTATGCCCACCGCCACGGCGTGCTCGTCGTGGCGGCGGCGGGCAACGAGGGCCACACCGCGATCGCCTATCCCGCGCACGCCCCCTATGTCGTGTCGGTCGGGGCGACCACCGAACGCGGCTGCCTTGCCGCCTACTCCAACGACGGGACCGGCCTCACGCTCGTGGCACCCGGCGGAGGGCCGGACGCCGCCCTCACCGGGGACCCCAACTGCGATCCCGAACACCCCGGCCGGGACATCTTCCAGGTGACCTTCACGGGCAGCTCCCCGCGGCGCTTCGGGATCCCGACGGGCTATGAAGGGACCTCGATGGCGACCCCCCACGTCTCGGCCACGGCCGCCCTGGTCATCGCCAGCGGCGTGCTCGGCCGCCACCCCTCGCCCGCGGCCGCTCACCGCCCGCCTGCGGGCGACGGCCCGCAAGCTCGGCGGCGGAGGCGACGAACGCCTCTACGGCGCAGGGCTGGTGGACGCGGCGGCAGCCACGGCTCCGGGCGGACCCGGGACCGCCGCAGGGCTAGCCTGCGGGTGGTGTCGGCCAGTCCCCCGCACCAGCCTCCTCCCGAGCGCTGCGACCTCGCCGTCGTCGGCGGCGGGATCCTCGGGCTCGCCGTCGCGCGGGAGCTGATCGCCCGCCACCCCCGTGCATCCGTCGGCCGTGCTCGAGCGCGAGGACGAGCTCGCGCACCCATCAGACGGGGCACAACTCGGGCGTCATCCACGCCGGGGTCTACTACGCGCCCGGGTCGCTCAAGGCCCGCCTCTGCGTCGACGGGGCGAGGGAGATGTACGAGTACTGCGAGCGCGCGGGATCGCCGCCGACCGCTGCGGCAAGGTGATCGTCGCCACCGACTCCTCCGAGCTCGCCCGGCTCGACGAGCTCGAGCGGCGGGCGACGGCCAACGGGGTGCCGGGCCTGCGCCGGATCGACGCCGCCGGCATCGAGGAGATCGAGCCGCACGCCCGGGGCATCGCCGGTCTTCACTCGCCCGGCACCGGCATCGCCGACTTCCCCGCCGTCGCGCGCGCCTACGCCGAGGACATCGCGACCGCGGGCGGGAGCGATCGCAACGGGCTGCGAGGTGACCGGCGTCTCGCTGGCTTCGCGCGGTCTGCGGATCTGCCCACGCGCACGGCGCGACCGAGGCCGGGCACGCCGTCTTCTGCGCGGGAGCCTGGGCGGACCGCCTCGCGGTGGCCGCGGGAGCCGACCCCGACCCGCGGATCGTCCCGTTCCGGGGCGCCTACCTGCGCCTCGTGCCCGAGCGCCGCCACCTGGTGCGCTCGCTGATCTACCCCGTCCCGGACCCCTCCCTGCCCTTCCTCGGCGTCCACCTGACCAAGCACATCGACGGCGAGGTGCTGGTCGGCCCGACCGCGCTGATGGCGGGCGCCCGCGACGCCTACAGGCTCAGGACGGTCCGCGGCCCGCGACCTGCTCGACACCCTCGCCTGGCCGGGCACCTGGCGGATGCTCGCCCACTGGTGGGCGACGGGCATCACGGAGCTTCGCCATGCCGCGCTGCGCTCGGCCTTCGTGCGGGCGGCCGCCCGGTACGTGCCCGAGCTGCGCGCGGCCGACGTCCTGCCCTCCTTCGCCGGGGTGCGCGCGCAGGCGCTCGGTCGCGACGGCCGCTGGTCGACGACTTCGTCTTCTCCCACACCGAGCGCGCCCTGCACGTGCGCAACGCCCCCTCGCCCGCCGCCACCTCCTCGCTGGCGATCGCCCGCCACGTGGCCGACGAGGCCGAGCGCGTCCTCGGGGTGGGCTAAGCCCGCCGCGCGGCATGCGGGCGATCGCGTCGGCGACGCCCTCGCGGGCGGTCGCGAAGCGCGGCTGCCAGCCGAGCTCCCGCTTGATCCTCGCGTTGGAGGAACGGGCCGAGCGGACGACGGCGTCGACGGCGTTGCGCCCCGCGACCAGCCGGGCGAGCCCGGCGGGGATCCGCGCGGCGGGCCGACGCCGAGCTCCGCGGCGGTCAGCGCCATGAAGTCGTAGAAGCGTGATCGGCTCGTCGTCGGCGACGTGGTAGATCGCGGCCGGTCGCCCCGGCCCGTCGAGCCGCCAGCAGCAGGGCGCGCGACGACGTCCTCGACGTGGACGACGTCCCACAGGTTGCTCGCCGCTGCCGATCACCGCGAAGCGCCCCGGCTGGCGCAGCCGCGGCACCAGCTCCTGCGGCGTACCAGCCGCCCGGGCCGTAGACGTGCGAGGGCCGGATCACGACGGCGGGCAGGCCCGAGCCGAGGACCATCCGCTCGCCCTCCTGCTTGGAGCGCCCGTAGGGCGTCTGCGACGGGCAGCGGCTGCTCCTCGGTCAGCAGCTCGCCGTCGGCGTCGCCGGTGACGACCGTCGAGGAGAAGACGAGGCGCGGGCCGGCCGCCGGGTCGGCCCCGGCGAGCCCAGGCAGGCGTCGAGCAGGCGGCGCGGTGCCGTCGCACGTTCACCTCGTCGACCTTCGCGCGCGCTGCGCTGGGAGGCGATCTCGGCGGCGAGGTGGACGACGCAGTCCGGGCGCGCCTCGGCGAGCGCGGCCCGCAGGCCGCCGGCCGTCGCCGAGGTCGCCCGCGACCGGGCGCGGTGCCCGGCGGCTCCGAGCCGGGACGGCGCACGAGCGCCAGGACCTCGTGGCCCGCCGCCGTGAGCCGGCGGCAGAGGACGCCGCCGATGAAGCCGCTCGCCCCGGTGACCAGCACGCGCATGTCGCGAGCCTATCCCGACGAGCCCCGCCGCGCCCTACATCTCGAACGCGGTCCGGCCTCCGCTCTCCACCAGCTCCTGCAGCCGCTCCCGGCCGTCGCCGATGACCGGACCGCCGTGGGCCAGCAGCAGGTGATCGAAGTCCAGCTCCGCCAGCAGGCGCGCAGCAGGCCTTCAGCAGGCCGCGCTTGGTCGCCGGCGGGTCGTCCATCAGCGAGTCCGGGACGAAGCCGAGCGGCCCCTCCTGCCCGTGCGGGTCCGCCGCGCACGACCCCGTCGGCGAGCACGACCGCCCGCTGCCCGGGCAGGTGCAGGGCGGTGTCGTCCGGGCAGATCGCGTCCAGCTCGCAGGCCACCACGCCGCCCGGCAGCCGCTCGCCGATCTCGAAGCCCTCGACGGGCTGCGCCCTCGGAGAACTCGTGCAGGCCGGCGCTGTTGCAGTGCACCGGGCACCCGAAGCGCTCGACGAAGCAGCTCGGACTCCCGGTAGTGGTGGCGGTTGGAGAGCAGGATCGCCCGGGCGGGCTGGGCCGCTCGGCGAACCAGTCGAGACCCTCCCGCGCCGGCACGAGCGGATCGATCAGGACGCCCGGCTCATCCAGCCAGTAGGAGGACACCTCGATGTGGATCTTCGGATGAGTGGCCGTCCAGTGGCAGACGCCCGGGCAGCACCTCCTGCATGGGCGAACACTACCGGGTTCTCGCGCCGCTACGCGCCGCCCGGAGGCGCGGTCGATGACCGCCGCCATCTCCGCGCGGAAGCGCTCGCGGCCGAAGCGCCGCGCGTTCTCGCGCACCGCCCCCTCCTCGAGCGCCAGCCCCTCGAAGCGCTCGATCGCCGCGCGCCAGCGCCTGCGGGCTCTGCTCGGCGAACAGCACCCCCGTGGTCCCGTCGAGGACCGTCTCCACGGCGCCGCCCACGCCGTAGGCGATCACCGGCACCCCTGCCGCCTGCGCCTCGACGGGCACGATCCCGAAGTCCTCCTCGCCCGGGAACAGCAGCGCCCGTGCGCCTGCGCCGAGCAGCTCGTCGCGCTCGCGCTCGCGAGACCTTGCCGAGGAACTCCGACTGCCCGGCCCGGCCTCGGCCCGCACGGCCTCGAGCGCCCGGCCCGTCGCCGGCGACCTTCAGCCGCCGCCCCAGCAGCGGCGCAGGCGGCCACCGCGAGATCGACCCGCTTGTAGGGGACGACCCGCCCGAAGGCGAGGTAGTAGTCGCTCGGGGTCGCGCGCTCGAGCCCGAGGAAGTGCTCGACGTCGACGGGCGGGTGGACGATCTCGGCCGAGCGCCCGTAGTAGCGCGCGATCCGCTCGGCCACGTGGCGCGAGTTGGCCACGAACACGTCGGGCCCGGCGGCGCCCGCCAGGTCCTGGCGGCGCAGCCGCGCGAGCAGCGGCGGCAGCAGCAGCCGCGTCACCCGGCCCACCTCCTCGCCCGCCGAGGAAGCCCTCCTCCCAGGCGTAGCGCATCGGCGTGTGGCAGTAGCAGACGTGCAGCGAGCCGGCCGGCGCGCGCACGTTCTTCGCGCAGGCGTGGCTGCTCGAGAGCACGAGGTCGAAGCCGGAGAGGTCGAACGACCGGAAGGCCCGGTTCATCAGCGGCAGCAGCTTCGGGTAGTGGCGCGTGGCGCCGGGCATGCGGTTCAGAACGAGGCGTGCACGGGCCGCTCGGTGATCTGCGGCGGCCAGGGCGCGGGGTCGTAGACCGAGGTGAACAGCTCGGCCTGGGGGAACATCTCCAGCAGCTCGAGCACCACCTGCTCGGAGCCGCCGGGGATCGTCAGCCAGTCGTGCACGACCGCCACGCGCGGGAAGCGCCCGCGCAGCTCCTCGAGCAGCCCGCTCGCTGGCCGGTTTGGCCTCCTGCTGCACCGCCTCGAGACTACACGCCTCGACGCCTGGGATCATGGCGCCGAGATGCCCGATCCCCCAGGCCTGCGCGGACGCGACATCGTCTGCGTCGGCTTCGCCGACTGGGACACCGAGCTGTGGACCAACCAGCACCACCTGATGTCCCGCCTGGCCGCGCGACAACCGAGTCCTGTTCGTCGAGTCGCTGGGCCTGCGCGAGCCCCAGCTCGCCGGCCGCGACCTGACCCGGATCGCCCGGCGGCTGCGGCGCGGCCTGTCGGGCCCCCGGCCCGCCGACGGGCTGCACGTCCTCTCCCCGCTCGTGCTCCCGCTGCACCGCATCGCGGGCCGTGCGAGCGCTCAACGGGCGGCTGCTGCCGGCCTCGTGCGCCGGGCGGCCAGGCGGCTCGGCCTGCAGCCGGCCGATCCTGTGGGGCTACGTGCCCCAGGCGGAGGCCCTGATCGATGCGCTCGCACCCTCGCTGGTCGTCTACCACTGCGTCGATGACATCGCCGCCCACGAGCGGATCGACACGGCCAGCTTCCGCGCCGCCGAGGAGCGCTTCGCGGCCCGCGCCGACCTCGTGCTCGCGAGCGCGCCCGAGCCCTGGCGGAGCGGCTGCGGACCCTCTCCGACAACGTCCTCGACGCCCCCAACGTCGCCGACACGGACCTCTTCTCCCGCGCCCTCCAGGACGGGCCGGTCGACCCGGCGATCGCGGCGCTCCCGTCTCCGCGGGTCGTCTTCACCGGCGCGATCGTCTCCGATCAAGCTGGATTTCAGGACTGCTCGCCGAGCTGGCCCGGCTGCGCCCCTCGATCTCGTTCGCGCTCGTCGGACCGGTCGGCCCCGGCGACCCCCACACCGACGTCTCCCCCCTGCGCGCCGAGCCCAACGTCCACCTGCTCGGCCCGCGCTCCTACGGCGAGCTCCCGGAGGTGCTGCGGGGAGCCGACGCGGGCCTGATCCCCTACGCGCGCAACGCGCTGACGGAGAGCATCTTCCCGATGAAGGTCTACGAGTACCTCGCGGCCGGGCTGCCTGTCGTCGCGACCCCGCTGCCCGCCCTGGCCGGGGTGCCCGACGTGAGCACCGCCCCGGACGCCGCCGGCCTCGGCTGAGCTTCTCGACCGGGCCCTGGCCGAGGACGGGCCCGAGCTGCGACTGGCCCGCTCGCAGCGCGCGGCCTCCCATTCCTGGGAGACCCGCCTGCAGGAGATAGCCGCCGCCGTCGCCGCCCTGTGAGCCACGCATGAGCGACCTGCTCGTCACCACCCACACGCCGATCCTGCGCTCGGGCCAGACGGTGCGCACCTACGGGATCGCCCGGGCCCTGGCCAACCGGGGGCCGCTCACCCTCCTCTACGCACGTTTCGAGGGGGCCGAGCCCGATGCGGCCTTCCGCTCCATCCCGGGCATCGAGTTGCGCGAGGTCCTGCCCTCGCGCGGGCCGCGGCGGCTGCTCGCCTATGCCGCCGCCCGGCTGGCGGGCGTGCCGGCCGGATTCGCCCGCGGGGTCTCCCCCGAGCTCGCCGCCGCGGCCGCCCGTCTGGCCGGGGAGCCCGGCAGCGGCCGGGTGATCGCCGACGGGCCGATCGCCGCGGCCGCCCTCGCACGCCTCGCACGGCGCCGGCCCGTCATCTACAACGCCCACAACCTCGAGTCGGCCTTCCGCGGCGAGCTGCGGGAGGAACGGGCCCGAGATCTGCGCACCCTGCGCAGGTTCGAGCGTGGGCTGCTGGCCCGCGCGGCCGAGTCGTGGATGGTCAGCGAGGCCGACATCGCGGCCGCGCGGGAGCTGTGCCCGGCGGCCAGGCTGCGATACGTGCCCAACGTGGTGGACGTGAGCGCGATCCGCCCGGTACGGCCCGCCGTGGAGGAGCGGCGGGCCATCTTCGTGGCCAACTTCGCCTACGAGCCCAACCGCAGCGGCCTGCGCTTCCTGCTGACGGAGGTCTTTCCGCGGGTCTGGGCGCAGCTGCCGGAGGCGAGGCTGACGCTCGTCGGCGCCGGGCTGCAGGAGCCTCCCGCCAGCGACCCCCGCGTGGAGGCGATCGGCTTCGTCGATGATCTCTCGGCGGCCTACGGGCGAGCCTCGCTGCGCCGTCGTCCCGCTCCTGCAGGGCGGCGGCACGCCGCTGAAGTTCGTCGAGGCGCTCGCCCACGGGCTGCCCGTCGTGGCCACCACCCGCGCCGCCGCCGGCCTGGCGGCGGTGGACGGGGAGCACTGCCTGCTCGCCGACGGCCCCGAGGCCTTCGCGATGGCGCTGCTGTCCGTGCTCCGAGACGGTGCGCCCGAGCTCGGCCGGCGCGGGCGGGAGCTGGCGGCCGAGCGCTACTCGATCGAGGCCCTCACCCGGCTGCTGGAGGCCTGACCGCCGCAGATCGGGGGGCCCTTCGACCCCTTGACAATGCCCCGTCCACGGCCGCGGACATCCGTCCACGACCCGCCTGGGCGCTCATAGAGGGCCCCGCGCCGCCCGAAAGATCTCGTGCAGGCCTCAAGAAACACCGTGGGGCGACGTCCTCGTACCTGAGGGCGCAAGTCGCCCCATCCCGACAACGGCACACCCGTCGCGAGGCGGGCTCGCAAAGCCAGGGGTCTCTCCGAGACAGCCCGGTTACCGAAGGAGCGACGCATGACCTCCCCCCAAGATTGCGCAGCGCACTGGCGGACCAGGGCTCTGTATCTCCTCACCTGCCTGATCCTGCTGGGAGCGGCCGCCTCCTCGGCCGCGGCCGCATCCCACCGCTCGGCCCACTCGCGTCGGACGGTCTACGCGGCCAGCACCCACCCCCGCAAGCTGATGAGGGCGGGCAGGGCCAACGCTCACGCCGACCGGGTGCTCGTGGCGGCCGCCAAGCGGATGAAGCGCTGCCGCGCCGCCAACCCCTCCCGCCCCGTGCGCTGCCGTGCCGCCCATCATTCGCTGCAGAAGGCCGGCAGCAATCTCGCAAGGGCACAGCGGCACCTCTCCCAGGTCGCGCGTTCGACCGGCGGCTCCTCGGCCTCCGCCAGCACGAGGGGCCAGGAAAGCACGCGCTACGCCCCGCACCTGACCGTCTCCGGCCAGACCCTGAGGTGGAACGCCGTCGCGGGCATCGACACCTACGTGCTGATGCGCAAGGTGCCGGGGCAGACCCCCCAGTACACGATCGTCCACGGCACATCGACCACCCCGCCGCCGGTTCCCGGCGTCACGGTCTCCTACAGCGTCAGGACGACCGCCTGGTGGTCGACCTGGTCGACCGAACAGTCGATCACCTACCCCGGCGTCTCGGAATCTCCCAAGAGCGAACCCGTCAAGGCACCCGACCCCCAGGCCGCACCCTCCATCACGGTCTCCGGCGCGACCCTCACCTGGAACGCCGTGGCTGGGATCACCACCTACGTGCTCGTGACCAAGGTCCCCGGCCAGACGGACAAGTACTCGGAGGTCAGCGGCACATCCTTCACCCCGCCCGCCGTGGCCGGCAAGACCGTGAAATACAGCGTGCGCACGGCGGTGGAAGGGAGCGCCTGGGCGCCGGAGGTCTCGATCACCTTCCCCTCCGCCCCGGCTCCCGCCCCCAAACCCGAAGGCGAAGGCGAAGGCGAACCGGCGCCGGTCCCCTCCTCGGTGACGGCGGGCCCGTTCGAGATGGGCGTGGTCGCCGGCACCTCGGGCTATGAACTGCCCTTCATCCAGACCGTCGGCGCCCACACGGTGCGCATGGAGGTCGGCATCGGCTCCTCCGCCGCGGAAGTCGCTCCGCTGGTCGAATTCTACGCCAAAGCCGGCGTGCGACTGCTGCTGCTGGCGGGCTTCAATGGCCAGATCCCGAGCCCCGCCGAAGCCCAGAACCTGGCGAGCTGGGCGGCCGCGTTCGGCCCCGGCGGAACGCTCTGGAAAGGCAAGACCTTCCCCGCCGACACCGCCGTGACGACGATCGAGTTCGGCAACGAGACCAGCTACACCTACCAGTTCTCCGACAACTCCTCCTCGACCTACGCGAGCCGCGCCCAGTCCTACGCGCTGCGCTTCAAGGAAGCCCAGACGGCGATCCAGTCGGCCAACCCGAGCGTCGGGCTGCTCGCCCAGGCGGACTCGGGGGGCGGCGGCTCGGCCTGGGTCGACAACATGTTCGCGGCCGTCCCCGACCTGGCCTCGCGGGTGGCCGGCTGGACCGTCCATCCCTACGGGGCCAACTGGCAGGGACGGCTGGATCAGACCGTCTCCACCACCGCGGCCCACGGCGCTCCGAGCACCATCCCCATCTACGTCACCGAGTGGGGGCTCGCCTCCGACAACGGCAACTGCCTCAGCGACAACTACGGCTGGAACAGGTGCATGTCCTACGCCGAAGCCGCGACGACCCTCACCACGACCCTCACGGCGATGAGGGCCCGCTACGGCTCCCGTCTGGCGGCCCTGTACCTCTACCACGTGCGCGATCAGAAACCGAGCGGCGCGAGCACCGACCGGGAGGCCTACTTCGGTGCCGTGCAGAGCAACGGCGCGGCCAAGGGCCTCTACACCACCACGGTGCAGGCTCTGATCGCAGCCAACCGGTAGGGGCGGCGGCTCAGACGTCCTGGGCCGGCGCCGCCTGCCCGGCCCGCGCCTCGTCCTCGGCCGTGCGCGCGAGCAGGGCGAGCAGCCCGATCTGCGTGCCGAGGACGACGGTGAAGCGGAGGTCCACCCCGGTGAAGCTGGCCGTCGTCTCGGCAGCGAGCATTCCGGCCATGCCGCACAGCGAGGCCAGGCCGAAGGCCCTCGCGATCGAATCGACGCTCTCCCGCCACACGCGCCAGGCCAGCCGTGCGGCCGCGATCAGCAGACCGAAGTAGGCCAACAGGCCGAGGATCCCCAGCTTCAGCCACCACCACAGGGCCGCGAAGTGCACGTACTCGCGACCCCCTTCGTGTTCGATCGACAGCGGCTGGACGGAGGCCTGCCAGGGCACGAGGATCCCGAGGCCCGTGATGGGATGTCGTTCGATCTCGGCGAGCACGTTCGCCCTCTCGTCCAGGCGGTAGCGATCTTCGACGTTGCTCTTCAGGCTCGTCGGCGACAGCGACACCGCCCGCTTGACGATCGGGGACTGGGATTGGAAGGTGATCGAGCCGAGCAGCCAGATCGCCGCCGCTAGGAACAGGCCGGTGGGGACGAGCAGGCGCCGGCCGACCGGGGAGAGGGCGAGCAGCAGCACGAGCAGCAGGCCCAGCACGGTCGCTATCCAGAAGGACCGCCTGTAGGAGAGCACGAGCGAGGCGATCAGCAAGGGAGAGCCCAGAAGCATCCACAGAGGAGGACGCAACCGGGCCAGGATGGCCGCGAAGAGGCCCAGGAGGGCCAGCATCACCAACCAGTTGGCCGTCGGTTCGTAGTAGGTGAGTTTCGAGACCCCCTCGATCGAGATGCCCCGGCCGCTGGCTATCTCGGCCAGGCCCAGCAGCGCCTTGACGATCGCCAGGGCGAAGCCTGCGGCGAGCAGCAGCCGAAGGCGGCGGCGGTCCACCTGCAGGTTGGCGACCGTTAGGGGCAGGATCACCAGATAGGCGATGACGTTCTCGGCGAGCACCACCGACTTCAGGCTCACCCCCGACGCATGGCCCATCGCGATGCCGGAGAGCATCGCCAGCACGAGGACCAGGATCGGCAGGCGAAGCTCCCGAGGGAAACGGACCGGCCGGCGGTTGCGCACCACGTCGAGGGCGACCGAGACCGCAGCCAGGACGACCAGGGCGTCGAGGGGGGTGAGGTGCTTGTAGAGGGGTTTGTAGAGGTTCTCGGTGAAGGTGAACAGGCCGAAGGCCGGCCCCTCGCAGAGGATCGCCAGGCCCGCCGTGAGGGTGACCGCCAGCAGCGGCCGCATCAGGACGACGATCAGGGCTCCCACCCCGAGGGGGACGAAGATGGAGGATGTGCCGACCTTGTGCGCGGCGCCCAGCAGGACCAAGGCCGTGAGGGCCGCGGCCAGCGCCGCCGTCGCCATGTCGCGGCCGGCGAGCGTGCGCAGATTCAGTCGCCAGGAGGAGATCTCCCCTCCTCCTTCCTAGAGCGGCAGAGGATTGTCCGCGGAGCGGCGGGAGCGCCTGGAGATGCCGTCGGCGCTCACGTCGACCGTTCCGGCCGCCTCGCCGTAGGCCGCGTAGGAGTAGCGCCCTCCGTCACGCATCCCGGTTATCACGAGGCCGACCGGCTCGACCATGTGGCGATCGAGGATCGTCCGCGCCCGGCGGGTCTCGTCGCGGGTCGTCTTGCTTATGCGGGCGACGAGCAGGGTCGCCTGGATGGCCGAGCTGTTGAGCAGGACCTGGGCGTCGGCCACGGGGTTCAGCGGGGGCGCGTCGACGATGACCATCGTCTCGCCGTCCCCCGCCCAGCTCGGAGATGATCTCCGCCACCACCGGGGAGGCGAGAAGCTCGGACGGGTTGTGGGGCAGGCGCCCGGCTGGCAGGACCGAGAAGTTCGGCAGCGCCGGGAAGGGCTCAACGAGCAGCTCCGACGGGGAATCCCCGCGCAGGAGGGCCGTCGTGAGGCCGCGCTGGGGATCGAGGCGGAAGTGGCGGGCGAAGCTCGGCATGCGCAGGTCGAGCTCGAGCAGCACCACGCGGCGTTTGGTCAGGGCGATCGCGTGGGCGAGATCCACCGAGACGGTGGTCTTGCCCTCGCCCGGGACCGCGCTCGTCACCAGCAGCGTGTCCAGGGCCCGCGTGACGGCCGCGAATTCCAGGGCGCTGCGCAGGATCCGGTAGGGCTCGAGCAGCTCCGTGCGTTCCTCCGCCCGCACCGGGCGCATGCAGGACTGGGGGACGACGGTCAGGGCGGAGAGCCGGTACTCGCGTTCGAACTCCTCGATCGTCTTGACCCGCCGGTCCAGCGACTCCAGCACGAACAGGAGCGAGAAGGCCAGAGCCAGGCCCACGAGCAGGCCGATGATGATGGCGGTCGAGAGGTGCATCCCCGAGGGCTGGCTCGCCGGGGTGGCCTGCCCGATGATGTTCGCCCCGCCGCCGACGATCGCCCGCAGCTGGCCGAGCTTCTGGATGGACTGCTGCAGTGAGGCCGCTTCGGCCGAGCCCGCGGTGACCGAGGCGAGCTGCTGCTGCAGCTGGGCTTTGGCGGCGTCGATGCTGCTCAGCTGGGAGTTGGCGCGGAAGGCTATGTACTGGTTGGCGAAGGCGTTGGCGAGCCTGGCCGAGTAGCGCGGGTCGCTGGTGGAGGCGGTGATTTCGAGGACGTCGGCGTTGGCGGCCGCTTCGACGCTGACCATCCCGAGCAGTTCGGCCGCGCTGAGGGTGGTGCCGAGCTGCTTGCGCACCCCCTGGGCCACTTCCGGCGAGTGGGCGATCGTGACCTGGGTGTCGGCGTCGCGCTGCGGTTCCCCGCTTCCCGAGGAGCCAACCCCGAGCGCCGCATCCGAGAGGGTGGCGCTCTGGAAGGCCACGCTCGCGGTCGACTTGTAGCTCTTGGCCGTCCGCTTCTGCTGGATCGCCGAGACGACAGTGCAGACGAGCACGATCCCGAGCACGATCGGCCAGCGACGCCGCAGGACCTCGAGGGCCGCCGAGATCGAGTTGCTTTCGCCCGGACCCTCGAACCGGTCGTCCGGCCTCATCGCGCGCGACCCCTCTCAGGGTGGGCATCTCCGCTGCGGGCCACAGTTCTCACGACACACTCCTATCGTCGCGCGAGGAGCTCTCCTTGAGATCCCAAACGCCGGGACGGGTCGACTCGGGAGGGGGACAGATGAGCAGATGGTAGCTGTCGTCGGATTCCGGACCGCAGCCGGGATTGCGGGCCGCGCCGGACGGTTTCGATCACTCTCCCTGCAGAGCCTCCGCGGGAATCGAGCACGAACCGTTCCTGTGCCTCGAGGTAGGGCCCGACCCTGAACTGCTGAGCGCGCTCGTGGGCGCGGGCAACCCGGGCCGCCGTCTCCTCCCCGCCGGCGAGGACCCGGGCCAGGGCGCCCGCCGCGGCGGCCGCGTCGGCACGCGGGAAGAGCAGGGCGTGCTCCTCGTCGTGCATCCCCTCCCCGATGCCGCCGACGTCGGAGGCGACGAGCGGGACACGGGCCATCGCCCCCTCGATGGTGACGAGGGGAAAGGGCTCGTCCCAGACCGAGGGGACGATCAGGGCGTGGGCGCGGGCAAGCGCGGCGGCCGCCTGCTCGGGCGTCTGCTGGCCCCGCCAGCTGACGGCCTCGGCGACGCCGAGGCGCTCGGCCAGCCGGCGCATCTCGGCGCCATGGTCGGGGTCCTCGGGGCCGATCACGACGAGCGTCGCCGGGACCCCCCGCTCGGACCTCAGCAGCGCCAGTGCCTCGATCGCCACTGCGAGGCCCTTGTACGGGGTCACCCGCCCGAGGAACGCTATCTCCGGCTCCGGTGCGGGATCCCTCACGACGCCCTCGTAGACCTCCCCGTACCGCGGGACCGAGTGGCCCACCCTCTCCAGGACCGGCTCGACGAAGGACGGGGTCCGGACCATCCGCTCTATGGCCGCCGAGTTCCAGGAGATCGCGGCCCGCACCGGCGCCAGCGGCTCCAGGCGCAGGGAGGGGAGCCTGTTCATCGCGCGACAGCCGGCCGCCCACGCCGCCCGGGCCGGCGCGCGGCGGCCGGGGAGGAGCTCGCGCATGAACTGGTCGCCCCGGAAGAGGCCCCCGAACCAGTGCTCGCAGACCCGGAAGGCGAGGGGCAGGCCGCTGTCCGCCAGCACCCTGAGGACGGCCTGGGGGATCGAGGAGCCGTTCCATGCGTAGATCAGGTCCGGCTTGAAGCCCAGGACCTCCCGGGCCGTTCGGGCCGCCCGCAGCGAGGCCAGGGGGGCGCGCCGGGCCCCCTGCGCGTCCGGGCTGAGCAGAGCGAGCTCTCTGCGCACGAGATCCTGGCTGGGGACGCTCCCGCCGCCGGCGTCGCTGGTGAGGACCATCACCTCGTGGCGGGCGGCGAGGTGCTCGGCCACCCCTGCACACTCCACCTCATAGCCCCCGAGGGCGACGGGGGGGTAGTAGGTGGAGACGATCAGGATGCGCACGGTCCCGTACGGTAGCCATCGGGCGGCATGCGGCCGCTCGACGATCGTCCACAGGCGGCGGCGAGCTGCGGGAGGAGCAGCGCTACGACGCCCGCCGTCAGGTGCCCGCGCTGGTGGTCACCTGCGAGGGCTGGTCGAGGATCAGGCGGGGGTGCCGCGGCGCAGCACAAGCCGCACATCCTCGGCGGCGAAGGCCCGCAGCCCGAACAGCAGCGCCGGATAGCAGGCGCAGGCCGTCACGATCAGCGCCGCCAGCGGCGCGCCCGCGAGCCTCATCACGCCGAGGAGAAGCCCCAGGATCAGGGCCGCGAGCGCCGTGCGGGCGATGCGCCCGGGCCGCGGGAGCCCGATCTCCAAGGTGGCGAGGATCAGGCGCAGGGAGGCGACGAAGACGACAGCCTCGGTGGCGAGGGTCATCGCCGCAGCCCCCATGAAGCCCACCGTGGGTACGAGGATGGCGTTGCCGATCAGGTTGACGACGAGGGCGAGGGCGCTGATCCGCAGCAGCCGGTTCTGCTGACCCAGGACGACGAGCAGGTTGCCGTTGAGATACCCGAAGCAGATCAGGACGAAGGCGCCCCCGAGCACGGGCAGCGCCGGGGCTGCAGCGGCGAATTCGGGCCCGAAGATCAGCCGCACCACGGGTTCGGCGGCGACGATCGCGAAAGCCAGCGCGCCGAAGGAGGCGATGGCGAGCAGCTCGGCCGTGAGCCTCGCCGTGCGCAGAAGGCGGGGACGGTCCGTCGGCCACGCCGCCGCCAGCACCGGGGCCAGGGTCGTCAGGATCGAGATCGGGACGAAATGGGACTGGTCGAGGATGTTGTAGACGGCTCCGTAGAGGCCGGCTTCCTTGCTGCCGGAGACGGTGAACACGATCACCTGGTCGATGCGCGCATAGGCGATGATCAGAAGGCCCGAGAGGCCGATCGGCAGCGAGATGCGGAACAGGTCGCGGACGAACCGTCGCGACGGGCGCGGCCAGCGCGTCGAGAGTTTCAGGGCCGCCACCGCCTGCACCACGTTGCCGACGAAGTTGGTGGCGGCCATCGCCACCGCCAGGGCCACCATCCCCCCGTGATCGGCGTGGATGATGATGACCGCCGCCCCCCACAGGATGCTGCGGATCGTGAGGACCAGCATCGGCACGCGGTTGTCGACCCGCAGCTGGAACAGCAGGCCGAGCGCCCCCACCCCCCCGAAGGGCATCGTCAGGATCAGGATCAGCCCGGCGATGAGCATCTCGTGCGACTGCTCGATCAGCAGCAGGATCGCGAGCGACGCGATCATCACCGGCCCGAGGATCAACAGCCGCATCATGATCACCGAGCCGATCCATTCGTGCTCGTGATCGGGCTCTTTGGCGGCTTCCCTCAGGGCCACCCCTTCCCAGCCGAAGTTCGAGAAGTAGGCGACCAGGCCGAGGACGGCGAACATCGTCGACCACTGGCCGTAGCCGGAGCTGCCCAGGGTGCGCACGACCAGGGCCGTGACGAACACCCCGAGGGCGAGGTTGCCGATGCGCACGGCGACCTGCATGACGATGTCGGAGGCCGCGCGCTGGCGGGTGGCATGGCGGGCGAGGGGCGACATCGGCTCGACATTCCCGTTCGGGCCAGGGCCACGATATCCCTCCCTCCGGGCGCCTGTGCCCCCGGTGGGAGGGAGCCTCAAGGCCCCCCGGGCGCCTGCCGATAGCGGCTGTAGCATGCGGAGCCCTGCAGAACGCTGGGGTCCCCGAGGCTGCCCGGCTGGTCTTTAGGGCGAGCATCACGACCTGCGAACGACAGAGAGGAAGCACCAGGTGGGCAACACGACCTTGATCACCGGCGGCAGCGGCTACATCGGATCGCTCCTGGCCCAGGAGCTGCGTCGAGGCGGGCCGCGAGGTGCGCGTGCTCGACTCCCTGCTGCACGGCCAGGAGGACATCGCCACCGAGCAGGAGCAGCGCGGGCATCGAGGTCATCCGCGGCGACGTCCGCGACGCCGACGCCCGCGCGCGGGCCCTCGCGGGCGCCGAGGCGGTCGTGCACCTCGCCGCGATCGTCGGCGACCCCGCCTGCGCACGCGATCCCGAGGTCTCCGACGAGGTCAACGTGCAGGCGACCGAGGCGCTCGTCGCCGACGCCGGCGAGGCCGGGGTCAAGCGGCTCGTGTTCGCCTCCACCTGCTCCAACTACGGCCGCATGGCCGACCCCACCGTGCCGATCACCGAGGAGGGCGAGCTCGCGCCGGTCTCCCTGTACGCCGAGCAGAAGGTGGGCATGGAGAAGCTGATCCTCGGCGGCGGGGCGGCCGGCGTCGACGCCGACCTGCCTGCGCTTCGCCACCGTCTACGGGGTCGGGTCGCCGGATGCGCTTCGACCTGACCGTCAACGAGTTCACCCGCGAACTGTGGGCCGACCGCGAGCTCGAAGTCTTCGGCGAGCAGTTCTGGCGCCCCTACATCCACGTGCGCGACGCCGGCCGGGCGGTGCGCACGGTGCTCGAGGCCCCCGTCGAGAAGGTCGCCGGGAAGGTCTTCAACGCCGGCCGCTCGGGCGAGAACTACCGCAAGCTCGACCTCGTCGAGGAGATCGGCAAGCAGATCCAGACGGGGCAAGGTCTCCTACGTGCACCGGGACGAGGACCCGCGCGACTACAAGGTGAGCTTCGACAAGATCCGCGCCGAGCTCGGCTTCGAGACGCTGATGACCGTGCCCGACGGGATCGCGAGATCATCGCGGCGCTCGACGCGGAAGCGCTTCGGGGACCCCTTCGACCCCCGCTACAAGAACATTCCCTGAGCGCCGCGGCCGTCGATGCAAAGCGACGGAGACCTTCCCCGAGCTGCCCCTGTTCGACCTGCAGCTGCAGCCGCAGGACCTGGAGGCGGTGGCCGAGACGCTGCGCTCGGGCTGGCTGACGCTGGGGCCGCGCACGGCCGCCTTCGAGGAGGCCTTCGCCGGCCCATCTGGGCGTCAAGCACGCGATCGCCGTCTCCAGCTGCACGGCCGCGCTGCACCTCGCCTACCTGGCCGCAGGCGTCGGACCCGGCGACGAGGTGATCGTGCCCTCCTTCACCTTCGCCGCGACGGCCACGGCGGCGATCTACTGCGGGGCGCGGCCCGTGTTCGCCGAGATCGTCTCGCGCGAGAGCCCGAGCCTCGACCCGGAGGACGTCGAGCGGAGGATCACCCCGCGCACGAAGGCCGTCTGCGTCGTGCACTACGCCGGCTACGCCGCCGCCGCGGACCGCCTCAAGGAGCTCTGCGACGCGCGCGGGATCGCGCTGATCGAGGACGTGGCCCACGCGCCGAGCGCGAGCCTGAACGGGCGCAAACTCGGCACCTGGGGCCTGGCGGGCGCGTTCAGCTTCTTCTCCAACAAGGTCCTCTCGGTCGGCGAGGGCGGCCTGCTCAGCACCGACAGCGACGAGGTCGCGGCCGTGGTTCGCTCCCGCCGCTCGCACGCGATGACGAGCGGCACCTGGGACCGTCACAGCGGACGCACCGACACCTACGACGTGATCGGGCTCGGGTTCAACTACCGCCTCGACGAGCCCCGCTCGGCGCTGCTGCTGTCGCGGCTGGGCAGGCTGGAGGCGGAAATCGAGCGCCGCCGGGAGCTGACGGTGCGCTACCGCTCCCTGCTCGCCCAGGTGCAGGGGATCATCGTCCCCTTCGAGGACGCCGAGGTGCCGGAGTCCTCCTGCTACGTGATCCCGATCATGATCGACGAGGACGGCCGCCAGGCGGAGGTCAGCCACCGCCTGCGCGAGCGGGGCATCCAGACGAGCATCTTCTACCCCTCGATCCATCGCTTCACCGCCTACCGCGAACGCTTCCCCGACGTGTCCCTGCCGATCACCGAGCTCGCCTCGCGGACCGAGCTGACGCTGCCCTTCTACCCCCACATGACCCACGACGACCAGGACCGGGTCGTCACGGCGCTGGCCGAGGCGGTGGCGCGATGAGCGACTGGCGCGTGCCGCTCACGGACATCGCGGTCCCCGAGGAGGACGTGCGAGGCGGTGCTCGACTGCCTGCGAGTCCGGATGGCTCACGATGGGCCCGCGCACGCAAAGCCTTCGAGGAGGCGCTGGCCGCCTATCGTCGGCAGCCCCGCACGCGGTCACCGTCTCCAGCGGCACGGCGGCCCTGCACCTCTCCTGCCTGGCCGCCGGCGTCGGCGCCGGGCGACGAGGTGATCGTCCCGGCCTTCACGTTCGTCGCCAGCGCCGCCGCCCCCCGCTACGTCGGGCGCCGAGCCGGTCCTCTGCGACGTACGCAGCCCCCTGGACTTCAACATCGACCCCGAGGACGTCGCCCGGCGCATCACTCCCCGCACGCGGGCCGTGATCGCCGTGCACTTCTGCGGATACCCGGCCGACGTGATCGCGCTGCGGCGGCTTTGCGACGAGCACGGGCTGATGCTGATCGAGGACTGCGCCCAGGCGATCGGCGCCCGCGTCGACGACTCCGGCCGCCAGGTCGGCACGGTCGGCGAGCTGGGAGCGTTCAGCTTCTTCTCCAAGAAGCAGCTGTGCGTCGGCGAGGGCGGCATGGTGAGCGCCGCCGAGGACCGGCTGGCGGAGAGGGTGCGACTGCTGCGCTCCCACGCCATGACCAGCAGCACCTGGGACCGCCACCGCGGCCACGACCCCGCCTACGACATCGTCGACATCGGCTTCAACTACCGCATCGACGAGCCCCGCGCCGCGCTCGGGCTCAGCCGCCTGGGCAGGCTCGACGAGAGCCTTGCCGCGCGGCGGGCGACCGTTCGCGCCTACCGCGAGCGGCTGGCGGGGATCGGCGGACTCGAGCTTGCCTTCGACGAGGCCGGCCGTCGAGCGCTCCTCCCACTTCGCCTTCCCGGTGCTCGTCGCCGACCGGCCGACCCGCGACCGCTTCCGCGACCAGCTGAAGTCGCTCGGCATCCAGACGACCTGGTATCCGGCGCTGCACAGCTTCACCGAGTACCGCCGCCTCACCCCCTCAGACGGGCTGCCGGCGGCGACCGAGACGGCCGATCGCCACTGCGCACTGCCGCTCAGCTCCAGCATGGACGAGGCGGCCGTGGAAACGGTCGTCGCAGGCCGTGCGCAGCGCGCTGGCCGGAGCCTAGGTTTCCGGCGGGATCAGGCGGTCGCGCACCGACTCGAACTCCTCCTGGGCCTGCTCGTAGTCGTCGTGGCGCCCGATGTCCAGCCAGTAGTCGTCGCTCGGCCAGGCCCGCACGACCTCGCCGGCCGCGATCAGGCGCAGGATCAGGTCGGGGAAGTCCAGGCGCTCGCCCGGGTCGATGTGCGATAGGGCGCGGGGGGCGAAGCAGTAGACGCCCATGCTCGCCGTGTAGTCGATCTCCGGCTTCTCGTCGTAGCCGGTCAGCCGGGTCGGATCGTGGTCGTCGCCGAAGCGCAGCACACCCAGGGAGACCTGGATGTGGCGCAGCTTGGTGGCGATCGTGGCGGCGGCGTCGCTCGCCGCGGTGGCGCGCCAGCAGCGCGCCGTAGTCGATGTCCGTGAGCACGTCCCCGTTCATCACCAGCACGTCCTCGTCGGCGAGCCCCGTCGATCAGCGCGAGCGCGCCGACGGTGCCGAGCGGCTCGCGCTCGCGGTAGTAGTCGATCGGGATGCCGTAGGTCTCGCCGTCGCGGAAGAAGGCCTCGATCAGCTCCGCCAGGTAGCCGGTGGCGATCGTGATCCGCTCGAAGCCGTGCGCCTTCAGCTGCCGCACGACGATGTCCAGCACGGGCCGGTCGCCGATCGGCATCAGCGGCTTGGGCAGCACCGTCGTGTAGGGGCGCAGGCGGGTTCCCTCGCCGCCGGCCAGGATCACGGCGCGCCTCATCGGGCCGACGTCGTCGGCGCGGGGATCGGACACGCCGACAGGATACGGTAGGCCGATGGACGATGCCCGCCGGGGACGCTGGAGCTCCACCGGTCAGCCGCGTCGCGGCTCGCGTCCGGACCGCGGCGAGGAAGTCCTCCCAGTGGGCCGCGTAGGGGGCGATCGACCTCCAGCAGCCGCTCGAGGTCGCTCCAGCTCCTCGTCGGCCTCCCAGCCCCAGTGCAGCACGATCGGGCCCACAGGCCCGCGCGCCGCTCGATCAGCGCTCGCGCGCGCCGGCAGGACCTCGCGGGCGTGCCCGTAGAGCGGGTGGTAGGAGGGCAGGTAGACCGCCTCGCCGCGCCACAGCGGGCGTGCGCTGGAAGCCGAGGAGCCCGACCGACTCCGGACCGCCGCAGACGACCGCGAAGCGGCGCGGCGAGGATCGTCGTACTGGGCGGCGTCGAAGCGGTTGTAGGGCGGCACGAACACCTCGGGCGAGATGCCGAGCGGCCCGAGCTCGGCCAGCCCGGTCGTCGATCAGCTCGACTGTCGCCGCGGGATCCAGGCCCGCACAGCTCGCTGTGGCGCCGCGGCGAGGCGAAGCGGGTGCGGTGGTCGAGGCCGTGCAGGCCGAACGACGACCCCGTCGGCGGGCAGCTCGCGCAGCAGCGCCCGCTCCTCCTGCTCCAGCGCCCGCCAGCGACTCTCACCCGGGATCCAGCGGCCTGTCGGCTCACGCGGGGCAGCGACGGCGATCAGGTAGGGCACCCCGGCGTCCCGTCATGATCGCGTGAAAGCGGCGATAGGACGCCGGTGCCGTAGCGGGCCGGGTCGTCCCAGGCCAGGTAGTGGGGGAACTCATCGACGCGCACCAGGAAGCGGGGCGGCGCCGTCGGCGTCGGCTCCGAGCAGCTGCCCGCCGGGCGGCCTGCAGCGGCTCGGCAACGGCCGCGCTCGTAGTCCAGCCCGCCCAGCTTGCGCCTCGACGCGCTGGGCGAACCGGACGGGGCCGCGAGGCCACGGCCGCGAACGCAGGACCGAGCGCACGGCGGCGGGAGCGCAGCGCCACGCCGTCCGGCTCCGCCGAGCCCGAGCAGCAGCCGCGCGCTGCGAAGCTCGTCGAGGCGCGTGGCGCTCAGACATCGCCCAACACCTCGCGGTAGAGCTCGCCGGTGCGGTGGGCGATCGCCGGCCAGGAGTAGCGCTCCTCGGCGAGCCGCGCCCCCGCCTCGCCGCGGCGCAGGCACTCTGCCGCGCCCGCCGCGATGCTCGGCGCCAGCGCCTGCACGAGCGCCTCGACGTCCGGGCGCGCGCAGATCCAGCCGGTCTCGCCGTCGATGACCGCCTCGGCCATGCCCCCCACCGGGTACACGATGACGGGACGGCGAAAGCCGTAGGCGAGCAGCAGCACCCCGCTCTGGCTGGCGGCGCTGGTAGGGCAGGGCGACGGTGTCGGCGGCGGCGAACAGCCGCGCCGCCTCGCGACATGTCGAGGAACCCCTCGCGGAGCGTCACGCGGCCCGCGAGCTCCGGGCTCGGCGAGCGCCTCGGCGACGCGGCGAGCCCGCCGGCGTCCTGGCCGCCGATCAGCAGGTGCAGCTGCGGGCAGGCGTCCGCAGCGCCTCGACGAGGTCGCCGAGGCCCTTGTCGGCCCGCAGCTGCCCGAACATCAGCGTGACGGGCGTCGTCCGCGCGCGATCCCCAGCGCCGCTCGCGACGGCGGCGCGATCCGCCTCGCCGCCGGTGCGCGCGAGGCCGCCGTACTCGCCGTGGGGGATCACGACCGCCTTGCCCCGCGCCTCCGCGGGCACGCGGCGCGAGGTCGGCCTGCGTGTGGACGATCGTGCCGCGCCGTCAGCCGCGCGGTCAGGCCCCTGATCAGGCGCCGCGCTGCGCAGGCAGGCGGTCGGTCCGCTCGAAGGTCCCGTGGGCGGTCTGCACCACCGGTCGCGCCGGCCAGGCGCAGGCAGAGGATCGCCACCAGCCCGATGCTGCGGGATCTCCCAGCCCTGGGTGTGCACGATGTCGCGCGCCGCCTGGCCAGGCGCATCAGGCGCGGCAGCGAGAGCAGGAAGCGCAGGCCGTTGACGGCTCGCCCGAGCCCGCGCCGGCGCAGCGCTCGGCCGAGCGGGGCGTCGTCGCGCACGTAGTGGAAGACCGGCCTGCACGGCGCACGCCCGGGACGGGCTCGTAGAGGTGGTCGTCGGCGGTCGCCAGGGCGACCGCCCAGCCCTCGCTCGGCCAGCGCAGCGAACCAGCGTCGGCGGTGTAGTCGGCCACGCCTCCGCGTCCTCCCTGCTCGATCATCAGCAGGCGTCCGGCCGGCTTCGGCGCTCATCGGCCGCCGCGCGAGCGCGGGCTCCTCGGTGGCGATCGCATCCTCGAACAGGCCCTCGATCAGCTCCGCGACGACCGGGGCGGCGTAGGTGCGCTCCGCGTGCGCCCGGGCGGCCGCGCCCTCCCGCGCGGCCCGCTCCGGGTCGTCGAGGTAGCGCGCCAGCAGCGCCCGCAGCGAGGCCGGGATCGTTCTCGGGATCGGCGATCCCGCCGATCTCGGGGGTGATCATGTCCGCGACCCCCTCGGCGCCCGTCGAGAGGCAGGGCCGCCTGGCGAGCATGCCCGAGGATCACCGCGCGCGGCGCCCCCTCGGTCGGGCTGGGGCAGAACACCGACACGTCGAAGGCCGAGAGCACGTCCGGCACCTCCCGGCCCGGCGTGGGGATGAAGTGGGCGCGCTCGCCGAGCGGTGCCGCCAGCGCGCGCAGCTCGGCTTCGGTCTCGCCGTCGCCGGCGAGGATCAGGTGCACGCGGGGATCCTCGCAGGTCGCTGACGGCGCTCGACGACGACGTCGTTGCGCTTCTTGAGGTGAAAGCGCGAGATGCAGCCGACGACGAACGCCTCCGGCGGGATCCCCAGCTCGGCCGCGCACGCGCCGCGGCCCTCCTCGGTGTAGCGGATCTCGTCGGTGCGCAGGACGTTCGGCACGACGATCACCTTCTCCGGGTCGACGCCCGACGTCGATGACCGAGCGCCGGGTGCCCTCCGAGACCGCCATCACGAGCGGCACGCGTCCGCGCGGCGGCGAGATAGGCCCGGCGGGGCAGGCCCTTGCGCAGCGGGAACGGAACCGGCCCCCACTCCGCCCACACCACCGTCCGGCGCAGCTCGGCGGCAGCATGCGGGCCAGGAGCTGCTCCTTCTTGTAGTGGACGAGCAGCACGTCGTAGGGCGCCTGGGCCCGCAGGGCACGGCGCAGCCGGGCCAGGATCACGGGCCAGCGGGCGGCGAGGCGCGACCCAGCTGCCGGTCGAGAGCTTGGGACCGATCGCGATCGGCCGGACCTCGACCCCCGTGTCGCGGCCGATGCCCGGCATGTCGGTGAGCATCACCGTCTCGTGGCCCCGCTGGCGCAGCGCCTCGAGCATCTCGACGCGCGGCGAACTCGGCGCCACCGCTGGAGTCCGTCGTCATCACGCTCACGATCTTCATCCGGCCCATTATCTCGACCGTTCGGCCGGATCCCTGAAGGCCCGTCTGCCCGCGTCCCGCCAGCCCCGGCCAGACCGCTGACTAAGCTGGCCCGGTGCGCGCCCTCCTGATCGACCAATCCCGCGACCGGTCGACCCTCGTGGCGGCCCGCTGCCTGGCGCTGGCCGGCTACACGGTCGGCACCGGGGCCTGGGAGCCGAGCTTCGCCAGCATCTCGCGGTATGCCCGGCGCCACCACACGATCAGGGAGTGCACCGAGGGGGAGGACCTGTTCATCGCCGACGTCGCCGCGGCGGTGAGGGAGGGCGGCTACGAGATCGTGTTCTGCGCCTACGAAGCCGGCCTCATGGCGCTCTCGCGCCGGCGCGAGGAGATCGCACCGGCGGTCTGGCCCTACGCCGAGCACCCGGTCGTCGAGCGGGCCTTCGACAAGCTCGAGCTGTACCACGCGGCACGGGCCGCGGGGCTGCGGGCTCCCCACACCGAGCCCGCGACGAGCAGGCCCTCGCCGCCTGGCAGGGCCCGGTCGTCGTCAAGGCCCGCAACCACGTCCCGACGCGCTTCGACACGGGGCTGTTCGAGTCCGCCGCACAGGGCCGGCAGCTCGCGCGGGAGATCCGCTCCGGCGGGGGCGAACCGCTGCTGCAGACCCCCCTGAGTGGACGCATGGGGGCGGTCGTGGTCGTCGTCGGTCGCGACGGGGAGCTGCTCAGCGAGATCCACCAGGAGGCGGTGCACACCTGGCCCCCGGGGGCCGGGGACACGGTGCGGGGACGCATCGTGGCGCGCGATCCCGAGCTCTCCCGGGGCGTGCGGGAGCTGGTGCGGGGCCTCGGCTGGTTCGGCCTGGCCCAGGTCGAGTTCGTGCGGGATGGCGAGGGCGTCGCCAGCATCACGGACTTCAACGGGCGCTTCTACGGCTCGATGGCGCTGGCGACGGGGGCGGGGGCGAACCTCCCCGCGCTCTGGGCCGACGAGGCGCTGGGGCGCGGACGGGGACTCCCGGCCGTGGCGAGGGAGGGGGCGCGCTTCCAGTGGCTCAACAGGGACCTCGCGGCCGGCTGGGCGGACGGGCCGACCGGCCTGCTGGGCGCCGTCGCCGTGGCCCCCTTCGCCTCCCACTCGATGTGGAGCGTCCGCGACCCGCTGCCGGCGCTGCGCTACCTCCTGCCCGAGGCGACGCGACGCCTGCGCGGGCGCCTTCCGGCGGCTAAAGGCGGGCAGGCACACCGACGAAGCTGATAGCGGACGATGAACGACGCCCTTCCTCCCCTCGTCGTGCAGTACCTGTACGTGCATCAGCCCGAGGAGGGCTTCTACTACCCCTCGGCCCGCGCGGGCCGCTCGGCGGCCGAGGTCGCCGTGCGCTACCTGGAGTGCGCCCTCACCCAGGCCGCGACCCTGAGCCTCAGGGACCTCGACTGCGAGCTGGCGCTGGCCACCAACGTCCGCGAGCTGGAGCGTGCTCGGACCGCAGGGGAGCGCCCTGCTCGAGAGCATCGAGGCGCTGGGGGTGCGGATCCTGATCACCGAGTACCGCCACCGGCCCAAGCCGGGAACCGAGATCTACGTGTCCTCGCGCTATGTCCTGGATGCGATGCTGGCGAGCCTCGAGGGCCAGCCGGCCGAGCGCACCATCTGGCTGACCGACCTCGACTGCGTGTGGGCCGATCCGGCCCGGGTGTTCGCCGAGGCGCCCCCGGCGGACGAGATCGGCTGCATCTACATCGAGTACCCGCCCGACTGGGACACGGTCGGCTTCGAGGTCCACGGCAGGACGCGACGGGCGATCGGCGACCTGGCCGCGGAGATGGGGGACGGCCCCGAGGTCCCGCCGTGGGTCGGGGGAGAGCTGCTGGCGGGAAGGCCTGCCGCCCTGCGGGCGCTCGTGGCGGTGTGCGAGGAGCTCGATGCGAGGCTCGCCGCGGACGGCCGCACGCTGCCCAACGAGGAGCAGATCCTCTCGCTCGCGGGCGCCCTCGGGATGGTCCGCTTCCGCGACCTCTCCGCCGTGGCCAGGCGCATCACGACCGGCAGGCGGAGCCATGGCGGCCCGGGTGTCCGACCCCCTTTCGCTCGGGCTCTGGCACCTGCCCTCGGAGAAGGGCCTCAGCCTGCGCCGCACCGCCCGCCAGCTGCGCAGGGGTCGCACCGAGCCGCTGCGCAGAGACCTGGGCGACCCCGCCCGCACGGCACGGAGGTTCAACGTCGCAGGGACGGGCGCCGGACGCCGCCTGCAGGACGACGGGTGGATCGCCGCCCAGCGCCTGCGCGGCCTGGCGGCGCGCGTGGGAAGGTCCTCCTGAGGGGCTCTCGCCTCGCTCAGGTGGTGCGGATGATGAGCACCGAGCAGGGGGCGTGATGGGAGACCTTGTTGGGCACGGAGCCGAGCAGGAAGCGCTTGGCCCCCGTCATTCCCCTGTTGCCGACGACGATCAGGTCCGCCTCCTGCTCCTCGGCGACGTCGATGATCGCGTCCGCCGGGTCCCCCTGCCGCGGGTAGACATCGACCTCGACGCCGGCGTCCCTGGCCTGTCCGGCTGCGGCCTCGAGCACGGCGTCCACGTCCTCCCGCGGGCTGATCGCCCACTGCAGGTCCTCGGGGGCCTGCCGGCGCTCCTCGTTGAGGCGCTGGGCCGGGACCGGCTCGTAGGCGCTCACGAGCTCGAGCTTGGCGCCGACGGAGGCGGCCAGCTCGACCGCCTGGCGGACGGCCTGGTTGGCGGTGTCCGAGCCGTCAGTCCCGACCACGATGGATTTGAACATGAATGGTCTCCTTGCGCTGTCAGCGGGCTGGACCACGACGGCCCCGGGCGCGATCATACCCGCGTCGCCCACCGCCGGGAAGGCGATCTCCGGCGCGACCGGCAGGCAGATCGGCGTCCATGGCCCACGTAGAGATCATCGACCGACTCGCAGAGGCGCAGGCGCTGGCGGCGGAGTGGGACCTGCTGGCCGAGGCCTGCGACCTGCCGATGTGCGCGCCGGGTTGGTCGCTGGCGTGGTGGAGGCACATGGCCCCTGCGGGGGCCGAGCTGCGGGTGATCTCCGTGCGGGAGGGGTCCGAGCTGGTCGCCCTGGCCCCGTGGTTCGTCCAGCCGGGGCCCTCCGGGCGGGTGGACCTGCGCTTCCTGGGAGCTGAGATCTCCGACCGGGTGGACGTGCTCTGCCGTGCCGGCGCCGAGGAGACCGTGACGCCCTACCTGCACGATGCCCTCGCGAGGATGCGCCCGCGCCCGGACCTCGTGGCCTTCGAGGCGGTCCCGGCGGGGTCGCGCTGGACCCGGCGCCTGGCCGGGCATCTCCGGTACGGCCGCTATCTCAACTCGGCCTACCCCGCCCCGTCGGTGACCCTCCCCTCCGGACCGGCCGAGGCGTGGATGCAGGGACGCTCCAGCAACTTCCGCAGCCAGATGCGCCGCATGCGCCGGCGGCTGCAGGAGCGCGGGGGAGCCGTCAGGCGGATCGACGATCCGAAAGAGCGGGAGAGCTATCTGGAGGCGATGCTGCGGCTGCACGCCAGCCGCTGGGAGGGTCGCGGCGAGTCGGGCCTGGCGCGGGCGGGGGTTCCCGACCTGCTGCGGGCCGCCGCCCGTTCCCTCGGGCCCGACCGCATGCGCCTGTGGGCGGTCGACGTGGCGGGCGAGCCGATCTCCGTCCAGGTGTTCATCGCCGCCGGGGGCGAGGTCAAGTACTGGAACGGAGGGTGGTCGGAGGAGCATGCCGACCTCAAGCCCTCGATGCTCACCATCCTCGCCGCCGTGGAAGAGGCGATCGGGCGGGGCGAGAGACGCCTGGACCTCGGGGTCGGGGAGCACCCCTACAAGCTTCGCTTCGCCGACGAGCGGGACACGCTGACCTGGGGCGGCGTGGTGGTTCGCAACGCCCGCTGGCCGCGAACCAGGGCCGAGCTGCTGCCGCTCGTGGCCCGCTACCGCGCCCGTAGGCTCGTCGAGGCGCTGCCGGACCCCGTAGCAGAGCGGGTGCGTCGGCTCGTCAAGGGGACCGACGGGGCGGGCTAGAGGGCGCCCGCGGGAGGCACCCGCGCTTGGCCGTACTGTTCATCGCACCCGTGATCGACCTCCACTGCCACGTCCTGCCCGGGATCGACGACGGTCCAGCGACGATCGAGGGCTCGCTTGCCATCGCCAGGGCAGCGGTCGCCAACGGCACCCGCACGCTGCTGGCGACGCCCCACGTGAGCGGGCGCTACCCGAACGACGCCGCCACCATCGCCAGGCTCGTCGCCGAGACGGCCGAGCGCATCGAGCAGGAGGGCATCGACCTCGATCTGCGCGGCGGGGCGGAGATCGCCGTCACGCACCTGGCCGAGATGGAGCCGGGTCAGCTCGACGGCCTGCGACTCGGGGGCGGCCCGTTCCTGCTCGTGGAGCCCCCCTTCTCGCCCGTGGCCACGGGGCTGGCGACCAGCCTGCGCCAGCTCCATGCCCAGGGCTACCGGCTGCTGCTGGCCCATCCGGAGCGCTGCCCGGCTCTGCGCCGCGATCCGCGGATGCTCGAGTCGCTCGTGGAAGAGGGGGTGCTCACATCGGTCACGGCGGCCTCTCTCGTCGGCCGCTTCGGGAGCGAGGTCAAGCGGTTCGCCCGGGAGCTGATGCGGGCGGGCCTCGTCCACAACGTCGCCTCCGATGCCCACGACGAGCGCAACCGGCCACCGTCGGTCACCGCGGAGCTGGAGGCGTCCGGCTACGGGGAGCTGGGCCGCTGGCTGACCGAGGAGGTCCCGGCAGCGATACTCGCCGGGACGGAGGTGCCACCGCGGCCCGGCCACCCGGGCGCCGGCAGGTTGGAGGGCGCCTGGCGCCGTGCCTGGCGCCGGATCGGGCGCATTTGACCGGGTCGCGTCCGGCGTCCTCGCCCGCAGTCCCTCAGGCGAGCTTGGTGATCGCCACGATCATGCCGATGAGAACGAAGATGACGATCGCGACCTGCATCCAGATCCAGGTGGGCGACATCGAGAGGAACCCTAGCGACAGGCGGCTCTCAACCTCGCCGCGAGGGACGGGGCGTCTCTATGGTGTCGACATGGTCCCGAGCCCCCTGAGAACGGTCGTCGCGCTCCTGCTCGCGGTCGCGTCCCTGCTCGTGATGGCCCCCGGCGGGCGGGCGGCCCCGGTCCAGGGCGGCATCAACCTGCCCGGCGTCGGAGCGAGCTCCTCCCCCGCCGAAGCGGACCGCGAGATCGCCTTCGCCAAGAGCCTGCGGGTGAAGGTCGTGCGGATCGACGTGCGCTGGGCCAGCCTGGAGCCCGCGGGAGCGCAGATCGATCCCAGACGGCTCGCCTACCTGGACCGCGTGGTGCAGGACGCCGCGAATGCCGGGATCCGCGTGAGCGCGACCGTGGCGGGGACGCCCTGCTGGGCCTCCTCGGCGCCCGGCTTCGAGTTGTCCACGTGCCAGCCGGGCCGCGAGAGCGCGGCCAACGCCTGGCCTCCGAGCAATCCGTCCGACTACGCGGCCTTCGTCGCCTTCCTGGCCGGGCGATACGGAGCCCGCCTCGCGGCGATCGAGATCTGGAACGAGCCCGATCAGTCCAACGAAGACTATTTCGCGGGGCCCAGCAAACCGCAGCGCTATGCGGCGGTCCTGAGGGCGGCGTACCCGGCGATCAAGCGGGCCGACCCGGCCGTCCCCGTCCTCGCCGGCTCGCTCGTGGGCTCCAACGGGGTCTTCCTGCGCGCCCTCTACGCGGCCGGGATAAAGGGCTACTACGACGGGCTGTCGGTCCACTACTACAACCTCACCCTCGCCTCGCTGCGGGCGATCCACGAAGTGCAGATCGCGAACGGGGACACGAGGCCCCTGTGGCTCGACGAGTTCGGCTGGACGAGCTGCTGGCCCGGCCACAGGATCCAGCAGGAACAGGGCTGCGTGACGCAGCAGGTCCAGGCCACCAACCTGAGGAACATCTTCCGGTCCTTCCGCCACTTCCCCTACGTGGCCACGGCGATCGCCTACAAGCTGCAGGACTCGCCCAGCGAAAGCTTCGGGATGTTGACCGGCGGGGGCGCCCGCAAGCCCTCCTTCGAGGCGCTCGTCGGGGCGCTGAGGTCGCCCTTCGGGGCGATCAGCCCGGTCACGCTGAGCCTGCGCCGGCGCGGCCGCTCGGTCGTCGCCAGCGGATCCGGGCCCGTGGCGGACTTCATGCAGCTGGAAGCCTTCCGCGGCGGGGTCCTGCGCTTTCGGGCCCTCTTCACCCTGGACCGCTTCAACCACTACTCGATCGTCCTCCCCAGCGTCCTCGGCACGCGCGGCCTGAAGGTGCGCGTCTTTCAGTACTGGGCAGGGGCGCGAGGCGCCGCCAACAGGAGCATCTGATCGGCTGTATGGAGATCGCGACGGCGATCCAGCGCTACGGGAACACCGCGCTGGAAGCGGTGCCCTGGAGTCAGCTGGAAGTCGTGAGCCCCGAATACCGGGGCTGATCCTCACTCCGCGTTGCGGAACAGCGCGAGCACGGTCAGGGCGAGGATCCTCAGGTCCAGCCCAAGGGACCAGTGGGCGATGTAGTAGTTGTCCCACTCGACCCTCTCGGCCAGCGAGGTCTGACCGCGCAGGCCGTGAACCTGGGCCCACCCGGTGATGCCGGACTTGACCCGGTGGCGGTCCGCGTAGCGCATGACGTCCTGGCGGAAGAGCTCGACGAACTCGGGCCGCTCGGGCCTCGGGCCGACGAGGCTCATGTCCCCCCGCAGCACGTTGAACAGCTGCGGAAGCTCGTCCAGGGAGGTGCTGCGAAGGAACCGGCCCACCGCGGTTCTGCGGTCCTCGCCCTCCACCCCGCCCGGCGCGATGTCGCCGGCGAGCAGGAAGTCGAGGGCGCTCGGTTCCTCCCCATCCTCCTGGCCGCGGGCCACGCGCATGGAGCGGAACTTGTAGAAGTCGAACTCCTTGCCGTCCCTGCCCACTCGGCGCTGCCTGAACAGGACCGGGCCGGGGCTGCTCAGCCGCACGGCGATGGCGGCACCGACGATAACCGGCAAGAAGACGATCAGCAGCGCCAGCGCCAGCACGCGATCGAGGGCGTGCTTGATGGCGAACTGCAGTCCCTTCGGGTCGACCGCGTTGAAGCTGAGCAGCGGCAGTCCGCCGACGGTGTCGTAGCCCACCCGGTCGTTGATCGTGTCGAACATCCTGGGCACCACCGACACCTCGACGCCGAGCTCCTGGCAGCGCTGGATCAGACGGCTGACGCGAGCGTCGGCCACCGAGGAGAAGGCCACGATCAGGTGCTTGACGCCGGTGCGCTCGACGGTCCTGTCGAGGTCCTCGACGGTGCCGAGCACAGGCACGTCGCGACCACCGACCTCGGCCACCGAGCGCGGGTCCTCGTCGAGGAAGCCGATCGGGGCGAGCCCGTACTCCGGATGGCGCTCGAGCCGGCGGGCGACCTGGGCCCCCACCACCCCGGCCCCCATGATCAGGACGGGCTTGCCCACCAGGCGCAGGGCGCGAGCCCTGCGCTGCGCGAGCGCCAGGGCCATGCGCCCGAGGCCCACGCCCACCAGGGCGAAGAACCAGCAGCGCAGCCAGTCGCCCTGGCTGGGGACCTGGTCGTTGAAGAGCATCCCCAGCACGGCCACCGCCATGGCCGCGACGGACACCGTGCTGAGCGCGGGCACCAGGCCGTCGAGCACGAGCGCCCGCAGGCGGGTGCGATAGAGGCCGCGCAGGTAGAAGAGGACCAGCACGAGGGGCGGCAGGGCCAGCAGGGGGGCCCGCACCGGGGAGACGTTCACGACGCCGCTCGGACCGCCGAGGACGATGAGCACCGCCACGGACGCGAGGATGAAGTCGACGGCCGGCCGTACGATCTCCCATCCCCGGCCCTCCAGGGCCCACTGCAGGGGGCCGGCGAAGGTCCTGCTGCGGAGCACCAGCGGGGAGGGCGCGTCATGGCGAAGCTCACCCCGCAGAGGGAGCGTCGTTGAAGTCTGGGTGAATCGACCGCGGTCCATTGGCAGCGGGGCTTCCCTTTCGCCTATGTGCCTACTCGGGTATTGATGGGCATCCCTTTAGCCGGCCTTCCCTGTCAGTGGGCCTGGCGTGCCAGCCGCCGGGTGATGGCCGCGGTCAGGACGAGCCCCGCGAAGGCCAGGAGCATGTACAGCAGGTCGGCGCCGGACAGCCCGAGGGCGCGGCCGTCGCCAGCCTCCCGCGCGAGGGGGAGAGCCGCCCTGGAGCCATGCGGCCGGGAGGGCGTGGCGGCGGTGCCCCCACCCGAGCGCTTGCGGGAGGCGCCGCTGCTCCCGGTCGGCGCGCCCTTGGACGTGGAGGAGGCTGTCGACCCGGCTGGCGGGGTCGTGCCCGTGCTGGTCGTCGGACCCCCGGAGCCACCCCGGGATCCGCCCGCGCCCCCGCCAAGCAGGGTCGCTCCGAGGATCGCCTGGTTGCCCTGTCCCGGGCCGCCGTAGCCGCTGAGCAGCGACCCGGCCTGCGCCGCGGGAGCCGCGAGCGTGAGGATCAGGGCGGTGATCCCCGCTGTGATGATCGCCCGATGCCTGGTCATGCATCCCTGCCTTCTCTATGTCGGCCAGAGCAAATGAAGACTGCCCTTCCCATGCCACTTTCCCGCCCTTGGGAGTTCCGCACCGGAACACTTGAGCGTTTCGGCGCAGTGTCAGCAAATTGACGACGCCGCCGTACAACCTATCGAAACGGGCAGCCCCTGTCGAGCCGCTGTTTACGTGATTCGAGGCGGTTCTTACGGTATTTCTACGCATTCTCGGGCCAGTCAGGCCAGCTGGCGGGCTTTGAGAAAGATCGAGCGGTTCAGTTCTTCGATATCCACGCGTTCCCCTCTGCGGACGAGAAGCAGCGCCTGCTGGGCGAGCTGGCCGCGCGGATCGAGTGCCACGGCACGCTCGAGAAGGGTCAGAGCCTGGGCCCGGCGGCCCATCGCCGATGCGATGGCGCCCCGCTCGAGCGTCGCATAGGCGTCCCGCGGCGTGCGGGAGAGCGCCCGGGCGAATTCTCGGTCCGCCCGGGGCAGTTCGCCGTAGCGCAGGGCGATGCTGCCGGCCACGAGGTAGGGCTCGTCGCTGAGCGGATCGAGGCTCGCCGCTTCCCCGAGGCGGTCGTAGGCGGTCCGTGGAGACCTCGTCCAGATGCGGGCGGCGCTCTGCACCTGCAGCTGGCTGAGCCAGGGCCCGGCCAGGGAGACGGCCGCGGCCAGCCCGGCCGCCACCCCCAACGCCAGCAGCGGGCGGCGCAGCGGCGAGCCCGACGGTCGAGGGTCCTCGGCGGCCGATGTGGGGGGGCGCCCCAGGGCGCAGGCGATGCCGAGCATCGCGAAGGCCGGAGCCCCCAGGCCGGCGAACTCCCAGAACCAGTCCACCGATCCGTGGACGACCCAGTATCCGAACCCAGCCAGCGCGCCGGCCGCGACCGACCGGGCGAGCGGGTCCGGGACCCGCATCGCCCGCCACGAGGCGACCAGGGCCGCTCCGAGCCCGACGAGGGCGAGCAGTCCCCCGAGCACCCCCGTCTCGGTGAGCGTCCTCAGCTCGACGCTGTGGGGGTATCGGGGCGTCTCGTCGCTGCGCCCGCGGGCGAGGTACTGCTGCTGGAAGTTGTCGGCTCCGATGCCGGCCACCGGATGGGAGGCGAATTCGTCCAGGGCGACCCGGTAGAAGTCGTAGCGGTTGCTGCCGAGGCCGCTCGCCAGCCGGCTCCCGGTTGCGCTTCCGGCGTATCCCCCCTTGAAGCTGTCCCAGCTGTGCCGGATGCGGGTGACCGGGTTGCCGGCGGCTGCGAGGCCCACGGCGAGGACGGCGAGAAGGGCGGTCACTGCGGCTGCGCCGACCGCCGTGCCGAGGCGACGGCGCGTGCCCTCGGAGAACGAGCTGCGGGACTCGGCCGCCGCCCCGAGGGCGACCACGGCGGCGGCGACCAGGCAGGACAGCAGGATGGCCTGCAACGCCCCGTGCACGTTCGCGGCGGTCACCTCTCCCGCCCTGAGGTGATCTCCGACCCGGAGCACCGCCGGCGCGGCCGCCGCCACACCCGCCCCGATCGGCACGAGCAGGGCGAATGAGCGCCTGCGTTCGGGCACCAGCGCGAACACCAGGATCAGCACCACCGGGGTCGCGTAGAGGGATCCGCGGCTCTGGCTCAGCAGGGCGACCTCGGCCAGGAGCACGGCCCCGCCTGCGAGCAGGGCCCGCAGCGGCCAGGGCAGGCGCGGGCTGCGCGCCAGCAGGAAAGCCGGCCAGAACGCCATCAGCCACTGGGCGGCGTTCGCGTTCGGGTAGCCGGTGGGATAGTCGAAGCGCCCGCCCGGGAACATGCCGTGTAGGGCCGCGGCGCCGGCCGACTGAACGTGCAGGGCCGTGACGGCGGCAAGCACGATCATCGCCATCGTCCAGAGCCCCAGCAGCAGGGCAGCGCTCATCCCGGTCTGGGGCCAGCAGGCGAAGAGGGCGAACACGAGCAGGTACAGCAGCGTCCGGTTCGCCCCTTCCCAGGCGTCCCCGGGCACCGACGCCCAGAGGATCGAGAGATAGCTGAGAGCGGCATATGCCCCCAGGCAGACCAGAGCGCACGAGGACCGGCGTCGCGGGCCTCCCGCGGCCGCGGGAGGCAAAGGCGAGGGCGATGAACAGAAGGCCGAGCACGATCAGCCCGCCAGGCGCCCAGTGGGTCAGCGGGTAGCCCGCCTGGTCGGTGGCCCACAGGACGAAGAGGGCGAGTGCCGCAAGCGCCGGCGCCGTCGCGGGCGCCTCGCGCAGCGACGCCGTGAGCTTGGCCGCCATCGCGCCCACAATAATCCCCTCGGTGGAGGACGCCCCCAGCCTCATCCGCTTCTATGAGCGCGCCTACACCGTGGGCGCGGACGAGGCGGCCCTGTTCGCCCGCTGGCGCTCCCTCGGGGCCGTCGGCAAGGCGGACCACGTCATCGCCCTGTGCCGGCGGGCGGGCCTCAGTCCGGCAGGCATCCTCGAGGTCGGATGCGGCGACGGTGCCCTTCTGTGCGAGCTGCGTGGGCGGGGCTTCGGCGGCCGGCTGTCGGGGTTGGAGATCTCCCAAGCCGCGGTGGCCATCGCGCGCCAGCGCCCGGAGATCGACTCGGTCGGCATCTACGACGGCGAGCACCTGCGACTGCCACGGGCCTCATACGAGCTCGGGATCCTGTCCCACGTGCTCGAGCACGTCCCCCGCCCCGCGGAGCTGCTCGCGCAGGTGGCCGGGGTGTGCGGGGCGGTGGTCGTCGAGGTTCCCCTGGAGGCGAACGTGTCGGCGCGGCGCTCGGCCAAGCGCCGGCGATCAGCGGAGGTGGGTCATCTGCATCGGCTGAGCCGCGACGGCGTGCGCGAGATCGTCGCGAGCGCGGGCCTGACGGTCGCCTCCGAGCTGGAGGACCCCCTACCCCTCGACGTGCACAGCTTCTTCGCCCGCGGACCGCGGGCGCGCGCCCTCGCTGGCGCCAAGTGGGCGCTGAGGAGCTCCCTGCACCGCGCGGCCCCTCCGCTGGCCCGCCGCCTGTTCACCCTCCACTACGCCTGTCTGTGCCTGCCGCCGGGCGGGTCGCCGCCGAGAACAGCAGGGACAGGATCCGCCCCATCAGCTCGTCGGGGACGGCCTGCGGGTCGGCCAGCTTCTGACGCGCGATGCCGTCGGCGAGGGCGTCGATCGCGATCGCCAGCTGCTCGGCCGGCAGCTCCAGCTCGAGGTCGAAGTCCCTCACCCCGTCGGCGATCAGCGCCGTCAGAACCTGGCGCATCTGGGCGAACCGGGCCGCCACCTTGGGCCTGACCCCGGGATCGCGCACGCCGTAGGCCCAGAACTCCATGAACAGCAGCAGCGCCTCGGGCTCGCGCTCGATCATGCTCATCCACTGCCTCGCCCCGCCCGTCGCCCGCTCGGTCGATCGAGGCCGTGGCCGCGCACGGCCTCGGCGATCTCCCGGGCGTGCTCGTCGATCTCACGCTCCATCAGCACGAGGAACAGGTCCTCCTTGCCCTCGAAGTTCGAGTAGAGCGCGCCGGTCGAGAACCCGGCCTCGGAGGCGATCTCCTCGACGGAGGCGCCGTGGAAGCCGCTGCGGGCGAACACGCTGCGGGCAGCGGCCAGCAGCCGCTCGCGGGTGTTGGCCCGGCTCTGCTCCCGGGTCATCCGCCCGCCGTGGCGGAGGGGCCATCGCTGGCTCTGTCTGGCGTGCCGCTGCCATCGCTGACATCCTACTTGACAGAGCGATCGCTATTTCGATAGCGTCCATTATCCGTCGAACCCGACGGGAGGATTGACGATGGCGAGCGCAACCACCCCGACCGCGGCCGGCACCGCGAACCCCGCGAGCCTGCCGGCCGACGCGATCTCCTACGAGGATCTCTACGCCCGCTGGGAGCGCGGAACTGGTCGGCCACCGAGCTGGACTTCACCGAGGACGCCCGCCAGTGGCGGGAGGACTTCACCGACTTCGAGCGCCAGGCGGCGATCTGGAACTACTGCCTGTTCTTCTGGGGCGAGGACGCCGTCGCGGACAACCTCTCCCCCTACATCGACGCCGCCCCCCGCGAGGAGCAGAAGTACTTCCTGACGACCCAGCAGGTCGACGAGGCCCGCCACGCCGTCTTCTTCAAGCGCTTCATGCAGGAGGTCTGCGGGATCGGCGACGGCTCGATGTCGAGCGGCCTGGCAGGCGATCAAGCCGCAGCTCACGCCGCGGCTTCCGCAAGATCTTCGACCGCCTCGACCGCATGGCCGACGAGCTGCGCGCCGACCGCTCGCCGGCCAAGCTCGCGGCGGCGGTGACCCTCTACCACGTGGTCATCGAGGCGGCGCTGGCCCAGCCGGGCCAGCACTTCATCTGCGGCTACCTGGAGCGACGCGACCAGCTGCCCGCCTTCCGCGAGGGGATGGAGAACATCGCCGCCGACGAGCAGCGCCACATCGGCTTCGGCGTGAAGCTGCTCTCCGACCTGAACCGCGAAGACCCCGTCGGCGTCCCGAAGGCCGTCGCCGCGCTGCTGCGCGAGGTCACCCGCTACACCGCCCAGGTGCTGATGCCGCCGGGCTGGGACGAGCGCTACATCACGGCCTTCGGCGCGACCTTCGACGAGGTGGGCGTCGAAGGCCTGACCTCGATGACCACCAAGCTGCGCTCCGCCGGCCTGCCGATCGAGTCGCTGCCGGGGCCGCCGCTGCTGCCGGCCGGCCTCTCGCCGCTGGAGATCTCCCAGCGCGGCCGGGCGCTCGCGAAGGCGGGCGTCATCGGCGTGCGCGAGGGCCCACCGAGCCGCGACCCCGAGACGGTCGCGCTGCTGTTCGACACGATCCGCCGCCAGGTCAACCCCGAGCACGGCCTGCGCCGGCCGGTGACCTTCCAGTGGGAGTTCACCGACCCCGACGTCCCCACCTGGCACCTGCCCGTCAACAACGGCTCGAGCGTCGCCGAGCAGGGCGAGGCGCCGCGGCCCGACCTGCGCCTGCGCCTCTCCTGGCAGGACTGGGCCGACATCGTCGGCCAGCGCCTGAACCCGCTCCAGGCCATCGCCACCGGCAGGCTGCGCCCGCGCGGCAACCCGCTCGCGCTGCGCCCGGCTGACGCAAGGTCTTCCCCAGAGACTGAGCCCTAGCCGGGCGAGAACTCCCGCGCCGGCGGCGCCATCGCCGGCGTGGGCCGAGGCCGGGGACGGCGCGGCGGATCCGTCGCCGCTGCCGCGCGCCGCGGCGCTCGCCGCGCCCGCGCCGGGCGAGCGGCGCGGCCGGCGCGCTGCTCGGGGCTGAACTCGCGCGCCGCGGCTCGCGCGGCCGGCGCCGCTGGAGCCGGCCGGCGCGGCGCCAGCGCGGCCCGCGCCGCCGCGGCCGGCCCGCCGGCGGGCCGCGACCCGCTGCGGCCGGGAGTGGCACGGCCGGCGACGCGCCGGCGCCGGTGCCGCACGGCGCGCCGGCCGCGGCGTGCCGACGCCGCCGTGCTCCCGACCGCGACGCAGCCCGCGCCGATGCCGACGCGAGCAGGCAGCCGGCCGCGAGCTTCGCGCCGAGGCCCCTGCCGAGCGCCCAGCCTCCGCCGGCGCCCGCGCCGGCCGCCCGTCGCAGCCGAGGCGCCGAGCGAGCGCGGAGCCCGCGCCGCGAGGCCGCAGCGCGGCCGCGCGGCGGTGGCCGCAGGCCCGCGCAGCCCGGCAGGCCGGCCAGCGCCGGCGCCGCGGCAGCGTCAGCACGGGCGGCAGCGCGGCGGCCAGGCCGCGCAGCGAGGCGACGTAGCGCGGCAGGCGGGACAGTCGCGGCGGTGCATGCAGCGCCAGGCGGTAGCGCTCGCCCGTCGGGGTCGAGCACGCCGAAGGCGAAGCCGCGCATCAGCGAGCCCTGCTGCTCGCAGAGTCGCCGCTCGCGGATCGTCTCGACGAGCTCGCCGACCTTGGCCGCGACGCCGGCGCGGCCCTCGCCGGCCCTCCATCAGCTTGCGCATGCGCGTCTCGCTGACGCCCATCCGCCGGGCCGCCTCGCGCGCGCGAGTAGCCCGTGCAGGTAGCAGAGCGCCGCCGCCTCGCGCTCGCGCAGGTCGAGCCGCGCCGCGCATGCCCTCCATCAGCTGGCGCAGCCGGGTCGCGGTCGTCGAGCTCGGCCGTCGAGGTCCGGCTCGACGCGCCGCCCGTCCGCCTCGGCAGCCGCTCCTCGCCGCGCGCGCCGCGCAGCGCAGCTCCTCGATCGCCCGGCGATAGGTGACGAGCACCAGCCACGCCGGCGGGTTGGCGATCTCCTGGCCCTCGCAGCGTCGCCGCGTAGAGGCCCTGCCAGGCCGTCGGCGTAGCAGGCGTCCAGGTCGCTCGCGTCGAGGGCGCGCCGGAAGCGCGCAGCCGCGCCGGCGACGCGTCGCGATGCACCCCGCCTGCGCAGCGCCTCGAACTCGCTCTCGCAGGAGCCGCTCGGCGCGGTAGCGGCGGAGGGCCAGCGGGGCTCATGCCGCGGAGGGTGCCAGCGCTCGCGGCCAGCGGCGGCGCCGCCTGTTCGCAGCGGAACGAGCGCCGGCTGTTGCAGGCCAACGCTCGATCGGCTCGCGCGGTGTCTCCGACCCGCCCGGAGCCGGTTCGCACGGTCGCGGCCGGCGCGATCTGCTCCAGGCTCACGGCCGCGCATGTCCTCCCCGCTGCGCTCGCGGCCCGGTGCCATTCGACGGTCCAGCGCGAGCGCCTCCTCGAGGCCCAAGGCGGCACGCCAGCCCGAGCTCGCGCCTCGGCCGCGCCCGAGTCGAGCGCCAGATGGGCCGCCTCGGGCGGGTTCGGCCGCCTCGTCGGTGCTCCATGCCAGCCCCCCCTCCCACAGCTCCGCCAGCCGCCCGACGATCCAGCCGACGGTCGCGCGTCGTCCTGCCGGCGGGGCCGAAGTTCCAGGCCCGCGCCGCCGCCCGGTCGTCGCCACAGCGCCTGGGCGAGCAGCAGGTAGCCCGACAGCGGGTCGAGGACGTGCTGCCAGGGACGGACGGCGTCCGGGTTGCGAACGCGCAGCGGCTCCCCGGCCTCGAGCGCGCGCAGGGCGTCCGGCAGCAGGCGGTCCTCGCCCCAGTCGCCGCCTCCGATCACGTTGCCGGCCCGGGCCGTGGCCAGGTTCGGCGAGTGCCCCGCTGCGAGGAGAACGAGCGCCGGTAGGCGGCCGCCGCGAGCTCGGCGCAGGCCTTCGAGCTCGAGTAGGGGTCGCTCGCCGCCGAGCGGGTCCCCCTCGACGAACCGGTCGATGGGTGCCGCGCAGGGTTCTCGTAGCACTTGTCGGAGGTGACGACCACCGATGCCCGGACCTGACTCTCCGGCCCGCGCGCACCGCCTCCAGCACGTTCACCGTCCCCATCAGGTTGACCTCGTAGGTCAGCGCCGGCTCGCGCAGCGAGCGCCGCACCATCGGCTGGGCCGCCAGGTGCAGCACGACCTCCGGAGCCGCCGCCCGCACCGCGCTCGAGCACAGCCGCCCGCGTCGCGCGACATCGACGGCGCAGCTCGCGCATGCCCTCGCCGACCCGGGCGCTCTCGTAGAGCGAGGGGCTGGTCGGAGCTCCGCCGAGCCAGACCGGTCAGCTCGGCGCCGAGCGACTGCAGCCACAGCGACAGCCAGGCTCCCTTGAAGCCCGTATGGCCGGTGATCAGCACCCGCCGCCGGGACCAGAAGTCGGGATCGATCGCCACGGCGGCGGGTATCTTCACGCAATCTCGCAACCGGCAGCCTCCCACGTCCCCGACCCCTCGCCCTCCGCTGCCCGACCGGGCCGAGGTGCTGGGCGTGCCGCTCGCCGTCAGCGACTACGAGGAGGTGATCGACTGGATGGAGGCGACGATCGCGAGCGGGCGCCGCGGCTACGTCACCGCGGCGGCGGTCAACCTCGTCATGAGCGCCCGCGAGGATCCCGAGGCGCGCAAGGCCCTCGCGGCGACGACCCTGGCGGTGCCCGACGGCCAGCCCCTGGTGTGGGCGCTGCACGCGCTCGGCCACCGCCGCGCGACCCGCATCTACGGACCGGACCTGATGAGCGGCCTTCTGCGCCCGCGCCGCCGCCGCAGCGGCATGCCCGTCTACCTCTACGGCGGGCGCACGCCGGAGGCGCTGCGGCTGCTGCGAAGCCCGCCTGCGCGAGCGCTTCCCGGGTCTGCGGATCGCGGGCGGGCTCTCGCCCCCCTTCCGCCCCCTGACCCCGAGGAGGAGGAGCCGGGTCGTCGCGCGAGATCGACGCCTCCGGGGCCGCCGTGGTCTGGGTGGGCACGGGCCAGCCCAAGCAGGAGCGCTGGATGCACGACCATGCGCCCGCGCCTTGCGGCGCCGCTGCTCGTCGGGGTCGGCGCGGCCTTCGACTTCCACGCGGGGCTCGTCTCCCAGGCGCCCCGCCTGGATGCAGCGCGCGGGCCTCGAGTGGGCCTACCGGCTGGCTCGCGCGAGCCGCGGCGGCTGTGGCGGCGCTACGCCCGCTACAACCCTCGCTTCATCGCCTGCTTCGCACGCCAGTACCTGGCCACCGCGCGAAGCGGCTGGCGCGGATCAGCCGCGCAGGCGCTGAAGCGCGGCACGCGCCTGCACGAGCCGCGCCTCGGGCATGAGCCGCGTCGCGAGCTCGCGGCCGTGCGCCTTGGCAGGGTCGGCAGGGCCCTGCCCGTAGGCGAGGGGCAGGCGCAGCGAGGGCGGCATCACCAAGGTCCAGGCGACGGGATCGTTCGCGTTGGCCAGGCGCAGCTTGTTGGCCGCATCGCCGTTGCCGAGGCTGACCCTGCGCATGCCCCGCTCATAGGCGCGCGGCGACCACCCGCAGGACGGCCAGCTTGGCCGGTGCGAGCCTCGCGTAGCGCTCATCCCAGCCGACGTTGATGCCCGACAGCTCCTCGCCGGCGGCGAGATGGAAGTCGGCACAGATCGGGCTCCCCTCCACCTCCAGGCACGCACAGTCCGAAGCGCCCCTGGTCGATCAGAGGCTCGCGGGCGACCTCGGCAAGCCACTCGGGCAGGCTCTCGCCCAGGTCGGCCAGCCGCGACCAGCCGCGTCCCTCCCAGCGCTGGCGATGCAGGCGCTCGAAGATACGGGCGTCGGCGTCGAGGGTCTCCGAGGTGGTCCACCTCGCGGTGCCCCCGGCCTCCTGGAACAGCCGCTCGCTGCGCCGTCAGGGCGTGGCGCATTTTCGAGCTCAGCGAGGCGAACCAGGCCTCGTAGGAGGGCTCGCGCAGGATGATCATCGGAGCGCCTTCTCTGCGGTAGCGCCGCACCAGGGCAGGCATCGGCCCCTCCCAGGAGGCCCCCAGGGCGGTTGTCCAGTGGGAGGCCAGCGCCATCGGGCCGAAGGCGAGAACGTCAGGTCGCGGGTCGGTGCGGGCGAGCACTCGGGCGATCTCGGCCGCGACCTCCCACTCGCGGCCCGGGAGCGCCAGCGGTTCCATACAGACTCCGAAGTCCCCGGCCATCAGGCGGTACTCGACGATGCCCCCGGGCGTGCGCAGGGCATAGAACGGAGCGACGCCCACGAGCGCTCCGCGGTCCCTGACCGCGACCAGCCGGGGCTCGGCCCCGGCGGGGGCCACGTGCCGCCACCAGGGCAGCACCCACGCGGCGGCGGTCACCGGCCTGGAGGCCGCCACGGAGAGGCCGTCCCACTCGGCCGCGAGCTCCTGCGCCCGCGCGAGCTCGGCTGATCAGCTCCCCCTCGCTCATGCGGAGACTCTAGTCGCGCCCCACGCCGCGGCCGCGAGAGGGCGCCTCACGTGCCCGGGACCTCGGCCCGGAAGATCTCTATGCGCTGGTTGAACATCCCGGGCCGCAGGCCGCGGCTGGTCCGCACGCGGACGAAGCGCCCGGTCGCGCAGCAAATCCTCGGCGCACGTGGGATGGGCGTAGATGATCGTCAGGGGGCGGGGACGCCTGTCCAGCGACTCCACCACGCGATCCAGCATGGCCCGAAACACCTCGCCCCGGAACGGGTTGAACATGTAGATGTACGTCACGTCGTCGGGAACCGGCCACACCGTGGCGTCGCCGGTGATCACCTCGATCCTCTTGCAGCGGCGGCGAGACGCCGCGACGGAGACGTTGGCGCGGGCGACCTGGAGGGCGTCCTCGTCGAGGTCGAGCCCGATGACCCGCCCGAAGGGGAACCGCGCGGCATGCAGCAGCACCCGCCCGTTACCAGACCCGTAGTCGAGGAAGGCGTCACCCTGCCCGATGCGAGACCCCAGCAGGCCGCGGTAGAGAAAGAGGTGCCCCGAGGACACGTCGGGCCGCTCGGTGCTCTGCAGCCCCCGCTCGAACAGGAGGTGGCCCAGACGGCCCTGAGCGGCGCGGTAGGGCCGGCCGACGAGGCCCTTGACGAGTCAGCAGCCACCGCTTCAGTCCGGCCATGGATGACCCTTTCTCTCGGGATCGGCGGGGGCTGAGGTTAGCGTGTGAGATGCCCCGAAGGAGACCGACGGGGATGCCGCCGCCGCTAACCTCATGGCTTCGATGAGCGCCCCCCAGAGCACCGCCGACGTGGCCGTCGTCGGCCTCGGCCGCGTCGGGTTGCCACTGGCGCTCTCCTTCGCCGACCGCGGGCTGGCGGTGATCGGAGTGGACAACGACCCCGACCGCCTCGGAGCGGTCCGCGAAGGCCGCATGCCATTCGCCGAGACGGGCGGCCAGGAGCTGCTGGACCGCGTCCACGCCGGGGGACGGCTGTCGCTGTCCGAGCGGGTGGCCGACGCCGCCGCGGCCCGTCACATCGTCATCACCCTCGGCACGCCCTCCTTCTCCCACATCGAGATCGACATGCGGGACATCCGCTCGGCGCTGGACGACCTGCTCGGGCTGCTCGCCCCCGGGCACTCCCTGATCCTGCGCTCCACGATCGCCCCGGGCACGACCGACTTCGTCGCCGGCTACGTGGCCAAGCACCGCGGCTTTCAGATCGGCAGCGAGGTGTTCGTGGCCCACGCCCCCGAGCGGATCGCCGCGGGTCGCTTCCTGGAGGAGATCGACACCCTCCCCTGCATCATCGGCGGCATCGGGGAGCGCTCGGGGGAGGTCGTGGCCGAGCTCTTCGGCGCCTTCCGCGCCCCGATCGTGCAGACCACTCCCGTGCAGGCCGAGCTCGCCAAGATCTGGGCGAACATCCTGCGCTACACCCACTTCGCCCTCCCGAACCTGCTGATGATGGACTGCGAGCGGCATGCCGCCAACGTCTTCGAGGTGATCGACCTGATCAACCGGGACTACCCCCGCGGGGGAATCGCCCAACCGGGGCTCACCGCCGGGACATGCCTGCGCAAGGACTTCGCCTTCTCGGAGGAGCGCTCCGCCGCCCCCGGGATGCTGCTCGCCGTCTCCCGCGTGAACGAGTCGGTGCCGCTGTTCCTGCTCGAGGGGGCCAAGCGGCGGCTCGGGGTCGCTGCCGACCGCAAGCGTCGCCGTGCTCGGGCTCGCCTTCAAGGCCGACACCGACGACGAGCGGGACTCCCTCGCCCACAAGCTGATCAGGCTGCTCGAGCGGGAGCTCGCCGACGTGGCCGTGCACGACCCCCACGTCGCCACCCCCACGCTGTCCCTCGAGGAGGCCCTCGACGATGCCGAGATGGTCGTGGTGGCGACCAACCACTCCGAGTTCTGCCGGCCGCAGACCCTGGCGGCGATCGCCGAGCGGGCCAAGCCCGACTGCCTGGTCGTGGACCCCTGGAACTGCTGGGGGGCCGCCCAGGTGTTCGGCTATGCCTCCGAGCTGGCCGCGCTCGGGGCCCGCAGGTGAGCAGGGTCCTGGTCACGGGCGGCGCCGGCACGATCGGCGCCGCGGTCGTCAGGCGACTGCTGGCCGACCCGGCCTACGAGGTGCAGGGTCTCCGATCAACGCCCCGCCCCGCAGTGGATGAGGGAGGGATGCGAGGTCCACACCGGCGACCTGCGCCTGCCCGAGGAGGCCGAGACGGCCACCCGGGGTTGCACCCACGTGATCCACCTCGCCGCCATCGTCGGCGGCATCGCCAACTTCCACCGGCTGCCCCACACCCTCACGGAGGTCAACAACGCCCTCTACAACGCGATCTTCCGGGCAGCCCTGCAACACGACGTCGAGCGCTTCGTCTACGTCTCCTCCTCGATGGTCTTCGAGCGGGCGGAGCTGTTTCCCGACGCCCGAGGAGTACCTGCCGCGGTGTCCGGTTCCCGTCTCGGCCTACGGCTTCTCCAAGCTCACCGGCGAGGTCTACTGCCGCGCCGCCCACGAAGAGCACGGCCTGCCCTTCACGATCTGCCGTCCCTTCAACGCCTACGGCCCCGGGGAGATGCCCGACGCGGAGCCCGGCATCGCCCATGCCGTGCCCGACCTCATCAACAAGGTGCTCTCCGGCCAGCGGCCGCTGGAGATCTTCGGCTCGGGCGAGCAGACGCGAACCCTCACCCACGTGGATGACATCGCGGACGGCATCGTCACGGCGATGAGCTCCCCGGCAGGCCTCAACGAGGACTTCAACATCTCGGCCTCCCGCGAGCTCACCGTGGCCGAGATCGCCGCGATCGTGTGGGAGGCATGCGGCGAGGAGCCCGACAGCCTGGAGCTCAAGCACCTGCCGACCTTCGCCGTCGACGTTCAGCGGCGGTGGCCGTCGGTCGAGAAGGCCCGCCGGCTGCTCGGCTGGGAGGCCCGCATCGGGGTCGAGGAGGGGATCGCCGCGACCGTGCGGTGGCTGCGCGAGGCAGCGCCCACGAGAGGTCGACGCGGACATATAGGCTTCGCCGAATGCCTACGCCCCCCAAAGCGTTGATCACCGGCGTCACCGGCCAGGACGGCTCCTATCTGGCGGAGCTGCTGCTCGAGAAGGGCTACGAGGTGCACGGGATGGTGCGCCGCTCCTCGACCGAGAAGTCCGAGCGCATCGAGCACATCCGCGACCGGATCACCCTGCACCAGGGCGACCTCCTGGACCAGCGCTCCCTGGTGGACGCGCTGCGGGCCTCCGAGCCCGACGAGGTCTACAACCTCGCCGCGATGTCGTTCGTGGCCGTGTCCTGGATCCAGCCCACCCTGACCGCCGAGTTCACGGGCGTCGGGGTGACGCGGATGCTCGAGGCGCTGCGGGAAGTGTGCCCGCAGGCGCGCTTCTACCAGGCCTCCTCGAGCGAGATGTTCGGGAAGGTGCTCGAGGTGCCCCAGACCGAGAAGACGCCCTTCTACCCGCGCTCTCCCTACGGCGTGGCGAAGGCCTACGGCCACTTCATCACGGTCAACTACCGCGAGTCCTACGACCTTCATGCCACCTCGGGCATCCTCTTCAACCACGAGAGCCCGCGGCGGGGGCTGGAGTTCGTGACACGCAAGATCACCTGGCATGCCGCGGCCATCAAGCTCGGGCTGCTCGACGAGCTGCGGCTCGGCAACCTCGACGCCGAACGGGACTGGGGATACGCCCTGGACTACGTGGAGGCGATGTGGCTGATGCTCCAACGAGACGAACCCGCGGACTACGTGATCGCGACCGGCGAGTCGCACTCCGTGCGGGAGTGCTGCCAGATCGCCTTCGACGAGGCGGGGCTCGGGGACTTCGAGCCGTACGTCAAGATCGACCAGTCCTTCGTGCGCCCAGCGGAGGTCGACCACCTGATCGGAGACCCGGGGAAGGCTCAACGCGAGCTGGGCTGGAAGCCGAGTACCAGCTTCGATGAGCTGATCAGGCTCATGACCCGAGCCGACCTCGAACTGCTCACGAAGGGCTGACCCGGTGGGGGTGCCCCTGTTCGACACCTCCACGCCGCTGGCGGGGCTGCGCGACGAGCTGAGGAGCGCCATCGACCGGGTGCTCGACTCCGAGCGCTATATCCTCGGCCCCGAGGTGGAGGCCTTCGAGCGCGAGTTTGCCGCCTACTGCGGGAGCTCCCACGCGGTCGGGGTCGCCAACGGCACCGAGGCGATCACGATCGCGCTACGGGCGATGGGGGTCGGTCCCGGCGACGAGGTGGTCGTGCCCTCCTTCACCTTCTACGCCTCCGCCGAGGCGATCCCCCCGACCGGGGCCAGGCCCGTCTTCTGCGACATCGACCCAGAGACCTACTGCGTCACGGCCGAGACCGTGCGCGCTGCCCTCACCCCGCGCACGAAGGCGGTCATAGCGGTCCACCTGTTCGGCAACGTGGCGCCGATCGCGGAGATCGAGGCCCTCGGGGTCCCCGTGCTCGAGGACGCCGCCCAGGCGGCGGGGTCGACCGGACCCGATGGTCGACCAGGAGCCCTCGGCACCGCGGCCACCTTCTCCTTCTTCCCCTCCAAGAACCTCGGCTGCTTCGGCGACGGAGGGATGGTCACCACCTCCGACGCGGACCTAGCCGAACGGGTCCGCGTGCTGCGCTTCCACGGCTCCCACGACAAGGTCACCTACGAGCAGGTGGGCTACAACTCGCGCCTGGACGAGCTGCAGGCGGCGATCCTGCGGGCGCAGCTTCCCCATCTGGATGCGATGGCGGACGGGCGCAGGAGGGCCGGGGACCACTACGTGCAGGCCGGCCTCGGCGACCTGGTGGCGCTGCCCGCCCCGGTGGGGGGAGCCTCCCCCGCCTGGCATCTGTACGTGATCAGCCATCCCGCGATCGAGCGCATCGAAGAGGCGCTCGGGGAGGCGGGGATCGGCTGCAAGCCCTACTACCGCACCCCGGTGCACCGTCAGGCCGCGATGCGCGAGTGGGGCGAGGGCGTGGAGCTGGAGGCGACCGAGCAGGCGGCCCGCACGCACCTGGCCATCCCCATGAGCCCGGTGCTCACCCGCGAGCAGGCCGACCAGGTGGTGGCAGCATTGCGCGAACTGCGCTGAGGCCACCCGACGCCAGCCAGCCGGAGCGGTGAGATGAGAGCGCGCCCCGCCGCGAAGCGAGGCGCGCGCTCTCATCTCACCGCGTAGGCCTCCAGCGCTCTATCAGGTCCTCCTCGCCGACCTCCCGCACGACGCGGGCCGGCACCCCCATCGCCACCGCCCGACCCGGCACGTCGCCCGTGACCACGGCCCCGGCGGCGATGAACGCCTCCTCGCCGATCTGCACGCCGGGCGTGATGACCACCCCTCCCCCGATCCGGCACGCCCGCCGCAGGGTCGGGCCGCGAGGAGCCAGCCCCGGCTCGTGGCGGGCCATCGTGTCGTCGTTGGTGGTGATCGCCCCCGGACCGATGAACACGTCCTCCTCCACGGTCGTGAAGGCGGTCAGGTACACGCCGGTCTGGATGCGGGCCCGCGCCCCGAGCAGGACGTCGTTGTCCACCACCACCCCGCGTCCGACCATCGCGCCCTCCCCGACCGAGCTGCGCTCGCGCACGAAGGCCTGGTCGCCGATGATCGCCCCGGCCCCGATCTCGGCTCCCGCGAACACGATCGTCCCGGCCCCGACGCAGGCGCCCGCGCCGAGGCGCAGCGGGCCGACCGCCCCGGCGGCCATCGAGTGCGGGGACAGTCGCGGGCGCTTGCCGAGCACGGCGTGGTCCCCGATCGCGCAGCCGTCGGCGATCACGGTTCCCTCGTGCACGACGACGTAGGCACCGAAGGTCACACCCGTGCCGACCTGGACGTTCTCGCCGAGCAGCGGGCCCGGCCCGCCGGCGAACACCTCGGCGCCCGGCGTCACAGCCTCACGACGTTGGCCGCGGCGCGGGTCACCCCGCGCAGGTCGACGACCAGACGGGCGCGGCGGGCCAGCAGCTCGTGATCCACGCTCGGATGGGCGGTGACGATCAGGGCCAGGTCGGACTCCGAGCAGGCCTGCTCGAGGGGGGTGCTCGTCAGTCCCAGCTCGCCCAGGGCGGGCACGTGCGGATCGTGATAGACGATCTCGGCCCCCATCTCGCGCAGCAGGGAGATGATCTTCAGCGCGGGCGATTCGCGTACGTCTCCAACCCCCGGCTTGTAGCTGACCCCGATCACGGCGATGCGCGCTCCTTTGACCGAGCGCCCGACGTCGTTGAGCGCCCGCTGCACCTTCGCCACGCAGTGGTAGGGCATCTGCTGGTTGACCTTGCCCGCCAGCTCGATGAACTCGGTTGCCATGTCGAACTCCCTCGCCCTCCAGCTCAGGTAGAAGGGGTCGACCGGCAGGCAGTGCCCGCCCATCCCGGGTCCGGGCTCGAAGCGCATGAACCCGTAGGGCTTGGTGGCGGCCGCCTCGACGACCTCCCAGACGTCGATCCCCATGCGGTCGGTCAGCATCGCCAGCTCGTTGACGAGGGCGATGTTCACCGAGCGGAAGATGTTCTCGAGCAGCTTGGTCAGCTCCGCCGCCTCGGGGCTCGACACCTGCACCACCTGGTCGCAGATCGTCGCGTAGAGCTCCCGCGCGCGCTCGGCGCAGGCCTCGGTGAGGCCGCCGACGATCTTGGGGGTGTTGCGCAGCGTGTAGTCCGTCCGCCCCGGATCCACGCGCTCGGGCGAGAAGGCCAGGTGGAAGTCCCGCCCGGCCGCCAGGCCCGACTCCTCCAGCAGGGGGGCGACGCGCTCGCGGGTGGTGCCCGGGTAGGTCGTGGACTGCAGCACGACGAGCTGATCGGCCTGGAGCACCTCGGCCAGCGCCCGCGAGGCGTCGAGCAGCGGCCCGAGGTCCGGCTCGCGGTTGCGGGTCAGGGGCGTGGGCACGCAGATCAGGACGGCGTCGGCCTTGGCCAGGCGGGCGTAGCGGGTGGTGGGGTGGATGCTGGCGGCGACGGCCCGCAGGTCGTCCGCGGAGACGTCCTCGATGTAGGACTCTCCGGCCTCCAGCGCCTCGACCTTGCGCGGATCCACGTCGACCGCGATCACCTCGCAGCCCTCCTGGGCGAACGCCACCGCAAGCGGCAAGCCGACGTAGCCCAGCCCGATGACACCGACCGTGCTCACCAGCCCGCCAGTCTAGGGCCTGATCGGGACGGGCCCGGGCCGGGGCGATCGCTCTCAGGAGCGCTCGACGGCAGCCTGCAGCGAACGCAGGTCCGCCTGCACCATGCGCCGCACGAGCTCCTCGAAGCCCACCCGCGGCCGCCAGCCGAGACGTTCCCTGGCCCGGGAGGGATCCCCGACGCTGGGGGTGGCCTCGGGCGTCCGCACGAGCGAGGGATCCACGCGGATGTAGCGATCGGCCTCGAGACCGACGCATGCGAAGGCGACCGAGGCGAGGTCCGCCACGGTGTGGGGAACGCCGCTGGCGAGGACGTAGTCGCCCGGGGTCTCCTGCTGGAGCATCAGCCAGGCGCCCTCCATGACGTCCCCCGCGAATGACCAGTCGCGGACCGCGTCGAGGGCGCCGAGCGTGAGCTCGCTCTGCAGGCCGAGGGAGATCGCCGCGGCGGCGCGGGTGATGCGACGGGTCACGAACTGCTCGGGCCGGCGCTCGGACTCGTGGTTGAAGACGATCCCCGAGCTGGCGTGCAGCCCGTCCTGTCGGCGCATCGCCCCCACCAGCTGGTGGGCGGCGAGCTTGGCGATCGCATAGGGGTTCTCCGGCCTGCACGGGGTGTCCTCGCGCTGAGGGCTCTCGGGCGCCTCCCCGTAGATCGCCCCCGACGCGGGGACGAAGACGCGCATCTCCCGGTCGGTGTCCCGGACCGCCTCAAGGACCGCCGCACACGATCCGGCGATCGCGACGACCGTCTCGGCGGGGCGCTCCCAGGAGGCCGGCACGAAGGAGGGGGCCGCGAGGTGGTAGAGCTCGCGCGGGCGCACCTGCTCGATCGCGTCCCGCAGCGTCCGGGACTCGAGCAGATCTCGCCTCGACGCAGCTCGAGCCGCGTCCGCGCAGGTGCTCCGGCAGCCGAGGTCCCGGTCGGCTCCGCCGCGAAGGAGCCCGTACCACGCGGTAGCCCTTCTCGAGCAGCAGCTCGGCCAGAAACGAGCCGTCCTGGCCGGTGATGCCTGTGATCAGGGCGCTCCTGGGGGCGGACACTGGCGCCAGCTTACGCAGGCGCTCGCCGGCCCGTCGTAGAGATCGGCCAGGCGCACCGGCCACCACGGCGGGCGAGCACAGCTCGCGACCCGGGCCCAGCCCGCGTTCTGCCGGCGGCGCGGTCGCCGGCCAGGCGGCCGATCGCCTCCGCGAGGGCTGCCGGCGTCCCCCGGCGCCACCAGCGACTCCTCCTCGAGCAGCTCCGGCAGCGCGCCGACGCGGCTGGCCACGACCGGCAGGCCGGCGGCCATCGCCTCGGCGGCCGCCATCCCGAACGTCTCGGCCGAGCGGGAGGGAACGAGCGCGATCGCCGCGCCGGCCCGCAGCTTGCGCCAGCTCCCCCGTCGTCGACCCGGCCGACGAAGCTCACGTCGGCGCCGCCGCGCGAGGCCGAGGAGCGCTCGCGCTCGGGACCCTCGCCGGCGATCACCAGGGGCATCCCCGCCCTCCGGCAGGCCTCGATCGCCACGTCCACGCCCTTCTCGGCAGCCAGCCGCGAGACGACCAGGGCGTAGCCGCTCGCGGCGCCGCCCGGCGCCCGCTCGGCGGATCGGGCTCATCACCGGCGGCGCCAGCACGTCGCACGCGGGCGTCCGCGAGCGGCGCCCCGAGCTCCCGCAGGCGTCGCGCGGCGAAGCGGCTGGGCACGACCACCGCGTCGGCCTGGGCGACGGATGCGCCGCTGCCAGAGCGCCAGCGAGGCGCCGTAGGCGAGCGCCTCCGGGACGGCTGCCGCGGCAGTTGCGCCGATGCCCGGGAAGCGTGTTGCGCCGATGGCAGCGGGTGCACTCCTCGCCCCCGGTGAAGCACACCCCGACCGCGCAGACGAGCCTGTACTGGTGCAGGTGCAGCACGACCCGCGCGCCCTCGCCACGGGCCGCCGCCAGAGCCCGCCAGCCGAGAGCCGGGCTGCAGGTTGTGGGCGTGGACGACCCGCGCGCCGGCGCGCCGCACCGCCGCCGCGACCTCCTCCGCGCCGAGCCCGCCGCGCAGCAGGCCGACGGCCGCTGCTCGCCGCGGCCGAGCTCGTCGGAGTCGCGCGTGAGCAGCTCGGCCGGCTCGCCGAGGCGCTCGCGCACGAGCGCGAGCAGGTCCTCGCACGACCCGCTCCTCGCCGCCGGTCGTGCGGTAGCGGTTGTGCAGGAACAGGACCATGCCGCGGCTCCAAACCTAGACTCTCTGCCAGCCATGGACCCGTGCAGCCTCGATCGTCATCCCGACCCGCGAGCGCCTGGCCTACCTCGAGGTCGCCCTGGCCTCGCTCGTCCGAGCAGGCCGCTCGCGCCGGGCGCCGAGGTGCTCGTCGTCGACGACGCCGGGCCGTCCGCGGCGCCCGGCCGAGCTGGCCGAGCGCCACGGGGCGCGCTACGAGCCCCACGGCGGCCGCTCGGGCCTGAACGCCGCCCGCAACACGGGCGTGGAGCGCACGGCGCGGCGAGCTGGTCGTCTTCCTCGACGACGACGTGCGCGTCGCGCCGGGCTGGCTCGCGGCGCTCCTCGCGCGCGGCCGCCGCGCACCCCGAGACGGACGTCTTCGCGGGCCGCATCATCGCCCGCCTGGAGGGCGCCCGCCGCGCACCTGCGGGCGCGAGGCCGCCGCCGATCACGACGCTCGACCTCGGCGAGCGCGAACCGCCGACGCGCTTCGCCTGGGGCTCGAACATGGCGATCCGCCGTCGCGCCCTCGAACGGGTCGGCCCCTTCGACGACACCCTCGGCGGCGGCGGCGACGAGCAGGAGTGGCAGGAACGGCGCGCGAGGCCGCTCCCGGGGGCGCCCCTGTACGTCGCGCGGGCCGCGCGTCGAGCACCGCCGCACGCGCCGCCGACGCCCGGCTGCGCGCGCTGTGCCGGGCCGCCTACGCGCGCGGCCGGGCGCGCGACGCTTCGACGCGCCGCCGCGGGCGGCGCGCCCTCGCTCGCGCGCGGAGCTGCGCACGCTCGCCGGCTGCCTCGGCCACGTCGTGCGCCGCCGCTGCCCGGCGGGCCTGACGATGGCAGCCCACAGCGCCGGGCGCCTGCGCGAGGCGCTGCGCCGGAGCGCCGGCGACGGCCTCGGCGCCGAGCTCGCCGCCGCGAGGCGAGGACTTCCTGTCGGGCGCCAGCGGCACGGTCGGCGGCCTCGACGCGCTACGCCGGCGGCGCGGCCGACGAGCTGGTCGGCGGCCGGCGAGCTGCTCAGCGGCCGGCGCCTCGCGGCTGGCCCGCGCGGCACGCCGCGCCCCGCCCCTGCGCCGCGTGCTCGTGCTCGGCGTGAGCGCCCGAGCAGCGCGCCGCTCGGCGGCGGCGATCCGCGCGGAGCTGCTGCGCTCGCGCCACGACGTCGCGCTGCACACGGCGCCGCCGGAGCGGGCGCGGCAAGTTCGAGAACCTCAACCGGCTGCTGGCCGAGCATCCGGCCGCGGGGCACGACTGGCTGCTCGTGGTCGACGACGACGTCGAGCTGCCGCGCGGGCTTCCTCGATCGCTTCCTGTTCCTCTGCGAGCGCTTCGCGCTCACCCTCGCCCAGCCCGCCCACCGGCTGCACTCCCACGCCGCCTGGGAGGTCACGCGGCGCCGGCCGGGGAGCGCCGTGCGGGAGACGCCGCTTCGTCGAGATCGGGCCCGTCACCGCCTTCGCCCGCGCGACCTTCGAGGCGCTGCTGCCCTTCCCCGACCTGCGCATGGGCTGGGGCCTGGACCTGCACTGGGCGGCCCTGGCGCGCGAGCGGGGCTGGCGCTGCGGGATCGTCGACGCCGTCGCGATCCGCCACCGCGCAGCCCCCGCCGCCGCCGCCTACCCGCGCGAGGAGGCCATCGCCGAGGCGCGCGCCTTCCTCGCGGAGCGCCCCTACCTCACCGCCCGCGAAGCCGCAGCGTCACCCTCGCGACCCACGGGCGCTGGTGAGCGCCCGTGCGCCGAGCGCCCCGCGTGTGGCGGTCGTAGCCGAGTTCTACCCGAGCGAGCGCGGACCCCGTGCTCGGCATCTGGGCCCACCGCCAGGCGCTCGCCGCGCGCGAGGCGGGGGCCGAGGTGCGGGTCCTCGTCCTGCACCGGCTCGTCCCGCCGCGGGCCGCCCTCGCAGACGGCGCGGCCGCCGCGCGCGAGCTCGACGTGCGCGCTCCTGCGCGAGCCGCGGGGGCAGATCCTCGACGGCCTGACCGTGACCTACGTGCCCTACGTCTCCCCGCCCCGCGACCGCGGCCTACCCGGCCTGGGGCGCGTGGGCGGCGCCGGCGCTCTGCGGCTGGCCCTGCGGCGGCTGCGCCGCTCTTTCCCTTCGACCTCGTCCACGCCCACAACGCCGTCCCGCCGGCGACGCGGTGCGCCGCGCACGGCCGCGGCGTGCCGCTGGTCGTCTCGGTCCACGGCGGCGACGTGCTCTACACGGCGCGGCGAGCGAGCAGGCGGGAGCGAGCGGTCCGCGCGGGCCTCGGCGCGGCCCGCCTGGTGCTCGCCAACAGCCAGGGCATCGCCGAGCTGCGCCCGCGCAGCCGGCGCGAGGCGAGACGCGGCGTCGTCCACCTCGGCACCGATCTGCCCGCCGCCTGGCGGCGCGCCGGGCAGCGCGGACCCGCCCACCTCGTGACGGTCGCCCATCTCGTCGCGCGCAAGCGCCATCGGCGACGTGCTGCGGGCCCTTGCGGTCCTCGCCGACCGCCATCCGCGGCTGCGCTACACGATGATCGGCGAGGGCCCCGAGCGCACCGCCCTCGAAGGCCTCGCCGCCCGGCTCGGGGTCTCCGACCGGGTCGACTTCCTCGGCCAGCTCCCGCCGGAGGAGGCGATCGAGCGGGCGCGCCGCTGCACGCTGTTCGTGATGCCCTCGACCGACGAGGCCTTCGGCGTCGCCTACATCGAGGCGATGGCCGGGGGCGTCCCCGCGATCGGCTGCCGCGGCGAGCCGGGTCCCGAGGAGATCGCCGCCGCCGGGGACGGCTTCGTGCTCGTGCCCCCGGGCGACATCGAGCGACTCACCCAGCGCATCGACGAGCTGCTGTCCGACCCCCACCGTCTGCGCGAGGCCGGCCAGCGGGCGCGGGCGACGGTGGCCGCCCACTTCACCTGGGAGCGGTGCGGGGAGGAGACGCTGGCCGCCTACGAGCGGGCCCTGCGGTGAAGCCGGTCCTGTTCATCACGGGCCATGTCCCCGCCTACCGGGTGGGGGCGCTGCGCGCCTGCACGAGCGCGAGGGGATCGAGGTCGCCCTGTTCGGCGGACGCTCGATGCACGGGGGCGGCCGACCTCCGGCGGGGCCCTGCCCTTTCCCCACCGCGAGGTTCGCCCCCGTGCGCTGCTGGGCCTCGCCGCGAGCGGACGCCACCGAGCGGTCGTATGCCCGACCGGCGGGTCGCCTGGCGCCGCTGGCCCGCTGGGCGGGCGCGCGGCGAGGAGGCGTGCCGGTGATCCTGTGGGCGTCCCTGTGGGCGCATCCCCGGACGCCCGCCCACGCCCTCAGCTACCTCCCTTTGCGCCGCCTCTACCGGAGCGCCGACGCGGTCGTCACCTACGGCCCCCACGTCAGCGCCTACGTGCGGGCGAGGGGCGCCCGCAACGTCCATGTCGCTGCGCAGTCGGTGGACAACGGCTTCTGGCGCGCGGGCGACGTCGCTCCTCCCGACTTTCCGGGATGGCCCGCCGGGGCGGGCACGAGGTTCCTCTTCGTCGGGCGTGCCGCTCCCGAGAAGGGCCTCGGGGTCCTGATGGAGGCGTGGCGCACCTGCGGGCTGGCACCTGCGGCGGCGGCCCTGGTGCTCGCCGGGGGGGCGCCGGGCGGACAGGAGCCGGCGCCCGGGGTCCTGCCGCTCGGGATCCCTCGCTCCGGCCGAGCTGCGAAGCGTCTACGCGGGCTCGCAGGTGCTCGTCGTCCCCTCCCTGCCCACGCGGACCTTCCGCGAGCCGTGGGGCCTGGTCGTGAACGAGGCCATGAACCGCGGCCTGGCCGTGATCGCGAGCGACGCCGTGGGCGCGGCGGCCGGGGGTCTCGTGCGAGACGGGGTCAACGGGCTCGTCGTGCCCGCCGGGGACAGTCGCGCGCTGGCCGCGGCCATGCGGGCACTCGCCGAGGACGAGCAGCTGCGGCGGCGGATGGGAGAGACGGGCCGTGACGACGTGCTCGCCTACGATCACGAGGCCTGGGCAGAGGGTTTCTCCATCGCACTGTCAACCCTCGGGCTCTCCCGAGGGCATTGGTAGCGTTGGGACCTCACACATGGGACTCCCCCGGCTGCAGAGACGAGCCGCCCTGTGCACGAGCCTGCTGGCGGCCGCGCTGCTTTGGATCGCCTCGCCGGCTCGTGCGGATGTCGGCGAAACGATCATCCAGCGATGCACCCATGGACAGTCCCTGGGCGGGTTCAGCCAGAAGGACTACGGCCGGGCGCTGAAAGAGCTCAGCGCGGACGCGGAAGAGTACACCGACTGTGCGGCCCTGATCCGCCAGGCCCAGCTCGCGGCGAGCTCCGGCCAGTCGGGCGCGGGGGGTCCGGCGGGGGCCGGGCTGAGCGCGATCGCCGCCACGCCGCGCGAGCAGCGGTCGATCGCCGGCGCCGCCAGGTCCGGCTCGGCCCCGGTGACCCTCGGAGGGAGCGTGATCCACCCCGGCGTGGTCCACGCCAACATCTCCTCCGCCCTCAGCTCACTGCCCACCCCGATGCTGGCGATCCTCGCCTTCCTGGTCGCCTGCGTGCTGACGTTCGCGGGAAGCTCCCTGCGCAAGCGTGTCCGTGCCCGCCGCTCCAGCTGAGAGCGGCCCCGCGCTGGGGGTGGCTCCACCCCTGGAGCCGCTCCCCGCCGCTCCGCCCCGACGCCTCCCCGCCGGTCTCGCCGGGACCGGGCGCGGACTGTGGTGGCCGGCGCTGCTGATCGCCGCGGTCCTGTGCCTGGTGACGTTCTACGCCAAGGGAGGCCTGAGCCTCGAATCGATGACCGCCGCCGAGATGGGGCTGACGATCGGATCCGGGCTGGTGCTGGCGGCGGTGATCCTGGTGGCACCCGCGGGGATCCGCCTCTACGGGGCATGGGCGGCGGGGCTGCTGCTCGCCTTCGCCATCCTCAGCGCCATCTCGATCGTCTGGTCGGTGCAACCCGACGGAAGCTGGCGCGACGCCGGGCGCCTGCTCGCCTACGCCGGGGTGTTCGCCTCTGCCGTCGCCCTCGCCCGGATCTCCCCGGGTCGCTGGCCGGCGGTGCTCGGCGGGGTGGTCCTCTCGGCGGTGATCGTGTGCGGGTATGCCCTGCTGACGAAGTCCCTGCCCGACCATTTCGCCTCGGCGAACCGCTACGCGCGCCTGTATGAACCCTTCGGCTACTGGAACGCGATCGGTCTGACGGCCGCGATGGGCGCCATCGCCTGCATGTGGCTGGGGGCGCGACGGTCGGGCCATGCGCTGCTCGGGGCCCTCGCGTACCCGGCCATGGGTCTCCTGCTCCTGACCCTGATGCTGGCCTACTCGCGTGGCGCCCTGGTGGCACTGGCCATCGGCGTGGTGCTGTGGTTCTGCATCGTCCCCCTGCGCCTGCGCGGAGCCGCGGTGCTGCTCGTGGGCGGGCTGGCAGCCGGGGCGCTGGCAGCGTGGGACTTTCACAACCACGCCCTCAGCTCCGAAGAGGTGGCGCTGTCCGAACGGGCCTCGGCCGGTCACGAGCTCGGTGCGCTGGTGCTCGTGATGCTCGCCGTGCTCACGATCGCCGGCGTGGTCATCGGCTTCGCCACCGGCCGGCGCCCGCCCGCGCTCGCGCTGCGCCGGCGGGCCGGGGCGTCGCTGCTGGCGCTCGTCGCGCTGGCGGTGATCGCCTTCGGGGCGGCGCTCGCTCACAGCCACCGGGGGCTGTTCGGGAGCATCTCCCACGCCTACACGACGCTCACGGATCCCCACGCCAAGGTCACCAACACCCCGGATCGGCTGACCGCCGTCGCGAGCGTCCGCGCGCAGTACTGGAACGAGGCCTTCAAGGTCTTCAAAGCCCACCCCGCGCTCGGCGCCGGCGCGGACGGCTACGAAGTCGCCCGCCTGCGCTACCGGACGGGGACGCTCGCCGTCAAACACGCCCACGGCTACGTCGTGCAGACGCTCGCCGACCTCGGGATCGTCGGCCTCCTGCTAACCCTCGCCCTGCTCGGCACCTGGCTGGCCGCCGCCGGGCGCGCCACCCATCCATTCGACCGCCGCTGGACGAGCTGGGGCACGTGGCTGAGGCTGCGAACGGGCGGACGGCCGGGCTGGCGACGGCTGGACCGGGGTGAGCGCCGGTACGGGCCCGAGCGGATCGGCCTGCTCAGCATGCTCTGCGTCGTCGTCGTCTTCGGGGTCCATTCGCTGATCGACTGGACCTGGTACGTCCCCGGGAACGCCCTGGTGGCCCTGCTCTGTGCCGGCTGGCTGGCGGGTCGTGGGCCGCTCGGCGCGACCCGCGCCGCCGCGGTCAACGGGCAGGCTGACGGCGCGGGGCTGCGGGCGATGCTCGGTGCGCGGCGACAGCCCGGATACGTCCGTCTGGCGATCGCCGCGGCCGCGGTGGTCCTGGCCCTGCTGTGCGCGTGGTCGCAGTGGCAGCCACAGCGCTCGGAAGACGCGCGCGAAGAAGCGCTGGCGCTCGCGGCCAGCTCGCCGGCACGGGCGGCTGCGGTGGCGCGGGGGGCGGCCTCGCGGGACCCGCTGTCGATCGAAGCCCTCCTCACCCTTGCCAGCGCCCAGGCGGCGGGTGGCAACCGGCCCCTGGCCCGGGCGACGCTCCAGAGGGCGGTGCGCCTGCAGCCCTCCAACCCCCGCACCTGGCTGGCCCTCGGCCGCTTCGACCTGCCCGCCCATCCCCAGGCGGCTGTGCAGGAGCTGCGGGCGGGCATCTACCTGAACCCGGAGCTGATCTCGGCCGAAGCTCTGGCGGCGGGCCAGCCGGAAGCGATCGAAGTCCACAACGACTACATCAACGCCCTGCGCGCCACGGCCTCCAAGCCTGCGCCTAGAAGCGGGACCGCACGGCCCGGGCGAGCAGCAGGCGGCCGCGGCGCCTCACGGATATCTCCTCGAAGCGGAAGTCCTCGAGCAGGGCGGTGAGGGTCTCCCGGGCGTAGAAGCGCAGATGGTCCGAGCGCGGGTCGAAGTGCCGGGCGAAGGCCCTGCGGGAGATGGCCAGGCCCATCAGCAGGGCGCGACCGTGATCGGGGGTGCTGAGCAGCAGGCGCCCGCCCGGCACGAGGACGCGTCGCACCTGCGACATCCAGGCCGCCGTGTCGAGCACGTGCTCGATCACCTCGCCCGCCCACACGAGGTCGAAGCTAGCGTCCGGCAGGTCCCACGGCCCGTCGGGCTCGACCAGGCGCAGGTCGAGGTCCGGGTGCTCGGCCCGAGCCCGGCGAAGCGGCTCCCCGGCGACGTCCACGGCCACCACCTCGGCGCCCGCAGCGGCCAGGACGGCCGCGAAGCGCCCCTCCCCGCAGCCGATGTCGAGCACCCGCAGGCCGGGTGTGACCGACTCGAGCAGGAAGGCGCGGCGCGACCGGAAGTCCACCGGGTCGAGCCCGGCGGGAAGCTGCTGCCAGAGCTCCTCGTGGTAGCGCCGGGCCCCCATCGCGGCCAAGGCTAGAGGGCGAGACGGCGCCGGCCCGGCCGCTGTCAAACCCTCTGCAGCCCCGCTGTCATATCTATCCATCCCTGCACAAAGGGAATATGTTGATGCGATGCGATCCGTGGGCATGTCGTGAACGAGGCGGCTCACCAGTGAAGATCGCGCTGGACAGCCGTCCGACCTCCGACCCCAACGGGATCGGGCGATACTCGCGCTGCCTGCTGAGGGCCCTGCGCGAGACCGCGGGACCGGCCGACGAGGTGCTCGAGACCAACCGTCCCTCGGCGATGCTGCGGTCGCGGGGAGTCGACGTCTTTCACGCTCCGTGGATGCAGGGGGCGATGCTGCACAGCCCCTGCCCCATGGTCGTCACCGTCCACGATCTGACGGCGCTGAAGCGCCGCAGCGAGCTGCTCCGGACCGGGCTGCGTCTGCGCATGCGTCCCCTGGCGGTGCAGAGGGCGGCCTGCGTGATCGCTCCCACCCTGTCGGTGGCGGACGACGCCATCGACCACCTGCGGGTCGACCGCGGGCGCATCGTCGTGATCCCAGAGGCCGCCGACGACTCCATGTACATGCGCACCGAGGCCGAGCTGGCCGCCGTGAGGGCTCGCTTCGGGCTGCCGGAGCGCTACCTGGTGTGGGTGGGGGACCTCCAGCACCCGGATCCGGCCAAGCACATAGCCAAGCTCGCAGCAACCCCCAGGGAGCTGCCCCTGGTGCTGGTCGGTCCCACCCGGCCGTGGGCGCACGAGCTGCCCGACGTCACGCTCACCGGCCAGGTGTCCGACGAGGAGCTGGCGGCCATCTACGGCGCAGCCCACGCGCTCGTGATCTCCTCGGAGCAGGAGGGCTTCGGCCTCTCGGCCGTCGAGGCGCTCGCCTGCGGGACCCCCGTTGTGGCCTGCGACGGCCCGGCCCTGCGGGAGGTGCTGGGCGAGCGGGCGACCTTTGTCCCCGGGGCGGACATGGAGGCGCTGATCGCCGCGGCCCAGGCGGCCCGGCGCCCGGCCCCGCCACCCCTGGCCTGGAGCTGGCAGGACGCGGCCCGATCGACCTGGGCCGCATACGGCCAGGCGCTGGCCGACGGCCTGGAGACGCGGCCGGGCGCCGTGGGCCTGCGCCGCCGGGGCGCCGGCGGCTCCCTCGGCGGCCTGCCTCAGTAGGCGCCCCGGCGGGAGATCACCGCCGGGATCGTCTTGAGCAGGATCGTCAGGTCGAGGGCCAGCGACCACCGCTCGAGATACAGGAAGTCCAGGTGGACCAGGTCGTCGAAGTCCAGTTCCGAACGCCCCGAGACCTGCCACAGCCCCGTGATCCCGGGAAGGACGAGGTACCGCTTGCGGTGCCAGTCCTCCAGCATCGCGTAGTCGCGCTCGGGCAGCGGACGCGGTCCCACCAGGGACATCTCGCCGCGCAGGACGTTGACGAGCTGGGGCAGCTCGTCGAGGGAGAAGCGCCTGAGCAGCCTGCCCACGGGGGTGAGGCGGGGATCGTCGCGGATCTTGAACAGCGCCCCCGAGGCCTCGTTGAGCTCTTCCAGGTCCTCCTGGCGCTCCTCGGCGTTGCTGTGCATGGTGCGGAACTTCAGGCAGGCGAAGGGACGCTGGCCGATCCCCCGGCGCACCGACCGGAAGAAGATCGGTCCCCGGGAGGTCAGCCGCACGGCCAGCGTGATCGTGACCAGCAGCGGGCTGAGCATCAACAGCAGGACCGTGGAGCCGACGACGTCGAAGGTCCTCTTGAGGGCGAAGTCGATGCCCTCGAAGGCGGGCGGGCCGAGCTCGAACAGCGGCACCGACTGCCCGGGCACGAACTCGGCACGGTGGATGAGGATCTCCATCGTCGAGGGGGCGAGGCGCACGCGGATGCCCCGACGGTGGCACTGGTCGACGAGCTCCACGGCGGTGTCCTGGGGGAAGTCCGGGTCGGCGATGATCACCTCGTCGATCCGCTCGGAGCCGAGCACCCCGGAGAGGTTCTCGAGCGAGCCCAGCGGGCGCAGGCCGTTGTCGGGGAGGGGATTCGGGGAGAGGAAGCCGACGACCTCGACCTGCGAGTGGGGCACGTCGGAGAGGGCGTGGGCGACGTCGGCGATCTGCTTGCCGCGCCCCACGATCACCGCCCGACGCTGGTAGCCGGCGGCGCGCAGCACCATCGCGGTGGCCCGCTCGTAGATGGCCCGCAGCAGCGAGACGTAGACGATGGCGAACACGAGAGAGCTCCAGAACAGGTAGTAGCTGGAGAAGTGTTCGCCGCTGACCACGGCGAAGATCAACGCCACCACCGACACCTCGAACAGGGACCCGACGATTCGCGACAGGCCAGGGCGCTGGGAGCGCTGTGCGTAGAGGCCGGCATTGGCGAACAGCAGCGCCGTCAGCAGATATGCGAAGGGCAGGAACTGCTTGGTCCCGTGCACGTCGTCCGCGTAGGTGACGTGGCCGTGGACCGCTTCCTTGAGCACCAGGGCCGTGAAGATCGCCAGGGCCACCCCGGCGAAGTCGAGGGCCAGCAGCGAGACCACCCTGGCCACGCGGCGCAGCGTGGCCATGCGCAGCAGGAAGGAGAGGGCGGTCGGTCGCCTGCGGCGGATGTCGCGGTCGGCGACCGGGGCCGCCGGCTGTACGAGCTCGGGACGCATCGACCTTGTCATGCCGGGACGGTCCGGCTTGCGCACACGTGGAGCGGGAGGCGTTGAAGTTCCCGACAGACGTGGTCCCATCTCGCTGCTCACAACACCTCAGCCTTCCTGTCGGAGCGGTTCGCGCCCCCGCCTGACGGATGCGGGAACGGGCTCAGCGAGAGCCACCGCCGATGAGGACCTCGACGCCCGAATCCTCGATCGTGCGCTGCAGGCCCTCGCGCAGGGGCACCTGCGGAGACCACCCCAGCAGCTCCCGGGCCAGGCCGATGTCCGGCTTGCGCTGCTTGGGGTCGTCCACCGGCAGGGCCTCGAAGACGATCTCGGCGCTCGAGCCGGTGAGCTCGAGGACGGTTTCGGCAAGCTCGAGCAGGGTGAACTCATCCGGGTTGCCCACGTTGACCGGGTCGTGGTAGCCGGACTCGGCGAGGGCGATGATCCCCCGGATGAGGTCGCTCACGTAGCAGAAGGAGCGGGTCTGGCTGCCGTCCCCGAAGACGGTCACCGGGCGGTTCGCCAGGGCCTGGCGCAGGAATGTCGGGATCGCCCTGCCGTCGTGCGGGCGCATGCGACTCCCGTAGGTGTTGAAGATCCTCACGATCGCCGTGTCGACCCCCTGCTGGCGATGGTAGGCCATGGTCAGGGCCTCGGCGTAGCGCTTGGCCTCGTCGTAGACCCCTCTGGGGCCGATCGGGTTCACGTGCCCCCAGTAGGACTCCGACTGGGGATGCTCGAGCGGATCCCCGTAGACCTCGCTGGTGGAGGCGATCAGGAAGCGGGCCCGCTTGGCCTTGGCCAGCCCGAGGGTGTGGTGGGTGCCGTAGGAGCCCACCTTGAGGGTGTGGAGGGGCAGCCGCAGGTAGTCGATCGGGGAGGCCGGCGAGGCCAGGTGGTAGACGAAGTCGACGGGCTCGTCGATGAAGTAGGGCTCGATGATGTCGACGTTCATGTGCGCGAACCTGTCCGGATCGCGGATGTGCTCGATGTTGGCCAGGGAGCCGGTCTCGAGGTTGTCCACGCATATGACGCGGTTGCCCCTCGCGATGAGCTCGTCGCACAGATGTGAGCCGAGGAAGCCGGCGCCCCCGGTGACCAGACAGGTGGCCATGGCCAGGAGAATACCCTTACCTCGGGGCCCCGTCGCAAGAACGCGGGCATCCGGCGGAGCTCGCCACGCGGCCCCGAGCGCGGCGGGGCGGGAGGCGCAGGCACGCGTTCCCGGCCGCTCGGTGTCCTTATGATCCTGGCATGGCCCGCGCAGGCTCTCCCCGGGAAACGCCCGAGCACCCCACCGTCGCCCCGATCGTCGGTCCCGACGACCCGCGCCGGTTCACCGACTCCGGCATCGAGATCGGGGAGCTGTACACCGAGGCCGATCTGCCCAGCGACCTCGACCTCGGGGAGCCCGGCGAGTTCCCCTACACGCGGGGGGTCCACCGGGAGATGTACCGCAAGCAGACCTGGACCATGCGCCAGTACGCCGGCTATGCCTCCGCGAAGGAGTCCAACGAGCGCTACCGCTACCTGCTCTCCAAGGGCTCCACGGGCCTGTCTATGGCCTTCGACCTGCCGACGCAGCTCGGCCTGGACTCCGACAACCCGCGCTGCCTAGGCGAGGTCGGCCGCACCGGGGTGGCCATCGACACGATCGACGACATGCGCACCGCCTTCGACGGCATCCCGCTCGACCAGGTGTCCACCTCGATGACGATCAACGCCCCCGCCGCCTGCCTGCTGCTGCTCTACGAGCTGGTCGGGGAGGAGCAGGGGGTGCCCTCCGAGCAGCTGCGTGGCACCACCCAGAACGACGTGCTCAAGGAGTACATCGCCCGGGGCAACTACATCTATCCGCCGGAGCCCACGATGCGGCTCACCACGGACCTGTTCCAGTACTGCCACGAGCGGGTGCCGAGATGGAACACGATCTCCATCTCGGGCTACCACTTCCGGGAGAAGGGCTGCTCGGCCGTGCAGGAGGTCGCCTTCACGCTCTCCTCCGGGATCGCCTACGTGCAGGCGGCGGTCGAGAAGGGTCTAGACGTCGACGACTTCGCCCCGCGCCTCGCCTTCTTCTTCAACGGGCACAACAACGTCTTCCAGGAGGTCGCCAAGTTCAGGGCGGCTCGGCGCATGTGGGCGCACATCATGAGGGAGCGCTTCGGGGCCACCAACCCGAAGGCGACGATGCTGCGCTTCCACACCCAGACCGGGGGCGTGACCCTGACGGCCCAGCAGCCGGAGAACAACATCGTCAGGGTCGCCCTGCAGGGCTTCGCGGCTGTCTGCGGCGGCACCCAGTCGCTGCACACCAACGGCTTCGACGAGGCGCTCGCCCTGCCGACGGAGCGGGCCGCGAAGATCGCCCTGCGCACCCAGCAGATCCTCGCCCACGAGTCCGGGGCAGCCGACACGGTCGACCCCTTCGCGGGCTCCTACTTCGTGGAGGCCCTCACCGACGAGATCGAAGAGCGGGCGAACGAGCTGATCGCGAAAGTCGACGCCCTGGGCGGCTCGGTCAACGCGATCGAGTTCATCACCGGGGAGATCGACGAGTCGGCTTGGGGATACCAGGAGCGCTACCGGATCGGACAGGACATCGTGGTCGGGGTCAACGCCTACCAGGAGGACGACATCGAGGTACCGGACCTGCTGCGGGTCGACCCTGAGTCCGAGCGCCTGCAGGTGCAGCGGCTGACCCGCTTCAAGGCGGATCGCGACCAGGAGCTCGTGCAGAGGCGGCTCGAGGAGCTGCGGGAGGGCGCCCGCGGGACCGGGAACCTGCTGCCCGCGATCAGGCAGGCGCTCAAGGACCGCGCCTCCCTGGGAGAGGTATGCGGGGCGATGCAGGATGTCTTCGGCAGCTATCAGCCGACCTTCTGAGCGCCGCCTCCGCCTTCCCTGCCGCTAAGGTGCCGGCCGTGACCCTCGCACCCGCGGCCTCGGCGTACGATTTCGTGCTGGCCCTGCACATGATCGCGGTGGTGGTGGCCTTCGGCGTGACGTTCGCCTATCCGGTCATCTTCAACGTCGTCGCCCGCCAGGATCCTCGCAGCCTGCCCGTGATCCATCGGGTCGAATACACGGTCGCGCGCACCCTGATCAACCCTGGGATGGTGGTCGTGCTCGGTGCCGGGATCTTCCTCGCCAGCGACGGGAAACACTGGAGCGAGTTCTTCGTCCAGTGGGGCCTCGCGGCCGTGGTGGTCCTCGGAGGCGCGGTGGGAGCGGTGATGATCCCGACGGCCAAACGGGCCGAGGGGGTGGCGGCACGCGACGTGGCCGGCGCCGGCACGGGGGAGGTGCAGATGAGCGAGGAGTACGCGGCGCTGGCGCGCCGCCTGCAAACGGTGGGCTCGCTTCTCAGCCTGCTCGTGCTGATCACGATCGTCTTCATGGTCGTCAAGCCCTAGCCGGCGTCGGGCGAGAAGCGAAATCCGCGCTGGGCCAGGGCCTCGGTGGCCGGATCAGTGCGCTCCCTGCGGCTCTCGATGAAGCGCGCGGCGAGCCGCGGTGAGAGCGTCGCCACGCCCGCCTTGAGGCGGGTCGCCCGGTCGAAGCCCTTCCCGATGAGCATCTCGCGTGACAGCGCCCGGGCGTCCGGCGCACCGGTCTCGACGGCCCGGCGGGCGAGTTCGCGTGCCAGCCAGCGCCGGCGCGCGCCCAGCAGCGACTCTGCGGCCGCCCGCTCGTCGGGAGCGAGCCAGGGTCGCGAGAGCGCCTTCTCGGTCAGATGAACCTGGTCTTCGACATGGGCGACGCGGTTGCTCGAGGAGCGGCTCCCGGGCGTCAGACGCCAGCGGTAGAGGGGCTCGTGCACGTAGGCCACGACCGCGCCGCCCAGGACCAGCCGCAGCCAGCAGTCCCAGTCCTCGATGGCTTTGAAGCTCTCGTCCCAGCCGCCGGCCTCGAGGACGAGGGAGCGGCGAACGGCGGGCCACAGGAAGATGCAGGTCGTGAGCATCGCCGTGCGCTGCTCCGAGCGCGGGTACGGGTTGATGCTCTCGAGGGTCGTCACGGGGGTCCCGTCGAACTCGATGTTGGCGTCGGTGGCCACCACGTCGACGTCGGGGCGGTCTGCGAGGACGGCGGAGATCGCCTCCAGGCGCCGCGGCAGGAACGCGTCGTCCTGGTCGAGCTGGACGACGTAGTCACCGCTCGCAGCCTGGGCGGCGGCATTCAGCGCCGAGCCCGTGCCCCCGTTCTCCTTGCGGACGATCTCGACCTCCTCGCGAAGGGGACCGAGAGCGGCCACGAGGTCGTCCGGCGAGCCGTCGTCGCAGATCACGATCTCAAGCGGCTTCACGGTCTGCTCGAGGACCGAGCGGACCGCATCGCAGATCACCCGCTCGCCCCGGTAGTAGGTGATGAGGACGCTGAGCCTCGGGTCCTGCCGTTGCTCGACGGGACCCGCGGCGGGCGGAGCCGTGACCCTCCATCCTGCGATCACGTGCTCTGGGGTCACTGTCCCGGTATCTGCGTCCATGAGCGATCAGCCGAGGCGACACCGCAGGAAATCCGAGCGAGCATCGACTGGAGGGGCCTCAGACTAGCGGAGGACCGATACCCTGACGAGCATGGGCAACGGGTATCGAGTGGCGGTCGTGGGCGCGACCGGACAGGTGGGCACGCTGATGCTGAGGCTGCTGCGCGAGCGGGGGTTCCCGGCCGCCGAGATCGTCCCCTTCGCCTCCGAGCGCTCGGCGGGTCGCGAGCTCGAGGGCGGCCTGGTGGTGCAGGCTCTCAGCGAGGATTCGATCCAGGGCTTCGATCTGGCCCTCTTCTCCGCCGGGGGGTCGACCTCCGGCGAGTGGGCTCCGAGGTTCGTCAAGGCCGGGGCGACCGTGATCGACAACTCCTCCCGCTGGCGGATGCAGGACGACGTGCCCCTGGTCGTCAGCGAGGTGAACCCCGAGGCGCTGGACTCCCATCACGGCATCATCGCCAATCCCAACTGCTCGACGATGCAGATGGTCGTGGCCCTGAAGCCCCTCTTCGACGAGGCCGGCATCGAACGCCTCGTGGTGAGCACCTACCAGGCGGTCTCCGGGACCGGCAAGCGCGCCGTGGACGAGCTTCTCGACCAGTCCCACGCCCTGCTGCACGAGCGGGACATCGAGTCGCCCGAGGCCTACGCCCACCAGATCGCCTTCAACGCGCTCCCCCATGCCGGCGGCTTCGCCGAGGGAGAGGACCACACCGACGAGGAGCGCAAGCTGATGAACGAGACCCGCAAGATCCTCGGGGATCCCTCGATCCGCATCAGCGCGACCTGCGTGCGCATACCGGTCGTCACCGGGCACTCGGAGGCGGTCAACGTCCAGACGCGGCGCGACCTCTCCCCGGAGCGGGCGAGGGAGCTGCTGGAAGCGGCACCGGGCGTGACGGTTCTCGACGACCCCGGGGCGGCCCTCTACCCAATGGCCATCCAGGCCGCCGGCCGGGACGAGGTGTTCGTCGGGCGCATCCGCCGCGACCCCGGGCACGAGCGGGCCCTGGACATGTGGATCGTGGCCGACAACCTCCACAAGGGGGCCGCCACGAACGCCGTCCAGCTCGCCGAGCTGCTGCACGAGCGGGGCCTCATCGGCTCCCGCGCCGCCTCGCCCGCCTGATCCTCCCCTCAGGGAGGAGTGCGGAGAGATCGCTCGAAATGGTTTGGCGATGATCTCCTCGGAGGTGCAGCGCACGTTGGTCAAGTCGCCGCCGGAGCTGTGGGCGGAGCTGAGCGACCCCGCCGCCCTCGCACGCCACCTCGGCGAGCTTGGGGAGATCCGGATCGTTCGCACCGAGCCGGAGAAGCTCGTGGAGTGGGAGGCCGAGGGCACGACCGGCACGGTGCAGATCAAGCCCTCCGGCTGGGGCACGAAGGTCACCCTGACCGTCGATCGCGAGCTACCCGAGCAGCTGGGGCCTGCCGAGGAGCCCGGCACACCGGAGGAGACGGCCGCGGCGATCGGGGGCGAGGCGCCGCAGGAAGCCAAGCAGATCGAGGGCGGGGCGGCGCAGGAGCCGATCGAGGCGGACCCCCCCGAGGCTCCCGAGCAGCTCCTCGCCGAGCCGGAGCAGGCGATTGCCGAGGCGGAGGAGCCACTCGCCGATACGGCGGAGGCGCTCGTCGAGGCGGAGAAGCCAGCGGCCGATGCCGAGGAGCCGATCGAGGCGGACGACGTCTACCCCTCCGAGCCGCCCTTCGCCGAGGCCGAGGAGCCGTTTGAGATCCCCGCCGAGAGTACGATCGGCCTCGCAGCCCATTGGGACCCGGAGGAGGAGCTCGAACCCCGGCGCGGCTTCCTGGCGAGACTGTTCGGTCGACGCAGACGCAGACCACCGGAACCCGAGGTCGACCCGATGAGCCCGGCGCCCGCGGTGCTGCCGACGGCCGAGGAGCCCTTGGCGATCTTCGAGACGCCGGCCGCTCCCACAGGGGCAGATGCCGGTCCCGCACAGGCCGACGACTCCGAGCCGGTGGCAGAGATCGAGCCGCAGGCCGAGCCGGCGCCCGCGGCCGCCGAGCCGGACGCCGCCGCCGAGGACGAGACCGCGTCGACGCCCGACCGGCAGGAGCCCGACGAGGCCGAGCCGAAGGATCAGCCAGACCTCGCTGCGGAGCTGCGAGCGGCCGAGGAGGTCAAGGCCGTGCTCACCGCCGTCTTGGACCGGCTGGGAGCCGCGCACCATCGCCCCTTCTCGCGAGCCTAGGCGGCGCCCCGCGAACCCGCCAGGCGGGCATCGCCTCGGCGGGAGGGGAGTAGCATGCCGCGCAGCGCAGACTTCCACGGACGGAGAGTCATCTTGAGCGCCGTCACCCACAACCAGGCCCGATCCCGGTGAGCACCTCCGGCAGTGACGAGAGACGCGCCGGCGGACGCATCTCGATGACCGCTGCCCTGCGCGGGGCGGTGGGCCGGTCGGCGCTTCTGCGGGCCCTCGTCAGGTCCGGACCCGTGCAGTACCTGGTGCGCACGAGGCGAGCCGCAAGGGCGGTTCGCGAGCCGCTGCGCTTCACCGTCCTCCAGCTCGGTTCGCGACGCACCGCCGGCTACCGGCTCGGAGACTCCGGCCTGCGGGTCTACCTCCGTCACCGGACACGGGACGTGGACATCTTCAGAGAGATCTTCGGCACCGGGTACGGCGCCAACAGCTACGAGCCGCCGGCGGAGGTGGCGGCCGCCCTCGACGCAAACGGCTCCCCGAAGGTCCTCGATCTCGGCGGAAACATAGGGCTCTTCGGCGCCTACATCCTCGGCCGCTGGCCCGGTGCGAGGATCCGGAGCTTCGAGCCGGACCCGACCAACCTGCCCATGCTGGGCCGGGTGATCGGCGAGAACGATCTCGGCGCGCGCTGGTCGGTCGCGGAGGTGGCGGTCTCCAACCAGGCCGGCGAGCTGCCCTTCGTCTCAGGCCTGTTTGCCGAGTCCCAGCTCGCCGACGTGGGCGATCCGGGCGAGCGCGAGCCCGACGCGGCCCAGCTGCAAGACGGCCGCCAGATCACCGTCCGCACCGTCGATCTCTTCGAGGAGGGCCACGACGTGGACCTGATGAAGATCGACATCGAGGGCGGAGAGTGGTCGATCCTCACCGACCCGCGCCTGGCCGATCTCGGTGCCGATGTGATCGTGCTCGAGTGGCATGCGAGCGGATGCCCCGACCCCGATCCCCGCGCGACCGCCCTCCGGCTCCTGGACGCGGCCGGCTATACGCGCGTGGAGGAGTATGAGAACTTCGAGCACCGGGGGCTGCTGTGGGCCTGGCGGGAGGGTGCGGAGGCCGGCTGAGGCGTCCCCTGCAGCCCGGGCTCAGGCCTGCACGGGCCGGGCGAGGGCCCAGACCACCGCCGGCAGGTGGGGCTCGTTGCGGAGGCTCCCAAACGGCAGCCGCGGCACCCAACGGTCGAAGTTGGCCGCGATCGCGCTCCGGTTCCCCCAGCTGCGGACCCACAGCGGCTCGAGACCCTGCGAGCGCAGCAGGATCTCCATCCCGTCAGGGGTGAAGCGCCAGTAATCGCCCGGCCAGTCGTGCAGGCGCACCAGGAAGGGCGTCGAGACGTACACGTACCCGCCGTCCTTGCACATCCCGCGCAGCGTGGCCACCGCCTTGAGCGGGTCGGGCACGTGCTCCAGCACCTGCTCGCAGATCACCAGGTCGAAGGGCCCCGGCAGCTCGGCGGGCGGCCTGCACAGGTCGAACTCCGGAAAGTCGAACTGCATCCGGCTCGCCCAGGGCATCTCGGTCCAGAGGTCGCCGCTGATCTCGGCGACCTCGAGCGAGGGTGGGTCCAGGGACTCGAAGACGCGGCGGGTGTCCTCGATCATCACGGCGCGGAGCCACTGCCCCTCGGCGGTGTCGGGCATCCCCTTCATGACCCGATCGCGGACCGGCCTCGGCAGGCGCGGGACGATCCGCTCGGGAAGCCATATCGCCGCCAGCCACCGGAGACGGGAGCGGACACGCCATGCGAGCGACCGGAGCACGGACCGCGAGGCTATCGGACGGCCCCCGCGGCCGTCGCACGAGGCGGAGCCTTCGGCGCGCAGCGCCCCTGCGAGCGAGCCCGGGGGGATCCGGCGCGGCTAACATCCCCCGTCCGATGGCCAGCGCACATGACCGGCAGACCGACGCAGCCCTGCTCGCGAGCTCCCGCAGCGGGCACAGGCGCCCGCCGAGGCAGAAGGCGCCGGAGACCTACGAGGAGAAGCTCGGCCAGCTGCAGGACCTGCGTGAGCACGCCCTGCACTCCGCCCCGGAGGCGGAGGAGAAGCAGCACGCGCGGGGCAAGTACACGGCCCGGGAGCGCGTCGAGAAGCTGCTCGACCCGGGCTCCTTCCAGGAGCTGGACACGTTCGTGCGTCACCGCACCTACGACTTCGACATGGAGAAGAACCGGCCCTGGGGCGATGCGGTGGTGACCGGCCACGGGACGATCGACGGCCGCACCGTGTGCGTCTTCAGCCAGGACTTCACGGTCTTCGGAGGCTCCCTCGGCGAGGTGATGGGGGAAAAGATGTGCAAGATCATGGATCTCGCGGCCAAGATCGGCTGCCCCGTGATCGGCATCAACGACTCCGGCGGGGCCCGCATCCAGGAGGGGGTGGTCTCGCTCGGGGCCTACGGGGACGTGTTCGTCCGCAACGTCAGGTGCTCGGGGGTGATCCCGCAGATCAGCCTGATCATGGGCCCGTGCGCGGGAGGGGCCGTCTACTCCCCCGCCATCACCGACTTCATCTTCATGGTGAAGGAGACCTCCCACATGTTCATCACCGGCCCCGACGTCATCAAGACGGTTACCGGCGAGGAGGTGGGCTTCGAGGAGCTGGGCGGGGCCATGTCCCACAACACGAAGTCCGGCGTGGCCCACTTCGCCTCCGAGGACGAGGACGCCTGCCTCGAGGACTGCCGCTACCTGGTCTCCTTCATGCCCCAGAACAACCTCCAGACGGCCCCGCGGGTGCAGCCCACCGACGACCCCGAGCGGATGGACCCCGAGCTCGACCACGTCGTCCCTGACAAGCCGAACAAGCCCTACGACATGCGGGGGGTCGTGCGGCTGATCGTGGACGACGGGGAGTTCTTCGAGGTCCACGAGCACCACGCGAAGAACATCATCTGCGGCTTCGCCCGCCTCGACGGATACTCGATCGGGATCGTCGGCAACCAGCCCAGCCAGCTGGCCGGGGTGCTCGACATCGACGCCTCCGCCAAGGCCGCCCGCTTCGTGCGCACCTGCGACGCCTTCAACATCCCCCTGCTGACCTTCGTCGACGTCCCCGGGTTCCTGCCGGGGACCAGCCAGGAGTGGGGCGGGATCATCCGCCACGGTGCCAAGCTCCTCTACGCCTTCACCGAGGCCACGGTGCCGAAGCTCACGGTGATCACGCGCAAGGCCTACGGCGGGGCCTACGACGTCATGGCCTCCAAGCACATGCTCGCCGACTTCAACTTCGCCTGGCCCACCTCGGAGGTGGCCGTGATGGGCCCCGAGGGGGCCGTGAACATCATCTACCGCCGGGACCTCGCGGGCAGCCCCACCCCGGACGAGCGGCGCAAGAAGCTGATGGAGGACTACAAGGCCCGCTTCGCCAACCCCTACACGGCCGCCGAGCGGGGCTACATCGACGACGTGATCGTCCCCCACGAGACCCGCCCCAAGCTGATCGTCGCCCTGCGGACGCTGCAGACCAAGCGCGAACCGGGCCCGAAGCGCAAGCACGGGAACATCCCCCTCTAGCGCGCTCGCCCCCTGCGCTCGGCGCGCTCCCCGAGCCACAGCCACCATGGATAGGTGGCGAAGATGAGGGCTGCGACCACGTGCGTGCGCCAACCGGCCCGCCGGTGGTCGAGTCGCAGGACACCCGAGTTGAGCATCCAGTCGCGACCGCTGTCCGCCCGGCAGGCCTCCCAGATCGGCCTCGTCCATGGACGGTTGAGGTAGAGAGAGATGCTCGTGGCGAGGAATGCCCCCGCCGTCGCCGTGTGGATGGCGCGGGAGGCGGGAGTGGGCTCGGGCATCACCCGGCCGTAGGCTCGTCCGGTTGCATACAGCCACGGCGGGTCGATCAGGAACGACATGGGCTCTCCTTGACTGTCGGTGGGGTGTGCCGCCCGCCCGGGGCGTCTGGAACGGGACGGCCGAGCAGCCTGAATGCGAGCCGGGTGGCGAGGGCCATGATCGTGAGCTGCGGGTTCACCCCGAGCGCGCTCGGGACGACCGAGCCGTCGGCGATGTGAAGCCCCTCGACCCCGTGGACGGTGAGCTCCCCGTCGGTGACGCCGCGAGCGGGGTCCGCGTGGGCCCTGGCCGTGCCGAGCGGATGGAAGGCCATCAGGCGCAGGTCACGAGCTCGGGCGCGCTCTGGCGCCACGCCCTCCGGCAGGGGCAGGTAGACCTGACGGGCGCCGGCGGCGAGGAACAGCTCACGCATGCGTGCCAGTCCGGAGCGGAAGCGGGAGACGTCCTCGCCGCACAGGTCGTAGCGGATCACCGGCCGTCCCCGCAGGCTGTGCAGGCGGCCGCGGGAGGAGTCGCTGACCATCAGGCCGAACTGGGCGAGACGACGGTAGTCGGCCATGGCCCCGGCGTGTGCGCTGCCCTTGAGCGGCAGCGACATGGCGGCGTATGCGGGTGGGCCCGCCACGCCCTCGAGCATGATGCCCTGCTCGGCGAACTCGTCCACGTAGAAGCTCTGGGGCACGCCCCGGGCCATGTCCACGACCTCATCCATCAGGGCGAAGGCGGCGGTGGCCGGATGGATCGAGAGGTTGCGTCCCCGCTGTCCCGAGCGATCCGGGACTCGGCTGCGCCCGAGCAGCAGCGGCGTGTGGACGGTGCCGCACGCCACGACCACATGCCCGGCGCGGACCTCCAGCCGGGCGCCCCCCTGCAGCCGGGCGCTCACCCCCCGCACGCGCCCGCGGGCGAGCATGAGCTCGCGTACGTCCGCACCGCTGACAACCCGCGCTCCGGCCGCGACGGCCCGGGGCACGTAGGTGATGCCCGTGTGCTGCTTGGCGGAGGTCGGGCACCCGTACACGCAGACGCCCGAGCCGACGCAGCCGCGAGCGTTGCGTCGCAGGTACCCGTGCGACCAGCCCAGCCGCTCGGCCCCGCGACGGGCCACGGCCGCGTTCGCCCCGGCCAGCTCGGGGGTCACCTCGGAGACTGAGAGGGCCCCCTCGACCCGCTCGAAGGACGGGCGCAGGCAAGCCTCGTCGATCTCCAGCCCGAACTCCCGGGCCCAGCGCTCGAGGACTCCTGCGGGCGTGCGGAAGCAGGTGCCCGAGTTCACCAGCGTCGTGCCGCCGATCCCTCGCCCCAGGGGCAGCAGTATCGGCGGCGAGCCGACGGTCGCCGTCTGGCCGCCGTCGCGGTAGAGGGCGGCCAGCATCTCGGGCGGTCGGGCGGTGAAGCGGTCGGGGTCGTGATGAGGCCCTTGCTCCAGCAGGACCACCCTGGCTCCTCCCTCGGCCAGCTCGGCGGCCACGACGGCCCCGCCGGCACCCGCCCCGACGACACAGAAGTCGGCCTCGAGCAGGCCGGTCATGGGCGCCCCTCGGCCCTGCGCAGGGTCCTCCCCCGTGCGACGACGGCCCGAGCGTCCCAGCCGAGCCGCGCGGCGACCAGCGGGTCGTCGTAGCGGCCGAGGGCCAGGGTCGCCGACGCCCCCTGCTCGATCAGCGGCACGCGAGCGAGGAGCCTGGCGCCGCGGGGACGCCGGACCAGGGCCAGCATCAGGCGCAGGCCCACCCTCTGGATGCGGGGGGCGGCCGCGATGAACGCCTCGAGCCCGTCGCTCACCGCGACATCCCCTTCTCCTGGGCGGCGACGAGACGCTCGACTGCGGCGGCCGCCCGATCGCCGTCGCGCTCAGCCACGGCCCGGGCGGCGCGCACGTAGAGGGGCTCCAGCTCCTGCGGGTCTGCGACGAGGGGGGCGAAGGCATCGGCCTGCGGCAGGTAGAGCTCCCGCACGGAGTTCATGATCAGCTGGAAGACGAGGTTGCCGGCTGCCTCCACCAGGGTCGCCATGAAGGACCAGTCCGAGAGCAGCGCCTCGTGCGGGTCGCCCGCCGCACCCACCGCCTCGGCCAGCCCGAGCAGGGCGGACGCCTGCTCGTCGCTGCGCCGCTGCCCCGCGAGCCTCGCCGACTCGACCAGCAGCAGGCGGCGGGCCTCGAAGAGATCCCTCAACGCCTTCTTGCCCCCGCTCCGAAGGACGAGGGCGTCGAGGCCCCCGCAGCGGCGCCAATCCAGGACCCGGGTCGCCTCCCCGTGGCGGACCTCCACCAGCCGCAGCTGCTCGAGGCGGCCGAGGGCCTCCCGAATGGAGGCCATGTTCACGGCGAGGTCCGCCGCGAGCGCCCGCTGGGAGGGCAGCCGCTCCCCCGGCTGGTACTGGCCGCTGAGGATCGCCTCGCGGAGACGATCGAAGACGTGGTCGGGGACGGAGAGGCGTGGGATGGGGGCAGCCATCCGGCCCGAGTGTACCGGTGTTCCGAACAGTTGGGGGCAGGGCGCCGTGCCGCACCGCCCCGGCGCCTCGGTCAGAATGGAGCCCCATGCCGTCGACCCCAAGGACCTTCCGCCTACTCGGCCACTCGGCCTCCGCCGAGGAGGCGGCCGCCGTCGTGGCCGCCCTGGAGCGGTTCATACGGGCCACGGCTCCCGCCCACGGACCGGCGGGAAGGGCCGGAGATCCATGGCAGCGGACCGCGCTCCTGGAGGGGGTCGAAAGGGATCGGCAGGAGGATCTCGCCGACCCCTGGATAAATACCTGAAAGCCGCTAGGCTTTACCGTCAATATCCTTCGCAGGCCGGCAGCGCAACGCAAGCAGCCCGGGCCAAATGCCCGGTTTCAGGAGGTTTCGTCAATGGAGCCAGTTTCCGTCCCCGCCCAGCGGGGCACGCTCGAGGACCCGGAGGTCCTGCAGAACGTGCCCGGGCACGTGATCCCGATCCTGCAGCGGGAGTACGACGACTTCAAGACGGAGGCGACCAAGTTCCTCGCCGGGGAGACCCCCGAAGATGAGTTCATCAAGTTCCGCCTGAGGCAGGGCGTCTACGGGCAGCGCCAGCCCGACGTGCAGATGATCCGCGTGAAGCTGCCCTTCGGCGGGGTCACCCCCGAGCAGATGGAGAAGTTCGCAGAGGTCATCGAGCGGTATGTGCCGCTGCGCAGGGGCCACGTGACGACCCGGCAGAACATCCAGATGCACCACGTCCCCCTCCCCGAGGCGGAGAAGGCGATCCGGGAGCTCGGCGAGGCGGGGCTCTCCAGCCGGGAGGGATGCGGGAACACGGTCAGGAACGTGACCGGGGACCCGTGGGCCGGGGTGGCAAAGGACGAGCTCTTCGACCTCACCCCCTACGCGGGCGCCTACGTTCGCTACTTCGTCCGCCACCCCACGACGCAGGGCATGCCCCGCAAGGTCAAGACGGCCTTCGACGCCAGCGCCCAGGGTAGGGCCATCAGCGAGATCCACGACATCGCCTTCCGGGCCAAGGTGGGAGAGGTCGAGGGTCGCGGGGAGGTGCGCGGCGTGGAGATCCTCGTCGGCGGAGGCACCTCGATCATGCCCCGGACGGCGCCGGTCCTGTACGAGTTCGCGGAGCTCGACAACGGCGAGTACCTGCGCGTCGCCGAGGCCGTCTTCCGGATCTTCGATCGCCAGGAGTGGCTGCGGGTCAACCGCGCCCGGGCGCGGATCAAGGTCTTCGTCGACAAGTACGGCATCGAGGAGCTGCGCAGGCAGGTCGAGGAGGAGCTGCGCGGCGAGTGGGTGCACGAGCGCGACTTCTCGGTCGAGGGCCGGCTGTTCCTCGATGACGAGCGCGAGTCCGCCCCGGCCCCTCCGCAGAGCCCGGGCAGCCCCAACGGGGATCTCTCCGAGTTCGAGCGCTTCCGGGCCGCCAACGTGGCCGAGCAGAGGCAGGAGGGCTACGTGACCGTCGAGGTGAAGATCACCCGCGGCGACCTCACCCCCGAGCAGTTCCGCGGCCTGGCTGCCGTCATGCGCAGCTACGCCGGGGGCTACGCCCGCACCACCGTGCAGCAGAACCTCGTCCTGCGCTGGGTGCGCGAGGAGAGCGTCTACGACGTGTGGCGGGCCCTCTCCGAGCTGGGCCTCGGCGAGGCCGGCTCACGGGAGATCAACGACGTCGTCTCCTGCCCGGGGACCGACTCCTGCAAGCTCGGGATCACGAGCTCGATGGGCCTCAACGAGGCCGTCCAGGAGCGGATCGAGCAGATGGAGATCACCGATCCCCTGACCCGTCAGATCCACATCAAGATGAGCGGCTGCCCCAACGGCTGCTCCCAGCACCACGTGGCCGACATCGGCTTCTACGGGGCCTCCATCAAAGTCGGCGAGCACACCATCCCCGCCTACATCCCCCACGTCGGGGGCGTCTACGAAGGCGCCCCGGTCGCCTTCGGCCGGCGGCTGAAACTGAGGCTGCCCGCCAAGCGGGTGCCCGAGGCGATCGAGCGCTGGATCCGTCACTACGAGGAGAACAGGAACGCCGACGAGCCCTGGAGCGCCTTCGCCGAGCGCGTTGGCACGGCACAGCTCGAGGCGCAGGTCAAGGACCTCTCGATGCCGGTCGATTTTGGACTGGACACGATGAACCAGTTCATCGACTGGAACCGCAACGTCCCATTCGAAGTGATACGCGGCGAGGGCGAGTGCGCCGTATAGATCCTCAGCCGAGGAAAGGCCGGTGACAGAAGACATGCACCCGATAGACGCACCCAGTGCCGGCATCGCCTCCCAGGTCGACCCGGCGCTCAGCCTCACCCACACCCTGCGCGAGGCCGCCCGTCACGGCGAGGGAGCGGTCCTGCTCTGCTCCTTCCAGAAGGAGGAGTCCGTGCTGCTCGACGAGCTCCTCAGGCTCGACCAGGGCACCGGCAAGGCCGTCAGGGTCGTGACCATCGACACGGGAGTCCTGTTCGAGGAGACCCTGCAGACCTGGCGGGCCTTCGAGGACCGCTTCGGGGTGAAGATCGAGGTCTTCGATGCGAGGAGCCCGGATGCGCCCTGGAGCGGCCCGGAGCACTGCTGCTCGGTCGCCAAGGTGGATGCGCTGCAGCGCGCCCTGGCCGGCGCCGAGGGCTGGATCACCGGCATCCGCCGCGAGCAGGGGCCGACCCGCGCCGAGACGGAGCTCATCGAAAAGGACGACAAGCGCGGGATCTGGAAGTACAACCCGCTCGCCCACTGGACCGACAGGGACCTCTGGCGCCGGATCCACGAGCGCGGACTGCCCTACAACCCGCTGCACGACCAGGGCTATGAGTCGATCGGCTGCGCACCCTGCACCCAGCCCGGCAGCGGACGCGAAGGCCGCTGGGCGGGGACGGACAAGACGGAGTGCGGTCTACACGTCGAGATCGTCGAGTAGGCCGAGAGTGAGCGTCGCGACCCGTCCACAGCTGAGCCACCTGCGGGCGCTGGAGTCCGAGGCCATCCATGTGATGCGAGAGGTGGCCGCCGAATTCGAGCGGCCCGTGCTGCTGTTCAGCGGCGGCAAGGACTCGATCGTCCTGCTCCGGCTCGCGGAGAAGGCCTTCCGCCCCGCCCCCTTCCCCTTCCCGCTCATGCACGTGGACACGGGGCACAACTTCCCCGAGGTGATCGAGTTCCGTGACCGCCGCGTGGCCGAGCTGGGGGAGCGCCTGATCGTGGCCAGCGTCCAGGAGTCGATCGACAGCGGCCGGGTGGTCGAGGAGACGGGGCCCCGGGCCTCCCGCAACCGTCTCCAGACCGTGACCCTGCTCGACGCCATCGCCGAGCACGGCTTCGATGCCGCCTTCGGGGGCGCCCGCCGGGACGAGGAGCGGGCGCGGGCCAAGGAGAGGATCCTCTCCTTCCGCGACGACTTCGGCCAGTGGGACCCCAAGCAGCAGCGCCCGGAGCTGTGGAACCTCTACAACGGCCGCATCCGCAAGGGCGAGCACGTGCGCGTGTTCCCCCTCTCCAACTGGACCGAGCTGGACGTCTGGGAGTACATCGACCAGGAGCGACTGGAGGTCCCCTCGATCTACTTCGCCCACCAGCGGGAGGTCTTCCGGCGTGACGGGATGCTCTACGCCTGGCACGAGGACACGGAGCTGCTGGCGGGCGAGGAGGTCTTCCCGGAGACCGTCCGCTACCGCACGGTCGGGGACATGAGCTGCACCGGCGGGGTGCGCTCCGACGCCGCCACCCTCGAGGACGTGGTGCTCGAGATCGCCGCCACCCGGATCACCGAGCGCGGGGAGACCCGCGCCGACGACCGGGTCTCGGAGGCGGCCATGGAGGACCGCAAGAAGGCCGGGTACTTCTAGTGCCCTCATCCCCGCCGGCCGGCGGGCGTGCGCCGTCATGACCCTGGACCTGCTGCGACTCACCACCGCGGGATCGGTGGATGACGGCAAGAGCACCCTGATCGGGCGGCTGCTCTACGACAGCAAGCAGGTCTTCGAGGACCAGCTGGCCCAGGTCGCCCAGGCGAGCGAGCGCAGGGGCGGGCAGGGCACCCTCGACCTCGCCCTGCTGACCGACGGCCTGCGGGCCGAGCGCGAGCAGGGCATCACCATCGACGTGGCCTACCGGTACTTCGCGACCGCCCGCCGCCGGTTCATCATCGCCGACTGCCCCGGCCACCGGCAGTACACGCGCAACATGGTGACCGGGGCCTCGACGGCGGACGTCGCCGTGATCCTGCTCGACGCCCGCCGCGGCCTGCTCGAGCAGTCAAAGCGCCACGCCTTCATAAGCGCCCTCCTGGGCATACCCGAGATGATCGTGGCGGTCAACAAGATGGACCTCGTCGATCACTCCCAGGCGCGCTTCGATGAGCTCGTGGAGGAGTTCACCGGGTACGCCCGCAGGCTGGACGGATCGCGGGAGATCGTCTACGTCCCGATCTCGGCGCTGAACGGGGACAACGTGGTCGAGCGCTCCGAGCGGATGCCCTGGTATGACGGCCCCGTGCTGCTCGAGCACCTGGAGACGCTCGAGGTGGCCTACGACCATCCCCAGGAGAAGTCCGCGAGGTTCCCCGTCCAGTGGGTGATCCGACCCGCCGGCGCCAACGGCGGGGACTACCGCGGCTATGCCGGCCAGCTCGCCAGCGGGGCGCTGCGCAGGGGCGAGGAGGTGGCCGTGGTGCCCGCCGGCGGGCGCACGAGGATCGCCGCGATCGACACCTACGAGGGCGAGCTCGAGGAAGCGACGGCCCCGATGTCGGTCACCCTCCGGCTCGAGGACGAGCTCGACATCTCCCGCGGGGAGCTGATCTGCCATCCCGACGAGGAACCGGAGGTCTCGCGCCAGGTCGAGGCCGACATCTGCTGGATGACAGACGAGCCGCTGCGAGAGGGCTCCCGCTACGTGCTCAAGCACACGGCCCGGGAGGCGCTGGCGGTCGTCGAGGGGATCGATGACGTGGTCGACGCCCACACGCTGGAGCGTGCCGCCGCCCCCTCCCAGCTCGAGCTCAACGACATCGGCCGGGTGCGGCTGCGCACCAGCGTGCCGCTGGCCTTCGACCCCTACGCCACCAACCGGCGGACGGGCAGCTTCATCCTGATCGACCAGGCCAGCAACGGCACCGTCGGGGCCGGGATGATCGCGCAGGACGCCTTCCAGACGTCAGCCGTCTAACCTTCCCGGCCCGATGTTCGAGAAGGTACTTGTCGCCAACCGCGGAGAGATCGCGGTCCGCATCGTGCGAGCCCTGGACGAGCTCGGGATCGCCAGCGTGGGCGTCTACTCCGAGCTCGATCGCGACGCACCCCACGTGAGGCGCGCCGGCGAGGCCTTCAACCTCGGCGATGGGCCGGCGGCGGAGAACTACCTGCATATCGACAAGATCCTCGACGTGGCTCGCCGTTCCGGAGCCCAGGCGATCCACCCCGGCTACGGCTTCCTGGCCGAGAACGCGCCCTTCGCGGCGGCCTGCGAGGAGGCGGGGATCGTCTTCGTCGGACCCCCCGCCAGCGCGATCGAGGCGATGGGCTCGAAGACCAGGGCTCGAGAGCTGATGAAGGCCGCGGGGGTGCCGATCGTGCCGGGCACCACCGAGCCGGTGGAGACGGTGGCGGACGCGCTGCGGATCGCCCGGGAGGAGATCGGATTCCCCGTCGCGGTCAAGGCTGCGGGAGGCGGGGGTGGCAAGGGCTTCCGGGTCGCGCTGACCGAGGACGAGCTGGAGGGGGCCTTCGAGGGCTCGAGCCGGGAAGGGGAGAAGTTCTTCTCCGATCCCACGGTCTACCTGGAGCGCTACCTGCACGATCCACGGCACGTTGAGGTCCAGGTGCTGGCCGATCGCCACGGCAACGTCATCCACCTCGCTGAGCGCGACTGCTCGATCCAGCGCCGCCACCAGAAGGTGATCGAGGAGTCCCCGGCCCCCGAGTGGATAGTCGATCCCGAGATGCGGGAGCGCATCGGGCAGATCGGGGTCGAGGCGGCCAGGGCAGTCGACTACGTCGGGGCCGGCACGATCGAGGGGCTGTTCGCCGCCCGTGAGGACGGCGCGTCCGAGTACTTCTTCCTGGAGATGAACACCCGGGTCCAGGTGGAGCACTGCGTCACCGAGATGACCACGGGGATCGACATCGTCAAGGAGGGGATCCGGGCGGCGGCCGGGGAGCCCCTCTCCTACACCCAGGAGCAGGTGGTACTGCGAGGGCATGCCATCGAGTGCCGCATCAACGCCGAGGACGCCTCCAAGAACTTCGCTCCGGCGCCGGGGAAGATCGGTCGCTACATCGAGCCCTCCGGCCCGGGGGTGCGAGTCGACTCCGGCGTGCAGGAGGGCGGCGAGGTCTCCCCCATGTACGACCCGATGGTGGCCAAGCTGATCGTCTGGGACTCAGACCGCGCGCAGGCGACCGAGCGGATGCTGCGGGCCTTGGACGAGTTCGAGATCGAGGGCCTGAAGACGCTGATCCCCTTCCACAAGGCTCTGCTCGCAAGCGAGCAGTGGGCCAAGGGGGAGACCTGCAGGGACCTGCTCGAGGACAAGAAGTGGCTGAAGGCCTTGGCCTATCCCGCCGCCGACCCCTCCGAGCCCGAGGCCGAGGAGGAGAAGGTCGAGCACACCTACGCGGTCGAGGTCTCCGGCAAGCGCTTCGACGTGAGGGTGGTGGGGCCGCCGTTCGCGGGCGCCGTCTCCACCGCCGCGGTCAACGGAGGCGGTCCGGCCGCCCCCCGGGCCCCGAGGCGAAGCGAGCGCCGGTCGTCCTCGGGCGGGTCCGGTGGGGCGGACACGCTGCCCTCCCCCCTGCAGGGGAACATGTGGAAGGTCCTGGTCAAGCAGGGCGACACGGTCGAGGAGGGCCAGCTGATCTGCATCATCGAGGCGATGAAGATGGAGAACGAGATCACGGCCCACAAGTCCGGCAAGATCGTCGAGCTGCCCATCACCGAGGGAGCCGCGATCCAGGCGGGCGCCCCGATCGCCACGATCAAGAGCGAGGGCTAGCCGCGCAGGCGAGGGGAGCTGGTGGCGCTCCCATGAGAATGAGCCTGGTGGGGCTGGGCGAGGCGGAGGGCCGCGATCTCGGTCGCTGGCGCGAGCTGGCCGAGTCCGCCGTCGAGCCGAATCCCTTCTTCGAGCCCGACTACCTGCTCCCGCTCGCGCGCACCCTCGGCGACCTGCCCCGGGTGGCTCTGGCGGTCGTCGCCCAGGACGACTCCTGGGTCGCCTGCCTGCCCGTGCACCGGAGCCGGCGGTGGCACCGGATCCCGCTCGCCTCGCTGTCGACCTGGCGCGGACGGGGGCTTCTTCCCGCCCTCATCGGCACCCCCCTGGTGTCGAGATCCTGCGTCGCCGAGGCGACGGCCGCCCTCCTCTCTGGCCTCGCCCGCAGCCCCGGTGTCTTCTTCGCGGCGCTCGACGGCGTCGCCGAGGACGGTCGGGTGTTCGCCGCCGTGCGCGCAGCCCTGGCGGAGGAGAGGCTGTGGTCGCATCTGTTCGCTCGCGAAGAGCGGGCGTTCCTGCGGCGACGTGCCCGAGGCGGCTATCTCGAGCAAACGATGCGGTCCAAGCACCGGCGCAACCTGCGCGCACGACGTCGTCAGCTCGCAGAGCGGCTGGGGACGGAGATCGAGCTGGTCGATCGCTCCGGCGATCCGGAGGCAGTCCGTGAGCTGATCGCGCTCGAGGGCGCAAGCCGCCTGGCCGCGCGGGGCACCGTGCTCAGCGCCGATCCGGCGATGGCGGGATTCTTCACCGAGATGTGCGCCGCCTTCGCGGCTCGCGACCGGCTGCAGCTGCTGGCCCTGCGCGCGGGCGAGCGAACCCTCGCGATGAAGTGCAACCTAATCGCCGATCCCGGCGTCTTCTACCTCAAGATCGCCTACGACGAGGAGCTCGCGAGGTTCTCGCCCGGAATCCAGCTCGAGGCGGAGATGCTCGACCTCTTCCACGACCGCCCGGCGTCCGGCTGGATCGACTCGTGCGCCTTTCCCAGCAACGACACCTTCAACAGGCTGTTCGGGGAGCGAAGAGCCCTGGTGACGCTCACGATCGCCCCCCGCACGCCCCGCACGCTCCTGGCCGCCCCCACGATCCGCCTCGCTCGCCGGCTGCGCGATCGGGCGATGGGCTCCTAGGCGAGCGTGTCGACGTTCCGGGCGTGCACCGCCCGCTGCAGTCGGGTCCGCCGACCCTCGGGGAGATCGGCCTCGGGGCCCCGGCCTGCAAGCTCGCCCAGATAGGCCAGGTCCTGCTCCAGGATCCCGAGGGCCCGGGCCCCGTCGATCACGGGGCCGTGCCCGGGCACCACGTGGTCGGTCTCCGCCAAAAGCGGGCGCAGGCGCTCCAGCGTGGCGGTGTAGTCCTCGATGCGACCCCCCGCGCTCAACGAGGGGATCTCCACCGAAGAGAGGTAGTCGCCCGCCACGAGCACCCGCGCCCAGGGGATCCTGACGGCCATCCCGTCGGCGGTGTGGCCCTCGGCCGAAACGAGCTCCAGCTCCCTGCTCCCGATCTCGCAGCGTCCCGGGACGGGCATGGCCTGCAGGGAGCCGAGCGCCAGCGGACGGGGCCGGTCGATCCCGAGGTCTTCGTCGAAGCCCCGCAGCTCCCGCTGGGCGACCCCGGGCTCGGCCCCGATGCGCCGGGCCGTGCTCTCGGCACAGCCGAGGGCGAGCTCCGGGAAGGCCAGACGCCCGAGCAGGTGATCCCAGTCGCCGTGGGTGGCCAGCAGCCCGCTCGGGGCCGGGAAGCGCGCCTGCTCGAGGAGGGCCGGCAGGGCGTCGAGCTCATCCGGCAGGATCGGCGAGTCGATCACGAACGCCTCTAACGCCTCCCCGCCGGAGGCGTCGCCAGCAGCGAAGCCGGCTCGCACGATCACGCAGTTGGCGCGCAGCAGGGCGCTCGAGACGACGAGGACGTCGGGGTGGAGCGAGACGGCCCGCACGCCGAGGGCCGGCTAGGTGGCGCCGAGGAGCTTTGCGGCCTCCCGCAGGTTCGGAACCTCGGCGGTCGGCTTCTTCTGGGAGGACTCGAGAGTCTCCTTGGACCGGTTGACCCAGATCACTGGAACGCGCGCTTTGACGCAGGGGACGACGTCGTGGTAGTGGCTCGAGGCGACATGGACCCAGCCCCGCTTGCCGCCCATGCGGCGGGCGGCCTCGGTGAAGTGGGGCGGTTCGGGCTTGTAGGAGCGGACCTGCTGGGCGGTGACCACGAGGTCGAAGTCGATCCCGATGTGACGCCTGGTCTGCCCCAGCAGCTTGTCGTCGATGTTCGAGAGCAGGCCCAGTTTGTATTTCTTGGCGAGCTTCTGCAGCTGCGGGCCGGTCTCCCTGAAGGGCTTCCATCGCTGCACGGATTCCGGCAGGAACCCCGACCGGGAGGGCTCGAGAGGCCACTCGAGGCGTTTCGCGATCTCGATCGCGGTGCGTCGCAGCACCTCCGCATAGAGCTCATAGGAGCCGGCCTCGATCTCCCGGGAGATCTCGTGGAACATCGGGATCAGGACCCCTCGGTCGATCTCGACCCCGTCTCGGGCGGCCTCCGCGGAGAAGGCCTCATAGATGCCCGTCTCCCAATCGATCAGCGTTCCATAGACGTCGAATGTGACAAACGTGACGTTCTTTGGGATGGCCATCGCGCGGGCATTATGACCTGCGAGACCTCTCGGCGCGCTGTGGCCCCCGCGTCGGCGATGCTCGTGGTGTTAGAGTCCCGCGCCGCAATGGACCTGCTGGAGTACCAAGGCAAGCAGCTGTTCGCCCGCCACGGTCTGAGGGTCTCCTCGGGCAGACCGGTCGAAACCGTCGAGGCGGCCCTCGAGGCGGCCGAGGAGGTCGGCTACCCGGTCGTCGTCAAGGCCCAGGTCCTGATCGGCGGAAGAGGCAAGGCCGGCGGTGTCAAGCTGGCCGCCGACGCGGACGAGGTCCGCGAGCACGCCGGCAACATCCTCGGCATGGACATCAAGGGGCACACGGTCCGCACCCTCTGGATCGAGCATGCCTCGGACGTCGCCTCGGAGTACTACGCCTCCGTCCTTCTCGACCGCTCCGCCAAGCAGCCCCTGATCATGTTCAGCATCGAGGGCGGGGTGGACATCGAAGAGGTGGCCGAGAAGACACCGGAGAAGCTGATCCGCCACCACGTCGACGCCCTCGCCGGCCTGACCCGCACCGAGGCGGTCGAGATCGCCACCGACGGCGGGGCCGACGCGGACGTCGTGGAGGGGGTGGCCGACGCCCTCATGGCCCTGTACGAGGTATGGCTGCAGGAGGATGCGACGCTGGCCGAGATCAATCCCCTGATCGTCACCCCCGAGCGGGAGGTGCGGGCGCTGGACGCCAAGATCTCCCTGGACGGGAACGCCCTCTACCGCCACCCCGACAACCAGTCCCTCTCCGACAGCGAGAACGAAGACCCGATCGAGCGCCGGGCCAAGGAACAGGGGGTCCAGTACGTCAAGCTCGACGGCGACATCGGGATCCTCGGCAACGGGGCCGGGCTGGTCATGTCCACGCTCGACGTGGTGGCCCAGGCCGGTGGCTCCCCGGCGAACTTCCTCGACGCCGGCGGAGGGTCGGACGCGGAGAAGATCAAGCAGGCCGTGCAGCTGATCCTCGACAACGAGGCGGTCAGGGCGGTCCTCTTCAACATCTTCGGCGGGATCACGCGCTGCGACGAGGTCGCCCGCGGGCTGATCGCCGCCTTCGAGCAGATCAAGCCGTCCGTTCCCTTCGTGGTCAGGCTCGACGGCACCAACGACGTGGAGGGCAGGCGCCTGCTCGAGGAGGCCGCCCTGCCGAACGTCCACGCCGCCCGGACGATGAACGAGGCGGCCGAGATGGTCGTCGCCCTGGCCGCCGGCCGCAACGTGGGGGCGCCCGCCTGATGTCCGTCCTGATCGACGAGGGCACGCGCCTGGCCGTCGCCGGGATCACCGGCCGGGAGGGAAGCTTCCACACCCTCAACAACCGCCGCTACGGAACGAACGTGGTGGGCGGGGTGACGCCCGGAAAGGGCGGCCAGGACGTGGAGGGCATCCCGGTGTTCGACAGCTGGGAGCAGGCCGTCGCAGAGGTCCAGCCCAACACGGCGATGATCTTCGTACCGCCCCGGTTCGCCGCGGACTCGATACTGGAGGCCGCCGCGGCGGGGGTCGAGCTGGTGATCGCCATCACCGAGGGCATCCCCGCGCACGACGAGCTTCGCGTCTACAACACCCTGCAGCGCCATCACCCCGGGACCCGCCTGGTGGGGCCGAACTGCCCCGGGATCCTCTCCCCCGGCAAGGCCAACGTCGGGATCATCCCGGCCTCCTTCTTCAAGGAGGGCAACGTCGGGGTCGTCTCCCGCTCGGGCACCCTCACGTACCAGATCGGCAACGAGATCGCCCAGGCCGGCTTCGGCTGCAGCACGATCGTGGGCATCGGCGGAGATCCCGTCCCGGGCTCCTCCTTCGTGGACATCCTCGAGCTCTTCGAGGGCGATGACCAGACCGAGCTGGTGGTCCTCGCGGGCGAGATCGGAGGCTCCGCCGAGGAGGAGGCCGCCGAGTACATCGCCTCGCACATGTCAAAGCCGGTGGTCGCCTACATCGCCGGCTTCACCGCTCCCGCCGGCAAGCAGATGGGGCATGCGGGAGCGATCGTGTCCGGCTCCGCCGGCACCGCGGCCGCCAAGGCCGAGGCTCTCGAAGCGCGCGGGGTGCGGGTCGGACGCACCCCGACCGAGACCGCGACGATCGCCGTCGAGGTCCTCGGGGGCGCCTCGATACCCTCGGCCTGAGACGCCCCCCACGGCGCCCGGCGGGTGGGTACGCTAGGGCACCATGGACCAGAACCAGGTAGCCGAGGCTCTGCGCGAACTGGAGCGAAAGCTCCTGGAGTTGGAATCCACGCTGCACTCCCTGGCGACGGGCGAGACCGCGCAGGAGCGCAGAGCGGCGCCGCCGCCTCCGCCGCCTCCGCCGGCACCGATCGAGGCCCAGCCCGGGTTCAGCCGCATCGTCGACGAGTCGATCGAGGGGCCCGCCCACAGTCGGCCGATGCCAGGGCGAGAGCCGCAGCCTGCCCCGCCGCCCCCACCCGCTGAAGAGCCCGCCCGGGCGCAGGGCGCAGCCATCGCCTGGCGGGCGCCCACGCCCCCGCCGCGACCGCCGGCCGCGGGCTCGCAGGCACCCCCGCCCGCCCCCGCCGAGCTGCTCCGCTTCCGTGAGCGCCTGGAGCAGACGGCCCGCGAGCTGACCCATGACTACGACGAGCTGCTCGGACGCCTAAGCTACGCCGCTGTGCCGACCCAGACCGGGCCCACGATCTCCTTCGCCCGCGGAGCTCCCTCCCTCGACATCGTCGACGTGGAGGCCCTGCGGGACGCCGCCGTGCGGGCCTTCGAGAGCGACCCCGCGGGCACGACCGCCTACGGGACAGCCGTCGGCTATCCCCGCCTGCGCAGCTGGATCGCCGACCACCACGGGGTGGAGCCCGAGCGGGTCCTGGTCACCAACGGATCGATGCAGGCCGACGCCTTCCTCTTCGAGACGCTCGTGAACCCCGGCGAGGAGGTGGTCGTGGAGAGCCCGACCTACGACCGCACCCTGCTCTCCCTTCGCCAGCGCGGAGCCCAGCTGCACGCCGTCGAGCTGCAGCCGGACGGGATCGACACGGAGGCGCTCGCGCACCTGCTGGCCGGCGGAGCGCACCCGAAGCTCGCCCACATCATCCCCACCTTCCAGAACCCCGCCGGATACACCCTCTCCTTCGAGAAGCGCCTGGCCCTGCTCGAGCTGGCCCGGCTGCACGACTTCACGATCTTCGAGGACGACCCGTACGTCGCCCTGCGCTTCAGCGGGGAGAGCCTGCCCACGATGCTCTCGATGGACCCCGACCGCGTGGTCTATGCCTCCTCCTTCTCCAAGACGGTCTGTCCCGGCATCCGCGTCGGCTACCTCGTCGGCCCGGCGGACCTGATCGCGTCGATCACCAAGCTCGCCACCAACACCTACATCTCGCCGAACATGGTCGCCCAGTCGATCGTCTACGAGTTCTGCGCCTCCGGGGCGATCGAGCGCTCGATCGAGACGGTCAGGACGGCTCTCGCCCAGCGGGCCGAGGTTCTGGCCCAGGCTCTCGCCCGGGAGATCCCCGAGGCCGAGTTCGTGCCTCCCCAGGGCGGATACTTCATGTGGGTGACCCTTCCCGAGGACACCGACGTGGATGCGCTCTTCCGGGCTGCCGCCGACCGCGGGGTCTCCTTCGTAAAGGGCACGGACTTCCTGCTGGAGGGCGGCGAGAACACGCTGCGCCTGGCCTACTCGGGTGTCACTCCCGAGCAGATCGAGACCGGGGTCGCCCGGCTCGCCGAGGCGTATCGGTCGCTCTAGCGGCTGTCGCTTTGTTGTCAGCTTCGCGCCGCTGAGAATCGCCCGCTAAGTCCCGCCCTCGGAGCGCAGCCTCGAGCCTGCGGCCTCGCGGATGCGCCTGCTCATCTCCTGGGAGGCAGCCCGGCTGGCCTGCTCCTCGGCAAATCCTTCATCCCTCATCCGTCTCTCCTTCGTTGAACTGCCCCTCGAATCGAATCTATCCCTGGGACCTCGGCAGCCTTATGTCAACGCGATGTGTACGCTTCGTGTCGCAGCCCCGGGAGCCTTTTGAGGGTTGCGATCCCTAGGCAAGCGCTGCCAACGAGAAGCCCGCTCACCTGGGTTCCGAGCGGGCTTCTCGCGTGATCGGCTAGGCCGCGAATAGCTCGGCATAGTGATCACTCTCTGCTGTCTTGCCAGTGCCCTCACCGGGAGCCAGCTCACGCCGTGTCTGCGCTCGCAACAAGCGGTTCCGCTCCCTGAGCGCGGCGTGGGGGTCCGGCTTGGCTGCGTCGGTCTGCTTGCGCCCGTGGAGGCGAAGGTCCCTCGATCCCGTCCGGATCGCCTGAGCCAGTTTCAGCCGGATCCTGGGGTCCTTCGTGCGCGCCTGGTCGTCCACGAGCCGGATCCGCCTCCGGGCTGCCTCCCAGTCGGCCGGGCTCCACGCGGCCGAGGCCTCGCTCGCAACCCAGGCCGCCCACGTCTCCCTGGCTGCCTTTGTGAAACGCCCGGGTGGCATCTCTACTGCACGTTTCTGCACGCTTCTGCCTTCCTTCTAAGGCCATCGAATGCACCGGCCGGGGAAGTAGCCGCCTCGGTTTCCGCCGGGCCTTAGAAGGCCATTCCCGGTGAGAAAGATGTCTCTGCTCGGGCGCGTACGGACTCGACCACAGAGGGATAGCCCCCTGGGGTATGCCGGCACCTCAGCCAAAGACATCGTCTAGCGTCTTGCAGCCGCTGCGTAGCCACGCGATGCGGTCGGTGTATTCCTTCGCCGCTCGCTCGTTGTTGACAAGCACTTGGGCGTATGAGCGTCGGTCCTCGCGAGCTCCACGGCAGATCAGCGACATGGTCTTCGCCGCCACCAAGGCCTCGTTCAGTGTCTCCCACTGCGACGACGTAAGGGTCGTGGCGACCACCTGGAGATCTCTTTGTGGCCACTCCGCTGTTGGCTCAACCTCCGGCGTCCACCACCGCCGTGCCTCCGCGCTTCGTTCGAGAAGCCGGATCCACTCATCCAGGTAGTACCTGACGACCCGTGCCACCCCGCGCGCCTGACGACGGAAAGACTCCCGCTCCCGTCCACTCCGCATCCTCTCGGCGATCAGTTGCGCTCCTCCGGCGAGGGCGCCGCCAACAACGACTCCGCTCAGCGCGATGAGCGCGATTGTCGTATTGCTCGTCTGTCCGGTTGCGCCTGCGGCGATGATCACCGGCCCGCCTCCCTTTCCGCCCGAACCCTAGCCCAGCGCCGGTAAGCGGCCGCTTTGATCCTGGCCCTGGCCGCTCTGCTGCGCTCCCGTCCCCGGTTCGCTTCGCCGATCTTGCGCTTGTGGTCCTCGGAGAGGGCTCGTTCCTCGGCCCCGACCCTCGCCCACCGCTCACGAGCCCGCTCGCTGAGCAGCCGCCTGGTCGCCTCGCTGTGCTGGGAGCCCGGTTTCATGCCAGCTTGGTTGCGTCCGGTGGTCCAACCCTACATAGATAGGGTTGGACACCCCGGGAACCAGTACTGCCGGTCGGCTGGTTCCGGAGGCCGGCCTTCTGGGGACCTTGACTCCGCGGCTTCGCAGAAGCTCCTCCACGTCGCGGCGCGATTTGACCGGCCCCTGCTCGGCCAGGGCCGCTACGACCTTTTCGTGGAGGTCGGCCTTCTCTGAGTCTGGCGTCGTGGGACTCAGCGTGGTGTACTTGCCCGCCCCAGCTCCCATCGCCAGTTCCTCGGCCGCGTCGCCGCATCTTCCGCGAGTTTCGGATCGGGCTCGTGGACGACGGCCAGACCATCGCTGTGCTGCCCGTGCTCCAGCCCGACGTGATCGAGACCCACGCCGATCCCTCCGGCGCCATGAAGGTCCTCGGGCCGGACGGCGCCCGCCTCGTCGAGGGCGATGCAGGGGCGTCACCGGTCGCGCTGCTCGTACCGCCGCCCATGCAGAACGTCGAAGTGACGCTCGATCAAAAAGGCGACACGCGCTCTAGCGCCCGTACCGCTGCCCGAGCACGAGCTGCTCCGGCAGGGCGGTCCGCGGCGGCGGCGAGGGATCGGCGATCACCGAGACCGTCTCGGCGACGCTTCGGGTGAGCACGCAGCGCTGTCCGTCGGCGGCCTCCAGGACGACCTGCTCGCCGTCGGACTCGATCAGCGTTCCCTCCAGGCCGGGCTCCAGCCCCGAGGCCTTCAGGTAGCGCAGCAGGTCCTCGGCCTCGTTCTCGAAGCGCAGGACCCGTACGGAGGCCCCCACCTCGACGTCGGCCAGGGGAACGCCCGCAAGCCTCGCCCCGGCGACGATCGGATGGCCGTGGGGGCAGGTCTTGGCGTCCCCGATCGCGGCCAGCATCCGCTCCTCGAGCACCGGGGACATGGCGTGCTCGAGACGCTCGGCCTCCTCGTGGACCTCGTCCCAGGGGACCCCGAGAACGTCGGTGAGGAAGCGCTCGATCAGCCGGTGCCTGCGGACGATGCCCTCGGCGTGCTCTGCCCCGCTGTCCGTGAAGGCGATCGCCCGATCCGCTCCGCGGGTGATGTAGCCGTCGCGCTCGAGGCGTCCGATCATCTCATGGACGGTCGGAGCCGAGAGCTGCATCGCCCTGGCGACGTTGGCACCGGTCATCGGCAGGCCCGCCTCCTGCAGCCAGAAGAGGCTCTGCAGGTACTCCTCCTCGGCGACCGTCGCCGCCTTCTCCCCCTCATCGCTCACCCGGTTGATGCTAGAGGAGGCGCTGCTCAGGCCATCAGCTGCTCGTAGGAGCACTCCCGCGGGTCCTTGTCCTCGCGCCACCGCCGCAGCTTGGCCCCGTGCCGGATGCGGCCTGCCGAGACGTGGTCGAAGTCGATCTCGACGACCAGCTCCGGGCGCAGGCCGATCCACTCCAGGTCCTTGTCCGCGCTCCAGCGGCTGGGGTCGGCCGAGCCGCGCTCGCCGGACTCATAGGGGGCCAGGAAGTCGACGAGACGGCGCTTCTCGGCGGCGGCGAGGCCGGAGCAGTGGCCGACCACCCGCAGCTCGGGCCCGTCGTAGAGGCCGAGGATCAGCGCTCCGACCGTTCCCTGCTGCTTGCCCGGGCGCCAGCCGACGACGACGGCGTCGATCGTCCGCACGCGCTTGACCTTGACCATCCCCCGCCGCTCCCCGGGCCGGTAGGTGGCCGAGCGCTCCTTCGCGATCGCTCCCTCCGCATGCTCCAGCCAGGCTTGCGCCTCCTGCGCGGTGGCCGCGGTCGGCATCAGCTCGATCGGGGAGTCGGAGAAGCCCTCCCGCTCGAGCAGCTCTTCAAGCCGGCCGCGACGCTCCTGGAAGGACAGCTCCAGCAGGTTCTGCCCCTCGCGGGCGAGCAGGTCGAAGGCGACGTAGACGGCGGGCGTCTCGGCGGCGAGGCGATTGATGCGGGAGGCCGCCGGGTGGATCCGCTGACCCAGGGCATCGAAGTCCTCGCGCCCGTCGGGCCCCCGTAGGACGATCTCCCCGTCGAGTATGTAGCGGCCGGCGGGGAAGGTCAGCTCGGGGAAGTAGCGGCCCAGGGGCCTGCCGTTGCGCGACTGCAGGAACACCTCCTCACCGTCCACGAAGGCCAGGCAGCGAAACCCGTCCAGCTTGATCTCGTAGCAGTACTCCTCCCCCACCGGCAGCTCCTTGCGGGAGAGGGCCAGCTGCGGCTTGACGGGCGGGGTCAGAGGCAGGGTCATCCCTTGCCCGCCCCGCGGGCCCGGCTGGGCTGGACCCGGGCGGGCTCTCCCGCCTGCTTGCGGAAGTGGGGAGGCCAGGGGGCGTCGCCGAGGCCCTCCCGCTCGTCGCGGGCGGCCAGCTCGAGCAGGCCCCCAAGGCTTCCGGGGTGGGCGTCGATCTCAGCGGAGGGATCCCCGCGCTCGCGCAGCCTGCCGGGAACCGTCCGCATGGTCAGCTCGGCGGGCTCCGCGTCGGGCACCTCAGACCACTCCAGCGGACAGGAGACCCGGGCGTCGGCGACGGCGCGCACCGAGTAGGCGGATGCCACCGTCCGGTCCCGGGCGTTCTGGTTGTAGTCGATGAAGACCCCTTCCCGCTCCTCCTTCCACCAGCGGCTGGTGGCCCGGCCCGGCATCCTGCGCTCGACCTCCCGGGCGAGGGCGAGAGCCGCCCGGCGGACTTCTTGAAAGCTCTGGTCGGGGACGGTCCTGACGTAGACGTGGATGCCGCGCGAGCCCGAGGTCTTGGGAAAGCCGCGCAGGCCGTGCTCCTCCAGCACCTCACGCACGGACAGGGCCACCTGTCGCACCTCGGAGAACGGGACCCCCGGACAGGGATCGAGATCGACCCGCAGCTCGTCGGGGTGGTCGAGGTCGTAGCGGCGCACCGGCCACGGGTTCCAGTCGATCACCCCGAGGTTCACCCCCCAGACGAGGTGGGCGGCGTCGTTGGCCACCAGCTCGCGGGCGTGACGGCCGCTCGGGAAGGTCACCGTCGCGGTCTGAAGCCACTCGGGGGCGCTCTCCGGAACCCGCTTCTGGAAGAAGGGCTCCCCGTCGACTCCGTCGACCCACCGCTTGAGCACGGTGGGACGTTCGCGCAGGCCGCGGACGACCGCCTCCTCGCACTCGATGTAGTAGTCGACGAGGTCCATCTTCGTCAGGCCGGCGGCGGGGAAGAAGAGCTTGCCCGGGTTGCTGACCCGCAGCTCCCGTCCGCAGACCTCGACCACCTTGTGCTCGCTCTTCCTGGCGGCCATTGCTGGAAGGATGCCCGAATCCCGCCCCGCACCGACCCGATCCACCACCACCTGCTGCTCGCCTGCGCCCCTCTGGGACGTCGTCTGCCGGCCGACCGGGTTGCCGCGGCGATCGCCCGCGGCCTGCGGGCGGGCGGGCGCCCCGAGCCCGACCTCTGCCCGATCCACGAGGGCGAGGCACCGGGCGCGCAGGCGGGGATGCTGCTGGACGAGGTGGACTTCGATCGCCGCATGCGGGCCGCACGGGCGGTCGTGATCGCAGTTGCCCTCCTGCAGGAGAGAGCCCTCGCCGGCAGCCTCGCCTTCGAGATCGCCACCCGGGCCCGGCAGGCGGGCGTGCCCTGCTACGCCGTGGCGGGCGAGAACCGGCTCGACCCCTTCGACGCCCGCATCCTTGACCTGCAGGCGATCCTCCAGGCGGCGGACGAGAGGGCACTGGTCGCCGCCGGCAGGCGGCTGGCCGAGCTCGCCTAGGGTCTCACCGCTGGCAGGCGGGACACCAGAAGGTCAGGCGGTTGTTCTCCCACTGCCCCTGCTGGCGGATGGCGGTGCCACAGCGGGGACAGGGCATGCCCGCCCTGCGGTAGACAGCCTGCGGCCTGGCCGAGAACCCGTCCCGGGCGGAGAGCCGCATCTCGCTGCGGGCGAAGCCGACGAGCGGCGAGGGCCTCCTCGTCGCTGACCCGGGCGACCGGACGCCACGGGTCGACCCCCGCGGCGAAGCAGCACTCGGCCTTCCACATGTTGCCGATCCCCGCGACGGTGCGCTGATCGAGCAGGGCGTCGCCGATCGGCCGGGTCGGGTCGTCTTCGCGAAGACGGGTCAGGAAGAAGCGCTCGTCGAAGGCTCGCCAGCACGTCCTGCCCGAGCCCGGCGAGCCGGGGATCCGAGCGGGTGCGAGAGTCGCTCATCAGCTCCAGCACCGGGCCGTCGAACTGCGACGGCCTCCCAGCCGCCGCTGCGCGAGCACGAGCCAGGCCCGCCTGCGTGCGCGGCGCCAGCGCTCCCCCTGCGGTGGACCGACCAGGATCCGGTCATGCGCAGGTGGCTGTGAAGGGTCAGCCCGCCCTCGAAGCGCAGGAACAGGTGCTTGCCGTGGGCCTCGACCGCGCTCAGCGCCGGCGCCCGGCGAGGCGCTCGGGCCAGCGGTCCCTCGCGTGGCGCGGGTGCGGGGTGACGATCTCGCTCCGGCACCCTGCCCGCGAGGACCGCGCTGATTCGGGCGGCGGCGTAGTGGATCGTGTCGCCCTCCGGCATGCCCCCCTCACGATGGCACTGTCCGGGCACTCGCCGTGCGCCGGGCGAGCAGACGGCCGCGAGCTCGCCAGCCTCGTAGACCAGCCTCGTCGCGTCGGCGACGGTCCCGTAGTCGAGGTTCGACGGAACGTCGCTCGGCAGGTGGTAGTTGGCCGGGCTGCGCCAGTCGGTCAGCGAGAGGAGCGTCGCGGTCGGGTAGCCGGCCCGGCTGGGGATCACGCTGTCGGTGGAGGCGCGCGCCCGCAGGCCCCGCTCGAGCGGGATCTCCAGGCCCTCGGCGCATCCGCCAGCAGGTCGCGCAGCCACGGGCCCGCGTAGTCCTCCATCCACATCGGCCCCTCCCCCTCGAGCATCACGAGGTGGGGGGAGCCGACCGTGTCGAGGTTGACCACGCAGGTGGTCTGCCGGCGGGAGCTGCTCCCGGTGCCCGGCGACGAAGGCCCGGATTCCGTCCTGCAGGGTCTCCTCGGCTCCGCAGGAGACCAGCAGGACGCGCACACCCTGCAGCGGACGCCGGGCCAGCAGCTCGGCGAGGGCGACCAGGGCGGCCACGCCCGAGAGGTTGTCGTTGGCCCCCTGCACCGTCTCGCTGCGCCACATGTCGGCCACGAGAGCGGTCCCCAGGGCACCGGACACCAGGGCGGCCCGGGCGAGCCCGCGGCGCCGGGTGACGGCCGCGATGAGCGTCGCGAGGGGGCCGACGAGGCCGACCCACCATTGCGGGAGGGGCGTCTTGGAGCCCTCGATCCGCTCCGGTTGCGAGCCGGTGCAGCCGGCGCAGCAGGGTCTGGTCGAAGAGGAGCCCTGTCTGGGGGGCGTCGTGGTGAGCCAGCACCAAGCTCTCGATCGGCCCCCTCGGGATCCCCGGCTCGGGCGATGACGTTGACCGTCCGGCGCCGGCGGCGCAGGGCCCGGCGCAGGATCCGCGGGCCGTTCTGGGCCTCGTCGACGATTCCGAGGAAGCTCGCGGCGGACGCGAGGGCGCCCCCGGCGCGCCGCCCGGCGAGCACGAGCCCCGCCCCGGCCATGCCGAGCAGCCCGAGGCCTGTCGCCAGTCGGCGGGAACGTCCCCCATGAATGGGCCTCCTCGAGGGCGACCTCCACCCCCTCGACCCTCCCGAGCCGCGCCGCCAGCCAGCCGGCGGCCTCCTGCTCCCCGGCCGAGCAGGGCGTTCGGTCGAGGGGAGCGAGGCGCTCCACCACCTCCCGCAGGGCCTCCTCCAGGAATGCCTTGCCGTGCCGGTCCTCCACGGAGCTCAAAGGAAGCACCTCCCCTCGCCGCGGTAGGTCGGCACCTCGTCGACCACCCGGTCGCCCTCGAGCAGGTGCAGGCTCGCGAACCGCTCGCACAGCTCTCCCGCCTTCGCATGCCTGAGATAGACCCTGTCGCCGATCGCCAGCCCCTCGGCCGCCTGCCCGCGCAGCGGCGTCTGCACCTCGCCCGCCCCCTCCCTGGCCGTCCAGGCTCAGGCCGGAGGGGAGGTAGGGCGCGGGCAGGCGGGCCGCGTCGGCAGGGCCGGAGGCGAGGTAGCCGCCGCCGAGAACCGTGACGACGCCTGGACCGGAGCGCCTCACGACTGCAAGCGCGAAGAGCGCGGCGGGCCGCGGGGAGAAGGCGCGGTAGGGTCGAAGAGGGCCGGCCCGTACAGCCCCGATCCGGCCGCGAGCTCGGTCACGGCCGGCTCGGCGGTCGTCCGCTCGAGGCTTCCCGTCCCTCCGCCGTTGACGAACTCGCAGCGGGCGGAGCCCCGCCTGCGGCGAGGACGCCCTGCACCGCGGCGACCGCCTCCGCCCGCCGGGCTGCCAGCTCCGCGGCCGGAGCGCGCCTGGACGGCACGTATCGCCATCGCCCGCAGGGGCCTTCCAGCCGGGCTGTCGCCGAGCCCCGCGATCTGGGCCTCGTAGGCCATCATCCCCGCCAGCCGGAGTCCCGCCCCGCGCGCCAGGATGTCCTGCGCGAGCGCGGCGGCCTGCTCGGGGGTGCGCACGGGCGAGCGCCTGGCCCCGATCAGCATCCGCCCGCCGAGCAGCCGCCAGCCTCCGTCCATGTCGATGCAGACCCGCACCGGCCGCGATCCCTGGCCCGCCCCGGCCCGCTCGATCATGTCGAGGTGCTCGCGGCAGTCGACCATCAGGGTGATGTCCGCGCCCTCCCGCGCCAGCGCCGCGAGGCGAATCGCGGTCGGCGGTCGGGTAGGCCACGAGCAGGTTCCCTGCGCCCCTGGAGGCGAGCCACAGCGCCTCGGGAAGGGTGAAGGCCAGCGTCCCCGAGAAGCCGGGCCGGACGAGGATCCGCTCCTGCAGGGGCGGCACCGCACCGACTTGCTGGCCAGGCGGATCGGCTTGCCCGCGGCACGCTCCTCCATGTCCGCGGCGTTCGCCCACATGGCATCGAGGTCCACGAGGGCGAAGGGGGCCTGCAGGCCGGCGGTGGCCCGTTCCAGGCGGGCATGGGCCTGCTCGAGGCATGGCCGCCATGCGGGGGCCCGGACCGAGCCCGGTCGGTCCACGCGTTGGCGAAGCAGCCGTGAGGGTCCAGGCGGGCACGCACACCCATGAAGCGATCCCAGCCGGGGTAGCGGTCGCGCAGGCCGGCGGCCGTCTGGAAATGGCGCTTGCCCCAGTGGGGTCGGCCCCCGAGCTCGTCCATGATCGCCTCGACCGCGCGGAAGTAGGGCCCCCACTCCATGCCGCGATACATGTGCACCGCCACGAACCCGCTCTCCCGCCCGCTGGCCGTCGACAGGAGATGCATCGTCGCCCGCCACCGTCCTCACCTCGATCGGGAAGGGGACGGCGAAGCCGCGCTGCTGCACCATCTCCATCACGGCCCTCACCGCAGGCACCGTGTGCTCCGCTTGGCAGGGCGTACTCCATCTCGGTGAAGCGGACCAGACGGGGACTCGCGAAGATCGCCCCCGAGCTGTCCAGCCGCTCCGAGCGCCCGGCCAGCCTCGTGACCGCGCGGTTCAGCCGGGGGATCAGCCGCGGCACGCGCCTGCCCAGCCCGGCAGAAGAGCTCGAAGGCGTGGTTGGTGAGCACCACCTCGTTCGCATATGCGGAGAGCCGGCTGCGTGGTCTGGGGCTGCGGTCGGTGCGGTTGTTCGGTCCGCGTCGAGGGCCGTGTCGGCGTGTGGGAACACGAAGAACTCGAAGTGGTCGTTCTCGAGGGCCAGCTCCTGGAAGCGGTCGAGGGTCTCCTCGAGGGGCCTGGGCTCGTCCACCCCGTGCAGGGTGAATGCCCGGACGCATCGCAGGGTCACCTCCGCGATCACCCCCAGGGCGCCGAGGCCGACGCGGGCGGCGAGGAACGCCTCGGGCTCCCGGTCGGCCGAGCAGAGCAGGGTGGAGCCGTCTGCCAGTACGAGGGTCAGCTCGCTGACCTGCGCGGAGAGGTTGGGCAGCCGGGCGCCCGTGCCATGGGTCGCGGTGGAGATCGCCCCGGCGATCGTCTGGGCGTCGATGTCGCCGAGGTTTGGCAGGGCCAGTCCCAGGTCCCGCAGACGGCCCCCCAGCTCGCGGATCGTGATGCCCGCCTGGACGCGGACCAGGCCGGAGGGGCGGTCGACGTCGAGAAGGCCGTCCATCCCGTCCAGGGAGACCATCAGCCCCTCCACGAGGGCGATGTCGCTGAAGGAGTGCCCGGTCCCGACCGCTCGCACGCGAAGGCCGCGGGCCGACGCCTGGCCGACCGCCTCGGAGAGCTCCTGCACCGACCGCGGCCGTGCGCGCAGGGCCGGCCGGCAATGCTGGTCCCCGGCCCAGTTGCGCCATTCGGCGGACGTCTGCTGCGGATCGCTAGGCTCGCCCATCAGATGAACGAGCCCGAGCCTACTCCGAGCCCGGCCGCTCGGGCCCCCCGTGGGCGCTCGCTGCCCAGCGCGGGAGCGAGGAGGGCGACGGTGATCGGGGCGGGGTCCTTCGGCACCGCCCTGGCGGTCCTGCTGGCCAGGGCGGGCCTGCGCACGACCCTGCAGACGAGGACCGCCGAGCAGGCGGCAGCGATCGAGGAGCGGCGGGAGAACGGCTACTACCTGCCCGGGGTGGAGCTTCCGGGGGGGCTGCGGGTCGAGCCCGCCGCAGCCGGGGTGGCGCGGGCCGATCTCGTCTTCCTGGCCGTCCCCTCGCAGGGGCTCGCCGAGGTGATCGACGGACTCGCGGCCTCGGGACTCGGAGCGCGTGCGGCCCTGATATCGGTTGCCAAGGGGCTGGTGCCCCCCACCGGGAGGCCCCCGACGACCGTCCTGGCGGACAGGTTCGGAGCCGAGCGGGTGGCCTGCCTCGGTGGCCCGGCCCATGCCCAGGAGATGGTCGACGCCGGGGCAGCCCTGGTGGCGGCATCGGTCGACGAGGACCTGGCCCACCTGCTCGCCCAGGTGTTCACGCGCGCCGGGGTCGTCTGCGAGCAGTCCAACGATCCCGTCGGGGTCGAGCTGGCGGGTGCGGCGAAGAACGCCGCCGCCCTGGCTGCAGGGGCCACCGAGGCCCAGGGCCTCAACGCCGCCGGAGCCGCCGCCGGGCACATCTTCGCCGAGGTGTGGCGCTACGCCGAGCTCATGGGAGCCCGGCCCGAGTCGATGATCGGGCTCGCCGGGGCCGGTGACCTCGTGGCCACGGCCCTGGCCCCGGAGAGCCGCAACCGCCGGGCGGGGGAACTGCTCGCCGCCGGCGTCCCGGGGTCGGAGATCCCGCAGCGCCTGGGGCACGCCGTGGAGGCGCTCGAGTCGGTCCCCCTGCTGGCCCGCGCCCTGGAGGAAGCCGGGGTCGGGGCTCCCGTGACGGGGGCGCTGGGCCGTCTGATCTCCGGGGAGCTTCCCCTCGACGAGTGGGTGGCGCTGGTCCGCGCCACGGTCCCTCCTCCGGCGCTGTGGCGCCGTCGCCCGCAGCCGGGCTTCTGGAGGCGGGTGTGGCGGTCGCTTCGGGGGCGCCGCTAGGAGACCCCTCCGCCGCAGCTCAGGGCTGCGCCGCGGCCATCAGGGTGCTCACGACCGCCTCGTAGACCCCCGCCCCGTGCCCCGCCTCGGCGACCCGCACGTTGCGGTGGGAGGCGAGGGCCTCGCGCATCGAGGGATCGCGCAGGACGGCGTTGGCCACGAGCCAGAAGACGGAGACGTGCTCTGCGCAGGCGAGGTCCTCCCGCGAGTCTCCCACCGCGAAGGTCTCCTCCCGCGCGTACCCCCGCGCGCGGCGGTGGAAGGCGACCGCCGAGGCCTTGGAGGCCTCGGCCGGGACGAGGTGGTAGCCGCGTACGTGGGGCAGGCCGGCCAGGGCCTCGGAGCGCCGGTTCACCACCCCGTTGTCGACCAGCCGCAGGTTGCCGTGACCGTGGCTGGCGAGCAGGCGGTCCACCTCGAAGGCGTCGACCAGCCCGCGGAAGAGATGGGAGACCTCCCGCTGGAGGTGCCAGGGCTCGTGGTACTCCAGGCGCCCCGCGTACTCCTGCAGGAGCAGGGCCGGAGCGCCCGAGCTCTCGATCTGCTCGGCGATGGTCAGCTCGCCGGGAAGCAGGTCCCCGGTGAGCCAGTGCTCCTCACCGTCCAGCACCACGCAGGCGCCTGCCTCGTAGATGAACGAGGTCTGCCCCAGCAGGCGGGCGTCCTCGAACACCTGCACCCTGCGCCGGCCGGACATCAGCACGACCTCGACCTCGGCCCTGAGGCAGGCCTGGATCGCCCGGACCCCGTCGATCGTCACCTGTCCCTCCCCGTCGTGCAGCAGGGATGCCCCGTGTCCGAGCAGGGTCCCGTCCAGGTCGAGGTAGAGGCAGCGCATCACAGCCGTGCCACGCCCACGCTGGAGAGAGGCGGGCGCTCGGTCGTCTCGCAGGGCGTCCCCTGCAGCCGTCCTTCCCCCGCCAGACGGCAGGCGACCGTGGACAGCACGGTGAGGGCCATCGGCGTGAGCTCGGAGAGCGGCTTGTGGGGATTGCGATGCTCCTCCAGGTCCACCTGGGCCATCGCCTCCAGCCCCGCCATCTGCCAGACGTCGATGAGCATCGCCATCTCCACCCCGTAGCCGGTCGCGAAGGGGATCTGCTCGAGCAGCTCCCGGCGGGCCGCAACCTCGCCCGCCAGGGGCTGGCGGACGTGCTGCAGCTCCGGATAGAACACGGTCAGGGCGGGCCGGGCGGTCAGATGGTTGACACGTCCGCCGCCGTCGGCGCGCTCCTCCCCCTCGATCCGCATCGGCCGGCGGTAGAAGCCCTTGACGAAGGAGACCCCCTCCTCGCACACCAGCGGCCCCAGCAGCCCGGTCGCGAAGTGGGTGGAGAAGCCTTCGGTATCGGCGTCCAGGTAGCAGACGAGATCCCCCTCCAGTGCCGAGAGGGCTCGCCACATGGCATCCCCCTTGCCCAGGGCCGGCCCGTGCTCGGGGAGCAGCTCGGACTCCTGCAGCACGCGGGCCCCTGCCCGCTCGGCCACCTCGGCCGTTCCGTCGCAGGAGGCCGCATCGACCACGACCACCTCGTCGAGGGCTCCCACGTCGCGCAGGCCCAGCAGGGCGCCGACGATCCCCCCGACGGTCCCCGCACACTCGCGGGCGGGCAGGCACACGGACACGCTGTGGCGGCGCTGCGCCGCGATCCGCTCGGGCGGGTAGAGGGAATGATGGAAGGTGCGGTCTTCCGACCAGCGCTCGGCAGCGGCCGCGGACATCGCCTCTACTATCTCAAGTCCTTGGCCCTCGACCGTGCAATCGAGCCCTGGACCGCGCTGCTCGACGCGGCGCTCGCCGATGGGCGCCTCGTCAGGGAGGCTCAGGAGGGGCCGGGGCGGGCCAAGATGGCGGCCGCGCCCCCCGAGCTTCACCCGGATGTCCTGGCCGCGCTGGAGCGCCTGGGCATCGAGGGCCTGTACTCGCACCAGGCTCAGGCGCTGCACGCCGCCTGGGAGGGCCCGACCATCGTCACCACCGGCACCGCCTCGGGCAAGTCGATGTGCTTCAACCTGCCCACACTGGACGTGCTCTGCCGCGACGCCCGTGCCAGGGCGCTCTATCTCTATCCCACGAAGGCCCTGGCGCAGGACCAGGCCAGGGCGCTGGCCTCATTCGGCCTCACCAAGAGGGTCCGTCCGGCCATCTACGACGGGGACACCCCGCGTGAGGCGAGGGCCCAGATCCGCCGGCAGGCCAACGTCGTCCTCACCAACCCCGACATGCTCCACGTGGGGATCCTGCCGAACCATCCCGCGTGGGCCGACCTATTCGCCAACCTGGCGGTGGTGGTGGTCGACGAGGCCCACGTCTACAGAGGGGTGTTCGGATCCCACGTCGCCAACGTGCTGCGCCGCCTGCTGCGCATCGCCGCCGCCTACGGCACCGAGCCGCGCGTGCTGCTCGCCTCGGCGACGATCGCCAACCCCGAGGAGCTCGCCGAGCGCCTCACCGGGCTGGAGGGGGTGACCCTGATCGACGAGGACGGCGCTCCCGCTCCGCGGCGTCGGATCGCCGTCTGGAACCCGCCGCTCACCGACGAGGCGCTGGGCACTCGACGCTCTGCCCTGGGCGAGGCCGCCGAGCTGCTGGCGGGGCTCGTCCGGGAGGGGGCGAGGACGATCTGCTTCATGAAGTCCCGCAAGGGCGTCGAGGTGCTCTCCCGGCTGGTCAAGGAGGACGTCGCCGCAACCGACCCCCAGCTCGCCGAGCTGGTCGTCCCCTACCGGGCCGGCTACACCGCCCAGCAGCGGCGGGAGCTCGAGGGTCGCCTGATGGCCGGGGAGCTGCGCGCCGTCATCACCACGGACGCCCTCGAGCTGGGCATCGACATCGGAGAGCTCGACGCGGCCGTCGTGGTGACCTTCCCGGGGACCGTCGCCTCCCTGCGCCAGATGTGGGGTCGAGCCGGGCGCCGCGGCCGGGGCCTGGCCGTCTACGTGGCCGGCGAGGATGCCCTCGACCAGTTCTTCTGCCGTCATCCCGAGGACTTCCTCGATCGCCCCGTCGAGGCGGCGATCCTCGATCACGAGAGCCCTCTGATCTACCGCCAGCACCTGCTCTGCGCCGCCCACGAGGGCCCGCTGTCGAAGGCCGACGGCGAGTTCTTGGGGCCGCGCTGGGAGGCCGCGCGCCGAGCTGCTGCAGAGCGCCGGAGAGCTCCGCCGCCGCAACGTCGGGCCGGCCACGTACGTGCCCCGCAACGCGGGCACCTATCCGGCGGCGGAGGTGTCCCTGCGCTCGGTCTCGCCCGAGACCTTCGCCATCGTCGACGTCTCCTCGGGTGAGCTGCTCGGGTCCACGGAGGCGGCCCGGGCCCATTCCACCGTCCACGAGGGGGCCGTCTACATGCACCTCGGGCGCAGCTACGAGGTGCGGGAGCTCGACCTCCAGCGCCGCCGCGCCCTGGTGTCCCCGTTCGAGGGGACTGGTACACCCAGCCCAAGAGCCAGACCGACACCGAGATCGTCCGTCTGCTCGACCGTCGCGAGACGCTCGGTGTGAGGCTGTCCTTCGGAGAGGTGAGCGTCACCGACACGGTGCTCGCCTACCAGCGACGGCGCCTGGCCGACCACGCCCACGTCGAGCTGGTCGGACTGGACCTTCCCCCCACCAGCTTCGCCACCCAGGCCCTGTGGTTCGAGCTGGACCCCGCCGAGCTGGCCGAGACGGTGCCCCTCGAGACGCTGCTGGGAGCCCTGCACGCGACCGAGCACGCCCAGATCGCCGTGCTGCCGCTGATCGCCATGTGCGACCGCTGGGACATCGGGGGCCTGTCCACCAACTTCCATCCGCAGACGGGGGTGCCCACGATCTTCATCTACGACGGCCATCCGGGCGGGATCGGCATCGCCCGAACGGCCTTCGCCCGCTTCGAGGAGCTCTGTGACGACGCCCACCGCCTGATCCACGGGTGCTCCTGCGCGGGGGGCTGCCCCTCCTGCGTGCAGTCCCCCAAGTGCGGCAACCTCAACGAGCCCCTCTCGAAGGCCGGCGCCAGGGTCCTGCTCGAGCGCCTCCTGCACAGCGCCGCAGATCCCGCCCTGGCCACCCCGCTCTGATCGCACCCCGGGGCTGTTGAAGGACCTGGAGCGCCAAGACGGCAGAATCCCCGTCTGCGGCTCCCCGACCATCATGCCCTCGCCATTCGAAGAAGCTCATCCTGACCGCGTTCGCCGCCTGCCTGGCCCTCGGCGCGGGACCGGCCGCCGCGGAAGCGCCTTCGAGCACCGCCCTGATCTTCGAAGGCCCGGGCGGGCGCACCCCCCTCACCCGATGGTCCATGCGCAGGGACCCCTCCGACCGCGGCCTCGGCCAGGGCTGGGCCCGGGGCGGGTTCGGCGGGAGCGCCGTGAGCGTGCCCAACGTGGTCAACCCCGGCTCCTACAGAGGACGCCGGGCGGAACCGAACTTCCAGGGGTCCGTCGCCTGGTACCGCACGACCTTCCAGGCGCCCGCCGAAGGCGTCTACGCGCTGACCTTCCACTCGGCCAACTATCTCGCCACGGTCTGGGTGGACGGCCACCAGGTCGCCTCCCACCGCGGCTCCTACCTCCCCTTCGAAGCACGGCGATCGGTGCCGGCGGGGGTCCACACGGTCGTGGTGCGGATCGACTGGCGCAACCCGGCCCGCCAGGCGCGGGAAGGCTTTCACCGCACCTGGTTCAACTGGGGCGGGCTCAACGGGGGCGTGGACGTGCGCCCGGTGGGAGAGAGCGAGCTCTCCAGCCCGGGCCTGCAGACGACGCTGAGCCCGAACGGGAGCGCCGCCGTCCAGGTGACCGTGCAGGTGACCAACAACGGTCCCGGACGGACGATCGTCCCCCGGGGCTCCCTGCTGGGAGGGACGCAGACGATCCCGATCAGCTTCCCCCCGATCCGGCTGGCCCAGGGTCAGTCGGCGACCGCGAAGGGAACCGCCACCGTGGCGGCCCCGGCACTGTGGTCACCGGCCGCCCCGAACCTCTACCAGCTCGAACTCGGCGTCCCCGAAGAGAGCAGCTACTCCGCCCGCGTGGGGCTGCGTCAGCTCGGCTGGCACGGGGGGCACCTCTATCTGAACGGAAGGCTCCTGCGCCTGCACGGGGCGACCGTGCAGGAGGACGTGCAGGGGCACGGTGACGCCCTGACCCCGGCGGACGAGGACCGGCTGGTCGGAGAGCTGAAGGCGATCGGGGCCAATGCGGTGCGTGCCCAGCATCCCCTGGACCCGGGGCTGCTCGAACGCTTCGACGCCGCCGGCCTGATGGTCTGGCAGGGGGTCGGCCCGGTGGAAGGAGCCGGCAACTGGTACTCGACGACCCCGCGCCTGCTCGCGGCGGCCGAGGGCCAGGCCCGCACGGCGGTGCTGGCGGCCCAGATGCATCCCTCGATCTTCGCCTGGAACCTCGTGGACGAGGTCGCCGGCAACGGGCGTGACGGTGCCGAGGTCCGCTACGTCAGGGACACGGCCCGCTGGATCCACGCCCACGACCCGACGAAGATGGTCGCCGTGGACGTGTGGGGAGACCACCCTCCTTCGCATGCCGGCGCCATCTACGCCGATGCGGACGCCGTGGCCGAGACGGACTACACCGGCTGGTATGACTCGCCCCACGCCTCCGCCGCCCAGCAGGCCGCCCAGATGCGCGCCCGCCTCTCCGCCATGGAGCGGACGTTCGCCGGCAAGGTCCTGGTGATCAGCGAGTTCGGAGCGGAATCGAACGGCCTCAACCGGGCCCCGGCGCCCGGCAGCTACGCCTACCAGTCCCGGCTGCTGTCAGCTCACATCTCGGTGTACGGATCCGACCCCCGGCTCACCGCCATGCTGATCTGGGTGCTCAACGACTATCCCCTCACCCCGACCTTCAACGGCGGGTCGATTCACGGCGTCCTGCCCCGCCTGAGGCTTATCGAAGGGCTCAACCAGAAGGGCCTGTTCACCTACTCCGGGCAGCCCAAGCCCGCGGTCGGGGTGGTGGCGGGGCTGTTCAGGGGGCTTCCTCGGGAATAGCCTGTGGGGCGACCCCATGCACCGCGTGAAAGTCAGGATCGTCGAAGACGCACTCGACGCCAACAACACGATCGCCCGCGCCAACCGCGAGGACTTCGATCGGGCCGGGGTGACCGTCGTCAACCTCATGAGCGCTCCCGGCGCCGGCAAGACCTCCCTGCTCGAGCGCGCCCTAGCGGACACCGGCGACGTCCGCGTGGCCGTCCTCGAGGGGGACGTCGAAGGGTCCCTGGACGCCGAGCGGCTGGCCTCGATCCACGTCCCGGTCGTTCAGCTGAACACCGCCGGGGGCTTCGGCGGCGAGTGCCACCTGGACGCAAATATGGTCCGCTCCTGCATGGACGCCCTTCCCCTCGAGGATGTCGACCTGTTGATCATCGAGAACGTGGGCAACCTGGTCTGCCCGGCCGAGTTCCGGGTCGGAGAGGACTTCCGAGCGATGGTCTGCTCTGTGGCGGAGGGCGAGGACAAGCCGCTGAAGTACCCCCTCATGTTCCGCGCCTGCGAGCTCGCCGTCGTGAACAAGATCGATCTGCTCGACCATGTGGACGTCGAGATGGAAACGCTGCTGGGCAATATCCGGACGGTGCATCCGGAGATGGACCATCTGCTGACGAGCGCCCGCACTGGAGAGGGCGTCGACGCCTTCCGCGACTGGCTGCTCGGCCGCGCGCGGACCCACGCCCTGCCCTGATGCCGGCGCTCGCCCTGTCCGCTGCCGAGCGCCGGAGAGCCGCAGGGGAGGCCTTCTTCGGCAGGGAGGCCGAGCGGATCGCGCGGCTGTGCCATCTGATGGCCGAGCGCTTCGCCCGCGGCGGTCGGCTGCTGGCATTCGGGGAGGGGCCCGTGGCGCGGTCGGACGCGCGCCACGTGGCGGTCGAGTTCGTCCATCCCGTCATCGTCGGCAAGCGGGCGCTGCCGGCTCTGGCCCTGACGGCCGAGGGGGGACCGCTCAGGGATCAGGTGCAGCTGCTGGCCGAGCCGTCGGACATCGCCCTCGGCTTCGGAGCCGGGGACGGGACGGCCGCCGCGCTCGATGCCGCGCGGCGGCTGGGCTGCCTGACCGTCTGCGACTCGGCGGCGGGCGCCGAATGGGAGATGGTCCCGGCCGAGCAGGACCCTTTCATCCATCAGGAGCTCATCGAGACCCTCTACCACATCCTGTGGGAGCTCGTGCACGTGTTCTTCGAGCACCAGGGCCTGCTCGCCGGGCGCTCCGAGCGGCCCGTGCACGACTCGGGAGCGGCCAGCTTCCTGTACCCCTTCCTCGGCCAGCAGGAGACGGACCTGGAGTCGGTCGTGGAGGACGTGCGCGCGTCGGTGCTCGCCAAGGCGGCCGAGGTGGGAGAGCTGCGGGCGAGAACCCTCGGCGAGGGCGAGGAGCAGCTGAAGGCGGCTGCACTGGCCCTGCGCAGCCGCCTTCAGGCTGGCGGGCGCATCCTCGCCCTCGGCAACGGCGGCTCGGCGACCGACGCCATGGACGCGGTCGCCGACCTGCGAGGCCCCCCGTCCGGCTGGCCCTCGCGGCCGGCCATCGACCTCACCGAGGATCCCGGGATCCTCACGGCGATCGCCAACGACGTCGGCGAGGAGTCGATCTTCTCCCGCCAGGTGATCGCCCACGGGCGTCCCGAGGACGCGCTGCTGGCCTTCTCGACCAGCGGGGGCTCCAGGAACGTGCTCGCGGCCCTCGCCGAGGCGCGCCGTCGGGGCCTTCTCACCGTGGCCTTCGTGGGCTACGACGGCGGGCAGATCGCGTCAGAGGGGCTGGCCGACCACGTGATCGTCACCCGCTCGGAGCACATCCCGCGCATCCAGGAGGCCCAGGCGAGCGCCTGGCATGTCCTTCGCGGGCAGATGGAGCTCGCGCTGTGATGGACGGGGCCCTGGCGGCGGGGGCCCCTCCCGGCGTGCGTCGCAGGGTGCGGATCGACGGGACGGTGCAGGGGGTGGGCTTCCGCCCCTTCGTGTTCCGCCTCGCCGGCGAGCTCGACCTCGCCGGCTGGGTGCGCAACGACGAGCACGGGGTCGAGGTCGAGGTCGAGGGCGGACTGGCGGGCGTGGAGGAGTTCATCGCGCGCGTTTCCCGTGAGGCCCCGCCTCTCGCACGGGTGGAGAGCGTCAGGAGCGAGCCCCTCCCCCTCGGCGGGGACCGAACCTTCCTGATCGCCGCCAGCGCCCACGGTGGAGAGGCGGACGCCGCCGTGCTGCCAGACGCTGCCACGTGCGCGGACTGCCTGGCCGAGCTGACCGACCCCGCCGACCGCCGCTTTCGCTACCCCTTCATCAACTGCACCAACTGCGGCCCCCGCTTCACGATCGTGCGTGGGGTCCCCTACGATCGCCCGCTCACGACCATGGCGGGCTTTCAGATGTGCGAGCGCTGCCGTGGCGAGTACGAGGATCCCGGCGACAGGCGGTTCCACGCCCAGCCCAACGCCTGCCCCGACTGTGGCCCGCGGGCACGCCTCGTCGTCGCCGGGGAGAGCCCCGCGGGCGGGGACGGGATGGACGCCCCCGCCGCCACCGCCCTGCTGCTCTCGCGGGGCGCGATCGTCGCGGTCAAGGGCCTGGGCGGCTACCACCTCGCGTGCCGGGCCGACGACGAGCGGGCGGTCGCGGAGCTCAGGGCGCGCAAGCGACGCGAGGAGCGGCCCTTCGCCCTGATGGTGGCCGACCTGGAGGCCGCGCGCCGGCTGGTCGTGCTCGGGAGCCAGGAGGAGGCCATGCTGCTCGACCACGCACGCCCGATCGTGCTGGCCCCGCGGCGCCGGGGAGCCTCCGTCGCCGCCGCGGTCGCCCCCGGGGTGGGGGAGCTCGGGCTGATGCTTCCCTACAGCCCCCTGCACCACCTCCTGCTCGCCGACCTGAGGGACCTCGGGCATGGGGTGCTGGTCATGACCAGCGCCAACACCTCCGACGAGCCGATCGCCTATGAGGACCGGGACGCCCTGGAGCGCCTCTCCGGGATCGCCGACGCGTTCCTCGTGCACGACCGCCCGATACACACCCGCACCGACGACTCCGTGGTACGTGCGGTCCGGACAGGCGGGCGGCGGTCTCGGATGCTCATCAGGCGCTCCCGCGGCCACGTTCCCGCGAGCCTACCCCTGCCCCTGCCGAGCCCCCGTCCCCTGCTCGCGTGCGGGGCGGAGCTGAAGAGCACCTTCTGCCTGGCCCGTGGCGAGCGGGCCTGGGTCGGCCATCACATCGGCGACCTGCGCAACTGGGAGACCCTGAGGTCCTTCCGCGAGGGGATCGCGCACTTCGAAGAGCTGTTCGCGGTCAGGCCCGAGGCGATCGTCCATGACATGCACCCCGACTACCTCTCCAGCGGCTACGCGCTGGAGAGGGACTCGCCGGTGACCGTGGCGGTCCAGCACCACCACGCCCACATGGCTGCCGTCCTCGCCGAGCACGGGGAGCGGGGGCCCGCCGTGGGGGCGATCTACGACGGCACCGGCTACGGAACCGACGGCACCGTCTGGGGCGGCGAGCTGCTGGTCGGCGGCCTCGACGGATTCCGGCGTGCCGGCCATCTGTGGCCGGTGCGCATGCCGGGCGGGGAGCGGGCGATACGGGAGCCCTGGCGGATGGCCTTCGCCTGGCTGGCCGAGACGGCCGGTGAGACCGTCCCGACGCTCCCGCCCACCCTCGCCGGTCGCGTCGAGCCCGAGCGGTGGTCGATCATGGGGAGGGTCGCCTCCGCGCAGGTGGCGGCCCCCGTCACCACCAGCGTCGGGCGTCTCTGCGACGCGATGGCGGCCCTCTGCGGGCTGCGCAGCGAGGTCGCCTACGAAGGCCAGGCGGCGATCGAGCTCGAGGCCATCGCGTCGCCGGGGGAGCGCGGTTCATACCCTCTCCCGTACGAGGACGGACGGCTCGATCCCCGTCCCGCCGTGTCGGGCGTACTCGCGGACCTGGCCGGCGGCCTCTCTGCCGCGACCGTCTCGGCCCGCTTTCACAACGGCCTGGCAGACGCCACCGCGCAGGCCTGCCTGCGGATCGCGCGCGAGAGCGCCCTGGAGCTGGCCGTTCTGGCCGGCGGGGTCTTCCAGAACAGGCTCCTGCTGGAGCGCACGGCGGCGGCCCTGGAAGGAGAGGGGCTGCGGGTCCTGGTTCCCGAGCGCCTGCCCCCGAACGATGGAGCGATCTCCTACGGCCAGGCCGCGGTTGCCGCGAGGGCGCTGACCGACATGCGGCCCGGCTAGGCCGAGTCCCCGAGCTGCCCGCCCCAGCGCTCGTCGATGCGCCCCAGGCGCCAGCCGGCGAGGGCGAGGATCCAGGTGGCGAGGAAGATCCCCACGATCACGAAGCCGAGCAGGTTGACGTCGATGCCACGCAGCCATGCCCAGAAGGAGCCGGAGATATGGAGGTGCTCGGCGGCCATGCCGCCCAACTGCACCGTCCCGACCGCCATGGCGACCATCACCGAGAGGGCCGTGACGGCGATGTTGTAGTAGGCGTTGCGGACCGGCTTGGAGCAGGCCCAGCCGTAGGCGAGGCTCATGAAGGAGCCGTCGAGAGAGTCCATCAGGCTCATCCCCGCCGCGAAGAGGATCGGCATGCAGACGATCGAGTACCAGGGCAGCCCGGCACCGGCGGCCCCGCCGGCGAGCACGAGGAGCAGGACCTCGCTCGCGGTGTCCAGCCCCAGCCCGAAGAGCAGGCCGACCGGATACATCCCCGTCGGCCCGTCGATCGCCCCGGTCATGCCCCCGAGCAGCCGGAACATGAGTCCCCGCCAGCGAAGACGCTGCTCGAGGTCGCGGTCGTCGCAGGGGCCGCGGCGCATGTTGAGGAACATCCTCACGACGCCGAGCAGGACCACCGCGTTCAGGGCGGCTATCAGGTAGAGGAAGCTCCCCGACACGAGCGCTCCGATCCAACCCGTCGCCTCGTGCAGGCCGGAGCCGGGGTTGCCCACGGGCCCGGCGATGGCGCCGACGCCGGCGACGAGCAGCAGGGCGAGGATGAGGACGATCGTGCAATGGCCGAGGGAGAACCAGAAGCCGACGCTCAGCGGGCGCCTGCCGTCGGCCAGACCAGGGCCATCCCTGCGATGGAGCGACGCTGCCCGGGGCCCAGGGCGCGCGCGGCCGCCCACACGCGCCGGCATGTGCGGGCTGGAACCCCGGCTGCTGGGTGCATCTGGCCTCCGATCCCCGGGACGAGCCGGCGACCGGCTCTTGCAGGCGATCTACCCGCCGGCCGACCCGGCATACCGGGCGGGCCCACCGCTCAGGGTCGGTTGCCCCGAGCGATCCGCCGCAGGTCGATGGTCTCGTCGTAGACCTTCGCGTCGACCCCCTCCTCGAGGGCGACCTCGCGCAGCGGCCGTCCCGACGCCGTCGCCTTCTTGACGATCTCGGCTGCCTTGTCGTAGCCGATGGCGCTGTTGAGGGCGGTGGCCACTGCCAGGGTGGCGCCGGCGGAGGCGTCGGTTCCGGCCCGGTTGGCCTTGATGCCGTCGACGCACCTCTCCGCGAAGACCCTGGAGGCCGATGCGAGCAGCCGCAGCGACTGCAGGAGGTTGCGGGCGATCAGGGGGATGCGGACGTTGAGCTCGAACTGGCCCTGCAGGCCGCCGACGGTGATGGCAGTGTCGTTGCCGATCACCTGGGCGGAGACCTGGAGCACGACCTCGGGTATCACCGGGTTGACCTTGCCCGGCATGATCGAGGACCCCTTCTGGAGCTCGGGGAGCAGGATCTCCCCGATGCCCGCACGCGGCCCGGAGCCCATCAGGGCGAGGTCCCCGGCGATCTTGCTGAGGGAGACCGCCACCACCTTCAGCGCCCCGGAGAGCTCCACCAGGGCGTCGCGGTTGGCCTGGGCCTCGAAGGGGTCAAGCGGGGCCGCTATCTGCTTGAGCCCCGATTCGCGGCGCAGCCGCACGCGCACCTTCTCGGCGAACCTCGGGTGGGTGTTCAGGCCCGTTCCGGTGGCGGTGCCGCCGAGGGGGATCTGGCCGACGTGGACGAGAGCGGCCTGGATCCGCTCCTGGCCGAGGGCGAGCTGGGCTGCGTAGCCGGCGAACTCCTGGCCGAGGGTGACCGGGACGGCATCCATCAGGTGGGTGCGGCCCGCCTTGACGACGTTCTGGAAGCTCTTGGCCTTCCTCGCGAAGGACCGCTCGAGCTGTTTGAGGGCCGGCAGCAGCTCGTTCTGGGCGACGTCCAGCGCGGCCAGGTGGACGGCCGAGGGGAAGACGTCGTTGGAGCTCTGCCCCATGTTCACGTGGTCGTTGGGGTGAACGGCCTCGCCCGCCAGGTTCGCGATCACCTCGTTGGCGTTCATGTTCGTGGAGGTGCCCGAGCCGGTCTGGAAGACGTCGATCGGGAACTGGCGGTCGTGGGCGCCGTCGGCGATCTCCCGGGCAGCCCGCTCGATGCGGGTGGCGCTGCGCTTGGAGAGCAGGCCGAGTTCACCGTTGACGGCGGCGGCGGCACCCTTGATCCGGGCCAGCCAGCGCACGACCTCGACCGGCACCGTCTCGCCGGAGATCGGGAAGTTCTCGACGGCCTTGGCGGTCTCCCCGCCCCACAACTGCTTGTCGCTTGGCATCTGGTCTCCTGATTCGCGGGCGCCAAACCCTACCCGCAGAACGCCGTCAGCTCCCGCGCGAGCCCGACCGGATCGTCATAGGCCATCAGGAACCCCGTGCTCTCCAGCACCCGCAGCTGTCCGTTCGGGAGCAGCCTCAGCGCCTCCTCGGCCGGCCCCAGGGGGTGCACGCGGTCCTGGTCGGCCCACAGCAGCAGCACCGGCATGTCGAGCCGTGGGTAGAGCTCGAGCAGCTGGGTCTGCGCGCCCCTCGGCCACGCTCGCGCCCATTTCGCCCACGAGCGGGCCAGGCTCGAGTTGCCGGGCACGTCGGCGAAGGCATGCCGAAAGAGGTCGCAGGCGGCCGGATTGCCGCGGGCCGTGAGGCGCAGTCCGCGCTCGGGCCTGAAGACCGCCGCGGCGCCGTAGGAGAACAGGCTGTCCAGCCCCGGGAGCGCGGCGGCGCAGGTCAGCAGCCGGACCGCCGCGCGCATGCGGGGACGGGTCGGCACGGAGTGCAGCCGGTTGGGCATCAGCACCAGCCGCCCCGGTCGGGCGCGCCCGGTCCAGACCGCGTGCAGGAGGATCTCGGCGCCCGCGCCATGGCCCGCGAGCAGGGGCCTGGGTCCCAGCACCTCGCTGGCGAAGCCCCCGAGCACCTCCGCGAACCAGTCGATCGTGTAGGGGTGGCGGGGACGCTGCTCGGAGTCGCCGTGCAGAGGCAGGTCCGGCAGAACGAGCCGGAAGCGGTGGGCGAGGTGCTCGGCGATCGGCTCCCACTCCTTGTGGGAGAGCAGGCCGGAGTGCAGCAGAGCCAGCGGCGGGCCCGCACCGATCTCGCGGTAGGCCATGCGGGCGCCGTCGTGGTGGTGGTAGAGGCGCAGCCTCATCGTCCCATCGTATGAATGCCCGATCGAGGCGGGCGACGCGGGCGCCCGACATCCCGCCGCGATTGCGAGAGGATCAGGTGATGAGAGCAGCGCTCCTTCTCGCGGCCGTGATGGCTGTGGCCTGGCTGGCACCGGGGTGCGGGGCGCGCGCCGGCAAGCCGCTGGCGGTCGGCCCAGCCGCGGCCCTGCCGGCCTCCCCCGCCTCGCACGTGGTCCTCGTGGTGATGGAGAACACCGAGTACGGAGAAGTGATCGGCAGCTCCTCGGCCCCCTATGTGAACGGGCTCGCCCGCCGGTACGGCCTGGCCACTGCAAGCTATGCGATCACCCACCCCTCCCTGCCCAACTACCTGGCGCTGACGAGCGGCTCGACGGCCGGAATCGAATCGGACTGCACCTCCTGCAGCGTCTCCTCGAAGAACATCGTCGACCAGCTGCAAGCGGCCGGGATCTCGTGGCGGGCCTACCTGGAGGACGTTCCCCGGCCCTGCTTCGGCGGCGCCCAGGCCGGCGGCTACGCCAAGAAGCACAACCCGTTCGCCTACTACCGCGACATCGCCGGCCATCCCGGCCGCTGCGGTCGCCTCGTCGGCTTCGGACGGCTCGGCCAGGACCTGCGCGGCGGGCGCCTGCCCACGTATGTCTGGGTCAGCCCGAACCTCTGCGACGACGGGCACGACTGCAGCCTGCGCACCGCGGACCGGTTCCTCGCGCGCACCCTGCCCCCGCTGCTGCGGGAGCTGGGCCCTCACGGCTTCTTGATCCTCACCTGGGACGAGGGCACCACCGACGCAGGCTGCTGCGGGGTCGCCCACGGGGGGCACATCGCGACGATCGTCGCCGGGCCCGACGTGCGACCGGGCGCGAGGGCGGGCCGCCCGGTGGATCACTACGGGGTGCTGGGGACGGTCGAGGACGCCCTGCGCCTGCCGAGGCTGGCCGGCGCCGCCGATCCCCGCGCGGGGAGCCTGGGGGGCCTCTTCGCCAGGCCGCCGGCCGTGCGCTGACCGGCCCGGTTGACCCCGCCTAGAATGGCCCTCCCCGTGAGCGATCCCGCGTCCCACCCCCTCATCCCCCGACGGGACGTCGATCCCCGCCAGGAGCTTCCCGCCCTCGAGGTGGAGATCCTCGACCTTTGGCGCGAGCGCGACGTGTTCGCGGAGTCTCTGCGCGCCCGCGAGGGGGCGCCGCAATGGGTCTTCTACGAGGGGCCGCCGACGGCCAACGGGCCGCCCGGGTCCCACCACGTGCTCTCCCGGGTGTTCAAGGACATCTATCCGCGCTTTCAGACCATGCGGGGGTACCGCGTCGAGCGCAAGGGCGGCTGGGACTGCCACGGCCTGCCGGTGGAGATCGCCGTCGAACAGAAGCTCGGGATCACCTCCAAGGCGGAGATCGAGGAGAGCATCGGGATCGAGCGGTTCAACGCGGAGTGCCGCGCCTCCGTGTTCGCCTACGTCGAGGAGTGGGACCGGCTGACCGAGCGGATCGGCTTCTGGCTGGATCTGGAGAACGCCTACCGCACCCTCGACGAGAGCTACATCGAGTCGGTGTGGTGGGCCCTGTCGGAGATCCACCGCCGCGAGCTGCTCTACGAGGGAAACAAGGTCGTGCCCTACTGCCCGCGGTGCGAGACGACCCTCTCCTCCCACGAGGTGGCCCTCGGCTACCGGGACGTGGTGGACCCGAGCGTCTTCCTGAAGCTGCCGGTGCAGGACGGCGAGGAGCAGCTGCTGGTTTGGACCACGACCCCCTGGACGCTGCCGGGGAACGTGGCCGTGGCGGTGTCGCCCACGGCCACCTACGCACGGGTGCGGGCCGGCGGGGAGACGTTCCTGCTGGCCGAGGATCGAGTGGAGGCGGTGCTGGGCGAGGAGGCCGAGGTCCTCCAGACCCTCTCCGGGGCCGATCTGGCGGAGCGCTACCGTGCCTACCGCGGCCCGATCTTCCCCGCCACCGACCGCACCCCAGGGCCGCTCCCGATCCTGGCCGATCCCTTCGTGACCACCCAGGACGGGACGGGCATCGTCCATCTCGCCCCTGCCTTCGGAGAGGACGACTACAGGGTGGCGGCGGCCGCCCCGGAGGTGCCCTTCGACCCGACCAGGGCCGGAACCCTCTACAACCCCGTCCGACCCGACGGCACCTACGACGAGCGCACCCTCTCCCGCGACGGAACGTCCTACGAGGGCAGCTTCGTCAAGGATCCGGCCCTCACCGAGGAGCTGCTCGAGGACCTGCGGGAGCGGGGCCTGCTGCTGCGGGTGCAGGAGTTCGAGCACTCATACCCGCACTGCTGGCGGTGCGGAACCCCGCTCCTCTACTACGCCAAACCGTCCTGGTACATCGCGACGTCCAGGCTCCGCGAGGAGCTGCTGGCGGCCAACGAGACCGTCGACTGGTATCCCCCCCACGTCAAGCACGGGCGCTTCGGGGACTGGCTGGAGCACAACGTCGACTGGGCTCTCTCGCGCGAGCGCTACTGGGGGACGCCGCTGCCCGTCTGGCGCTGCCCCCGCGGACACCTCCATGTGATCGGCTCCTTCGCCGAGCTGGCCGAGCGCTCGGGCCGGAGCATCGACGACCACCACAGGCCGTACGTGGACGAGCTCGAGTTCCCCTGCCCCGAGGGGGGTTGCGGGGAGCCGATGCGCCGGGTCCCGGAGGTGATCGACGTGTGGTTCGACTCGGGGGCGATGCCGTTCGCCCAGCATCACTTCCCCTTCGCCGAAGAGCAGGTCCTGGAGGGTGCCTTCCCGGCGGACTTCATCTGCGAGGCACAGGACCAGACGCGGGGCTGGTTCTACTCCCTGCTGGCGGTCTCGATCCTGCTCTCCCGCGGCGCGCCCTACCGCAACGTGGTGTGCCTGGGCCTGATCCTCGACGAGGAGGGGCAGAAGATGTCCAAGTCCAGGGGCAACACGGTGGAGCCGTGGGAGGTCCTCGACGGCTACGGGGCTGACGCCTTCCGCTGGTACTTCTTCACCTCCAAGCAGCCCTGGGACGGATACCGCTTCTCGGCCGAGACGATCGGGGAGGGGGTGCGCCTGTTCCTCAAGCAGCTCTGGTCGACCTACTACTTCTACGTCCTCTACGCCCGGGCGGCGGCCGCGGACCTGCAGGCGGCCCCGGCGTCCCCGCCGGTCGAGACGGACCTCGACCGCTGGGCGCTTTCGCGGACCGCCGCCACCGCCCAGCTCGTGGCGGAGCGGCTGCAGGCCTACGATGCGACCACTGCGGGCAGGGCCATCGCCGAGCTTGTCGACGAGCTGTCCAACTGGTACGTGAGGCGTTCGCGCAGGCGCTTCTGGGAGGGCGACCCGGCGGCCTTCGCCACCCTGCGCACGTGCCTGCTGACGGTCTCCAAGCTGCTGGCGCCCTTCTGCCCCTTCATCGCCGATGAGATCTACGACAACCTCGACGGGGAGCTGGCCAGCGTCCACCTGTGCGACTTCCCCGCGCCGGATGACATCGCGGCGCGCGACGAGGACCTCGAGCAGGCGATGGCCCTGGGGCGGGAGACGGTCCGCCTCGGCCTCGGCGCCCGCGGCAAGGCCAAGATCAAGGTCCGCCAGCCCCTGGCGGAGGCGGTGGTGGTGGCCGCCGGGCGCGAGCGGGATGCCCTCGAACGGCTGGCCGACGTCGTCCGGGAGGAGCTGAACGTGAGGAGGGTCCGCTTCGTCGACGCCGCCGAGGAGCTGGGCAGCTACGAGGTGAAGGCCAACTACCGCTCCCTGGGTCCCATCTTCGGACCCGAGATGCCGCTGGCCGCAAAGGCGATCGCCGCACTGGACCCGGCTGAGGTGGCCGAGGCCGTGCGCGACGGACGGCAGATCGGCATCTCGGTCGGAGGCCGCGAGCACGCCCTCTCGCCCGAGGACGTGATCCTCACGATGCGGGCTCCCGAGGGCTACAGCGTCGAGCGGGAGGGCGTCCACGCCGTCGCCCTCGACCTGACCGTCGACGAGGACCTTCGCCGCGAGGGGCGCTCGCGGGAGATCGTCCATGCGGTGCAGAACGCCCGCAAGAACGCGGGCCTGCAGGTGGAGGATCGGATCGAGCTGGCCCTCGACGGGGATCCGGCGCTGGTCGAAGCCGCCGGGTCCTACCGCGACTACATCGCCGGGGAGACCCTCGCCGTGCGACTGCACGTCGGCGAGGAGGCGGCCTCGGTCGCCTCCGACATGGAGCACACCGAGCAGGCCAGCATCGACGTGCTGGAGCTCACGATCTCCCTGCGCCGGGTCGAGTCTTGAGGCGCCGCTGTTAGGCGGCGGTGAGAGCGGGCTCCAGCTCCTGCTCGAGCCTCTTCTTCGGGTAGGCCCCGATCACGGTCTTGACCGGCTGACCGCCCTTGAAGAGGATCATCGTCGGGATCGAGAGCACCTGGAAGCGGGCGGCGGTCTGAGGGTTCTCGTCGATGTCGAGCTTGACGATCGTCAGGTCCTTGCGCTCGGAGGCGATCTCCTCGAGCACAGGCGCCACCACGCGGCAGGGGCCGCACCAAGGGGCCCAGAAGTCGACGAGCACGGGGCCTTCAGCCTCGAGGACCTCGGCGTCGAAGTTCGTGTCTGTGACTTGGGTGAGGGTGCCTGCCATGGGTTCTCCTTGGTCGCTTGACCCTCACTATACAAAATGAAGGAAGGGGTCCCGGGGTGTGCGCGCCCGGCTATCGTGGAGCGCATGTCGCCTCGCGTCACCGTCCCCCTGATCATGATCGTTGTCATCGCTGGCGCATGTACTCTTGTCCTCCTGCTCCGCGACCAGCCAATATCCCGACGAAGCAAACTGCAAATACCCCTAAGCTCCACGCCGATGCGCCCGCGCCCTCACCTCACGGTCACGGTCAGCCTTCGCCTTCGAGGTTGCGGACGATCGGGAGGTGGATGTGGGTCAGGGAGGTGAACAGATGGGGGGACACGTAGACCTCCACGAAGGCCGCGACGACAAGCACGGGGACGGCGATGGCGACGGTCACGAGGGTGGCGGCCAGCAGCTGCTCCCACTCGCCCCGACGGCTGGCGATGATCCAGGCGGCCAGGGGAAGGAACAGGGCCATCAGCTCCGGGATGGCATGGGGCAGCACGCCGAGGAGCAGGATGCCCGGCGAGACCCGCAGGAAGTTCGAGACGCCGGCGAGGGAATGGCCGATCACGTAGGCCTGGGCGCTCAGGGAGAAGGTCGTGGCCCCCACCACGAACCCGATCGCGATGCGTCCCCCCCTTTCATGGAGGCGCCGGGAGAGGCCCGTGTGCCCGGGGGCCTGCAGGGGAAGAGAGCTGCCCGCGATGAACCCCGCCACGCAGGCCATCGCGTGAAGGGCCAGGACGAGCATGTTGCTGGCGAGCACGTGCAGCACGTCGCCTCCGTCGCCGACGGCGAAGGGGGGCTGCAGGGTGATGATCTGCTGGTAGCCGGGGTCCAGGGAGGCGACCGCCCAGACCGCCCCGAGCAGGCCCGCCGCGGCGACCGCCGAGCCGGCCGTCCAGCGACCGACCACGGACCCCGGGATGACGTTGCCAGGAGTGCAGCGTGGCCCGGGTGTGGCGCACGCCCTGGGCGAGCGCGTAGGAGGACGTGTCCATCCCCTCTAGATCGGCCCTGCGCCGAGCTACCTGAAGCGCAGGCGCGGCACGAGCCACATCGCCTCGGCGGCGATGCGCCAGGACATCTTGCTCTGGCCGTGCTGGCGGTCGCGAAAGACGATCGGCACCTCGACCACGCGGAAGCCGGCCTGGACGGCACGGTAGGTGAGCTCGACCTGGAAGGCGTAGCCCTGCGAGCGCACGGTGTCGAAGTTGATCGCCTCGAGCACCTCCCTGCGAAAGCACTTGAACCCTCCCGTGAGGTCGCGGATCCGCAGGCCCAGGACCAGACGGGCATAGGTCGACCCGCCCTCGCTGATGAACCTGCGCAGCATGCCCCAGTCGCTCACCCCGCCCCCGGGCACGTAGCGGGACCCCAGCGCAAGGTCGGCCCCGGCGTGGACCGCCTCGAGCAGCCGGGCCAGGTCGGCCGGGTCGTGGGAGAAGTCGCTGTCCATCTCCATCACGTATCCGGCCCCGTGATCGAGCGCGTGGCGAAAGCCGGCGAGGTAGGCGGGACCGATCCCTTCCTTGTTGGTGCGGTGCAGCACCTTCACCCACTCGTGCTCGGCCGCGAGCTCCTCGGCGAGCAGGCCGGTCCCGTCGGGGGAGCCGTCGTCGACCACGAGCACGCGAAACCCCTCCGGGGCAGCCCGCGCGAGCACCTCCCCGGCCGCCGGGACGATGGCCTTGACGTTGGCCGCCTCGTTGTATGTGGGGAGTATCAGCCAGGTCTCGCCGGGCATGGGAGGCCGTAACCCTAGAGAGTGCGGTCGATCCCCGCCGCCGTGCGGCCCCTTCCCGGAGCCCTAACCTGCAGGGGGCATGTCGGCCCCCCAGCTCTCGAACGCGGCGATCGCGGACGCCTTGCAAGAGCTGGCAGACCTGTACGAGCTCGACGGGGCGATCGTCCACCGGGTCCTCGCCTATCGCTCGGCGGCCAAGGCCGTGAGGGAGGCCTCTGTCTCGGTGGCGACGTTGGCCAGGGAAGGCAGGGCGACCTCGATCCCCGGCATCGGCAAGACGCTGCAGGAGAAGATCCTCGCGCTGCTGGACACCGGGACGATCCCCGCCGCCGAGCGCCTGCGCGCGAAGTTCCCCCCGGGGCTCATCGAGCTCACCCGGCTCCCGGGGCTCGGCCCCAAGCGGGCGCGGCTCCTGTACGACGAGCTCGGGATCGACTCCCTGCAGGCGCTCGAGCAGGCCGCCCGGGAGCAGCGCCTGCGCACCGTGCGCGGGCTCGGTCCCAAGTTCGAGGCCGGCGTGCTGGCGGCCCTGGAGGCGATGGAGGGCGAGCCTCAGGGCGGGCCGGGCCGGCGCATTCTGGTCAGCCGAGCCATCGACCTCGGGCAGACGATCGCCCAGGGGCTGAGCCGCCTCGGCGGTCCCGGGACCCAGGTCGAGCTCGCCGGCTCGGCCCGCAGGCTCGCCGACAGCGTCAAGGATCTCGACATCGTCGCCAGCACGCCCGACCCGGCCGCCCTTGCGGAGAACCTCTCCAAGCTGGCCGAGATCGAGCAGGTCACCTCCTCCGGCCCGTCGGGAGCCCGCGCACGCACGCACCTCGGCATCCCCCTCGACCTCAGGATCGGGGAGCCACAGCAGCTCGGGAACCTGCTCCAGCACTTCACCGGCTCGGCCGAGCACAACGCGGCCCTGCGGGAATCGGCCGTGCGGCGGGGCCTGCACGTGTCCGAGTACGGCATCCTCGACGACGCCACCGGCACCGTGCAGACGTGTGCGACCGAGCAGGAGGTCTACGAGCGGCTCGGGCTCGCCTACATCGAGCCGGAGCTGCGGGAGAATCGCGGCGAGCTGGAGGCGGCCGCGAAACCGGGAGGTCTGCCCCGGCTGATCGAGCTCGAGGACATACGCGGGGACCTGCACAGCCACACCGTCGCCTCCGACGGCCACAACACGATCGAGGAGATGGGGCAGGCGGCCCGCGAACGTGGATACGAGTACCTGGCGATCACCGACCATTCCGCCAGCCACGGGTTCGGCAACGACGTCTCCCCCGATCAGCTGCGCCGCCAGATCGAGCTCGTGCGCTCGGCCGACGCCCGGCTGGAGGGGATCGACCTGCTCGCGGGCAGCGAGGTCAACATCCTCCCCGACGGGTCCCTGGACTACGAGGACGACCTCCTGGCCGAGCTCGACTGGATCGTCGCCAGCGTCCACACGGCCTTCGGCAGCTCAGAGCAGGCCATGACCGAGCGGATGGTCAGGGCCGTGGAGAACCCCCTCGTCGACGCGATCGGCCACCCCACCGGCAGGCTGATCGAACGGCGGGCCCCCTATGCGGTCGACCTCGATGCGGTGTTCGAGGCGGCGGCGAGGACCGGCACGATGCTCGAGATCAACGCCAACCCGGACCGCCGGGACCTCAACGACATCCATGCCCGCGCGGCCGCCCGCGCCGGGGTGATGATCGTGATCGACTCCGACGCCCACCGGACGAGGACCCTGCAGAACATGCGTTGGGGCATCGCCACCGCCCGCCGCGCCTGGCTCACCGCCGAGCAGGTCGCGAACACCCGGCCCCGGGCAGAGTTCGAGCGGCTACGGAAGAAGGCGCGGAAGTAGCTGCTCGGCGACGAGGCGGTCGACCGCCTCGCGGCTGAAGGGGGCCAGCTCGGCCAGGGCGCGCTCGGCATAGCCGGGGACGGGATCCTCGAGGGCGGCCCGCAGGGCGCCGGGGAGGTCCTCTGAGACCAGGCGCGGGTCGAGCCGGCGGGCGGGTGCGAGGGCGGCGTAGGGACCCGGGGCCGCGGTCGTGACCAGCATGCAGCCGTCGGCCAGCGCCTCCAGCTGGGCGAGCCCGTAGTCCTCCCGCCGGGGAGCGCACACGAACACGCGGGCACGGCGCAGCAGAGAGCGGTACTCGACCGACCCCAGCATCCCGGTCACGCGAACCCCGTCCTGAGGTCGCAGCTCGATCCCGGCGCTGCGCAGGGCGGCCTCGGAGACGCCCGCGACGACGAGCTCCTCGCCGGCGCCGGGACGCTCGGCGCGCAGCCGCCGCCATGCCGCCAGCACCAGGTCGAGCCCCTTCTTGGCCGGATTGGCCCCGTAGGTGACCGCGGCGATGTCCCGATCCCGGCCCGCGGGGCCGCTGGGCTGCACCGCCACCGGCAGGACGAGGGTGCGGGAGCGGGGCAGGTCCGCGGGGGCCTCCTGCATCGCCCCCTCGCTCCAGGGCAGCAGCAGAGGCGCCCGACGCAATCGGCGGCGCTCGAGCGGCCGCTGCCACAGGCCATGGCGGCCCGGGCGGTTGCCGGCCGCGGTGGCGTCGAAGCGGATCGCCCCCGGCAGCGGCCACAGCAGGGCGGCGGTCGTGCTGGAGTAGACGATCGACCTCGGCGCCGAACGCTCCAGCTGCCGCAGGGCCTCGCTGGCGGCCGCCCGCGCGGCCCTGGCCCAGCCGAGGTCGGTGAGCATCAGGGTGGGGGTGGGTGCGGGCGGCAGGGCTCGCGCCACGACAACACCGGCCCCGGCTCTGCGCAGGGAGTCGCCCAGCGCCTCGTCGGCCCGCCGCAGTCCGGAGGTCGAGCCGAGGGAGACGATCAGCACGTCAGCCGCGCCGACCCGGCTCATCTCATGTGACGGCGCCGTTGACGCGCTCGGCTCTGGAGGTTTTGTAGCCGGGGGTTCGAACCAGCTCCATGGGCTTCATCGGCGATGTGCGCCGCACGTAGAAGGTCGCCCCGTCGCGCTCCTCGATGGCCGCCACCGAAGCATCCTGGCGCCGCCACGCCAGAGCCCAGATGATCGCGAAGCCCGCGGCGATGCCCGGGATCTGAGGAGCCAGGAAGGCGAGCCCACCCGACAGGATGGTGTAGACGAGAAGCGGCCAGAGCCGGTTGAGCAGGATGGCGTTGGGGTGCTGCTCGGGCAGGGAGGTGCTCGTCTGGGCCCCGGCCAGCAGCCTGGCGATCGGCGGGTTGGTCTCCGCCCGTCGACCGAGCCGGAGGCCGAACAGGGCCGCGAGGAGCCACCAGCCGAGGGAGATCGGCACCAGCAGCTGGTTGGAGCTGGCGGCGGCCGCGAGCACCGTGACCGCGCCCAGGGCCGTGGCGGCCCCCGCGCTGAGCAGCACGGTCGCCCTGAGGAAGTCCACGAACCGCACGGGCTACAGGAGGGCCTCGAGCAGGCCCCTCACGCCGCCGGTGCCGTCGACCGTCAGGTCGGCCTCCCTGGCGAGATCCGGCGGAGCTTCCTCGGAGCGCACTGCGACGCACAGGGCGCTCGCCAGCGTGCCCTCCTCCACCAGCGAACGAAGCGCCCTGAAGGCATCCAGATCCGTCGTGTCGTCCCCCACGTAGAGGGCCGCCGTGACCTCCTCGGAGCGCACCAGGGCGGCGATGCCCAGGCCCTTGTCGAAGGGGACCGGCGGACGGACCTCGAGCACCTTTCGGCCCCAGTGCACGAAGAAGCCCTCCTCCTCGGCCTGCCGGGCGATCTCCCGCACCGCCGCGGCGGCCACCTCCTCGTCGGGGGCGCCCCGCCAGTGGAAGGCGGCGATCGCCTCCTTGTCCTCGCTGCGGACCCGGATCCGCTGGCGCTCGCCGGTGTAGACCCGCGCGGCGAAGTCCCGCACGCGGCTGGTCCAGGCCGCGAGCTCGGGGTCGACCTCCGGCCGGGTGGCACCGGGCCGCAGCAGCTCCCCGCCGTGGTTGCCGACGTAGGCGATCGTGCCGATGGCGACGATCTGGCGTGCCGTTGTTGCGCGGCGGCCGCTCACGCAGCCCACCACCCGGTAGCGCCTGGCGATCTCGATCAGCAGGCTGCGCGTGGCCTCTGGAACGTGGGCGTCCGCGGCATGCCTGACAATGGGCGCCAGCGTGCCGTCGATGTCCAGCAGGACCGCGGCGTGGCCGGGATCGGAGCGGATGGGCTCGAGCGCCTCCACGATCGTGGCAGCGGGGGACACGAGGTCTAGTATGGCGCGCATGGTGGCCGGTCCGTCCGCTCGTGCCCTTGACCGCTGAGGGGACATCGCGGCGGCCGTTGAGGCTCGCGGCGATCGGGACGCTCGCCGGCCTGTTCAGCGGGCTCTTCGGGGTCGGCGGGGGCAGCGTCATCGTTCCGCTGCTGATGCTCTGGCTCGCCTACGGGGAGCGCGAGGCGACCGCCACGTCGCTGGCGGCGATCGTCTTCATCGCCGGGTTCGCGGCTGCGGTACAGGGCGTCTACGGCAACGTGGATGTGGGCGACGCCCTGCTGATCGGGGTGCCGGCGATCGGCGGGGTGCTGGCGGGGACGTGGCTGCAGCAGCGGCTGCCCGCGAGGGCGATCGCCCTGCTGTTCGCCCTCGTGCTGGTGGCCAGCGCGATCGAGCTGGTGCTGAGATGATCGGCGCCATCGCCATCGGCCTGGCGGGAGGTGTCATCGCGGGTCTGCTGGGGGTGGGCGGGGGCGTGCTCTTCGTCCCCGGCCTGGTTCTCTTCCTCGGGCTCGACCAGCACCACGCCGAGGCGACCTCCCTGCTGGCGATAGTGCCCGTGGCGATCGTCGGCACCTACCGCCAGGATCGCTACGGCAACGTCAGGAGGGCCGACGCGCTGCTGCTCGGCCTCCTGTCGGTCGCTGGTGCGGCGGCGGGAGTGGCGCTCGCGAACGCCCTCTCCGGGAGGGTCCTGCGGGACGCCTTCGCCGCCCTGCTGGTCGTCGTGGCGATCCAGCTCGTCCATCGCACGCTGCGCAACTCGGCGTCCCCGGCGGCCCTGCCGCAGGGGGGCGCCCGGGCACCGCTTCCACATGAGGGGGCCGATGGCCTAGACTGAGGGTGCCGATGGGACTCGACAACCCACTTCACATCGCATTCCTGGTCGTGATCCTGCTGCTCGTGTTCGGCGCCAGGCGGCTCCCGGAGATCGGGCGCTCCCTCGGATCCGGCATGCGGGAGTTCAAGGACTCGGTCACTGGCGAGAGCAAGCAGCCGGCCCTCACCCAGGGCACCCAGCCGCAGCCCCCGGCGCCGCCGGCCGAGGCTCAGACGGTCCAGCCGCCGGCGGAGGCTCAGCCGGTGCAGGCGCCGGCCGAGCCCACCCGCCAGGCCTAGTCCTGCAGGGGAGGCCGGGGGTCAGCCGCCGTGGCGGATGGATCCCGTGCGGACGACCTCGAAGGCCGACCCGGGGACGCGCTTGATCTGTTCGAGGTCCTGGTCGTTCCAGCGCGGGTCGGGGGCGCCGGTGATGTACCAGGAGGAGCCGTTGTCGGCGACGATCAGGCCGTAGCGCTTCAGCGCTCGCAGGATCACGAGGGACTCCCCGTGGAACCCCGCCAGCGAGAAGCCGGCCCTGAGCCTCAGCCGCAGCCCCATGGGAGGCAGGGCGGGGCCCGAGCTGCCGGAGGCGAAGTGGGTGGCCGGATGGATATAGCCGCGCTGGGTGCGCTGCACCGTCACCCGCAGGGCATGATCGATGCGCCCCGAGCGCACCTCCGGATAGCGCACCAGGAGGGGGAGGATCGGCAGGCCGGCGGCATCGGCCGATGTCCAGCCGTCCGGCCGCAGCGCGTTGCTGCGCAGGTTGAAGACCGCCCCGGAGCCCGCTTCCCATCCCCCACCCCGGCGACGGGCCGAGTAGAGCTCGTAGTCCCTGCAGCTGCCGCGCTGCAGGACGAGCACGTGGCGGTCGCCTTCCTGGCCATTGCCCTCCACCGGCGCCCCGGGCGGGACGGGATATGGGCCGGGGTCGGATTCTTCGCCGTATTCGCCGAACAGGATCGGGACCCGGGCCTGGCGGGCGCCGACGACCGTGTAGGGGATCCCGTAGCCGGGATTGGTTCCGAAGTCCGGGTGCAGATGACCGCTGAGGCCGATGCTCGCGATGTAGGCGGAGGAGTTGGGATCCACGGGCGCATGGGAGATGTCCCGGTTGAGGGAGTTGCTCGCCGGGAAGATCGGACAGCCGTACTCGCGCGGTCCCGTCGCGGCGCCGGCGAGCGCCGGGGAGACCAGCAGAGCGAGGAGCGCCCCAGTCAGCCGGGCAGCGGGTCCAACCGGGCTTGTCATGTCGCGCACGCTAGCCGCCGTGCGGGACACCCTCCGGCCGGCTGGACGAACGGGCCCGCCGCCTGCTCAGCAAGCGCGGACTCCCTCGTCTACAGCAGGCTGGTGGTCATCCTTTCGACCTCCGCGATCGAGGTCACTCCCTCGCGGACCTTCTGCAGGCCGTCGTCGCGCAGCCGCTCCATGCCTTCCTCCAGGGCCACCGCCACCATCTCGTCGACGGAGGCCCGCTCGAGGATCAGGTTGCGGATCTGCTCGCTGACCGTCATCACCTCGTAGAGGCCCACCCGGCCGCGGTAGCCGGAGCCCGAGCAGCGCGAGCAGCCGACCGCCTCATACGGTTCCGCCCCGGAGAGGTCGTGCTCGGCCAGGACCGCGTCGGAGACGGTCTGGGGACGCTTGCAGTGCTCGCACAGCCGCCGCACGAGGCGCTGGGCGACGATGCAGTCCACCGCGGATGACACCAGGAAGGGCTCGATGCCCATGTCGATGAGCCGTCCCAGGGCGCTCGGAGCATCGCGGGTGTGCAGGGTGGAGAGGACCAGGTGGCCTGTCAGGGCAGCCTCGACCGCGATGTGGGCGGTCTCGCGGTCGCGGATCTCGCCGACCATGATCACGTCGGGGTCGGCCCGCAGCATCGAGCGCAGGCCAACGTCGAAGGTGACGCCCGCCTTGGGGGCGATCTGCATCTGCTTGATGCCCGCGATGCGCTGCTCGACCGGGTCCTCGATCGTGAGGATGCTGCGATCGCCGTCGTTGAGGGCGTTCAGGGCGGCGTAGAGGGTGGTGGACTTCCCTGAGCCTGTCGGGCCGGTCACAAGCACGGCTCCGTTGGGCCGTTTGATGGCCTGCGCGAAGCGCTCTTCCTCGTGCTGTCGCATGCCGAGGGACTCCAGGCCGTCGACGACGACGCCCTTGTCGAGGATGCGCATCACGAGGCCCTCGCCGTGCACGAGGGGAAGGGTCACGACCCTGATGTCCACGCGGCGGCCGTCGACCGTCAGGGCGAACCGACCGTCCTGCGGAACGCGTCGCTCGGAGATGTCGAGGTCGGCCATGATCTTGATGCGGGAGATGACCCCCGAGGCCATCCTGCGCTTCACCGTCGCGGCCGGGGCCAGGACGCCGTCGACGCGGAACAGGACCCGCGTATCCCCCTCCTCCGGGTTCACGTGGATGTCGGAGGCGCCCTGCTGGATCGCCTGGGCGACGATCGAGTTGACCAGCTTGATGATCGGGGCGTCGGTGTCGGCCTCGTCCACCAGCAGGCTCGCCTGGTCCTCCTCGTGGTCGGCCTCCTCGTTCCCGATGTCCTCGATCGACTCGTCCATGCGGGTGAGCCGAGCGAGCAGCAGGTCCAGGTCCTCGACCGAGGCGGCCGCCGGGCGGATCCGCCGGCCGGTCATCATCCCGACGTCGTCGATCGTCAGCACGTTCGTCGGGTTGGCCATCGCCAGCAGCACCGACCCGTCCTCGAGGAATCCGACCGGCAGCGCCTGGTAGCGCTTGGAGGTCTCGATGCTGATCAGGTTGACCGCGCCCATGTCGAGGTCGTAGACGGACAGGTCGACGAAGTCCAGGCCGAAGCGCTCGGCGACGACGCGGGCGAGCTGGTCGTGGCGAAGGAGCCCGCGCTCGACCAGCACCAGGCCGGTCGGGCGGCCCTGGGAGCGGGCGGCCTGCACGGCCTCCTCGACGGCCTCCCGGTCGGCGAAGCCGAGGTCGACCACTACCTCTCCGATCATGCGGGTGGAGCGACCGGGGTGCTTCGGCGGGTACAGCCCGTGGTGGCCGCGGCTCGGCGTCCCTTGGTCCCTGCCTGCGGTCGGGCAGGTCAGGGCCCGAGGCGCGTTCGGCGGCAATGGTTGAGGTGGCGCTGTCGCGCATCACCTATCTATCGGCAGTGCCGGGGCCGGTCTTGACAGCCCCGCCCGTCAGCGCGGAGACGTTCCCAGCCCGTGCTCGAAGGCCCCCTTGACCTGTGCATCGAGGGCGTTGAGCCGGTGCAGGGCGACCGCCTCCGCCGAGGCGAAGCGCTGGCCCGAGGCCCCGTCGGGCCCGTGGTGGAGGATCACGCAGTGCTCGAGGGCGAGCCTGCGCTCGCTCTCCAGGGCGGCCGGGTAATGCGCGGCGAGCAGCCTGCAGCCCCAGCTCGACGTGTCCGAGCAGCATGCCCTCCCGGCTGCGTTCGATCTCGGCCCCGTAGCTGAACTCGCGGGTCTTGCCGAGGTCGTGGACGAGGGCCGCGCACACCAGCAGGTCGCGGTCCAGGCGTGGATGCAGGGTGCAGAGCTCGACAGCCAGGGTCGCCACCGCGACGGTGTGCTCGAGCAGGCCCCCGAGATAGGCGTGGTGGGCGGATGAGGTGCGCGCCGAGCCCGCCGGCGATGGCGGCGAGCAGGGCGCCATGCGGATCCCCTCGCGCAGGGCCCGATCCGCGAGGATCCCGTCGAGCAGGCCGCGCAGGCCGGGGTCGTACACCTCCCTGGCGAGGTGCTCGAAGAAGCCCTCGAGCTCCTCCACGTCGCGGAAGGTGGTCGGCAGGAAGCGGGCGGGATCGGCGTCCTCGCCGGCGGCGCGCCGGATCGTGTGGAGCTCGATCTGCAGCTGATCCCTGAAGCGCTGCGTGCGGCCGGTCACCCGCACCAGCTCGCCCCGCTCGAAGCCGCCGGCCAGCAGATCGGCGTCCCGGAAGGCCCGGCCGAGGATCGTCCCCGTGGCATCCCGCAGCTCGACCGTCAGATAGGGCGCGCCCTGGCGGGTGATCTGGCGCTCCTTGCGGGTGCAGGCGAAGACGGCCTCGACCTCCTCCTCGGCGCGCAGGGTGGCGACCGTCTGGGGCCGATCGGCGACCGTGGAGCCGGCGGAGGCCATCGGCTCATGATGTACGGTGATTCGGATGCAACCGCTCATCTGGGACCGCCGTCCGGACGGCCTGAGAGCCCCGGCGATGGTATGCGCTTTCCAGGGCTGGAATGACGCCGGAGACGCCGCATCGAGGCCCTCTCCTTCCTCGCCTCCTCGCTGGACGCCAAGCGCTTCGCCCGGATCGACTCCGGAGGAGTTCTACGACTTCCAGGCCAACCGTCCCTGCATCCGCCTGGGCGAGCAGGACCGGCGCGAGATCACCTGGCCCACGGTCGAGATCTTCGAGGCTCAGGCCCCCCGTGCTCCGCGTGATCTGGTGCTCGTCCAGGGCGTCGAGCCGTCGATGCGCTGGCGGTCGTTCAGCGGCCACCTGGTCGACCTCGCCGAGGCTCTGGGAGTGCAGGTCGTCGTCTCCCTCGGCGCCCTGCTCGGCGACGTGCCCCACACGCGGCCCGTGCCGATGACGGGGCACGCCTCGGACCCCTCCCTGCTGCAGCGGCTCGGCATCGACCCCTCCTCCTACGAGGGGCCGACGGGGATCGTCGGGCGTCCTCCACACCGCCTGCGCGGATGCGGGCCTCCCCTCCGCCAGCCTATGGGCCGCCGTGCCCCACTACGTGGCCGCGGCCACCAACCCGAAGGCCGCCCTGGCCCTGCTGCGGAGGGTGGAAGTCCTGATCGGGGTCTCGATCGACGTCTCGGAGCTCGAGTCGGCTGCGGCCGACTACGAGCGCCAGGTGGGCCTGGCGGTGCAGAGCGACCCGGACATCCAGGCCTTCGTGGAGCGCCTCGAGCAGGCGGCCGAGAGCGAGGAGCAGAGCAGGCCCGACCGAGGTCCCCTCGGGGGACATCTGGCGCGGGAATTCCAGCGCTTCCTGCGCCAGCGGGGAGGCGAAGGCCGCGCGCCCTAGGCCTCTGCGGCCGGGCACACGATGCGGTAGTCGCAGATCGAGCAGGCCGTCCGGCGAGGGGGTGGGGTCGAAGTCCTGGGCGAGGATGCCCTCGCCGACCTCCATCACCACCTCCCGCACCGCCTCGGCGTCGCGCTCCATCTCGCGGTACCGGCACCTTGAGGTCGTCGAGCACGTAGTAGTAGGCCTGGCGGGAGGAGTCGAGCCCCAGTCCTCGCTGGCGGCGAGCGCGTAGAGGGACAGCTGGATGTCGTCCCGCAGCTGCTCGGCCGACTTGGGCCGTGAGGTCTTGTAGTCGATCAGCTCGTATTCCGGACCCTCGCCGCCGTCCGCGAGCCGGTCGACCCGGTCCACCCGCCCCCGCAGGTGGTGGGGCCCGAGACGGAAGGAGAATGGCCGCTCGAACCAGACCGGCTCGGAGGCTCCTGCCTGCAGGCGCGCGTGGTAGCGCACGAGGGCCGCCCGCGCCTTCTCCAGCAGCTCGCCCTCCGGCCCGACCTCGCCGAAGCCGCTGCGCCGCCAGCCGGCGTCCAGCAGCTCGAGCAGCTGCGCGAGCGTGCTCGCACCCTCGGAGTGGTAGCGCTCCAGCACCTGGTGGACGGCGATCCCGAAGCGCTGGTGGATCGTCTGCTCGGTCGGGATGCGCAGGACGCGGGCGAACTTGTAGCGCAGGGGACAGCTGCGGTAGGTCTCGATGTCCGAGGCCGACAGCGCCAGGCCGGCGCCCTTGCGGGGAAGGAAGGCCCCCAGCGAGTGCTCCTCGCGAGAGAGGCCGATGCGGGCGCCGTCGTCCGCCTCCGCCGCCAGCAGGCTCTCGTCGAGGCGTGGAGGTCTCGAGGATCTCCCGCTGCAGGGGCGTGGCGGCGGCGAGCAGGCGCGCGTTGACGTCCGCCAGGGCCTCGCCGAGGCTCTGGCCCTCCGGGCGCTGCATCAGCGCCGAGAGCTTGAGCAGCTCGAGGTAGCGGACGACCCCGTGGGAGATGTCGAGGTCGGTGTCCAGGCGCAGCTCGCCCAGGCGCCCGCCGATGCGCCCGACGCCGTCCAGGACCTCCTCGCGCAGCACGGCCAGAGCCGCCTCCAGCGGCTCGCCCGGCTCGGCGGGGCCGGCTCCTGAGCCTCGGGAACGACCGTGGCGAGGTGCCGCGCGAGGTCGCGGATGCTCGAGCTCGGCGACTCGGCGCACGAAGTCCACCGCCATGCGCGAAGCAGCGCGAGGCTCTCCCGCTGCTCGGCCGCATCCTCGGGGGCGAGCAGCGGCCGGCCGGGCGTGCCGAGGCGGTCGATCAGCCGCCGAGGAAGACGTCGGGCGGGACCGACTCCAGCTCCGCGCAGGCATCCGCGGTGCAGCTCGACGAAGCGCTGGATGCGTTCGCGCGCCTCGGGCGGCACCTGCGGCGACTCGGTCGCCGCCGCGAGCCCGACGACGAGGTCGAGCTTGCGCCGCCTGGCGACCTGGATCACCCGCGCGAGGTCGACCTGGCGCAGCTCCGATCGGGGGACGGGCGAGGGCCCGCACGACCGCGGCCGCATCCTGCGGGATCGACCAGCAGGCGCACCCAGGCGAGCACGTCCCGCACCTCCGGCCGCTTGAGGAACGCCCGCCGCCCTGCTCGGGTCCGTGGCGCCGGGACGGCGGCAGGGGCGATTCTCGAGCCGGGCACGGTCCAAGGATACGCCGGGCCGGTGCCGGCGCCCGGCTACGCTCTTGGGGTGGACGTGATCGATTGGGGCGCCGCCCAGCGGATCGGCGAGCTGATCGCCGGCTCGCCGCCGAGCGGCGGCGTGCGGGCGTCGACCGTCGAGCCCCTCGCCCACGATTTCGCCCGCCGGGTGAGCGCCTACAGCGGCCTGCCGATCGACGGCGAGCTGCCGCCCCTGGAGCTCGTCGACCGCCCGTCCTGGATCGCGGCCAACCTCCAGACGATGCGCCCGCTGCTGGCGCCGCTCAGCGAGCGGCTGGGCGAGCAGCGCGGGCCGCTCGCCGGCCCGCTGCGCTCGGTCTCGGGCCTGCTGCTCGGGGCGCAGGTCGGCGCGCTCACCGGAATGCTCTCCCAGCGGGTGCTCGGCCAGTACGACCTGGCCCTGCTCGACGCCTCGGTCCCGCCGCGCCTGCTGCTGCTGGCGCCGAACCTCGCCCAGGCCGCCCGCAACCTGGGGGTCGACCGCGAGGAGCTGGTCCTGTGGGTGACGATCCACGAGATCACCCACGCCGTCCAGTTCACCGGCGCGCCCTGGCTTCGGGACCACCTCGGCGGCGATGCTCAAGGAGCTGCATCGACGGTCTGCAGATGACGCGTGATCGGCCGCCCGAAGGCCGACGAGGAGCGGCCCGGCGGGCACGGGCGTCGCGCCTGCCCCGCCTGCCCGACCCGGCGAGCCTGCGGGAGATGGTCGAGCGCGCGCGCCGCGGGAGAGCTGCTGCGGCTGACCCTGGGCGAGGACCGCTGGCAGCTGGTCGAGCGGATGCAGGCCGCGATGTCCCTGATCGAGGGGCATGCGGAGCACACGATGGACGCCGTCGGGGCCGAGGTGCTGCCCTCGCTGCCGCGGCTGCGGGCGGCGATGAACCGCCGGCGCGAGCAGCGCGGGCTGCCCTGGCGGGTCCTCGAGCGGCTGCTCGGCCTGGAGCTGAAGCTGCGCCAGTACGAGACCGGCCGGCGCTTCTGCGACGCGGTCGTGAGCGCCGGCGGGCCCGAGACGCTGGCCCTCGCATGGGGCGGTCCCCAGGACCTGCCCAGCGGCGAGGAGCTGCACACCCGGATCGCTGGATCGCCCGCATGGACCCGCGGCCGAATCGCGGCCTGAGCGCCGATCGAACGCACGTTCCTGCTGTTACAAGCTCCTGGCCGAAGCGGCCCGTGGTTACAGGCTGTTCACGGGATGATAGGATCCCGCTGTAACGATCCTCCCGAAGCGGGTTACAAACAGGTGTTCGACTGCTGAGTCAGCCCGAGCACACGAACAAAAGCAAACACAGACCCGTCACCTCGCAGCCGGCGAGGAAGAAAGAGGAGACCGCCTCCACGATGCCTACCGCCAGCACGACTCCCCGCAAAGCGGCGAAAACCCGCACCAAAGCCGCCCGCAAACCGGCCGCGAGCAACAGCGACGGCACGCCGCGGCGCCAAAGCCACCCACGCCAAGGCCTCCCGCACCCGCGCCGCCCACCAGGCCGAGTCCGCGCCCGTCAGACCCAGACTGCCACCAAAGAGACCGCCGGCGTCTTCGGCGACTACGCCGAGCGCGCGGTGCTGATCCCCGTCGGCGCCGCCCTCATCGCCCGCGAAAAAGTCGTCACGCACGGTGAGCGACACGCTCTCCAGCTACTCCTCGAGCTCCAAGGCCCAGGCCCAGCTGCGCCGCTTCGAACGCCGCGGCGCCACGGCCCGCAAACGGCTCGAGCGCGAGGTCCGCAAAGCCCGCGTCCGCGTCGAGCGCGAACTGCGCCAGCGCCGCCGCAAGATCGAGAGCACGGTCAACGACCGCGTCAGCGAGCTGGACAACCGTCGCGAGACGATCGCCAAGAACGGCACCGAACCGCGTGCCCGAGCTCGCATCCAGGTCCAGGAGCGGATCCTGAGCCTGGTCTAGCCACGACCCTTCCCCCGCCCGGGCCCGGAGAGGGGCCCGGCTACGGGAGAGTCTGCCGGCCTCATATCCCGCCGGCAGTAGTAGCACCCTCTCCTCCCTCGACCCGCGGGCGGCCCCCACCGCCCGCGGGTCATTTTTTCGACCGCAGCGGCCTAGGGACGGGGGCTGCGGGCTCGCGGTTTGCCACAATGGGCGCAGTGATCGACAAGGACGAGATCCGCAAGTCCCTCGAGGTCGTCATCGACCCGGAGCTGCACCGCTCGATCGTCGAGCTCGACATGGTGCGCTCGATCGAGACCAGCCCGAACGGGGTCGTCGACGTGACCGTCTCGCTGACGACGCCCGGCTGCCCGATCAAGGGCCACTTCCAGACCGCCGTCGCCCAGGCCGTCTCGGCGCTCGAGGGCGTCACCCACGTCAACGTCTACTTCGACGTCCTGACCGACGCGCAGAAGGCCGCCCTGCAGCAGAAGCTCGGCCGCGGCAGCCTGCCCGCCGGCGCGCTGGCCCAGGTCTCCAACGTGATCTGCATCGGCTCGGGCAAGGGCGGCGTCGGCAAGTCCACCCTGACGGCCAACCTCGCCGCCGCCCTGACGGCCGAGGGCAAGCGCGTCGGCGTGCTCGACGCCGACGTGTGGGGCTACTCGATCCCGCGCATGTACGGGCTCGGCGCGACCCGCCCGGCCGTCTCGCCCGCAGCGCAAGATCATCCCGCTCGAGGCCCACGGCGTGAAGGTCATGTCGATCGGCTTCTTCGTCGAGGAGGACGCCGCCGTGGTCTGGCGCGGGCCGATGCTCCACAAGGCGCTCACCCAGTTCCTCCAGGACGTCGAATGGGGCGCCCTGGACTACCTGCTGGTGGACCTGCCGCCGGGCACCGGCGACGTCTCGATGACCCTCGCCCAGCTGCTCCCCCAGGCGCAGTTCCTGATCGTCACCACCCCGCAGCAGACCGCCCAGAAGGTCGCCCGCCGCGCCGCCCAGATGGCCGACAAGGTCTCCCTCGAGATCGGCGGGGTGGTCGAGAACATGTCCGGCTTCACGACCCCCTCCGGCGAGCGCTTCGCGATCTTCGGCGAGGGCGGCGGCGCAGGAGCTCGCGGACGAGCTCGACGTGCCGCTGCTGGGCAGGGTGCCCCTGACGATGCCCCTGCGCGAGCAGGCCGACGCCGGCACGCCGCTGGTGATCGAGGACCCCGACGACCCGGCCGCCCAGGCGATCCGCCAGGTCGCCCGCGGGCTGATCGCGATGACGCCGGCCGACCTGCCGGTCCTCCCGACTCGTGGAGGTCGCCGCCGCCGCCGCGCCGCGGAGAGCCGGAAACCCGTGGGCATGTCGCTGCCGATGGCCTGAGCAACGGCCTTCGCAACCCGCCGACATGCCCTGTCCGATCGCCGGGCGCACGCGCCCGTGGGCGGCCGCGTCCGGTGCGGGAGTCGGGCCAGCAACCGAACGCTTGACAAGGGCGTTTCACCTCAGGAGGATCGTCATTCAATGCCAGTACAGGACCAGCAGGAGGAGGAGCAGGACGAGCAGGCCCGAGCCGCGGGCCGATGCACGGACGGCGCCGTCGAGATTCGACGAACGCCGCGCGAAGATGGAACGGCATGCGGGCCGAGGGGATCGACCCCTACCCGCCAGTCACGCCTGTGGGAGAGCCGCACGCGGATCGCCGAGATCCTCGCGGCGCACGACCCCGCCGCCCTCGAGCGCGGAGAGCACCCCGAGCTGCGCTACACGGTCGCCGGCCGGCTGATCTCCCGGCGCGGCCACGGCAAGACGGCGTTCCTGGACCTCCGCGACCTCTCGGGCTCGATCCAGGTCGTCCTGCGGGTCGACGCGCTCGGCCAGGAGGCCTACGACCGCATCCTCGACCTCGACATCGGCGACATCGTCGCGATCGACGGCTGCGTCTACGTGACCCAGCGCGGGCAGCTCGCGCTCGCGGCGAAGGCAGTGCACGCTGCTCACCAAGTCGCTGCGCCCGCCGCCGGACAAGCACCACGGGCTCGGCGACACCGGCACCCGCTACCGCTACCGCGAGCTCGACCTGATCGCCAACGAGGAGACGCGCGACCTGTTCATCACACGCAACAAGATCGTGTTCGCGATCCGCGAAGTGGCTGAACGAACGCAACTTCGTCGAGGTCGAAACGCCGGCGCTGCAGTCGCTCGCCGGCGGCGCCGGCTCGCGCCCCTTCACCACCTACCACAACGCGCTCGACCGCGAACTCTACCTGCGCATCTCGGTCGAGCTGTTCCTCAACCGCTGCATCGTCGGGGGCATGGAGAACGTCTACGACATGGGCAAGGTCTTCCGCAACGAGGGCATCTCCCCCAAGCACAGCCCGGAGTTCACGATCATCGAGTTCATGTGCGCCTACTCCGACTACAACGACGTGGCGACCGTCACCGAAGAGATGTTCCGCGACGTCGCGCAGAAGGCCCTCGGCCGCACGGTCGATCAAGCGCAACGGCGAGGAGATCGACCTGGCCAAGCCCTGGCGGCGGGTGACGATGCGCGAGCTGATCCTCGAGCGCTTCGGGCTGGACTTCATGGAGTCCACCCGCGAGCAGCTCGCCGAGGTGCTCGACGAGCCGATCGACCCGGCCGCCACGCTGGGCCGAGGTCGTCGCCGACATCTACTCGGAGAAGATCGAGCCGACGATCAACCAGCCGACGCACGTGTTCGACTTCCCGCTCGAGCCGTTCCCGATCACCAAGCGCCACCCCGAGCACCCCGAGCTGGCCGAGCACTTCGACGCGGTCATCGGCGGCATCGAGCTGGTCAGCGGCGACACCGAGCTGAACGACCCGGTCGACCAGTGGCAGCGGTTCGTCGACCAGCGCAAGCGCCGCATGATCGACGACGGCGACGTGCCCGCACCCCAACGACGAGGAGTACGCGCGGGCGATCGAGTACGGCTACTCGCCCACCGCCGGCGGCGGCATGGGCGTCGACCGCCTGGTGATGATCCTCACCGAACGCGACACGCTGCGCGAGGTGATCCCCTTCCCGATCGTCAGGGAGCTGCGATGAGCAGCCTCCACCCAGGGGGCGCACAGCAAGCTCGGCCTCGACCCCGGCGTGATCGCGGCCTGCCGCCAGGCGGCCCGCGCAGATCGCCGAGCAGGTCGCCGAGCAGATCGCCGGGCGCACGACCGTCTCGGTCGAGCGCAGCGTCACCCGCCTGCTGGGCGTCGACGGCGCCGACGCGCTCGAGGTGCCGCTGCCGAACGTGCTCGTCGACCACGTGCACGAGCGCGGCGGGCTCGGCCGCGGCATCGCCCACTGGATCGGCAACGCGATGCTCCAGACCGGCCGCTCCCCGCAGCAGATCGCCGAGGCCGTCAGCGCCGGCGAGCTCGACCTCTGCGCCCGAGCACAGGCCGAGGAGGCGCCGATCCGCGAGCGGGTGCTGCGAGGAGTGCGCGGCGCGCCTGCGCGAGATCTCCCGGCGCTTCGAGGAGCGGCGCGGCGATGCGCGAGCGGCTCGGCGACAGCCACGACGCCGCTGCGCTACGTGCTCACGGCCACCGGCGACGTCTACGAGGACGTCGTGCACGCCAAGGCCGTCGCGCAGGCCGGCGGCGACATCGTCGCGGTGATCCGCTCGACCGCCCAGAGCCTGCTCGACTACGTCCCCTACGGCCCCACCACCGAGGGCTACGGCGGCACCTTCGCCACCCAGGCCAACTTCCGCATCATGCGCGAGGCGATGGACGAGTGGTCCGAGCAGCACGGCCGCTACGTCCGCCTGTCGAGCTTCTGCTCGGGGCTGTGCATGTCGGAGATCGCCGCGATGGGCGCCTGGGAGGGCTTCGACAACATGGTCAACGACGCCCTCTACGGGATCCTCTACCGCGACATCAACATCGTCCGGGGCCTGATCGACCAGCGCGTCTCGCGGATGATCAACGGCTACTTCGGCGTCGTCATCAACACCGGCGAGGACAACTACCTGCGCACCGCCGACGCGATCGAGGCGGCCCCCTCGGTGACCGCCTCGCAGTTCATCAACCACCAGCTCGCCCGCGACTCCGGCGTGCCCGACGCGCAGATCGCGCTGGGCGACGCGTTCGAGATCGACGTGCCCGTGACCAACGGCCTGCTCTACGAGTGGGCCCAGGCCCAGCTGACGCGCGAGCTGTTCCCGGACTGCCCGGTCAAGTACATGCCGCCGACCAGGCACATGGACGGCAACCTCTTCCGCACGCACGCCGCCGACACGCTCTTCAACCTCGTCACGATCGCCACCGGTCAGGGGATCCAGACGATCGGCGTGCCCACCGAGGGGATCTTCACGCCCCACATCCACGACCGCGTGCTCGGCCTGCAGAACGTCGACTACGTGTTCAACGCGGCCCGCGACCTCGGCGAGGAGATCGAGTTCAAGCCGCGGCGGGATCATCCAGACGCGGGCCCAGGAGGTGCTCGCGGGGGCCCACGAGCTGCTCGAGCGGATCGCCGAGACGGGGCTGTTCGAGGCGATCGACGCAGGCGACCTTCGGCGACGTCAGCCGCAAGGTGGACGAGGGCCGCGGGATCGAGGGGATCGTCGAGACCGAGCGAGGGCTACCTCAACCCGGTCGTCGAGCTGATGGGCGACCCTGAGGCGCAGGCGAGCTATGCATAGGGAGGTCGATCTGGCGCGCCGTGCGGCCCTACGCCGACCACCTCGGCGACGGGCTCGTGCAGATGAGCTTCACGCTGCCGGTGCCCTACTCGCTGGCGGCCCGCAAGGCCGCGCTGGAGCTCGCCGCGAAGATGGGCTTCGAGGAGCCCGAGGTCGTCCACTACGAGCAGCTCACCGAGGGCTACACCTACTTCGTCATGTACGGGCGCTGCCTGCAGACGGTCGACTTCGCGTCGCTGCAGGGCGAGGGCTTCGACATCGAGTACATGAGCGAGGAGGAGATCGAGCGCTTCGCCGAGAGCACCTCGGCCGCAGGATCGTGGTCGTCGGCGCGAGCACCGGCTCGGACACGCACAGCGTCGGGCATCGACGCGATGCTCAACCTCAAGGGCTACCACGGCCACCACGGCCTCGAGGGCTACCAGGCCTTCGAGACCTACAACCTCGGCAGCCAGGTGCCCAACAGCGTGCTGCTGGCCAAGGCGATCGAGGTCGGCGCCGACGCGATCCTCGTCTCGCAGACGGTCACCCAGCAGAACCTGCACGTGCAGAACCTCACCGAGCTCGTCGAGATGGTCGAGGCCGAGGGCAGGCGCGGCCAGATGATCCTCGCCTGCGGCGGGCCGCGGGTCTCCAACGAGCTCGCCAAGGAGCTCGGCTACGACGCCGGCTTCTCCAAGGGCACCTACCCCCACCACCTGGCGACGTTCATCGTGCGCGAGCTGGCCGCGCGGGTCGCCCGCGCCCGCGCTGACCCGGTCCGTGCTCGCCGAGCTGACCGCGTCGGCCTCGCCGGCTGGCGCTCGTGGGGCTGGCCAAGAACACGGGCAAGACGGTCGCCCTGAGCGGCGCTGCTGCGCGGAGCTCGAGCAGCAGGGCGGCAGCGTCGGGGTGACCTCCGTCGGGCGCGACGGCGAGGAGCACGACGTGATCGACTTCCGGATCGAGAAGCCGCGCGTGCAGCTTGCCGGCCGGGAGCCTCGTCGCCACGACCGACGGCCTGCTGCGCGCGAGCGGCATCCCCACGAGCTGCTCGAGCGCACGGGTGCGCGGACGCCGCTGGGGCGAGGTGCTGATCGCGCGGCTGCAGGGCTCCGGGACGGTCGAGGTCGCCGGGCCCGAGCGCGGCCGACGAGGTGCGCGCGGTCGGCCGACGCGATGCTCGCCCACGGCGCCGAGCAGGTGCTGATCGACGGCGCCATCGACCGGCGGGCGGCATCCTCGCCCGGCGGTCGCCGACGGCCTGGTGATGTCGACGGGGGCCGTCCTCAGCGAGGACATCGAGGAGGTCGTCGGCCCGGACCCGAGACGCCGTCGAGCTCGTGCGCCTGCCGCGCGCTGGCGCCGAGGCGCCGGCTGCGTGAGCTGGCTGCGCAGCCGAGCCGGGTGCGAGCGCTGCTCGTCGGCGAGGAGCGGCGAGCCCCGTCGCGCTGCCCGCCAGCGCTTCGTGCTCACCGCGGGCGCCGAGCAGATCGCCGCGCTGCTGGCCGAGAGCCCGGGCGCGCGCTGGCTGCTCGTCGCGGGCGCGCTGCCGGAGGCCTTCGTGCGCGAGCTCGCCCTGTCCGCGCGCCGCGCCGCGGCGGCCCGTGACGGTCGTCGTCCGGGACCCGACCCGGGTCTTCCTGTCGGACCGCGGGCTCGGCTTGTACCGCGCGCCAGGGCGTCGAGATCGAGGTGCTCGATCCGATCGAGCTGCTGGCGATCACGGTCAACCCCGTCGCGCCCCAGTCCCACCGCTTCGACTCGCGCGCCTGCGTCGCTGCTGGGCGAGGCGATCCCCGACGTGCCGATCTTCGACGTGCTGCACCCCGACTACGCAGGGGCCGCGCCAGCGCCTGATGGCCTAGCCGGTGGCGGCGGCCCCGCCGCCCTCAGCGCGAAGTAGTCGGCGTTGATCTGCGTGTACTTCTGCCACTCGTCCGGGAGCTGGTCCTCGGCGAAGCAGGCGTCGACCGGGCACGCCTCGACGCAGGCGTCGCAGTCGATGCACTCCTCGGGGTCGATGTAGAGCATTTCGGCCGCGTCGTATCCGGGCTCGTCGGGCGTCGGGTGGATGCAGTCCACGGGGCACACCTCGACGCAGGAGTTGTCCTTGGTGCCAATGCACGGCTCGGCGATTACGTAGGCCATTCGCTTCTTTCTGGGGTCGGTTTGCTGGGGGGTTCCCGGTGGGAGGGGCATATTGTACGAATCATGCTCCTGCTTACCGGCGCGACCGGCCTGGTGGGCTCGACGCTGCTGCGCCGCCTGCTGGCCGAAGGCACGCAGGTGCGCTGCCTCGTGCGCGACCCGCGGCGGCTCGGCACCCAGCGCGTGCGGGTGCAGATCGCCCTCGGCGACCTCACCGACCCGCCCTCCTTCCGCAACGCCATGCGCGGGCGTCCACACGGTCGTGCACCTGGCGGCCGCGATCCGCGACCAGCCGCGGGGCTCGATCGAGGAGCTCGACGGCATCGCCACCTGGCGCATGGTCGAGGCGGCCGAGCGCCAGGGGGTCGAGCGGTTCGTCTTCTTCTCGGCGCTCGGGCGCCTCCACCCACCACCGCACCCGCTGCCTGCGCGCCAAGGCCCTCGCCGAGCAGGCCGTGCGCGAGGCCGACCTCGCGCTCGATCGTGTTCGCGCCCTCGATCGTCTACGCCCCCGGCGACCCCTGGCTGACCCTGCTCGAACGTCTGGCGCTGCTGCCGGTGATGCCCGTCTCGGGCCGGGGCCGGGCGCTCTTCCAGCCGATCTGGGCCGAGGACGTGGCCGACTGCGTCATCGCCGCCTGCGCGCCGCCCGACGGAGAGCGCCGCACGTCCGCCACGAGCTCGCCGGGCCGGAGACGCTCAGCCACGAGGACATCATCCGCACCGTCCTGCGCGCGCTGGAGCCGCAGCCGCCCGCTGTGCACGTCCCCACGCCGGTCGTCTCGCGCGCGCTGCGCCTGCTGGAGCGGGCGATGGGGCCGGGCGCCTTCGCCACCTGGGACGAGGCCGAGCTGATGGAGGTCTCGATGGTCTCGCGCGCGCGGCACAGCCGACGTCGAGGCGCTGGGGGTCAGCCCGCAGCGGATGTCCGCCGTGCTCGGAGGCGGCGCTGCAGCGGCCCCTAGCCGCCCGAGACCGCCTGCCGCCATCGGCGGGCGGCCGCCGGTCGGCCCACGGCCTGGCCGCTTCGAGCTGGGCTGCCAGCGCGAGCAGCCGCCCCTCCCCGGCCGGGCGCCCCGACGAGCTGCACGCCCAGCGGCAGGCCGTCCTCGCCCTCGTAGAGCGGCAGCGAGATGCCGGGCTGGCCGGTGGCGTTGAAGACGGGCGTGAAGGGCGTGAACAGCCCCGAGCGGGTGAACGTGGACATCGGGTTCGGCAGCGGCCGTGTCGAGCGTGCCCAGCGGCAGCGGCCGCTCGGCCAGCGCGGGCGTCAGCAGCGCGTCGTAGGGGGCCAGGAAGCGACCAGCCGGCGCGCGAAGGCCTGCAGCCGCACGGCGGCCGCCATGCCCTCGATCGCGCCCAGCTTCCGGATCATCGAGAAGATCGCCCAGCTCATCGGCTCCATGTCCTCTGCCGCCCGGCCCGCGGCCGGCGACCATGCCCGAGTAGGCGATCGAGAGGGCGATCTGGTTGGAGAAGACGACCCCGAAGAGCTCGCTCAGAGCCCTCCTCCTGCCACGGCGGGTCGACCTCCTCGACCTCGTGCCCGAGCGAGCGCAGCAGCTCGGCGGCCTCGTCGACCGCCTCGGCGCAGATCGGGTCGAGCTCGGCGTCGCGCGGCCGGGGGCAGCTTCGTGACGGCGATCCGCAGGCTGCGCCGGGTCGCGCGCCGGCCGCCTCGGCGAAGGGCTCGGCGGGCGGCGGCGCCCAGGTGGCGTCGCCCGGCTCATAGCCCGCGAGCACGTCGAGGATCGAGGCCGTGTCGGCGACTGTGCGGGTCAGCATCCCGTCGATCCCCAGCGAGGAGTCGCCCAGTTCGGGGGCCGGCGAGATGCGCCCGCGGCTCGGCTTCAGCCCCACGAGGCCGCAGCAGGCCGCGGGTATGCGCACCGAGCCGCCCCCGTCGTTGCCGTGGGCGACGGGCACCATGCCGCTCGGCCACCGCGGCCGCCGCCCCGCCGGAGGAGCCGCCGGGTGTCCGCCCGGGTCCCAGGGGTTCCGCGTGGGCCCGAACAGGCGGGCCTCGGAGGTGGGCAGGATGCCGTACTCCGGCAGGGTCGTCGTGCCCACGATCACGAACCCGGCGTCGCGCAGGCGGCGGGTGACGTTGTGGTCGTAGTCGCAGACGTAGTCCGCCATCAGCGAGCAGCCGTAGGTGAGCCGCATCCCCTCGACGGGCCGGTTGTTCTTGATCGCCACGGGCACCCCCGCGAAGGGGCGCTCGTCGCCGGGGCCGATCTCGCGGCGGTCGCGAGCGCCCGCTCGGCGTCGACCTCCACGAAGGCGTTGAGCTCGGGGTTGAGCTCCTCGATCCGCTCGAGTGAGCTCTGCACGAGCTCGCGCGCGGAGATCTCCCCCTGCGCGCACCATCGCCGCGAGCTCCCCCGCCGGGCGGAACATCAGATCGCTGTCGGACACTTGCCCCTCCTCGCCTGTGTTGCCTGGCGGCGCGCCGGGGCCCGCTCTGAAAAGGCGCCTACCCGAGCGCCTACTCGGGCGGTGATTCCTGCGACGATATGGGCCTGCCCACAAGGCAGCCACCCCGTCAAGCATCCAGCTCAGAAAGCGAGTGCCATGAGCGCGGTTCCAGTCAGCAACGGAGGTCCAGTCGGGCCTCGAAGGCGTCGTCGCCTTCGCCACCGAGATCGCCGAGCCCGACAAAGAGGGTGGCGCGCTGCGCTACCGCGGCGTCGACATCGAGAACCTGGTCGGCGCCGTCCCCTACGAGCAGGTCTGGGGCCTGCTGGTGGACGGTCGCTTCAAGCCCGGCCTGCCTCCCGCCGAACCGCACGCGCTGACGGTCCGCTCGGGCGACCACCGCGTGGACGTGCAGTCCGCCCTGGCGATGCTCGCGCCCGAGTGGGGCTTCGGACAGCTGATCGACATCACCGACGAGGAGGCGCGGGACAACCTCGCCCGGGCCTCCGTGATGGCCCTCTCCTTCGTCGCCCAGTCCGCCCGCGAAGCCGGCCAGCCGCCGGTCCCCCAGGAGGAGATCGACCAGGGGCGCACGATCCCCGAGCGCTTCCTGATCCGCTGGCGCGGCGAGGCCAACCCCGACCACGTCAAGGCGATCGACGCCTACTGGATCTCGGCCGCCGAGCACGGCATGAACGCCTCGACCTTCACCGCCCGCGTGGTCGCCTCGACCGGCGCCGACTGCGCCGCCGCCCTGTCGGCCGCCGTCGGCGCCCTGTCCGGGCCCGCTGCACGGCGGGGCCCCCTCGCGCGTGCTGAAGATGCTCGAGGAAGTCGAACAGACGGGCGACGCCGAGCGCTGGGTCTCCGACGCGCTCGACCGTGGCGATCGCCTGATGGGCTTCGGCCACCGCATCTACCGGGCCGAAGACCCGCGCGCCCGCGTGCTGCGCAGACACGTGCAGCGAACTGGGCTCGCCCGCGCTTCCAGGCCGCCGAGGCGCTCGAGAAGGCCGCCCTGGCGGAGCTTCACGCGCGCCGCCCCGACCGCGTGCTCGCGACGAACGTCGAGTTCTGGTCGGCGGTGATCCTGGATCTGGCGGAAGTCCCGCCGGAGCTCTTCACGCCGATGTTCACCTGCGCCCGCGTCGCCGGCTGGTCGGCCCACATCCTCGAGCAGAAGCGCGAGGCCAAGCTGATCCGCCCGACGGCCAAGTACGTGGGCCACGGGCCGCGCTCGGTGGCCGAGGTCGAAGGCTAGGCCCGACGCGCCACGGGGGCGGCGGCCGCCAGCCCGGCGGCGCTCTCTCAGTAGTCGGAAACACGGGTTGCCAGTCGCCGGCCCCCCGGGATACTTGCCGGGCGCGCATCGCTTCTCGTGGAGCACGGGTCTATCTGACGGCGGCGGTCGAAGCCAGGATGCCGGCGAAGAACCTGGCCCGACTGCGGCGGTGTGCCTCACCGATTCCGTGCGAATGCAGGGAATTTGCGACGGAGGCGAGCGGGTGAGAGTCGGAGACATCCCGGCCGGTTTTCGGCGTCGGGCCGGGCCCTCGGGGAACCGCGGGCGACGGAACCCGATCCGATCGAGGGGCGAAAAGGATGAGGGCCCGGCATCATGCCGGGCCCTCAGAACACTTATCGGCAGCCTCGGCGGCCGACTACATCATGCCGCTCATGTCCGGCATGCCTCCGCCGGCACCAGCGCCTTCCTTCTCGGGCACCTCGGCGACGATCGCCTCGGTGGTGAGGATGTTCTTCGCGATCGAGGCCGCGTTCTGGAGCGCCGAGCGCGTGACCATGGCGGGATCGATGATCCCTTCGGCCACGAGATCGACGATCTGGTTGGTGGCGGCGTTCAGGCCATAGCCTTTCTTGGCCTTGCGGACGTCGTTGACGACGACCGACCCCTCCAGCCCGGCGTTCTCGGCCAGCTGGCGGAGCGGCTCCTCCAGGGCCCGCAGGACGATCCGCGCACCCGTGCGCTCGTCGTCGCTGCCGTCCCCGTCGGCGTGGGCGCCGTTGAGGGTGACCGCCGAGGAGGCCTGCAGCAGCGCAACCCCTCCTCCGGGGACGATGCCCTCCTCGAGCGCCGCCCGGGTCGCCTGCAGGGCGTCCTCGACGCGGTGCTTCTTCTCCTTCATCTCCGTCTCGGTGGCCGCCCCGACCTTCACGACCGCCACTCCGCCGGAGAGCTTGGCGAGCCTTTCCTGGAGCTTTTCGCGGTCGAAGTCCGAGTCGGTGTTCTCGATCTCGGCTTTGATCTGGTTGATGCGGCCCTTGATCGCCTCGGCGTCACCGGCCCCGTCCACGATCGTGGTCGTGTCCTTGGCCACCACGACGCGGCGAGCCCGTCCGAGCTGGGAGACCTGGGTGTTCTCCAGCTTCAGGCCCATCTCCTCGGTGATCACCTCGCCGTTGGTGAGGATGGCGATGTCCTCGAGCATCCTCTTGCGGCGGTCGCCGAAGCCGGGAGCCTTGACCGCGACGCCCGTGAAGGTGCCCCGCAGCTTGTTGACCACCAGCGTCGCCAGCGACTCGCCCTCGACGTCCTCGGCGATGATCAGGATCGGCTTGCCGCTCTGGATCACCTGCTCAAGCACCGGGAGCACGTCCCGGACCGAGCCGATCTTCTGGTTGGCGATCAGGATGTAGGGGTCCTCGAGCACCGCCTCCATGCGGTCCTGATCGGTGACCATGTAGGGGGAGATGTAGCCCTTGTCGAACTGCATCCCCTCCGTGAACTCGAGGTCCATCCCGAACGTCTGGCCCTCCTCGACGTTGACCACGCCGTCCTTGCCCACCTTCTCGATGGCGTCGGCGATGACGTCGCCGATCTCATCGTCGCCGGCCGAGATCGTCGCCACGCGGGCGATCTGGTCCTTGCCGGAGACCTCCTTGGACTGGGAGGCGATGTTTCCGACGACCTCGTCGACGGCCTTCTCGATGCCGCGCTTGAGAGCCAGCGGGTTGGCGCCGGCCGCCACGTTCTTCAGGCCCTGGCGGACGATTGCCTGGGCCAGGACGGTGGCGGTGGTGGTGCCGTCGCCGGCCACGTCGTTGGTGGCCGTGGCCACCTCGCGCACCAGCTGCGCACCCTGGTTCTCGAAGACGTCCTCGACCTCGATCTCCCGCGCGATGGTCACGCCGTCGTTGGTGATGGTCGGGGCGCCGAACTTCTTGTCGAGGACGACATAGCGGCCCTTGGGGCCGAGGGTGACCTTGACCGCGTTCGCGACCGCGTCCACCCCCGCCTCAAGCGCCTTACGCGCCTCTCCGTCGTACTTGAGCTCCTTGTGTGCCATGTTCTTCTCAGATCTCCTTATGCGACCTTCGCGAGGATGTCGGACTCGCGCAATACGAGCAAATCCTCACCGGTGTCGGGGTCTTTGATCTCGCTTCCGCCGTACTTGCTGTAGTACACCTCGTCGCCCTTCTTGACATCGAGCGGGATGCGCTTGCCATCCTCGTCGAGCTTGCCGTCGCCGACGGCGAGGACCTTTCCTTTTTCGGGCTTCTCTTTGGCCGTGTCGGGGAGCACGAGACCACTCGCGGTCTTCTGCTCCTCCTCTATCGCCCGCACGATCAGACGATCGCCCAGGGGCTTGAGCTTCATATTCGAAAAACCTCCATCTAGAGAGTGCGACCGGCGGTCCGCGGCCTCCCACGGGGCCGCTCCGCCCTGATTGGCACTCTCGGGGGGAGAGTGCCAACTTCAACCTCAATATATAGAAGATTCGCGGAAAATCCAGGGTCCGTTGGCAGTCGCCGATGCTGAGTGCCGACGGCTGCCGGCCGTCCGGCGCAACGGGTCCCGCGCCGCAGGGCGGAGGCGGGCGGGGCTAGTTCTGGGCGCCGCCGAAGCCCTTGATGGCCTCGGTCATGCCGGAGGGGGTGTCGAGGATCTGGGAGAAGCGAACCACGGTGACGGTGTCCTCCGTCGACACCTGGCGCCCGTAGATCTGCTCGAGGAACTTGATCAGCTCCTCGTGACGGCGGAACTCCGGGTTGTCGTGCTTGATGTCCCGCGGGGAGAGGTCGGCGAGCTTCATCACCTCGACCTGGTCGATGACGGCTTCGAAGATCCGTTCCCGCGGCGAGTACTGGTAGCCGATCGTGACGAGGACGGCCTGGTTCTTGCGGTACTTGCCCGACTTGTCCCCGAGCCGGATCGTGGCGGTCTTGCGCCCCCGCTTGAGCTCGTCGGCGAAGATCGTGGAGTAGAAGTTGAGGACCTGCATCGCGGGGCAGGCTATCGGTCTTGGCCGAGGTAGGCCAGCGCGAGGCTCACCATCTCCCGCTCGGCCTCGTGGCTCAGCTCCGTCTGGGCCTGGCGCAACGGGATCCAGCGGACCTCTTCGACCTCGTCGTCGTGGTCGGCGACGTCCCCTCCCACGTAGCGGAAGAGGAAGAAGGCGACGGACTTGCCGATGGTCCGCCCGTCCCGGCGATACCAGTAGCGCGTTTCCCCGAGCTCCTTCACGGGCTCGGCGATGATGCCCGTCTCCTCCCGGACCTCCCGCTCTGCCGCCTGGATGGCGGTCTCCCCCGGATCCACGTGGCCCTTCGGCAGGGCGAGCACGCGGGAGCCGTCGGCAGCCCTTCGCGTGGGCACGATCGCCACCACCTCATCGCCGCGGACGACCACCCCTCCCGCGGAGAACTCGCGAGCCTTGCTGCGGGGCGGGCGGCCGGGCACGTCCGCGTGGCGGCTAGAAGACATACTGCCGCAGCGCCTGAGGATCGTGGACGACCAGGCGGCCCCGGCCCTGGGAGATCACCCCCGCCCGCTCGAGCACCGCCATGAATCGGCTGGCGGACTCGCGCGATGAGCCGGCGAGCTGGGCGAGGTCGGCCTGGGTGGCGGTGACCAGCACGTTCTCGGATGGCTTGCCGGCCGCGATCTCCGCGTCGACCAGCTCGCTGAGCACCACCGCCACGCGGCTCTGGACGGTCTGGAAGGACTGGCGGGAGAGGCGCTCGTTCATCTCCCGCAGGCGCCGGCCGAGGGCGATCACCAGCCGCGTGGAGATCTCGGGGTGCTCGGTCATCAGCCTGCGCATGTCCGGCCCCAGGACGCCGACGACGCTGGTCGGCTCGATCGCCTCGACGGTCGCCGACCGGCGCTCGTCCTCGAACATCGCCAGCTCCCCGAAGATGTCCCCGGGCCCGAAGGTGGCGAGGGTGATCGTGCGCCCGTCTGAATGGGTGCGGATCGCGCGGGCCTGGCCCTCGCGGACGATGTAGCAGGTGTCGCTCTGGTCGCCCTCCCGGAACACGGCCTGCCCGGGCGCGAAGGTCCGGGGAACCGCGACCTCGGCGATCCGCTCGAGATCGGGGCGCTCCAGGGTCGAGAAGACGGGCACGCGTTCGAGGAGCTCCACCACGTCGGCTGAGCGCGTCGTCCCCATCCTTCTAGGAGATACCACAACCGGGGAGGACGGACTCGAACCGGCGCTATCGTCCCGAGGATGTCCCGGATCGCGCGGCCAAAGACGCTGCTCGCCCTTATCGGCGCCCTCCTGGCGGGCGCCCTGGCGTCCTCCCCCGCCGCCTCGGGGCGGGCCCGGACGAGTGTGCGGCCGCTGAACGTCCGCGCGCTGCTGAAGTCGCGCGAACTGTGGGCCACGATCGACGTATGCAGCCCCGCCGACAAGCCGAACGAGGTGGGGATCCGGGGATCGATGCCGGGAGACGGCAGGCCGCACGACAGGATGTACATGAGCTTCCGGCTGCAGTACCTGGATGCGCCGACCGGGCGGTGGCTGAACCTGGCCAGCGGCTCCACCCCGTCCTTCGTCGCCGTCGGGGCCGCGGCCGCCGTGCGACAGGACGGATGGAGCTTCAGGCTCGTCCCGGCCGCCGGCAAGCCGGCCGTCACCCTGCGGGGCGTGGTCGACTACCAGTGGCGGCGGGGGCGGACGGTCCTTGCCTCGGCCGTCAGGCTGACGACGGCGGGCCACAGGAGCGTGGCGGGGGCCGATCCGCCCACCTACAGCGCCGCGACCTGCCTCATCGGCTGAACAGGCGGGGGTCGTTGGTGATGATGCCGTCCACCCCCATCGAGGTCAGCTTGCCGATCATGCGCGGGTCGTCCACCGTCCAGACGTAGAGCTGGCCCCCGCCTTCTGCGACGGCTCTCACCAGGGCCCTCGTGACCACCCGCCAGTGGGCCATGATCGCGTCGAAGCGGTCTTCCATCAGGGCGGCTCGGGCGCGGCGGGGCAGGGCGGCCCGGTAGCCGGTGAGCACGGCCAGGGCGGGGATCGCCGTCAGCATGTCGGTCGTGTAGTCCCTGCGCACCCGGGGCACCGACCAACCGAGCTGCAGGCCCGGCTCGGCGGCGCGGATCACGGCCAGTCCGGCGGGGAACATGCCGCTGATCAGCGTTCTCTCGACGAGGCCGAAGTCGCGCAGGGCCTCCAGCACCCGCAGCTCGTAGCCGGGGATCTTGATGTCGACGTCGAACTCCATGGCGGCGAACTCGGGGCCGCTGAGGTGCTCGAGGGCCTGCTCGAAGGTGATCGGGGTTCGCGAGTGCATGTCCTCGTAGTCGTGGGCGACCAGCAGCCGGCCGCTGCCGTCGGGATGCTCGGAGAGGACGTCCAGCTCGATCATGTCCATGTCGTGGCGCAGGGCGGCGTCGAAGCTCGCCGGCGTGTTTCCCTGCTCGATGTGGGCGGCGCCCTTGTGGCCCACCCGGCGTGGGCGCCTCGGCGAGGATTCGATCACCCCTGCAACGATGGCAGAGTCGGGACGGGCCCAGGGGCGCCGGCGGGTCAGGCGCGGACCACCCGTCCCGATCCCGCCTGGATCGCGTCGATGGCCGCTTTCGCCCCCACGTAGGGAGCCAGCACGGTGTAGGAGAGATGGTCGACGAGCGATGGCAGGCGGGGCAGCCTGTTGTTGCCGACGTAGGTCGAGATGATCCCCCAGACGGCCCCCGTGACGGCCTCCTGGGCGACGAGGGGGCCGCGTCGGGGCACCGGGCCGCCGGCCGTGAGCAGCCGGGTGAGCTCCTGCACGCAGCCCGTGAGGCGCCCGATCATCGCCGGCCCCACCTCGAAGACGTCGATGAAGGCGATCCGCAGCAGCGCCTGGCGCGCTAGGAGGTGGTCGAGGAAGGCGGCCACCCCGCGCGCGACCGCTTCCTCCCAGCTGACGGCGTCCCGCATCGCCGGTCGCACCGCGGCCAGGGCTTCCTCGGCGAGACCTCCCCGGGGGCCAGCCCCAGCGGCCGCGTTGACGACCCGCTCGAAGGCTGAAGGCCCGCGAGCTGCATGCGTTCCCGGGCCTTGGGGCCCGATGCCGGAGGGTGTCCACCAGCACCAGTCGGGGCGCGCCTTCGGCGCCGGGCGGCACGTGGCGAGCGAGGGGCCCTGCAGGCGGCATGCAGGCGGTTCGCCCAGCCGCGCTCCTGCAGCCACGCGTTCAGGACCCGCTTGCGTGCACGCGCCACGATCGCGTCATGGGTGGCGAGGAAGCACTGCTCCTTGTTGGGGAAGATCTCGTAGAAGGCCCGCCGCGAGACCCCGGCCAGGGCGATCACGTGTGCGACCGTTGTGGCCTCATAGCCGCGTTGGGCGACGGACTCGATCATCCCCCCGTCGAGCCGGGCCCGCTGGTTTCGGGCGATGTCGTCGCGGCTCATCCCGCTCGGGCCGTGGGGCAGCCTGCGATAGAGAGGTGCGAGCTGATGCCTGGTTCGACCCATCCCCACGATTCCGAAATGTAGACGGACCGGCGAATCGGTGCAACCCGCCTGCGCGGACGGGCCGGCGGGCTGGGATCAGGCGCTCAGGGTCAGGCGGCGGGGTCCCTGCTGGAAGCCGAGCTCGACCAGGGAATCCACAAGCGGCGAGCAGACCGCCGGCTCTCCGTCTATGCGCTCGAGGGCGAGCCTGCCGACCCGGCCGGCCCTGGCCGACTCAGCGAGCGCGACGAGCGCCTCGTGGACGCGCTCGCCGGCGTCCCGCTCGGCCAGGATCTGCAGGCCCCTTCCCCCTCGCTCGAGGTAGAGGATCGGCTCCTCCTCGACGCAGACCACGTAGGCACCGGCCACCCGGGCGGGGCGGCGCTCCTGCCCCTCCCGTCTCGGCCAGGGCAGCACCCCACCGAACGGCTGGGCGGGATCGGTGGCGGCGATCACCAGCGTGCGGGGACGCCCGCCCTGCGCGCCGGCAGGAGCGCGCAGCCGCTCGACCGCCCCGGGCAGCGCGAACTGGGCGCCCCCCATGCCCTCGATGAAGTAGCCCCGCCGGCAGAGTCCCAGCGTCTCGAGGTTGGAGAAGGACTCATAGAGCATGGCGAAGCCGCCCCTGATGCCCTCGGCGAGCACCTGCTCGCGGGTCACGATCCCGTAGCGCTCGAGCAGCAGCTCGGCCAGGACCCGTCGTCGCTCCGGCCCGTCCTGGCCGGAGGCGAAGAGGGGCGCCGTCAACGACCAGCGGCCCTGGACCTGCGACTGCGCCCCGGTCGAGCGCCTGGCGGCGAAGCGCGACCGTGCCGAGCGTGCCGCCGGCCGCGACGGGCGCTCCGCCCTCGCCAGGGCGAGACGGGGCGCTCGCAGCGGCGCCCATGCGTCGTTTGTGACCTCCCCCGCCCACACCAGATCCCAGAGGGCCTCCCTGAGGACCTCCGCCGGCGCATCCAGCTCGGCGAGCAGGTCGGTGAAGAAGCACGGGCCCTGCTCCAGGCGCGCCCGCAGGAGCTCATGCTCGGCTCCCTCGGGAGGTGCGGCGCCCGCCCGTGCGGAGGGACCCCATGCGGGAGGCCCTATCGCTCCGGCATCCTCACGGAAGTAGAGGGCGACGCGGCCGGCGCGGCCGGTCGCTCCGGCCCCCACCCACACCACCTCCCCGCTCGCGCAGAGGGAGTCCATCCAGGTCGGCGAGTAGGCCCCGGTACGCCTTGGCAGCACGTCGCGCTCCCACGTCTCGGCGGGCAGGGCGAGGCCCTGCAGGGGCACCAGCACCTCCCGCAGCCTGTCGATCCCGGCGCCCGTTCGCGGGTGGCGGTCCACCCCCTGCCACGAGGGCAGGAATGCCGCCAGCCGGCGCTGATCGGCGGGCTCGATCTCCTTGCGCAGTGCCGCCAGGGAGGCCCGCCGCAGGCGCCGGAGCACCTCGACGTCGCACCACTCCCGATCCGCGCCCCCGGGGCGAAGCTCTCCGCGCACGACCTCCCCGGCGCGCTCGAGCTCGCGCAGGACCGCCGCGGCGTCCACGCCGTAGCGGGCGTGCAGATCCTCGCCCTGGAAGGGTCCGTGGGTGCGTGCGTAGCGGGCCGCCAGCTCGCGCAGCGCATCCGGGACGTCGGCGAGGAAGGCCTCGGGCAGCCCCCCGGGAGGGACCGCTCCCAGCGCATCTCGATACAGGCCCGCCTCGTCGGCGGGGATGAAGCGCTCCTGGCCGGCGATGCGCAGGCGCACGGCGCGTCTTTCGCGCTCGAGCTCGGCCAGCAGGCTCTGCCAGTCCACCCCCTCGAAGACCCGCTCGGCGATCTCCTCGCCGGTCAGGTCGCCCAGGTGGCGAAGGACGTCGTGAAGGCCGTCGCGATCGGTGGCCCGGGTCATCTCGGAGCGGTGCTGGAGATCGGCCTCCACCCGCTCCAGGGCGGCAGGGTCGATCAGCTCCCGCAGCTCCTCCTGCCCCAGCAGCTCCCGCAGCAGATCACGATCGAGAGAGAGGGCCGCGGCACGTCGCTCTGCGCTCGGGGTGTCTCCCTCGTACATGTAGGTGGCCACGTAGTCGAAGAGCAGGGAGGACGCGAAGGGGGAGGCCACCGGCGTCTCCACCTCCACCAGGGAGATCTCCCTGGTGCGCAGGCCCCTCAGGAGCTCCTGCAGCCCCGGAAGGTCGAGGACGTCCTGCAGGCACTCCCGGTAGGTCTCGAGGACGATCGGGAAGTCGTCATAGCGGCGGGCGACCTCCAGCAGGCTCTGCGCCTTCAGCCGCTGCTGCCAGAGGGGCGTGCGTTTCCCGGGGTATGCCCGGGGGATCAGCAGGGCGCGGGAGGCGTTCTCCCGGAAGCGCGCTCCGAACAGGGCCGAGCCGCCGAGCTCCGCCACGACCGCCTGCTCGACCTCCTCGGGGTCCAGGAGCAGCAGCTCGGCCGCCGAGGGCAGCGACTCGGCCTCCTCGGCGTCGAGGTCGGGCAGGTGCATGATGATCCCGTCGTCGGTCCAGATCGCATCGCAGTCCAGGCCGAAGCGCTCGTGGATGCGGGCCGACAGGGCGAGCCCCCAGGCGGCGTGGACCCGCCCCCCGTAGGGGGAGAGGAGGCACAGGCGCCAGTCCCCGATCTCGTCGCGGAAGCGCTCCAGCACGAGCGTGCGCTCGCTGGGCAGCACGCGCGTCGCCGCCTGCTGCTCGCGCAGGTAGTCGAGCAGGTTGCGGGCGGCCCGCTCGTCGAGGTCGTAGTCCCTCTGCAGGGTCTGCGCATCCTGGTCGACGGCCCAGCGGCAGAAGGCGCCGATCGCCTCGCCGAGCTCCCGCGGGCGCCCGACCGAGTCCCCCCTCCAGAAGGGCACCGCCCCGGGGGCCCCGGGAGCGGGTGTGACCACCACCCGGTCCCTGGTGATCTCCTCGATCCTCCAGGTCGAGGCGCCCAGCAGGAAGGTCTGGCCGGCACGGGCCTCGTAGACCATCTCCTCGTCGAGCTCCCCGACGCGCCTGCCGTCCGGAAGGGTGACGGCGTAGAGCCCGCGATCGGGGATCGTCCCGGCGTTGGCGATGGACAGCTGGCGCGAGCCCCTGCGGGCGCGGATCGTTCCCTCGATGCGGTCCCAGACGATGCGGGCGCGCAGCTCCCCGAACTCCTTCGAGGGGTAGCGCCCGTCGAGCATGTCCAGCACGTTCTCCAGCAGCTCGCGGGAGAGATCGCTGTAGGAGTGGGTGGCGGTGACGAGGGCGTGCAGGTCATCCACGGGGACGCCGTCGGGCTCGGCCGCGACCGCGATGGCCACGATCTGCTGGGCGAGCACGTCGAGGGCGTTGCGGGGCACCACGGTGGGCTCGATCAGGCCGTCGCGCATCCGGCGGGCGACGACCGCGCACTCGAGCAGGTCTCCCCGGAACTTGGGAAAGATCCTTCCGCGGCTGACCTGGTCGACGCCGTGGCCGGCGCGTCCGATCCGCTGCAGCCCGCGGGCGACCGACTTCGGGGACTCGATCTGCAGGACGAGATCGACGGCCCCCATGTCGATGCCCAGCTCCAGCGAGCTGGTGGCGACCAGGCACGGAAGCTGACCGGCCTTGAGCAGCTCCTCGACCTTGGTCCGCTCCTCCCGTGCCAGGGATCCGTGGTGGGCGCGGGCGATCTCCTCCTCGGCCAGCTCGTTGAGGCGCAGGGCGACCCGCTCGGCGGCCCTGCGGTTGTTCACGAACACGATCGTGGAGGTGTGCTCGCGGACCAGCCTCAGCAGCTCGGGGTAGATGGCCGGCCAGATCGACGAGCGGGTGGCCTCGCCGGGGCGGGAGGGCTCCGACACCGGATCGAGCGGGTCGGCCCCGGGCGAGGCGGCGGGCTCGGTCATCGACTCCACCGGGACCTCGATGCGCAGGTCCAGGCGCTTCTTGACACCGGCGTCGACGATCCGGACCTTCCGGCGGGGGCCGACGAGGAAGCGGCCGATCTCCTCGAGCGGGCTCTGGGTCGCGCTGAGCCCGATCCGCTGGATCGGGCCGCCCCCCTCTGCGCGGACCAGCCGCTCCAGACGCTCGAGGGTCAGGGACAGATGGGCGCCCCGCTTGGAGTGGGCGACCGCGTGTATCTCATCGACGATCACGGCCTCCACGCCCGTGAGCATGGTGCGGGCCTGGGAGGTGAGGATCAGATACAGCGACTCGGGGGTCGTGACGAGGATGTCGGGAGGCTGGCGGACCATCGCCGCCCGCTCTCTCTGGGGCGTGTCCCCGGTGCGAATGCCCACCCGGACGCCCTCCGCGCCGATCCCACGCAGAGGGGCTCTCAGGTTCCGCTCGATGTCGTAGGCGAGCGCCTTGAGGGGGCTGACGTAGACGACCCGGGTGCCGGCCGCCCCCTGAGGACGGGAGCCGTCGTCTCCGCCCCCACGGGCAAGCCGGTCGAGCGCCCACAGGAAGGCCGCCAGGGTCTTGCCGGAGCCCGTGGGGGCACAGACGAGCACGTTCTCCTGGGCCGCGATCGCCGGCCAGGCCTGGGCCTGGGCCGCGGTCGGGGCCGAGAAGGCGTCGTCAAACCAGCTGCGGACGCGCGGGGAGAAGCTCGAAAGGGGCACACGGGCAGGCTAGCGCGGGGTCGGGCCCTCTTTCCCGGCGAGCGCGAGGGCGGGGGATGAGGTGCGGATTCAGGGGAAACCCCCTGAACCTCGGCAACGGCCCCCCGGCGGGGGAGTGGACGGGCAAGGCCTCCGGCCGCCGGCCGGAGAGACACGGCCGTGCTCTTGAAACTCTAGTGTTTCTGGCCGTCAAGCCAAAAGGTTCGAACTACGATCGCGATATCAGTCAGAAACGTCGCTGCGTCGCGAAGTCCATACCCGTAAGACAGGAAAAAACGCCCCCCATGCCCAGAACGAGCCAAACCAAGCACACCGACAACGGGCGCGAGCCCACCTGGTCGATTCCCAGCCTGCGGGAGCCCCGCTACTCCCAGTCGCTGGAGCGGGGCCTTGCGATCCTCGGCTGCTTCACCCCCTCGCGCCCCGTCCTCGGGATCGCGGACATCGCGGACGACCTCGGCATGAGCCGGTCGACGACCCATCGCTACGTGATCACCCTCGTCGCCCTCGGCTACCTCGAGCAGGGGGCCTCCCGCAAGTACCGGCTGGGACTGCGCGTGACCGACCTGGGCATGTCCGCGCTGAACTCGACCGGCCTGCGCGAGCACGCCCGCCCGTACCTGGAGGAGCTCCGCCAGCGCACCTCCTACACGGCCAGCCTCGGCGTCCTCGAGGGGACGGACGTCCTCTTCGTGGACCGTGCCCGCAGCTTCAGGCGCGGCCAGAACGAGGTGGATCTCGACCTGCGGCCCGGGTCGCGCCTGCCGGCCTACTGCACCGCCATGGGCAAGCTGCTGCTCGCCAACCTGCCCGACGCCGAGCAGCGCGAGCTGCTGGCGGCGACCAAGGCCGCCAAACGGGGGCCGAACACGATCACGGCCAAGAAGGGGCTGCGCGCGGAGCTCGACCAGATCCGGGAAGCGGGCTTCGCCGTCAACGACGAGGAGCTGGCGGCCGGCCTGTACGCGATCGCGGCACCCGTCCGCAACGAGGCCAGGGATGTCGTGGCCGCCGTCGGCCTGTCGGCGCCGAGCGCGACGATCTCCCTCGAGGAGATGGTCGACGCCCTCGGCCCGCACCTCGTCTCGACGGCCGACCGCATCTCGGCGCGGTTGGGCTACCGCCGCGCCGACGAGCAGAACCAATAGCCTTGCGGCCATGCGCCGCCTCGCGATCCTGACCTGCCTGCCCCTCTGCGGCCTCGCCTTCGCGGCCTGCGGCAACACGGTCTCGACCTCGAGCTTCAAGGGAGAAGCACACGAAGTCGCTCAGACCGTGGCCAACCTTCAGGCCGACGTGACCGCGGGGGAACAGAAGAAGGTCTGCGGCAGCGATCTCGCCCTCCCGGTCGTGAGCCGCCTGGGCGGGACCAAGGCCTGCGAAGCCGCGGTGAAAACGCAGCTCGCCGAGGTCGACAGCACCGAAGTCAAGGTGGAATCGGTCAGGGTCACGGGCACGACGGCGACCGCGAAGGTGAAGAGCACCTACTCGGGCAAGAGCCGCCCCAGCACCATCAACCTCGTCAAGGAAGGCGGGAAGTGGAAGATCTCGGGGCTGAGCTGAGGGCGGCCGGTCAGCCGAGCGAGCGGCCGTACTGGCGCTCGTAGTAGGCCCGGTACTCGCCGGAGCGGATCGGCTCCCACCACCAAGAGTTCTCCCGGTACCAGGCGACGGTCTGCTCGAGACCCTCTTCGAAGCGGACCTGGGGGCTCCAGCCGAGCTTGCGCACCTTCTCCGAGGAGAGGGAGTAACGGCGGTCGTGGCCCGGACGGTCGGCGACGTGCTCGATCTGGGACTCGGCGGCGCCCGTCAGCTGCACTATCCGCCTCACGACGGCGATGTTGGCCTCCTCGTCGGGACCTCCGGCGTTGTAGACCTCCCCGTCCTCCCCGTACTCGAGCACGTGGCCGATGGCCCGGGCGAAGTCGGTGCAGTGGATCCAGTTGCGCACCTGCATCCCGTCCCCGTAGACGGGCAGGGGATCGCCGTGCAGGGCGTTGAGGATCATCAGAGGGATCAGCTTCTCCGGATACTGGTAGGGGCCGTAGTTGTTGGACCCCCGGCAGATCACCACCGGCATCCGGTAGGTGTGGAAGTAGCTCTGCACGAGCAGGTCGGCTCCCGTCTTGGTGGCCGAGTAGGGGGAGGAGGGCCGCAGGGGGCTCTCCTCGGTGAAGGTCCCGACCTCGATCGAGCCGTACACCTCGTCGGTCGACACCTGCACGTAGCGAAGGCCGCGCTCGCGGGCGGCCTCGAGCAGCACGTAGGTCCCGAGGGCGTGCGTCCTGACGAAGGCGTCGGGCTCGGCGATCGAGCGGTCCACATGGGTCTCGGCGGCGAAGTTCACGATCGCCTCCGGCGAGGCGGACTCGATCGCGGCGGCGACCGCGGCGGGATCCTCGATCCCCCCGCGCAGGAAGCGGAAGCGGGGATCGTCGGCGAGATCGTGGAGGTTCTCCTCGCGCCCGGCGTAGGTGAGCTTGTCGAGCACGGTCACCTCGTCTCCATGCTCGGTCAGGCGCTGTCGGGCGAAGGTGGAGCCGATGAACCCGGCTCCGCCGCAGACGAGGAGTCTCATCCCCTGATCATCCCAGCGCGGGCCGCCAGGTACCCGGCGAGTCCGTCCTGCCAGGGCGGCAGCGGCAGGACCTCCGCTCGCTCGGACTCGAGCGCCGACCAGGCGGGACGAGGGGCGGGTCGCGCCATCTGCGCAGTCGAGACATCCCGCACGACGCACTCCAGCTCGGCCTGGCGGAAGATCTCCCGCGCGAACTCGCTCCACGGCACCGCCCCCGAGCCGGCGAGGTGCACCAGCCCCGTCACGCCGCGCTCGATCAACCCGAGCAGGGCGGGAGCCAGGTGGCCGGTCCAGGTGGGACAGCCGATCTGGTCGTTGACCACCTGCACCGACTCGCGCTCGGCGGCGAGCCCGACCATCGTCTCGGCGAAGTTGCGCCCGCCCGACGCCGAACAGCCACGAGCTGCGGACGACGGTGTGTCGCGGCGAGGCGGCCAGCACCTGCACCTCCCCTTCGAGCTTCGTACGCCCGTAGACCGAGCGCGGACCCGTCGGGTCGGACTCCACGTAGGCGCGCGGCCTGCCGCCGGCGTCGAGGGGAGCCTTCCCGTCGAAGACGTAGTCGGTCGACAGCTGCACCAGCGGTATCTCATGCGTCGCGGCCACCCGCGCAAGCGTCCCCGCTCCCTCCGCGTTCACCGCCCGTGCGGCATCAGGGCTGCTCTCGGCGCCGTCCACGTCCGTCCAGGCCGCGCAGTTGATCACCGCCCCCGGCTGCTCTCGGGCGAGGGCGTCCGCGACCGAGGCCCCGTCGGTGATGTCGACCTCGGGCAGGTCGAGCCCGACCGCCTGCCAGCCGGCCCGCTCCCCGGCCCGCAGGACATCGAGGCCCAGCATCCCGGCCGCCCCTGTGACGAGCAGCTTCACAGGATCGAGATGTCGGAGTTGTCCCCGACCATGAAGCGGTAGGCCCGCGGCTGGCTCTCCCCCCGGCGGACCGTCACGTTGCGCCCGAGCAGAGAGGACTCCATCCGCCCGTCGAGGTCGCAGACGCTGCACCCCGCCAGCAGGATGGAGTGCTCGACCTCCGAGCGGACGATCGTGCAGCCCTCGCCCGATCGCCGTGTAGGGGCCGATGTAGCACTCCCGCAGCACGCTCCCGGCCCCTATGACCGCCGGGCCGCGCACGGTCGTGCGCTCCAGCCGGGCCCCGCGCTCGATGACAACGCGGCCGTCCACCTGGGAGTCGATGAGCTCTCCCTCGATCCGCTCGACGAGGTTGTCGAGGATCAGCCGGTTCGCCTCGAGCATGTCCTCCAGCCGGCCGGTGTCCTTCCACCATCCCCTGACGATGTGAGGCTCCACCCGCAGGCCGGAGTCCACCAGATGCTGGATCGCATCGGTGATCTCCAGCTCGCCGCGGGCCGAGGGCTCGATCGCCCGGGCAGCCGCGTGGACGGCCGGAGTGAACATGTAGACGCCCACCAGGGCCAGGTCGGTGGCCGGCTCGGAGGGCTTCTCCATCAGACGCAGCACCCGCCCGACCTGTCCCGGCTCGGCCTCGGCGAGCTCGGCCACCCCGTAGTTCTCGGGGTCGGGCACCTGGGTCAGGAGGATCAGGGCGTCCGGCTCGTGCTCCCGGAAGGCCGAGACGAGCTCGGAGATCCCGCCCTGCAGGAGGTTGTCCCCCAGGTACATCACGAAGGGGCTCTGGCCGAGGAACTCCTCGGCGGTGAGGACGGCGTGGGCGAGGCCCAGCGGCTCGTCCTGGAGGATGTAGGAGATGCGCACCCCGAAGCGGGAGCCGGTCCCGGCAACCGCTTCGATCTCAGGTCCGGTCTCGGGGGCGATGATGATCCCGACCTCCTCGATCCCCGCCTCGGCCATCGCCTCGATCCCGTAGAAGAGGACGGGCTTGTTGGCGACCGGCACGAGCTGCTTGGCGCTCGTGTGGGTGATCGGGCGCAGGCGCGTGCCCTTGCCCCCGGACAGGATGAGTCCCTTCAATGGCTCCATCGCCTGGAGAACCCTAGCGATCGCTCAGTAGACCCCGCCGAGCTTGCGGTGGTCCCAGCTCGCCCTGCGCAGCTCGGCGAACTCCAGGGCCACGCGCTTGGTCGCCTGGGTGTCCACCATCCGACCCACCTCGGGCGGGAGCTCGGAGACGGGGGGCGCCCCCCGCGGGGAGGCGTAGCGGGTGAAGATCTCGTGGCCGAGGGCCCTGACCGTCTCGAGCTCTGAGTGCACGATCACCTCGCACTCGATCATCACGCCCCGCAGCTCCTGGTAGAGCTCCCCGGCCTCCACCTGCAGGGAGGCGCGAGGGTCTCGCTCGATGTTGCGCACCTTCTGAGAGGCGGCATAGGTCCACGACCACAGCCGTGGGCCCGGGGCGCCGGCGGGAGCTGGCCGCAGCACGTACCACAGCGGCATCAGGTGCGGCCAGCCGCGGGGACCGTGGGTCGCGCAGGTGACCGTGCGCTCCTGCGCCAGGAAGTCCTCGGCCTCCGCCTCGGTCATGCGTATCTGCTCGCGGCGGCTCATCGGGTGGGGGCTGTCGGTTCAGCTAGACGCCGGCGGGCGAGGCGGAGGCTTCGCGCAGGCGTGCCACCGCCGCCCGCACGGCCTCGCGTGCATCCTGGGGCTCGAGCACGGCCGCGTCCCCGGCTTCCTTGAGGATCTCCCGCACCAGCCAGTCGACCCCCGCGAAGCTCAGCTCCACCACGACCGCTCCGTCGGGACGCTCCTCGACGACCCTGCGAGCCTCGCGGGCCCACCGCGCCCGCTCGGGGGAGACCCACACGCGGGCGCTGCGGGAGGCCTCGACCTCGCCCGTGCGCAGCCAACCGTCCACCTCTGCCGCCGGATCCACCTCGGGCCGCGGCTGGAACCTGTCGGTCGTGACCGTCACCCGCTTGATGCGGTCGAGGCGGAAGTGGCGAACGCCGTCCCGGTCGGGGTCGAAGCAGGCCACGTACCAGCCCTCCCTGCCGTTGGTCAGGGCGTAGGGCTCGACCCGGCGCAGCGATATCTCGTCCTCGTTCTCCTTGTAGTACTCCAGCTCGATCAGCCGGTGACCGGTGATCGCCTTGGAGACCTGGCGGGCGACGTCGGAGTCATCACCGCTCGTCGGTGCCACCTGCAGGCCCTGCTCCATCGGGTCCTCCCCCAGGGCCGCAACGATCTTCTCCCGGGCGGAGGTGAGCGAGCCCTCGGGTATGTGCTCGCCGATCAGGTCGATGGCCGCGACCAGCGCCTTCGCCTCGACGGGCAGCAGGCGGGCCGGACGGTCGAAGTTGTCGCTGTAGGGCTCCGGATCGACCTCGATCAGCCCCTCCTCCTCCTTGATCTCCGCATAGAGGACGTAGGAGCCGCCTCCGAAGTTCACGACGTTGAGAACGTTGACGTCCTCCCGCAGCTCCTCGTCGCTTATCTGAAGCCGCTCGCACACATCCCCCATCGAGACCGGCTCGCCGCGGCGCCCGGCATCGATGAGGATGCTCGCCAGGGTGACCAGGCGGGCGAACCGCTCCGGGCGGATGGCGGTCTCGGGGCGGCCGGAGGGAGCCTCGCGCTCTCCGTCGCGACGCCCCGGGCGGGAGGCCTCCTTGCCGGCCCCGGCCGCGCCCGCCCGAGCGCCCCGGCGCCGGCGGCCGACCGGCGGCTCCTCCTCGTGGCGCTCCTGGAGGAGGTCCAGGCGCCGGCGGAACTCGCTCGAGCAGGTCCTCCGGACCGAGCAGCCGGGCGTTCAGGCCGAGCCCCAGCACCCACGAGAGCAGGCTGCGGGAGTTCGAGTAGGGGGTGAGGAAGACCCTGTCGCCCTCCTCCGCCGCCTCGTCGTCGCGCTCGGGATCGGGCTCGCGGACCTCCCCGTAGCGGCCGTAGTGCCTTTCCACCTGCCAGGCGATCCGCTCCGAGACCAGGATCCTCGCCACATCCCTTTGCTCCCCCAGATGCCAGTCCGCGCGGTTGGCGAAGGCCCGCGGGTCGAAGTCCTCGGGGCGGTGGAAGTCGTGCTCGGCCTTCGTCGCATAGGACACCTTGCCCTGGATGCGCGAGAGCCGGAAGACGCGGATCTCCTCCCGCTCGTGGGAGTAGCCGAGCAGGTAGAACTGCCCGCCCTGGAAGAGCAGGTGGTAGGGGTCGACCCGGCGGGCGCTCACCTCGTCGCGCTCCATCGTGTAGTAGTCGAACACGATCGTCTTGTTGCGGAAGATGGCGGTCTCGATCTTGGCCAGCCGGGCCGACAGCTCGTGGCCGCCCGCGGAGGCGGTGATGCCGAGCGCCACCGAGCGCTGCTCGGGGCTCGCAGCGGGCTCGGCCGCCCCCAGGTGATCTGCTGGAGGGCCAGCCGCAGTGGCTCCGCGTAGGCGAATTCCCCGTCGAGCAGGCTGAGCGCCGTCTGCAGGGCGGCAAGCTCCTTGTCGGTGAAGGCGATCGCTGGCAGGTGGAAGTTCTCCGGACGCAGCGAGTAGTTCTCCTGCTCGGCCGCCCCGTCGGCGGGACGCTCGACTGTGAGCTGGATGCGCAGGGACTCGAGCTCGGAGCGATCGGCGTAGAAGCGCCGGGCGAAGGCGTCCTCGTTCATGCCGCTGTAACCCTCCACGTCCCGACGGATCTCGAGCGCCGTCACGGGGCGGCGCTCGGCCATCAGGTAGGAGATCAGCGACAGCTGCCGGATCAGCTTCTCGGTGTCCTTTGCCATCGGCTCCCAAAGATAGAAGCCAGGGGAGAGACGGGTGCGGCGAGGGTCCGCACCCGCCCCGCTATTTGCGAGCTTTCAGGCCGCCCGCCGCTGCGGGGCCGGCGGCTGGTCGGGCGCGCCGCGCTCCGCGAAGAAGGCCCCCGACCCGATCGCCCGGTCGAACTGCGACCAGCGCCGCCCGGGGGCGAGCTCCTTCTCGAGGCGGTCGAAGCTGCCCAGGCGCCCGCCCAGGTTGTCGACCATGTGCACCAGCGTCGCCTCCCGTGTGCAGGGCACCACGGGGCTGCCGTGCTCGAGGCTGCCGTGATGGGAGAGGATGATGTGCTCCACGGCCTGTCCCAGCTCGGCCGGGAAGCCCTCGATGTCCTCGATCAGGCGCCTGATCGTGTAGTAGCCGAGCGCGATCTCCCCGTGCAGCCTGCCGGCGTCGGTGAGATCGATGACGGTGTCTCCCTCGTAGGCCTCCAGCTTGCCGATGTCGTGCAGCAGCGCACCGGTGACCGCGACGTCGCGGTCGATCCCCGGGAACGTGGCCGAGATCGCGCTGACGGCCTGGGCGACCCCGAGGCAGTGCTCGAGCAGCCCGTGCCGGTAGGCCTGGTGGTAGTACTTGGCCGCCGGGGCCAGCCGGTAGCGGGCCCAGATCTCCGAATCCTCGCCCAGCGCCCTCTCCAGGAGCATCCGCAGGTGCGGCTGCTGCACGGTGGCGACGAGCTCGCGTATCTCCTCCTCCATCTGCTGGAGGCTGTGCGCCGGCCCGTCCTGCAGGTCGTCCGGGTCGTAGCTTCCGGGCGCGGCGGGGGACAGCCCGCGCAGGTTGATCTGGGGTCCGAAGCGGGGATGGACCCCGTAGCGGCCGCTGACCCTGACGGGAGCTCCGGCTCGCGCGATCTCCTCGACCTCGCCGAGCTCCTCCCACACCATGCAGGCCACCGCCCCGGTCCTGTCACCGAGCAGCAGGCGCAGGTAGTCGCCCCCGTCACGACGCTGGCGGCGCTCGACCTCCCGCACGAGCAGTACCTGGTCGATCTCCATGCCGTCTGTCAGCTCGTTCAAGAGCATGGATCTGAAGGTAGAGAGGGGTGCGGACGGGACGCCTCGGCCGCGCGCAGGCCTTCACAGGCGCCGCGCCCGTTGGGGCTGCGGCGCCCGCGGAGACCTGGCGTAGGGGTTTGCCCGATCCCATCCGGGCACCGCCGGAGAGGAAGACGGCGCCCAAGCCGTGTCCATTCCAATTCTGACCCTAGTTCCATCCGCATGTCAACCGCAAGCGGGGTCTCTGACTCGGCGGGAAAAGGCGCAGGGAGCGGGGTTCCCACGGCCGATCGTCGGGGGAGCCGTCCTCCCGGCGCAGGCGGGCGGGGTCCGTACACTTCCCTGGCGATGGCGATACGAGCGTGGACGTGACCGGCGCAGCGGCCGCAGCGAGCGAACGCAGCCACGCGGCCGCCGACCCGGACGGGGCGGTCGGCGTCCTGCCCGCCCAGATGCTGCGCGAGGCCATCTCGCGCGAATGGATGGTCGCCGACCCCTGGCGTATCCCCTCGGAGTCGGTGCAGCCGGCGAGCGTGGACCTGCGTCTGGGCGAGCACGCCTGGGCCCTGCGGTGCAGCTTCCTGCCCGACAGCGCATCGACGGTGGAGGAGAAGATCGAGGATCTCGCCTTCGAACGGATAGACCTGCGCGACGGGGCCACGCTGGAGCGGGACCGCCCCTATCTGGTGCCCCTAATCGAGGAGCTGCGACTGCCCGATGACGTCAGGGCGAAGGCCAACCCGAAGAGCTCGACGGGGCGCCTGGACGTCTTCACCCGCGTGCTGACCGATCGCAGCCACCGCTTCGACGAGATCGCCGCCGGCTATCACGGGCGGCTGTACCTGGAGGTCGTCCCGCGGACCTTCGCCATCCGGGTCAGGACCGGGCTCGCCCTCAACCAGGTTCGGCTGATGGGCGGCGAGGCCCGCCTGAGCGACGGCGAGCTGCTCGCCCTGCACGCCCGCTCCCCTCTGCTCTACGTCGACTCCGAGCCGGTCGGCGAGGCCGACCTCTCACTCGCCGACGGGCTCTTCTTGAGCCTGGACGTGTCGGGCACCGAGGACAGCATCGTCGGGTACCGGGCCAAGCGCAACAGCCTCCCCATCGACCTGACCGCCGGGGACGCGCTGAAATGGAAGGACTACTGGGAGGCGGTCCACCCGGAGCCGGGCTCGCGGATCGTGCTCGAGCCGGAGGTCTTCTACCTGCTGCTCTCGGCCGAGGGGGTGGCGATTCCCCCCTCCTACGCGGCGGAGATGCTGGCCTACGACCCGACCGCCGGTGAGCTTCGCACCCACTACGCGGGGTTCTTCGACCCCGGGTTCGGCTACTCCCGCGACCGCTCGGTCCCCGGCAGCCGCGCCGCCCTGGAGGTCCGCGCCCGCGACGTCTCCTTCATGGTCGAGCACCGCCAGCCGGTCTGCAAGCTCGCATTCGAGCGCATGGCCAGCGAGCCCGACGTCCTCTACGGGGAGGACGTCGGGTCGAGCTACCAGGGACAGCGCACGATGCTCAGCAAGCACTTCGCCGAGCAGGGGCCGGCGCCCCAGGACGGCTGAGCCGATGCGACCCGACCGCCCTGCGCGGAGGCGGCGCGGATGGGGGCTCGTCCCGGCGTTGCTGGCGCTCTCGATCGCCCTGGCCGCCCCGGCCGTCGCCGGGGCCTGGTGGCATCCGCCCCAGCATCTGACCTGGTACTGGCAGCTGCAGGGGACCGTCGCGAACACCGTCCCGGTGGCGGCCTACGACATCGACGGGTTCGAAACCGAAGCCGGGGAGGTCGCCGCCCTGCACGCCTCGGGCAAGCACGTGATCTGTTACATAGACGTCGGCACGGCCGAGAGGTTCAGGCCCGACTACGGCTCCTTCCCGCCCGCCGTGCTCGGACGCTCGAACGGGTGGCCGGGGGAGCGCTGGCTGGACATACGCCAGCTCTCCGTCCTGGAGCCGATCATGGAGGCCCGCCTGCAGATGTGCCGCGAAAAGGGCTTCGACGCGGTCGAGCCGGACAACATCGAAGCCTTCTCCAACAGGAGCGGCTTCCCGATCACCGCCGCCGACCAGCTCGTCTACAACGAATGGGTGGCCGAAGCCGTCCACTCCCTGGGCATGGCCGTCCTGCAGAAGAACGACGGCGCTCAGACCCCCGAACTGGAGCCTCGCTTCGACGGGGCCCTCACCGAGCAGTGCAACCAGTACTCCGAATGCTCGGCCTTCCAGCCCTATCTCAGCGACGGGAAGCCCGTCCTGAACGCCGAGTACCGGCTCAAGGACTCCCGCTTCTGCGCCGCCGACCTCGCCGCCGGCATCATGGGCGCCCGCTTCAAGCTCGCCCTGGACGGCAGGCGCTTTCAACCCTGCTGGTGAGCCCTAGGTGTAGAACCTGACCTAGGGCTCGAGGCGGTGGGGCCCGCGGTAGAGGAAGGTCACCTCGCGCACGTTGTCCTGCCCCAGCATCTGCATCAGCAGGCGGGTGAGGCCGAACCCGAAGCCGCCGTGCGGAGGGGCGCCGTAGCGGAAGAAGTCCAGGTAGTACTGGATCGGGCCGACGTCCACCCCCTTGTCGCGGGCCTGTGCCATGAGCTGCTCGTGGCGATGCTCTCGCTGGGCTCCCGTGGTGAGCTCGATCCCCTTCCAGAGCAGGTCGAAGCTCTTCGTCAGATCCGGCCTGTCGGCGTGGCGCATGTGGTAGAAGGGCCGCACCGCGATCGGGTAGTCGGTCACGAAGACGAACTCGTGGCCGTGGCGCTCCTGGATGATCGCCGAGAGCGCCCGCTCGCTGGGCGGGTCCAGGTCGTCGTCGGCCCCCGGGGCATGGTGACCGGCCTCGCGCAGCATCTCCTTCGCCTGCTCGAGGCTGACGCGCGGGAAGGGCACGCTCGGCACGACCAGCTCGGTGGCGAAGGTCTGTTCGATCCGCTCTGCGTGTCGCTCCCTCACCTCCGCCAGCACGTGGGCCAGCCACCGCTCCTCGAAGGACATCACGTCCTCGTGCGAGTCGATCCAGGCGATCTCCACGTCCACGCTCGTGAACTCGGTGTCGTGCCGTGAGGTGAACGAGGGGTTCGCGCGGAAGACCGGGCCGATCTCGAAGACCTTCCCGAAGCCGGCGGCCATCGCCATCTGCTTGTAGAACTGGGGGGACTGGGCGAGGAAGGCCTCCCCCTCGAAGTACTGGACCCTGAACAGCTCGGCCCCGGACTCGCTGGCCGAGCCCATGAACTTGGGCGTGTGCAGCTCGATGAAGTTCTCGCCGCGCCAGTACTCCCGCATGGCGTGCTCGGCCGTGGTCTGGACCTCGAAGATCAGCCGGCGCTCGGGCCGGCGAAGATCGAGGTAGCGCCAGTCGATCCTCTTGTCGAGGGCCGAGTCGGCCGCGATCGGCAGCTCCGGTTCGGCCAGGGAGTCCACCTCCAGGCCCTCGAGGCGCAGCTCGAGGCCACCCAGTTTCACCCGCTCGTCGGCCACCACCGTGCCCGTCACGGTCACCGCCGACTCGTCGGTCAGCTCGGACACGGCCCGGTTGAGCTCGCCCTCCGGCTCCTCCTTGGGCAGGACGGCCTGGGCGAGCCCGCTTTCGTCGCGCAGGATCAGGAACTGCATCCGCTTCTGGTCGCGCACGGCCTGCACCCATCCGCGCACGGTCACCCGCTCGCCGACCCTCTGCGGCAGCTCTGCGATCATCGTGCGCCTCACCTCGGCCACCCTACCGAGGAGCTAGCGCGCCTCGACGTCCGCCAGCTCCACCTCGACGGCGAACTCCCCGTCGCTCTCCCTTTCCAGGAGCTCGATCGAGCCCGCCTGGCGCAGGTCATCCGCCCCCAGCTCGAGCGCCTCCAGACGCTCGGGGCTGTCCCGGACCAGGACCCGCCGCACGGGAGCCCGCATCGGGCTGCGGGCCTGGGACTTGGCCTTGCGCACCTCCCGCAGCACGTCGGCCGTGACGCCGAGGGCCACATCCTCCAGCTCGGCCCGGTCCCCCCGCGCCTCCTTCTCGAGCTCGGCCTGCTCCGGCCACGGCGCCCGGTGGACGGATCCCTCCTGCCACCACGACCAGACCTCCTCGCTGACGAAGGGCAGGAAGGGGGCGAACAGCCGTTGGAAGACCGACAGGGAGATCCGCAGGGAGCGGCTGACCGAGGCCGCCGTCAGCGGGGAGGGGTCGTAGCGACGCCCCTTGACGAGCTCGAGGTAGAAGTCGCAGTACCACCAGAAGAAGTCTCCGTCCGCTCCAGGGCACGGGCGTAGTCGTAGTCCTCGAAGCTGCTCGTGGCCTCCCCGACCACGCGGGCGAGCCGGCCGATGAGGGCGCGGTCGAGGGGATGGGTGAGGGCGTCCCCGGGCTCGGGCAGGTCGGTCAGCGCGAACTTGGAGGCGTTCAGCAGCTTGACCGCCAGGCGCCGTCCCACCTTCATCTGCTGGGGGTCGAAGGCGGTGTCCGTCCCCGGCCGCCCGTTTGCGGCCCAGTAGCGCACGGCGTCGGCCCCGTGCTCCTCGAGCAGGTGCATCGGCGTCACCACGTTGCCCTTGGACTTGGACATCTTCTTGCGGTCGGGATCGAGCACCCAGCCGGAGATTGCGGCGTTTCGCCAGGGCAGCTTCCCCTCGTCGAGCTGGGAGCGCAGGACGGTGGTGAAGAGCCAGGTCCTGATGATGTCGTGGGCCTGGGGCCTTACGTCCATCGGGAAGACCTTGGCGAACAGGTCGGGGTCCTCGCCGGCATGCCCGGCGATCTGGGGGGTCAGCGAGGAGGTCGCCCAGGTGTCCATCACGTCCGGGTCTCCCGCGAAGCCTCCCGGCCGCCCGCGCTGGTCGGCCTGGTAGCCCTCGGGCACGTCCGTCGAGGGGTCCACCGGGAGACGCTCGAGAGAGGCCGGGATCGGACGGTCATGGAGGATCGCCCCGCTCGCGTCGATCGGATACCAGACGGGGAAGGGAACGCCGAAGAAGCGCTGCCGGCTGATGCACCAGTCCCCCGTCAGCCCGTTCACCCAGTCCTCGAACCGGGCCCGCATGTAGGGGGGATGCCATGTCAGCTCCCGCCCACGCTCGATCAGCTCCTCCCGATGGTCGAGCGTGCGGATGAACCACTGGCGGCTGGTGATTATCTCCACCGGCCGCTCCCCCTTCTCGAAGAACTTCACCGCCCTCGTCACCGGCTGCGGCTCCCCGAGCAGGTCCCCCGACTCGGCGAGCAGCTCGACGATCCGCTTTCGCGCCTGGTTGATGGTCCTGCCCGCGAGCTCGCCGTAGGCGGCCCGCGCACGCTCGGGGTCCTCGCTCTCCCAGCCGGGCTCTCCCCATGGCACATCGAGCAGCCGTCCGTCCGCTCCGAGCACCGAGCGCACCGGGAGCCCGAGCTCCCGCCACCAGATAACGTCCGTTAGGTCCCCGAAGGTGCACACCATCACCAGGCCCGTCCCCTTCTCCCGGTCCACCATCGGGTGGGCGAGGACCGGCACACGGGTCCCGAACAGGGGGGTGACGGCCTGCCCTCCCACGAGGCCGGCGTGGCGGCTGTCCTGCGGATGCGCCAGCAGGGCCACGCAGGCCGGGATCAGCTCCGGGCGGGTGGTCTCGATCAGCGCCTCCCCGCTCCCCTCCGCGACCCCGAAGCGCACCCGGTGCATCGCCCCCGGGCGCTCCCGATCCTCGAGCTCGGCCTGAGCGACGGCCGTCTGGAAGTCGACGTCCCACAGGGTCGGGGCCTCGAGCTGGTAGGCCGCTCCGCGGTCGAGGAGACCGAGGAAGGAGCGCTGCGAGATGCGCTGGGCCAGCGCACCGATCGTCGTGTAGGTCATCGACCAGTCCACCGACAGCCCGAGCCTGCGCCACAGCTCCTCGAAGGCCTGCTCGTCGCTCTTGGTCAGCTGCAGGCAGAGCTCCACGAAGTTCGGGCGCGAGATCGCCACGGGCTCACGCTCGGAGGGCTCCGCCGGCGGGGTGAAGTCCGGCTCGTATGCAACCGACGGGTCGCACCTGACCCCGAAGTGGTTCTGCACCCGCCTCTCGGTGGGCAGCCCGTTGTCGTCCCAGCCCATCGGGTAGAAGACCTCCCTGCCCCGCATCCGCTGGTAGCGGGCGATGGCGTCTGTGTGGGTGTAGGAGAAGACGTGGCCGACGTGCAGGGACCCGCTGACGGTTGGCGGCGGGGTGTCTATCGAGTAGACCCGCTCGCGCGGGGCGGAGCGGTCGAAGCGGTAGGTCCCCTCGCGCTCCCACACCTCGCTCCACCTGGCCTCCAGACCCTCGAGGCCGGGACGCTCGGGGACGCCCCTGCCCGCGGCACGCGTCTCGGTGTCCGGCGATCCGGCGGCCTGGGATGGGGGCGTTGCGGTCAAGCCGATGATCGTATCCGCACGCCCGTCCGGGGGGCTGCGAGCGGCATGCGCGGGCGCACAGACTCCGGATTGTAAGAAATCTAACATGAGAGTTCTCACAATCTCTAGTGCCGATGGCAACGCAGGTATAGAGTGCGTCTGGAACCGTCTGCAGCGCGAGCTTAGGGGAGTGCGTGGCGTGACTTCGGGGAGAGCCGGTTGAGCGTTTTCGCGAAGAAGGTGCTCGGAGTGGGCTTCGCAGCGCTCCTTCTCTGCGCCCTGATCGCCCTCTATGTGGCCGCCTGGGCCACGAGCAAGCCGACCCCCGTCTCCGCCGTCGCCGCCCCGCCTCCCAGCGGAGGCACCCAGCTGACCCTGGAGACGGTCGCCGCCGTCGGACCGAAGTACAGCTCGCATCCGGACTGGGTCTCCTACCTGGTGCGCAGGAACGGCAAGTGGGTCCGCAGCACGGTCTACCGCGTGCCCGCCAACTCGGTCGTCCACGTGACGATCTACCAGTTCGACGGGGAAAGCGGCCTTCGCAACCCATTCCTCTCCGAGGTCCAGGGGACCGGCGGCGGGATCATGAACGTCGACGGCAAGCCGACCCGGTCGATCGACCCGGCAACGGCCTCCCACACCTTCGTCGTGCCCCAGCTCGGCGTGTTCGTGCCCCTCCCGGGAGTTACCGAAGAAGCGAAGAACCAGTGCGAATTCGCCCCCTGTGAACTGAACCAGGCCCACCGCACGATCACCTTCACGTTCAGGACCGGCAAGAAGGGCCGCTTCCGCTGGCAGTGCTTCGTCCCCTGCGCCGCGGGCACCCTCGCCAACTTCGGCGGACCGATGCAGACGCTCGGCTACATGGATGGGTTCATCGAAGTCGTCTGACGATGAGCGAGCCCAACCACGCAAGACGCTTCGGAGCCATCTGGGCGATCGCGACGGTCATCGCCACCCCGCTGGTGATCCTCCTGCTCGGCCCGGTCCTGCCGCCCGGGAAAGGCAGCGAACAGGCCTCCGGGCACGTGACCGACAACACCGTCCTGCTTGCGATGGCCACCCCGGTCCTGCTGCTGGTGGTGATCTACCTGGTCTACGCGGTGATCGTCTTTCGCCAGCCGAAGGGGGGCGCGCTGGAAGGCCCGGCCATCAGGGGCGACGCCCGCCTGCAGACGGCCTGGATCGTCATCACCTCCGTGCTCGTCCTCAGCCTCGCCGCCTACGGGACGGTGCGGCTGCTGGCCGACAACGGGGCCGGCTCGGGCAGCGGGCCCACGCCGCTGACCTCCCCCAAAGGGTCCAAGCTCCCCGTCCAGGTGATCGCCCAGCAGTGGGCCTTCACCTACCGCTACCCCACCTACGGGGGGGTTGAGACGCCCCACCTCGTGCTCCCCGTCAACCAGATGGTCGAACTGCACGTCACCTCGCTGGACGTGATCCACTCCTTCTGGGCCTACCAGCTCGGCGTCAAGGCGGATGCGAACCCCGACGTGGACAACGTCGTCTTCGTCAAGCCGACCAAGATCCAGACCTTCGAAGTCCACTGCGCGGAGCTGTGCGGGATCTGGCACGGCGCCATGTTCGACCACGGAAGGGTCGTCAGCTCGAGCGCATTCCAGACATGGATCGCCCAAGCGCAGAAGACCTTCGCGCCGGCCACGAAAGTCCTGCCCAAGTACAGCAAGACCTACCTACCCGAACCGACGAGGCGTGGCGAATGAGCACTGCTGCTGTTGCAAGTCCCCTCCGACCCACCCGCCCGATGTGGCGGCGCCTGATCGGATTCAACCTGCTGACCGCCGTCGTGCTCGGCGTCGGCGGCTACTACCTCGGCTGGTTCATCGGACACCAGGTCAACGGCGGCAAAAGCTTCGAATTCCAGAACGCCGTCGACGAGAACGACGTCGCGCTGCTGCTCGCGTACTTCTTCGGCGTGATCGGCTTCCTGATCGGCCTCGGCTTCGCCAACTACCCCTTCTCCCGGCTGCTCGGCCGCCCGGCCTCTCTGCGCGAGAAGGAGGACGAGGGGATCGGCCGCTACTTCGGGCTGTGCACCGACCACAAGGTCGTGGGCATCCAGTACCTGGTCGGGATCGGCCTGTTCTTCTTCGTCGGCGGGCTGAACGCGATGCTGATCCGGACCGAGCTGCTGCACTCGAACCCCACCTTCGTGGGTCCCAACCAGTACCTGTCGCTGGTGGGCATGCACGGGACGATGATGATGGGGATGATGACCTCCGGGATCCTCGGCCCGTTCGCGAACTACTTCGTCCCGATCATGATCGGGGCGCGCCGGATGGCCTTCCCGCGCATCGAGGCGCTCACCTTCTGGCTGCTCATGGCCGCCGGGTTCATCCTCGTCTCGACGATCTTCTTCGGCGGCTTCCCGACCGGCTGGACGGGCTATGAGCCGCTCAACGACCAGGCCGTGATGGGGATGGACTCCTACATCTGCTTCTTCGCCCTGGTCGGGATCTCGATGGCCCTGCTAGGCCTGAACATGATGGCCACGATCATCACGATGCGAGCGCCCGGGCTGACCTGGTCGCGGCTGCCGATCTTCGTCTGGTCGGTGTTCGCGACATCGATGCTGATGGTGCTGGCCGCGCCGATGCTGATCGCGACGCTGCTGATGGCGGCGCTTCGACCGCACGATCAGCACCTCCTTCTTCGTCCCCGGCGGCGGGCGGCAGCTCCTACCTGTTCCAGAACCTCTTCTGGTTCTTCGGGCATCCCGAGGTCTACATCCTCGCCCTGCCCGGGTTCGGGATCGTGCTCGAGCTGCTGCCGGTCTTCACCCGCAAGCCCCTGTGGGGCTACCGGCTGGCCATCTCCGGCATGCTCGGCGTGACGCCTGCTGAGCTTCTTCGTGTGGCAGCACCACCTGTTCGTCAGCGGCATCAACGCCGACCTGCGCCCCTTCTACATGCTCTCGACGGAGATCATCTCGATCCCCACCGGGTTCATCTTCCTGTGCGTGATGGGGACGCTGTGGAAGGCTCGAATGTCCTTCACGGTGCCGATGCTGTTCTGCCTGGGCTGGGCCTTCAACTTCCTGCTCGGCGGGCTCTCCGGGGTGTTCCTGTCGGACACGCCCGAGCGACACCGACACGCACGGCAGCTTCTTCGTGATGGCCCACTTCCACTACACGATCATGGGCGGGCTGATCTTCACCTTCTTCGCGGCGATCTACTACTGGATCCCGAAGATGACCGGGCTGCGACTTCAACGAGAAACTGGCGAAATGGCACTTCTGGCTGATGTTCGTCGCCTTCAACTCCACCTTCCTGCCGCTGTTCGTGCTCGGCATGGAGGGCATGCCCAGGCGGGTCAGCTTCTACGAACCCAAGTTCCACACGCTCAACGTGTGGGTATCGATCTCGGCCTTCGTGCTCGGCATCTCGATGCTGATCTTCCTGTTCAACGCGGTCTACTCGCTGATCTTCGTGCGGGCCAAAGCCGAGTCGAACCCGTGGCGGTCGAAGTCGCTCGAGTGGCAGGTGCCGACGCCCGTGCCCGTCAACAACTTCGAGCAGATACCCGTCTTCGACTCCGACCCCTACGACTACGGGACCCCGCTCGTCGTCGGCGGGCCGGCCGGCCGGCGCCGGCGGAGGGTTAGGGCGATGTCCACGCCCAGCGAAGAAACGCCCCCTCGGGATGATGGTGCCCGCCGGTGCCGGCCGGGGTGGAGATCCCGCCCGAGCCGCCGGACGTGGGCGCACGCGCGCTGTCGGTCGCCTCGCGGCTGCTGGCGGGAGCGACGACCTTCTTCTTCCTTGCCTTCGTGTTCGCCTACTTCTACCTGCGCTCGCTGAACCAGAACCACATGTGGCGCCCGGCCCACGTCAAACCCGACCAGGGGCTGGGGGCGGCCTTCGTGGCATGCATCATCCTGAGCGCCGCGGCCGCCTTCCTCGCCGGCCGGCGCATGAAGGCGGGCTCGCGCGGGTGGCTCGGCCCGGCCGTGGCCAGCCTGGTGCTCGGAGCTCGCCGCCATCGCCCTGCAGTGCATCGAGCTACACCAGCCAGAACTTCGGTCCCACCGACGGCGCCTTCGCAAGCGTGTTCTGCGCCTGGACCGCCTTCTACCTGATCGCGGTCCTCGCCACGATGTACTGGCTGGAGACCCAGGTGGCGACCGAGCTGCGGGCCCGCCGCTCGCCCGCGGCACAGGGGGACATCAAGGACCCCGACCGCCTGATCGCGCCGGGCCTCGACGCGGCCGTCTTCTACTGGGCCTTCCTCGCGGGCATCGGGGTGATCATGTACGTCACGCTCTACCTGCTCTAGTGCTCGCCGCGGCGTCAGCCACGCCGGGCCTGCTGGACTGGTCGCTGGACCCGCCGCTGGTGCTCGTGGTGATGACCGGGGTCCTCTACCGGCTCGGCAGACCACAGGACAGCGCTGCCGCGCCGCACGGCCACGGCCCAGCGGGGGCGGGCGGCGGCCTTCTACGCGGCCCTGGTGGTCCTCGCGGTGGCCCTCAGCTCGCCGCTCGACGCCCTCTCCAACCAGCTGTTCTGGGCCCACATGGTCCAGCACGTGCTGCTGATGCTCGTCGCCGCGCCCCTGATCGTCCTCGCCCGGCCCTGGATCCGCCTCTGGCGCGGGCTGCCGCTTGAGCCGCGCAGGCGGCTCGCCCGCGGCCTCAGCCGGGATCCGCGGACAGCGTGGCTGCGCGCCCTGACGCGGGGGCTCGGGCGCCCCGCCGCCGGGTTCGTCCTCTTCTGCGGGGTGCTGCTGGTCTGGCACGTGCCGGCGCTGTTCGATGCGACGCTGCACTCGGAAGCCGTTCACGCCCTCGAGCACGGCCTCTTCTTCGCGACGGCCCTGCTGTTCTGGAAGCAGGTGATCGCCTCCCCGCCGCTGCGGGCGCCGCTGGCCGCCTCCCAGCGCATCCTCTACACGGTCGTGGCGATGATCGCCAGCTGGGCGCTCGCGGTCGTCCTGGCCCTCGCGCCCGAACCGCTGTACGCCCACTACGCCCATGAGGCCACCCGCCCCGGGGGGATCTCCGCGCTCGCCGATCAGCAGCTCGCCGCGGGCATCATGTGGGTGCCCGGCTCGATCGCCTTCGTGATCGTGATCTTCGCCTACATCCACCGCTGGCTTGCCCCGCCGTCGCCCTCCGGGGCGTCCCGGCGACTGGCGAGCGAGCACTAGGAGGGTAAATGCAACTCGCCGTCCCGCTCGCCTCACATTTCCTGACCGGCTCGATCCTCACGCTTGTTCTACCTCTTGGCGTGCTGATCGCGGTCGCGATCTGGTACCTGGTGCTGTGGCGCCGTGGTACGGGCGAACGCTGAGCCGACCCCTGCCGAGACGCCAATCGTGGGCGTGTGACTCCTCGGCGGGGGTGCCGTGGGGCCTCAGCTCATGCTGACGTAGCCGGTGGCTTCACCAGGGCTGCGGACGTTCGCGGCGACCTTGTTTTCGTAGTTGCCCTCGATCGTCGCGATCCGCCCGTCGGGGAGCACGCCCCGGACGATCCCCACGTGCTCGCCGCCGAACACGATCAGATCGCCCGGCCGGGGCACGACCCCGGGCCCGTTCGGAACCGCACGTCCGGTGCTCTGCGCCCAGGACCAGATCTCCGAGACCGAGCCCAGGCCCTGACCGCCGGCGCCGATCGGCTCGCCCGGCCTGGCGGGCCGCCCAGGAGGCGAAGTAGGCGCACCAGGGCGCGCCCGGGATCGCGCCGGCGGTGGCGGTGCGGTATTCGGCGATCGCCGGCGATTCGTTGGATCCGGGCGGCTGCTCGGCCTGGCCGATCTGGCTTTCGGCGGCCGCGACGATGCGCCCGCCCGCCGCCGTCCCGCCGCCCGACACGCCGGTGGTGGAGACTGCCCTGCAGCCCGGCCGTCGCGTATCCGTAGGTCGCGGGCGAGGGTCCCGGAGGCCCCGCCCATCGCCGCTTCTGCCGACGCCGCTGCGTAGGGATCGGCCAGGCCCGCGCTGGCCCGGGTCAGCGCGGCCGCGAAGCGCCCGCCGGGCGCGGATCGGTCGCGGCGGGGCGCCTGACGCCGCCCGTCGCTCGCAGTCGCTCGAGCCGATCAGCTCGGCCGGGTCGGCCAGCGCCTGCCGGATGGCGCCGACCCGGGCGAGCGTGGTTTCGATCGTCATCCCTCCTGTAATCGGCAGCGCGTGGCTGGACCGGTTGAGAGCCGAAAAAGAGGGACGGGCGGCCGTCGCCGCCCGTCTCGACCACCGTTCCCTCGATGAATCGGCGGTATATGGCTTCCGCCGGCCTTTCCCGGACCGCCCGAAGCGTTGTGACCCGCCGTGGCGCGACGGCCGGTCGCAAGACCGGCCCTGCGTCACCGGCGGCTTCACTGCAGCGGTGGCGTCCGAGGGCGCCACCGCTGAGGAAGTTGTTACGACTAGCCGATCAGCTTCAGGACCGCGTCCGGGAGCTGGTTGGCCTGGGCGAGAATCGCGACGCCGGCCTGCTGAAGGACCTGCTCCTTGGTGAAGTTGGTCATTTCAGCGGCCATGTTGACGTCGACGATCCCGCTGACCGCCGAGGACAGGTTCTGGCTGTAGACTTCCAGGTTGCCTGCGGTGTACTGGATGCGGTTCTGCACCGCGCCGTATTCACCGGCGGCGGTCGGCGACTTTGCCGAGCGCTTCGTCGATGCTTTTGATCGATTTCGAGTTCCGACGCCTTCGACGGCTTTTTCGAGGTTCGATCGTTTTGACTTCGATCGTTTCTTCTTCGTTGGCGCCGACCTGGAAGTTGATCGTCGGCGCCGCCTTCGAGCAGCGTCGACGCCGTTGAACTTGGTCGTTTCACCGACACGCGTGATCTCTTCTTTGAGCTGCGTCGGCCTCGGATTCGATCGCTTCCTTGTCCGTTGCGGAGGTGGTGCCGTTGGCGTACTGCACCGCCAGCTCGCGGACGCGCTGGAGCATCTGCGTCGACGTCGTTGAGCGAGCCCTGGGCCGTCTGCGCGAGCGAGACGGCGTCCTGGCTGTTCTGCGTCGCCTGGTTGAGGCCGTTGACCTGGCCCTGCAGGCGCTGGCTGATGGCGTAGCCGGCGACGTCGTCGGCGGCCGAGTTGATGCGCAGACCCGAGGACAGGCGCTGCATCGACGTGCGAGAGCATGTTCTCGGTGTTGTTCAGGTTCCTCGCGGCATCCATCGCCTCGAGGTTGGTGTTGATCGTCAGGGACATTCGTTCATCTCCTTGATGACGGTGTGTTGATTGGTCCCGAGCCGACTCCATGTCGACCTCACGCCGAGTTATCGTCAGCACACGGGGAAACTTGAGGGAGATGTCCTCCTCGACATGGCCTCGATTTCCGCTCTGCCGGCAACATTTCCTGCAGGCGGCCGGGAACCTGCAGCGGACCTCAGGCGCGCACGTCGATGTGCGCCGGGCCGTCCTCGTCCCGCGGACCGTCCTGCGCGCATCCTCCGGCGGAGGCTCGCGGCGGCGGCGCTCCGCGTCGTCTCGCGGTCGGGCGGTCGCGCTCGCGGGTGATCCGCTCCAGGCGCTCGACGGGCAGCGGCCGCACGCGGGAGATCGGCGGCGGGCCGGGGGTGATCGGATGGATCGGGTCCATCGCTGGTCGCCGCCGGCCTAGGAGACCGCCCCCGCCCTGGCGCCCGCTGGAGGAGCACGCCTGCTCGGCTGACGCCGCGGCCGCCTGGGCGGCCGTCAGCAGCTGCTGCTCGCGGGCCTTGATCTCGAGCATCACCAGCCGCCGCCAGACGAACACCGCCCCGGCCCAGGCGGCCACGTAGCAGACCACCCCCGCCAGCAGGGCGCGCAGCCCGGCCTCGGCGAGCGTGTTGCGTCGGCAGCGACAGGTAGCCGCCGAGCGAGGAAGCCGGCCAGGCCGCCCCAGCCCTTGGCGCGCGCCACCGAGCGCGGCCGCCCGCGGGTGGCCGGCGACGCTCGGGCCGTCCCCGGGACTCGACCCGGCGCCTTCTCGGAGTCCTTCTTGCGGCCTTCTTGGCCTCCTTCTCGTCCTTCTTGCTCCTTCGGCGGGCCTTGACCTCGGTGTCCTCCGCCGGCCGTCGGGCGGCGGCGGGTCGCGGAGGCCGCCACCGGCTCGGCGCCGGCCGTCCCGGCCTCCGCCGGCTCGGCGGCCGCGATCTCGCCCTCAGCGTCGGCCACGGCTGCTCCTCCCCGTCCAGACCGCGGCGGCGCTCGGCCGCTGGCACTCGAAGATGAAGCGCACGAGCCGCCGGCGGTCGAGGTCGCTGATCGACTCGAACGTCGACCGCCCGGCGGCCCTGCGACGTCGATGCGCACGACCGGCCGGTGCCGCTCGACCGGCGTCACTCCCGGGGTCGAGCGTCAGCCGGAAGCGGATCTCGTCGCCGATCGGCAGCTGTCGGGGCCGGCGAGCAGCAGCCCGCCGCCGCTGACGTCGACGGTGAAGCTCTGGACCTGGTTGTGGTCGCCGCCGAGTACACGAGCACCGGCCGGGCCGAGCGGATGCGCACGTACTGCGCTGCTGGAGGACCTCGACCGAGCGCGGGGCGATCGATGCGCAGGACATCCGGGCCCTCGGGACGCTGACAGGCCCGCTGCAGCCGCACGAGCCCGCGCAGGCGTCGTGTACTCGAGGACCAGGTCCTGCGAGCTGGCTCGGCGCTCAGCGGCTCGGGTGGGAACCATGATCGCCACCACCAGCGAGTCCTCGCCCCGCTCGAGCACCCGCGCCGGGATCCGCGCCCCCGGCGGCGGCTGAGGATGACGTCATCCGAGCGTCCGGGAGCTGGACACGGGTCGCCGGGGCGTGGCGTCCTGTCGCCTTCCGAGCCTCATGGCAGCAGTGTCGCCGCCAGGCCGGCCGGATCGACGCGCGCGCAGCCGCCACCCGCCGCCCCGTGCACGCTCCAGCATGTACTCGGGCGCCAGGCCGAACCGGCAGGCGGCCTCGACGGCGACCCCGATCTGATCGGTCTCGTCGGCGTGGGTGATCGCCAGCGCGTTGGCGCCGCAGCGGCGCCAGCGCCTCCAGCAGCTGCGCGGCCGCGGCCGCGCCGAGCGTCGCGGGCAGCGCGACGACGACCCGCTCGGGCTCGAGCTCGCCGAGCAGCCGCGCGAGCTCGCCGGATGCCCGAGCGGTCCGCCGGGGAGAGCCGCGGCGTGTCGAGCACCGCCAGGCCCTCCGCCGCGGGCTCCGCCGCAGCGGCCTTGCATGGCGCCGGCGGACTCTCGGCCGGAGTCGGCTTCATGAGCTGCGGGCTCAGCAGCATCTGCAGCTCGCCTGGGGTCCGCCGCGTGATGCGTGGCGCAGCTGGCCGGCAGCGTGCTGCCGCGGCGGTAGGCGCCGAGCAGCGCCGCACAGCAGGTCGTCTTGCCCGATCCGCCGGCCCCCACGACCACGATCGCCGCGCCCCTCGCCGGCAGCGGCGGGGCCACCGGGATGCGCTGGGCGAGCGTCGCTCCGCACCGCCTGGGCGAGGCCGGAGCGCGGGGCGAGCGGCAGGGCGTGGGCGCTGGCCCCGTCGATCAGCTCCTCGGCCATCTCCTCGCCGACCCCGAACCGGCGCAGGCTCTTCTCGACCCCCGCCCGCGCTCGGCCGTGCGAGCCGGCTGCCACGGTGCGGCGCTCCGGCTCCACGGGGGCCGGCGCAGGCCAGGCCGCCGGGCGGCGAGGCTCCCTCGGCAGCAGCTCCTGGAAGTCGAAGGAGGCCGTACGCGGCCTCTCCACGGGCGCCGGCCTTGGGGCGATCGTCGCGCGGTTCGCCCTCGCGAGGGCGGCCAGGCGGGCGGTGACGTAGGCGCTGCCGGTCTCCGGCTCCACCGGGGGCTCGGGTCTGCGAAGACCCGCGGCATAGCGCCCCACGGGGCTGACCGGCGGCGGGGCGGGCGGGGGCGGCGGTGCGGCGGGCGGCGGTCGCGGGCGGCGGGGGCAAGCGCCGGTGCAGGAGCCGGCGGCGGGCGCCAACGCCGGCGGGGGCGCCGGTGCGGGGGGCGCCGGTGCGGCCTCCTCGCCGGCGGGAGGCTCTTCGTCGTAGAGGTCCACGCGGGGGCCTCCCGGCATCGCCTCGATCTCCACGCAGGGGTGCTGGAAGAAGCCGAGCACTCCCCCCGTGAGGCCCTCGCGACGGCGCAGGATGATCGCGTCGGCTCCGAGCTCGCTCTGGATCCGCGGGATCAGCTCGTCGATCGTCCGGCCCCTGTACACGCGCGCGTAGGCCTCATGGCCTGCGGATCCACGCCCGGCGAGACGGGCGCTGGCCTCGCGCCCGAGCGCCTCCAGCAGATCGCCGGGGGTGCTCATGCGTGGATCACCCCGATCGTTTCGACGTTGATGCCGGGGGCGATCTCGTTGTAGGAGCAGACCGCCAGGTGCGGCTGGGCCTGCGCGATCAGGCGGCGCAGATGGCGGCGGATGCGGGCCGAGCACAGCAGCACCGGGCGCGCCCCGCGAGCGGTGGCATGCTCGACCTGGGCAGCGCAGCGCGGTCGACGATCGCCTGCGCGCGTCGGAGGCTCCATCGCGAGGTACTCGCCGTCGGTCGTCTGGGTGATCGATGTGGAGACCTCCTGCTCGATCGCGGGGTCCAGGGTTATCGCTTGCAGACGCAAGTGCTCGTCCAGATGGGGTGCCGTGATCGCCCGTCCAAGGGCCTGGCGGGCGTACTCGGAGAGGAGACTCGTGTCACGTGTTGTTCGCGCCTTGTCGCCGATCGCCTCCACGATCGTGCCCAGATCGCGGATGGCGACGCCCTCGGACAGCAGTGATTGCAGCACACGCTGGATCTCCCCGACGGAGAGGGCCTCCGGAACGACCTCCTCGACGACCGCGGCGTTGCTCTCCTTGAGGCGGTCGAGCAGCGTCCGCACGTCCTGTCGGGTGAGCAGCTCGGCGGCATGCGCGCGGATCGTCTCGGTGAGGTGGGTGACGATCACCGACTCCGAATCGACGACCGTGTAGCCGAGGGCCTCCGCCTCCGCCCGTCCCGACTCGTGCACCCACACCGCCTCCAGGCCGAAGGCGGGCTCTCTCGTCGGGATCCCCTGCAGCGTTCCGCTGGCGTCGCCCTGGATCCATCGCGAGCAGGTGTCCGGGCATGATCCGCCCGCTCGTCACCTCAGAGCCCCGCACCTTGACCACGTACTCGTGCGATTCCATCCCCAGCTCGTCGTGGATGCGCACCGGCGGGATGACGATGCCGAGCTCTCCCGCGATCTGACGCCGGACCATGCTCACGCGGCGCAGCAGCGAGCGCGCCCTGCCCGCCGTCGACGAGCGGAACGAGGCCGAAGCCGATCGCGAGCTCCAGCGCGTCCACCCCGACCTCGGCGAGCGGCTCCTCGCCGGCCGCGGGCAGCGCGGCCGGCTGCATCGCTGCTCGCTGGTCTTCTCGGCGGCAGCCCGGCATCCCGTTGCGCACCCCCCAGGCGATCGCGCCGAAGATCGCCGCGATGAACAGGAAGGGGAGCTTGGGCAGGCCCGGGATCAGCGCGAAGCCGCCGATCGCCCCGGCGGCCACGAGGGGCGCTTTGCGCTGGCCGAGGATCTGCGCCGGCGATGTCGCTGCCGAGGTCCCGATCGGAGGCGGCGCGGGTGACGATGATGCCCGTGGCCACGGAGATGAGCAGCGCCGGGATCTGAGCGGCGAGGCCGTCCCCGACGGTCAGCAGGGAGTAGTGCTGGGTCGCTTCGGTGAAGCCGAGGTGGTGCTGGAGCATGCCGACGATGATCCCGCCGATGAGGTTGATCGCCGTGATGATCACGGCCGCCATCGCGTCGCCTTTGACGAACTTCGAGGCGCCGTCCATGGCCCCGTAGAAGTCCGCCTCCCTGGACGATCTCCGTGCGGCGTGGCCCGTGCCTGATCGTCGCTGATCAGGCCCGCGTTGAGGTCCGCGTCGATCGCCATCTGCTTGCCGGGCATCGCGTCGAGGGTGAATCGCGCGCCCACCTCGGCCACCCTGCCCGGCGCCGTTGGTGACGACCACGAACTGGATCACGATCAGGATCAGGAAGATCACGAGGCCGACGACCACGTTGCCGCCGACCACGAAGGCGCCGAAGGACTTCACGACGCTGCCGGCGTCGCCCGTGGTGAGGATCAGGCGCGTCACCGACACGTTGATCGCCAGCCGGAACATCGTCGTCAGCAGCAGCAGGCTCGGGAAGGAGGAGAAGTCCAGCGCCCTGCCGAGGTACATGGTCGCGGCGACGATCGTCAGCGCGGCCGAGATGTTGATCGTGATCAGCAGGTCGAGCAGCATCGCCGGCAGCGGCACCACCAGCATCGTCACGACCATCACCACCGACACCGCTGCCAGCAGGTCGGTGTGGCGCAGCAGCTTGCGCACGGTGGGCCCGCTCACGAGGCCAGCCTCCTGCGGCCGGCGAGGCGGTAGACGAAGGCGAGGACGCGGGCCACGGCGGCGTAGAGCTCCTCAGGGATCACCTGGCCGATCTCGGTCGACTGGTGCAGGGCGCGGGCCAGCGGCGGGTCGCTCACGATCGGGACCTCGTGCTCCTCGGCGACCCGGCGGATCTGGGCCGCGATCAGGTCCTTGCCCTTGGCCACGACCTCGGGGGCCGTCCGGCTGCCGTCGTAGCGCAGTGCGACGGCGTAGTGGGTCGGGTTGGTGACCACCACGTCGGCCTCGGGCACGGCGGCCATCATTCGCGCCCGGGCGGCCTGCAGCTGGCGCCGTCGCAGGGCGGCTTTGACCTCCGCCGAGACCCCGTACTGGCGCACCTCGTCCTTGACCTCCTGCTTGGTCATGCGCATCTGGCGCTCATGGCGCCGGCGCTTCCAGGCGTAGTCGAGGACGCCGATCGCCACGTAGGCGAAGGCCGCCCGCTGGGCGATGCCCAGCGCGCGGTGGCCGAGAACCCGCCGAGGGCCCCGGGCGGCATGCCCACGATCGACGCGAGCTGGGTCAGGCCCGGCAGCAGGGTCAGCGCCGCGGCCACGCCCGACCACGGCCACCTTCGCGATCGCCTTGCACGCCTCGAAGACCGGTTGGGCCCGAGCAGGTTGCGCAGGCCGCTGGCGGGGTTGATGCGCCGGAAGTCCGGGCTGCAGCGCCTGCGGGCGCGGGCTCAGCCCCGACCTGCGCGGCGCCCGCGACCAGGGCCGCGCCCATGCAGGCGACGGCCACCGGGGCGACGGCGAGAAGGATCGTCGACATCGCCGTGTGCATCAGCCCGTTGAGCCCGGCGGCCGTCGTCGCCCGGCCGGGGTGGGCGATGTCGGAGAGGATCGCCCGGAAGGTCGCAGCGCCCGACTGCGGCGATCGTCCGGCGCCGTGATCCCCACCGCGGCAGGCCGGCGATCAGGACGACGACGCCGCTGAGGTCCGCGCTGCGGGCGACCTCGCCCTTCTCCCGCGCGCGTTTGCGGTGCTGCGGTGTTGCCTTCTCGGTGCGGTCGTCGCCTGGCCATCGATGCCTCACGCCACGTGCAGCGCCCCCAGCGCCGCGCCCACGCTCGAGGAGAGCTGGTCGGAGATCCAGTTGCCGACGAAGGGCAGGGAGGCGGCCACCACCAGCATCGCGACGGCGACCTTCGTCGGGAACCCCACGGCGAAGACGTTGAGCTGCGGCACGACACGCGAGACGACGCCGAATGCGACGTCGGTGATCAGCAGCGCCACGAGCACGGGCGCGGCGATCTCCAGGGCGGAGGAGAAGACCGTGCGAGAAGACCTGCTCGGCGCCCCCCACGAGCGAGCCGAGCCGCGGCCCGTCGGTCAGGGGCACGAGTTCGAAGGTGCGCCCGAGGCCGCGCAGCGTCCAGGCGTCGCCCCCGATGACGAGGAAGATCAGCGTGCCCGACGAGCGAGTAGAAGCGGGACATGACGGCGCTCGACTCGCCGTTGGTGGGATCGATCAGGTTGCCGTAGGAGAAGCCCGAGACGACGTCGATGATCGGCTCCGGCGGACTCGACGGCCGCCATCAGCACCGCCAGGGCGAAGGCGAACGCGAGCCCGACGAGCAGGCCCTCCACGACCAGCCCCGCCACCGTCATCGCGTCGCTCGGAATGTGCTGGCCGTGCATCGCCATCGGGGTCAGGCCGATCGAGACACCGACGGCGATCACGGCCTTGACCCGCGGAGGGATCATCCGCGAGGAGAACAGCGGGGCGATCAGGAACAGCGGCGTGACCCGGGCCAGCACGAGGATGAAGCCGGCGAGCTCGTTGCCGGCGAGCTTCGCCGAGCAGCTGGTTCACGAGCCCACCATCGTCGGGATGGCGGTGTAGAGGGCGCTCGTGTAGGAGACCAGCTGCCCGAGCATCCACGGTCCGAGCAGCGACCATCACGACCGCCACGCCGACGATCTTCGGGTATCAGCGTGAGGCTCTGCTCCTGGATCTGGGTGACGGCCTGGAAGACGCTCACGACGAGCCCGATCACGAGCCCGACGAGCAGCAGCGGCCCGGCGACCTTCAGCGCCATGCTCATGGCCTGGGAGGCGAGGTTGACGACGGTGTCCTGGTTCATCTCGGATCGGCCCCTAGTGGAAGCTCTGGACGAGCGCTTTGATGACGAGGTCCCAGCCGTCGACGAGGACGAACAGCAGGACCTTGAAGGGCAGGGAGATGAAGGTCGGCGGCAGCATGATCATGCCCATGCTCATCAGCGTCGAGGAGACGATCAGGTCGATGATCAGGAAGGGCAGGAAGATCAGGAAGCCGATCTGGAAGGCGGTCTTGAGCTCGGAGACGATGAAGGCCGGGATCAGGACCTCGGTCGGCACTTCCGAGCGCTTGTGGGGGCTCTTGTCGTGGGCGAGGCTGATGAAGAGCGCGATGTCCTGCCCGCGGGTCTGGCGGAACATGAACTCCCGCAGCGGCTCCTCGGCCCGTTTGAGCGCCGTGGTGGTGCTGATCTGGTGACCGGTGAGCGGTTCGATCGCGTCCTTCTTGATCGCGCTGACGTCGGCGACATGACGAACAGCGTCAGGAACAGGGCGATCCCGACCAGCACCTGGTTGGGGGGCGCGTTGGTGGTCCCGACCGCCGTGCGGATGAAGCCGAGGACGATCAGGATGCGGCTGAACCCCGTGACGGTGAACAGGACGGCCGGCACGAGCGTGAGGCCGCCGATCAGGAGCAGGATCTGGACGGCGTTGCTGGAGTTGAGGTTCAACGGCGCACCGTCCATTCGCGCAGGCGATCGACCAGCGTCGATCCCGGTCCCGGCGCGGGCATACTCATCGGGTCGTGGCTGCGCTGCCCGGGTTCGCCCGGGCTCACGATCGGCGTCCGCCGTCCCCGCCCCTGGGGCTCATCGGGAAGGAGTCCCGCATCCCGGGCCTCCTCGGCGGTGTAGCGGTGGATCGGGACGACCCCGTGCTCGGCGCTTCCGAGCAGCATGTAGTCGCTTCCCGCCTGGACCAGGTGGACCGAGCGCCCGGAGCCGAGGTTGAGGGCGGCCACGCTGCTCAGGCCCGCCGCGGGGACGTTGCGGGTCCTTGCCGGACTTGACCTGGCGCAGGATCCAGGAGAGCCCCCAGATGACCGCGATCACTATCGCGAGCCCCACGATCGTCCGCACGATGCTCGCCCCGCCGCTGCTGGAGTGGGATCCCGCGGTGCTCGGACCGAGGTTCAGCGGCGTGTTTTCGCCCCCGGTCTTGGCGGCCGCCGCCGCCAGCCCCGAGGTGGGGCATGCGAGCGCGAAAAGGCATGCGCCGAGGACCGCGGCCGCCGTCGCGGCCGCTCGGGGAAGCGGGATCAACTTGGTCATCGAGGGACGACTCCGAGGAAGAGTCGTCCCCGGTTATCGACCCGGACCCCGATCTCTTTAGGAAACGAGCCTCGCCCGCCCCCCCGGCGCGGCTAGACCAGCGCGTCCACCTGCACGCCCCAGCCGCCCTCGGCGGTGACCACCAGGCTGCCGTTGGCGAAGCAGAGGCCGTTGGCGAACAGCTCGACGGGCGACTCGGCCCCCTGGTCGAGCTCCACGACCCCCCCCGCGGTGAGCTCGAGGGCGCCGCCCAGCGGCATGTGGGTGCGTCCGAGCTCGGCCCAGACACGCACGAAGATGCTCCGCAGGATGCCCGGCGTCTCGCGCCCCTCCCGGATCTCGCGCGCGTGCGCCCGGGCACGTTCCAGCTCGGCCCGGCCCAGCTTGGCGTAGGTCGCCGCCCGCGTCGGCGGCTCTCCCGTCGCCTCGAGCTTGACCGCCCTGCGGGTGCCGCTCCGGCCGGGCCGGCCGCGACCGATGGAGACCTCCTCGGCGAACAGGACGACCCCGTCCTCGGCCCGCTCGTCGAGCGTCACGACCGTGCCGGGGAGGAGCTCGAGCATGCGCTCGATCGGCATCTGGACCGAGCCGACCTCGGCTCGCACCAGCACGTCGGCGCGGGCCAGCCCGCGGCGCAGCTGGTCGGCTCCCGCGGAGATCGGCTCAGCCTGCGCCGGCGCGGAGCCGCGAAGGCTCGAGATGAGGGGCTCGACGGCCGACCATGGCAGCAGCAGCGAAAGGGATGACCGGGCCGCTTCGATGCTGCTCGTGATCGCGACCGCGAGCGTCGGCTCGCCCGCCGCCACGGCCACCCCGGCGTCGCCTTCGATGTCGAGCTCCCCACGCGACAGCTCGCAGCCGGCAAGCTCCTCGAACGCGCGCGAGAGCTCCCCCGCGATCCTGTCGAAGAGGCCCTTCGTGAGGACCCAGTCGACATCGCTCATGTGGCGCTCGTCGGGAGCCTCCGCCGCCCGGCCTCCGAGCAGGCATTCCAGCGCCTGTGAGACGAGGGGCAGCTCGGCGCTCATGAGCATCTGGCGCTCGCTCGGGCGCGTCTTGAGCTCGACCGCGATCGAATCGGCCGCAAGGCCCGCCCGGGCCGCCGCCCAGGTCTGCTGCTGCACCTCCCCGACCGCAAGCTCGACCTCGACGGCGAGCTCTCCGGCCAGGGTCGCCGCCAGGGACTCGCAGCAGTCCTCGATCGCGGCGAGGAGGCGCCGGCGGATCTCGGGCGTGAACTTGGTCGGCACGGAGAAGTCGAGCACCCGCACCCGGCCGGCCTGCGCGGCCGGCTCCTGCTCAGGCGCCTCGGTCCGCTCCGCAGCCTCCTGCTCGCCGCTCTGGCTCACCGCCATCGGAGGTCACGCATCCTGGGCGCTTGCCGGCGAGGGCTCCTCGCCGTCCGGCGGCGTCGCCGCGGCGGGAACCTGCCCATCCTGCTGCCCGTCGAGGATCTCGGTGATGCGCAGACCGTACCGCTCGTCGATGACGACCACCTCCCCACGGGCGATGGGGGTGCCGTTGACGAGCAGGTCCGCCGGTTCCCCGGCCTGGCGGGCGAGCTCCACGAGCGCTCCGACGCGCAGCTCCAGGGTCTCTCCCACCGTCGTGCTCGTGCGCCCGATCTCGACGCTCAGCTCCATCGGTATGTCGCTGAGCCGGCCCAGGTCAACCTGTGCGGCCCCGTTGGGCGCGGGTGCTGCGGTCTGGTCGAACTGCTCGTACTCGATCGTCTCCGTCATGGGCCCTCCTATTGGACTGTGAGTTCGGGGAACAGCACTGATTCCACTTTGAGATCGGTCTGCTGCGTGATCGCTGTGAGGATCCTCTGGCGCAGCCCGCGACGGGTCGAGGGGCTGATCAGGTCTTCGCCGCTGCGGTCGGTGACGACGTTCGTCACGATTTCGCGCACGAGGGGTTCCTCGGGCAGGGTGCCCGGCCCGTTTTCGGAGCTCGACCCGCCGCCCCCGGCCGCAGCGCCGTCGCTCTGCCCGGGGGCGAGCTGCAGGGCCACCGCCATCTTCACGTAGCGGCCATCGCTGAGGTTGAGCAGGAAGGGCTGGGGCATCACGTAGATCGTCCCCTTGATCTTGTCCTTGGACACGGGCTTGGACTTGGTCATCGTGTATCCGCCGAAGAGCAGGATCGGCAGGGCCAGCGCGAGCATCACCTTCTTGTTCTTGAGCATGTTCAGTCGTCCTTGACTTAGGGTTCGCTTTCGGATCCGTAGATCCGCCTCATGACGATCTCCACCCGGCGGTTGCGGGCCCTCCCTGCGGCCGTCAGCTCGCTGGCGACCGGACGCTGGTCGGCATAGCCGACCGCGGTGAGCCTGTGCGCGCCGACCCCGCGTTCCACGAGGAACCGCACCACGGTGCTCGCTCGCGCCGTGGACAGCTCCCAGTTGCTGGGGAAGGCGCTGCTGTGGATGGGCTGACTGTCCGTGTTGCCCTCGACGTCGATCGGATGGGCATGGTCGATGTTCAACAGCTGCCCGATCTCCCCCAGCAGCGAGTAGGCCTTCGGGTTCAGGTCGGCCTGGCCGGAGGCGAACAGCAGGTCGTCGGTCAGGACCCTGATCACCAGTCCGCGCGGTTCGATGGACGTCCTGACGCTCGAGCTGAAGCCGTGGGACGCGGCGTAGGCGTCCAGCTGACGCTTGATGTGGGCGAACACGTTCGCCTCCTGCTGGGCCGCGCTGGCCTGCTGGGCGGCCGCGCTCGCAGCGGCGGCGCTGCCGTGGGTGGTGCTGCTCTGCAGCGAGCTGGCCGTCTGGGAGGTGGCCGGGACGATCGCCTGCAGGTCGACGGCCGAAGGTGCGTGACTCGTGTTCGCGCTCGCCCCCGGTTTGGCGATCGCCTTGCCCCCCGGCAGGATGTTGCCCGAGAAGGCTGCCCGCAGGGACTGCTGAAGCGCCTGGATCTTGGAGATGTTGACCGAGGAGATCGAGAACAGGACCATGAACAGCGCCATCAGCAGCGTGATCATGTCCGCGTAGGTCAGCAGCCAGCGCTCGTTGCTCTCCTCCTCCTTGTGGCCGTGCTTGCGACGGCGTCCGCGGCTGCTCGCACGGGCCATGGTCAGGCCGCCTGAGGCTCGACCTCCAGCCGCGCGACGGGCTGCTCCTCATCGTCGGGGGTGCGCTCGGCTGGCGGGAGGTAGGACATCAGCTTTTCGGAGACCAGGCGCGGGTTGTCCCCGGCCTGGATCGAGAGGATCCCCTCGAGCGTCATCATGCGCAGCTCGACCTCTTCGGCCGAGATCGCCTTGAGCCGGTTGGCGATCGGCAGGAAGATCACGTTCGCCGCCCCGACCCCCATCAGGGTGGCGATGAAGGCGGCCGAGATCGAGGGACCGAGCGTGGAGGGCGCCGCCAGGTTCTCCAGCACGTGGACGAGGCCGAGCACCGTGCCGATGATCCCCATCGTCGGTGCGAAGCCGCCGGCCTTCTCGAACGGACCGGCCGCGGCGGAGTGGCGGGCGGCCATGCCGTCGACCTCCGCCTCGAGGATCGCGTGCACCATCTCCGGGTCGGTCCCGTCGACGACGAGCTGCAGGGCGTTGCGCGTGAAGTGGTCCTCGATCTCGCCGAGCTGGGCGTCGAGGGCGAGCAGGCCCTCGCGCCGGGCCTTGTCCGCCAGGACGACGAGCCGGTCCAGCTGGCCCCGCATGTCGGGGGGTTCGGCTGAGAAGACGAGCTTGTAGAGGCTCGGCACCCGCTTCATCGACTGCATGCCGCAGCTGGCCAGCGTGACGCCGCCCGTGCCGCCCATGATGATCATCAGGGCAGGGATGTTCATGAAGGAAGCGGGACTCGTCCCGTCCATCATCGAGCTGAGCAGCAGGGAGCCGAAGGCCACCCCTATGCCGATGGCCGTTGAAGCCTTCATTGCTCCCGTTCATCGGCTGTCGCAGGGAATCCTTCAGTCCTGGGCAGCGGTCGTGCACGAAACGCCGAGCTTTCGCGGGCCCGGGCGCGTGGATTATGTCAGGCTCGTCGTCCACCGCGGAGAGGCGCGGAGACTCGCGATGCGGCGGCAGGGGGGCCGTCTCGCGCTGGGGGCGACGCTGCCTGAAGGCCTCGCCCAGGACGGATGCCCGGTAGGCGTGCACCGCGGCGGCGACCTGCTCGGGGGTCTCCGCCACGACCACCTTGGCTCCGGTCGCCAGGGTGACCACGGTGTCCGGCGTCGACTCGACCGTCACGATCATGTCCGGATTCAGTTGGAACGGCTCGTCGCTGTGCCCGAGCCTGTTGAGCGTGATCATCACCTTCTCCCTTCGCTGCAGGTTAGCCGTGGGGTGGGACGGCGCCTGTGGCACCGCCCCACCCGGGCTCCTCGGAGTCTTGTCCCGTTCGATACCTCCTTTGCCGGATTCGCCGCCCGCGCCCGGCCTACTGCATCTGCACCAGCGTCTGCAGCATGGTGTCGGCGGTGGTGATCATGCGCGAGTTGGCCTGGTAGCCGCGCTCGGCCGTGATCATCTTCGTCATCTCGGTGGCGAGGTCGACGTTGGACATCTCGAGCTCGCCGCCGATCGTCATGCCGAAGCCGACGGTCGCCGGGGTGCCGACGATCGGGCCCCCGGAGTTGGCCGTCTGCGCCCACAGCGAGCCGCCGACACGTTCGAGGCCGCCTTCGTTGGGGAAGGTCGCCAGCGAGAGGTAGCCCGCGGTCGACCCGCTGCTGGTAGGTTTTCGATTCGGGGTTGTTGTCGGTGTAGCTCGACCGAGCCGTCCTGCCCGATCGAGATGTTGGTCGAGCCCGGGGGGATCCGGATGTAGGTGTCTTCCTCGCCGGGCGCGTAGGTGGTGCCGGCTTCGGTTTCTGTGGCGACCGCGTTGCGGCCGATCACGTACAGCCCGGCCGGCGTGGTGAGGAACCCCCTCGTGTTGGTCGTCAGGTCGCCCGCCCGCGTGTACTCGAGGCTGGCCGGCAGACCAGCGGTGAACGGTTCTTTGGCCGGCGGTTCGCCGGATCCCGACCCGCAGGAAGCCGGTGCCCTCGATCGCGATGTCGAGCGGGTTGTTGGTCGTCTGGAAGGAGCCCTCGGTCATTTCGTTGCGGGTCGCGTCGACCTGCACGCCCAGCCCGATCTGCACCGGGTTGGAGCCTCCGTTGGTGATCGTGGGTCCGGAGGCCCCGCGGATCACCTGCGTCAGCGAGTCCGCGAACGTGACGCTCGAGGCCTTGTAGCCCACCGTGTTGACGTTCGCGAGGTTGCTGGCGGTGTCGTTGAGCATCGCCTGGTTCGCATCGAGGCCGCTGATCGCGGCATACATTCCAGCCATCATCGTGACTGCCCATCCTTTCGCGGCCTCCTCGATGAGGTCCGGCCGTGGTTGCCTGCTGCCGGGACGCTCATGCGATCACGGCACTGTCGATGTTGGTGAACACGTTGTCCTTCATGTGCTCGGATCCCACCGCCGTGATCACGGTGTGGTTGCTGACGGACACCACGAATGCGGTGCCGTCGACAAGAACGAGTGAGTCGCGCGAGCCCTTGCGCGCGGCGCGGTCGACGCCCTCGGCGAGCCGGCCGCAGCGTCGCCGCGTCGAGCTCGATGCCGCGGCGCTGCACCCGTCGCGAGCGCGTGCTGGAGAACTGGAGCGTCGCTGCGCTCCCGCCGGCCTGCTGAAGGGCCTGCGGCGAAGCGAGGCATGCCCCGGAGGCGGGCGGCCGCTTCGACGGCGAGCCCGCCGGGGGCGGCCGGCGCTCGCCGGCGCCGCCGGGCGGGATCAGGGCTGGGTTGGTCGAGCGGGGTTCATCTGACTTCCGTGACGCTCGCGAGTGCGATGCCGGGTACGCCTTCGACGGTGACCGTCGTGCCCGAGGCGCGTCGACTGCACGCTCTGGACCTTGCCCGTCGCGGTGCCCCCGGCGGGGCTGTTGTAGGAGACGGTGCGGCCGATCAGCTGGGTCGCCGCCCGAGAGCTCGCTCGCGTTCGCCAGGTTCGTGATCTGCTCGACCTGGGTGAACTGGGCGAGCTCGGAGAGATATTCGTTCGTGTTGGCCGGCTGCAGCGGGTCCTGGGCCTGCAGCTGGGCGATCATCAGTTTCAGGAAGTCGTTCTGGCCCAGCAGGCCGTTGGGGAGGAGGCTCCGTGGGCGCCTGCGGAGGACGTCGCGGGGGACGTCGCGGCGGTGGATGGGATGGTGGTCATGCGGTCGGTCCTTTCGTTGAGTGTCAGGCGAGGACGTCCACGAGCGCGCCGAGCGCGAGGCCCGGCGGCAGGTGGGTCCCCGACCCTCCCACCGGCCTGCACGATGTCCCCCGTCCTGCCTGCGGGCATCGGTCGTCCTGCGGGCCGAGCCCGTTTCACCTGCGCGGCCGGCCCTCGCGCTGACCGGCGTCGAACTGCCCCGATGAGCCGATGTCGAGACGCAGCAGGGAGGTGCCCAGCGAGCTGAGCGACTGGTGCAGCTCGGCGCGCCCGCCTGCCAGCGCCTGGGCGGCAGCCGGGGTCTCGGCGGTCACGCGGGCCAGCAGCCCCGCGCTGGTCTGGCTGAGGTGGATGCGGATCTGGCCGAGCTCTTCGGGCTCGAGGGCGATCCGCGCCTGCGCAAGCCCCTGACGCGAGGCGATCTCGATGCGTGGCGCGGATCGAGTCGATCATCTCCTGCATCCCAGCGCGGCCGAGCAGCGGTCCTGCATCGCCGCCGGACATCGCGTCGGACTGCAGCGCCGCCGGCTCGGCATGAGCGGGCGCGGCGAGGGAGTCGCCGGGGGCCGCGGCCGGGCGATATGCGGTGCTCGTCGCGCCTGATGACCGCACCGCGGTTATGTGCTCCGCGACGGCACCGCGCGTCGCGCGCGAGTCCCGCGACCCGGCCTTCCCGCGGGACCCTTCCCCGGTTTCGGGCTGCGATTCGTGGGCCTCGCCGGAGGCGGGATCCGCGTGAAGGGGGGTCTGGCGGACGGTCGAGGAGCCTGGCGTCGTCGAACCCGGCGACGGGGCGGGACCCGCGGCCGCCTCGGTTGAGCCGGTGGCTCTCGGCGCCGGCTTGGAGGACGTTCCGGCCTCTGCAGCGGCGCTCGGAAGGTGCGGGGCCCGGAGGGAGGACACGTGGGCGGCCGCAGTCGCGGCGGGACGCTCAACGACCGCGGCCGGGGCCGGGGCGTCCTTTGGCGGCTGCGCCGCGGGGGAGGCGGGGAGAGGCCGCACCGGGTCGACGGACGGGCGCGAGGAGGCCGTGGAGGGTCCGGTGGCCCCGGGCTCGGCCGGCCGGTCGGCGGTGGCCGGGCCCTGGGGGGCAGGCTCCTCGGTGGCGGGGGCGGGTGCCGTGCGGACACCGAAGGTGGGTGCGCCCGGCGCCTGAGGATCCGTGCGGGCGCCGACCTGGGCGGACGGCGTCTGCGTCGGGGTCTGCCCGGCTGTCGAAGTCGGGGCGGCTCCCGGCTGCCTGGGCCCCGTGGGAACAGCGTGATCGGACGGCGCCTGGGCCCGGGGAGCCCGCAGGGCCGTCGCGGCGTCCGCGGCATTGGGGGTGGTGCGGGCGGCCCCGGTGGAGACCTGCGGCGGCTGGTCGCCGGAGGCGGCGTGGGGCGCACGGCTCTGCGGCTCCTGAGCGGAGGCCACCGCCGGCGCGAGACCCTGCACGGTCTGCCCTTCGGTCACCGCCGGGGCGTCGGCCCGGCCCGCGTGGGCGGCGGTGGTCCCTTCCTTTTCTCGGCCTTCCGCTTGTGCGGTCCGGGCCAGATGGTCGGCGAGGGCGCTCTCGAACGGGAGCCCTCCCGGTGGCGCCCCCGGTGGGGCGGCTCCGCTGGTGGGTGGAGAGGAACCCGAGGGGGCGGGGACGGGCATCGCCAGGGGGCTCATGCGACCCCTCCGCTGGAGAGGTTGGCCGGGTGCGCGCTGCGCCAGGCTTCGGCGTAGCCCAGCACTTTCGTCACGTAGCTCTGGGTTTCCGCGTAGGGCGGCACGCCGCCGTACTGCTTGACGGCGCCCGGACCGGCGTTGTAGGCGGCAAGCGCGTCGGTTGTGTTGCCGCCGAATTCGCGCATCAGCTGCCCGAGGTAGCGGGCGCCGCCTTCGATCGATTCGGCCGGGTCCAGGGGGTTGGCGACGCCCAGCGAGGAGGCGGTTCCGGGCATCAGCTGGGTCAGGCCCATCGCCCCGGCGCTGCTCCGGGAGTTCGGGTCGAAGCCGGACTCCTGCTGGATCAGCCCGTGCAGCAGCGGCGGGATCGATGCCGTTGCGCGCGGCCGCCTGTTCGATCAGCGCGTCGTAGGCGCCCGTGCCCGCCCCGGCCTGCTGGCCTTGCGGACACGGATGCGGTGGCGGCCTGCAGCGCCGTGGCGAAGTTGGCGGCCGCGAGGCCGCGGAGGGCGCCACGCCGGAGGCGGTGGCCTCGGTCTGTTCGATCAGGGCCTCGAGCTGGCGTACGCGTTCGGGCGCCGAGAGCTCGCCCGGCGGGAGCCCCGGCGGTCGGGCCGGTCAAGGCCTGGGTGCTCATGCCGTACTCGCGGCGGAAGCGCGCCGCGGCGATCTCGTCCAGGACATTGCTCTCGCGGCGGGCCTGCTCGCGGTCGTGCTCGCGGCGGCGGCGCTCGCGCAGGCGGTTGAGCATCTCGTGCTCGCTGGCCGCGCTGGCGAGGCTTGCGTTGCGCGCGGCGACCTCCGCCTCGCTTCGCTCCAGCTCGATCGCCCGGGCCCGCCGCTGCGCCTCGACGCGCTCGAGGAAGGCCTGGCGCGCGAGCAGCTCCGCCGCCCTGCACGGCCCCGGGCTCGGCCGCCGCGGTGCGCTGTTCGTCGCGGGCCTGCTCGAGGTCGGCCTCGGCGCTGGCGCAGCTCGGCCTGGCGTGCTCGACAGGCGCGAGATCGGACTTGGCCAGCTCCTGCTGGGCGAGCTTCTCCTTGCGCTCGCGCACCGCGCGCACGCGCTCGAGGCGGAAGCGAAACGAGGGTCCGGTCACGGCCTGTTTATCGACCGAAGGCGCGACGTTCTTTAGCGCGTGCCACGACATCCGGTGCACGCTCACAGGGTCAGCCCCAGGGCGGGGATCGCCGGCATCTCCGAGCCATCGCCGCCCACGGGCGCGGCGGGCACGCCTCGGCGGCACCTCCTCGGCGTCGGGGATCTCGGCCTCGGCGCGCTGCGAGCTCGGCGTCGAGCGAGGCGGCCAGCGCGAGCAGCCGCGCGTCGGTCTCGGCGGGGTCGCTGCGCTCGTCCACCGGCTGGCGCAGGAAGCCCTCGATCGCTGGCGCGGTGGGCCAGCGCGGCGTCGAGCAGCCGGGTCGCTGCCCGGCTGGTAGGCGCCGATCGCGACCAGGTCCTCCTTCTCGCGCAGCACGGCCAGCGCCGCCCGCAGGCGCTGTCCGGCCTGCGGCGACCTCCGGGCGAGACGATCTCGCCGACCAGGCGCGAGACGCTCTGCAGCACGTCGATCGCCGGGTAGTGGCCGGCGTGGGCGAGCGAGCGCGTGAGCACGACGTGCCCGTCGAGGATCGAGCGCGCGGCGTCGGCGATCGGCTCGTTCATGTCGTCGCCGTCGACCAGCACCGTGTAGAGCGCCGTGATCGAGCCGCTCGGCGCTCGTGCCGGCGCGCTCGAGCAGGCGCGGCAGCAGGGCGAACACGCTCGGCGTGTAGCCGCGCGTGGCGGGCGGCTCGCCGATCGCCAGGCCGACCTCGCGCTGGGCCATCGCGAAGCGCGTGACGGAGTCCATCATCAGCATCACGTCGTGGCCCTGGTCGCGGAAGTGCTCGGCGATCGTGGTCGCCGTGAAGGCCGCCTTGATCCGCACCAGCGCGGGCTGGTCGGAGGTCGCGACGACCACCACCGAGCGCTCCAGCGCGTCGCCGAGGTCGCGCTCGATGAACTCCCGCACCTCGCGGCCGCGCTCGCCGACGAGCGCGATCACGTTGATCTGAGCGCTGGTCGAGCGGGCGATCATGCCCAGCAGCGAGGACTTGCCCACGCCCGAGCCGGCGAAGATGCCCAGGCGCTGGCCCGCGCCCGCACGGCACGAGGCCGTCGAGCGCGCGCACGCCGAGGCCGACCCGCTCGCAGATCCGCGGGCGCGAGAGCGCCGCTCGGGGGCGCCGCGATCGTCGAGCGGGGAACCCCGGCCGGCGCCGGACGGCCGTCGTCGGGCACGCCCGAGCCCGTCGACGATCCGCCCGAGCAGCTCGTCGCCGACGGCGATCCGGAACGGCGCGCCGGTCGCGAGCACGCGGGTCCCGGGGCCGATCCCGTGCAGCTCGCCGAGCGGCATCAGCAGCGTGCGGCCTTCGCGGAAGCCGACGACCTCGGCGGCCACGGCGGCGCGGTTGCGTTCGCGTGCCGACCATGCACACCTCTCCGACCTCGGCCTGCAGGCCGGTGGCCTCGATGATCAGGCCGATCAGGTTGCTGACGAAGCCGTGGCGGCGGGCGAGGTCGGCCTCGCGGATCGCCTGGGCGGCCCGCTCCAGCCGCGAGCGCGGCGGGCGGCGCTCACGGCGGCGGCGCCTCGCCGCCGAGCTCGGCGAAGACCACCTCGCCGGCCCGCTCGAGCTGGGTCTGCACGCGGGCGTCCACCTCGCCCTCGGCGGTGCGCACGATCGCGCCGCCGGCCGGGACGCGCTGGTCGGCCTGCAGGTCGCACGGCTCGCCTCGCCGAGGCGCCGGTGCGCAGATCGCCGAGGGCCGCCCTGACGATCTCGAGGTCGCGCCGGGTTGACGACGATCGGTGATCGTGCGCTGGCCGCTGACCCGCCGCAGCGCGCCCTGCACGACCTCGACGACCAGCTCGGGACGCGCCTGCAAGCGCCGCCGGCGACGATCTTCCCGGCCAGCGCCAGCGCCAGCTCGATGGCGTCACGCTCGACGGCCTCGGCCGTCTCGTCGCGCACCGTCTGGACCCCCTCGCAGCGCCTCCTGCAGGGCGGCCAGCGGCGGCGCGCGATCTCCTCCCGCGCCCTGCTCGTGCCCGGCCTCGCGGCCCTCGCGCGTGCCCTGCGGCCCGCGCCTGCTCGCGGATCTCCTCCGCCTCGCGCCGTGGCCTGCGCGAGCAGCCGCGCAGCTGCGTCGCGAGGCGGCGGCTCGGAGGGCTCGAGCTGCTCGAAGTCGTAGCTGACGGCCGCCTCAGACAACGGCCTCGCTCTCCTCCTCCCTCGCCGCCCGCGATCACGATCGTGCCCGCTTCCTCGAGCGCGCCGCACGACGGCGACGATCCGGCTCTGCGCGGCGTCGATGTCGCGTTTGCGCTGCGGCGGCTGGATCTCCATCTCCTCCTTGAGCATCGCCGCGCCGCGCTCGGACATGTTCGCCAGCACGACCTCCTTGACCTCGTCGGGAGCCCCGCGCAGCGCGAGCACGAGGTCCTTCTGGTCGACCTCGCGCAGGACCTGCTGAACGGCGCGCTCTTCGAGCTTGACGAGGTCCTCGAACACGAACAGCATCCCGCGCACCTCCTCGGCGAGCTCGCTGTCGGTGCTCGGCGAGGTTCTCGAGCACGTTGCGCTCGAGCGCGCGGTCGGCGTGGTTGAGGATCCCGGCGAGCGTCTTGGTCCCCCCGGTCGCGGCGTACTCCCGCTCGGCGACGGCCGTCAGCCGCTGGCGGATCACCTCCTCGACCTGTTCGATCACGCTGCGCGGTCGTCTCGCCCATGCGGGCGATGCGCAGCGCGATGTCGGGCTGCTGCGGCTCCGGCAGCCGGGCCGAGCACGGCGGCCGCCAGCCCTGTCGGCAGGCTCGCGAGCACGAGCGCGATCGTCTGGTGGGACTCGCTGCGCAGCAGCCCCGCGATCCGCTCGCGGGGCCACGCCGCGCGAGGAACTCGAACGGGCGCGCCTCGGGAGGCCCGGAGAGGCGCGCCCAGCAGCTCGGCGGCACGCTCGGGGCCGAGCGCGCGCTCGATCACCTCGCGGGCGAAGTCGACGCCCGCCGGTGGCCCCCGTCTCGCCGCCCCGTCCGGCCGCCGCCATCTCGCTGAAGACCGAGTCGGTCGTCTCCGCCCCGACGGGGCTCAGCCTCGCCATCTCCACGGACAGGCTCTCGATCTCCTCCTCGCGCAGGCGCTGCAGCACGTTCGCGGCGCGCTCGGAGCCGAGCGCCGCCATCAGGACGGCGGCCTTGCGCGCGCCCGAGACGGCGGCGCCCGGTCCGGGCAGCTCGCTCGAGAGCCGCGGGAGCCGGCGCCGGCAGCGGCCTCCGGGAGCGTCTCGCCGGCCACCGCGGCTAGCCCTCCTGCATCCAGGTGCGCAGCTGCTGGGCGACCCGGTCGGGGTCGCTGTCGGCGAGCTCCTCGACCTGGCGCCGGATGTCCTCGCCGCCGCCGTTGCGCGGAGCCGTTCGTCCCAGAGCCGCCGTTGGCCGCCGGCGAGCCCGCCCCGGCCGTCACGTTCATGGGCCGCGTCGCGGTTTCGCGTTCGAGCTCGGAGAGCCGCATCGGGGCGTCGAGCTCGCGCAGCCACACCGGCTCCTCGATCGTCTCCTTCTCGCGGCGGCGCAGCGAGCGGGTGGTGAAGAACAGGAACGCCGCCGCGGCCGATGCCGAGCAGCGCGTACTTGGCGTAGCCGAGCATGCCGCCGCTGGCGGCTCGCGCCGGCCGCGGGCGGACTTGGCGAAGGCGACCTGGCCGATCGAGATCGTGTCGCCGCGCTTGGCCTGGATGCCGGCGGCGTTGGTGACCGCTTCGCTTGATCGCCGGCAGCGAGGCGGCCGGCGACGGAGTGGTCGAGCAGCACCGAGACGTGCTGGCTTTCCACCGCGCCGGGCGCGATCGTCGAGTGGGTGACGGTCTTGCTCGACGCCCGAGCGAGGAGTTGGTGCGTTTCCCGCTTGTAGTTGGACTTGCCGCCGCCGGCGGCGGCGGGGAGGTTCGCCGTGCCGGTGGCGCCGCCGCCGCTGCCGTTGCCGGTCAGCGTCTCGAGCTACTTGCTCTGCTGGAGCGGGACGCCCGCCTTGCCGTATTCGAGCGATTCCTGGGTCGTCTGGTTGACGTTCATGTTCGCGTAGACCAGCACCTGCGCCTTGCCCGTCGCCGAGCGTCTGGGCGAGCATCGCGTCGAGGCTCGCCGCCATCGTCTGGTCGTAGCGCTGCTCGGCTTCCTGGACGCTCGGTGCCGGCCCCGCCGCCGCCGCCGCCCGCCTGCGGCCACAGCAGCTGGCCGGAGGCGCCGGTGATCGTGACTTTGCTCAGCTGCAGGCCCGGGACGCTCGAGGCCACGAGCTGGGCGATCCCGCGCACCGAGCTCGGGTCCAGGGCGCCGGTCCCGGACAGCAGCACGGCGGCCGAGGCGGCGCCCTGGTTTTCGCCGAAGACCTGGTTCTGGGCGTTGGGCAGCACGAGCTCGACCTGCGCCCCGGAGACGCCCTGGACGCTGTTGATCGTCTCCTCGAGCTGGCCCTGCAGGGCGCGCTGGTAGGTGACCTGCTGCTGGAAGTTGCTTTCGCCGAGGCTCTGTTTGTCGAACAGTGAGAAGCCGGGCTGGGTGTTGCCGAGCAGTCCCGCGCCGGCGAGCGCGACGCGCGCCTGCGGCCGTCTGGTTGGACTGCACCGCGATCGCCGTGCCGTTGTTCTGGAGCTGGTAGCTGACGCCCGTGCGCGCTCAGCGTGCTCGTCATCTTGCCCGTCTGCGAGGGGTCCAGCCCGCTGGCGAGCGTCGAGTAGCTCGGCTGGGAGACCATGTGCAGGAACAGGTAGACGAAGAGGATCGCCGCGATCGCGCCGCCGCCGGCGATCAGCCATCCGCGCGGGCGTGAGCCTGGATGCGAGCTGGGCGACGGGAGGCACCGATCAGACCTGCGTCTGGAAGATCGTCTGGGCGGCTTCGGTGGCCTTCGAGCGGATCTGCGCGGCGAGCTGCATCGCCAGCGCGGCGTCCTCGACGGTCGTCGACCGCGGCCTCGGGGTCCTTGACGGTGCCCGTCGCGAGCGCCTGCGCGGCGCTGTCGGCGCTCTGCTGGGTGCCCTCGAGCGAGGAGATCGCTTCGGTCAGCGCGCCGCCGAAGCGAGGAGCCTCCGCCGCCCGCTTCGGATCCGACCGGCTGCGCGGCCGGCTTCCGCGGCGCCCGGCCGGCCGCGGAGCCGCGCCGGCAGCGCTTCGGGCCGGCCGACCCGCCGACAGTCCGCCCTCCGAGCCCGCCGATCGGGGGGATGATCATTTGAGGATCCCCAGCGTCGAGGTGAACATCGACTTGGCCGTCTGCATCGCGGTGACGTCGGACTGGTAGGACTGCTGCTCGGAGATCAGGTCGGTCATTTCGGTGACCGTGCTGACGTTCGGCATCCTCACGTAGCCCTTCGCGTCCGCTTCGGGGTTGCAGGGGTCGTAGACGAGGCTGGTCGGGCGTCGTGTCGGCGACGATCCCCGTGACCTGGACCCCGGCGGCCGGTGCTGCGGCCGGCGGTCTGCTGGAGCGCGCCCGACAGCGCCCCGCTGAAGCCGCCCGGGGAGCCGAGCTGCGCCAGCACGACCTCCTGGCGCTGGTAGGGCTGGCCGTTGGCGCCCTTGGTCGTGTCGGCGTTGGCGAGGTTCTCGGCCGTGACGTCCATCCGGATGCGCTCCGCGGTCAGGCCGGTGCCGGCGATGCCGATCGCGTCGAAGAGCCCCATCAGAGGATCCCGATCGCCGAGCGCACGATCGCCGTTGCGGGTGCTCACGACCTGCGTCAGCGCCTGGTAGTCGAGGCCGTTTTCGGCCAGCCGGGCGGCTTCCTGGTCGATGCTGACCCCGGCGCCGTTGGGTCCCGCTTCCGTCGGGCGCGGGTTCGGTCTGGAATTCGCACTCTGGGTCGGCGCTTCGCCGCTGTCCATCGCGCCCTGGAGGGCCGACTCGAAGTTGACTTCCTGGCGGGTGTAGCCGGGGGTGTCGGCGTTGGCGATGTTGTTGGTCAGTGCCGTCTCGCGCAGCCACGAGCCGCGCATCGCGGCCTCGAGCAGCTGCTGGGTCGGAGTCGACGAGAGCCATGGCGAACGGTCTTGTTGCCTTTCCGCCCTCCCTGGGCTGAATCGACGCTCTCCATGAGGTCGCTTCGCTGTCCGGCCGTTAGCTGGCCGCCCCCGTGATCGGCAGGTGCCGCCCGATCTTTAGGCGCTGCGCTCCGACCGCGGCGCGGCCGGCGTGCGGGCTGCCGCCGTACCCGGCCGCGGCGCGGCTCGCGCGTGGTGGCCGTCGAGACGTCCGCAGAGCAGCGCCTCGCGCAGGCGCATCAGCTCGATCCGCGTGCGCTCGTGGATCAGCGCTGGCTCGTTCGAGCAGAGGCGCGGCAGCGGGCGGCGGTGACGACGGGCAGCCGCAGCGACGAGCTGCTCCCAGCGCTCGCCGAGCGCCGCCAGACCTTCCAGCTCGCCCCTGCCCGCCAGCTCCAGTTCGAGCTCGGCGTGCGCGGATCATCGCCTCGTAGGGGCCGAGGTCGCCCTGGGGCCGCTCCGCCGGCGCCGGGCCGCTCACCTGCCGGGCACCTCGTCGGCGATCTGCGCCCAGGCCTCGCGCAGCTCGCCCAGCAGCTCGCTGACCTCCTCGAGCTTGGACGCGTCCTGGCTCATGCGGGCGCTGTTGAGGTGGCCCAGGCAGAAGGTGTAGATGCGCGTGCAGCCGCTCGGCCAGCTCCCCCTGGTCGAGGTCGAGCGTGCCGTCGAGGTGGGCGATGATCATCTCGGCGCGGCGCAGGGTGTTGTGGGCGCGCTCGATCTCCCCGGCCTGCATCGCCAGCGGCGGCCTGGCGCAGGAAGCGCCTGGCGCCGTCGTAGAGCATCACGACGAGCTGCCCCGGGCGTCGCGGCCAGCACCGCTCCCTGGCGGTAGGCCTGAGGTGATGCGGTCGAGGTTGCTCATCGCCTCTCTCTTGATCGGCTTCGCGCCGGCAAAGTTGAGAGCTGAGCCGCTAGAGCCCGGCCTTGGTCAGCTGTTCGGACTGGCCGGCCAGCCACGAGACTCTGGGCGCTGTTCCTGGAGATGATGCCTTCGAGCTTGGGCGTAGGTCGCCTGCAGCGCCTTCTGGCGCACGGCGAGCATCTCGTTCATCGTCGCGATCCTGCTTCTCAGTTCGGCTGATCTTCCGCCGTCGCCGCTGATCCTCGCTTCGAGCGCCGCCGCCGGGCGTCGGCGGCCGCGTTGATCGGCGCCCTGCAGCGTCTTGGACCACTGCTGCAGCATCTTCTTGACGCCTTCGGGATTGCCGTTGATCGGCCTGTTGCGAGCTTCGCCGGGTCGAGCTTGAGCAGCCCTCCGATCGACGTCTGGCTGAGCGCCCCGCCGCGCGCCGCGGCCGGTGCTGACGCCGATGTCGAAGCGGGCTCGACATTTCGGCCGGCAGCCCGGCGATCGGTTCGTACATCGTCTGGCGCATGCGGCTGAGCAGGCCCGACAGTTCGACGTCGCCGAACAGCGATCCGACCGCGATTTCGCTTGCGTTCTGGGGGTTGTCCAGGGGCTTGGTCGTGAGCTGCTTCTGGATCGCTTCGACGGTCGAGTTGTAGAGGCTCACGAACGACTGCATCTGGGTTTCGATCGCCTTGACAGTTGAGCCCGGGGGCCTGCACGTCGATCGTCACCGGCCCGTTCGGCGTGAGCCCGGCGAGGGTCAGGGTGACGCCGGGGATCGCGTGGTGACGGTGTTCGAGGAGGCGGTCCCGGCCACGCCGTCGACCTTGTATTCGGCGTTCTTGCCTTCCTTGGCGGTGCCGGCCTTTTCGGTCAGCGTGCCGCCCGGATCGGCGACGGCGATGAATTCGCCGCCCGTGGCTCCGGTCGTGCGGTTGGACAGGACGATCGTTTCGGTGTCCAGGACGGCCGCGTAGACGGTCGCGCTGCCGTCGGAGTTGATCTTGCTCGCGAGTTCCTTGGCGCTTGCGCCCGCCGCCAGCTTGTATTCGCCGCCCGTCGATCGTGATCGTGTCTTCGGCGGCCGGGGCTCGCGAACGTGAAGGTGCGCTGGGCCGAGTTCGCCAGCTGGGTGACTTCGACCTCGTAGCCCCCGACTCCGGCGCCGCTGGTCGTGACCGCGCTGACCCGCAGCGGTTCGCTCGAGGTGACCGTCTGGGAGCTTTCGAACAGCGAGGGCAGGACGAATTCGGACGACCGAGAAGGCCAGCTGCTGAAGGCTGCTCTGGAGCGTCTGCAGCTGGTGCTGGCTGGCCGCGAGCTTTTCCTGCTGGTGGGTGAGGTGCGTGATCGGCTGCTGTTCGACGGCCATCAGCGCCGAGATGATCGGCGCTCGTGTTGAGACCCGAGGCCAGGCCCGAGAAGGTGATCGGCGCGCCGCTGGTGCGATCCGACGGATGATGCCGACATGGCGCTCTACTCCAGCGGGCTTTCCGGCGGCGATCTCGAGGGCCTCGGCGACCGTGAGGGTCCTGATCAGTCCGGCCCGACCGGTCGACGAGCTCGATCGTCGTGCGCGCTCCGTCCGCCGTCGCCGCTGAAGCGCAGTTCCATGCCCGACTCGCGCAGCTGGTCGTTGACCTTGCCGGCTGCCTCGATCTGCTCGAGGACCTCGGCCGGCGGCGTACCTCTGCTCACATCGATGTGACCCCCGGCGATCGGCGGCCATCACGCTGGCGAAATCCGCTGGCCGGGCCGCGCCCGAGGCGCGGGGACAGAGGTTGGCTGGGTGGGCCCGCGGGCCCCTGGTGGGCAGGATCGGCGAGCTCATCGCAGCGTTTTCTCCCTGAAAACGGTTTTCGCGGTCCGTTCCCTGGGCCGCCTCGCACTTGCGTTGTTCTGCGCATGTGATCGACGCCCTTCGCTGGAAACTTTACGAGTTCTCATCGACCTGGTGGTTCAGTTGCGCACCGCAGGTCGCCGTGCCGGGGGCCCGGTCGTGCTGCATCTACCCGCATACGTCCGGATTGCATGCGCGCTGGCCTCTGAGCTGCTCGCGCTGAAAGGCCCATCGCTGCCTGTCATCGACAGGCCCGCGGGATATCTGAGCGGTTGCCCCACCGCGCGCGCCCAGGGCTGCGGTACGACCGGAGCAGGGGATATGTCCGCGGCCGCGAATCTACTGCCGGTCACACCGCTGCATCGACGCTCGGACGCGAGCGAGTGCCAAGCAGGCGGGCCATCCCCCTGTCAGTTCCCTCGAAACCAGAGCAGGAGAATGGAAATAATCGGAAAGCGCGCAGCGCGGACGCCGGCACCGGAGGTGCTGGCGATCTGGCAGGAGTACCGGCGCACGGGCGATCGCGCGGGTGCGCGACCGGCTGATCTTCATGTTCATGCCGATGGTCCGCTACATCGTCTACCGCAAGGTGCGCGAGGTCCCGGCCGCAGTGCGACGTCGAGGACTTCCTGTCCTGCGGGCTGGAGGCCCTGATCCGCTCGATCGACCGCTACGACCCCGACAAGGGCGCGACGCTCGAGCAGTACGCCTGGACGCGGATCCACGGCGCCGTGCTCGACGAGCTGCGCCGCCACGACTGGGCGCCGCGCTCGCTGCGCACGCGACGAGCGGGCGATCAACAGCGCCCGCGAGAGCTTCCTCGCCGCTACACGAACGCCAGCCCGACCGTGAGGAGCTCGCGGCCCAGGTCGGGATGACCCCGGCCGAGCTGACCGAGCCGCCTCGACCAGGTGGCGCTCGCCGAGGTCGGCTCGCTGAACCGGATCGTGCGCTCCGACGAGAGCGCGACGATCGAGCGCATCGACACGCTCGAGAGCTCGCGACCCCGACTGCGACCCTGCTCGGAGCGCCGAGCGCCAGGAAGCCAAGGAGCGCTTCCGCGGGGCGTTCGCGCGCCTGACCAGACAGGAGCGCGAGGTGGCCGTCCTGCTCTACGTCGAGGACTGGACGCTGCGCGACATCGGCGAGCGCCTCGGCGTCTCGGAGAGCCGCGTCTCGCAGATCCACACCCAGCTGCGCCGCCGCCTCTACGAACAGCTCTCCGGCGAGCTGCCGCTGTTCACGCGCCGTCGGCTGAGGCGGCGCATCGGCGCGCCGCTCGCGGCGGCGAAGAATCGCCGCGCGCGCCGACGGACATGGACCTCGGCCTCTTCATCGCCGCTTCCGGGCATGGTCGCCGAGCAGACCCGCCAGGATCAGCTCTCCAACGACCTGGCCAACGCCACCACCCCCGGCTACAAGGCCGACCAGTCCCCGCAGCACAGCTTCGGCGTCGGTGCTGCTCGCCAACACCGAGGGCGGCGCCCGCCGTCGGGTCGCGTCAACGAAGGCGTGGCGCTCGGGGCGACCTACACCGACCTCAGCCCCGCCTCGATCCAGGAAACCGGCGAACCGCTCGACTTCGCCATCCAGGGCAGCGGCTTCTTCGCGGTGCAGACCGCCAGGGCGTCCGCTACACCCGCGACGGCCAGTTCATCCGCCTCGGCGGCGGGGCGTGCTCACCGACCGCAACGGCAACCCCGTGCTCAACCAGGGCGGAGGCCAGATCAAGGTGCCCGCCGGTGGAACCGTTTCCTCCAGACGCGCTCGGCGTCTTCGAACTGCAGGGCGCGGCCAAGCAGGGTGAAAACCTCTACGCCGGCACGGCGCCGGCAAGGCGCCCGGCAGCGTGCGTCAGGGCGCCCTGGAGGCTTCGGGCGTGGATGCGGCGAAGGTGATGATCGAGATGATCGGATCGCTGCGCAGCTTCCAGTCCGGCCAGCAGGCCATTCAGGCGATAGGCCAGACGCTGCAGGCGGCCTCCACGCAGGTCGGCTCGCTGGGCTAGACCCTGCCGCGCCCGGGAGGGGTCGGTCCCCGGGCGGGGGTCC